>CAVYFO010000021.1:0-189764 GCA_963767755.1 uncultured Acidobacteriota bacterium | reverse complement strand
CGGTGTTCGTGGGAATGGCGAAAGTGAACACTGGCGTTGTGGCAGTGCTGAGGCCGTTGTTGGTGATGAGGTCGGTAAAAGTAAGAGTACCGGAGGGCGTGGTTACGGTCGGCGCGACTGTCTGCGAAAGGGCGAGATCGGCGCTGAGGACCGTGACGGTGCTCGTTGCGGTGGTGGTCCCGGTGAGCATCGAGCCGGAAGTTACTGTCGCCGAACCGTTTATAACCGTCTGCCCGGGCGTGCCGAGGGGAACGGTTACGGTCACGGTGATGGTCGCGTTGGCACCAGCGGCAAGATTTCCGCCATCCGTGCAGACCACGTTACCAGTGCCTCCCACCGCAGGAGTTGTACAGGTCCAGCCGCCAGGCGCGGTATAGGAAGAGAAAGTCGTGTTGTTGGGAGTGGCTTGCGTGATGACCGGATTATTGACGGAGGCTCCGCCGCTGTTATCGGTGAGCGAGTCGGTGTATGTCACGGTTGCCCCGGGACTGACGGTGGTGACTGAGGGTGTCTGCGTCAAAGTCACTCTTACAGCCCTTACGGGGGTCGCAATGATAAAAAGTTGCAGCAGAATGAGAGCGGGCACTGCGCCCAATAACCTGAACGTCAACCGGCGACGAGTTGCGAGATGCACTCTCTGAACGAAAGTGCGCGCCGCGTGAAGATGTGGCGTCCAAGGCCGAACGAAGGAAATCTGGCGGTGGTTTCGCACAACGGCCGTCACGCGCCCGAGGGCGAGATCGGTGGCGGGGTCATTTTCCTGGCCTGCGTCGGCGCGCGTGATGACAGTGCCCTCGGCTGAGGCGCTGGCAACTCGGTGGACGCGGAAGCCATCTGGTCCGTGCGTGAGAGCCACGTCGCCGCGGCGCAGCTTTTTTTGGTCCACGGGAGCGACGATCACGGAGTCGTTATCAAGAATGTTGGGGCGCATGCTCAAACCATTTGCACGGAAGCGCACGTTCGCGCCGCTTTGCAGCAGCGCGGCGCTTACATCGGCGAACGGCGTGGAATTCCTGACGACCTTTGCTTTCGGCTTACCCACGGCAGATGGCCTCCACCGCGGATTCATCGGGAACAAAGCGGAAAGTGGAGCACGGAACTTGCAAAGCGACACGATCGAGAAAATCGAGCGTCGAGCGAATGCCCTCCCCGGAGTGGTGCGTCACAAAACTGCGCGCGAAGAGTTCGGCGGCGGCGCGGCCGGGCGGCAGCGGGTCCAACTCGTTGGATTTGCCCTTCTCAAGTAAGTAGATACCAGTGAGCGGAGCGCAGTCTGGCGTCGCGATTCCGGCGTCCCCGTGCCAGGGAGTGCCGTACATCCAGATGCGGCCTTCGCGTGCGCGCAGAATGATGCGGTCGTCACTGAGAATTTTTGCGCCGGAGCGATCGATCCAGAGACGAGCGGTGGTGCTTTTGCCGGCCCCGGAATGGCCCAGAAAAAGATGGCCGCGGCTCTGATCATCGGAAATACCGACGGCATGAACTTCGACACCTTCAGCGCGCGAGAGTCGATGAATCATGAGCAGTTCGTCGAGAGGATATTCGAGCGGATAAACAGGACGGTCTGCGTCGAAATATTCGCGCGAGAGAAGGACGCGGCCGGTGCGATATTCAGAATCGAACCACGCTTCTTTGTAGGGAGTCATGCCGACGAGCGGCGCGAGAAAACTGAAACGGTAGCCGGTTGGCTCGGCAAAGAGCGACCAAAGCCCGCCGGAATGAAATAACAGATTAGATTTTGGAATTTCCAGCGAATCGGCCCACGCAATTTGCAGATTCACATCGCACGAATTCGCGGTGACCTCGAAAGCGCGAAGCTCCTTTTCCAAGGCGATGCGCAGACCACGGTCCGCGTGCAGGCCAAAAGTGATGCCGCCAATCCGATAGGAAAGCTGCGAAGTGCCCGGGAAAAATGGTTTGTTCGTATCGTTCATTTGGTTAAATCCGTTTTGAGAGGGGTTCATCGCTGATCTCTGTCCTCTCATGAGCCAATCGACCGGCAAGCCACAACAGACCGGCAGGAGCCTGATACGGGGCCAGCCGCGCCAGTAATCTTGCAATGGCCGAGCACGGCTTCTTCGGGCCGCAAACTTACACGGATCACTTTGGGCGGCTCGTACGCCGCTTTTTCTTGCTGCTCCGGCAGATGCTTGTCGCGCTCTTGGCTCATTTTTGTTTTCGTCTATCCGAGCGCAGGGGCGCAGGAACGGCAACCGCCGCTGTTGCATCCGGAGGAGGGTTGCAAAACGTTCAAGACGGGCGACGTGGGCCTGCCTTCGAGCCAAATGCGTGTTTCGGGCTGGAAATTTTTCAGGCGCTCGGCAGCAGCAAGAAGATCCGCATGATGCGCGCCGCCTTCGCAGCATTCGCAATCGCCGTGCTCGGGGACTTCAAATCCGAACGCGTAAGCGCGGAGATGGGCTACCTGACAGAGAAAAGAGACGGGAGATTCGGGATCACCGTTCTCGAGTTCACCGTTCGCCGGGCACATGCTGCAGAGAGATTGAATCTGGCAGCGATCGCAGATCGAGGGGCGAGTGCGCGGCTGATTGCGAATTTCGCGCAGCGGACCTTCCCAGCCTTCGCGGAAACTGCCCTCGCGGATGTTGTAGCCCTGCTGATGGGAGATGACGCAGATGGTCATCGTTCCATACGGGTCGATGGCGCAGCCGGCGACTCCACCGCCGCAAGAATATTTTTGGTGTGATGTGGTTGCGGAAAAGGCTTCGACTGGGGCGCTCAGATCCTGCTCGGCCAGTTTGCGGTAATCTTCTTTGCGCTTCGGCTCGGCAAAATCGAGCTCGACGGACTGCTCGGGAGTGAGGCGGACAGCCAGGGGACTTTGCGAGCAGTCGATGCGCGGATTGATGGCGGAATCGAATTTGAATTCAACACCGAACTCTTCTTCGGCGAGGCGCTTCATCTCGAAAACTTCGTGGCGATTGATCGTGGTAGGAACGGTCTTGAGCTTCAGCGGGAGGTTGCGTTCGAGGAGAAGGCGAATGCCGCGCATGCAGCGGTCGTACGATCCGGGAATTTGGGTCAGAGCTTCATAGGTCTCGCGCGTAGCACCGTAGAGCGTGATTTCGATGGCGAAAGGACGGTATTCGGCGAGGTAGTCGGCGATGCGCTCGTTGATCATCGTGCCGTTCGTGAAGAGCGTGATGAGGAAGCCGCGCTTCTTGGCCTCGGTGTAGATCTCGAGAAAGTCTTTGCGGGCGAAGATTTCGCCGCCGGTGTAAAGGAGCCAGAGACAGCCGGCGTCGACGAGTTCATCGAGGAGGCGGCGATGCTCTTCGAGGGAGAGTTCCTGGGCGCGGGCGGCGTGGTCGCCCATCGGCAAGTTGTTGTAGCAATGAAGGCAGTCGAGGGGGCAGCGGCGGGTGACCTCAATCGACACCTCGAGCGGCGCGCGCTTCCCTTGGAAGCGCTGGTGAACCAGGCTCGTCAATTCGCCGTATGCTGCGGTTTCCAAAGTCTCGCCTTTCCGTCCGAACTGCCGAAATAACTCAGTACCAGTACCGGCTCGCGAAAACGCACTCGCCCACTCCACGTTTCGGGCCTGTGTTCAGGCGTCAGGAAAAGGAGGGTAGCCGGCTAAACCGTGCGAATCAGGCCTGCTTCCTGGAGTTCAGCCAAGTAAGTCTGTACGTCCGCAAGTGCCTGTTGCGCGTCTACTTCGAAGTGCGTGGCAACCCAATCCGCCAGCTCCGCTGCAGAGTGCCCGTTTTCGAGCAGTCGCCAGAGGCTTCGGCCTACAGGATTGAAGGTATAAACCGAATCGAGATCGCCAACACCCTTACAAATTGGTACAACTATCGTCTCACCAGCGACTTCGCGGGAAACGATGGCCGAATTTCGGGTATGGCGGACCGATGGCGTATTTAGCTGATCGGCTAAATACTCAGGCCCTGGAAGCTCTGAAACAGGGTTTGCCATGCTTTTAGTGTCCGAAATGAAACAGAGGATGTCACGTTTTGGGAAGTACAGTGTTCCGTACTAGTACCTTTTTAGTACGCTGTAGCTAACGCGTAAAACAAAGTACGGACGGGCGTTATTCGCGAGAGCCGTTCTTGACGAGGCGGAGAGGGGGGAGACTCCCCTTGACATCCTACTGGAAGAGCCGTATCGTCGCCTAGAATGTCTACCAAAGAGCAACGCGAGCGCATTGAACTGCTGCAGGGAACACTGGATCTGCTGATTCTGCGGACCTTGCTGCTAGGGCCGCGGCATGGCCACGCCATAGCCAAGGCCATCGAATTCAATTCCGAGGATGTGTTGCAAGTGGAGCAAGGCTCACTTTATCCGGCGCTGCACCGTCTCATCAAGCGGGGATGGATATCGGCCGAAGAAGGCACTTCTGAAAACAATCGCCGGGCGAAGTTTTACGCGTTGACGCCGAAAGGCCGGCGGCAGCTCGCGCTCGAGACTCACAAGTGGGACAAACTGGCGGGAGCGATTGCGCGGATTTTGCGGCCAACGGGCCAGGAGGGCGAATAATGTGGCGGCGCAAACGGATGATGCAGGGGCTGGATGAGGATATTCGCGAGCACATCGCGAGGGAGACGCAGGACAACAGCGAGCGCGGCATGTCGCCGGAAGAAGCGCGTCATGCAGCGATGCGTAAATTCGGGAACGTGACGAGGGTCAAGGAAGAGACGCAGGAGGTGTGGAGTTTCCTATGGCTGGAACAGCTTTGGCAGGACATTCGCTATGGGCTTCGCATGCTGGCGAAATCGCCGGGCTTTGCGGCAGTGGCTATTCTCACGCTGGCGCTGGGCATTGGGGCAAATACAGCGATATTCAGCTTGATTGACGCCGTATTGCTACGGTCACTATCTGTTGAGAAGCCCTCGCAGTTGGTCTTGTTGAAGTGGAGCGCGCGGAAAGCCCCGAACATTCACGGTTACCAGTCCGCGGGCGATTGCGCTAGCGATTTGCGCTTCGGCGCCTCAAATCCATCTGGCTGTTCCTTCTCCGAGCCCATTTTCCGGGAAGTTGCGCAAGCGAATGTGTTTTCGGGGACGGCGGCGTTTGCCAATGCAGGCAGGTTGAATCGGTCCGGGAACGGGCCTGCGAGCGTTATCAACGGCCAGCTGGTTTCGGGGGACTTCTTCCGGACCATGGGGCTTAAAGCAGCAATTGGCCGGCTGATCGACGCAAACGATGACACAGCGGCGGCAGCGTCCGTTACTGTATTGAATTATGGGTATTGGCAGAGCGCATTCGGCGGCTCGCGCGACGTCATCGGGCGCACGATCGAGCTGAATAACGTTGCGTTCACGATTATCGGGGTCGTGGAACAGCGGTTCACCGGGATTTCTCCGGGCAGCGATTATGACGTATGGCTGCCACTCTCGGACGGCCAACGTATTAACACGAGCGGGCCATTTCGGTGGAACGACCGCCAAGCTGATGTGTCGTACTGGTGGTTGACCGTCGTCGGTCGAGTCAAGCCGGATATCCCGACTCCCCAAGCGCAAGCTGTCCTGAGCGGCCTTTTCCGAAACGAGATGCTACATGGAGCTGTGTCGCTGTTCCATGGAGGCGAACCGATGGGAGGGCCGCCGCGAGGGGGCGGACCGGCAGGTGGCGGCGGTGCTCGGAGGGAAATGATTCTCGGAGGAGGGCCACCTCCGGGTGCTGGCGCTCCAGGTGGCTCGCCTGCGCCAGCGCAGTTAGCACCCGGCAAGGGCCCCATGCTGACACGGCACGAAGTGCCTGGCGTTGGGATGCCACAATCTGCGGGAAACAAGCCGATTCTTATGCCGGCACCGCAAGGAGCAACACCTCCGGGCGGCCCGCAGGGATCTCAAATGGAAAAGGGGCCAAGGACATTATCCACGGCCGAAGATAATCCGGAAATTACGCTTGTGCCCGCGCAGAGCGGGTTGAGCGGTAGCCGCACGCGATATTCCGATCCTCTATATGTACTGATGCTCGCAGTCGGGATTATTTTGCTGATCGCGTGTGCGAATGTCGCGGGGCTGATGCTGGCTCGTTCCGCCGCGCGGCAGAAGGAAATGGCGGTGAGGCTGGCGCTGGGTGCGGGCCGCGCGCGGGTTGTGCGGCAGCTCTTGACGGAAAGCGTGATGCTGTCGGCCCTTGGAGGGGGCCTCGGTATTTTGCTGGCCTATTGGGGCGCTCATGCGATTCTTTCTTTCGTTTCGAGCAATCAGCCAAGGCCGCTGGGATTCGCGATGGACCTCGATCTTCGCGTGCTGGGATTTACCATCGCGATTTCGCTGATCACCGGAATTCTGTTCGGAATTGCCCCGGCGTTTCGCAGCGCCCGGGTCGATTTGACGCCGACGCTCAAGGAAGGAGAAGGGATTTCTGCGGGGTGGGCGCGCGGCGCAGGAAAGTGGGTCAGCACCAGCAACGCGTTAGTGGTGGCCCAAGTGGCGCTCGCGATGGTCGTGCTGGTTGGCGCGGGATTGCTGGTGCGCACGCTTCAAAACCTGCGCAGTATCGACGTGGGATTCGATTCTCACAACATTCTGATTTTCGGAATCGACCCCACGCTGGTCGGCTATAAAGGGGCGGCGGTGGATAGTTTTTACCGTGATTTGCAAGGGCGACTTGCGGAAACGCCTGGGGTGAAGGCCGCCAGCTACTCCATGATGCCGCTCTTGAGCAACGGGCTGATGATCACCAGCTTTCACTGGCCGGGAACACCGCAGGACCAGGATTCAGAAGCTGATGATCTTGGCGTCGGCCCAAACTTTTTCGAGACGCTGCACATTCCGTTTCTTATGGGCCGAAGCTTTAACGCTTCCGATTTCGAGGTGGCCGCTTCGAACCGGGGAGACCAGCCAAGTTCGGCGCCGACACCCGTGATTGTGAATCAGGCGTTTGTCGAGAAATATGTGGGCAAGGAAAATCCGCTCGGAATACATTTCGGCGAAACGGCAGGAGACGCGAACGGGCCGGCAAATCCCGGCTGCGAAATCATAGGAGTCGTGCGCGACGCAAAATACAACAGCTTGCGGCGAGAAATTCACGCGATGATGTACACGCCGCAGAGCGCTGGCGGAGCGACATTTGAATTGCGCACGGCGGCCGATCCCCAAGCCATTCTTCCCGCGGTCCGCGAAGTGGTGGCGCAAGTCAACACGAACTTGCCGCTCTTCAATGTAGCGACCGAATCCCAGCAGATCGACCGATTGCTCTTTCAGGAGCGGCTGGTCGCACGTCTGGCGAGTTTTTTTGGTTTGCTAGCGCTGGTGCTGGCGTGCATCGGACTTTACGGTCTGCTTTCCTACGAAGTCGCGCGGCGCACGCGGGAAATTGGCATTCGCATGGCGCTGGGCGGACGGTCGAAGGACGTCTTAGGCCTCGTCCTCAACCAGGGAATCGCACTCGCCGTGGTGGGGGCGGTTGTCGGCGCTGCGGTGGCACTGAGCGTCATGCGCTATTTGAGCTCGATGCTCTATGACGTGCACGCCAACGACCCGCTGACGCTGATTGCCGTCGCGCTGCTGCTGATTCTTGTGGCGCTAGCTGCGTGCTTCATTCCGGCGCAGCGCGCCATGCGCGTTGACCCGATGGTTGCGCTACGGCACGAGTAGTCGACGGCTCCGCGAAAAATGGATGGGCCAGCGGGTAGGAGGCCGAATGACGTGGCGACGCAAGCGCATGATGGATGATCTCGACGCGGATATTCGCGAGCATATCGAGAGGGAGACCCAAGACAACATCGAGCGCGGGATGCCGCCGCAAGAAGCTCGCTACGCCGCGCACCGCAAGTTCGGCAACGTAACGCGCGCGAAGGAGGACACTCGGATGGTGTGGAGTTTCGGCTGGCTTTCGCAGATCGCCGAGGACGTCCGCTTCGGCCTTCGCTTGCTGCGCAAGAATCCTGGTTTCACCTCCATTGCCGTGCTCACCCTTGCGCTCGGCATCGGCGCAAACACGGCCGTCTTTTCACTGGTCTACGCCGTTCTCCTTCGGCCGCTTCCCTATAAAAACCCATCGAGCCTCATCGTTCTGAATGAAACCACGCCAAAGGTCGGGACCGTCAGCGTTTCCTACCCCAACTTTCTCGATTGGCGCTCCCAGAGCCACGCCTTTTCGCAAATGGCCGCCGTTTATGGCGTGGAGTTCAATCTTGCCGGTGTCGCTCAGCCGGAAAATATCAGCGGCTGTGCGGTTTCGCCGAATTTTCTTTCCATGATGGGCATTCATCCCCTCCTTGGGCGCGACTTTGATGCCTCGGAAGAAAAAACCGGAACCACCCCCGTGGCTCTGGTCAGCTATTCGCTTTGGCGGGCGCATTTTGCGGGCGATCCGAACGCTGTCGGCAGAATGATTACGCTCGATGGCCGTGGTTACACGATCCTCGGCGTCCTGCCGGCGAATTTCCGCGCACCGGACAAGACGGACGTGATGTTGCCAATCGGTGTCTGGGCGACAAGCCACTCCGAGCAGCTCACGGAGCGCGGCGAGCGCGGCGACATGGTGGTGATCGGCAGGCTTGCCCCTGGCGTCACTTTCGGGCAAGCCAGCGCGGAAATGGCGGGCATCGCGGCGCGGCTGGCCAAAGAATATCCGGGGAGCAACGACAAGTTCGGCGTGGCGCTCCAGCCTATTCGCGACAGGTTCGTAGGAGCCATGAGAACGGCAATGCTGGTGCTCTTTGGCGCGGTCCTGTTCGTGCTTCTCATCGCGTGCGCGAATGTTGCGAACCTCTTTCTCGTTCGTGGCGCGAGCCGCAGCAAGGAAGTGGCGCTGCGCATGGCGCTTGGCGCCAGTAGAGGCCGCATACTCCGCCAAATGCTGACGGAAAGCTTTGTCCTTTCGCTGCTGGGAGGCCTTCTTGGCGTGGGGCTGGCGGTTGCCGGAAACCGGGGGCTGGCGCAACTCATTTCCGCGGACATGTTGTCCGGCGCCACGGTGGATTTGAATTCTTCCGTGTTGGTTTTCGTGGCGGGCGTGGTTGTACTGGCTGCTTTCATCTTCGGTTTGATTCCCGCGATGCGTTCGACCGAGCAGGACGTGCAATCCGAGCTGAAAGAAGGGGGACGAACGACAAGCGGAGGTGCGGCACAAAACCGGCTGCGCGGTGCGCTGGCAACTGCGGAAATTTCTCTCGCGCTCATTCTTCTGGTCGGCGCGGGTTTGATGATCAAAAGCCTCTACCGGCTGATGGAAGTCAATCCGGGGTTCCGGCCCGACCGCGTCTTGATGATGGCGATGGACCTGCGGACCGAGCAGTACGCGAAAGATCGGGCCGTGTTGAATTTCTGGCAACAGGTGCTGGATCGCGTGCGCGCGCTGCCGGGGGTTGAGAGCGCCGCCGTCGGGACGGTCATCCCACTCACGGGTGATCACAGCCGAAGCGACATCACGATCGAGGGCATGGCGGCACTTGGACCACGAGATTATCCGCATCCTGACGTTCATATCGTGAGTCCAGGATACTTGACGACTCTCGGAATCCCCCTCTTGCGCGGCCGCGACTTCACCGATCAGGACAACGAAAATGCGCCGCTCGCAGGGATGATTAATGCCACGATTGCGCGGCGCTTTTTCCCGAACGAGGATCCTGTCGGCAAGCGCTTTATGTTTGGCCACGCCTCGGCAGCCAATCCGCCGAAGTGGTACACGATTGTCGGCGTGGTGGGCGACACGAAACTCTACGGCTTGGCGAATCCCGCGCGCCTCGAGGTGTACGTCCCGTCCCGGCAGACCCCCAGCAATGGAATGAATTTGCTGGTTAAATCGGCGGCCGATCCCGCGGCGCTGACCTCGGAGATTCGCGATGCCGTTCATGCCATCGACAAAGACCAGCCCGTATTCGCGGTTGCCACTATGAAGCAATTGGTGAGCGACTCGGTGGCGACGCGCCGCATCACGCTGGTCTTGCTCGGCTTGTTCAGTGGCTTGGCGCTGATTCTCGGAGCCATCGGAATCTACGGCGTGATTTCGTTTTCCGTGGCGCAGCGCACCCACGAGATTGGCATTCGCATGGCTCTCGGTGCGCCCCGGCGCGAGGTTTTCCGTTTAGTCGTAGGCCAAGGTCTGAAACTTGCCGCGATCGGGATCGCCGTCGGCATCGTGGCGGCACTCGGGCTGGCGCGGCTGATGTCCAGCCTGCTCTATGGAGTCAGCACTGCCGATTTCGAAACTTTCGCCGGCGTGTCTATCTTGCTCGCGCTGGTCGCGTTTCTTGCATGCTACATCCCGGCACGACGCGCGATGCGCGTCGATCCAATGTTCGCTCTGAGATACGAATGAATCATGGTTCCTTGAACCACAACAAACCAGGAAAGTGGCGACAAGTGGCCGATACAAAACAAAGGACTTGAGACTTCCTTCTAAGGCATTGTCGTTCGCGGGGAAATCAGGTGCGTCG
This sequence comes from uncultured Acidobacteriota bacterium, assembly GCA_963767755.1. Classification (GTDB taxonomy): domain Bacteria; phylum Acidobacteriota; class Terriglobia; order Acidiferrales; family UBA7541; genus Acidiferrum. The sequence goes on along the minus strand of CAVYFO010000021.1, from coordinate 179,407 downwards.
TAATGTCGCCAATTCGCACAGGGGGGGAATGATTTGGTAGCGCTAACGGGATTCGAACCCGTGTTTCCGCCTTGAGAGGGCGATGTCCTAGACCCCTAGACGATAGCGCCAGAGAAATGTGGGTGAAGTCCGATGATCTATACACGCCACAAGTAGTCGTGTCATTTTCGCATGGTCCACAGGCACGAGCAAGCCATCGTCATTGCGTTCCGCTGGAGGAGAGCGGAGCCAGGCAAACGTGGAGTGGGACGGGAAGGGCACGAAATTAGTATTTCGCGGCGCTGTCTCCCGACGCGATTCGTTCCATCTGTTCCGCGGGTAACAGCGGCCGCAGCGAAAAAAATTTATGCCGGCACGGAGAGCATCGCACCGCCGGCAGCCCCAACATGCGCCCCAGCAACGAAGTTATTCCTGGGACTTTGTCGGGGGAGATGCGGTGCAACTCGAGGTTGCCGCAAATCCCGCAGCGCGCATAAGCAAGATGCCGAAGCGAGATAACTCGCGCGTGAAAGCGCGTCTCGCAGGCGTTGCAACGCCACGGAACAACTCCGACGGCGCTGAACAAGTAATCGTAGGCAGACCGCCGCCTCGATCGCCGGCAGTCTGCCGCTTGACACGCTGGGCAGTTCATCGAAAGATTCTGAGGTCCCCTGCGCAGAGCATAGGGGAAGTCCTGTGTTTCGGCAATAGGCAGTCACTTCGAAGTCAACCTAGAATGGGAGCCATCATGGCGGACTACACATCGGACCACGCACGCGCGGGGATTCAAACCAAATTGCCGAAACTGGATACCTGGCCGAACCAGTTTCCCGGTTACATCATCACTACGCGCTTTCCCGAATACACTTCCGTCTGTCCAAAAACCGGTCTGCCAGACTACGGCACCATCACCATCCAATATATGCCGCGCAAAGAGTGCCTCGAGTTGAAAGCGCTCAAAATGTATCTTCTCGCGTACCGCGATCTTGGCATCTTCTACGAAAACGCCGTGAACAAGATTCTCCATGACATTGTCGAAGCCGTTCGTCCGGAGTGGTGTGTGGTCCGCGGCGAGTTTACACCCCGCGGCGGTTTGACCACTTCGATCTTTGCTCGCTGGCCACAGCTTCCTTCTGGCCGCAAAGGCGGCAGCAAAGCCCCCGCGAGGCGAAGGTCTTCCCGCTGACCACGCCATAGACACGGCGGCGGTTGCAGTAGATAATTTCAACGGCATCCGGTACCCAGGCTGGAGCCATGACCGAGGAGGGGGAATGAGCATTTCTCCAAATGTGCCGAGTCCAGAGGAATCCTACCGCTATGAATCCACGGGGACACCGCGCTGGATCGCAGTGCTTTTCGTCGTGCTCTTTGTGGCCGTAGCAGCTCTCGGCTATGTGGGCTATTCCAGCTTGTCGCGGCTCGACCAAAATCTTGCCAAAGAGCAGGACAATAACAAAGTCTTGACCGCGCAACTCGAGCAAGCAAATGCGCGGCTCGCCGATCTGAAAGGCCACATCGAAGTCACCGAACAAAAAATGGGGATGACCGTCGCCGAGCTTGCGGAAGCCAAGAGCCGCGCGGAAGCCATACGCAAGGAACAAGTAGCCTCCGACCAGAAGCTCACCGCGCAATTGTCGCAGGTAAAGAAGGAAAGCCAGGAACAGATTGGCGAGGTCGCTACCGAAGTGGGCGGCGCCAAAAAAGACCTGGAAGCCACCAAGAGCGATCTCGAAGTCACCAAGGGCAAGCTCGAGCGTGTTACTGGCGACGAAGGCGTCATGAGCGGCCTCATCGCGCGCAACCACGACGACCTCGAAGAGTTGAGGCGCCGCGGCGACCGCAACTACTACGAATTCAACCTCACGAAATCGAAGCACAGCCAAAAGGTTGGACCGATTCAGCTCACTCTCACAAAGACGGACCCCAAGAAATCCAGATACACCATGATGGTGTTGGTCGACGACCGCAGCATCGAGAAAAAGGACAAGACTGCCGGTGAACCCGTCCAATTTTACGTAAAAGGCGCCTCGCGAATGTCGCCTTACGAAATTGTTGTTTTCGACGTCAGCAAGAACGCGGCAACCGGCTATCTTTCCACTCCCAAAGAAGCGGGGCCGAGTGCCGCTCCCGCCTCGGCCGCTCCGGCAGCGGCTCCTACCAAACCATAGCGGCAAGGGCGCTCGTACGGAACATCTCGCTAGAACTTCGCAAGCCCTGTTCCGCGTTCTGGGAACCTCGCGCGGGACGGAGCTTCTGTCTTTTTCGCCGCCGGACTACCATTCAAATTTCCGTCATGCCTCGCGCCCTTCAACACTCCGCCGCTATTGTTTGCGTCTGCGCCGCCGTCCTGGCTCCGCACGCTTTTTCGCAGCAGGCTGCTCAGTCCGCTCCCGACATTCGTGTCAGCGTTGACCGCGTCAACGTCGGCGTCCTCGTCTCCGATTCTCAGGGGCAATTCATCGGAGGCCTTCGCCGCGAAGATTTCCACGTGTTCGACGACGGCGTCGAGCAGCCCATCTCGGATTTTCTCAGCGTTGACGAACCCGCCCAGGTCCTTCTACTGATCGAAGCCGGCCCCGCGGTCTATCTTCTTCAAGGCGGACATCTTCAAGCTGTCCACGCGCTCCTCGACGGCCTCGCTGCGAGCGATCGCGTCGCCATCGCTCGCTACAACGAAACCGCCGAGCCCATCCTCAGTTTCACGCCGGACAAACCCGTCGCCGCCAGCGCTCTCGACCAGTTGCATTTCAATCTCGGTTTCGGCCAGCTGAATCTTGCCTCCAGCCTCGATACCGCTCTGAGTTGGCTCGCGAGCGTACCCGGTAAAAAATCGCTCGTGCTACTCTCTACGGGAATCGATACTTCTCCTCCGGCCGCCATCCAAAATCTCCTGGCCCGTCTAAAGTCCACCGACGTGCGTGTCCTGGCCGTCTCGCTGGGCGGCGAGCTGCGCGTCCCACAGCCAGCCGAGAAAAAACGTTCCAAGAAAGCTCCGCCCGCCCCCCCGGATAAGGCGCAGGCTATCAACGACGCTCTCGTACAAGCCGATGACGAGCTAAAAGCCATCGCGCAAGCCAATGGAGGCCGCGCCTTTTTCCCAGTAACCACCAAGGATTTCGGCGAAGTTTTCACGCAAATCGCTCAGTTCGTCCGCCATGAATACAATCTGGCATTCGTTCCCCCCGTGCATGACGGAAAAATCCACGTAATCGATGTCCGGCTCACGGATTCCTCAGCCCCGAACTCTGCAAGTGGGCCTGCAAGTGCTCCGTCCGCTCCGGCGTACCGTATCGACCATCGGCAAGCCTACATCGCCCCACCGGCAGACCACCCGTAGCAAACGAATTCGAAAGTGTTTTTTTGTGGAACGCTCTGCGGTTTAGAGATCCTGAAGAAACATCAGTCGAATTGTTTCAACGTCTTCGCCATTTCCGCCAACTTCTCATTCATCAATCCAAAAACCGTGCCCGCCTCAAATGTCCCGTCGCCGTTCCGCCGTCCTGCCGCGGAGTTCGTCAAAATCTCAATGCCCTGCTCCACCCTCTTCACTGGCCAGATATGAAATTTCCCCGCCGCCACCGCATCCATCACGTCCTCGCGCAGCATCAAGTCTTCGACGTTCGATTCCGGCATCAACACGCCCTGCGTTCCCGTCAACCCCTTAATCCGGCACACATCGAAAAAACCCTCGATCTTTTCATTGATTCCGCCAATTGCTTGAATGTCTCCTTGCTGGTTCATCGAACCCGTCACGGCAATGTCCTGCCGCAACGGAATACCGGAAAGCGCCGAAGCCAGCGCATAAATTTCCGTCGAACTCGCGCTGTCTCCATCCACTCCCGAATACGATTGTTCGAAGCAGATGCTCGCCGCCAGCGACAGCGGCTTGTCCTGCGCAAACAGGCTCCGCAAATAACCCGAAATGATGTGCACGCCCTTGTCGTGAAATCGCCCGCTCAAATTCGCTTCGCGTTCGATATTGATAATTCCGGCCTTTCCAAGCGCCGCCGATGCCGTGATCCTGACCGGCTTCCCAAACGAATACCCGCCAATCTCCAGCACGCTCAGCCCGTTCACTTGCCCCACTCTCTCCCCGGTCACGTCCACGAGCAGCGTCCCCTCTTCGATCATCTCGCGAATGCGCGTCTCGATCAGATTGTGCCGCTCCATCTTCGAAGCCAGCGCGTCCCGCACGTGCGCCGCGCGCACCACTCTCTCGCCCGCCGCGGCTGCCGCGTAGTGCGCCTCGCGCGCCAGATCCGCGATATCCACAAACCGCGCCGTCACCTTATTCCGCCGCCCCGCCTTGCGAACCCCATATTCGAGCATCGCCGCAAACGCTCCGCGGTCAAACGGGTAGAGCCCTTCTTTTTCGGACAGCGTGCGCAACCGCCCCGCGTACTCGGCAATCACGCCGTCGCTCATGGGCATCTCTTCGTCAAACTCCACGCGCACCTTGAAAATTTTCTGAAAATCCTCTTCGTATTCATACAGCATTTCGTAGAGTTGACGGTCCCCGATCAAAATCACCTTTACATTGATCTCCACCGCTTCCGGCTTCAGCGCGCTTCCTCCAAACGGATAAAACATTTCCAGCGGCTGAATTTCCAGACGGTTGTGATTCAGAGTCCGTTTCAACGCCCTCCAAACTCCCACCTCAGAAAGCGCCTCGAGCGAATACATAATCAAGAAGCCGCCGTCCGCCCGCAGCAAAGAACCGCCGCGCAAATCCATGAAGTCGCTCGTCCACCCGCCCCGCGTGTCATAGGCCCGTTGAATCGTGCCGAACAGATTCGCGTACGTAGGCGTCGTCTCAAAAATCACCGGCGAAGCTTCTTCATCGCTGTGCGCCAATATCACATTCACGCCATAAAAACGGAATGGATCGCGCTCCGGCCCGCCCGGTCCTGGCATTTTCGGCAGCCCATCGGGAGTATCTCCCTCCGCCTCGCCCTCGCCTTCGCGCTCCTTGAAAGGATCAAGGTTATCCAGCAGGTGATGCCGCACCTCCTCGAGATACTCCGCGACATTCGCTCCTGGATATTTTTCCTTCAGCTCTTCAATCACTCCATCCACCAGCACCGACGCCGCTTCCTGTTCCAGATAACTCAGCTCGCTGGCCAGCTCGCGCGATAAAGTCAGCGTCTTCCGGTAGACCACCGTAAATTCCTGCCGGAACTGCTCATACTTCCTCTCAATATCTTCCGCCAAGGGCGATTCGAGCTTCCCCTCGTGCACCATCTTCGAAATATCTTCGATCGGCACCATCTGCCCTTCGAGCACGGGAAAAATCTCCGGCAACGCCACCGCGCCCACCTGCATGTGCCCCAGCGCAAACTGCTCCCGCGCAATCCGCCGCGTGAAATCGTCCATCAACTCCTTTTCACGCACGGTAAACCGCTCAACAATCCGTCCCTTCTGTCTCTGGAATGGCTCGCCTTCAAATACCTGCGGAATTCTCCGCCGCAGAAAATCAATCCCCGCTTGCATATCCTTTTTGAAGGAGTTGGCCTGCCCGCGTGGCAGCGAAAGCAGCCGCGGCCGGTCGGTAATCTTGAAATTGTTGACGTAGCAACGATCCAGCGAGGGTTTTGTCGCCGGGTGCAAGTCCTCGATCATCTTGGCGATGGTCCCGCCGCGGCTCGTTCCCGCCAGCCCGCACACGAAAACGTTGTACCCCGGCGCCGACAACTCCACGCCCATCTTCAGTGCCCGCAGCGCACGTTCTTGTCCGATGAACCCTTCGCGCAATTCCGCCTGCGCCGTCGTTTCAAACGGTATGCGCGGAAGCTCGCACCGCCATCGCAGCTTCGTCGGCGCCAGCTCCACAGGGGTTGCAGCGGTTTTTAAGCTATTGGAACTCATCCGAGCCGGGTACTCTAGCACACCCATGCCGCGCCGACTGTAGTTTCCCCGTCGCCGTTTCCCAACGTGAAATCCTCGCTCCCGGAGTGGCCGACCGACCTCCATCGCCGCAGATTTCCTTCTCTGTCTGGATGGGAACCCACGGCGGCTCTCACCCGCTATTCGCCGCCAATTCGTCGCGATGCTCCATGTACACTCGGAACACGCCCATCGCCGCCGCCACGATTGTCGGCCCGGCCACCAGCCCCAGCAGGCCAAACGCCTCCAATCCTCCCAGCACTCCAATAAACAACAGGAGCTCATTGAGCCGCGTACGGTTCCGCAGCAGCATGGGCCGCACGATATTGTCCGCGACTGTGGACACGCCTCCGCAAATCGCCAACACCAGCAACGCCTTTCCCCAGTGTCCAGTGACTCCAAGCCACAGCGCAGCGGGTCCCCAAATCAACGCCGAACCCACCACCGGTACCAGCGAAAAAAACGCGATCAGCACACCCCAGAAAACCGGCGTCGAAATCCCCACAAGCGCAAACGACACCCCTCCCAATACCCCCTGAATCACCGCAACAAGCAAGCCCACGGCCACGCTCGCGAAGATCAATTCCTTCGATTCTTCCACCATGTCCGTCTGGATGTCTTCATCAAACGGCAGGAGATGCCGCACGGCATGCACGATCGCTTCGCCATCCCGGAACATAAAGAACAGTGCAAAAATCATAATGAACAAATCCACGAAGAAGCTCACCAGATTTTTCAGCAGCGCCGTGAATCTTGATCCAAGAAAGGCCGCAATTTTTTCCGCGGCTTGCTGTAAGGGAGCCGACACATCCAATGTTTGCCAGGATGCAGGCAACCTCGTGCGAATCCATTCTTCGGCTCTCACTGTCAGCCCTTCGCTCGGGCCCTGGCCATGCACCGCCAGCGCGTTCTGCAGCCGAGCCGTGGCGTCAAGCGCTTCCCGCGCCGTGAAGACCAGCACCACCAGCGCCGGCACAATCAGCAGTAAGGTCACCCCCAGCGTGCTCGTCAACGCCGCGCCAGTCGGCTTCATATCTTTCAACAGTTTCTCGTGCAGCGGATAAAAGAAAATCGCCAGCACCGCCGACCACGCCAGCGGCACCAGGAACGGCTCCGCGATCAAAAACACGAAATACCCTAAAAGCAGTATCGCCCCGTACGAAAGTACGGTAGTCAACTGGCTACTCGTCGTAGTGTTCGTTGGCGTGATGGATTTCATGCGCGGTATATAATCTCTCAGACCCTTGCGAACCAGGTCGCTCGGGGACCACCGGGCAAACCAACTATGGCGTCGAACTCCATACCTCTATCTTCCTATCAAATTCGACTCCTTGCTGTACTTGCTTTGATCAATTTTGTCAACTTTGCCGACCGCCAGGTCGTCGTCCCGCTCCTTCCAATCCTCCGCCAGCAGATGAACTTAACCGACGCACAACTCGGTTCCCTGCAAACCTGGCTGCTCGTCGTTCTCGCCGTCGCCAGCATCCCGTGCGGGTTTTTGGCCGACCGCTTCAGCCGCACGCAGATCATCTCCGCCGGTATCGCTTTTTGGAGCCTGGCCACCGTTGCCTGCGGCTTCGCCCCTTCTTTTCTGCTCTTGCTCGTTGCCCGGGCCGCGATCGGCGTCGGCGAAGCCGCCTACGCTCCCGCCGCTCAGGCCATGATTTCTGATTCCTTCCCTTATAAACTCCGCGCCATGTCTCAGTCCATTTTCGCTTCCGGCATGCTCCTCGGCGGAGCCGCAGGCCTCGCTTTTGGCGGGCTCATGGGAGCAGTCCATGGTTGGAGATACACATTTATCATCGTCGGGTTGATTTGCTTCATTCCCGGTCTTTTTGTCCTCAAACTACCCGAACCTCCGCGAAGGCCCCGCTCCGAAGTCGTGCCATTATCCAGCTTGCTCCGGGTCCCTGCATTCCTCGCCATGATTGTCGCCGGCACGCTGATCACTTTCGCCAGCGTCTCGCTCCTCACCTGGGGCACCGATTTTGCGGTCAACTACAAGGAATTCAGTCTTCGTGAGGCGGCTCTGTCACTCGCCTTCGTTGCCCTCCTCTCTCTTTTGCTGGGTGTACTGACGGGCGGCTATCTCGCTGACCGCATCCAGAAAAAATATCCTTATGGCAGGATCATCGTCATCGCGGCCGCTTTCTTGTTCGCTGCTCCGTTTCTGCTCCTGGCCATTCAATCAGACGCCAAGTGGATTTTTCTCGCAGCCCTCTTCATCGGCGGATTTTTTATGTCTTGGTATCACGGCCCGGTAACCGCGGTCTTGTGCGATTTGACCCCGCAGCGCGCGCACGCCACGGCCATCGGCGTCTACATGTTCGTCACTCAGCTTTTGGGAGCTTTAGGCCCGCAACTTGTGGGGAAAATCTCCGACGCCAGCGACCTTCAACTCGGTCTTCAGGTTGCCGTTGCCGTGATGGTTGCCGGCTCTCTCTTGATGTTTCTCGTCATCTATTTCGTCCGCCGCGACGGCCTCCACCATCCTCGCCTCGCCGCCTTCCACGTCGAACCCTGCGATTAGCCCTGCCCGCCTTCGCGTCTCTCCCAGTCACATCCAATCCCTACTTGATTCCGATCTGCTCGATAAGCCTCAGCACGTCCGCTTCCGTCACATCGTAGAGCGGCCGCTCATCCTCTTCTTCGAGCCTCTCCCGCAAATATTCCGCCGCCACAAAGCTCGCCTCACGGTCTGTAAGGTCGCGCCCTCTCCGCTCACGAAATTTCACGAACGCCGTGTGCGCCAATCCCACCACCCGCGCCGCTCCGTCCACATAAAATTTCGTATCGATCGTGTCGCTGTGGCGCGTCGCCACTCCATTCCACATGTGCGAAAACCGGCACTGATACACGTTCCCGCTCAATTTCGATGTCACTTCAAAGGGTCCCACAAACAAGCTCATCGCCCCGCTATTCGCCAATACCGGCCGTGTCGAAGTCACAATCCCTCTCTTTTTCTTTAGCTCATTACTTATTTACTTCGATTTTTTTCTATCTGCTGACCGCCGCCGCCGTCTCCGCATGCGAATAACTCGCAATCGCCGCCGCCACTCCCGCCCCCGCCGGCGCGCGAAATCCCTGCTCTCCCAGCACTTTTTCCAGCGCCGCCAAAAACAGCAGCACGTTCGGCTTCTGGCTGCAATGTCCCATCAACCCCACTCGCCAGATCTTGCCTTTCACCGGCCCAAATCCGCCCGCAATCTCAATATTAAATTCATCCAGCAATTGATTCCGCACTTTCACGTCGTCAATCTCGTTCGGAATCATCACTGCCGTCACGGTCGGCAGCCGGTCCGCGGGATTTTTCACCAGCAGCCCCATCCCCATCGCCTCAATCCCCGCAATCAACGCCAACTGATTGACGCGATGCCGCTCCCATCGCGCTTCCAGCCCTTCTTCCACCACAATCCTCATCGCCTCGCGCAGCGCATATATTAAGGATATCGGCGGCGTGTGATGATACAGCCGCTCCTTCCCCCAATAATTCATCGCCGTCGTCAAATCGAAATACCAGCTCTGCACCTTGGTCTTCCGCTTCCTAAAGACCTCTTCAGCCGCCGCGCTCACCGTAATCGGGGACATCCCCGGCGGCGCGCTGATCGCCTTCTGCGACCCGCTGAAGCAAATATCAATCCTCTCGCGGTCCACGTGCAGCGGCACCGCCGCCAGCGACGCTACGGTATCCACCACCAGCAGCGCCCCAAACTCATCCGCCACTTTCCGGTACGCGTCCAGCCTCGTCAGCACTCCCGACGAAGTCTCCCCCTGCGCCAGCCCAATCATCTTGATCTTCTTGCCCTTGCCCGCCTTTCGCACATCTTCCGCATCCACCGGCAGCCCGTATGGCGCTTCCACTTTCGTCACTTTGGAGGTCGCCCGCGACGCAATCTCAAACATCCGCTCCGAAAAAACTCCATTCACCGCCACAATCGCTTCGTCGCCCTCTTCCAGGGCGTTCAGCACTGACGCTTCAATCCCGCCCGATCCCGACGCTGACAGCGGCATCGTCAACCGGTTCTCCGTCTGAAATATCTGCCGCAACAAAATCTGCGTCTCGTCCATGCATGTCTTGAACCACGGATCCAGATGCCCCACCAACGGTGCCGCCAGCGCCCGGTACACCCTCGAATCAATCGACGACGGCCCCGGCGTCAGCATCAATCGCGACGGAGGATCCAATTCCCCAACATGTTGCGCCATATTCTTTGTCCTTCTTTATCTCGCACTAATGCTGCAGCTCTTTCCCAGCACCGCGCAGTCATCCATTCTTGAGTGGGCATGAAGCATTGCGGCGGAACTCACAATTTTCCTCCAACGCACCAAGCCACCGCAACCGACAATTTGGCCGCACCCTTCCGCCCCATCAACTTCACGCCGCCGCTTTCGTCTGCATCCATCCGCCCGCCAGCAACAATACCGCCACCACCAATGACACATAAAGGGGTACAACTAATCCCGCGAAGTGAAAAACGATCCCGGCATTCACCAACATCGTCGCCCCACAAATCATAACAATCCGCCCCCCGACCGCCATCGCGCTCGCCACCATCGCAATCACCGCCAGCGCCACCATCTCACCTCCAAACGCCAGCCAGTTTGCTTTCAGGAACACGTCCAGCGGCGCCTTCACCCCGCCCTCAACGATCAACTTCTGCACTTGCACAATCCGCGTCGCATGCCCGATCCCCGTCAAAAACAAAATCACGCTCCCAATCCACGTCAACCATCGCCCCGTTTTCATTCGCCATCCTTTTCCCACAAATTTTTCCGCACACACCGCTGCCGCGCCGGATTGTACAACGCCTCCTCCCACTTTGGTATTCGACCCTCTCTCCTCCAACGATTCCGTAACGAGCAACGGGTGGCGAGGGAAATAGGTAGGTTAGGGGCAGGATAACGCGTTTTTAGATGCGGGGACCGGAAGCCATGAAATTCGCACTGCGTTTAGCGAGGAGAAAAGGGGCCGGCAGCGCCACGGGAACAGCCACGGGCAGAAGGACCTCCTTGCAGGTCCCCAGGATGAGCAGAGGTTCTGGAGGAAACGCGAAATAATCTCAGGGCGACATGCCGACGGGAGTCAGTTCGCTATAAAGCTCGGCGGCGATGAGTCGAGCCCAGAAGATTTGAGTTTTGCCCTTTCGTGCGGCAGGCTTCACATTCAAGGCCAGAAAAGCATGAAAGACGTTATAAGCGAGGAAGGCTACGAGCAAGAAGCACTCGATGGCGCCGGGTTCGTGCATGTAGACATGATCGGAGTGCCATTCGTTGGCCAGCTCGTTGAAGCCATAATTCTCGATATCCCATCGCTGGTGTCCCAAACGGACGACCTGCTCGACGGGAACCTCGGTAGGCGATAGCGTCGTCACCCAGATCCAGTCACTGCTTTGCGGATCGTCCCGCTTGTCGAGTTGCCGGCGTACCGAGTAGGTTTCCAGAGAACGAACGACGCGCACCGGGGTTTGCACCTGCGGCCAAGAGAGCAGGTCCGGAAAATCCCACCAGCAGCACTGGCGAGATCGGTAGCGACCGGGTTGCGGCGCTACGTGCTGGAACAATCCCGCGACATCCTGATACAGATCGCGTCGTTCATCCTTGAGAACGGCCAGTGCGTGTTTGCCATGAGCCAGGAGAAAATTGAAAAAAGGCGCTTCGGCGTAGAGTGCGTCGGCCAGCACCAAAGTAAAGGCGCGCGGATAGGCAGGGATCACGCGCGTCAATAAACGCAGCGCCGTTTGCACTTCATCTTCTCCAGGTCGTTGCGGCTCCTGATCCAGGAGCAAACGAACCGCCTCACGTCCCGGTGGTGCACCGGGCAGCAACAGCAATGTGACTTGCCGGTGATAAAACTGAATGCGATCGCCTTTCTCTCCATGAATGGTGCGCTCTAAGCAGCCGGAACAGTCGCGCAAGTAACTCGCGTGGTTTTCGTGGCCGTCCAGAACCACGACGCCCAGCCCGTAAAGATCCGGTAGCGCCTTGTTGCGTTTCAGACGTTCATAAACCTGGTGTATCCCCTGCCGCAGCCCGTCGGCGTTCAGTAGTGCATGGACCCGCCCTAGAGTGTCTGCGCTGCAGGCGGGCTCACCCAGCCAACTCTGCCAAAAGTGGGCCCGGCCACCGATCTGGGCCCAGGCGTTGATGCTGCCCATGCGGGCCCAGAACAACACTAAAGCCGATTTCACGACCGCCGCCGCGGGGATGCGTGGTTCTAATCTCCGATCAGAAACTTGCGTGAGGATATCTGCGGAGAGAGAGAAGATTTTTTCCGAGTAGGCAATCAGGCGGCGGAGAACGTTTATCGCTTCCTTTCCCGAAGACGTTTCCATTCCAACTCGGAAACTTCTTCGATGAACTGCTGCATTTGCTGATAACTGCTTACGGCTTGGCGAACCCGTTGTTCCCATACCTTGGGGATACAGATCTGGCGTGGTTTCCCGGCGTGACTCTGAACTAAGTACAGGGACTTGTGTGGATCGCCTTGTGCACAGTGACAGTTCGACTTACCACACTTGCGAAAGCGTTCGGAGAGGGTACCGCGAAGAAACCACTGGCTGGAAGCCAGCTGCGCGACGCGAGAGCGAAATTTGCGTTCGGAAGGCGAGAGGCTAGAGCGATGAAAAGCAGAATCAACTGGTTTTTTCATCTGAGAATTATATACTATCTCAGATTAGCTTGGATGTCCACACACAAAATGCAATGCGAATTTGCTCAGCACCTCAAAAGGGGCCAACGGTAGGAGAATCAAATACTTGGATTGCTCAGAAAACTTCGTTGCGGAATCACTGCCTCTCCTCCGCCCATATCTTGCTCCCTCTCGAATCCCGCACCCTCCGTTCCAACTTGGCGCAGTTACTTTCTTGGCCCTTCTCCTCTCCCTGCTCGGCTATCTCTCTGGTAATATCCCCGAGACACTCGCATACTCAGGGAGGAAGCGCACACTTCCCCGCTCCCGCGCTCTCAAAGGGGTTTTTCAAGCGGATAGAGGCTACCCGTTGCAATGGCTGGAAAGAAAATCCTAATCGTCGAGGATGAAAACGTCCAGCTCACCACTCTCGCTCGCGGCCTCAAGTCCGCCGGTTTTGAAGTCGTCGCCGCCCGCGACGGTCTCACCGCCATCAGCACCGCCCGCAAGGAGCAGCCCGACCTCATCGTTCTCGATCTCGGCATTCCCGCTGGCGACGGTTTCGTCGTCATGCAGCGTCTTCAGATGCTCATCAACACCGGCACCATTCCCATCATCGTCCTCAGCTCTCGCACTCCCATCGGCAATCGCGATGCCGCTCTCAAAGCCGGCGCCGTCGCCTATATTCACAAGCCCCTCGACATGCCCCTCTTGCTCAAAGCCATCAACGACGCCCTCGGCCTCTCCCGCTCCGAACCTCCGAACCCGCCTCCTCCACCTCCCGCCCCATCCCAGTCTTGAATCCTTCCGCACGGCATCCTGAAACGCGCGCATCCCCTGTCCACGCGCACAATTCCCTGTGACGTGCAACACAGCGGAACTCAGGAGGAAGTCATACTCTTCTCCAAGTCGGAAGTTGACCCGGCAGAAGTGAGGTATTGCCACCATGTATAGCCTCTTCAAACAACTCGAAAATGGCGAATTCGTCCGCGTAGCCTCCCGCGACGATCTCGAGCAAGCCGCCCAGCTCGCCCAGGATCTCAACGTCCACTGGCCCGGAAAATACGAAGTCCGCAACTCGCTCAGTGAAGTTGTCCAATCCACTTCCTCGGTCCACGACGCATCTAACTCCAATAGCAAAAGGAATTTCGTTGGAGGATATTATGTCCACACGCACTATATTTCTTAGCCGCCTGCTCGGCTTGTATTTTCTCCTCATCGCCCTGTCCATGGTCACCCACAAACAAGTCACCATCGACATGGTCGTCGCTCTGGTCCACAACGCCCCGTTGCTCTTCTTCATGGGCATCGTCATCGTGGCCGCCGGTCTCGCCATTGTTCTCGCCCACAACATCTGGTCCGGCGGCGCACTTTCCATCACCGTAACCATCCTCGGCTGGCTCGCTCTCCTCAAAGGCCTCTTCTTCCTGTTCCCTCCGCCCGCAGCCGCCTCCGACTTCTACCTCGTCACTCTCCACTACGCCCAATATTTTTACTTCTACGCTTCCTTTACCCTCGTTCTCGGCGCCTACCTTACCTACTCCGGCTTCAAGCCAACGCCGCGCTAGGGGCTCCTCTGCCCTCCTCTGACATCCAACCTGAAACTCCCGCTTCCTGCCTCATACCATCCTCTCCGCTCTGGTAACCTCCCTCGCCTGATCCAGCAACGCATCCACCCGCCTTCAAAAATTTCACCGTATGCGGCAATTCCGCATGCCGCGCAAACGCCTTCGCATCCGCCCATCGCGAATGGATATAAAACATCCGCCGGTCCCGCACTCCCTGAAACATCTCAAAACCCAAACACCCCTCCTCCTCCCGCGAACCCTCCGCCACTTCCCGTAGCGCCTCCTCCACCGCGCTCTCCTCCCCCTCGCGCGCATGCATCCTCACAAACACGTCCTGTTCCATGCCAACCTCCCTCCCGTTTGCCTCCACTCGTAGGGGCACGATACATCGTGCCCTCTCTTCGCTTTTCGCCCTCTGACTCCACGGCCGCAGCCGCGCACCATGGTCATTTCCAATGCAGCTCGCCGAAGCCCTTCTCTTCTCCGGCCCCCAGCGGTCATTTCGAACGTAGCAAGCGGGTGGCCGGCGATAGCAACAAAACGTAATGAAATGCAGATCGCCTCTCCCGTAGTGGCGTTTCAATCCTTTCGGCATAGCGCAAACCAAAAGAGTGGCCCACCCTTGCAGACCCAAGGGTAGGCCACCCAGACTCTTTACCGCATCGCAAAGTAAAGCTTTTCTATCGCCGCATCACACCTGCCATGCAAAATAAAACTGAATCCACATTCAAAGGACGCCCCACCCGCCAATGGAACTTGTTCTCAGCATATTTTTAGGCGGATTAATCACAGTCTTAACCGCCATAGCGGTAGAGTTTCGGCGAAGGCCGAGGCTGTCTTTATCCGTTGAAGACCCTCCCTTGGATTTGCCCGCGCCCGGTGGAATGGGTATGCGACGGAATCTTCAACTTAAGTTGCAGAACGCTTCCTTACCGTTCGTTCTCAATGGATGGAAAGGCACCGCCACCCAATGCCGCGGAGAAATCAGCTTCCATCACTTGAATGACGGGCAGGACGTTTTCGGCATGTCAATGGTGGTGCGTTGGTGAGCTCGCCCGAACCAATCGCGAGTCGGATTGTTAACGCTAACAACGAGATTCAATACTACATTCAAGACTTCTCCAGGCCCGATGCAGATTCTCGGATGATGTCTACCCAGGCGAAGACGAATTACTTGACGTTGCCGTCCGGTTTGAGGGTGAGGAGGATTGCTACGGCTGGAACGACGAATCCTACTTCAATAATTGGCGAACTCCCCTGTGGGGGTTGCCGCGAGGCCGCTATCTCGTGAAGGTGGTTATCACCTCCTCCGGGCAGAAATGCGTGGATGCTTTCCGCCTCGCAAGCGATGTCGACAATCTCGCGGCGTTTCGACTAACTGCGGCATCCGTAGAGGACAAAGCGAAAATCCATTGAGTGCCGCAGAAGCGGGCCTGAATCGCAATTGGGCCCGAGAGTGCGAGCTTCACGATGTGGGAGTGGATTGTACAAAACAAAGAATGGTATTTTCCGGCGCCGGCTTAACCGCCATTGGCGGGCTGTGGTGGCTCGTCACAAAGTTCTGGCCGAAACGTGAAGCGCCGAATACCACGATACAAGCCCTGAGCGCCAGCATCGCTCCCTCCATCGTGATGAATCCCCGATAAACCCGGAATCGAACCGCCCAAACCGGAACCGCCTCAGACTAATCAGGTCCCTGCGGCCCCCGCAGCACCGAAGCCGAGGCCCAACCTGTGCATCGAAGTCACGAAGATAGTAAAGGTCTCTCTGCTAGGTGACATTTGGACGCCCAAGACGAACAGTTTCGGCTGGGAGCGACCGCAGCGTTATCGAGCACTAGTGGCCGACATTTCGAACGTCCCCACCGATGAAGCCCGCACCTCAAAAGCTGCGATAAGGGCGGCGATCAGGATGGACTACGGCGGGAGAGCCTATACCTTTTCACCGCTTCCGTGGCTCGAAGAGTTCACAAATCTCGTGTATTTGGAGACGGGTGCGAGGAAGACTGTGGTCTTGGCCGTGGGCGAGGACTCCAAAACCGGAGCATGGACCTTCGTGCTCAACCATCGGAAGGACTATTACACGAGCAGCACAGTGTCGGCAATGGACTGGACGAATCAGTGCCCTATCCCCTCTGATCTTCCGCTTGAAATTTTGATGATCGACATGAATAGTGGAGCGCTGCACGCCAAGTTCATATACCTCTGGACATTCGACGCTACTCTTAACTTGCCCATTTTGAAGACCATCGATTGAAGCGCAAAGGAAACTTGGAAATAATGGAGCAGACGGCGGCAGTAGCCTCATCTGTCCATTACTTGTCAAATGTCATAACGCTATGTAGTCTCGTTGACCGTGGCTCGCAATACACAAAGGCACCCGATAAAGCCATCCCCTCCCCCAACCATCTGGGAGACGTAGACGGATCCGCCTTCCGGTCGTCCTCCTGCTTCACGACGCAACGATTGTGGTGATCGTGCTTGCTTTGAATATGGTAGTTTTCCTGTTCTCGAAATCAGTCGAGGCATGGGGCATGCCAACTTGGTTCACGCGCAACGTTGAAATCGTCGATTTAACCTCCGCACTCATCAATGTGACGATTTTCGCATTTGATACCACCGAAAGATTTTCGCGGCAAGCAATATGGGTTCTAAAAATGAGCCGACTGTTTGATTTTTTCTTCACGAACGGGTCTGTCCGATTTAAAGCCTACGCCACGTCTGCCGCTATCGCACTGACCTACACCCTCGCAAATCTCTGGGGCCTACGCCGAAAGGAACAAGACGTCGTTCCAGAAATGATCGGAATTCTCCTCACTAGAGCATTTCTAATTTAAGTACATACATATCCGGAGGAGGCAAAATAGTTCGCACATTCGCTCGGCGTGACGGTGTTGAGGACTTCGCCGATTTCCTTCCATAGCTCTTCGTGGATCGTTTGGCGGCTTTGCGGAGCAGCGTCTTGAGTTTTGAGAAGAGCTTTTCGATGGGATTCAGATCGGGCCGATCGGGCGGCAAATAGTGCGTCTTGGCGCCGACCGCGATAATGGCTTGTTGGACCCCGTCCACTTTGTGGCTGCTGAGGTTATCGAGGATGACGAGGTCTCCTGTTTGGAGTGTGGGACACAGGAACTGTTCCACCCAGGCCAGGAACAGCTCACCGTCCATGGGCCCGTCGACGACCATAGGAGCGGTCACTCGATGGTGGCGCAGGCCAGCGACAAAGGTCGTCGTTTGCCAACCGCCCAGAGGCGCCGAACCCAGGCATCGGCAACCCTTGGGAGCGCGCCCATAGCTCCGTGTCATGTTGGTCGCGGCCCAGGTTTCATCGATCAACGCCAGCTTTTCGACGTCCATCGCCGGCTGCGCTTCACTCCATGCGCGCCGCGCTGCTTGCACGTCCTCGCGCTCTTGCTCGCTGGCGTGCAGCGTTTTTTTTGAACGTCAGATTCCACTTGTTCAACTGATGCCAAAGTGCGCCGATTTTGATCACCACACCCTGCGACGCCAACCGCTCTTGCAACTCGGCGAGAGGCAGTTCCGGCGCAGCGGCGATCCAGCCGCGCAAAGCGGACTCCGCTTCCTCCAACCGAGACCGGCGATGGCCGCCGATCGGAAAACTATTGATTACTCCGGTTTCTTGCTCGCGGTCGCGCGCTTCGTAGACATAGAAGCGGCTGACCTCAAAGCGGCGCGCGATCGCCGAAGGGCCCTCTCCCCGGGACAAAGCTCGCAGCACACGATCACGCAAATCCTGTGAATAAGATTGCATCCACACCTCCCATCAAACCCACGGAGGATTATCCCACAAAATGTAGATACTTAAATTAGAAATGCTCTAGTATCTGCATTTTCGTTCTCTGGCACGTATTCAAGGGCAAGGTGACCGCTGACGGACGACCTCCAAGACTAGGGAGTGGATTTGTTCTGGCCGGAACCATTTCTCTCCTTTTTGTACTCTCACTACCCTGGATAAGCGCCGCTTAGCTGCAGACATTATTCGCCGACGCCGCGCTCAACCACTTCTATCTAAAATTCACGAGCGTAGAAGCCGCCACACTCTCACCCGAACAAGTTCAATCGAGCGTGCGGCGCGTTCAGGCGATTGCGGCGGTATCTGAAAGGGACGCAGTCCCCGTGAATCTCAGCACCATCCGGAAGACCGGGACGGCACTGTCGAATTATCTAAAGGAAGAAAAAAACCCTCCCCAAGTCCAGCAAAGCGGCTATTCCGCAGTGCTTGACCTTCAGTCTCTCAGGTACAACCGGGAAGCTCAGTCGGGAACGATCACGACTGCCCCAGTACTCAACGGTAGCCCGCAAGACTTCAGGAGTAGGATACGTAAATAACTCGTTTCTGACCCTCGATCGAAATGACGCCTTCATTAAAGGCGACCACACCCTACTTTTGCTTGGAGCGACCATTGAAGTTTCCAAGGTCACAGTCGTGTTCAAGGATATAGACTTTGAGGCGGGGGGCGGTTATCCGCCGTTGATGGTTGACCGCGGCGGCACGCTGGTCCTAATTGATTCCGTCTTTAAAGGCGGCATACAGCCGACTCGACGATATAAGTTGGATTGACGTGCAATTCCGCGACACCCAACCCGAGTATCACGGCGGAGCAATTCGTCTGCGAAATGTCAGTTTCACGGGTTTCAACAAGGACCTACTAGCTTTCAGCCTTCCCCACGATCTTGCACAACTTATTCTGGACTCGGATGGCAAGCCAATTAATTACGTTTTGGAACCCCAGAAATGATGCGGTGGCTGGCGGGACATCCTTATACCCGGCGGGTGGCGCAAAAACTCACCCTCCGCTCGACCCTGGTCCGCCGCTACGCCACCCACCTCATCGTCAGCTTCTTGCGCTTCTTCGCGCAGTCCAGAAGATATAGGTCGATCAGCTTCTGGTAAGGAAGTCCCGTCTCCTCCGCCAGCCCTTTGAAATAGTCCACCACTGCCGGACTCAAGTTGATTCCCACGGCCTTTTTCTTCCCGGCGTAAGGGTTCTTGCGCTCTTTCAGTTTGGAAAAATCATATTCCTTCTTCATAAAATCGAACCTCTTTCCTGGTCGCCTTCCGCGCGGAAATAATCCGCACCACCAAATCGGATTGCCGGTTGCAGTGCACGACGACGAGCGGCCTCGCGGCGGAACTCATCCCCAGCAAGAGCAATCTCTCCTCTTCCTCCGAGTGTTCCGGATCATCGAATACCCGCGCGTGCGGATCGCTGAAAACGCTCTCCGCCTCTTCAAACCAAACTCCATGCTCGACCCGATTGCTCTGGTTCTTCCGCTCGTCCCACTCAAACCGCAGCATGTCTAGATAATATCTAGATACAGGAAAGATGGCAAGAGGGTAGGCGCAACGCGCTTAGCGCCACTCAACGGCGGGTGGACGCGCCCTTCTCTCGTCCGGAGTGATTTTGACTTTGTTTTTTCCGGGGGGTCGCCTACCGTTTGCGGTTTTTTCTCCTGCAAACGGTGGGTCACTCCTCCGTCCAGTCTTTCTAGTCGCAACGAACCACTCCCCATTCACTACTCACCGCCCCTTCGCTCCTGGCCGCATCCCGATCGCCGATTTTAATCCCTTCTGAATTAAGATACGCACTGGCTAACTCCGCCAACCTGTGGCATAACTTTCCCGCACGGGAGCCACCGCCAATGTCGTTAGACGATGACGACATTCGACAAGTCAGAAATCAAGAGGAACGCCGCGGCAGGAGACCGATCGATGTCGCCGCGCAAAAGCGCAAGCAGACACTATTGCGAAAATTCCGGGAAGCGTTGCAAAGCAAGGATGAGAATACGTTTCGCGAGGCGATTAGGAACGAACTCGGGCAACTGCCCGGGACTGCCGAGTACGAATCTTCGATGAGGATTTGGCGCGAGTTCCGCGGGAAGTTTCGAACGTAACGCGAGCAAAGGCAGCCACCCGCGCGTCCTGTTCTTCCGCAGGCAGCGTCGCGAGATGTCTCTCCGCGATCGCCGTCAACTTCTCTGCCGCTTCCTCTAACGATAGCTTCTTCTGGCGCTTCTGACGCATAGCCATTCTCACTTCCTATCTTGACAATATCACTGAATCGAACGGCTCGCAATCAGCCGCGCGGCCGGGTTCCCCAACTGGAATCCAGGATTTCCGGTGTAAGCCCGCGGTCCTTCGCCTTCCGCCCCGCCTCATCCAGCACTTTCTCCAGCGGCGGATATTCCCCGGCAGCCAACTCTCGAAGCCAAAGACTGAGCAACGCCTGAATCTTCCGTTTCTGTTCTGGCGCCGCAGAGTCGTAAGCCCGCGCCGTCTGCGGGTCCAGCGGGATCGTGATGGAAGGATTCGCCATTGTCTTGCTCTTCCCTGATTCTACGGCAAAAATTCTCAGGCGGCCACGATTACCCACGCGCCCCGCCGGCGGCGGTGGACGGCTGGGGCAGACTGCGCGCCGCAGAACGATTTTGATACTACCTTTTTCCGCGGGTGCCCCATCCTTGCGGGGTTTGGTTTCGCAAGGGTGGGTCTTTCTTTTCCTTCTTTCCGTTGTTTTACCTTCAACTTTTAACTATCGACCGTGAACTTCATTTTCTCTCCCAACTTTTCCACACATTTCCACAGCCGTAACAAAACCATTACTCCCCTTCCAACTCCCTGAAATCTCTCGACTTCCCTCCACCCCTTTCGAATCCGCCCCTCCCGTTCGAATAACCACGCAGTACATGAAAAATTGTTATTGACAGTTGGTAACTAACATGCTACCATGCCTTATGATTCGGTGCCGCTCCAAGCCCCTGCCTCCCTTCTCCTCTCGATTTACCACTCGACGCTCGCGACTACCAGCTATGTCCTTTAGAATGCGCAGTTCCGCAAAACCCGCTCGTAACTCCTCTAGAATGCGCAGTTTCAAAACTCAGCACTTAAAACCCTTTAGAATGTGCAGTTCCGAAAAAAGCGGGGTGGGGGAGTGTCCCCCGCGCCTAAAGGTTCCTCCTCGCCGTCTTCTGCTTCCTGTCGGCTGTCAGCTGTGGGCTTCCTCGATGCCCGCTCTTCCTCTTCCTTCGACTTTCAACTTTGGACTGTCAACATTTTCCCGTCCCAGGGAGAGCGAGCCACAGCGAACTCTCAGCTCAAATGTGCTATCGTCCGATTGCGAAGGAAATTCGCGGCGTCGCGCAGCCGCACCCATCCCGTGATTCCGCGAGGAGCAGAGGAAATATGGCAGAGCGTCCCGTACTGGTTGGACTTGTACCGCAGGTCGTCGTGCTCGACCCCGGCGACCAAATCTCTTGGCTCTCGGATGCCGGCAATCTTCGCGTCGAATTCGACGTCAACCGCTGCCCCTTTTCTTCCAACATCTTTCAGGCCCCGGCCGGGATGCGCCTCTTCAGCGGCCCGCCCCGCCCCGGCCTCAAGGCAGCGACCTACAAATACCGCCTCTGGCTCAACGACCAGCTCGTGGGCCAAGGCGAAGTCATCCTACGAGAAAGGTAGCCGCGGAGATATTCAGCGCCGGATTGTCTCTCGAAAAAAGCGCAAAGAAAAAGGAGGCCGAAAGCGCGGCGCCATTCAAGCACCGCCCCAAGAGAAGCCGCCTGCCGCGCAGCTTCCAAACAAAAGCGTTTCTTTGTCTGTGGGCCGTAAGCTGTGAGCTGTAAGCTGTCAGCCCATATTTTGGGCTACCTCGCCGCGGCGCTTACTTCTTTGGCTGCTTGGCGATGATCAGGTCCTTGATTTTTGCGTACGTCGCCGAAGGCACGATCTTTTTGTTGAGCAGATCGGTCTTCGTTTTGTACGGCCGCCCATCAATAATCTTCTGCGAATACGCGTCGCCGATCCCAGGCAGCGCCTTCAACTGCTCTTTCGTCGCGGAGTTGATGTCGACCAGGGCATCCGCTGGCGGCAAGGCGGAACTGGTAGGCGCAGCGTTCCATGCGGCCAATGCTGCGGAATCCATGGACGACGCAATCGCAGCCGGCGCATGTGAATCCGCGACACCCGCTCCCAAAATCACCATCACTCCAACAAACAAGACTGCCCTCAGATGTTTCTTCATTCTTGTTCCTCCTTAGTTTTTAATTCGGGCCAACATTTTGCTTCAGTTTGTTTCCGCAGCTATTTCCGATTCTCACGGAACTCATTTCGCGGGCTTGTACCCTGCTTTGACTGCATCTTCCTCCAGCATGTATTTGCCCTTCTTCGTCTTGCCGTACCAGCGCGAGCCCTTCTTGTGGTACACGCCAGCTGCTGTATTGACCCACACCATTCCCGCGCCGCTTTCCGCGGGCTTCGCTGGTTTCGTTGCCGAGGACGAATTCGCCGTCTTCGGAGCGGCAGCTGCGGATGGCTGAGATTTGTCCGAAGCGCTGGATGGCGCGGATTGGGCTTGAAGCGTGGAGGCGCAGACGACCAGCGCGGCGGTCAGAAGCGCGGAGAAAATGAGCAGAGCACAGACCGGGCTATTCGCGTTGCGCTTTATCGCTTTGCTTCTCATGGAAACGGCAACTGCGGAATGCAGGCTCGCCGGAATGAGGGCATGATGGCGAAGAAAGAAGGTCAAGTCAATACGGAAGAGGGGCAGTTTGACCAAGCTTAAGCCCGCTGGCCGGGCGGTCGGCTTCCCATGCCCGGCTCCCGTTCAAGTCTCCGAAGTACGAGCCGCAGCCAACTAGTCCGCGGCGGAGGCGGAGCGAGGAGCTTCGACGGATTCGGCGAATCCTCGCCGGACCGGGCCGAGGACGAACGCAGGCACTTGGCGTTCCGGAGCGAGGGAAAGATTGGTGGCGCGGCGGGGAAATTCGGTGCGGTGATCCAGCTTAAGGCCGGCTTCGCGGAGGAACTCGGCGGAAAAGCCCATGTCTTCGGCGCGGTCGACGCCCCAAAACCAGAGTTTCTCTTCGTGGCGCTGGAGGAAGTCCAGGGACTCTTCCAGCTTCTTCATGGCGCGGTCAAAGGAGGAGGCGAGGAAGAAAACGCCCAGATTCCAGGCGTGGCGAGGGTAGAAAACCTGGATCCGGACGCAGTATTTGCCGGCCTGATTGCGTTCCATGCTGCAGCGATAGTCGTTGCGGCTGGCCGGCGGCGAGACGGCATCTTCTTGGTATTCATAAAGTCCTGATGTTCTGGCGATGGGGAGCCATGGCAGTTTGGATTGCGGCTTCGGCTGATTCCGGTTCGCGCTTCGAACGTCAAAGCGCGGGCCCTCGCGGAAACCGACCCCCTGAGAGCACCTATAGGCTACCGAGATGCGAGCACAAACACAAGTGTCCTGCAAACTGATTTTAAGTGTCCTATTATCAATTATTTAGATTAGCCTAGATCGGCTAAGCTGCGCAGTTTATCGGGCATCAATTGGAGCTTGCCCTCTTTTTTCAGGCGCTCTTCCAGGGCTGTTTGGAAGGCCTCAAAGGCGACGGAGCGCTTCTGTTGGAGCACGGCGTCGGTGATTTCCTTCTTTTGTTTGTCGAAATCGGCGGGGTTGGGCTCGATTTTGTCCACGACTTCGTAGACCAACCAGTTTGCGCCAAGCTGCAGGGGCGCGCCAACTTCTCCGGTCTTCAGTTGGAAGGCGGCGGAGAGTTGCTTTCCACTGGCGACGTTGGAGATGGAGCCTCCGCGAGCGAAATCGTCGCTGGTTTTCGCATCCAGACCGAGAGCTTTGGCGGCAGCGTCAAACTTTTCTCCCGCTTTAACCCGTTTGATCAACTCTTGAGCCTTGGCGCTGGCTTCCGTAGATGCTTTTTGCTGTTTCAAATCGGCAACGACCCTGTCGCGAACCTCTTCCAAAGTGCCCTGGTGGGCGGGAAGGATCTGGCTCACGTCGAGAACGAGGTAACCGCGATCGGTGTGGACCGGGAGGCTGAACTCACCCCTGGCGGAGACGGAAGATGGTGTTGCTGAGCTTGACGTCGGGAGAATTGCCCAATTCGATCAGTGGGTCGGTGGCGGAGACGGGAGGAGTTTGCCCCACGCTGAGGTGATACTGCTTGGCGAGGTCATCGAGAGAGATTTTGTTGGACTGGCGGATGGCTTGGGAGAGCTTGTCGGCGATGTCGCTGGCCTGTTTTTCGGCTTCGTTGGGGAGCAGCTGGGCGCGGATGGAGTCCTTAACTTCATCGAAGGATTTGGTGTGGGCGGTCTCTTTGTCGATGATCTTGATGATGTGGAAGCCGGACCTCTCCTCTACCAGGTCCGAAATGCTGCCTTTGGGGAGCGAAGAAGCGACTTTTTCGAATTCGGGGACGGTCTGGCCTTGCACGATCCAGCCGAGATCGCCGCCCTTGTCCTTCGTGCCGGGGTCCTCGGAATATTTCTTAGCTAGATCCTCGAAATTTCGGCCACTTTTGGCCTGCTTCAGAACGTCTTCGGCGCGCTTCTTGATTTCCTGGACTTCGGCGTCGAGCTTATCGACGGTCAAGAACAGGATGTGCTCGACGTGAACGCGATTGGGGACTTCGTATTGCTGGATATTCTGTTTGTAGATGGCCTCGAGCTTAGCGTCGGAAATCTGGATGCCCTGACGAATCTGGTTGACGTCGACGATGGCGTAACGAACGACGCGCTTTTCGGGGACTTGATACCTGGCTTTATTTTTCTCGTAGGCGGCTTTGATTTCTGCGTCATCGACGGTGACCTTGGCTTGCAGGTCTTCGGGCTTGATGAAGGCGTAGTCCAGCTTCACTTTTTGATTGCGGTAATTGAACTCATCCTGAAGCCCGGCCGGGTGGCGCCGATGCTGTCTGTCACGAGCCTTTGAAATCTTTCCTGAGCAGGCCAAGGCGAACCATGTCTTCGAACTGCGGCACAGTCATCTGGGTGCGCGATTGGACGAGCGAAGCATATTGATCGGGAGCGATGGGGACGCCCTGATTGAAAGCGGCGGGAAGAATCAGGCGAATGCGGTCGGCAATTTCGTCATTCGAGACGTGGATGCCGAGGCGGGTCGCCTTCGTACTGCATTTCTTTTTGAAGGAGGAGTTGGTGGAGAATCTGCTGGGTGTAGTACGGGACGAGCATGGGCGGGACTTGATTGCGCTGCTTGATCTGGTCGAGCTGCTGGCGGATTTCATCGAGGGTGACGGTCTGATCGCCAACCTTGGCGACGACATCAGAGGAGGCGCCGGTGCAGGCCACCGGACCTGTGGGAACGAGATAGAGCAGCATGCCGCCGGACAAGGCCAGAACGACCACGCCGAGCAAGATGCGGGAAAGAAGCTTTTGCTTATTGTCTGAGCTGCCAGCCATCCGCTGGAATCCCCCCAAGTCTTTGAACAAACTTAACATTATAGAAGATAGGGGGCATGCGCCCTCAAATCGAATCGTGGGGCAGGAGCAGGATGAATTTCCAAGGAGCCCGTATGCCTCCAGAATTGGCGGCAGGCGCGGAGATCACTTGCTACGAGCCCACTTCAAAGGAGTAGTCCCCGCCGTGGAGGCCAGACAGCTTCCACGTTGCTAAAAATAACCGGTCCACACTGTTTGACACCGTAACTGTCATTGAATCAAACAGTTTGGCCGGTTATTTTCGGCTTAACTGGTCCAATCTGTGCACGCGCTTCAAAATTTAGATTCTGCGAGGTTTAAGCTCGCGCGGGCATCACGATTGGCCAGTTAAGCCGACCACTCACCCTTAACTGACCTGATGTTCCCCAAAGTCCGTGACTCTGGAGCTAGTCGTGTGTCCCAGCGAACGCCGTGTGCATTGCGTTGAGCTTGTTCTCATCCTCTACGCTTAGATTTCGAGGCCCCAATTCGATGTCGACTCGCTCAATTGTTCCCGTGAACGGAAACGGCGGCGGATAGGTGTTGCTGACGGGCGAACCTGTGTCCGATCCCACGCCGAACGTGTCGATTCCAAAGCGACCGGGGACCGTATGAGGAATACGCACCCGGCCTACCTCCTTGCGATTGATTCCGATAACTGCCTCGCCGCCTTTTCCCAATCCGCCGCCGTCGTATGCGAACTCCATCGTGACGGTAGACTTGCCGACGGGAACGGGAATGTTCGAGATGAGGTTCGTGCGCTCGCGCTCGAACCAGTTGTAATGGTAGACGAGCTTTCCGTCCTGAACGTAAAGCGCAAAGCCAGCCGACATGCCCCCTTCCGCCAAAATCACCCCTTCACCCCCGACGGGCAGGTCGATTTGAGCTGTGATCCTGTGCGAAACGTTCTTAGTGTTCGGTGCCGCAGTCTCAGCCAGCCGGGAAACCCCAGCGTAATACGTGAATTTGGAGCGCTTAGGGTCTGAGCCGCCGGGCGACGGTTTCGGCACAAAAGCTCGCCCAATGCCACGGTCATCAAGGGGGTAGACGTGGTTCTTCTCGCACTCCTTATCGAACAGTGCCCTTAGCTCGGCCAGCTTCTCCGGAAATTTAGCCGCCAAGTCTTTGCCTTCGCTGAAATCCTCGTCGAGGTTGTATAGCTCCCATTTGTCTTTCTCCCAATGGCCTGGGGCTAGATCCTGCCGCCAAGGCAGCGTATGCTGCGCGCAAGCGATCCAACCCTTGTCATAGATGGCCCGATTGGTAAATATCTCAAAGTATTGGCGCTCGCGCACAGGCAGAGCCTTGGCGTCGTCGAAGGTCGAAGCGATGGATACGCCGTCCATCGGTTCTTGATCGACGCCGTTGACTATATTGGGCGCTTGGATGTGAGCGACGTCTAAGATCGTGGACGCGATGTCGATCAAGTGCGTGAATTGGTCGCGTACTCCCCCTGCGTCCTTGATCTTCGCGGGCCATGAGACCACCATCGGGTTCCGTGTCCCGCCCAAGTGAGAGGCCCACCTGCTTGACCCACTGGAAGGGAGCGTTTCCAGCCCGACGCCCAGCCGACCGGGTAGTGCGGCTCGGTATGAGGCCCGCCGATGTCGTCGAGGATCTTCAGGTTGTCCGCCAAAGACGATGGGATGCCGTTGAGGTTCATCACCTCGTTAGCCGTCCCCGAAATCCTCCCTCGGAACTCGCACCGTTGTCGCCCACGATGAAGAAGATCAGCGTGTTGTCGGCGTCCGGCAGTTGCCGAACAGCGTCGAGCACGCGACCGCACTCATTGTCCGCAAAGGCGAGATAGCCTGCGAAGTTTTCCATAAACGCCGCAAACAACCTTCGTTCATCACCGGACAGCGAGTCCCACGGCTTGACCCACTCTGGACGCGGCGTCAGAACTGTATCGGGCGGGATAATTCCCAAATCGAGCTGCCGCTTATAGGTGGCCTCGCGCACGGCGTCCCAGCCGACATCGAACATGCCCTTGAATTTCTCGCGCCAAGCGCGAGGCGAATGGTGCGGGGCGTGGGCTGCTCCTGGGGCGAAGTACATGAAGAAAGGCTTCTGCGGCGCGACCGACTTGTTGAAGCGCAACCAGTGAATCGCCTTGTCGGTCATGTCCGTCATGAAGTGATAGCCCTCTTCGGGCGTTTTGTCCGGCTCTACAGCGACCGTGTTCTCGAATATCACCGGATAAGTATCGATTCGTCTCGCCAGCGATAAAACCGTAGAAGTAGTCGAATCCCAATCCTGTCGGCCAGCGGTCGAAAGGACCTGCGACGCTGGTCTCCCAGTCCGGCGTGTCATGGTTCTTGCCGAACCAAGAAGTGTGTAGCCGTTGCCTTTCAACATCTCGCCGATGGTCGCGGTGGTCTTCGGAATCATGCAGTTGTAGCTCGGCAAGCTCGTGGCCCACTCGACCAGAAAGCCCGATCCGCAATTGTGATGATTGCGCCCGGTGAGCATCGCTGCGCGCGACGGGCCGCAGATCGAGGTGGTGTGGAAGCGGTTATAGCGCAGCCCACCCGCGGCGAGCTTGTCCAGCGCGGGTGTCGGCACCGGACCGCCAAAGGTGCTGACCTGCCCGAAGCCCACATCGTCCAGCAGTATGACGACGACGTTCGGTGCTCCGGCGGGTGGCGCTGGAACCCTGGGCCAGTCCATCTCGGACTCCAGATAGGTCTTGCCGATCTTGCCCCGAAAAGGCAATTCTGGCAGCGGGAGCTTTGAGCGATCACGGTCCGCCTCATTGGTCGGTTTCTCTGTGTTGAGTGCCATCCTACTTTCTCCTTTTTCTTGAACTCATTGTTCCGGTTCGTTACCACCACTGGTCGGCAACGCGACCGCACAGCCAGTCACTGAGTGTGCTTATCGATTCGCCGTGGCGATCTTCATTTTTCACTTCGACGGCGAGACCCTCAAAGCTGCGCTCACTCACGTCAACCATGACGCCTAGCAAAGCGCGGCGCTGGATCTACTACCTCGCGCTTACGGTCTTCTGAGCTTTTTGTTTGACGAGATTTTCCTCCTCAGAGGTCTGAGAAATAAGTTCGACGGTCACCTTCTCAATCGTGCCGGTAAACTTGAACGGCAGTTTGTAGGTGAAGTCCACCGGAGAACCCACATCCATGCCGATGTCGAGTCCTTCGCCAAGCGTAAACTGCATGGGGATGGTCATTTCGAGCCGCCCTCCAGCTACCTTGGTTCCATTGGCGGTCATTGTGATGGTTCCTCCTTTCGCCATGCCGCCGCCGTCGTAGGCGAAATCGACCACAAGTCTCGCTTTGCCTTTTGGCAGGGGGTCTTTCGCCGCGAACGTGGGGCGCGCCACGCCCAGGAAGTTATAGACGAACGTCGGTTTCCCATCGCGTAAATAGAGTCCGTAGCCACCCTCCACACCTCCGTGGGTAACGATCATGCCATTGCCACCATCGTCGGGCACTTCGATGTCCGCCGTGATCGTCCATGACTTGTTGAGCATCGGTGGTGAGCTGCCGTCAGGCAGCGCTACCATGCCGGGGTAATACTCCAGCTTCTTCCGCCCGGCAATCAGGCTGGGCCGGCCCATGAGCTCGCTGTTAAACCGTTCGACCCCACGCCAATCGAGCGGAAGCACCTGGAACTTCGCCGCCTCCACCCACCATAAATCCTGCAGCTGCCGCAGCTTTTCCGGGTTCGCTTGAGCGACGTTGTTGGCTTGGGAGAAGTCCTCGTCGATGTTGTACAGCTCCCAGCTCTGCTTGTCTGGGTCGAAACTTCCGCGATTTGCCTGCCAGGGAGGGAACGACAGGGCGGAGGCCATCCAGCCGTCGTGATAAATTCCCCGGTTGCAGCCCATCTCGAAGTACTGCGTGACCCGCTTGCTCTTAGCGTTCGCGTCGTCGAAGGTGAACCCGAAGCTAATGCCGTCGAGCGGCTTTTGTTCGATACCGTTGAGTTCGGTCGGCGGGGTGATGCCGATCAATTCGTAAAGGGTAGGTACCACATCGATAATGTGGAGGAACTGGTTTCGCAGCCCGCCCTTGTCTTTGATTCGTGCCGGCCAGGACACGAGCATCGGATTGCGGGTGCCGCCGAAGTGGCTTGCCACCTGCTTGGTCCACTGGAGCGGAGTGTCCATCGCGTGTGCCCACGAGGCCGGGAAGTGGTTGAAACGCTTCGGCCCACCGATTTCATCGATGACCTTCAGTTCCTCCTGCCAATGATCCGCGATGCCGTTGAAGTAAAGATTTTCGTTGAGCGTTCCTTCCAGGCCACCCTCGGCACTGGAGCCATTGTCGCCAGCAATGTAGATAAACACCGTGTTGTCAGCCTCGGGCAGTTGCTTAACCGCGTCAATGATGCGACCCATTTCGTAATCCACGCACGCTCCGTAGCCGGCAAATACCTCCATCATGCGGGCGTAGAGTCGCTTCTGATCGGCGTTCAATGAGTCCCATGCGGGAAGCCCGTTGGAGCGCTCGGTCAGCTTCGTGTTGGCGGGATGACTCCGAGCTTCAGCTGCCGCGCAAACGTCTCCTCGCGATATGCATCCCAGCCCATGTCGAACTTGCCTTTGAACTTCTCAATCCACTCCTTCGGCGCATGGTGAGGGGCGTGCGTGGCGCCGGGCGCGACGTAAAGAAAGAACGGCCGATCCGGGGATATACTTTTCACTTTCCGCACCCAGCCAATGGCCTTGTCGGCAAAGTCGGTGGTCAGGTAGTAGTTCGGGTCAGTCGAGGCGGGGACAAGGTTGCGGTCTCGAACAGAATTGGGTTCCAGTGGTTCATGTCGCCACCATTGAAGCCGTAGAAGTAGTCGAAGCCGAGGCCGTTGGCCAGCGATCGAACGGACCTGCGCGCTCGACTCCCAGGCCGGTGTGTTGTGGTTCTTGCCGATCCAGGCGGTCATGTAGCCATTCTGCCGCAGCACTTCACCGACACTGCCGCCACTCTTGGGTAACACGGCGGTGTAGCCGTCAAACCCGCTAGCGATCTCGCCGATAACGCCGGAGGCCACGTTATGGTGGTTGCGGCCAGTGATTAAGGCGGCCCGAGTCGGGCTGCACAGGGCAGTCGTGTGAAAGCAGTTGTATCGGAGGCCCTCAGCGGCGAGCTTGTCCATCGTTGGCGATGGGATCGCCGCCGAACGTGCTGAACTGCCCGAACCCCGCGTCATCGAGCAGGATAAGCACAACGTTCGGTGCACCCTTCGGAGCCTGCACGGGCTGGGGAATTGCGGCTTATCCCAGTCGAGGTAGGTGCGACCGACGTTGCCCGGGAAGCGGAAGTCCGGACGAGGCAGCACCAGCGGCGTACCCGGCAGATCCGCCTTCGGATTGGCCGCAGGGGGCGGCTGATTACCACCGCCAATGCTGGCTTTGGCCTTGGATGATCCTGGTGTTGTCGTGTCCTGCTGTGGCTTCTTTTCGTTTGACATGCGCGTGTCCTTCCGGTATGAGATTCGAGTTGAAAGTCCTACCAGGCGACGTTGACTTCGCCTGAACACCAAGCCGTGTTTAAGCGAACAAGCCTCGCCTCCCGCCTCAGTGAGATAACTGTCAAAACATACAATGACACACAGATGGCGATCCACGATTTCAGATGCCCTTTAACCCAACTACACGTCCAACGAGAGGAGATTCCTGTCGCCGGTCGTTGCCTGATCCGCCCTTACGGCTTAGTAGCCTGCGGCTTTGGAATCCGCAACGTCCACGAAAAGCCAAATACGATGGTGCGGCCCTGCGGTCGAGCCAAGGCATGGTACTCATCGTAGTATTTGAAGAAGCCGACCACATTCTTCGCCGGGAGAATGAAATTGGCCTGAACACCGATTGCATGTACTGAATAGAACGGAATGCTACCCTCAGGGATAGGGATACCAGCAACGGTCAACGTTCCGCTGCTTTTCGAAACCTGCCACTGGTCGTATCCAACCAAACCGAGTTGGGCGAGCATGCTCATGTTTTTCTTCAGGGGAAGAACCTGCCCAATTCCCCACTCGTCGGTGAAGGTCTGTCCCGGCGTTATGTTGGGTGCCACTCTTTTGGCCGTGGATTTCCCAGGCGGTGGCGAGGTTTGCAGTGGTTGCGTGTTTTTGGTGATATAAAGCGTGGTGCCGCTTGTTATATCGTTACCCCAATAGCCGGAACCCACGTTGTTGCTGGCTCCCGCAGTGAATCGGCCCGTGGGGGCGACGAAAGCGTATCCGGCGTTGAAGTCCACTCGCTTGCCGAAGTGCCAACCCATGTTAATCGGCTGGACGTACGTATCGGCGAAGCCGGAGCCTCCTCCGCCGGTGGTGAGATTCGTTCCCGTTATATTAGCCACTAACTCGCCGTTGGCGTAGTTCAGGGCGATGTAGGGCATGAAATATCCGCCCAGGAACTTATGCTTCGGGACGTAGTAGAGAATGTTCTCATCCACCCAGAACGAATATGTCCCATTAATTCCTGGTATGCTGTTCCCGTTGGGGCCATTCAACTGAGTGGCGGAGTAATTGAGCGCCAGATTGGCGTAAGTGATGCCAGGATCAGGAATCACTCCGGCGTTGAGGCCAAACTGTCCCGGCACCCATTGCCCCTTCTGTTGTGCTAACACGGATGAGGCGCCTACCAGAAACATGCAAGCAAGGAGAGCAGCCCCAAGCTTGATTCGGAATCGCAGTATTGTGCTCATTTCGTCCAATCGTGATGTCGTCATGTGGGATCCGCGGACAATATCTCCGGCCAGACACTCAGACACATTGATAACGATCAAGAGTCTATGAACACAGAGCCGACCGAATAACTGGCAAAATTGACAGTTCGCTTAGAAAAAGGACTGGGCCTATCGGCATTGGTCCCGAGTCACGGGCTTAACTGGCCAATCGTGATGCCCGCGCGAGCTTAAACCTCGCAGAATCTAAATTTTGAAGCGCGTGCACAGATTGGACCAGTTAAGCCGAAAATAACCGGCCAAACTGTTTGATTCAATGACAGTTACGGTGTCAAACAGTGTGGACCGGTTATTTTTAGCATTCCAGAAATTAATTAGTGGACCTCCTGATCTGACCGAGCTGCCGGCGGATGTCGGTGATGGTGACGGTCTGATCCCCGACCTTGGCGACCACGTCGGCGGAGGCGCCGGTGCTGCCTCCCGGACCTGTGGGAACGAGATAGAGCAGCATGCCGCCGGACAAGGCCAGAACGACCACGCCGAGCAAGATGCGGGAAAGAAGTTTTTGCTTATTGTCTGATCTGCCAGCGATCCGCTGAAACCCTCAAGTCTGCGAGCAAACTCAACTTTGTAGAAGATAGAAGGCTTGCGGATCAAATAGAATTGTGGGGGGACGTGCTGGAGAAATTCGTCGAATCATGGGAATTCGGAGACCGGAGACAAAAGGAGAGGCGCTCGGGAAGTTCACAAGCGCCTCCTTTACTACGTCAACGTAAACCGTACCTCACTGGATCACCTCCTTCTCGGCGAAGACGCCGATGTCGACAAGAGTGTCGAGTGATCCGAGTATAGCGCGGGATTGGAGAGATGTCAGGGGAAGCGTTTCCTTAACTTTGGGAGGTCAGCACGCGAAGGGTTTAATCCGGCACCGGCGGGACGACAGCCGGCACAAGCCCCTTGCGCTATTTAGGCCAGGCGCAGCGGTGACCCAAGTCACTGCATCGATTCCGCGATAGATTGGACAATTCTGCGCTTTGCAATGCAACATCGATTTGAAGAGGGCTGGCCTCAGCGGGAAAGATGGCTACGCTCTCGTGAGCATTCCGGTTGTTAATCTGTTGAGCCGCTTAAGGAGAGTGCTATGAAGTTTCGCGCGTGCAGTTCGATGCTGGCAGCCTTGTTTTTGGCCGGCGTGGGAGTCTCGTTTGCTCGTCCGCAAACGGGCGCAAATTCGGCTTCGCGGAAGGAGTCAATTTTGACGGCTGATGAGGTCGGCAAAAAGCTGCTGCCTGAGAATGTGTTCTTTCGCGGGCAGGTGGCGTCGGTGCAGGATCGCAACACAGGCGGCGTTCGCTATGCGGATGGGTTTCTGGTTCTCGCGGGGCTAGTGGATAGCTCCGGTTATGCGACTGAGATAAAAGAAAAATATCAGGCGTATCTGATCAACGAAGTGCCGATCGAAATTGGCGGGGAAACGCTGAAGCCCGGGGCGTATGGCATCGGCTTTCTCGAAGGCAATAAGTTCGTGGCGATGGACATCGGGGCGCACGACGTTCTGCAGGCCGACGCAACGAGAGATACGGAGATACGGCGGCCGGTGCCGCTGCAGTTTAGGGCGGGGCCGGTGGATGGGACTTACCGGCTTTACCACGGCCGCGAGTATGTGGAATTTCAGCGCGCAAAATGACGGTCTGCGTTCCTGAAGTTACACCCTGAAAACGAACGACTTTTGAAGACACAGCGGGCTGCCTGTTTCGGCGGATGCCGCCTCGGCAAACGCTGGGGCGGTATTCGTGTCGATGGTTCATTCGTCGCGGAGGGCGACGACGGGATCGAGGCCAGCGGCGCGGCGGGCGGGCAGCCAGGCTGCGACGGTTGCGATTGGGACAAAAAGGACGGCCATGGTCAGAAAGGTGGCGGGGTCGGTGGCTTTAATGCCGACGAGCATGGAAGCCATTTCGCGGGTGACGGCGTAAGCGGCAAAAAGACCGGCAGCGACGCCGATGATGGTGAGGCGAAGTCCCTGACCGACGACGAGTTGGAAGATGTTGGTGGGTTGAGCGCCGAGGGCCATGCGAATGCCGATTTCGGCGGTGCGCTGGCGGACGACGGTGGCGAGGACGCCGTAAAGCCCGACGCCGGCGAGGAGCGCGGCGATGACCGCGAACGTTCCGATGAGGAGCAAGGAAAAGCGCGTGCCGGCTTGGGCCTTGTCAATCAGGGCATCCATGGGCTGCAAGTCGGTGATCAAGAGGTGCGGGTCGAAGGCTTTAAGGGAAGCGCGAACGTCGTTGGCGTAGTTGGAGGGATCGCCGTCGGTGCGGAGAGCCCAGCGATCGGTGTCACCGGAGCCGAGGTAGGCGTCGGGAAAATAGACTTGCTCGCGGCCGGGGTCGGTTAGGGATACGCCGCGCTGGTGGGCGACGACGCCAATGATTTCGACCCAGACAGGTTCGGGAGTTTGAATGCGGATCAGGATGCGCTTGCCGACGATGGATTGGCCGGGATAAGCAAGACTCGCCAAAGTCTTATCGACGATGGCGTAGGTGCGGCCGGGCTGGTTGTCGTCGTCGGTGAAGGCGCGGCCTTCGAGAAGAGGGGTGTGCATGGTTTCGAAATAGCCGGGAAGCACGATGATTGGATCGACGGCTTTATATTTGCTGGCGTCGGAGAGCGCTTCTTCGGTGCCCCAGCGAATGGGGCTGTAGCCGCCGGTCAGCGGAAATGGATCGGAGGCGGTGACGCTGTGGACGCCGGGGATGGCGCGGAGGCGATCTTCGAGCTGGCGCGTGGCCACGCCGCGCTCTTCGGGCTTTTGGAGAAAGCGATCGGACTGAACTTGAAAGGTGAGGAGGCCGTGAGGATTGTAGCCGGGATCGATGTGCTGCAAATCTAGAAAACTGCGGACCATGAGGCCACAGCCGATGAGGAGGACGTAAGCGAGAGCGACTTCGAGACCGACAACGATTTTGCGCGTGAGGCCGCCTCCGGCGAGGCCTTCGCTGCGGCTGGCGCCGCGGAGGACGATCATTACGTCTGGACGAGCGGCGCGCCAAGCAGGAGCGAGGCCGAAAATTGCGGCGGCCAGGAGGCTCGAGAGGATCGTGAAAATTAGAACGGTGGAATCGATGCGAATTGTTTCGAGGCGCGGAAGATGCGCGGGAGCGATGGCGAGGAGCTCGTGAATTCCGAACCAGGCAAGGCCGAGGCCGCCCAGCGCGCCGATGGCCGCGAGAAGCACAGCTTCGGCGAGGATTTGGCGAGCGAGATCCCAGCGGCTGGCGCCGAGAGCGGTGCGGATGGCGAGTTCGCGCTGGCGCAAGGATGCACGTACCAATAAAAGATTGGCGACGTTGGCGCAGGCAATGAGCAGAAGAAAAATAACCGAGCCCATGAGCGCGAGAATGGCGGGGCGGACTTGGGAAACGAGATGCTTGCGCATGGGCTCGACGCGGATGGCGTAGCCTGCTGTGTTTTCAATCGAGAAATTTTTGCGCGCTTCGGCAGCGACTTGGTCGACGGCGGCTTGCGCGCGTGCAATGGTGACGCCTGGTTTCAGCCGGCCGATTACGCGCATCGAGACGCCATTGCGGTTCGCGGCATCGTAGCCGAGACGATTCGCGATCCAGACTTCGGGCGCGGCTTCGAGATCGGCGGAGGGCGGGAAGTAGATTTGAAAATGGGGGCCGAGGACCCCCACGATGCGCGGACTAAAGGGCTTGCCCTTGTTTAAGGTTTGACCGATCACGGCGGGATTCGAGCCGAAGCGGCGCTGGAAATATTCGTAACTGATGATGGCCATGATGGGCAACGGCGGAGTGGTCGGCGCCGACTGGGTTCCCGTCGCGGGGGGAGGCGGTTGGGGCTGGCCGTCTTCGTCGGAGAAATCGCGGCCGAGGAGGATTCTGGCGCCGACGAGGCGGAAATAGTTCGTGGTGACTATACCCAGGTGGACTTGCTCGGGCGTGCCGTCGTCGCCGGTCAAGGTGATGGGGAAAGTGAAGACGCCGGCGAGGCCCTGGAAATCGTCCTTCGTCCCTTCGCGCAGGTCGATAAAGTCTGCGTTGGAAAAAGGAAAGTCTTTGACGCCGCGATTGCGCATGTCGCTGGGGAGGATGACGAGCTGATCGGGATTCTTGTAAGGCAGCGGGCGCAGGAGCACAGCGTTGGTGACGCTGAAGATGGCGGTGCTGGCGCCAACGCCCAGAGCGATGGTGAGCGCGGCGGTGAGAGCGAAAACGGGGCTCTTGCGAAGTGCTCGGCCTGCGAATGCCAGATCGCGTAGCAGCATCGTTCCCCCCGTTCACAGGTTGCCTTTGCGGGAACAATAGTACTCCCGTTTCGCCCACGCGGCGGCCGAGTCTCGATCGTGAGCGCTTTCCCAGACGTCCAGCAAGACGGTCTAATCAAGAACCGATGGTGTAGCATAATATTCAGAATCGATAATTGGACGGAGGCCAAGGGGGCGGCAACGATGGGTCAAATGCGGCGCGGCGGAGGCAAAATATGGCTGGCGAGAGTTTGCGCGCTAGCGCTGCTGGTGACATTGTCGCTTGGCTGGCCCGCGCAGACCGCCGCTTACGCCGTTCTGGCGCATGAGGCCATCGTCGACAGCGCATGGGACACCAGCATACGGCCGCTGCTCTTGAAGCGTTTTCCCCAGGCTACGAAGGAAGAAATGAAGGAAGCGCACGGGTATGCGTATGGCGGCGCCATCATCCAGGACATGGGTTATTACCCACACGGAAATAAGTTCTTCAGCAACTTGACGCACTACGTGCGGAGCGGAGATTTTATCGTGGCGCTGCTTCGCGATGCCAAGGATCTCGACGACTACGCTTTTGCCCTCGGGGCGCTCTCTCACTATGCCGCGGACAACGACGGCCACCAGATCGCCGTGAATCGCTCGGTTCCCCTGCTATACCCCCATTTGAAAAAGAAGTACGGCGACGTGATTACGTATGAAGAAAATCCACTGGCGCACGTGAAGACGGAATTTGGATTCGACGTTCTGGAAGTAGCGCAGGGACGCTACGCGCCCACGAGTTATCACGACTTCATCGGCTTTGGAGTTGCCGTGCCTCTCCTGCAACAAGCGTTTCAGGAAACCTATGGCTTGGATCTCAAAAGCGTTCTGACGAACGAAGACAAAGTGCTCGGTTCTTACCGGTATGATGTGAGCCAGCTTCTCCCGAAGGCAACGCGCATTGCCTGGAGCCTGAAGAAGGATCAGATCATCAAGGACGAGCCCGGGATGACCAAAAGAAAGTTCCTCTACAATCTTTCGCGTGCGAGTTACCAAAAAAACTGGGGGAACGTATATGAGCGGCCCACTTTTTGGGAAAGGTTTCTCGCCTTTCTTACGAGGATTCTGCCGAAGATAGGTCCGCTCAAAGTGCTGGAACTGCGGACGCCTACGCCGGAGGCGGAACGGCTTTTCGAAGCCAGCTTCGATGCGAGCTTGCAGCGCTACGAGAAGCTGCTCGAGGAGCAAAGCTCCGGCCAACTGAAACTTCCCAATGACAATTTTGACATCGGCGAAGCAGCGGGTCCCGGAAAGTATTGGCTCAACGATGAGACGCAAGCGGAGCTGCTCGACGAGCTTGCAAAGCAGAACTTTAGCGGTGCCTTGCCGGGGGTTCGGGCCGAACTCCTAGGATTCTTCGCCGATCCGAATGCGCCTTACACGATCAAGCGCAAACCAAAAGTGTGGGCGAAAGTTCAGATCCAGCTTGAAGAATTGAGGAAGGCGCCTCCACCAGGAGCAGTCAGCGATGCGGTCAATCCTTCTCGACGGACTGTGGGCAAAGACCCGGTAGTGAATGCCTTTTTGAGTAAAATGCCCGTCGGCGGGGTTTTGCGGGCGATTCTGCCGCCGCGGCGGATCGAATACGAGGCTTCCGCTGCGCGCTTTTCACAGAAAAAATCACAGCGTCATCTAGAAAACCGCGTCTTTGGTTCTTGCCAGTCGCCCTTGGCGCTTTCCGTACGTAGCGCCGGCCATGCCGAAGCTCGCGCGCTCCGCGCGGGCGAGTCCGCGGGAAACCGCGGCGATGCGCGTATCATCGAACCCTAAGGATGATCAAACTTAACGCACCTCGAAAGCGGAGCTC
This sequence comes from uncultured Acidobacteriota bacterium, assembly GCA_963767755.1. Taxonomy (GTDB): domain Bacteria; phylum Acidobacteriota; class Terriglobia; order Acidiferrales; family UBA7541; genus Acidiferrum. The sequence goes on along the minus strand of CAVYFO010000021.1, from coordinate 141,345 downwards.
TATGTTTTTTCTGGCGATGGCTTTTGTGGTGGCGGGCGCTCTTGAGCCCGGGACTCCGCTGGCGCCTGCGGCAAACGCCACAGCGCAAACGCACGCGGCGGGGGCGCCAACATTTTATCGCGATGTGCTGCCGATTCTGCAGGAACGCTGCCAGCTTTGCCATCGTGCCGAAGGCATTGCGCCGATGCGCTTAGAAATCTATGAGCAGACGCGGCCGTATGCTGCGGCGATAGCGGCGGCGGTGAAGAACAGGTCGATGCCGCCGTGGTTTGCAGATCCGCGCATCGGGCACTTTTCTAACGATCCTTCGCTTACGACGGAACAAATCGCTGCGCTTGCAGCTTGGGCCGCGGCTGGAGCGCCTGCGGGGAACCCGCACGATGCGCCGCCGCCGCGGCATTGGGCGGAGAGTTGGAGCATTCCGCAGCCGGACTTGATTTTGAAAATGCCTAAGGCGGTGCCGATTCCCGCGAGCGGGGACGTTGAATATACGTACGAGATTGTGCCGACGGGATTCAGGACGGATAGATGGATTCGTTCCGTGGAGATTCTTCCCTTGATGCGCGCGAACGTGCATCACGCGGTCGTATATGTGCGGCCACCGGATTCGAAGTGGATGCAACACGCGCCGATCGGAGTTCCCTTCACGGCGTCTACGCTGACAGATCCTGACGATCGTCGTGGGGCGAATTGGACGGACAGCGATGTTCTGCTTGTATATGCGCCGGGGAGTTCGCCGGATGATTGGCCGGAAACGATGGCGAAATTCATTCCGGCCGGATCCGACCTGGTTTTTCAAATGCACTACACAACCAATGGTCATGCGGGAAACGACCGGACGAGCGTGGGACTGATTTTCTCGAAGCATACTCCGGCGCAGCGCGTGCTGACGCTGCAACTGACCAACGACCACTTTGTGATTCCGCCGGGAGTGCCGGATTATCGGGTGGAGGCAGACGGCACGTTGCCGAACGATGCGCTACTGCTTAGTTTTTTTCCGCACATGCACCTGCGCGGAAAAGAATTTCAGTACAACATCATTCACAAACCGACCGGTCCAAACGAAAGGCCGGACCAGGAAATTGAACCGCTGCTGGATGTCCATTATCATTTTCACTGGCAGATGAGCTATCGGCTGGCAAAGCCGCGATTGCTCAGGGCGGGTACGGAGCTGCAAGCTGTCGCATGGTTCGACAATTCGCGCGACAATCCGCACAACCCGGACCCTGACGCCGCGGTGCGCTGGGGAGAGCAGACATACGACGAGATGATGGTGGGCTTTTTCGACGTTGCCGTCCCAACTGGCATGGACAAGCAAAGCTATTTTATCCGGCATTGAGACACGATCGCCGGAGGTTCTGGAAAAGCAGGAGCAACCATGGAAATTCGCGGCGAATATGTGGAATTGAGTGTGAACGACGGATGTACGATGCGCGCGTGGGTGGCGCGGCCCAAGGAGGAAGGCGGGCATCCTGGATTGCTGGTCTTTCAGGAAGCCTTCGGCGTGAACGCGCATATTCGAGATGTCGCAGGGCGCTTTGCGCGAGAAGGATTTGTAGCGGTGGCGCCGGAGTTGTTCCATCGCACTGGGGCCGGATTTGATGGGCGCTACGACGATTTTCCCAGCGTGATGCCTCACATGAAGGCGCTGAATGATGCATCGATGGCGGCGGACCACCGCGCTGCGTTCGACTGGCTGCGAGGAGCGATAGGCCCGCAGCTGCCGATTTCGGCGATCGGCTATTGCATGGGAGGGCGCGCGGCATTTCTTGCGGCCGTCACACTGCCACTAGCGGCCGCGATTTCCTACTATGGCGGCGGGATCTCGCCAAATGCGACCAATCCAGGATTGCTCGGCCGTGCCAGCGGAATCCAATCGCGGCTGTTGTTTTTCTGGGGCGGACGGGACAAGCACATCCCGCCAGAACAGGTGAGCGCGGTGACGGATGCGTTGCGCGCCACGGGGAAAAACTTCGTAAACGTGGAAATTTCCAACGCCGACCACGCCTTCTTCTGCGACGCCCGCGCTAGCTACAGCCCATCGGCGGCACTGCTGGCTTGGCCGCTGACGCTGGCGTTCCTCAGAGCGCAATCGGCTTAAGCGGAATCCGGAAAGTACGCAAAAAGGAGTCGGCCGGAACAGAAACGCGCCGGCTGTCCATTCGGGCAATCCCACCTGCCCCAAAGGCGGATATGCGCAACCGCTATTTGCTGTTTAACCACCGCAAGGAGCGGCGGCCTTCCGCGTTCTAATTACTGTGCTAGATTTTGAGATTGGCGAGAATGACGCGAAAAAACCCGTGAGCCCACAGACACAATACGATCCGAACCATCCGAAGATAAAGCGCGTGGAAGTGTATTGGCATACGGTGACGTACAAGACCGTGGCCTTATACGTCGTTTTACTAGCGGTGATTCTCGTCGCGGCGCTCTATCTCCTCAACCCGAATATCTATACAGAAGCGTATGACCGGTTTGCCAAATCCATCACCAGCGACAGCGATGCGCCGGCTATCACGCAGACGCAGGCCAGATTCGTCAACCTCGACGGAAAAGTGCAGGTGAAGAAAGTAAATTCGGTGAATTGGGTGGATGCGGATTTTCACACCACGCTGGACAAAGGCGATCAGATCCAGACCTCGTCGGACGGGGCAGCGCGCATCACCTTTGCCGACGGCACGACTTACACGGTGAAGTCCGGAACTTTCATCACCGTGGAAGAAAATTCGATGGGGCGGGAAAAACCATCCAGTTCGGGAGTGCGCATCAGCACCGGCCAGGTGGATCTGCGTACACCGAATTGGTCCTCGCCGGATTCGAAAGCTGCGGTTAGCGTCGAGGACACGACAGCCCAGGTGCACTCGAACAGCCATGCGGACGTGACCGCCGACCCGGAACATAAGGAAGACCAGATCGTGGTCACGAGCGGTAGCGCGGAAGTACAGCGCGGCCAGGAAAAGGTGGAGATTGGGCAGTACCAGAAGGCAGTTTTTTCCACGGCCGGCCCAATTACGAAGTCCGATGTGCTTGCGCCTCCGGATTTGGTTTTGCCGCGCAACTTCGAGCCGCTGATCGTTGAGAATCCGAAAACGGCGTCCGTTCATTTCGAGTGGAAGGCCGTGCCTCAGGCAGTTTCCTACACACTGCGAGTCAGCGCGACAGCGATGTTCACAAAAACGGTGAAGGAAATTCCCGGGATCATGGGGACGACCGCGGAAGTCTCCGGCCTGGATGCCGGCGATTATTTCTGGACAGTCACCGCGTCCGACGCAAAAAAAGAAACGAGCGGGGGCAGCGAATCGTTCCGTTTCACGCTCGTGGCCCAGGGGAAAACCCAGGAAATGTTGCTGGAGATTACGGGAACGCAGATTCACGGACGCGTCGTGGAAATTATCGGCAAGACGGAACCAGGCGCTGCGCTGCTGGTGAACGGGCAACCGGTTCCCATTATTGCGCCGGATGGAACCTTCCGGCACTTTACCGAGCCACTGGAGCCCGGCCAGCATACTATCGTCATCATCGGTGAAAATCGCCGGGGAGGCACGGGACATCAGTCGGTGACGATCGTTGTTCCCAAATAAGAGTTTCGAGCGAAGATCGCTTTTTGATCTCGGAAAAAAAGGTGCAGGCGCGACTTTGCGCCCGGCGGCAAGTCCGGAGACAATAGTCTGGTTGGCCGCGCGGCGGTAGAACGAACGCTCAAACTGTTTTGCAGTTCGTAGCCGGCTGGATGGCGTAGAGGTTTTCTCTTTGGGGGCGGGGGGAATGAATAAGAACGGTTACAACCTGAGGTCGGTGTTCAGTTTGTTTTCTTCCGACCTGGCCATCGATCTGGGAACGGCGAACACGCTGGTGTTCTCAGCAGGCAAGGGCATCGTGGTGAATGAGCCCTCGATCGTGGCGATCAATAAATCCAGCGGCGAAGTGGTGGCTGTCGGACGAGAAGCCAAAGAGATGCTCGGCCGCACGCCGGGAAATGTGGTCGCCATCAAACCGATGAAGGACGGGGTCATCGCGGACTTCAAGGTCACCGAGAAAATGCTGACGTATTTTATTCAGAAGGCGCACAACCGGCGCGTGCTGGTGCATCCGCGCATCGTCATCGGAGTGCCGAGCGAAATTACGCCGGTCGAAAAACGAGCGGTGCAGGACTCCGCGTATCGCGCGCGTGCCAGCGAAGTTTATCTCGTGGAACAAGCCATGGCGGCGGCTATTGGAGCGGGCCTGCCGATCGAAGAGCCTTCCGGCAACATGGTCGTCGACATCGGCGGCGGGACGACGGACATTGCGGTCATCTCCATGAGTGGCATCGTTTACTCGCGCTCCGTGCGCGTCGCCGGGAATGAGATGGACGAAGCGGTGATGCAGTACTTGAAGCGCAAATACAACTTGCTGGTTGGCGAGCGCACCGCGGAACAAATCAAAATGGAAATCGGCTCGGCGTATCCACTGGAAAAGCCGCTGACGATGGAAGTGAAGGGCCGCAACTTGATCGAAGGCGTGCCGCGGACTGTCACGATCGACGACAGCGAAATTCGCGAGGCACTCAGCGAATGCGTCGCGACTATTTTGAATGCCGTACGAGTGGCTTTGGAACGCACACCTCCGGAACTCTCCGCCGATATCAGCGACCGCGGCATCGTGCTGACCGGCGGCGGCGCGCTGCTGAAGAATCTGGACAAGCGCATCCGCGAGGAAACTGGCCTTCCGGTTTCCATTGCCGACGACCCGCTGGCCTCCGTGGTGCTTGGCACCGGCAAAATGTTGAGTGATTTCAGGCTGTTGCGCCAGGTTTGCATCGACTAACGAGCTTTCTGGATTTGATGCCATTGCAGAAATTTTCAATCGCACAGAGCAAGGTCTGTGCAACTGGATTCCATGGTCGCCATCCCCTCCCGTCATAGATCGCTATTCCTGCTTGGAGGCGTTGTGCTTCTGCAGGTGCTTCTGCTGGCCGTGCAGATCAAGCGCGACTCGCAGGGCCGGCTGATCCGGGTGTGGACGGTCGGCGCAGTGTCGCCCTTCGAACGAGCTGGCGCGCACGGTATCAGTAGCATTCGCGAGGTTTGGAACCATTATTTCGCGTTGCAAAACACTTCGCGGGAAAACGAAGAATTGAAGCGCGAAAATGACGCGCTGAAACTACAAATCACGCAACTCCAGGGCAAAGCTTCTGAAGCAGACCGGCTTGCCGCCCTGTTGAAATTCCGCCAGACGAATGTAGACGTGCCGATGGTCAGCGCTCGGGTGATTGGCGGAGGCGCGGACTCCGCCAGCCAGACTATCTACCTGGACCGCGGCGAGCGCGATGGCATCAAGCGCAACATGGGCGTGATCACGCCGGATGGTGTCGTTGGCAAAGTGATCGAATCCTACAAAGACACCGCGCAGGTTCTCCTCCTGACCGACAAAGACAGCGGCGTTGGCGCGATGCTGGTTGACTCGCGAATTCAGAGCCCGGTCGGCGGCACGGGCGATCCGCTGCTGGTCATGAAATATATTCCCAACGATGACAGTGTTAATTCGGGCGAGCGCGTCGTGACGAGCGGCATGGATCGCATCTTTCCGCCCGACTTGCCTGTCGGCACCATCGCGGACATCAAGCCAGGGAATCCCTTCAAGCAGATCCATGTGCGGCCGGCCGCGAATCTGCAGCGGCTCGAAGAAGTGTTCGTGCTCTTGACGATGAGGCCGCTGGAAAACAAGCAAGACTCAGGGGCGCCCAATGCGGATGCACCGGCGGCAGCTCCTTCCGCTTCAACAGCCAAACCGGGTTTGCCCGAGAAACCATGAACGACGCATTCGACATTCGCGGCAGCGAATTGCACATTGAAGTCCACAAGTTCCGCGCCGGAGCCATCGTTTTGGCTGCGGCCTTTGCACTCGTATTGCAGGCATTTCTTCCCATTTATTTTCCGAAGGCAGGCATACTGGACCTGCCACTGCTCATCACCATTTATTTTGGATTGAGCCGTAGAAATCCTTCCACGGGATTGCTTCTCGGAATGGTTATCGGCATCCTGCAAGACAGTCTGAGCGGCCCTACTGTTCCCCTCGGCCTCTATGGCATCGCGAAAACAGTGATCGGGTATTTAGCGTCCTCGATTGGCGCGAGGCTGGATACCGAGCATCCCGCGGCGCGCTTTGCCTTGACCACCGCCTTTTTCGTCGTTCATCAAGGAATTGTTGCTTTGACGCAGCGGCTGCTTCTTTCACAGTCTGAGCGCTGGTTTACCTGGCATCTTGGCACTGCCGCGCTCATTAACGCCGTTGTCGCCGTGTTCCTTTTCATGCTTCTCGACCGCCTTCGCAAACCCTCTTAGCCCTCACGTACCTAACAGAAATTCTTTGAAGTCGTCGTAGACACTGGACATCGGCAACGACAGCTTGTCACGCTTCAAATAGGCGGCGAGGCGATCGGGGAGCGGCGGCGCTGCGCCTATCGCACGTTTCACGACGTCGGCGAATTTTGCAGGGTGTGCCGTAGCCAGCACCAATCCCTGTGCGGGCTCAGAATGCTCGCGCTTGTACGCCTCCCAGCCCAGAACACCAACGGCTGTGTGCGGATCGGCAATATAACCAAAGCGGTCGTGGATGGATTTCATCTCCTGCAGCGTCTCGTCGTCCGCAGCGGCATGGCCCCAGATCTCGCGGCGGACATATTCAAGCCGCCCACGGCACAAATCCAGCAGGCGGGGGAAATTATTCGGATTGCCGACGTCCATGGCGTTCGAAAACGTTTGCGTCGCCGGGCGTGGATGAAATTCTCCGGACCGCAAATACTCGGGCACGGCGTCGTTCGCGTTAGTGGATGCAACAAACATCGCCACCGGCAAGCCGATGCGCTTGGCGAAAATTCCCGCCGTCAAATTCCCAAAATTCCCGCTCGGGACGGACACAATCAGCGGCACGGACGCAACGGGCAACTGCCGGTACGCGGCCACGTGATAAAACATTTGCGGAAGCAGCCGCCCGATATTGATCGAATTCGCCGACGTGAGAAACACGCGCTTGTTCAACTCAACGTCAGAAAACGCCTGCTTCACGAGCCGCTGGCAATCGTCGAAACTGCCCGCGATTTCGAGCGCGGTGATATTTTCACCGAGCGTCGTGAATTGTTTTTCCTGGGCTTCACTGATGCGTTTTGAAGGATACAGAATCACTACGCGAATCCCCGGCACGCCAAGGAAGCCGTGCGCCACGGCGCTTCCCGTGTCGCCGGAGGTCGCCACGAGAACGGTCAAGGGCCGCGTTTCTCCACGTACGAAGTAGCCCATCAGCCGCGCCATGAATCGCGCGCCAAAATCTTTGAACGCCAGCGTGGGGCCGTGGAATAACTCGAGAATGTGCAGGCCCGGCGAGAGCGAAACCAGCTTCACCGGAAAATTGATCGCTTCGGCTACGATTTGCCAAAGCACCTCTTCCGGGACATCGGGTGTCGCGAAGGGCCGCACCACGCGAAAGCAAACTTCCGTGAATGGCAACCGGCGGAACTCTTCGAGTTCCTGAGGCGAGCGCCGCGCGATTTCGGCCGGCATGTACAGCCCGCCGTCAGGCGCCAGACCGCGCAGAACTGCTCCGCGCAGAGAAGTCAGCGGCGCTTTGCGGCTGGTGCTCCGGTATCTCACCGGGAGCGCTCCATTTGGGTGCGAATTTTCCCAAGAAACGCCGCCGCGTCAAATGCAGGATCGCGCAGCTCGGCCACCTGCAGGGTACAGTGAGCCAATGCCTCGTAACTCTGCCGCCGCGCGGCGATGAGCGTGGGATAGCAGCGAGCGACGGTCTCTCGCGCCGTTTCGCCCTTCTTCGCCTGGAAAGCGCCGCGCCACAACACCGGCTTGGGATCACCTATAGTAGCGCTCGATCAAAAGCTGCTGCTCTTCCGCCGAGGCCGCCAGATAAACGACGGTCATCCGCCGCCGCATCCGCAGAAGCAAATTATTCCCGGTGTAGATCACACTTCCCGTAGTGTCCAACACGAGAGGTTTGTCCGGCTCACGCTCCAGTCCCGTGAGGACTTCACCCAACGTGTGGATTTCTTCTTCAAGGTACTCCGCCTCTCGCTCCGCATATTTCTCGTTGTCCGGCCAGCCCATCCACGCCGCCACACCGTTGATTCCCGAATAACCGCCCGCCGCCAGCCGCGACGCTAGTTTTTCCTCGATGCGGTCGTCGCAGGAAATGGCGGCCCAGCCCTCGGCCGCCAATTTTTTTGTCCAAAAGGATTTTCCAGCGCCAGACATCCCGACAAGAGCCAAACGCAGTGGCAAGGAGGGTTCGCTTTGCATGAGAGCAGTCCAAATACGATAACGCGTGCCGCATCCACCGAGCAAGCCGCGAGACTGAGGTCATCGAGCAGCAAGGCAAGCTGTTGTAGCAAGTGCCGTCCAGCAAGTGTTACGATACGGCGAAATGAAAATCTCAATGAATCTGCGCCTTTGTGTATCTGTTTTCCTGAGGTTAAGCGTTTTAACTTTCCTCGTTGCGGGAGTAGCTCTCGCGCAAACTCAGCCGGTCTTCCGTCTCGATGGCGGCAACACCACCTATGCATTCGGAGTTAACGAGCGCGGCGAGCTGCAGCCGCTCTATTGGGGTGGGCGCCTGGCCGCGCACGACAGCATTCCTACCGCACATTCTCTCCGGGAATGGGCCTCTTTCGATTCGCCCTATACCACGACACCGCAGGAGTATGCCAGTTGGGGCGCGGGGCTCTATACCGAGCCTGCCCTCAAAGTAACTTTCGCCGACGGCAATCGCGATCTCGTGCTTCATTTTGTCAGCGCTACCCCGAAAGCGCCGCAAGCAATCGATGTACTCCTAAAGGATATTTCGCGCGAGATTTATGTGACCCTTCACTACTCGATGGACGCGGACACCGGCATTCTGGCCCGCTCGGCCGAGATCGAAAATCGTGAGAAGCAGCCGGTGGTCATCGAGCAGGCTGCCGCCGCGCAATGGACCTTGCCCCCCGCGCGCTACACACTCAGCTATCTGACAGGCCGCTGGGCCGGCGAATGGACGCTGAACCAGGAGCCGATTCTCGGCGGAGCCCGCGTCATCGAAAGCCGCCGCGGAACCACCGGGCATCAAGCCAATCCGTGGTTTGCGATTTCCCGCGACGATAGCCACGCATCCGTGGGACCGTTTGCCGCTGGCGAAGAGCACGGCGAAGTTTGGTTTGGCGCGCTGGCGTGGTCCGGCTCCTGGCGCATTACGGTGGAACACACGCAACTCGATGCCGTGCGTGTGACGGGCGGCTTCAATCCTTTTGACTTTGGCTATCTGCTCAAACCCGGAGAACATCTCGAGACGCCGGTTTTCTACGGTGGCTATTCCGATCACGGCCTCGGCGGGGCCTCGCGCCTGCTGCATCGCTTTGAAATTGCGAAAATCCTGCCGCATGCGCCCGATCCCAAGCCGCGTCCCGTGATTTATAATTCGTGGGAAGCCACTGAGTTTAACGTCAACGAAGCCGGACAAATGGCGCTCGCCGAAAAGGCCGCGTCGATTGGCGTGGACCGCTTTGTTATGGACGATGGCTGGTTCGGCCAGCGCAAGGACGATCACGCCGGGCTGGGCGACTGGTACGTCAATAAAGAGAAGTTTCCTAACGGTCTGAAGCCCCTCATCGACAAAGTACATTCCCTCGGCATGGATTTTGGCTTGTGGGTCGAGCCTGAAATGGTCAATCCTGATTCGGACCTCTATCGCAAGCATCCTGACTGGGTCTTGAATTTCCCCGGCCGTCCTCGCTCGGAATCGCGCAACCAGCTTGTGCTCAATCTGGCTCGCCCCGATGTCCGCGACTATGTCGAGGGATTTCTGGATAAGCTGCTCACCGAAAACGACATCGCGTTTCTGAAGTGGGATTATAACCGTAACTGGTCGGAGCCGGGCTGGGATCAGGTTCCTATCGATGAGCAAAAGCGCGTCTACGTGGCATTCATCCGCAATCTCTATTCAATTCTCGCGGAGCTGCGCCAAAAGCATCCCAAAATCGAAATCGAAAGCTGTTCGGGCGGAGGCGGGCGCGTCGATCTCGGAATTTTGCGTTATGCCGATGAGGTCTGGCCTTCGGACAACACCGATCCGTTTGACCGGCTTTCCATGCAGGACGGCTTCACCTATGCCTACACGCCGCAAATCATGATGGCTTGGGTCACGGACTCGCCGCACTGGCTCAACAATAAGCGCACGACTTCTCTCGCCTACCGCATGCTCAGCTCCATGCAGGGCTCGCTGGGCATTGGCGCCAATCTGAATCATTGGACCCCGGAGGACTTTTCCACCGCTAAGCGCCTGATCGCTGCGTATCACGCCGTGCAACGGACCATTGTGCAAGGCGATCTATATCGGCTCATCAGCCCGCGCGATGGCAACGAGTTTTCCTCCACCGAGACGGTCTCAGCGCGATAAGAATCAGTCGGTCGTATTTCGCTTTCGCAAACGCCACGCAGGAAGGCCGCGGCTTTCCCTTGCTGGAGCTCGAAGGTCTCGATCCAGCCGCCGAATACAAGCTCGGTTGGATCGAAGGTAAAGCCGAGCCGTCCACTCCGGAAACTGCCTCAGGCGCGTGGTGGATGCGCCACGGAATCCAGCTCGACCTTCGCGGCGACTTCCAGGCTGCGGCCTTCCGGTTGGATCGCCAGTAAGCCGCCAAAAAGGTCCGGGGGGCTCGGTTCGTCCACCCGGTGGAATTTTTCTCGCGGGCCTCAAGATTTCTTGGAACATTTCGCTCCCCTAAACGTCTTATGGATAAGTGGGGGAACCCTCGTCATGAAAGAAAAACGAGAAAATCCGGGAGAATTGCTTCAGGGAACCTTGGATTTGCTGATTTTGAAGGCTTTAGCCCGCGGAGCCATGCACGGCTACGACGTCGCCGAGTGGATTCACCAAACTTCTGATGACGTACTCAAGGTCGAAGAAGGCGCTCTTTACCCCGCCCTGCACCGCCTCGAGCTGCGCGGCTTGCTCTCCGCTGAATGGGGTGCTTCGGACAACAATCGCCGCGCCAAGTTTTATTCGCTTACGGCCGCGGGCCGAAAGCAGTTGGCGCAAGAGACCGAGTTCTGGCGGCGCATGTCCGGTGCCGTCGGGCGAATACTCCAAACGGTCTAGCCCACACAGGAGGGCACCATGTTTTCCGAGTGGCGAAAACAAATTTGGCTTCGAGTCAAAGGCGTCTCGTCCTGCGCGAAAGTTTGGATCGCGATCTGGATGACGAGCTGGCATTTCACCTGGCCATGCGCGAAGAAAAGAACCTCTCCAACGGGATGAGAGCAACCGAAGGCTCGCCACTCCGCCCGCCGCCAATTCGGCAACGAAACAAATTTGAAAGAAAAGACGCGGGAAATGTGGACCTTCGTGTCACTCGAATCGTTCTGGCAAGACCTCCGCTATTCCGTCCGCATGCTCGGCAAGTATCCCGCCTTTACCACCGTCGCCGTTCTCACGCTCGCTCTCGGCATTGGCGCGAATACCGCCATCTTCAGTGTCATCGACGGCGTCCTTCTCGCTCCTCTTCCTTACAAGGATCCCCAGCAACTCGTCACGGCAAAACAGAACGACTCCCTTCTAAACATCCTCGACATCCAGCGCCACATGCGTGCCTTCTCACAAATCGGCGCCGTAAGTCTCGATCAAATGGACTACATCAGCGGCGCGGAACCGATCCAGGTAGACGTCGCTTACGTTAACTCCGGCTTTCTCGAGATCCTCGGCGTCCCCCCTTTCCTCGGCCGCCTTATCTCGCCCGAAGAGGACGTCAAAGGCGGTCCTCGCGTCATCGTTGTCAGCTATCAATTTTGGCAGGACTTTCTCTAGCAGTGATCCGCAAGCTCTCGGCAAAACCATCACGCTCAGCAATAACGATTACACCGTCATCGGCGTGATGCCAGCCAATTTCGCGCCTCCGCGCGAGCACCCCGCAGTCTTCGTCTCCCTCTGGGCTGGTTATCCCGAAGCCGCGATCTACCGCGGCGTTCATTTCATGCATACGTACTGGCGTTTGAAACCTGGCGTCACGCTTGCGCAAGCTCAGCTGGACATCTCCGTCATTGATCGTTACCTCGCGGAACATTATCCCGACCACGAAAAGACTCGGAATACAATTCTTGTTCCTCTCCACCAATACTTGGTGGGCGATACCCAAACGGCGCTGCTCGTTCTCTTCGGGGCCGTCGGTTTCGTTCTCCTGATTGCCTGTGCCAATTTTGCCGGCCTTCTCGTGGCCCGCAACGTCGCACGCCGCCAGGAGCTTGTGATTCGCGCCGCTCTCGGAGCAGCCAAGGCGCGGCTTATTCGTCAAGCGCTCGTCGAGAGCGTGCTCTTGGCGCTTCTCGGCGGCCTTGCTGGCCTTCTTCTTGCCAACGCTGGCACCAGCCTTCTCCTCTCTCTCAAGCCTGCCGCTCTCGATCGCTTCACGGGCATTCACATCGATGCCCGCGTGCTTTTTTTCGCCTTGGGCGTCTCGGTATTGACCGGTGTCATCTTCGGAATCGCCCCAGCGTGGTCCGCCTCGCGCGCTGATTTCGCCGAATCGCTCAAGGAGGGCGGCCGCGGCGCGACCGCCGGCCCTTCCGGCCATTTTCTGCGAAAACTCCTCGCCACCGTCGAAATCGCATTAGCGCTTGTTCTCCTTGTAGGGGCTGGACTGCTCATCAAGGGATTCTCTCGGTTGCGCGCGGTGAATCCCGGATTCAATCCTCAAAATATAATGACCATGCATCTTCAGCTGCCCGCCGCGCGCTACGCCGAAATTCCTCGCCAAACACAGTTCCGCCGCCAGGTGCTCGATCATCTGCATTCCCTTCCCGGCGTCGAAGCCGCCATGATCTCGGACATTCCATTTGGCGATGAATACCTGGACCACAAGCTCGTCATCGATGGCCGTCCGCCTGTCCCTGTCGGGACGGAGCCCGTCGTGCAAACCCTTTCGGTAATGGGCGATTACTTCCACGTCATGCAGATTCCCGTTCATGACGGCCGCGGCTTCTCGGATATGGATCGCGAAGCCCAGCCCCTCGTTGCCGTCGTCAACCAGGAATTTGTGAAGATTTTTTTCCCTCACGAAAATCCTCTAGGCGCGCGGATTGATTGGGCGCTCTCGACTCCGCCGCGCAAGTGGATGACCATCGTCGGCGTCGTTCAGGATGTCAAATACGGAGCGCTCAGTCAGCCCTTCGAGCCTACCGTCTACTCGCCCTTCTCCCAGTCCGATGAATCCTGGCGCCGCTGGATGACCCTCGCCATCCGAACTTCTGGCAAATCGAGTGGAATTGTTGACGAAGCAAAGAAAGCGGTATGGAACGTGGACAATCAAATTCCGCTCAGCCACATCGAGTCCATGTCCGATCTGATTGGTGTCTCGCTCGCGCAGCAGCGTTTCAACATGTTGCTCCTCGGCCTCTTCTCCGCGCTCGCGCTAGTGCTGGCTGCCGTGGGAATCTACGGTTTGATGGCCTACGCTGTCAGCCAGCGCACTCACGAAATCGGCGTGCGCGTCGCCGTCGGCGCGCAGCAGCGCGATGTCCTCAGACTCATCGTCGGCGACGGTGTAAAACTCGCATTCCTTGGCATCGCCTTTGGGGTCGCCGCCGCCCTCGTCCTCACTCGCCTGATGGCTAGCTTGCTCTTTGAAGTCACGCCGACAGATCCCGCAACGTTCTCAGCAGTGTCCATCCTGCTGGCCTCTGTCGCCCTGGTCGCGTGCTACATTCCCGCGCGCCGCGCCACGCGCGTCGATCCCATGGTCGCCCTGCGCTACGAGTAATCGTTGGGTCTGGCCCCGCCCGCCCCGCTGGATTTTCGTCCGCCGTCTGTGTACGCCGCGGCTCCCTCGCAGGTGCCCAACAGGTATTGCCCAAGCAACTGCCCTTCCGGACGGCTTGCGGCCCTTACTCCCAGGTGCTAGCTTTAAATTGACCTTGCTGCCTTGCTCCAGCACTCGATGCAGCATGAGTCCGGCAGTGATTCGGGAGCTCCCGGAAAATTTTTCGATTTTTTTCGAGAAAAGTTTTCGACGGACATTTCGGAACCCACGCTGAAGATTTTTTCGTGACGCGAGCATGTCCCGGTCTCTCGCGGGATGGGCGAAGAACAGCCCTGAGGACCGCGCCGTCCGTTTGACGGCCTCAACAAAAAAGACTCGCGCGCGGGGTTTTCGTGTCGTACTGGTTTCGCAACGACAATCGTTTGCCGCAGGCCCGTTTGGCCATCGCCTCCTACGTCATCGTGGGCATGGTGGGCTTGTTGCTTGTCGGCTTCTGGAAACTCCAGGTCGTCGACTCCGATAAATACTCACAAATGGCCGAGCGCAACCGCGTTCGCGCCATTCCCATCATCGCCCCGCGCGGCCGCATGTTAGATCGTGACGGCCGCGTTCTTGTCGACAACTATCCGTCCTTCAGCGTGCTTCTCCTCCGCGATGATCCCGCTCTCATCGACAAAAATCTCCCCGCCATCTCCGATGGCCTGGGCATCCCTCTCAACGATCTAAAGGACCAGCTCGAAAGCACCAAGAATCTTCCGAAATTCCAGCCGATCGTCATCAAGCCGGAAGCGACCAACGCCGACGTTGCCTTTATCGAATCGCATCGCTCCGATATTCCTTTGCTCGAAATGCTCATGGTCCAGCGCCGCCGCTATCTTCCCAACGGTTTCATGGCCCACGCCAGCGGCTACGTCGGTGAAGTCAGCGAGCAAGAAATCGAAGCCAGCAACGGCAAACTTCGTCCCGGCGACCTTGCCGGGAAATCCGGCCTCGAACGCCAGTACAACAGCATTCTCACTGGCACGGACGGCATGCGCCGCGTCATCGTCAATAGCGTCGGCAAAGAAGTGAAAGACTTAGGCCAGTTGACTGAGCAGGAGCCCATCCCCGGCAAACAAATTCAACTCACTATCGACTACGATTTGCAGCAGGTCGCCGAACAATCGCTCGGAGAGCGCCCCGGCGCCGTCGTCGCTCTCGATCCCCGCACCGGTGAAGTCCTCGCCATGGTCAGCCGCCCCACTCCCGACCCCAATGATTTCGCTGTCCGCATTTCCCCGGAAGAATGGAAAAAGCTGAACGACGATCCGATGCACCCTCTTTTGAACCGCGCGATTCAGGCCCAGCTTGCTCCCGGCTCCGTCTTCAAAATCATCATGGCCACAGCCATGCTCCAAGATCACGTGCCGCCGGAGAACTTCACCGCTTTCTGCCCTGGCTACGCCACTTTCTACGGCCGCGAGTTTAAGTGCTGGCAATACGGCAAGAAACCCCACGGCATTGTGGATCTGCACAAAGCCATCACGCAATCCTGCGACATTTTTTTCTATAACGTCGGCATGAGGCTCGGCATTGACCGCATCGCTTATTACGCCACTCATCTGGGCCTCGGCCACCGCACAGGCGTCGACCTGCCTTCCGAGGAGCCCGGTCTCGTTCCTTCCGAGGAGTGGGTCGAGCGCGTCTTTCACCGCAAGTGGTATGCCGGCGAAACGATTTCAGTCTCCATCGGTCAAGGCGCTGTCACCGCAACTCCGCTTCAGCTGGCTCGTTCCATCGGCGGCATCGCCATGGGCGGAATTTTCAAACAGCCTCATCTCATCAAGGACGCTCCAAACGTCGGCGAAGTAGTATTCCCTCTTACCGACTCGACGGTCGAGAAAGTAACTGATGGTATGTACGGCGTCGTCAACGAGGGAGGCGGTACTGCCGGCGCCCTCAAACTCACTGGAATTGAATTTTCCGGCAAAAGCGGAACCGCCCAAATCATCAACTACGACCTGCGCAGCCGCCTCGGAAAAACGAAAGAGTTTAAGGATAATTCCTGGTTCGTCGGCTATGCCCCGCGCCGCGACCCCGAAATTGTCGTCGCCGTGCTTGTCCAAGGCGGCGGCCACGGCAGCGAAGCCGCTGGCCCAGTCGTGCGCGACGTCATCAAGGCCTATTACGATAAGAAGGCCAAGAAAACACAAGGCCAGCTCACTGCCAGCGGCAAAGGTTATGATTCAGATCATGGCGGCGCTGCTGCGGCTGTTCTTGAAACACGGCCAGTCGTCAAACCGGTCGGCGCGTCCGTACCCGAAACTGCTGGCACCGTGAGCGATCCACCGCAGCGGTGAATTAAGATTTGGGCTGCATGTGAATTTGAAATTGAAATATCGATACGCCGAGGAAGACTAGGACTTGAAATGTTCGCTTTGACTTTTGACTTTCAACTTTCGACTTTCAACTTCCGATGAAAGACGCACCCGGAACTCGCGACTACGATTGGTGGCTGCTGGCCATCCTTGCTGCCATCTGCGCCCTCGGCGTGATTGAGATCTATTCCGCCACGCACGGCAGCTCCCTGGCCGGCATGCAAAACAAGCAGCTTCGCTGGCTCCTCGTCGGCTTCATCTTAATGTTCGCGCTCTCTCGCCTCGACTATCACCTGATCCTCGACCAAGCCCCCATCCTCTATCTAGTCGGCATCGCCGCCCTCATCGCCGTCCTCGCCTTCGGCCACACACGCTTCGGCGCCAAACGCTGGATCCCCATCCTTGGTGAATTTCTTCAGGTGTCGGAATTGGTCAAATTGATTATAATCATCGTGTTGGCGCGCTTCTTTGCGGAGGTGCGCACCGATGAGCTCTCTCTTCAGGACTTGATTAAGGCGACGCTCATCGTCGGGGTGCCTCTAGCTTTAATCTTGAAGCAGCCCGATCTGGGCACGGCGCTCGTGCTGATGCCTTTGCTGGTTGTGGGCGCTTTTCTTGCCGGCTTGCAGTGGAAACATGCCGCTGCGATTACGCTCATCGGGCTCTTGATGCTTCCCGTCGCTTGGAAGGTTATGAAGCCCTACCAAAGGGAAAGAGTGACGTCGTTCATGCACCCTGAAGAGGATGCCAAGGGTTCCGGCTATCAAGTTCTGCAATCGAAGATCGCCGTCGGCTCTGGCGGCTTTTGGGGCAAGGGTTTTGGCAATGGCACGCAAAACCAGCTCGGCTATATTCCCGTCCGTTATTCCGACTTCATCATGTCGGCTTGGGCGGAAGAGCAGGGCTTCAAAGGCGTGCTACTTGCACTTGGGCTGTACATGGCTCTTCTGTTACGCTTAGTACAGAATGCTCAGCGCGCGAAAGACCGCGCCGGAATGTTTCTTGTAATGGGCGTCGCAGCAGCGCTTGGCTTTCATGTTTTGGTAAACGTGGCGATGGTCATCGGCGCTATGCCCGTGACTGGAATCCCGCTTCCTCTCATGAGTTACGGGGGTTCCGCTACGTTGTTTGTATTCCTGGCGATTGGTCTGGTTATGAATGTTCGGCTTCGCCGCTTCGTTAACTGAGCCCGCCGCCAGTCCCGCGCGAGGCGTTTGCTTCGGCAGATTCCCCCGGGTCGGAAATGATGGCCCTGCAAGCTTGGGCCATAGGAACAAGGATCTTTAGAGTGAGGACAGCATCGTCCGCCGTTGGCCAGGAGACACTCCGGCAACGGACCAGCCTCGCAAGCAAGAGGAATTTTCCCTCCGGCTTCGAACGTAAAGCCATCTCGATAGTCGTGTGGCCTGCGTGTGTCCCGGTGCAAACCGGGCCGGCCCCGTTTTCTCGGACCTCCGACGCCCAAAACCCTGCGGCGATGCGTCCTGTCGGCCCTTTGCGGCCGCACAGAAAAGTGACTTCCGGCTCAGCCGGCGTCACCAACAGTCAGGAGTTTTCATGTCAAAAGAATTGGTTATCTCCGCGGCCTCCCACGAACGGCGGGTCGCGATTTTGGAAGAAGGTCAGCTAGTCGAAATTTACATCGAGCGCGAAAAAGAGTTCGCCCTCGTCGGCAGCATCTATAAAGGCAAAGTCACTCGCGTTCTCCCCGGCATGCA
Source organism: uncultured Acidobacteriota bacterium (assembly GCA_963767755.1). Classification (GTDB taxonomy): domain Bacteria; phylum Acidobacteriota; class Terriglobia; order Acidiferrales; family UBA7541; genus Acidiferrum. The sequence continues at coordinate 123,499 of CAVYFO010000021.1, read as the reverse complement.
GTCCGCTTTCGTGGACATCGGCCTCGATGGCGATGCCTTCCTCTACGTCAGCGATGTATTCGAAAATCTCGAAGATTATGATCACGGCCACTCGCACACCGATCAGCCCGCCGCTGCGCCGGCATTTTCACCCGCGCCGTCCAACGTCGTCGAGCTGCTTCCTGGCGAAACGCTCGCGCACGCAACGTCCGCGCATGGGCATGAGGAAGTTCCCACGCACGAATTTCACGGCGAAGAAGCCTCACACGAATCATTCCACGAAGAATCCTCTCCTCAAGATTCTTTCTCGCACGACGCGCAACCCGGCGTCGTCGAGGAGCCCGTCACCGAAGGCGAAATCGCCGACGCTCACATCGCCGAAGTTCACGACGAAAGCCACGACGATGCGCACCACGCCGCCGATGAGCGCCAGCCGGAGTCCAACGCCTCCGCGCCGCAGAACTTCTCTCCCCACTACAACCCGACGCAGAATTACGCGCCACGCTCCTCGAGTGGCGGCGATCGCGGCGGCCAAAATTTCGGCCGCGGCGGAGATCGTGGCGCCGATCGCGGAGGTGATCGTGGCCGTGGTGGCCGTTGGGGCCGTCGTGGCGGACGCCATCGTGGTGGACGCCCGCAAGGCCCGAGTGTGGGCGGGCGCAATCTGCCTCCCTCAAAATATGCCTCTCCGCAAGGCGGCGAATCTCGCGGCAACGATTCTCGTGGCTATGAAAATCGCGGCCGCGACCAGCGCGGCAGCGAAAATCGAGGCGGCCAACCGCGCGGCTTCGAACCACGTGGCCCCGCACAACGCGGCTTCGACCATCGCCCGCCGGAATCTGCCGGTTCCTCCGCATCCAGCTCTGTCGCGGAAGAGCCCATTCTTCTCCCCGGCGAATCTCTCGCCAAATATCGTGGCAAGCCTGTCGCCGCTCCTCCGCCGCCCGTCATCGAGCCGGAATATCAGGAGCCACAACCTGAAATCGAAGAAACGGTTTCGCGCCCGTCCTCTGGGTTGCTCTCTCCCGTCCCTGCGACAGGACCTGGACCAGTCGGAGGCAATGTTCCCCGCCGTTTCTCTGGTGGTCTTCCCCGTTGGCTTCTCGCCGAAACCGGCTCGGAATCAGAATCCGCGCCCGAATCGGACCGCGCTCAGAGCGAATCCGCATCCTCTCTCGCAGCCCCATTAGAAACGACTGAAGCCGAGCCGGAATCTTCAACTCCCGCTGAACCACTCCGCTCCGAAGTCGGGTTGAGCGAAGAACAGTCCGTGTCTCTCTCTTCCGAACTTGCCGAGGCAAAACACGAGGAAACCTCCGATCACGCGGAAGCCGATGCTCTCGTAGGCGGCGCCGAATTCGACGAAGACGAGCCCGAGGAAATTCGCGCCTCCGGCGAAGCCGAACTTTCCGAGGAAGAGGAAGAAGAAGCCGAAGAAGAAGAGCGGCAAGAGGAAGCCAAACTCGACGCCGCGGAAGATCAAGCCGCTGCCGAGTCCGAACTCACCGAGGAAGAATCCGCCGAAGTTGAAGCGCGCCGTGCCGCCGATCGCGCCGAATTTGAAGCCAATGCCGCACACGAAAGCGCTGAGCATGTCGTAGCCCTCGGTGATTCCGAACACATCGTGCTCGAACACACCGAAGCAGAAGTCGTCGAAGCAGCTGCCGGCGAACCCGTCAGCGAAGCCGCAATCATCGAAGACGCCGTCATTCTTCTCCCCGGCGAAACCCGCGCCCCCCGTATCGCTGGCGCCCCAGCACCTCGGGAAGATTTTCCACGCGATTCCGCCCGTATCGGCAGCGGCAATCCCCGTTCCCGTTTTCAGCGCCCGCAGCGGGGCGGACGAGATCGCGATCGTGGTCGCGGTGGCCGCCCGGATAGTCGTGGTGGCCGTCCCGATCGCGGTGGCGACCGTGGTCCAGACCGCGGACGTCCGAGTGGCCCTCGATTCGAACGCCGTCCCAGCGGTCCCGGGGGCCCGCGCCATGACCGTGGTCACCGCCATTCCGGTCCGCCGCGTCGTCCACAATTAATTTCCGAAATGCTGAAAGCCGGCCAGGACGTCGTCGTGCAAATCGCCAAGGAACCTCTTGGCAAAAAGGGCGCGCGCATCACCAGCCACGTCGCACTGCCCGGCCGCTTCCTGGTATACATGCCGACAGTCCATCACACCGGAGTCTCGCGCAAAATTATCTCCGCCGAAAACCGCTCGCGCCTCCGTCGCCTCGTCAGCGAAGCCGGCCATATCTACCCGGGCGGCTTCATCGTTCGAACCGCCGCTGGCGGCGCTACCGACGACGAAATCCGTACCGACATCGAGTTCCTCGGCAAGAGCTGGAACGAAATCAAGGAACGCAGCGAGCAGCGCAAATCTCCTTCGCTACTCCATCGCGACCTGAACCTCGTCGAGCGTATCCTCCGCGATTACGTCAGCGACGATTTCACCGGCATCTGGATCGACAACGAAGAGGAATACGGCAAGATCGTCGAATTCGTCAGCCGCTTCCAGCCCAAACTCGTCAACAAGGTCAAGCTCTACACCAAGGAAACGCCCATCTTCGAAGAGTTCGGCATCCAGCATGAACTCGACAAAGCCCTCCGCGCCAAAGTCTGGCTCAAGTCCGGCGGGTACATCGTCATCAACCACACCGAAGCTCTCGTCGCCATCGACGTCAACACCGGCAAATTTGTCGGCAAAGGCTCCACGCGCCTCGAGGACACCATCGTCAAAACCAACCTCGAAGCCGTGAAAGAAATCGTCCGACAAATCCGCCTGCGCGACCTCGGCGGCATCATTGTCGTCGACTTTATCGACATGGAAGAGCGCCGCAACCGCGAGAAAGTTCTCAGCGCCCTGCAAATGGCCCTCGAACAAGACAAAGCCCCCTCAAAGGCTCTGTCCTTCAACGAGTTTGGCCTGGTCTGCATCACCCGCAAACGCACCAAGCAAGCTCTCGAGCGCGTCCTCTGCCAGCCCTGCCCCTATTGCACTGGCTCCGGCATGGTCAAATCCATTCCAACTCTTTGCTATGAAATCCAGGCCGAAGCCCGCAAAATGGCCACCGCCGAACACGAAGGCCCCAACCTAACCCTTCGTGTTCACCCAGAAATCGCCAAAGCCTTGAAAACCCGCGAGTCCATGCTCATGGATGAACTCGAGCAGACCTCGCACAAACACATCATCATCCAGTCCGACGCAACCCTCCACTGGGAGCAGTACGACATTTACTAAGTCCTTGCTCTAAGTTGCTTTCCAAGGGGCGCAGCATGCTGCGCCCCTCTCTTTCAGCAACCTCCACGATCGATCTTCCTCCGTCTCTCTGGCCGCTGGTCGTCTCGCTAAGGAATCCGGTATAGTTTGTGCGTCCTCTCCATGCGAGGTGCCCATGTCACTCTCCGGACCTCCTTCATCTTTGGAACAAAACAAGCGACTCCTGCTTCGCTGGCTGGACGAAGCTTGGAACCACGGTCGCCGCGAAATCTTCCACGAGCTATTTGCCAAAACCGGTGTTTACCACCGTGGCTCCATGGAATATCTCGGACCCGCCAATTTCCTGCATTTTTACGACATCATGCGCGGGCAATTCTCCGAGTTCTCCATAAAGCCGGGTCTCACCCTTGCCGAGTCCGATCTCGTCTGCGTCCACTGGTCGCTCGATTGTGTGCACACCAGGAGCCGCGTTCCCGTGCATGTCACCGGCACCACCATTTGCCGCATCGAAGACGGCCAATTCACGGAAGCATGGCAGAACTGGGATGCCGCGGGGCTAACGGCGCAGATTCCTGGTTTGTTCATTCCCTAGCCGCCGTTTCGATGACACAAATTACTGTAACCTTCCCCCAACTCAACCAGTAAGTAGTGATAGAGAGTGGCGAATGGAACTGCTGGAGCGGTTCGCGGCAGGCGAGCTGGATGCCTTCGAGGTGCTATTCCGTCAGCACCAGAAGGCCGTCTACGCCTGGATCGTCCGCATCGTCCGCGACACCGGCATCGCCGAGGATTTAACTGTGGAAACTTTCTTGCGCATTTACAAAAATCGCTCCCGTTTTCATCCTGATGGCAATTTCCAAGCCTGGGCGCGCAGGATCGCCACAAACGCGGCTCTCGACCATCTTCGCCACACGCGCCACGAAACCGAGCTCCCCGAAAATCTCCCAGCGGCGCCCGCCGGGGATTCCGCCGTCCGCCTCGAAACCCGCGACCGCATCAGAAAAGCGTTCCACGAGCTGCCCGCAAAATACCGCCTCGTAGCCACTCTGGCTCTGGTCGAAGAAGAATCCTACAGCGACATCGCCCAAGCCGCAGGCATCTCCGAATCGCTCGTAAAAGTCCGAGTCTTCCGCGCAGTCCGTCTCCTGCGCAAAAAACTCAACTCCCTTGGTGTAAAGGTCAACTCACAATGAACAATCAGGAAACCAAAAAAGAAATGGAAGAACTTCTCAAGCAGGCCATCGCGCCGGTCAACGACTCCGAACTCCGCCGCGACCTGTGGCCCCAAATGCTCAGCAAACTCAACGAGCACCCTGCTCCCGCGCGGAACGTCCCGTGGTTCGATTGGGCCCTAGCCGCGCTGGCCGGCGCTGCTCTCCTATTTTTCCCCGGCATCATCCCGGCGCTCTTCTATCACTTGTGAAACAGGAGGCTCTATGAATCAGCACAAATATCTCCGCGCCTACATGGCGGGCATCGTCGTCCCTACAATCGTTCTTCTCCTCGGCGTAACAGCCTTTTGCATCGGGCGCTACGTCTACGACTTTCCCGCCCCGCTCGAGCGCCTGATGATCTTCCCCATGGCGGTGGTTCCCAATCTCTGGGGCCTCTGGAACATGCTCTTTCTCGCTTCGCATTCCCGTACGCATCTTTCCATTGGCATCCACGGCGCCATTCTTCCCTTTATACTCGGACCCCTCGGCATTCTTCTCACCAGCCTATTGCATTTTTCCATCCCAGGCTTCGCCACGCACTATTTTCCCATCATCGCGCCCCTCGCCCTGATCATCTACTACCTCGCGTGGAAATATGTAGTCGCCTTCCTCAATCGCGCGGTCAATCTTGCGTAGGAGCCAATCAATGAGACTGTCCCTGCGGTCAGGTTCGTGAGTGCGCAAGCAAGCCCAGTTTTAAGTTGCTTCCCTCCCCCGCCCCCGACTAAAGTACCTTCGACATCGCTCCCTCCCACCCGGAGCCAAATCTGCATTCATGCACCGTCATAGGGAGGAACTATGTGGAATAAGCAACAAACGCAGCCTGAGGCCCCCGCCGCTCCGCCGCCGCAGTCGCCCGCATCTACATCTACACCCGCCGTCGTCGCCTTCGCCGCTCCTTCGAGCCCGCGGCCAGGCGCCTCTCCCTCGCGCAGTTCGGCTCTCCTCGGGTCTAGCCTGCATATCACGGGTCGGCTCACAGGCACGGAAGACTTGCAAATCGACGGCAAGGTTGACGGCCCCATCTCGCTCAACGGCCATCAACTCACCGTCGGCCCCACCGCCATCCTTAATTCTGAAGTCAGTGCCGGCGCCGTCATCGTCTTCGGCAAAGTCGTCGGCAATGTCCATGCCCGCGGCCGCGTGGACATCAAAACCGACGGCTCTGTCGTCGGCGATATTTCCACCGCGCGCATCAGCATCGAGGACGGCGCCCATTTCAAGGGCCGCATCGAAATCGACCCGGCCAAAGCCCAAACCGCCACCGCCGGTTAGAGCATTTTGGGTATTTCATTGTCGTCGCGCCACGACTCGCTCGTGTCTTTTTGCGAGCGCGCGCAAAAGATGCCCTGTCGACTTCCAATCCGGTCATTTTACTGTTGAAGTCAGTTCAGCTCGGTCTTGGCTTGCTCGGCGCTCTCTTGACGTCGTCGCTCAGCACAATCGCTTCCGCAATTTCCTTCATCGATTTGCGCCGCTGGCGGCTTTGCCGTTGCAGCGTCACATAAGCTTCCTGCTCGCTCAATTGCATATCCCTCTGCAGGATTCCTTTAGCGCGCTCAATCAATTTTCGCGTCTCTAATTGCTCGGAAAGCTCGGAGTTCTCCACTTCAAGCCGCGCCATCTCTATTTCCGCGCCCACCAAGAATCCAATCGTCGAGATCAGATGTATTTCGCTCTGGCTGTGCTGGTGCGGCTGCCGGTGCTGCAAATTAATGACTCCCACCAGCTTGTCTCGCGATCGAACTGGTACGGAAAGAAACGCCTGGAAGGAATCCTCGGGCAATTCGTTGAACGCCCGGAACCGCGGATCTTGCGAAGCATCGCGCGCCACCGCCACCGGTGTTTTGTGCTCCGCCACCCAGCCCGTGATCCCTTGCCCCACTCGCAAATTCAGCCGGTCCACAACTTCCGCATGTGGGTTCTTCGATGCTCGCAACACAAGCTCGTCTCCCTCAAGCACGTACACAAAACACGAATCGCATTCCACCACCGCCGAAATCACTTCCACCGCGCGTCCTAAAACCTCTGGCAACGGATCGGCTGTCGCGATGCGGTTCCCGATCTCGTGCAGCATGTCCAGTTCGTCGTGCTTAACCGATACTTCTCCCCTATCGTAATTCATAGGCTATAACTTACTGGCCCGCCCCGGCGCGGTCCAATTGAATATTTGCGCCCGCCGCATCGAAAGAAAAACAGTAACCGCGAGGCGGGCCGCCGCAACGGCCCGTCTCGCGGCTAAGGAACTTCTTATCAATCGGTCGCCTTGGACGTCGGCGCTGCCGTTGCCCGCGCCGCCGCGGTAAGTGTGGGAGCCTTCACTTTCGCGCTCAACATATCGAAGTTTAGCTCCAGCCCTTGCCGTTCAAGGTACATCGCGTGCATCGCCATTCCATCGCTCACTTGCTCGAGCACAATCTTGCTCGAATCGAGCACATGTTCGCTTCGCGAGGCCATCGCAAAAATGCTGGTAACCGGTGCCGCGTTCGTTTCCGGCCGCATGATCACCAGCACGGGCTGCCCCGCGCCAGAAATCGAATTGACCGTTTGAATCGAACCGGCCGCTTCCACCGAGAATCTGTACGTCCCCGCCGGAAGCATTTTGTTCCCGAAGTGCGTGGTTTCCGTCAGTGTGAACTTCCCGGCCACCATGCCCTGCCCAAAAACCGGGCTTGCTGCGCCGCAAAGCGCCGCTAGTCCCAGCAGGGCCACACCCGCCTTTTTACATAGGTAAATCGATTTACTTGGAAGAGTTGCCATTGTTCCTCCACCTTTTTCTGTATTTTGAGATAGACGCCGAGGCTTCGCCCCATGCGTCAACTGCTTTGTTTTTCGTAACCGCCTCGGACCACGAGGTCAGAGAACTACTGGTGTTACCGAAAGGCTGGACGGGGCTTGCAGTTGAACTGCAAGGTTCTTATCGGACTTTTGCGGCATGGCAACCGCCCGAACTCTACACCCACACTTTCCCAAATCTCTCCCACCGAGTCCAATGGAAAGAATTCATCGTTAACATGCACTCTGTCGATTCGCTCTGGCTCATCTGCGGGGAACGTGTGGTTTATTCGCTGCGCAACGCAATGATCGGATCCACCCGCATCGCGCGCCGCGCTGGCACCGCGCAAGCCGCAAGCGCAACAATCGCCAGCACCGCCATCACGCTTCCCAGCACCAGCGGATCGAGCGGCCGCACTCCATAAATCTCGCTCGCAATCGCTTTTTGCAGCAAAATGGCGCCAATAATTCCCAAGACCAGCCCGATAATCACCAGCTGCAATCCCTCCCACAAAACCATTTTCAGTATCTTCGCCCGCGTGCTGCCCAGCGCCACGCGAATCCCGATCTCGCGCGTTCGCTGCGCCACCAGGTACGCCAGCACGCCATAAATTCCCAGCGTCGCCAGAAATAGGGCCACTCCGCCAAACGCATTCGCTAACAGCATCGAAGTCCTCCGCGGCGCCAGCGAAAGATCGATTCGCTCCGCCATCGAATGGACGTCGAACACCGCTAGGTCCGGATCCAGCCGCAGTATCTCCCCTCGCAGCGAACGTACGATCGCGTCCGGGTTTCCCGCGGGCTTCGTCGCAAAAGTCACGGTGTTGTCCGGATCCTGCGCAAGCGGGCAGTAATACGCCCCGACCGGCGCGCCCGAGCCATCCATATTTTCGTACCGCAGCGTGCGCGTCACTCCCACAACCGTCAGCCATGTGGTGTGCTCGTCCGTTTTCAACAAATTGTTCATGTCGTCGGGAAAATACATCCGTCGCCCAATCGGGTCGCTGTTCGGCCAGAAATGTTCCGCCAGCCGCTCGTCCACAATTACAACGCGAGGCATGGTCTCATTGTCGCGCTCATCGAAGCTTCTTCCTCGCACCATAGGAATGCCCATCGCCTTGAAATAGTCTGGCGACACGGCCATATACAACGGAGAAACCACGGACTCGCCGGGCTTCATCTGATGCCCCTCCGCCAGAACCACTGAATCATTGTGATTCCCTCCCAGCGGAATCACGTCCGTCGCTCCCGCCACCGCAACTCCCGGAATCGCCCGCACGGCGGGTAACGCGCGGTTCAAAAAATTCCGCCAGTCTTCTTTCTTAGGATAGTTGGAACGGGGCAAAACCACCGACGCCGTCACGACGCCATCTGCCTTGAATCCCGGATCGACTTCCAGCAGTTGTCGAAAGCTAGCCAGAAACAGCGCCGCTCCCACCAGCAGCGCGAACGCAAATCCAATCTGCGCCGCCACCAAAAGCTGCCGCACGCTTCTCGTTTTCTTTCCCGTCGTACCCGTCCGGCTGTCCTCATGCAGCGCATCGTTCACGCTGATCTTGGAAATGCTCGCCAGTGGAAACAAGCCGACAAACACTCCCGCCACCGCCGCCAACCCGATCGACACCACAATCACAGTGGCGCTTATGCGCACTTCCCCCGCCCGCGGCATATGCTCCAAACCGATAGCTCCCATGAGTCGCAGCAATCCCGCGCCGAACCCGATCCCCGCCGCGCCCCCCGCAATCGCCAGTCCCAGATTCTCCATCATCAACTGCCGCATCAACTGCATTCTGCCCGCGCCCAACGCGACCCGCGTCGCCATTTCCTTCCGCCGCAGCGAAAGCCGCGTCAGCGCCAGATTCGCGATGTTCAGCCCGCCGATCAGCAGCACCAGCAGCGCCCCGCCCCACAGCAAATAAAGCGTCTTTTTCACTCCCGCCGTCACCATGTCCTGCAGCGGGCTGACCACCGTGTGAAATCCCGCATTGATCAAAATTTGCTTGAACGCCGGGAATCGCTCGAAATTTCGATTGTTCAACGCGTCGATCTGCGCCTGCGCCTGCGCGATCGTCGCGCCCGGCTTCAATCGCCCGATGTACTCCCAATTGTTGCTGTGGTGCTGCGTCTTCTCTTCCGGCGTGAAGGCCAGCGGCATCCACAAGCGCGCATCCGGATCGATAAAATCAAATCCCGCCGGCATCACTCCCACAATCGTGAACGGCTGCCCGCTGATTCGCAGCTCCCGCCCAATCGCCGATTTGTCTCCCGCGAACAATTGCTCCCAAAGGCCGTGGCTCAGGATGACTTCCTTCTCGCGCCCAATTTCGCCCTCTTCCTCAGTGAAAGGCCGCCCCAATCCCGGCGTCACGCGCAGCAGCGTAAACCACGACGGCGTCACCACCATCCCATGAATCCGCTCCGGAATCCCGTGCAGCTCAACAGTCTGATCGCGCTCCCGGAATACCGCTTGGCTCTCGAAAACCGTCAATTCCCGCAACCCGTCGAAATAATCTCCCGAGCTGCTGCTCTTCAAGTTGTTCACCCCAGCTTTGGGATACTCATTCGCCATGAACACAATCGAATTCGCCTCCGGCACCGGCAGCGGCTTCAACACCACCGAATCCACAATCGCGAACAGCGCCGTATTCGCCGCGATGCACACCGCAAACGTCACCAGCACCGTCAGCGCAAATCCTCTCGACCGCCACAGGCTGCGCACCGAATATTTCAGGTCAAAAAGCAACGTATCCATGATTTGCCTCGTTCGCGGCAGCTCCGCAGTTACCCAAACGGGAACCGCACGGCCACTTGCCCTTCAGTACGCAGAGACGTTGAGAAATGTTCAACTGTCACGGCATGGGCATGCCACCCTCTTCTTTGAAGGGTGGGTCTTGGGTTTTCTCGATCCCCGAAACGCCTGGGTGTCGTGCGGGGTGCTAGGATTCTAGTTCCCAGAAACAGCTCAAACTTCCATCATCACTTCTTCACGACCGTCACATCTAACCGCGATGGATACAACTTCGAGTGATGCACCGAATTGTGCGCCACCACTCCTTTATCCTCGTCATAGTTATTCCCGCCGGTATTCAAGTTCCGGTCGAATCGCGGAAAATTGCTGCTCGAAACCTCGATCCGTAGCGAGTGTCCCGCCTCAAAATAATCGCTGGTGTTCAGCGGCTGCAGCGTCACTTTGTATACTTTCCCAGGCTCCATCCAAACCAGCGGTTTGTCGTACCCATCGCGATACCGCAGCCGCTGAATCGATTCGTCCAGGTTGAACGCCCGCCCGTCCGGATACACGTCAATCACTTTCACGGTAAAGTCCGTGTCCTTCGCATCCGAAGAAACATAAAGTGTCGGCACGATCGGCCCGCTCACTTCTGTCCCTGCCTTGAACGGTTCCGACGTGTACACCAGAATATCGTTGCGCGCTTCCATCTTCCTTTGATCGAAAGCGCCCGCTTGCACTGCCGTCCCCGTACAACACACATTTCCACCATACGAAGGCACTGGATTCATCGGATCGTAAGTAAACGAATCCGGCTTGTCCGTCGCCGGAGCAGCTGCGACCAGCGTCCCGTCCCCCGTCAAGGAATTCGCGCGTCCTGCGCTCGATAAATAAAACGTCATCTTCTGCGCGCCCGCAGGCGGCCAGGTGTCCGCAGTCTGCCACTTGTTTATTCCCATCGTGAAATACGTCACCTTCGGCATCGAATCGATCTTCGGACTATTCTCGCCCTTCAAAAATCGATCGAAAAAGCTGTACGTAATTTCCTGGTAGTCCAGCCGCGCGTCGCCCATGCTTCGCTCGCCGACCACCGTATCCTCCGTTGCTCGCATATACGCGCAGTGCCCCACTGGCGCGATGATCATCCACTGCTCGTTCGCAATTTCAGGATCGGCGGTTTTGCGCACGTGATTGTAAAGTTCAAGATTCGGGCCAATCGAAACGTCGTACCACGTCATGAACCACAACCCAGGAAGATTCAGCCGCATGTCGTCGTGATACAGCCCGCCCTTGTACCACGCCGGATCGTTCGGCGTCCGCTGAATCATCCGCCCACCCGTTGGCACCGGCATTGCGTCCGCAAAAATTCCATGCGGCGCATCCACCGCCTTCAGAATATCTTGCTCCGGCAAATGCCATAGCGCCTTCGACCAATCCACGGGTGGAAGTTGCTGCGCCAGATCAAAGGCCTTCGACGCGCGTATCAAATCTTCTTGCGAAGTGTTCGCCGGAAACATCGGCCGCACTTGGTTCTGTTCTCCGTAAAGCCACGTGATGAACAGCATCTGCACCGCGCCGCCGCGATACCAGTTTCCCTGCTCGTAATACGGCCCAACTCGCCCCACGCCCGCTCCAAAACTTTGCACATTCATCGCCGCGTACGCCGGATGCCCCATCGCCGCGATCCCCATCTGGTATTCCGCCGTCGAAGAGCACCCCGTCGTTCCCACTTTCCCATTCGTCCACGGCTGCGCTTTGAGCCAATCCAGCATGTCGTATCCATCCGTCCGCGGCGCGCCGAGAATATCGTAATTCCCTTCCGAGAAAAAATGTCCGCGCTCGTTTTGCACCACGTATGCATAGCCGCGCTTCACCGCCGTCAGCGCCGCCCGCATATCTGCCGGCACTCCGTCCCGCACATCCCAGTAATTAAAATTGTAAGGAGTGCGTACCCAAATAATCGGCACTGGCCCTGTCGCATTCTTCGGTCTGTAAGTATCCGTCGCCAGCCGCACGCCGTCCCGCATTGGCACCATCACTTTGCGATCGATGATCGCCACCGATTCAAGCTCCGTCTCTGTCTGGATTCGTTGATCTTTTTGCTCCTGCGTAAGCGGCGGTCTTTGCTGCGCCTTCAAACCGCCTATTGATACGGCGCAAACAACTGCGATCGCCAAACTCATCCGCCCAATAAGATTTCTCATCGCGCGTCCGTCCCCCCAAAACGCCAGCGAGATTAACACCATGCACTGCCTCGCGTGAATACTTCGTAAAATTAGAGCGTCAAAGCGGCCGCCCGATTCGAAGGTTGCATGTCTCGCACTCTGACGCGATACTTATTTCATGTCTGCAGTCGCTTCCAAACCAGCCCTGCGCGTCACTGCACTTCGCAAGGCCTACCAAGATGTCGTCGCCGTCAACGGCCTCGATCTAGAAGTCCACGCTGGCGAATGTTTCGGCCTTCTCGGCCCGAACGGCGCGGGAAAAACGACCACCGTTGAAATCTGCGAAGGTTTGACGGCTCCCGATTCCGGCGAAGTCGAACTGCTCGGCCTGCACTGGAATTCCGATGCGGAACAGTTGCGCCAGCGGCTTGGCATTCAGTTGCAAGACACGCAGCTCTCCGAAAAACTCACGGTACACGAAACGCTGCGATTGTTCCGCAGTTTCTTCGAACAAGGTCCAGGAGCCGACGAAGCTATCGCGCTTGTCCAGCTCGAGGAAAAAAAGAATTCGCGTGTCGGCAATCTTTCCGGTGGCCAGAAGCAGCGGTTGGCTCTCGCGTGCGCGCTCGTGGGCGATCCGGATTTTCTTTTTCTCGATGAGCCCACGACTGGCCTTGACCCGCAAGCCCGCCGCCAGCTTTGGGATTTGATCGAGAAGTTCAAATCTTCCGGCCGCACCATTCTCCTTACCACGCATTACATGGACGAGGCCGAGCGTCTCTGCGAACGCGTCGCCATCATGGACAACGGCAAACAAATCGCTCTCGGCACGCCGCGCGAGCTGATCGCGTCCATCTGCGCGGAACATTTGGTCGCGTTCTCCGCCGGCTTTAATTCGCATGCGCTCGACCTTCCCGCGCTGCGCCGCATCGAAGGCGTCCGCGACGTGCGGACCGAAAACGGCACGGTGGAAATGCAAGTCACCGAACTGCATTTAGCCGTGCCAGCGTTGCTCGCGGAATTGACGCGGCAAAATATTCCGCTCACCGAGCTCAGCACGCACTCCGCAACTTTGGAGGATGTGTTCGTCTCGCTGACGGGACGGCATCTCCGCGACGAGTAATTACCTCGACCCACGAACATGAGCGAAACGACAGCCATTCCGGACATTCAAGAGCGCGTAGCAGAGCGCAAAACGCCTCGCGGAAAGTCCTTCGCCGATCACGCGCTGGTGCAATTGACGCTCGTCCGCTTCCTCGAAACGATGCGCGAACCGGAAGCGCTTTTTTGGATCTTCGCGTTTCCCATCCTCCTCGCTGCGGGGCTCGGAATTGCGTTTCGCAACCGCCCCGCGGAAGTTTTAAAGGTCGCCACCACCAATCCGGTGCTGGCGCAATCTCTCGAGCGGGAGAAGCTCCTTTCTGTACAGCAGCTCGACATGCAGGCTGCCGAAGATGCCTTGCGCACCGGTAAGGTCGCGCTGCTGGCCGTCCCGAATGCCAACGGCTCCGTCGTCTATCGCTACGACGACACGAATCCTGAAGGCCGCACCGCAAGGATGCTGGCGAATCGCGCCGTGCAGAAAGCTGCGGGACGCGTCGACCCCATTACCACGAGCGATGACTTTCTGCGCGAACCTGGCTCGCGGTACATCGATTTCCTCATTCCCGGCCTGATCGGAATGAATCTGATGGGCAGCGCGATTTGGGGCATGGGCTTCACCGTCGTCGACGCGCGGCGCAAGAAACTCTTGAAACGCCTGATCGCCACTCCCATGCCCAAGCAATACTTTTTGCTCTCGTATTTGTTCTCGCGCATTTTGATGCTGGTGCTTGAAGTGGGCATCGTGCTGGGTTTCGGCGTGTGGATTTTCCATGTTCCGATGCGCGGTTCGTTGTTTGACTTGGGAGTCGTGTGCCTGCTCGGTTCGCTGTCCTTCAGCGCGATCGGATTGCTGCTGGCCTCGCGCGCGAAAACGATTGAAGCCGCTTCCGGGTTGATGAACGCGGTCATGCTGCCGATGTGGATCGCTTCCGGCGTGTTTTTCTCCGCCCAGCGATTTCCGGATATCGTGCAGCCGCTCATCAAAGCGCTTCCACTGACGGCGGCAATTGATGCGTTGCGCGCGAACATGTTGCAGGGAGCGAATCTGGCGCATGTGGTGCCACAGATGGCAGTCCTCGCCGCGTGGCTCCTTGTCTGCTTTGTATTAGCCCTGAAACTTTTCCGCTGGCGATAAGGCGAATTCTCTCTTCCATTTTCGCCGGCAGCCTCTCGGCTTTGCTCAACGCCCGACATGGAACTTGCACTTTTCCGGTTCAACCGCCCGAGTAGCGCTGCTCTTTCCACGGGTCGCCGTAGGCGTGATAACCGTTGCGTTCCCAGAAGCCGAGGCGGTCGTGATCGAGAAGCACGAAACCGCGCACCCACTTGACGCTTTTCCAAGCATAGAGATGCGGAACGATGAGGCGCAGCGGGCCTCCGTGTTCGGCGGTAAGCGGTTCCCCGTCATGCTCGAAGGCGAAGAGCACGTTTGGCTTCAACAAATCCTCAAGCGGCACGTTCGCGGTGTAGCCTTCTTCCGCGAGGATCGAGGCGAAGTGCGCGCCGGGCTTTGGCTTGACGAGCTTCAGCACTTCCGTAAAGAGCACGCCTTTCCAACGATTATCAAGACGGCTCCAGCGCGTGACGCAGTGGAAATCGGACATGGTTCCGGTCTGCGGCAACGCGCGAAATTCGTTCCAGGTCAGCCGCATAGGCTCTTCGACTTCGCCGGAAATCTGAAAATCCCACCTGGCCGGATCGAAATGCGGGATGCTCCCGTAGTGGAGCACGGGCCACTTCAGCGTGAGCGACTGCCCCGGCGGCAGCCGGCCTTCGGCCTCCGCTTTCTGCTCCAGTTCCTTGCGCGTTCCTAAATCTCCGAAAAGGCTCATCTTTTCCTTCCCTGCTTTCAGCCGCCAGGCGAACTAATTTGCCTATTCGATGCGTGGGAGAGGAATCAGGTGCGCGCACTTGCGTAATCGCGCGGGGGTGGAGGAGCGGCGGCTTGGGGCCTGTTTGGCTAGCCGGGACTTTTTGTGCAAAGTATGCTTGCAATTCAAGGCAGATGGTGGGAGTTTACGTTCATGCAAAACCAAATGAATCGACGTAACTTTCTGCTGGGGGCGGAGGCGCTCGTGGTGGCCGGGATGCTGAACCGGGCGTACGCGCATGTGCCGCCAGAGGATGTGGCTAGCGACGAGAAATTCTGGGCGGGAATCCGGAGCGCGTACGTCCGCGATCCGGAGATTCTGAACCTGAACAATGGCGGAGTGGCGCCGGCGCCGACATCCGTGCTGGAAGCGGAGATCGAGGCGATCCGCTACAGCAACACGCTGCCGGCTTACCGCATGTGGCACGATCTTGAGCCAAAGGTCGAAGACGTGCGGAAAAAGCTCGCCGCCTTGTGGAGCACCGATCCGGAATGCATCGCGATTACCCGAAACGCGAGCGAATCGCTGCAGATCGCGCAGTTTGGGATTGACATGGCGCCGGGCGACGAAGTCCTGACGACCAGCCAGGATTATCCGCGGATGATCACGACCTGGCAGCAGCGAGCGCGGCGGGAAAAGATCGTGCTGAAACAAGTGGACTTCGGCGTGCCGGTGAAGAGTCCGAACGATTTGGTGAACCTGTTCGAACAGGGGATCACGCCGCGCACGAAGGCCATTCATTTGTCGCACGTGGTGTTCATGACAGGCCAGATTTTTCCGATTAAAGAGATTTGTGCGATGGCGCGGGAGCGCGGAATCATCAGTATCGTGGACGGAGCGCACGCATTTGCGCACGTGCCTTTCAAGTTCACGGATGTAGATTGCGATTTTTATGGGTCGAGCCTGCACAAGTGGCTCTCAGCGCCGATTGGGACCGGCATGCTTTACGTACGCAAAGACCGCATCGAGAAGCACTGGGCGCTGATGGCCGCGCCGCCTTCGATGGACAAAAATATCC
Organism: uncultured Acidobacteriota bacterium; assembly: GCA_963767755.1. Taxonomy (GTDB): domain Bacteria; phylum Acidobacteriota; class Terriglobia; order Acidiferrales; family UBA7541; genus Acidiferrum. Next base: position 107,434 of record CAVYFO010000021.1, on the reverse strand, counting down.
GCAAGTACGAAGAGATCGGGACGCATCCGGCGGCCATGCACAACGCGATTTTGCAGGCGCTCGAGTTTCACGAGCAGATGGGCGACGAACGAAAATTCGCGCGGCTGCGCTATTTGAAGAACCGCTGGGCGGAACGATTGGCGAACGTGAAGGGGGCGAAAGTGCTCGTCGGGCTGGAGCCGGATCTTTCCGGCGCATTCGGGACGATTCATTTCGACACCATCGAGCCGGGGAATTTGAGCGAGGCGCTTCTGGCGAAGCACAACATTTTTGTGGTGGCGATCAACTCACCAGGAATCAGCGGGATTCGCGTCAGCTCGAATGTCTACACCTCAACGGAAGAGATCGACCGGTTCTGCGGAGCCGTGGAAGAGATTGTGACGCGGGCGTAGGGCTGGCACGAGCGCTAGCGGTAAACCTCATTTTCCAAAATTATGGCGTCAATGCGGTGGCTGATGCGGGATTTGTGTCTGCTGACTGTTGCAGACCGTGGCGAAGCCGTGCGCAGCCTACGGCGCGTCGGATTTCGCGATGATTAGCGTAAGGTCGTCGTGCTGCTCGTGGGAAGCGAATTGGCGCACGTCGGCGACGACACTCTCGAGGATGGATTGCGAGCACAGTGACCGATGGCGGCGGAGGGAATCGATCAGCCGGGCTTCGCCGAATTCGTCGCGGGCTTCGTTGAAGGCTTCGGTAATGCCGTCGGTGTAGAGCGCGAGAGTGTCGCCGGGGCGGAGAGTGCGCTCGCCGATTTCGCAGTCCCATTTTTTGAAAATGCCGAGGACGGTGGCCGTGGGGTCCAGACGGTCGAGGGAGTCGTCTTGGCGGACGATGAGCGCGGGGGGATGTCCGCAATTGACGTAGCGGATAAGGCCGCTCGCGACGTGGTAATCGGCGAAGAAGAGCGTGGCGAAAGCGCCGTCGGGCGTGTTTTGGGAAAAGAGTTGATTGACTGCGCACAGGAGGCGCTGCGGCTGATCGAGAGAAATAGCGCACTGGCTGCGGAGATTGGCTTGCAGATTGGCCATCAGGAGCGCGGCGGCGATGCCTTTGCCGGAAACGTCGCCGATAACGAGGCCGAACCGGCCGGGGCCGAGATCGAGGAAATCGTAATAATCGCCGCCGACGGCGCGCGCGGGAAAGCAGTGGCCGGCGTAATCGAACGCGGGAATCGGCGGACGGATTTGCGGAAAAAAGCGGCACTGGACTTCGTTGGCAATTTCGAGTTCCTGGGCGGCGCGGCGTTCGGCTTCGAGTTTTGCGGCAGCCGTGCGGCGCTTGGCTTCGAGAGCGTGCGTGACTTCGTCAAAGCTGACGAGGGAGAAAGTGTTTCCGTCGACATCGCGGAAGCGGGCGACGACGCTGCCCCAGACGGTCGTTTCGGCACCGAGAATGGGGGAATCGGCTTGCGGTGAACCAGAGCCCTTCTCGAAATCGTATTTCAGCCGCTTGAGGCGCGGCGTGGAATGAAAGCGGACGCCGCGTTTGGACCACTCCTGAAATTTGGTGAGGACGTCTTCTGTGATCAAGATGACATGGGTAGAGCGGCCGATGAGTTTGGACTCGGGCGAATTGGGCTTGGGAACGACGAGAGCGAGAACCGTGGAACCGTCGGGCGGAGCCACGGCGACGAGGCGATCGCCGGATTGGAGCTTGGCGTCGTAAGCGAGGTGGAAGCCGAGTTGGTCGACGAAGAAGCGGAGGCTGCGGTCGTGATTGCGGACAAAAATGTTGACGCACTGGATGCTGAGGTGGGGAGAGGGCTTTGGGGATGGAGCAGGGACGGACATGGAGAGATTATACGGTGGGTGCGCTCGGGCAAGAAAAGATAACGGGGAACGCTCCGATCGAGCGGGGGTTGAATGCTGTGGGCAATAAGGAACGTAGATCGAGAGAGAAGCAAATCTCTCGCTATAATTCGATCCAGTAGCGGGTTCGAGGAGAATCCGGCCATTGAGGAATAACTATGGAAAGAGTTCATCGAGTCATGCTGCTTTTGGCGGCGGTAGCCTTCTGCTTAAATGCTGCGCCGTCACTGTCAGCTAAGGACTATTGCTCCCTCAAAGTCCGGGTGGTCTCACCCGACGGCAGGCAATTCCCCGTTTCTGTCACTGTCTACGAGCAAAGCGGTCGGAAGATAGAGAAAGAGCAAGCCCCACCGCATGACCTGCAGTTTTGCGACCTGGGCATTTTGCCGGTGAAAGTAGTGGTCGGGGACAGCGGTTGTCACGAAATCGTAGTCCGCGATGTTAGAAACTACTGGCAGGAACCCTACACCCTGAAAGTTACGTACGACCCCGAGCGCTGCATACGTGAATTGCCGCCTCCTCCAGAGCCCCTGTGCGAGATTCTCTTCCGTATTTCTGATTCAGATGGGCGATGGATCGACAAGGCGGCGGTGAAATTCGATCAACCCAGTTTGGGGCACCTTCAAACGGACAGCGCCGGGAGAGCACTGTTGGTCGTGGGATTAGAGAACCGCATTCGAGGCTCCGTCAGTGCGCAAGGCTACGCCCCAAGAGAGTTCTCGATTGGCTGCTCCAGGTCTGGCGAGTACGAAAAAAATCTAACCCTCACAAAAAACTGAGCTCCCGAGGTAGGCCACGATCAATTAGCTGGTTATCGGCAGGCCGCTCCATGCATCTATGTTGGCGTATTCGGATTACCTGCCTGATTAATCGTCAGCTGAGCCCGTGCGAATGCTTGAGTTGGGTGACAGCGGGGGCGAAGTGGGGGACAATTTGTTACGTGTTGTCTTTACGAGCTGATGCGTAGTGTGACGAAATGGTGTGCGGGCGCGCCAAAGGGAAAAGGATGAGGATGGAATGACGGCGAAGATATTGGATGGCACGAAGATACGGGATGAGATTTTTGCGGAGCTGAAGGATGCGGTGGCGATTTTGTCGTCGGCGGGGATACGGCCGGGGCTGGCGGCGGTGTTGGTGGGGGAGAATCCGGCGTCCCAGCTTTATGTGAAGAGCAAGATTGCGGCTTGCGAGCAGTTGGGGATGGGCAGCGGGCTTTTGACGCCGGACGCTAGCATTAGCACGATGGGGATGCTGGCGATTGTTGAGGATTTGAACCGGGACAACGACACGGACGGGATTTTGATTCAGTTGCCCTTGCCGGCGCAAGTGGATACGAAGCGCGTTTTGGAAGCGGTGGATCCGGCGAAGGACGTGGACGGGTTTCATCCCGTGAATTTGGGGAAGTTGGTAAGCGGAAGGCCGGGGCTGGTGGCGTGCACACCGGCGGGCTGCATGGAGATTTTGCGCCGCAACGAAATTGCGATTGAGGGGGCGAACGCGGTGGTACTCGGACGGAGCGACATTGTGGGCAAGCCCATGGCGCTGCTTTTGATGCATGCGAACGCGACGGTGACGATTTGCCACTCGAAAACAAAGAATCTTGCGGACGTGGTGCGCGGCGCGGACATTGTGGTGGCGGCAATGGGCAAGGCAGGATTTGTGCAAGCCGATTGGATCAAGCCCGGTGCGGCGGTGATTGATGTCGGCACAAATCGCGTGACGGACGCCGCGGAGGCGGAAAAATTGTTCAGGAACTTCCCTGCCCGATTGGAAAAATTCCGGGCCAAGGGGAATGCGCTGGTGGGAGACGTGCATCCGGATGCGGTGAATGTGGCGGGGCGTTGACGCCGGTGCCCGGAGGCGTCGGCCCGATGACGATCACCATGTTAATGAGCAATACGGTGAAGGCGGCGAGGATGCGGCGAGCAAAAGCGGCGCCACGGACGATTTCGGATGGCGGACCGTCCGGCGCGGGCTCGCGATAAAACACAGAATGAAGCGAATGGGACTTACCGGCGGAATTGCCAGCGGCAAAAGCGCCGTCGCGGCGATTTTGCGCGAGCTGGGATTCCATGTGATTGACGCGGATGAGCTGGGGCATACGTTGATCGAGCCCGGGCAGCCGGCTTATGCAGAGATCGTGAAGGAGTTTGGAGCTGACGCGGTGGGAGAAGACGGCCGGATTGATCGGGGGAAGCTGGGAGCGATGGTGTTCGCGGACGCAGCGAAATTGGCGCGGCTGAATGCGATCGTGCATCCGCGCGTGGAGACGGAGATTCACAGGCAATTTACGGAGTGGGAAAAGGACGGAGTTTGCGATGCGGCGTTTGTCGAGGCGGCTCTGCTGGTCGAGGCGAACTATCAGAAGAGATTGGATGGATTGGTGGTGGCCTGGTGTCGGCCGGAGCAGCAGGTGGAGCGATTGCTGGCGCGGGGGTTGAACGAGGTCGAGGCGCGGCGGAGGATTGCGGCGCAAATGCCTGCGGAGGAAAAATTAAAATACGCGACGGAGAGGATTGATTGCTCAGGGACGAAAGAGGCGACGAGGAAACAGGTGGAGGAATTGGCGGAGAGGTTGAGGCGAGCGGCGGCAGGAAGCGTCTAAGAAGAGAGAAGAGCGGACCTAAAGACGCGCACCTGCACAGAAAAAATCGTGTGGTATCTTTGAAATGAGATGGGGTCGGGAAGGATTAGGAATATGAGCGCGGGAAAAGCTTCGAACGCGGTGCGACTGGCGATTGCGGCGGTGGTGCTGATTTCCGGGGCGTATTGGGCGGGGGGACGATGGGGACAGCGGCAGCCGAGGAAATGGAGGCGCTGCCGATAGCCGCGGAGCCAGCGGGCGCGACTGACGTTGCGGCGCGCGACGCAGGGCTGACGGACGACGAGTCCATTAATGTACGGGTTTACCGCGAAGTTTCGCCGGCGGTGGCAAACATTCTGACGAAAGCGACCGAGTACGATTTTTTCATGGACCCCGTGCCAGTGGAAGGAGCGGGCTCGGGATTCGTGATCGATCCGCGCGGCTATATCTTGACGAACTTTCACGTGGTGCAAGAAGCGCAGTCGATCGAGGTGGTGCTAGGCGACAAATCGAGGTATCCGGCGAAATTTGTTGGGGCGGACCAGCGGAATGACGTGGCGCTGGTAAAAATCGATCCGAAGGGCAAGAAACTGGTAGTGTTGCAGCTAGGCGATTCGTCAAAGCTGCAAGTGGGCCAAAAAGTTTTGGCGATCGGGAACCCCTTCGGATTTCAGAGCACGCTGACGACCGGAGTAGTGAGCGCGCTCGGCAGAAACGTTCAGACCAGCCAAACAACATTGATCGACGAGGCGATTCAGACGGATGCGGCCATCAACCGCGGAAATTCGGGCGGGCCATTGATCGACTCGCATGGCGATGTGATCGGCATCAATTCGGCGATTTATACGCCCAGCGGAACCACGGCAGGAATCGGGTTCGCGATTCCAATTAATACGGCGAAAAGAATTGCGCACGATTTGATTACGGAAGGGCGCGTGCGGGAAGCGTACCTCGGCGTGCAAACGCTGTCGGTGGGCGGATGGCTTTCGCAAGCGCTCGATCTGCCAGTGCAGGAGGGATTGCTGATCGAAGAAGCGAAGCAAGGCGGTCCGGCGGCGGCGGCTGGATTGCACGGAGGAAATCAGCAGGCGCTGGCGGGAATGCAGCGAATCACGATCGGCGGCGACGTGATCGTGGCGATTGACGGTCAGAAAATCGCGGATCAATCGGATATGAACTTGGTTTTGAACCGGAAGCGGCCGGGAGACACCATCACGGTCACGGTGTACCGCGGCGGGAAGAAACTGGATGTGCCGGTGAAATTGGGGGAGCGGTCGGGGAATTGAGTTTGGCGAGCCCGCGTGGAAACAGAAAGCCGAAATTTCTCCTCTGCGTAATTCGCGACCAACCAAATTCTGGCAAGAGTGCCCGTCCTGCTATTTGGAAAATTCAGCGCGGAAATTTTGGCGGTCGGATTCGCTGAGAGAAAACCAGGATTCGGCGATGTCGCGGAGGCGTTCTAGTTCGCTCTGCATTTCGGCGTGCTTGGATTCGAGGACGGCGGCGTTGGCGTCCGAGGGCACATAAATGGGCGGGGCGAAAAGGATGACGGCGCGGGCGAACGGAGCGGGCAAAAGGAAGTGATCCCAAGTTTTCTCGAAAGTTTTTCCGCGGTCGACGCCGATGTGGAAGACGAGGACGGGGCAACCGGTTTTTCGGGCCAGCATGACGGGGCCGGGCTTGGCGACGTAACGAGGGCCGCGTGGACCGTCGATGGTGAAGGCGCTATCAACGCCTTCTTCTAGGCGGCGCGCCATCACCGCAAGGCCGCGTAAGCCGCCACGTGAAGAACTCCCTTGAGCGGTGCCGAAACCCAGCCATTCGATCACTTTGCGAGTCCACTGGCCGTCGAACGCCGTGGTGTTCATCACGACGACGCCGTGATTGCGGTGCCACCAAACAATAGGAATGATGACGCGGTGCCAAAAAGCCCATATACAGCGCTTGCCTGAGGCGTGGACGCGCTCGGCGTTTTGCCAGCCGTAAACCTCGAAGCGCAACGTAGGACCGAGAATGCGAATCACACTGTAGACCGCGGCGGCGATGAACGGGATTTGGATGCGGCGAGACCACGGGGATCGGGCAAACGCGTATCGTAATGGGCGCTGATGGAGTCGGCAGGATTTTCTGCTGCGACCGCTTCGGATGAATCCTGCGGGGTAACCGGCAACGCAGCGCGAGTTGTCTCGTTGTCAGCCATTGTCTGTATAGTCGCCTCGGGATGCGAGGAAGCAAAGGCGGCGTGACGTATAGTATAGGCGAGAGTTTCTTGCCCGGCTCGCTGGAGCCCCATTGAAGGTGCTTTCTACAAATTGCCTGCGGGAATCGGTGCGACGCGCGCGGCTGTTTGGCGCGCTCTGCGCGTTGCTCTGTTTGGCTGCTCTAGCTGTAACCGCCGGGACGCCCTACCAGCCCGCGGGCGATGCGGTCGGCGTGATCGAAGGCGAAGACATCTCGGTGACGGGTCCCGTGAGTATGGATGTTGTTGCCGGGCAGACGAAAACGATTTTGCGAAGCGGGAGCGACGTACGGGTGAAGTCCGGGCAGGCGCGGATCAGCCTTGTGGAGGGCCAGATTTCGATTTGCGGGCCGGCGCATTTTTCGGTGCTGAAATCGGGAGGAGCGCTGACGGTGGCGCTGGAAAGCGGAGCGATTCATGCGCGGCTGGAGCAGGCGCCGGCGCTGACGGTGTACACGGCGCAGATTCAGGCGCAGACCGTGGCGATCGGAAATGACCCGCGGGAAATTCTCGTGGGATTCGAGAACCCCGGATTGATGTGCATTCGGACGTATCGCGGGGCGTTGCGCATTGAGCAGCAGTTTAGCGGACAGAGCGTGATCGTGCCGCAGGGCGAAGACGTGCTGCTGGTGGACGGGCAAATCGATCGGATGAACAACGGTGTGGGGCACTGCAATTGCGAACTGCAGATCGCGAAAGTTCCGGCTGCGCCGCGTCCGGGAAATAGCGCGCCAGCAACGGCGCAAGCAACTGCGAGCGGCGAGACGTCACAAGACTCAGCGATGCGGCGGTGATGGGGACGGCATCCACGGCGAGCGAAAAACCAACGCCGAAGGAGGCGCCGATCTACACGGTTGATATGCCCCCGTTGGTTTTCGATGCAAGAGCGAAAGTGCAGCCGGAACCAGACCCTAGGTTGATGGCGGTTGTCAGGCAAGTGCGAGTGCGCCCGGCGCTGATATTTCGCGGGCAAGTGGAAGACGCGCCGGTTTCGGCATCGACGGCGCCCACAAGCCGCCCGTGGCTGCACCACAGAATGTGAAGCCATCACAGCCGCGGGGCTCAGTCGCGGAGCGGGTGCGGTCGTTCTTCCGGAGATTGTGGTCGAGAAGCGGGTAAAAGGACGATTGCAAATTGACGCTTGTTCAGTCGAGCGGTCTCCGACTGTCCAAGAGTTCAGTATTCGATCTGTCCTCTCGTAACGTTCCTGCGAGAAACATTCATGTACGTTTTTTTCAGGAATGAGGAGCGCGGCTTCCAGCCTTCCCGGGCGAACGACAACGGTTCGCGTGGGGTGGTTTTTGATTTGGAAGTTTAGGATGAACAAGGAAATCGCAAAGCGAGCGACCTGCGAATCGCCTTCGCGTTGGTTGTTTTCGCGGCGACTTGCACTTTGCTATTCCCAGTGGATGCGGCGGCCCAGGGGAGTTCTTCCTTCTTCGCCGGCGCCGGACACGACGCCGCCGACAGTGCCGGGCAACTTTGTGGGCAGCGGCAATTTCGGCGACGCAGATCAATCTTTCCTGGACGGCTTCGACCGATAACGTCGGCGTGGCGGGATATAAAGTGGAGCGATGCATGGGGGCGGGTTGCGCTACTTTTGCACAGATTGCCACGCCGACCACGACGAGCTTCAGTGACACTGGATTGACGGCTTCGACTTCCTATTCTTACCGCGTGCGGGCGAACGACGCCGCGGGGAATAACAGCAGTGACTCGAGTACGGCTACTGCGACAACACAAGCTATGCCCGATACGACGCCTCCAACGGCGCCGACGAATCTTGCGGCGACGGCTACTTCGAGTTCGCAAATAAATCTTACGTGGACAGCTTCGACCGACAACGTCGGCGTGACGGGATACAAAGTGGAGCGATGTTCGGGGGCCAGTTAGCGAATTTTGCGCAAATCGCCACGCCGACGACCACGACCTTCAGCGACAGGGGATTGACGACGATTTGACTTCCCTATTCTTACCGGGTGCGGGCAAACGATGCGGCGGGGAATAACAGCGCGTACTCCAATACGGCGACTGCTTCGACTCCGGCGGCGGGGAACATCAGCGTGACGATCAGTCCCAAGCGCGGCGGATTGACGCTTTCGCAGACGACGCAGTTCACCGCGACGGTGACGAACGACGTGGGAGCGGCGGGAGTGACCTGGAGCACGACGGAGGAACAATTTCAGGGACAGACAACGACGGCGGCGACATATACGTCCGGAGCGGCGGGGACCTTCATTATCACTGCGACGAGCAAAGCGGACGTTACGCAATCGGCGTCGGCGACGATCGCGGTGACGGATTTAGCGGGAATGACGACATATCACAACGATTTGTCGCGCGACGGGGTGAATTAGGAAGATATTCGCTGACGACGGCGAACGTGGGCCGGCGAGCTTTGGGAAACTTATTTGCGTGCACGGCGGATGGCGCGGTGTATGCGCAGCCCTGTGGGTGCCGAATTTGGCGATCGGCGGCGGGACGCACAATGTGATTTTTGTGGCGAGACGCGTGATTCGGTTTATGTGTTGACGCGGATACGAATAACTGCGCGAATTATTGGAGAACATCGCTATAGGGGGGTGGCGAGACGTATGTTTCGAGTGGGGATGTATTCACTGGAGATATTTAAGGGGACATTGGGATTTGGGACGCCGGTGATCGACCCGGCGTCGAAGACGATTTATGTTGTGACGAAAACAAAACCATGGGACGATGACACCGCCGAATGTGCTTCCAGCGGCTGCACGCTTTGAGCTTGACAGCGGGACCGAGGAATTCGGGCCGGTGAATATTAGCGGCGACACGTTCCCGGTAAGGGCGATGAATCGAGGATGTCAGCGCACCCTCCGGGAAAATCAGCGGCCGGGATTGGCGCTGTCGAACGGGATGGTTTATATCGCGTGGGCTTCGCACGGGGATGAAGGGCACGTATCACGGCTGGGTGCTGGGGTATCAGACGGCGAATTTGACGCTAGCGGTGCCAACGGTGTTTAATTCCACGCCGAATACGGCGTCTGGATTTGCCTATTGCCGAGGCGGAATCTGGATGTCGGGCGGAGCGCCGGCGTTCGATGCGGCGGGAAATATGTATGTGATGACGGGGAACGGGGCGTTCGACGGTTACGAGTGGTTCGACGACGCTGCCGACCGATTTTGGCGACAGCTTCTTGAAGTTGAGCACGCCGAACCTGGGTTTTCCGTGTTGGACTATTTCACGCCGATGAATCAGAGCACGCTGGATACGAATGATTCGGATGTCGGTGCGAGCGGGACATCCGTGCTGATTCCGATGGAACGGGTGGCGGTGGAGTATTATTTCTGGTGGGGCGGAAGCAAGGCGGGAGGTTTGATTTACGTGATCGATCGCGCGAATTGGTTTGGAGATGGGGGAAATACAACACGAGCGCGGACCTCAACGTGCACCAGGAGTGGACGACGAATCCGAGTTCGCACTCGTTTTCGACGCCGGCGTTCTGGAATAACTCGCTGTACTATTTCGGCGTGAATTTTAGCGGGACGCTCAACGGACAGATTTACACGTTCAACACGTCGAATGGAATGTTTAACACGACGGCTGCATCGGCGACGCCGACTGGATTTGGATTTGCGGGAGCGTCGCCGTCGATCTCGGCGTCTTCGGCGACGGAGAACGGAATCGTTTGGGCCATCGACACGGGAAAATATGGAACTAATGGCACGCCGAAAGCCCCGGCGGGGGGCCGGCGGTGTTGCACGCTTACGATGCGACGAACCTCGGCCACGGAGTTGTGGAACAGCTCGCAGAATTTGAGCCGCGATAAGGCGGGGAATGCTGTGAAGTTTACGGTGCCGACTGTGGCGAACGGGAAGGTGTACATCGGGACGCGAGGGAGTGATGACACGGGTCTCGGCGGGGCGACGACGTTTGGGGAAGTTGATGTGTATGGGTTGCTGCCATAGCGATTGAAGGCACGCATACCCGGGTGAAGAAATGGGCCGCCGAGGTTTGGCGGCCCATTTTATTTTCGAAATGGTCTGCGGAGCGAGGTGCCCGGATTTGCTTTGAAGCGAACGTGGTTACCGAGCTGGGCGCAGCGGACCGCGCCCGTACATGGACCGCTTGAGGGCGAGGTGAATGTTTTACATGCCTTCGTAGTTGGGGCCGCCGCCACCTTCGGGGACGACCCAGTCGATGATTTGGTAGGGGTCGGCGATGTCGCAGGTTTTGCAGTGGACGCAGTTGGCGGCGTTGATTTTGAGTTTGAAGTTGCCGGCTTCGGTAACTTCGGCGCCTTCGTAGACCGCGGCCGGGCAAAAATACTGGCAAGGGTTGCCGTACTCGACGGTGCATTTTGTGGCGCAGACGTTGAGATCGTTGACGTGGAGATGGCAGGGCTGATCTTCTTCGTGGCGCGTGCCGGAGTGATAGACGTCGGTGAGGCGATCGAAAGTGAGTTTGCCGTCGCCCTTGAAGCGCGGGCGCGGGGTGGCCGTCGATGTGGTGATAGTGCTTGTAGCCGGCTTCGGCGCGCATGGGATCGATGAGGCCGGGCCGCCGGTGATGAATTGCAGGCCGGTGTGGAAGAGGCCGCCGGAGAGGCCGTATTTGAATGATTGGTGGAAATTGCGGACGGCCCAGAGTTCTTTTTTGATGTAGCTGGCTTCGACTTTTTTCGGGAAAGCACTGAGTGTTTTGGCGGAAGTGTCGCCGGCCTTGAGCGCTTCGAAAATGTTTCGGCGGCGAGCATGCCGGACTTCATCGCCATGTGAATGCCTTTGAGGCGCTGCGAATCGAGAAAGCTGCCGGAGTCACCGACGATCAGGCCGCCGTCCACGTAATTGCGCGGCATGGAATACCAGCCGCCAGCGGGGAGCGATTTCGCGCCGTAGCGGACGAGTTTCCCGCCGTCGAGAATTTTTTTGACGTGCGGGTGGGTCTTCCACTTTTGAAATGCTTCGTGCGGATCGAATTGCGGGTCGGCGTATTCAGACCGATGACGAGGCCGATCGAAACGCGATTGTTGGAGAGGCCGTAGATCCAGCCGCCGCCATACATGTCGGTGGCGACGGGCCAGCCGAGCGTGTGCGCGACGTAGCCAGGTGCGATGGCGCCGGGTTGGATGTCCCAAAGTTCCTTGATGCCGATGCCGTAGGATTGCGGATTGATGTTGTCTAGTTTTTTTGTGGCGACGAGATCTTTGGTGAGCGAGCCGCGCGGGCCTTCGGCGAGCACGGTGACTTTGGCGCGGAGTTCGTAGCCGGGAGTGAAATTGTCTTTGGGCTTGCCGTTTTTGTCGAGGCCTTTGTCTTCGGTGATGACGCCGGCGACGCCGTCGCCCTCGTAGATCAGTTGCGCGCCGCCGAATTCCTTGAAGACGTTTACGCCAGCTGCTTCGACCAGGCCGCCTAGCCACTTTGTGATTTTGCTCAGGGAGACTACGTAGTTGCCTTTGTTTTGGAAGGGCGGCGGAGTGATGGGAAAGCGGAAGGAGGAGTTTTTGGTGAAGAGGAGAGCGGCGGAGTCCGGTGACGGGCGTGTCGAGTGGCGCGGATTTTTCGAAGTCGGGGACGAGTTCGGCGAGGGCTTTGGGATTCATGATGGCGCCGGAGAGTTGGTGCGCGCCGATTTCGCGGCCTTTTTCGAGGACGTAGATATTTTCGGCGGAGAGCGGGGGCTTGGCGCCGGAGTCGTTGTGCTTCTTGATGAGATTGGCGAGATGCAGGGCGCAGGAGAGGCCGGCGGGGCCTGCGCCGACGATCAGGACGTCGGCTTCTAGTTGTTCGCGTTGGACGGCCATAGGTTGAGCAATCTTAGCAAAGCTGTTTTGCTTTTAGCGGAGCTTCTGAAATTGATCGAGGGTAATGCCGAGCTGCTTTAGGATTTGATTGAACAACGGCGGTCCGATTTCTTCTCCACCGTGGACAGGTATTGTCGTGACTCGTCCGTCCGGATGATTCCATCTTCCGTGGCTGCCCTTTTGGCGTTTGAGAATGAATCCTAAGATGCGGGCGACGCGCTGAAACTCGCGTGCCGTGGCACTAGGCATGAACTATCTCAGTGGAATCGGCCGGAAGTTCCAGGCCTTTTTCTCTGTATTCGTCCTCGACCATACTAAAGACGTTGGCCAGTTCTGCGAGAGCCTCTTCGCGCGTTTTCATTAGCGCGTAGCAAGCAGGAAGGGCAGGGATTTCGGCGACCCATCCTGACCGGTCATCCTGACGATAAAGAACTATCTTGTAGTCCTCGAATTTCATGGTGTGCCCATAGTATAGGACAAAAACGGTGGGTTCGACATAGCGCGGATTATCGGCAGAAAGCAGATTCCGCGCTCCACTCGGAATGACATTGCGCGTTCGCTTAGGGGTCGCTCGTACTTACCAGAGCTTCCGGGATTCGTCCTGTGCTATATCCCCATGCCTGGATTCTGGTTAACCATAACCGCCCACCCCCCTGGGGTTTTTTCAAAAGTGTTCATTCTAAAGGGATTCAAGCTGTTTGTTTTGTGTGAGTTTCGAAAGTGTTCATTCCACGGAGCTTAGGATGGCGAATTTGCACCAAAATTGTGCAGATCTCAAAAATGTTGCGAGCAAAGGACTTAGGGTACAAGTTTGCCAGAAAAGCAAAAACGCCAATCATGAGATTGGCGTTCCAAGACCGATGCGCGGTATTACTCAAGGGGGAGAGTACACCAAAGCCAACCTTTTGTCAGTCGGAGTAGGAATCATGATCGCCCATAACCCCCTCCACGGATCCGGACAAGCGGAATTACCGCATCCGGCTCTTGCCTTAGGTGATGACGCCTATGCGGCGCAGGGGATAGGGATGACAGACGGTAGGCAGAGGCAGCCAGCGAGTGATGAGGCGCCGCATGCGATCCCAAAGGACGCGGCCTTTCTGGCTGCGCCGCGACAGCGCGCGATGCCAGAGCCGTCCCACTTGGAACCGAAAAAGATACAGCGCCGGTTGGTTCGGGCACCCCGTAGTAGCGGATGTGTCCACGCACCACCGCTTGCAACCACTTGCCCACTTCGGGAATGGGTTCGTGCATGCGCCGCTGAAGTTCGGCTTTCACCTCGTTCAGTTTCGCCTGCAACCTTTTGCGCATCGTTTGCCGCAACACCGTAAACCGTCCATTGCTCCTCTTCTTCACGCAGATATGCGTGAAGCCAAGAAAATTGAACGTCTCCGGCTTCCCTTCTCCACGCCACTGCCGTTGTCGATCGCAAACGGACCGAACTCCAGCAGTCGCGTTTTCTCGGGATGCAGTTCCAGGTGGAACTTCTTCATTCGTTCCGCAAGTTCCGCCCGAAACCGATCGGCATCCGCTTTGCTGTTAAATCCAACCACGATGTCGTCCGCGAATCGCACCACGATGACGTCGCCGTGCGCCCGCTTTTGACGCCATGCTTGGACCCACAGGTCGAAGACGTAGTGAAGATAGACGTTCGCCAAAAGCGGCGAAGCACTTCCGCCCTGCGGCGTCCCTTCTTCCACGCGCGTTCGCTTCCCATCCTCCAGCACGCCGGCGCTCAACCATTTCTGGATGAGCCGCACGACGCGCCGGTCCGCGATCCGGTGCTCGACGAACTTCACCAGCCATTCGTGGTAGATCCCATCGAAAAAGCCTGATGTCCAGGTCGAGCACCCAGTTCACTTTTCTCGTCAGCAGTCCCGTGTACAGCGCGTCCAGCGCATTGTGCTGGCTGCGCCCTGGCCGGAACCCGTACGAGAAGCCGAGAAAGTCCGTTTCGTAGATCGCGTTCAACACCTCGACCGCCGCGCGCTGGACGATCTTGTCTTCCAGCGCCGGCACGCCGAGCGGCCGCTGCCGCCCGTCGGCCTTCGGGATATACACTCTACGCACCGGCTTCGCTCGGTACGCTCCTCGCTTCAGCCTTTCGGAAAGGTCCGGGAGATTCCTCTCCAGTTCCTCGCCGTAGTGCCGCCACGTCTCCCCGTCCACGCCCGGCGCCGCTTCCCTCTTCAAACTGAAGTAGGCCATGCGCAGCGTTTCCAGGTTGTAGATGTGGTGCAGGAGCGCCGTGAACCGCAACTTCCTATCCTTTCCTGCTGCTTGACGTACCCGCTCCAGCGCACTGGGCGCGTCGTTCCGGCTCGGTGTCCGGGACGCGTTTTGCTGTCGCAGGTTCCCTTTGGCCAGACCCCTTCCCTCCATCCCCTCCGCCACCGGTTGCCCGGCGTTGTTCGGGGACTTCTCAGGTACTACGGGTCTGTCCGACTTCCCCTGTCCGTTCATCATCGGCGTACGTCCTTGGACTTCCCGACACGTCCCAAGGCTACTGCGGCCCTGGGCGGACTTGGGATCTCCCGGTTCCCGCGCGAGGTGTCTTGCGTACGTGCACGGGGTCTCTGACCGCGCGGGACTCTGCCACGTCTCGCGATATCGGCGTACCCAGATGGAGCCTTCCGCTTCTCCTTACAGCGTCGGCGTCCCGGAGGAAGTTTCTTACGCGGCTGAATACCCGGCCCGCACGTTCCCCTGTCAACGCTTCGACGCTGCCCTTGCGAGCAGCTCCGCATGACTCGGGGCCGATGTGGGTCGCTATTCACATTCGTATGACTTTTGCATTCACTACACCTCGCCGGTTTAACCGGCGCACAAGGAGAAACTACAGAAGAAAAAAACAAGGGGGTGTCCCAATTTGGGCTGGGTGTTCCCGACTGGGCGATTAGAGGACAAAACTGAGTCTCACGCACGCTGGTGCGCTGAAAAGCACAAGCTTTTGGGACCTGGTCATTCTGAAAAGCGGGTGCAGGGCTCCCTCACTCCAAATTAGGACTGCACCAAAGGAGGGGGTGGTGGGCACTGCGGCGTTGGACGTAAACTCGCTTTATGGTGTTCGCGAAACGGCTGCGGGAGGGGATACGACGCGGGGAGATTACTTGCAGCGTGCGAATCTGGATGAGTCCCCGCGTGCGAGTGGGGGGCGCGATACCGCATGGAGGAGGGCGAAATTGAAGTCGATTCGATTGAACCGATCGGGTTTCCGGATATTACGCCGGAGCTGGCGCGCGAGTCGGGATTCCTTGGCGTTCTGGACCTGCTCAAGGTCGCGAAACATGGGCGAGGCGAGAATATTTATTTAATCCGGTGCCATTCCGTGCGGCCGCGGTTAGCTGTGCCCGTTATCACGCAGCTGACCTGGTGTTTTGGCGACTGCCGCTCGAAGTAAAACGCGATGCCTACGCAAGAATCAGGGCCGCGATCCCGAACAGGGTCGAACTTGGCACTGTGTTCGGCTCTTCAATAATGACCTTACGCGCCATAGCGATTAACGCAACTTCAAGAACAACCCGCACATGAATGACATCTTCTTTAGGTATGCTTTCAGCGTCTCCAGCAGTTCCACTCCGATCAGGACCAACAGGAAGTAGCCAAAAACATCGAGCAGACCCTGCACGCGAATGAGAAACCGAGGCGGTGTCCAAACCTCCTCGGCGATCAGAACGCCCAAATGAACAGTGGAGAGAACGACGATGATCGCGAGCATTCCAGCGAGCGCCAGGACGGTGAACTTTTGGATTTTTGTGATCAGCGCTTCCAATATTCTCTCCGCGAAAGGTTATCCCTCGCGGTCATTGAGCGCCACTGGCAGAATGCCAGGCTCCGGCAGCGGGGAGGGCGTTCGAGGGCCGCGGGCGAAGAGTAATCGGAACAATGGAAGGCAACATTTCGTGGCTAGCCGTTTTCGACTCGGGCTTTATGTCGGAGTAGGCGGCATCGATTAGCGCGCTTAGGGCTGCGGCGTTGGTGGGGGTGCCGGGTTTCAGTTTTACGTGGCGCATGAACTTGCCGGTGCCTTGGAGCAGACGGGCGGGATCGGGGAGGGATGCGCCCTGAAAGAAGCCTACGTTTACGTGGGAGGTGAAGACATCGACGTAGGCGAAGGGGGCGTCTGCCAGGCAGGCGTCGGACAGCCGTCGTGCAGGAGTTCGCGGACTTCGTCGCCGCAGTTGCGCATTGCTTCAAACCACTGACGCGCGATGGCTCCCGATTCACCTTTATGCTGTTTCATCCAGGCGTCGATGGCGGGATCCCGCTGGACCGCGCCGTTGAATCGTAGGAATTCGGTTTTCATCGTCTCTCGCCTTTCGACTTTGGGGAATTTATCAGCCGGAAGGCCGAGTTGATCAGTCAAAACGTTGAAGGTTGGACGGGGAAGAAAAAAATTAAACACAAGCCCAGCAGGTACAGAGAAAAAAAACCAGATTCCGCTTCGCTCGTAATGACCCAGTTGGCGTAAGTTGGATTGTTTTGTCTCTAGGTAATGTCGGCCTAGCGGGAGGAGAGGTTAGGAGGATTTGGATTTTTCGAGGGCTTCGGTTAGGGCGGGCATGATTTCGAAGATGTCGGCGACGATGCCGTAGTCGGCGATTTCGAAGATGGGGGCGTTGGCATCTTTGTTGATGGCGACGATGGTGCGCGCGCCTTTCATGCCGACGACGTGCTGGATGGCGCCGCTGATGCCGAGCGCGAGATAAAGTTTGGGGGCGACGGTTTGGCCGGAGCTGCCGATTTGGCGCTCCATGGGGAGCCAGCCTTCGTCGCAGATGGGGCGGGAGGCGGCGATTTCTCCGCCGATGGCTTTGGCGAGCGCTTCGGCTTGGGGAATATTTTCGGGAGCTTTGATGCCGCGGCCGATGGAGACGATGATGGGCGCTTGCGTGAGGTCGACGGCGGACTTGGCTTCCTTGAAGAGGTCGAGCGGCTTGGTGCGGATTTGTTCCGGGTGAGCTGACGGCGAAGGCGTTGATGGGCGCTTTGCCGGACGGATGCGCGGCCAGGAGATCGGCGCGGAAGGCTCCGGACTGGAAGGAGGCGAACCACGGGGCGGCGCCTTGGAAGGTGACGTCGGCGGCGGTTTTGCCCTGGAACATTTGGCGGACGAAGATGAGTTTGCCGGATTCGTGGCGGTAGGCGATGCAGTCGCCGATCATGCCTTTGCCGAGGCTGGCGGCAAGTTTGGGGGCGAAGTCGCGGACCTGATAGGTGTGCGGGAAGAGGACTAGATCGGGCTTGGCGGAGTCGATGACTTGCTTGAGCGCGATGCAGAAGGCGTCGGGGGTGTAGGAGTCGAGGAGGTCGTGCTCGACTTGCAGGACTTCGGCTACGTTTTTGGCGGCTAGTTCATTCGCGAAGGCGGAGACGCCTTTGCCGATTACGAGCGCGGTGACGGTGCTTGAGGTGTCCTTCGCGATTTGCTGCGCGGCGGCAGAGTTTCGAAGCTGGCGTTGTTCCATTTGCCTTGGCGGAGTTCGGTGATGACGAGAATTTTCATGGCAGAGCGTCCTTTTGAGAATCCTTCTGTTTGGCACTATCGAATTACATAATTCAAACCCAAAGCGATAAGCCCTAAGCCCAGCAGGGAATAAGCAATGCTCTCGCGGACGGTGAGCGGTTTGTTGTCGTCTGCCTTTCCCCAAAGATCTCTGCTGGTTATCTTGCGCCTTCGGAACGCGTTTATCACGAACTGGCCTCCGCCCAATATGAGGGCTATTCCGAGCAATCGCATATGTGGTCCTTCATACAATCGGTCCCGAATCGAAACTGACCTAGATCACCCGAGCTTCGAATTTGAGTTTTTCGACCAGCTTGGTTGCGACTTCTTTTGGAGTGCCGGTAAAGAATTCGGTCTTTTTAGTTTTTGCGGGGACGTAGATTTTTTCGATTTTCTGCGTTAGATCGTGAGAGATGCCTAGCGATTCGCGGGTGATCGTGGCGATTTCTTTTTTCTTTGCGGCCATGATGCCTTTTAGCGTGGCGTAGCGGACTTTGTTGATGCCGGATTGGATGGAGAGGACGGCGGGCAGCGGGCATTCGATGTGCTGGAACCAGCCGGCTTCGAGTTCGCGCTTGAGCTTCATTTTGGGGCCGTCGACTTCGATGGCCATGATGATGGTGGCGTGAGGGCGGTCGAGAAGCGCGGCGAGAAGGACGCCGGTTTGGCCGAAGCCGTGATCGTCGCTTTGGAGGCCGGTGAGGACGAGGTCGGGATTTTCTTTGGCGATGGCGGCGGACAGCGCTTTTGCGGAGCCGAGCGGATCGAGCTGGGCGAAATTGTCGTCGGCGATGTGGATGCCGCGGTCGGCGCCTTTGGCAAGGGCTTCCTTGATGGTTTGCTTGACGCGTTCGGGGCCCATGGAGAGGGCGATGACTTCGCCGCCGTGTTTTTCTTTTAGGCGGAGGGCTTCTTCGAGGGCGTAGCTGTCGGGTTCATTCATTTCGAAGCCGATGTCGGATTCCTTGATCCAATTTCCGGCGATGGAGAGCGGGGCGTCTTTGGCGGGGACTTGTTTGATGCAGACGATGATTTTCACGAGAATTTTCCTTACCGGGCGTTCAGGGAACGTTGTGGAATCATTATACCTGCTTACGATTGTTAGTTACTAACGATATCGGCTGAGCCTCACGATGAGTATACGACTGGCCGGTCTAAAGACCGGCCACTACAACGGTTGCAAAACGCGATTCGATCGCAGCGGCGGTGCGGCTGCACAGACTGAAGTCTGTGCTACTTACTGGCCGGACCAGCGCTTGAAAATCAGGGCGGCGTTGGTGCCGCCGAAACCGAAAGAGTTGGAGAGCGCGTATTCGACGGAGGCTTTGCGGGCTACGTTGGGAACGTAGTCGAGGTCGCACTCGGGATCGGGGACTTCCAGATTGATGGTGGGCGGCAAAATCTGGTCGCGCAGGGCGAGGACGCTGATGCCTGCTTCGAGGCCGCCGGCGCCGCCGAGGAGATGGCCGGTCATGGATTTTGTCGAGCTGATGGGGACATTTTTCACGTAGTCGCCGAAAACCCTTTTGAGGGCGCGCGTTTCGATCACGTCGCCGAGCGGAGTGGAGGTGCCGTGGGCGTTGACGTAGCCGATGTCTTCGGGCTGGAGCTTGGCGTCTTTGATGGCGGCGCGCATGACGCGGTAGGCGCCGTCGCCGTCGGAGGCGGGCTGCGTGATGTGATAGGCGTCGCCGGACATGCCGTAGCCTACGATTTCGGCGAGGATGGGGGCGTTGCGCTTTTGCGCGTGCTCGAGGGATTCGAGGATCAGAATTCCAGCGCCTTCGCCGACAACGAAACCGTCGCGGCCGGAGTCGAACGGACGGCTGGCGTGGGCGGGATCGTCATTGCGCGTGGAGAGAGCTTTCATCGCAGCAAAGCCGCCGATGCCCATGGGAGTGACGGTGGCTTCGGTGCCGCCGCAGATCATCATGTCCGCCGCGCCACGTTCGATGATTTTGAAGGAATCGCCGATGGCGTGTGCGGAAGCGGAGCAGGCGGTGGCGGTGGCGGAATTCGGGCCCTTGGCGCCGTAGCGAATCGAGATGTGACCCGAAGCGAGATTGACGATGGCGGACGGAATGAAAAAGGGAGAGATTCTGCCGGGGCCGCCTTCGACCAATTTCCTGTGCTCGCGTTCGATGATGTCGAAACCGCCGATGCCGGAGGAGACGTAGACGCCGACTTCGTCGAGGTCGGAATCCTCGGGCTTCCAGTTGGCGGATTTTACGGCGAAGTCCGCGCCGGCGAGGGCCACTTGGATGAAGCGGCCCATTTTTTTCAGTTCTTTTTTCTCGATCCAGCGGAAGGGATCGAAGTTTTTGATTTCGCCGGCGATGGTGCAATCAAAACCAGTGGTATCGAACTGCGTGATCGTGCCGACACCACTCACGCCAGCGAGGAGATTTTTCCAGGATTCCTCCGTGCCGATGCCCAGCGCGCAGACCAGTCCAACACCCGTAACGACTACCCGGCGAGTCAAAGCTTTAATGCTCCCTGTTGAGGTGATAATTTCGTGGCTTACTTTCCCTTGGCGTGTTTATCGATGTAATCCACGGCGTCTTTTACCGTGGTCATCTTTTCGGCGTCTTCGTCGGGGACTTCTATGCCGAAAGCTTCCTCGAACGCCATCACCAATTCGACCTGATCGAGGGAATCGGCCCCGAGGTCGTCCACGAAGGACGCCGTCGGCGTGACTTCGGCTTCATCGACGCCGAGCTGCTCGACGATAATTTGTTTAACGCGCTCTTCCACACTGGCCATTCCGGTGTCCTCCGCGATTTGCTATCGCTTATTGTGCATCGACGTACACTAACAGTTTATCGGCCCCAATGCCGTGGTACGGACTCGAAAATCGTCAATCAGGCAACCTGCCCATTCTAGACAGGCCTTGCGGCAAGGTCAACTTTGCTGAGTGTCCGAGGCCGCAAATTTCGGCAGTCCGCAGTTGAGCGCATTTCCGCGCAAACATCATGCCCTGGTGATACCACCACTTGGAGCTGAATTGCTTGCCACAACGAGGGCATGGGCAATATTGAGCCTGGTAGGAAGTAATCACCGCCGCAAAGAACCAACAGAGTAGTACTGCTCCCCACGCCCAGGATAGAACGGTGTCCTCGTGAGCCAAGCTCGAAATCCCCCTAATGATTAAAGAAGCCGGCAAAATTGAGAAAGCGACGATGATGAAGCGATTCCGTCGCCGTTTGTATCGCTGCCACGCATCTCTGTAATCCGCCAAGGTAGTCTCTCGCCGGGGTGAGCCGGTCTAGGCCAAATAGAGGCCGCCGTTGACGTCGAGGACGTGGCCGGTGATGTAGGCGGCTTCGTCGCTGGCCAGGAAAACGATGGCGCTGGCTACGTCGCGGGCTGTGCCCATGCGTCCTAGCGGAATGCGAGTTCTCAGCCCGGCTTTTACGTCTTCGGAGAGGACGTCGGTCATGGGCGTGGCGATAAAGCCGGGGGCGACGGCGTTAACCGTGATGTTGCGCGAGGCGATTTCGATGGCGATGGCTTTGGTGAGGCCGACGAGGCCGGCTTTGGCGGCGACGTAGTTGGCCTGGCCTGCGTTGCCCATCTCGGCGACGACGCTCGAGATGTTGATGATGCGGCCGGCGCGGGCGCGCATCATCGTCGAGAGAGCTTGTTGGATGCAGAGGTGGGCGCCGGTGAGGTTGGTGCGAATGACGGCGTCCCAATCGTCCTGCTTCATGCGCAGGGCGAGGCCATCGCGGGTGATGGCGGCGTTGTTGACGAGAATGTCGAGGCGGGCGAATTTTTCGAGGAGTTGCTTGAAGCCGGATTTGATTTGGTCGGGGTCGGCGACGTCCATTTTGATGGCGATGGCTTCGCCACCGGCGTTTACGATTTCGTTGACGAGGGAGGCGAGCTTCTCTTCGTTGCGGGCGGCGGCGGCGACCTTTGCGCCGGCTTCGGCTAGAGCTAGCGCGGTTTCGCGGCCGATGCCTTGGCTTGCGCCGGTGATTAGGGCTACTTTGTCTTTTAGGCTGAACATCTTTTTCCCTTTGCTTACCTTTTCCTGTGCTTACTTTTTACCGGATTGAAGATTTAACCCCAAGACCCACATTCACAAAACGAAGGTGGGGCACCCTTCTTACGGTTGCGGCTTACGCCAATCGGACACATCCAGCAAACTCGTTTGACCGGGCACAGACTGAAGTCTGTGCTACCTCAGGCCGCATCGGAACGGGCGCCGGCAATTTTTTCTAGCGTGGCGGCTAAACTTTTTTCGTCTTCGACGTTGAGCGTGGCTACGGAACGCTCGATTTGGCGCAAGAGGCCGGTTAGGACGCGGCCTGGGCCTACTTCGACGAAGGTGTTAACGCCTTCATCGATCAGGAGGCGGACGGATTCTTGCCAGCGGACGGGCATGGTGACTTGGCGGATTAGGGCTTCGCGGGCTTCGTCGCCTGTGGTGATAGTGTCGGCATCGACGTTGGTCACAAGAGGGACGGATAGATTTGAGAAGGGCGTTTTCTTTAAATCTTCGGCGAGGCGCTCCTGCGCGGGCATCATGAGGGCGGAATGGAACGGAGCGGAGACCGGGAGGATTACGGCGCGTTTGGCTCCGAGTTGGGAGGCGATTTCGACGGCGCGTTTGACGGCCGCGGCGTGGCCTGAGATGACGGTTTGCTCTGGAGAATTCAGATTGGCGGCGGAACAGATTTCGCCTTCGGCAGCGCGTTTGCAGGCGTCGGCTACGACTGCGGGCGAGAGGCCCATAATGGCGGCCATGGCGCCTACGCCTGCAGGGACGGCTTCCTGCATGTAGGTGCCGCGCTTGCGGACTAGCTGGACGACGTCGGAAAATTTTAATGCGCCGGTTGCGACGAGCGCCGAATATTCGCCGAGACTATGACCGGCGACAAAATCGGGAGTGAGGCCTCTTTCGGCGACGACGCGGTAGACCGCGACGGAACAGGCGAGAATGGCGGGTTGGGTGTTGGCGGTGAGCTTGAGCTCGTCTTCGGTGCCCTCGAAGCAGATTTTGGAGATGGAGAAGCCCAGGGCTTTATCGGCCTCTTCGAAGACGGCACGGGCGGACGGATATTTGTCGGCGAGTTCCTTGCCCATGCCGGGGTACTGCGACGCTTGACCTGGAAATACAAATGCGACTTTGCCCATCGTCAATTCCTCTCTTGAGCCGTCATGCGAGAACGCTCGCGGCCGAGAGCTCCTGTTCGATTTTTTCGTTGATGCGGGCGCGGGAAAGACCCGCGGCCACGCGGATGGCGTTTTTGATGGCTTTGGCGTTGGAGCGGCCATGGCCGATGACGCAAACGCCGCGAACACCCAAAAGGGGCGCGCCACCGTACTCGGTGTAGTCGATCGTTTTCTTCAGACCCTTCAGGGCGCCGCGCGAAAAAAGAAAGCCAACCTGCGAAGCGAGCGAGCTTTGGATGGATTTTTTCAGCAAGCCAAAAATCTGGAGGGCCAACCCTTCGCAGATTTTCAGAGCGATATTACCGACGAAACCATCGCTCACGATAACGTCGACGTTACCGGAGAAGAGATCTCCGCCTTCGACGTTGCCAACGAAGTGGACGGGAAGCTTTTTCAAACGCGTATAGACCTCTCGAGTGAGTTCATTGCCTTTGATTTCTTCCTCGCCGACGGACAAAAGGCCGACGCGAGGACGGCGGTTGCCGAAGGTGGCGCGGTAATAGATTTCGCCCATCACCGCAAATTGCACCAGATGCTCGGGCTTGGAATCGACATTGGCCCCGACGTCGAGAAGCACGGAAACGCCGCCTTTGGCGTTCGGGAAAGGCGCTGCGAGCGCTACCCGATCGACGGATTCCAAAGTACCAAGCAAAAATCTTGCGACGGTCATCACCGCGCCAGTGTTTCCGGCGCTGACGAACCCATCAGCCTTGGCTTCACGCACGAGCCGCGCCGCGACATGGACGGAGCTGTCTTTCTTGCGCCGAAACGCCTGCGCCGGGTGATCTTCCATGGAGATCACTTCGCTTGCCGGAACGATCTCGATGGGCAAGCTGGGCACGGCATGCTTCGCCAACTCCGCGCGCACCACATTCGGCTGACCGACCAGCATGACGCGTACGCCCAATTCACGGGCAGCCAGGACACTGCCTTCAACCTCGGGGCGGGGCGCGTTGTCTCCGCCCATGGCGTCAACGGCGATAGTGATCATGGGATTTATCTGACCGCTCTGGATGGGCCGCCAATTCCTGGATGGGACCCCCGCGAAAAGGGCGGCGTCAGGCAGACTTGTCTTGCACAGCTCGGCCTTTATAGTAGCCGCAATGTGGACAAGCCTGGTGCGGCTGCTTGGTTTCGTGGCAATTCGGGCATTCGCCGAGCGCCGGCTTTTCCAAGAAATCATGGGCTCGCCGGGTGCTCGTGCGTCGCTTCGAATGCCGTCTTTTTGGGTTAGGCATAGCAATACTCCTCGTAGCCGCCTCAGTGGGCGGATTGTATGGGCTTTTGGCCCTGGAAACTATTGTTTTTTCAGCCAGTCCTGCTTCAGGCGCGCGAGGGGAGCGAGCCGCGGATCCGTCGAATGGGTCTCGCAGCGGCATTCCTCGTGATTCAGGTTAGCACCACAATTCGGGCACAAGCCCCGGCAGTCACTTTGACAGATGACCTTGAGAGGCAAAGCCAGGAGAACCTGTTCTCTGAGCACGTCCGCTAGAAAGAGGCCATCCCCTTCGTAGAAGCCGATTTCTGTATCGTCATCCTTGAGCCGGTCTTCTTTCGGCTTAGCGCCCTTGGGCATAGGCGCGTAGAAAAGATCAAAAGAACGGTTCACATCTTCGATAACCGGTTCGAGGCAACGGGCACAGACCATTTCAATCTTGGTTTCGAGTTGACCTTCGATGCGAATCTGGCCTTCGAGCAACTCGGCCGTTGCGGTCACTTCCAAAGGCGCGACTTGCTTGATTTCGGACGAATGAAAATCGATGCTGGCCGGGGCGTAGCTCTTCCGGATGCGCAACTTCCGAACGGCAAGATCTTTTACATCGAGGAACACGTCTGGAACGCCTCCGGCGCTAACGCTCATGCTTTATCATTATTCCGTCGCGGGGGCGGCAAGTCAAGGAACGGGCCTGCTTTGTGAGAAATTTGCGCCCAGGATGGCACGGGGTGGCTCTAGTACCTGGAGCATGCTTCAAACGGTGGCGGTGCGAGATTGTGGCTGGAGGCCGGTGGCTTGGGCTCGCGCGATGGTCCAGCCATCTGGTTTTTGGGTGAGGATCACGGTCATTCGAACACAGCCGGGATTTGGTTTGTCAGGAATTTCGTTTGCTTCCCAAGCGAGAGTGGCCATTACGGCTTTGCTTCCGACGAACTGGACATCTTCGATTTTCCCGAAAGACTTAGCCCACCCTAGCGCCGCGAAGATGTGTTTTGCGGCTTCATGGATGGCGGCGGGACCAATCCAAAGCCCGCCCTGCGGATCTACAAACTGGCCGTCGGGAGCGAACATCCGGGCAAAGTCAGAGGCTTGGCCCTTGCCCCATGCATCGGAGAGCTGCCGCACGGAGAGAACTTCTTCCGAAACTTGCTTCTCTGGTTCGATGGAAGGGCGCGCGAGATCTTCGCGGAGCCACGCGAGCGTTAAGCCGCGTTCGGTTAAGAGACGGGCGGCGAAGCAGCCTTCTTCACGCATGATGGCGAGGAGCAGATGGTCCGTGCCAACATGTTTGGCGCCGAGGCGCTGGGACTCTTCCGCTGCCATAGTCAGGATGTGTTTGCACTCCGCGCTGAGAGGAACTTCTACGGAAGTCGAGATGCGCTCCCTGCGCATGATTTGGGATTCGATTTCATCGCGGAGGGATTGCGCGCCGCCTTTATTGTTGAGAAGTTTGCGTGAGAGCGGATGATCTTCGCGAAATAAGCCGAGCAACAAGTGCTCCGTCTCAATGTACGGACTTCCGTACTGGCTGGCTTCATAGCGGGCGAAGAAAATTACGCGGCGAGCTTTCTCTGTGTAGCGTTCAAACATGGGTTTTTCTCAAATCTCCGGCAGCGCGCCGGCGCAGCTCAATTCTTGGCATTCAAGGCGGGAGGGAGCTGCAAGAGAGAGGATACCACCAGAAAAACTGCGGGGATATGACCGCGCAATGGGTTGTATTGCACGCAGAAAGACTCCATCAAAAGATGCATTCGGGCATTAATGAAGAGTTGTACGGGTGCTATAATTGGATCGCTGCCGATAGACCAGCCCTCTTTCGACTCCTTTCACCGAGTCCTTGTCCTGCGGGGGACCGCAAATGCGTACGACGACAAAAATGGCTCTGCCGCTGGCGCTCAGCGTGGCCGCGATTTCGCTGCTCTTCGCTGGATACCAGGTGCGGACAGAGAAGCGGAATCTCGAGCATGATCTCGTCCACAGAGCGGAGAATCTGGGCGAGAGCATGCAGGAAACCGTGGAACATCTGTTGGAGCAGGACTCCGTCCGGGCGCTGAGGCGCTTCGTGGCAAGGTATGGGCAACGCGAACATTTGAAGGGATTAGCGGTCTATGACGAGAATGGGAAGGCGCTGGCCATCACTGACGGCCTCTCACCGCTGCTAAACTCCTGCCCACAAATCGTTTCCAAAACTCCGAGCACACTGGCTGGAAAAAGCGAATCCATTCGCGCAGGCGATTTGCAGCTGTACGTCTATGAGCTTCCACTGGAGCGAGAGGGAAAAGCGGCGGGAACTATTGCGATTTATTACGACACCAGCTACATCGATTCGCGCGTGTCCTACACATTGCGAGATTCACTGTTGAACGCGCTGGTGCAAACGGTGCTGATTACGGGGCTCGCGCTGCTGCTGGTGCGATGGAATTTGACGGCGCCCCTGAATCGGACGGCGAAGTGGCTGCGCACGCTGCGAACCGGCTCGCAGGCGATTCCGCCGGCGCCTCCGCAGGGGGAGATCTTCGATCAGTTGCACAAGGAAGTGACGCATCTTGCGCAGGACCTGAACGCCGCGAGAGCAACCGCGGAACAAGAAGCGCGGCTGCGGGACACGCACTCCTCCTTATGGACAGCCGAGCGGCTGCGAGTCAGCTTGCGCGTCAAACTGCGGGATAAACCACTGTACGTCGTGTCTAACCGCGAGCCTTGCATGCATATTCGCAATGAAAAGGATCATTCGATTGGCTACCTCGTGCCGGCGAGCGGACTGGTCACGGCGCTACAGCCGGTGCTGATCGCGTGCGACGGAACGTGGATCGCGCACGGATCGGGGAGCGCCGACCGAGAAATGGTGGATGAACACGATCACCTGCGCGTTCCGCCGGATCACCCAAGTTATAGGCTGCGGCGCGTGTGGTTGAGCGACGAGGAAGAAAAGGGCTATTACGAAGGTTTTTCAAACGAAGGGCTCTGGCCACTCTGCCACATCGCACACACGCGGCCGACGTTCCGGCCGGAAGACTGGCTGCGCTACCAGCAGGTGAATCGGCGGTTCGCGGATGCGGTGCTGGAAGAGATGGAAGGAACGGATTCGCCGATTCTGTTGGCGCAGGATTATCACTTTGCGCTGCTTCCGCGGATGGTGAAGGAAGCGCGGCCGGACGCGCGCGTGGCGATCTTTTGGCACATCCCGTGGCCGAATCGCGAGGTGTTTGGGATTTGCCCATGGCAACGAGACTTGCTGGACGGCCTGCTGGGCGCCGATCTGATCGGCTTTCATGTGCAATCGCATTGCAATAATTTTCTGGAGACAGTGGACCGCGGTGTGGAAGCGCTGACGGAGTGGGACCGTTTTGCCGTCAACCGTCAGGGACACGTGACGCGCGTGCGACCGTATCCGATCAGTGTGGCTTTCTCTAATCCGGCGCCGGCCTTGCCGGAGGGGAGCAATGTTGGGAAGGAGCGCGCGGCATTGTTTGCGGAGCTTGGCGTCGAAGCCAGCTTGCTCGGCGTGGGCGTGGACCGCGTGGATTACACGAAAGGAATCATTGAGCGGTTCCGAGGGATCGAGCTTTTTCTCGAGCAACATCCGGCCTACATGCGCCGCTTTACGTTCGTGCAGATCGGCGCGCCAAGCCGTACCGACATCGACCGTTATAGGCAATTCCTGGACGAGGTTAGCGCGGAAGCCGATCGCATCAACGCGCGATTTCAAGCGGGGCGCTGGAAACCAATCGTCTTTCTGAAGAAGCACCACTCACATGAGGAGATCTCGCGGTATTACCGCGCGGCTTCCGTTTGCCTGGTGACTTCGCTCCACGACGGAATGAATCTCGTTGCCAAGGAGTTCGTGGCCTCGCGCGATGACGAACGCGGAGTGCTCATTCTGAGCACCTTTGCCGGAGCGGCGCACGAACTCTCTGACGCGCTGCTGGTCAATCCCTACGATGTTGAGCAGGTCGCGGATGCGATTCATCGAGCGATCGAAATGCCAGAAGACCAGCAATCTCTGCGGATGCAGAGGATGCGCCAGATTGTGCGGGAGCATAACATCTACCGATGGGCGGCCAATTTACTCTCCGACCTAACGGAAATTCGGATTGATGCTCCGGAGCGGATCGAGACTTCGCAAACACCGTGAACGAGCTGCTGTCCCGGCGCACGGGGCGAACGCGTAAGGCGACGGCGGGAAGAGAAAAGAGTGACAGAGGGCGTTCAGTAGGTCATCGACCAGCCGACGACAGTCATGCTGAGAACGAGCAGAAGCATCCCAGTGCTGACAACACTGAGAACCCTGCCGTGCCCGAGAAGGTAGTCGCGCGACTCGGCGTCGATGCACAGGAGTACAGATACAACGAGGACTACGCCCCAAGCGAGAATCGCGGGCACTCCGGGATATTTGCCAATCATGGCGAGAAATTGGCCCGGGGGCTGCCCCGCCGGGACCCACCAGGGAATCATCGGGGCGATTCCTGTGGCCAGCGAGAGCGTCAACAGTTTGCGCGTGAACCAACCTTTAACTTTGGGCCGGGCCTCTTTCCAGACGAAAAAATCCCAAGCCAATAAGGCAACTGCGAAGAGCACCCAGCCGTAGAGCGCCGCTTTTTGGTCGAACCACCACCAAGAGCGAAACAGGACGTGCGCCTTCTGCGACATGACAAATCGCGGGAGCAAAAAGATACCAACAAGGCCGTTTGCGGCGACAGCGACGAGTAACGTGACCAGGCTCATGAGCTGGAACCAGTAACGCGTGGGAACGCGCCTACACCTGGTGCATACGGATTGCTTAGGTAGGAAGTTTAGTCCACAGCGGTCGCAGAACACGGCTGTTCTCCCAAGTCGTGGGAATCGAATCCTGTGATCGGTCTCAGAGTATCCGATAGGAATCGCAAAATACTACTGGTCTGAGGGGCAGTTGAAAGGTCAGGCAGGATTGGTAGTATGGAGTTATCCAGCCAGATCCGTTTCCCGGGCGTAGTGCCTAAAGAAGTGCCTTGACTTGAAGATGGAACGGTCAGGCGGGGGTGCGATATGACCGAGGCCTCGAAACAATGGGTTGGCCAGATCGTCGATGGGACTTTTCCTTTGCGGCAGTATCTTGGCGGGACTGACCACAGCGCGGTGTTTCTGACCGAATACGCCGAAGGTCGTGCGGAGCCAAGGAAAGCGGCCATCAAGCTTATTCCAGCGGATCCGGCAAGTGCTGATTTGCAGGTTGCGAGATGGGAAGCTGCAGCGCAACTTTCTCATCCCCATTTGCTGCGATTATTCAGCGGAGGGCGCTGCCAGGTTGATGGAAACGAGCTGGCGTATTTAGTCATGGAGTACGCCGAAGAAAATCTCGCGCAGATTCTTCCACAGCGCGCGCTGACGCCCGAAGAGACGAGGGACATGCTTGGCCCGGTTCTTGATGCGCTGGAATACCTTCACGGGAAGGGGTTCGTGCACGGCGAATTAAAGCCGGCAAATATTTTGGCCAGCGGGGATCGATTGAAGCTTTCGAGCGACACGATTTCCCGAGCCGGTGAATCGCAGGGGATCACCAGGAGGCCGGGGGCGTACGACGCGCCCGAAGCGATTAGCGGAAAGTTGACGCCGGCGGCCGATATTTGGTCGTTGGGCACAACTCTGGTTGAAGTGATGACGCAGAGCTTGCCGGATCGGCCACCGGAGCCACATCGCGAACCGGCAGTGCCCGCAAATATTCCCGCTCCCTTCCAGGAAATCGCGCGTGAGTGTCTACGTTTAGAACCCGATCGGCGGGCGAGCATTGCAGACATCGGCGTAAGATTGAACGCGCGGGCAGCTACGGCTGCGGCTGCTTCCGCAGCGGGTTCTGCGATTGCTTCTGTTTCAATGCCGAGTACGAGTGCGGAGGCTGGAAAGGCACTTCCGCCAACTCCCCAGACAACGGCAGCGAGGTCACTTCCGCCTCAAGCTGCCGCGAGACTGCACAGCAACCCGCATCGCCCCGCGCCATACAGAGCGTCCGGTGCGAAGCCGCGCTTTCTTGTCCCACTCGTTGTGGGCGCGCTGATTTTTGCGGCAATTATTACGGTGCCGCGTCTTCTGACACACAGGCCGGAAGCCCGAGCCACGTCGGCGGTTACAGCGCAAAAGCCGGTTGGCCAAGCGGTCGCGGCAAAGTCTCTGCCCTCGGCAGCGCAACCAAGAGTCCGCCACAGCGTGCCGGCTTCCTCGTCCGACGCACTAGAAACAACCAGCGAGAAAGAGAAGCCTGTTGGCGCAGTCTCGACGAGCCCGCCTGCTGGCAATACAGAAGTTGTGAAGCCCGGAAAGGCTGGAAATATTTCCGCCAAGGGTGATGTTCTGGATCAGGTTCTGCCTGACGTGTCGCAGAAAGCTCTAGCCACTATCCAGGGAAGAGTACGTGTTGGAGTGAAACTGCATGTTGACGCGGCGGGAGCGGTTTCCGACGCAGAGCTGGATTCGCCGGGGCCGAGCACGTTTTTCGCAGACCTGGCCCTGAAGGCGGCGAGGAAGTGGGTGTTCACCCCGCCGGAAGTGAATGGAAAGAGCGTGGCGAGCGAATGGATCTTGCGATTTGTGTTCACGCAGGGCGGCGCCAAAGTCACGCCGACGCAAAGGGTTCCATGAGAGCCGTTGAAATGGGCCGAAGATTAGGAGCCCTAAACTCTAGGCGATGCGTTTGTCGCGCCAGAAATAAAAACCTAAGTACACCTGTCCTATTGGACGGAGCTTCGATTTTCCGCGCCAAACAGTAAATACTCGAACTATTTGAAAGCACGCAAGTTAGACAGGCGGAGCCGGTACGCTGAACTGCCGTACCATAGCCTCACCCGACCTCAGCCATTAACTTCGCATGTAGCCAAGGGCGTTTTCTGCGCGCCCGTGCGCGGCGGAGCTATTGCGAATGAGCGAGCGCGTCAATCAGATTTCCTCAGTGCGGGACCCCCGAAACGAAGGACGAACGGGGGGATTGAGGCGCGGTGTCCGGTACGCAGCTTTGCTCTCGCTCCTTGGCAGCCTTTCGCTCGTGGCGGGTTTTGAAGCTGCGCGTAAGACGCTGCCCGACCAAAACTTGGATGGGAGCCTCACGGCGCAGAGTGCTTCTCGTGCGCTTTCGACGGTTCACATGCCAAAGATCGCGAAGAGTGGTGATGCGGAATTGAGCCGGCACTCGCCACAACAGCAAGCGGAGCGCTTGTTGGAACGGGCGATGCAAGACGACGCAGCTTCTCTGGCCCTGCTGCAAGAAAAAGTGGATGGGTGGCGAGGCCGTTTGAAGAACACCGACCAGCTGTTTGACCTGGTGCTGGCGGCGCTGAATTCGCGCGACCTGCGCGTGCGGACGGTGGCAGTAGATGTCGATCTTGCGGCGAATAATCTGAGCAAATCGCCAGAAAGCGTCAACCGGCTAATCCAGCAGCTACGGCGCGACCCCGCGACACGGGGAATGGCGTTGTGGCGGCTCGGCTCACTGGGAAATCGCGGCGTTGAACCGGAGCTTGTGCTGAGCAGTTTGCTGAATTATGCGCACAATCCCAGCGAGCACACGCGCTATTGGGCGGTGGAAGGTTTAGCGATGCTGGGTAACGAAGCCACAATCGATCCTCTGCTCAACCTGCTGGCACACGACCCTTCGCCGAAAGTTCGCGAACGCGCAGCGAGCAGCCTCGGACAATCCGGCTTGTTGACGCGTGAAGAACGTCTTGCGGCGGTTCCACATTTGTTGAATCTAACAGACGATGACTCGCTGGCTAGGACAACGCGGGAGCTGGTATACGGCACGCTTCGCGTGATCACGGGTGCGGCGCTGGGCAACGATGCCAACGCCTGGCGCGAGTGGTGGGCGCATCATGACCCGGTGCAAGCGCGTCCTCGCCAACGCGCGGGGCTGTTGCGCGCCTAGAACCGCCTTAGGGCGCTTACTTTTTTGTGCACAGGGCACACGGCGGCCCGCTGGAGTTCCTGATTTGCGCCGTCAGAACTTGAGAAAATAGACTTCCATCAATTTTCGTTAGGAAAAATCAGCTAGTTCTCGGGAGGATACGTTGACGCACTTGTCTCGCAGGGCTCTCGGGCCAATCTTCGCTGTAGTGCTTGTCTTGTTGTTGGGAACGGCGGGCAGCTCTTTGGCTAACGGGCAGGAAAGAAAAGTCCCGCAAACCGACGGCGTGGATAACAGCAAGATGGGCGCCTATCGCGCGCTCGCTCAACGCACGTATTTGGAGTTTCAAAAGGGAGACAGCGCCGCGGCAGCTCAGCTTGCCCGGGTCCTCGAACGTGTTTGGGATAAAGCGGAAGACTATGGCGGCGACATGGCGCTGAAAAAAACGCATCCCGATCAGTTCGACGAAATTGATAAGGCCATGGATGATTTCATCACGCCTTTGATGGAGTACAAGACTAAAGCCCCCGAAGCGGCGAAGGTCAGAGCAGCTTTCAACGCCTATCTTGAAAAGTTAGAACTTGCGGATTGAGGGATGAAGGAGTTCTCCCGGCACCGGGCTGATACACCGACGTATTAACTTTGCGACCAAAAGTGGATTTCAAGAATCCAGCTTTCACGTTTAGATGAGAGCGTTCACTGTGAGATGCCCGGCGCACGGAAGAGCCAGCTTAAGAGCAAGTGCGTGGGCCAATAAATCAGCGCCACGAGCGGTACGAAAATCATCGCAAGATGGGCCGGCGCCGGCCCCCAGGTACGATGGAAGAGGGGATCGCTGTATGCGTAGTTCATGTTGAGATCAGCGGATAGAAAGCGAGACGCGATCAGAAGGACGGCCGCAATCGCGGCTTGCAAGGCCAACGCGCGCCGGTCGTAGCCTACGCGGCGGAGAGTCCAAAGCAGAACTAGGGGCAGTCCAATATGAAAAGTGGAAAGGAGGCGGACCCACAGCGGATATCGCGCATCCCACATATAGTCCGTCCCGCCAATTAGAAAACGTCCTGTCACCAGACGCCACCCGACATCCAGGATCCAAAAGAATCCCGCTGCCAAGGAACTAACGGCCTGACTCGAGAGCAGCAAAGGATTCGCTAACCAAATCCCCACGAATGTCAGAATCACAGCGACGTCACACAAGTGCAGAAGATTCGCCCAACCCCACACTCGGAAATAGGCAGGAAGCCAAACGGCCATCCAGAGCAAGCTGAACCATCGGAGTACGGGAAAAATCGGCGGGCCCGGCGACATTTTTTCACCTGCTTGCTGCTCAAGGACGGCTAAGGCTATCACAATCGCTTGCGGAGATTGCACGCCGGATGCGGCACCGTCAGTGTCGCGGTCCGAGACACCGCTAAGACTGATTCAATGTACGCACTCCAGCGTGAGAGAATTGGAATCGCGCGCAGGCTCAGTGGGCCGAAACGTCTAGGTCCCGGCGGAAGAAGCCGCAGAGCCAAAATGCTCTTGGTGCTTTCGAAGCAGAAATTGGTCGGTCATTCCGGCGATGTAATCGCAAACGACGATGTGGCGCGGCTCTGTCCGGGCCGCTTCTTCGTGAGAAGAAGGCATGGAACCGGGCGAATCGAGATAGTACAAAAACAGCTCCTCGAGGCAGCGGACGGAGCGGTCGCGGTCCTCGGTAATGGCGGGATGATTGTAGATGTGCTTGAAGAGGAAGCGTTTCAGCTCGGCGTTGCGCTGCACAAAGGCATCGCTGAAGCCGGCTAGCCTGACCGGAGCGCGACGAATGTCGTACACAGTTACGGCGCAGGCGGAAAGCACGCGACGCTGCGTGGATTCGATGAGGTCGGTGGCGAGGCGATCCAACACGCTCTTGAGAGCGGCATTGAATTTTAGTTTCTCCCTCTCGGCAGGATGGGAGGCGTCAATCTCTGCATAGGCTTCGGCGAAAATCGGTACTTCGTTTCGCAGGTCATCGAGATCGAGGAGTTCCGCTTCGCGGGCGTCGTCGAGGTCTGCCGTGTTGTAGGCAATTTCATCGACCCAGTCGATGAGCTGGCTTTCCAAAGGCGGGCGAAGATCGAGCAGATACTCGGCCAGAGAGGGGAAATCCTCAGCGGTGTAGTCGCGCGAATGTTTGATAATGCCTTCGCGGACTTCGAACGTAAGATTCAAGCCGGGAAAATCAAGGTAGGGGCTTTCAAATTGTTCGACAATGCGGAGGGCCTGGAGATTGTGGTTGAAGTTCGCGCCATGGGCACGCATGAGCTCGTCGAGCTTGTGTTCGCCTGCATGACCGAACGGCGGATGGCCGATATCGTGAACGAGCGCGAGCGCTTCGGCGAGCTCCGTATTGAGACCTAGGGCCGCAGCAACCGTGCGGGCGATTTGCGAAACCTCAAGAGTGTGAGTAAGCCGGTTGCGAAAATGGTCGGAGTAGCGAATGGTGAAGACTTGCGTCTTTGCCTCGAGGCGGCGGAAAGCGCGCGAGTGGATGATGCGGTCGCGGTCGCGCGCGTACACGCTGCGATAGGGATGTGGGGATTGCGGATAACGCCGTCCGCGGGAGAGTTCGACTCGCATTGCCCAAGGCGCGCTTTTAGGGAGTGGATGGATGAACGGCCCCCGAAACGGGCTCTAACCTTCGCCTGCGTTCCTATAGGCTTTCAAATTTTCTCAATGACAAGAATCTGGCCCACAAATTGAATCGGGGAAGCGCCAGCGTTCAAGACTTTGGCGCGAGAGTTTCCAAGCCCCGGTCGGCTTCATCCGATACCGCCGTGTTAGGAAATTCTTTCTTGAGCTGCTCGTATACGTTCGCGGCTTCCTTGGGATCGCTCTGGCGCAACACTTCAGCCAGCTCGAGAAGCGCCAGAGGGCGCGGCACAAAGACCGATGAGTGGTCGGCCAGGTTGCGGAAAACCTTGGCGGCATCGGCTGGTTTTCCAGTGCGCTCGTAAATGACTCCAATCTGATATTGCGCCATGGCCGCGAGTTCTTTGTCTTTGCTGGAGCTGATCTTATTCAGTTCTTCGAGAGCCTGGTTTTGGTGATCGAGGTCCTCATGGCAGAGCGCGGCGTAGTAGGTGGCCAGCCGGCCAGGATTCGTGCTCGGATATTTTTTGGCTACGTCGGAAAATTTCTGCGCTGCGTCTTGGGCGCGCGCTTCTTCCGTGGGATAAAGAAGTTCGCCGGGATCGGACGGATCGGGGACCGTACCGATTCGCGCGGAATACGCTTTCATGGCCACATCGAGGGCGGCGGAGGCCTGCACCGTCTGGCGGTCCGTATAGAAACGCCAGCCGGCATAGCCGACGGCCACGATCACGGCAACGAGGATGGCCCCGGCGAGAATAGTAGTGTGCGAAAAGACAGCTTCGGCGCCGTGCTCGATCGCATCGTGAATCTTGTCTTGCTTTAATTCCTTACGCGAAAGACGTTCCGCCACAAGCGATCTCCTGAATGGATTGGAATATTCAATACTAACACAAGATGCGGGCATGCGGCCTCACCGCTTTGCGGCTTGTGCGCAGCGAGGCCACAATCTTACCGTTGCAACATGGAGCAGAAGAGATCACAACTCCGTCGCACGCGCAGGTGTTAAATTAGAGTGATGCAAGCTGCATGCGTCCATTGCGGAACCGAGCACAAGCTGAAGGATGCCGACTCGAGCGTCCACCCGCAGGTACAATTTAAGTGCTCGAAATGCGGGAAAACCACGGTTGTGGAACTCAAACGCCGCCCGGACCAAACTGTGGTGATCAGCCCGCTGCCTTCTTTTGCCCGAGCGGACGCTTCGCACTCGAATTTACAGCTCCCGCCCGCAGATGATGGATTGAAGCTTCCGGTGGACGGCGTCTTCGTGCTTGCGATCACCTCGGGTCCGGCGAGCGGCGAGGTTTTCCGCCTGGCGCAACCTCGAGTTGTGATCGGGCGAACTGGCGCAGACATCCCTCTGAATGACCCGGAAATTTCCCGGTACCACTGCTTGCTGGAAGTGCGGGACAAGTTCATTAACCTGAAGGACCTCAACTCGACCAATGGAACATTCTATGGTGAGGAGCGCGTGCGAGCGGCCATGCTGCAAGACGGGTCGGAGTTCCGCATCGGTGAGAGCCGGATTCGAGTAAGCCTCCAGAAAAAATGACGCTTGCTTTCCGTCCTGAGCCTCGCAAATTACAACCTGAACCCGCTCGGTCCTAAGTGTAAGATATGCGTGCCGGCATTTTGCTCCGACACACTCGATGAATCGCCTCTCCGTTTGTTTGATCACGCTAAATGAAGAGCACAATCTGCCGCGCGCCCTGGCGTCGCTGCACGAAATTGCTGACGAGATCGTGGTGGTCGACTCCGGCAGCACGGACCGGACGGAAGCGATCGCTCGCGAGCACGGTGCGGCGTTTTTTGAGCACGCATGGACAAATTACTCGGAACAAAAAAATTTCGCGGCGGAGCGTGCACAGAACGATTGGATTTTGTCGCTGGACGCGGACGAGGAGCTGAGCAGTCCGCTGAAAACTTCGCTGCTCGATTGGAAGAAGCACGAGCCCAAATTCAGCGTCTACGAAATGGCCCGAAAAACGTGGTATCTGGGAGCGTGGGTCGAGCACTCCGGCTGGTATCCTGATTTTCAACGACGCCTCTACCGGCGGGAGACGGCACAGTTTTCAGGGATCATCCACGAGGCACTGCGCTTCGAAGGCCAGGCGGGACGTCTCTTGGGCGATTTGCTGCACTATACGGTGCGGTCGTTTGCCGACCACGAGGCGAAGGTCGATCGGTACACCACGCTCGCCGCTCAACAAATGTTTGACGCCGGGAAGCGAAGCTGGAAGAGCGCGATGTGGCTAGCGACACCGTGGAGCTGGTTTCAGAATTATTTTTTGCGAGGTGGATTTTTGGACGGATACCGCGGCGCGCTGATATCCCAAATGGCGGCACGCTCCGTGCGGTTGAAATACGCAAAGGTGGGCAAATTAATTGGACAAGGACGGCGGAGCACCGACGGGGGAAACCCGTGAAGGTGCTGCTCGTGGACCTCGAGACGGTCTGGCGTGGCGGGCAAAATCAAGCTCTCTTAATTCTAAAAGGACTGCTTGCGCGTGGTCATGAAGCGGAGTTGGTAGCTGCAAATGGATCCGCGCTGGGAGAACTCGCCGCGCAGAATGGCGTGCGTGTGCATTTTGTCTCGCGAGGAATGTTTCGATTTCCTGCTGCGTGGAAGGTCGGCGAATTGGTGCGGCGTGGCGGATTTGAAATCGTCCATGCGAATGAAGCGCATGCTGTTTCGGCCGTATGGCTCGCACGAGCTCACAAGCGCATTCCATTCTTGATTTCGCGCCGCGTAGGATATCCCATCGGCAAAAGCCGTGCATCGCGAGCTCGGTATGAAGCAGCGGCCTGCATCATAGCGAATTCAAAGTGGGTTGCGGACCAAGCGGCTAACTCGGGAGCGCCGCGGGCGAAATTGACCGTAGTTTACGAAGGCGCGGAGATTCCGCCGAGATTTACGGAGGAACAGAGACGCGCCGCTCGTTCTCGCTGGGGAATTTCCAACGATTCGCCCTTGCTCGGTTGCGTCGGGGTCTTGCTGCCGGACAAGGGCCAGGAGTGGCTCATCCGCGCGCTTGTCGAGGTGCGCAAGGCATTTCCAAGGGCAAAACTACTACTGGCCGGAGATGGACTGTGCCGCCTGAAACTCGAGGCACTCGCCCGAGAGCTGGGGATCGCGGAGGCAGTCTTGATTCCTGGCTTCGTAAAGGAAGTGGAAACCGTCTACGCCGCACTTGACGTTTTTCTTTTGCCCTCCTTTTTTGAAGCCTTGAACAATTCCCTCCTTGCGGCGATGGCTTATGAGATTCCCTCGATTGCGTTCAAACGCGGCGCGCTTGGAGAACTTATCGAAAATGAAAAGAGCGGTCTGCTGGTGTCCGGACCGGACTTGACCGAAATCACAACTGCGGTGAGAAGAATCCTAAAGGATCGGGACTTTGCGGCAAACCTTGGGAGAGATGGACGCAAACAAATCGAACAGAAATTTTCCGCGGGGAAGATGGTTGATGAGATGGTACGCGTCTACGGCGAAACCTTACGAACGAAAACGGGATCATAGCTTTTTTCTCAGCCAGCGCTGGTAAGCGAGTTAACCGACCCAGATGACGTTTTCTGGCCATAAGGCGCAGACCAAAAAGGTGAAGCGCCGGGCGGCTCCTTCTCCTTCCGCACGGCGCTTCACCTTTTTTTAATTTTGCGCAAGTTTTCTGACTTCTCTTGTTCCAGGCGTTCCCTCCTATCCGCTTGCCGATTTACGTCAAGCTATCTTGGGGATTAAACAACCCATCGCCCCTTTGGTTCGAGAAACTCCACACCAACCGCAAAGCCGTCGCCTTGCAAAGGATGGCAGTAAGCAACCCGGGCCGAGGAGCGAAACTCTCCAGTACGCGAAACAAACGTCAGGCGTTCGCCTTGTTCCCAGCGGCGGGTGCTCACCACCCGCGCGCCGCGCGCACTCACATTTTCCGTAAAAGTTGATTCCGTGCCTGGCAGTTGCCGATGGCCGTCGAGCACGACGGGAATCTCCATCGGGATGCGGCGCTCGACGCGGTGGAAAGAAAAAACATGCCTGTTGGATTTGACCGGCATTCATCCTCACAAGCACGCTGCAATCCGCGTGAGATTTTTGACGTTGCTGCCGCCAATGCGGCGCTTCATCCCATAGAGCGCACGATCCGCAGCACCCAAAAGCTTTTCCGGCGTATCGCCATCTTCGGGAAAGGCGGCCACTCCGGCACTGACGGAAAGCGCGGGAGGCTCAGCTTCCGCGGAGAGACGCTCACGGATGCGCGAAACCACACGGGTGGCAATATCGGGGCCGGCTTCGGGGAGCACGAGAGCGAATTCGTCTCCGCCATAACGCGCGGCCGTATCGATAGCGCGCGAATGGCTGCGAAGGATCTTCGAAAGGCGAACGATGGCCCGGCTTCCGGTGAGATGGCCGTAATGATCGTTGATGGTCTTGAGCCCATCCATGTCCAAAAGCACGACGCTGAATGGGCGCTGCGTGCGGCGCGAGCGGTCCAGCTCCGCCTCCAGCACGCTGATGAGACGGCGATAATTGGCCAGGCCCGTCAGCGGATCGGTAACGGCCATCGAACGAACTTGATCAAAGAGTCGCGCCTGATCCAGCAGCGCGCCGGAAAGCATGACCACGTAGCTAGCAGTCTTGCTCAGCTCCGCGAGGAAGAATGGGCCATCGAACAGATGGCGAGAAAATGCAGCGCTGAGGTGGCAAACCACATTAAGGGAGGCCACGGCGAAGAGAGCGTAGTCGTAAAGACTCGCCGCGTTCTTATTGTTCTTACTATCCCGGAGGCGCTGTCCGAAGCAAATGGCAGCAAGAAGGAAGAGTGAACCTGGAAGCAAATCCCAGGGACGCGAGATAAAACTGGCGACGTGAGCAACCGGCGCCGAAGGCGCAGCGAGAAAAGAAAGGCTTGTAAGATACGCGGCGATGACCACCACTAGCACGGCGCCTGCAGTTTCTTTGCTAGGTTGCCGCGCGGTGGGGATATAGCGCTCAACGGCGATGGCTGAGAGCAAGAGAACGGCGAGAATCGTCCTTCCAACCATCCAGCCCATCGGGATTCTCGTTAGCGCCGTAGGACCGGACTGCAGCACATCATTCAGGCCGAAGTATCCGACCGTCTCAATGATTCCCGATAAGACAAAGCCGAACGCTAGAATCAGTGCAGTGCGATCATGCGTGCCGCGAAACCTTACGAGCGCGTTTGCCGCGTAGCAAAAGCTGACCAGCGTGCCGCCGATTTCAAGATAAAGGTACGCCTCAGGGGATCCGGAAATGGCCGCCTGTCGCAGGTAAAAGATGGCACCGAAGACAAGCCACGTCGCGGCAACCGCGGCAGCGATCAAGACACGCGACCGCTCCTTCCGAAGAAACCCGACGATTTGGCCCCAACCACCCACGAAACCCCCCAAATGCCGAAGAAACAACTACAACGACGGGAGATTGCAAGTTTGTGCCCTTTCCGGAGGCAAAATCTCAGTCCGTAAGCAGCTGAAATTAAAATGGTTACAGAAATGATGGGGGAAGAACGAGCGAGGCCTGTTCAGGCGAGACGCAAATGCAGATTTAGAGATACAAGCGTTGGAGATTTATCGTCTTTGTTCCCTTAGAGTTACCGGCATTTCGTACTGTATCAGCCACAAAATGTAGGGCGTCTCACTGTGAGACTGTCTCAACGGGCAAAATGTCTCGCCTCAGCCGTAATTTTAGATCTTAAACCTTGGGCGCTGGCGGCAGGAGATCGCGAGCAACGATGGGGTCGTTGAAGCCTGAAGTCTTGTGGGAGCCATCGCAAAATGGCTTATTCGCGGAATGGCCGCAGCGGCAGAGGCCGATGGAAGTGCGTCCGGCCAGACCAAAGGGCCGACCCGTGGGATCGACAATTTCGAAATCCCCCTCGACACGAATTGAGCCGTTGTTGTTGATGGTAATTTTGGTAGCAGCCATTCAGGCCTCCGAATAATTTGAAAACGCGTTCGACGTTTCACCTCGGACGCGCTTTCAAGCTTACGCAGAGTTTCACGCGAACTCAAGGAAACGGCTCAATATTTGGGAACGCTGGGATCAACCTCATCCGACCAGGCAAGGATTCCACCCTTGAGATTGAGAATTTTGCGAAAACCCGCCTTGCGCAGAAAATCCGCCGCTTCCGCCGAGCGCTTTCCGCTGCGGCAGTGCGCCACGATTTCCCGGGAAGAGTCCAGTTCGTGAACGCGGCGCGGCAACTCGCCGAGGGGAATCAAATGGCCGTTTAGATTGCAGATCTGAAATTCGTGCGGTTCGCGGACGTCCAGTATGTACAGATCGTCGCCGCGGTCGAGGCGCGATTTCAGCTCGCGCGGAGTAATTTCCGGGATCTGGACATCGGGCGCGGGAGCTTCTTCGCCACGTACGCCGCAGAATTCGTAGTAGTCGATGAGTTTGTGGATAGTGCGATGCTCGCCGCACATGGGGCAGTGGGGATTTTTGCGCAGCCTGAGTTCGCGGAATTTCATTCCAAGCGCATCGAAGAGCAGCAGGCGCCCGATGAGGTTATCACCACGGCCGAGAATCAATTTGATTGTTTCCATGGCCTGGATGGAGCCGACGATGCCCGGCAACACCCCAAGCACGCCGCCTTCGGCGCAGGACGGAACCAGCCCCGGCGGAGGCGGTTCCGGATAGAGGCAGCGGTAGCACGGTCCTTCCGGCATGCCGAACACCGTGGCCTGCCCTTCAAAGCGAAAGATCGACCCGTATACGTTTGGCTTGCCGAGAAGGATGCAGGCATCATTGACGAGATAGCGCGTCGGGAAATTGTCGGTGCCATCCACGACGACGTCGAAATCCTTGAAAAGCTCCAGCGCATTTTCGCTGGTGAGTTTTGTTTCGAACGTATCAATCTGAATGTCCGGGTTCAGATTGGCAAGCCGTGCTTGAGCCGCTTGCGCCTTTGGCTTGCCAACATCACTCGAACCAAAGGTGACTTGCCGCTGAAGGTTCGTGAAATCCACGACATCGAAATCGACAAGCCCAAGCCGACCAACGCCTGCGGCAGCAAGATAGAGTCCGAGCGGAGCGCCAAGACCGCCGGTCCCTATGAGCAGAACTTTGGCGTTCTTGAGTTTCAGCTGACCATCCATGCCCACTTCCGGCATGATCAGGTGGCGGCTGTAGCGAAGTATCTCTTCGTTGGAAAGACTCGTGACCGGCTTCGTTCCGGTTTGAGGCTGCAGTGTCGTGGCCATTGCAAAAACTCCCCGTCTACTAAGAATCAATAAGCGTTATCGGAAGAACCGCCAGCGATAGACGGAATGATGCTGATGGTGTCCCCGTCTTTCGTAGGCGTGTTTTCCTTCGCCAAATAGCGGATGTCTTCGTCGTTGAGATACACGTTTACAAATGCGCGCAGCTTGCCCTCTTCCGTAAAGAGATGCTTGCGCAACTCGGCGAATTCGTTGGTGAGTCCGCTGAGCGCTTCGCCGACCGTCGCGGCGCTGAACTCCGCGGAATGTCGCTTCCCTGCGTAAACCCGAAGCGGCGTCGGAATCATAACCTTCACTGCCATTTTCTAACTCCTCCGAATCCTTGAAATCCACAGCCTGGCGCAAAGAACGGCCGCGCGGAAGCCCACTTATCTCTGGATCGCCGCATGTTGCCGAATCTCGATTCCTTCGGGCGAAAATTCCTGGCGGTCGTCGTTGAGACGCCAGGAATTCATGTCCGTGGCCGCGTCGTGATTGACGCTCACGATGATGTAGCTGTACCACGGCCAAGCGTGGACACGATCGTATTCACTGGGGCGCGCCGGATGATCCGGATGCGAATGATACCAGCCGATGATCTCCAGGCCCTGCTCTTGCGCCGCCAACTCTGCTGTGCGCACGTCCTCTGCCGTAACCATAAATCGATTGCGCGGCGAATCTCCATTGCGATTGGCTAGCGGAAACAGCCTCAGCACTTCGCGAGGTGCCGCAATCTTCTCTTCAGCGTCAGTCTCACCTTTTAAAACTTCCGAATCGCGTCCCAAAAGCGCGCCACAGCATTCGTGAGGGTACGTTTCCACACCATGTTCGCGAATCTTTTCCGCGAGGTGGCTGCTGATCCAAAGTTCGGTGTCGCTCGGCATGGTCACTCTTCGGCCCAGAAGCGTTCGGTCAGATACTTTGACGCGGAATCGGCAAAAACGGTCACAATTACGGCACGTTCATTCGGCGCAAGGCCTTTTGCCACTTGGAAACAGCCGAGCAACGCGGCGGCCGCGCTGGGACTCACTAGCAAGCCCTCTTCTCGCGCGATCCGCTTCACCATTCG
Organism: uncultured Acidobacteriota bacterium; assembly: GCA_963767755.1. Classification (GTDB taxonomy): domain Bacteria; phylum Acidobacteriota; class Terriglobia; order Acidiferrales; family UBA7541; genus Acidiferrum. The sequence continues at coordinate 64,359 of CAVYFO010000021.1, read as the reverse complement.
ATAAGCTTCTTCAGTCCCAACCTCGAGATAATTATCCGCGAGCGTGTCGTCATAAATCGCGGGGCGCAGCGCAGTCTCCATGTGCTTCCAGCCTTCCAAGCCATGAAACGCAGCGTCTGGCTGGAGGCTGACGCACCGAATCGATGGATTCAATTCCTTCAACCGCCGCGATGTCCCGACAAACGTTCCGCTCGTACCCAGAGCCGCGACAAAATGTGTGATGTTGCCTCGGGTCTGCTCCCAAATTTCGTTAGCAGTGGTGCGGTAGTGCGCCTGCCAATTAGCCGGATTGCTGTACTGATCTGCATAGAAATACTTTTCTGGATTGGCTGCAACGATCTCCTGAACTCGCCGAATCGCGCCGTCCGTGCCCTCGTCGCCTGAAGTCATGACGAGTTCCGCACCCAATGCGCCCAGAATACGTTTGCGCTCGTGCGAGGCACTGTCTGGCAAGCAAAGCTTCACAGGATAGCCGAGCGCCGCGCCAAGCATGGCATACGCAATTCCTGTATTCCCGCTGGTAGCATCAATGATGGTTTTGCCCGGCCGCAGTGAACCGCTGGCCAAGCCTGCCTGGATCATGCTCAGCGCAGCGCGGTCCTTCACCGAGCCTCCGGGGTTGCACCACTCTGCTTTCGCGCAGAACTCCATATTCGGGAATTCCCGGCCAACTCGCGAGAGCCGCAAGAGCGGTGTGTTACCGACCAACTCAAACACAGACCTCCCCGCAACCCCCGGCCGCACTTCTGCCTGGTTGCAGGGCGTTTGGGCTGAAGCAGCAACTGCGTTCAAAGTGGCCATGCTTGTAAATTGCCTCACAGCCGTCTGGATATGCGACCAGTTTACTCCGAATTAGATGCGTCACACCAGTTTGATGGTATAGCCTGATTTTAGCATGAGTTAGAAGGAATCACCCTAAGATGGGTCGAGAATAGTTTTTGCCTCCAATTGCTACCTAAGTTCGAGAATCCGAAACTTTGTCTCTATCCTCGTTAACACCCATGTGGCTCTTGGCGTCTTGCTCTCCGAAATGATCTCCGCACTCCGAAACGCAGGGAGTGGAACCTTAGTTGACTCGCGGCTTACAATCAGGGACTGTCGAGCGGTGAGCACTTCGCCTCCTCGCCAAGCTTCCGACGATTCTTCGCTCGTGCTGGCTGCACGCGAGGGCGACCGTGCGGCTTTTGGTGCGCTCTACGCGAGGTACGCGCGCATGGTTCACGGTATTTTGCTCGCGCGGGTTCCCTCAAACGAGGTGGATGACCTTGTTCAGGACGTTTTTCTGCGTGCGCTACCCAAGCTAGGTCATCTGCGCGACGTCGCCCGGTTCGGGCCGTGGCTGGCAGCCATCACGCGCAATCGGGCCAATGATCATTACCGGCAGTCCAAATCCGTGGCTTCGCTGACCGACAGCCTCTCCGAAGAGGAACCAGATTTACCTGCGCCAAGCAGTGTTCCCGAGGCAGAGGCGGCGGTGATCTTGGCGTTCGTTCGCAAGCTCCCGGAAGCCTACAGCGAAACGTTGATACTACGTTTAGTGGAGGGCATGACGGGACCGGAAATTGCCGCCCGCACCGGCCTGACTCCCGGGTCCGTGCGCGTGAATTTGCACCGAGGCATGCAGCAGCTTCGCGAGAAGCTAAACCACGTGGCGCCGGCTGGTTCAATTCAGCAGAGTGGCCGCGCCGCCCGAACTTCAGCGGCACAGGATAAGAACGCATTGCGCAAAGGGAATCAACCATGAACGACGATTATCTCTGGGACGGTTCGGGCGATCCGGACCCGGAAATTGAAAAATTAGAAAAGAGCCTCGCCACGTTCCGCTATAGAGGTCAGGCCCCGAAGTTTCCTGAGATCTCTCCATCTCCGGCGCAGCGTTTGTGGTGGCGATTTCTGCCTGTACCTTCGTCCCTCAGATTCCGCCTCGCAGCCGCCACGGCGACCATCTTGTTGATTGGGGCGATCGGGATTCCTCGATGGGGCCAGAAGCCCAGCACAACTTCCGGGGCTGGATGGGCCGTCGAACGCACCGCAGGTACCCCAGAAGTGGAATCGAACGCAACCTGGAAGCATACAGACGCGAACAGGCTCGGCGTTGGCGAAACACTTGTCACGGATAGTCATTCGCAAGCCACCATTTCCGTGGCCGAGATTGGAACGGTAGGCGTAGATCCGAACACGCGATTGCGTTTGACGGCCGGCAGAAACGGACACAGTCAGCTTTCGCTTGATCGCGGCACCATTCGCGCTTTCATCTGGGCTTCTCCAGGCGAGTTTACCGTGGACACGCCCTCCGCTATCGCCGTCGACCTAGGTTGCCGGTATACCCTCCATGTGGACGATTCCGGAGCCGGTCTTCTCCGCACGACGCTTGGATGGGTCGGTTTTAAGCTCGACGACCGCGAAGCCTTTATCCCCGCGGGCGCGGTTTGCGCAACACGGCCCAAAATTGGCCCGGGCACGCCATATTTTGAAGATTCTTCTGCATCGTTTCGCAAAGCGTTGTCCAGCTTTGATTTTGCCACCCTGACTCCGCAGGAGCGCAGCGCCGAACTCAGCCAACTCCTCGTGGAATCCCGTCCGCGCGACGCGCTCACGGTTTGGCACCTTCTCGCTCGCGTCGACGATTCGGACCGCGGCCGCGTTTACGAGCGCTTGGCAACGCTCGTCCCGCCGCCCGCCGGCGTAACGCGTGAAGGCATTCTGCGTCTCGATCAAAGGATGCTGGACCTATGGTGGAATCAACTGGGCCTCGGCGACGTTTCTTTGTGGCGCACCTGGGAGCGTTCCTGGTCCCAAGACAAAACATAGGAGAAATTCCGTCCTGCTCGTTTGATTGCAGTGCGCTGCCTGTCGAACTTCGTTCGCAGCACACCGCTTTACAGAAAGCCGCGCATTTACTAGGCTAGGAGCCCCATGTGGAATGTCGAAGAACGGTTCACACCAAAACAAATCGAAGGCCTGGCGGCGCTCGGCTTTGCTGTCGGCAGCACGCGCGGCGTTGTGCGCGTGGAAAAATATGGCAGCGGCGCAGAGTTCCGCAAAGGCACCGATGACATGTATCAAATGACGGTCGTGCCAACCATTATGCTGAAAGGGCGATTCACACGTCTCTGGGACGCCGGCTACCAGAAGTTCTTGCTGACCGATGACGGCGTGAAGTTGCCCGCGCTAGCCACGCATCTTGAGAACCTGCGAAGGTTCAACGAGGAATTACTCACCGCGCTTGGCGTCCCGACTTTCTACAACGAAGCGCTCGGCTCCGTTAGTCAAATCAGCGTCTACGACCGCGTAAAAGGCCGAAAAGGCGACGTGCCAGATACAACGGTAGGCGCCCACGAGCCGGCCAACGGACATTAGTCAAACCGTTTTATCCCAAGATTGTGCTTATTCAGCTCTGCTCTCGCGAAGCTGACGCCGGAACTGTTCCACATCGACGCGATGTTTGGCTGCTTTGCGTGCACCAATGAAAATCACCGGAATGTCCCAACCATAGCGCTCTTCGAGAGCCGCGTCTTTTTCGATATTCACTTCGCGAAGCGAAGCCCCGAATTCGCGCAAAAGCGGCGCAATGGTGGCCTTCGCTTCCTCGCAAAGATGGCACCCCGGCCGCGTATACAAAGTCACGTCGCGCGGGCCGGCGGCGGCCAATCGCGCGTCCTCAGGGTGTTCCTTCACGGTTTCGGATTGGAATATTTTTGGAAGGGTCCGGCATACGGATGAAAGGCACGCGCGCGATAAAGCTCCGCGATCTGCCGCAGATGCCCCAAGTCGTGCGACGCCCACTCGCTGAGCATCTGATGCAGCGTGAAATTGCCGAGCTCAGGGTGAGTCGCCTCGCGCTCACCGGAATCCGCCGGAATGCTCCGAAGCAATATGATCGTGGCGCGCCGCGTCCTGGCGAACGACGCCAAATTCTCCAGGGCTGACCCGCGAGTGTAATCACCCATCACCACCGTGCCCGTTGCATCGTACTTTTGCAGCATCGGATTGTCTTCGGTCACGATGCGCCGCGTCCGGTCGGCATACACCTCTTCCAGATCCGCAAGATGGCCAATAACCTCCGCGATCGACCAGCGTTCCGGCGCAGGCTTCCAGCGCAACAGATCTTCCGGCAAATCGCGAAGCATCGTTTCGAGCAAAATCGGCGTCTTTTCAAGGAGCAACAGGGCAGGCTGGATCGTTCGAGTGCTGGCAAGCTCGGTGGTTCGGGCTACACCTTGGTGCATGCGGCACCTCCCAAGCGATGAAGGAATCTTACTCGAAAAGGCAACGAAATGTGGAAGTAGCGCATAATGAGTAACACAAGCGGAGGAGACGCTGGCATGGCGAGAGTCGTGGCGCTGATGGACGATTTGTTTTTTCAAATGAAGGTCGCGGAGACAGCCAAGCATCTCGGCCTCGAATTGAAAGTGGCCACAAACGGCAACGCTCTGCTGGAATTGCTGGAACCCGCGCCAAACCTCGTCATCGTGGACTTGAACGCTCGAAGCCAGCCGCTTGCGGCCGTCGAGCGGCTACGAGCCGCGCACAAAGATTTGCGTGTCGTCGGATTTCTCTCTCACGTGCAGCGCGACCTAGCCGCGCAAGCACAAGCGGCGGGCTGCTCCGAAGTGATGCCGCGCTCCTCATTTACGCAAAACCTGGCCGCCATTCTGAGTGCCGCAAAGGAATGAAGTGAAATTTCAAAAAAAGATTTTGAGTCCAGTCGCTCTACTCCTGACGGTGTCGTCTCTAACTCCTGTTGGAAGTTTATCAGCGCAGGAGTCCAGCTCCAATCCCGCAGCGGAATCCCCGGCGCTCAACGGACCAACCGCCGCACTTCGCGACGTTCTTACGGCGGCTTGCTCGCAGAGCCAAGGTGATTTCGAGCAGTTTCTCACCGTCCGCAACAAAGAATCGTTCATGCGCATGACGCCCGCCGCGCGCGTCGCGTTCATGAAGCGTTTCGTGCTGCTCAACGAGCCCGGCAAGCCCTCGGTCACCACCAATCCCTCCGGCCGGCCCATCGTGCGCTGCGAAACGCCCTCGGGTGTCGCCGAGATCCAGATTGGCGGCGCCGACACGCGCGACAACGTTTCGTTTCTCCCCGTCAAGTTGCGAGACGCGACGGATACCACTGGCGCCGATGCTATTCAGGTCAACATGGGCCTGGTGCGCGAGAGCGGCCAGTGGAAAATTCTTTCGCTGGGTTTAGTGCTTCTAGACTTGCCTTCCTTGGAATTTGAATGGGACTCCGCCGAAGGCGACAAAAATGAGCAAGCCGCGATCGATTCGCTGAGAGACATTGCCGAAGCGATCGAAACGTATCGCCGCAAATACCTGCGGCTTCCCGATTCTCTCTCGAACCTGGGGCCTTCGCTGCACGGCCCCGCCAGCGCGCAATCCGCAGGGCTCGTCGATTCTGACTTGTCCACCGGCATGAAAAACGGCTATTCGTTTCGCTACGTGATTGTGGGTGCCAGCACTTTGGGCGCGCCCGCCAAGTATGCTCTCGCAGCCACGCCGATCATCTATGGCCGCACCGGGCACCGCTCTTTTTTCCGCGATGATGGTGGAACGGTTCGCGGCGCGGACCACAAAGGCGCGGTCGGTTCCGCGGATGATCCGAAATTGCCATAGCGCCGTGCCCTGTCTCCTGAGTGCGGACCGGCGCGGTTAACCCATAAGTGCGAGCTTCCACTTGTCACCTTGCTTTGAAGCAACGCTAACCTTCACAATGAAGATAGGGCCATCTCTCCTGCCGCGACGGATTTCCCCCGAAAATCGCTCGCATACTGTAGGTCCCTCAAGGCACAGGAGACCTGTATATGCCGGATGTAACCCAGGAGCGTCGCATAGCCCCCCGCTATCCGCTGGTGCTCTCCGCTGAAATCACGGAACCCGCCAGCGGCGCGAAAGTAATGGCACGAACGTCGGACATCAGCCGAAGCGGTTGCTATTTGGACACCCCTAAACCCCACTCCCAAAGATGCGCAGATACGGCTGCGCCTGATCCGTGGCGAAGAAGCGTTCGAGACGGAGGCTCGCGTGGTCTACGCCAGCCCCGGGCTGGGTATGGGTGCGAGATTTCTGGAGCAAGTAAAAGAAAATCAATTGGTCGTTTTGGACCGTTGGCTTGGTGAAGCGGCCCGCAATCTTTGAAGTCAGCCGATCGAACCTCAGGGCTCCGTTCTAATGGTTGGATACTGGATCCCCAGCTGCTCCAGGTAGGTTTTATAGCGCGCGGGATCGTAATAATATTTTTTCAATTGCGGCGCAAACTTCTCCATCTTTTCCTTGTTCATCTCGATCGCCGGCTTATCGTCGGGGCCTAGAAACGATTCGTAGTGGACGTCCTTCGTCTGGACATCCCGAAAATAATCCCATGCTTGCTGTACAAGTTCCGGCTGAAGCAAGAAGTCGAGAGCGGTCATCGCTTGCACCTTGGCGCCCGCAGTCGAACCTTTGTGGGCGATGGGCGTGGCCATGGCTACGCCGTTTGCCCAGCTATGTCCCGGCAGATTCGGAATGTTCGCCGGATACATCAGGTACACCATGGGCACGTTCCAGGAAATATCGCCGATGTCGTCGGATCCTCCTCCAGTGGGATTTTTCACCGGCTCCGTCAGCGGGTCGACTTTCTCCTTCAAGCCCTCTAACTTGGCGCCAATTTCTTTTTGCAGAGCCTTCGCCAGCGTTTGATCCGCCTCGCTCCACTTCGGCATGCCGACGGCCTCGATATTTTTCTGCTGCGTTTCCGCGATCACCTTATTCAGAAACGGAGGCCACGCTGATCCCACCAGTTTGTGATCAACAGTGGTTCCGGTCATTTTCGCAGCCGCATCCGCAATGGTATTCCCCAGGTCATACAGTCCCTTGATGTGTTCGTAGTCCAGCTCGCGGAAGTAATACCAGACCGCTGCTTCCGGCGGAACAACGTTTGGCTGATCCCCGCCATTGATGATGACGCGATGCGAGCGCTGCGCGGGCCGCAGGTGTTCACGACGAAAGTCCCAGCCTGTGTCCATCAACTCAACGGCGTCCAACGCGCTGCGGCCTTCCCACGGCGCCGCCGCAGCATGAGCCGCTTTCCCATGAAAAAAATACTGCACGGAGACGAGTCCGCTCCACTCCCCGTTACCCGTCCCGTACGAAGTGGAAAATTCGGATTCCACGTGCGCACCCAAAACTATATCCACGTCCTTAAAAACACCCGCGCGGACATAAAACGCCTTCGTCCCGAGCAACTCCTCCGCTACGCCGGGAATAACCTTGATCGTCCCGGCGATATGGTGTTCCTCCATCAGTTTTTTCAAAACCAGCGCGGCGGTGACGTTCACTGCCATCCCGGAGTTATGGCCCTCGCCATGGCCCGGCGCGCCCTCAATAATCGGGTCGTGATACGCGACTCCCGGTTTCTGCGAAGCTCGCGGAATGCAATCGAGATCGGTGATAAACGCGATGACCGGCTTGCCGCCACCGTATGTCGCTACCCAGGCCGTGGGAATCCCCGCGATGCCTTTCTCGACTTGAAATCCGTTTTTGGCAAGAATGCTGGTCACGTACCGCGACGTTTCGTGCTCCTGGAAGCCCAACTCGCTATAGCTGAAAATCTCGTCCACCATCTGCTGTGTAAGCGTCTGAAGTTGATCCACTTCCGCAGTGGCTTCTTGTTTGAGAGCGGGAAGCTCCTGCGTCTGCCGCGCGGATATTCCGCAAGGCGCGAGCAATATGGCGGCGAGGCCGCAAGACATTTGAAATTTTCTCATCCGGTTCTCCGCTCCTGAAAGGATCGGGAATATTACATCGGCTATTGCAATTTAGGGGAAAGAAAGAATCCTGGGTTTGTACCCCGCTTGAGTTGGCGCTACTATCGTGCGATTCGTCATGCGCCCAGCGTCCGCCCGAATCTTATTGCCGCTCTTGGCCTTTATGCTGTTAGGGCCCACGGCGGCGATGGCTCAAGAGTACAGTTCCACCTACGGCCCGCTGCCTGTCTTCGAGTTCCACAGCGGATTCTGGGTCAATCTTCATCACACGCTCTACTACGAGGCCAAGCAGCGCCTGACTCCCCCTGCTGTCGTCCAAAAAAACAATTCGGCGCCGCAATTAAAATTGAAAACCATGAAGGATTCCGCCAGGGATCTCTCTCAACCTGAGCAAATCGCTTGGAGCACCGCCGTGGCCTATTACGCCGAGAACTTCGCAGGCAAAGACTTGCTCTTTAATAACGACCTGGTCCTATTAAAAAATCAGCTCGAGGATTTTGAAGATTGCGACGATCTCTCTGGCGCTCACAAAAAATCTTGCGACGCCGGCCTGCCTCCCGACCTCACTCGCGTGCTGGATTCTGCCGCGCCCGTCTATCGCGCTCATCTGTGGCTCGCCCAGGATCTCGCCAATCGCCGGTGGATCGCTCGCGTTGCGCCACTCGTCATCGAACAAGGCGTGGGCGTTTCCCAGCGCCTTGCTGATATCTATCAAACCAAATGGCCCACGGAGAAAATTCGCGTCGACGTCTCCGCCTATGCAAATACGTCGGGGGCGTACACCACGCTCGATCCTCTACGCGTCACTATTTCCAGTACCGATCCCCGAAACCAGGGCAACGCAGCCTTTGAGGTGCTCTTTCACGAAGCTTCGCACGGGATCGCCGAGCCGGTGCAACAAGCCATCATTCGCGAATGCCGCCAGCGAGGCAAAGCCATTCCCCGCGACCTGTGGCCCGCGCTCATCCTTTACACCACTGGCGAAGTCATCCAACCTTTACTCGCTACACCCGGTAAAGGGCTCCAGGCTAAGCAGAGTTCCACCGATTCCCTTTCCAAGGGTGCCCCCGCAACTCTGGGAGATACCTACGAGCCCGACCTCATTCGAGAGAGCCTCTACCGGCGCGGCTGGAACGATTACTACGAACTTCTGTCCCGCTTTTGGCAACCGTATATCGATAGCAAATCTACTTTCGACGACGCCATCGCCCGCATGGTCTCCTCTCTCTAACGCCTCAAATCGCCGCTCATGGAGCTTGAGCTGGCCATACTTATCTTCTTCCCGCGGCAGTTATTAATACTTTTCTTTTCGCTGCCATTCGCGAATCTCGGCTTCGACCGAAAAGTAGTCGTGGGGATCTTTGGTAAACCGTGCATCCAGGCTGTACGCTTGCTCCTCAAACGGCACGACCATCCACAAGCCAGACTCATTCAAGGTCTCAAAATATACTTTCATCACCCTCTCCAATCCGAGGATGGAAAATTGCGAAACGTGGACCATGTTGTGGAACAACGTCCGCAACGTCGGCCGGCGATTAAACAGGGCAACGTCAACAAAGGGAATCGCCGTCATGTGCGCCGCGTCTGGAACCACCCGCGAGCCGCCCGCGCGAACCCGCTCATAAAACGGCGGGTAGGGGATAGCCTCACCCGTCACTGACAAGTCTTTGACCCGCAACCGATCGAGAGCTTCCGCCGAAAAAAACGGCCGTAACTTCAGTTTGACGGGCTCTGTCAGAGGTTCGCTAATCGCGTAGTACTTCTCACGCTCCTGGCGTAACCACGCCACGGCCTCGCCAATTAATGCCGCCAACTCCGCTTCGGTGAACTTCGGAGGCTGCACGAACCTGATCCTTCCGGCGCAGATTGCTTTTTCTTGACGAATAACCCGGGAATCCTACAGGAATCTCAACACTTATCGTAGCATGGGCCCGAAGATAGACTTCGGCTTGCCAACTCTGCCACACACTGCGGTTGCTTGCATTCGGAAGCGTTTGTCCACAAGCGTCGCTTGTGCTAGGCTTTGCGGTGCAGAATTAAGGTTGGCTACGCGCCACGCAAGTCCCAGCGCCGCTTACGTTCTCTCCTTACCGTTCCTCTGCAGAGCCTCCCGAAAGGGAAAATTCTCTCCGGAGAAACCAAACAGGCGGCTCGGACGACTCGATAACCGGTTCCTTGGGAGCCGGGTGGTCAGAAAGAACTGGATAAGCCCATGTCCGGTACACAGTCAGCTTCAAGACCCGAAAAAGAGACCATCGAGATCAAACTCGCTCATTCTCCCGATTCCGACGACGCCTTTATGTTTTATGCGCTGGCAACCCACAAGCTCGCCACGCCCGGTTACAAATATACCCATGTGCTCTCCGACATTCAGTCTCTTAACGATGCAGCTCTCACCGAGACCTATGACGTCACCGCGCTGAGCTTCGCCGCCTATCCCAGCTTGCGGGACAAGTATGTCCTGCTTGATTGCGGCGCCAGCTTCGGAGAGAATTACGGCCCCATCGTCGTCGCCTCCAACTCCTTGAAACACGAGGATTTAGCCGGAAAACGGATTGGCGTCCCGGGCCTGAAGACTACCGCTTATCTAACCTTGAAGTTGTTCGAGCCGAACTTCGAGCCCGTGGTGCTGCCTTTCGACAAGATCCTCGACGCCGTGAAGAACGAAGTCGTCGAGGCCGGCCTGCTGATTCACGAGGGCCAACTCCTTTTCCCCCAACTGGGCATGCACCGTGTCGTGGACTTGGGCGTCTGGTGGCACGAACAGACCGGTCTGCCCCTCCCCCTTGGCGGAAATGCCGTTCGCCGCGCCCTTGGCCCCGCTCTGGGTCTGCAAATCGCTAAAACCATTAAAGATAGTGTCGAGTATGGTCTCGAGCACCGCGAAGAAGCCCTCAACTACGCCATGCAGTTTGCCCGCGACATGGAAACCGAAATCGCCGACAAATTCGTGGGCATGTACGTCAACCGTTGGACGCTCGGCTATGGCGAGCGCGGCAAACAAGCCGTCAGAGCCCTGATCGAGCGCGGCACCGCCGCCGGCCTGCTTCCCAGCCCACCTGACGTTGAGTTCCTCAGCGAGCCGTGACATCGAAAACCCTGGCACGGCCAGGACAAACCCAATTGAGATTTCCGCGTTCTCGGCCAATTCGCATACTCCGTGGTTTCTCGCGTCGAAGCGGGCGCGGGCTCCGGGCCTGTCTTGACGCTTTTCCTCTAATCACTTAGTGTCTCTTGTCTGCGGGGGAGCCTCACATGATCAATTCTGCGCGTATCCTTTCCACGGCAACCGTGATGCTCGCCCTGCTCGCGCCCATCTCCCGCGGACAAGCCGCTGCCGAGTATCATCTCTACAACGACTCGAACGGCTCTTGGCCCCAGCAACCCGTCCGGGCCGCCCACGGTATGGTTGCCACAGACGAACAATTGGGCTCGGAGGTCGGCGTCGAAATCTTAAAACGCGGTGGGAATGCGGTTGATGCCGGCGTAGCGGTCGCCTTCGCCCTCGCTGTTGTTGAACCCGCCGCAGGAAACATCGGCGGCGGCGGCTTCATGCTCGTGCGCCTCGCGGACGGCCGCAGCACTTTCTTTGACTATCGCGAAGTCGCTCCCGGCAAAGCCACTCGCGACATGTACATCGGCCCGGACGGCAAGCTCGTCAAGAATCTCTCCGTCATCGGCTACAAGTCCGTCGCCGTTCCTGGCACGGTCGCAGGCCTGGAGCTGGCCCTGAAGACCTACGGCAAGCTAAAGCTTCCCGAGGTGATGGCCCCGGCCATTCGTCTTGCCGAAGACGGGTTCCCTCTAAGCGAAAAATTAGCCAAGCAGCTGGAAGACCAGCGCGGTTACTTGCAGCAGTTCGCCGTAAGCCGCCAAATCTTCCTCAACGACGGAAAAATGTTTAAAGCCGGCGACATCTTCAAGCAACCCGAACTGGCTGCGACTCTCAAGCGCATCGCCAAAAACGGCGCCGCCGAGTTTTACCGCGGCGAAACTGCCCACAAGATCGCCGACGACATGCAACGCATGGGCGGCCTCATCACTCTCGACGATCTCGCCCAATACCAGCCGAAAATGCGTCAGCCCCTCCACGCCGATTACGAATTCGACGGTCACAAGTGGGAGGTCATGTCTTCGCCGCCTCCCAGCTCCGGCGGCGTCGCCATCATCGAAGCCATGAATATGTTGCAGGGGGTCCCGCTGAAAGGCTGGGACGATTTGAAAAGCATGCACATGGTGGTGGAAACAATGCGGCGCGTCTTCGCCGATCGCGCCGCTTACTTGGCAGACCCTGACTTCGCAAAAGTGCCAGTCGATGGCCTCACAAGCGAGTGCTACGCCAAGGAACTCGAAGCAACCATCGATCCCTTGCATGCCACGCCTAGCAACACTGTCAAGGCCGGCACTCCGCATGTCTGCGGTGTTTCCGCCGCCTTGCCCACGCCACAAACGGTCTCCGGCCTCAGCGAAGGTCAGCACACGACTCACTTTTCCGTCGTCGATGCTGCCGGCAACGCCGTCGCCAGCACCTACACCCTCAACAACAGCTACGGCTCCCACGTAACTTCCACCGCTGGCTTCCTTTACAACGACGAAATGGACGACTTCACCACGCAGCCCGGCGTTCCCAACGCGCTCTTCGGCCTTATCCAATCCGAAGCGAACGCCATCGCCCCAGGTCACCGCCCTCTCAGCTCCATGGTGCCGACCATGCTCTTGCGGGACGGCAAATTGAGCTTCGTAACTGGTTCGCCCGGTGGTCCCACGATTATTTCCGCCACTCTGCTCAGCGTTTTAAACTGGATGCGTCTGGGAATGAACGCGCAGGCGGCCATCAATGCGCCTCGTTTTCATCATCAATGGCTGCCGGACGTGATCCTGATGGAAAATGATTTTCCCGCAAGCATCGAAGCCGGCTTGAAAGCGGAAGGCTATCAAACGCGGCGGCGCGGGCACATCGGCTTGGTGAATGCCATCGGGATCGATCCAAAAACCGGCGAACGCCTCGGCGCGGCTGACCCGCGCGACCACGGCGCTGCCGTCGGTTACTGAACGATTTTTATGCTGCTGCGCGGTATCGACGTGGGCGGCTCGGAACAAGACTTCTAGCTTTTCTTCAAGGCGAGCAGAGCAAGGACTATGCAAAGAATTCTATCCACCTACTTGTTTGTGTCGCGACGTCTGACCACCGAACTTCTCGGGCAAATTTCCGAGGCCGGTTTCGAGGCTCTCGAAATCTTCGCCACGCGAAGCCATTTCGATTACACCACCAAGGCAGAAATGCAGGCGATGGCCAGCGCCCTCTCGCAGCACGGGCTCGCTCTCGCATCGCTCCATGCGCCGACGAGCCGCGACCTTAGCGCGACACGCGAAGGCGGCACGCCCCTCTCCATTTGTGAAGTCGAACGCGTCCGCCGCATCGAAGCCATGGACGAATTGAAGCGCGTGATCGACGTCGCCGAGGACTTGCCCTATTCTTGTCTAATCCTCCACATGGGTGGTTCGCGCGAAACAGCCGACCCGCGCAAGCGCGATGCTGCCTTCAGCTCTCTTGAGCATCTTGTATTGCACGCGCATCACGCTGGCGTAACCATTGCCGTCGAGAACACCACCAGCGAGATGGGCGATCCCGCATACCTCCGCGCTTTCGTCGACGAAACGCGCCTCAGCGGCCTCCGCTTCAATTTCGATATCGGCCATGCCTTCCTGGCCGATGGCCCTGAAAATGAGCGCATCGAAAAAGGCTTCGCTCCCCTCCGCGAACTCGCCGTTTCCGCCCACATCCACGACAACCACGGCGAAAAGGACGAGCATCTACCGCCCTACGACGGCTCCATCGATTGGGAATCCGCCGTCAAAACTCTGAAGTCTGCTCCCGGGCCGCCTCTCCCGTTAACACTTGAGCTAAAGGAACACACCGGCCCCGATGCCCACAGCGCCTCCGAACAGCTAGCCGCCGCCAGCGCCTCTCTCGACCGTTTCGAGCGCGAATGGAGCTAGATCATCGAAATTGACCATTATTCTGACTATAGTCTATAATATGGTCAGGTGAAGCCGATGCAAGAGATCGCCATTTCCGAATTCAAAGCCAAATGCCTTGCCATCTTGGAGCAGGTGGAGAAAACCAAATCACCCATTCGTATCACACGCCATGGAAAACCCGTCGCCGAGGTAGTGCCGGCGGCTCCCGAGGTGGACCGCGCTGCCTTGATGGGTTCCATGCGCAATTCCATCGAAATCCTCGGCGATATTATTTCGCCCGCGACAGACGAAGATGATTGGGAGGTCCTTCGCGATTGAAGTTCCTGCTAGATACACACATCTGGATTTGGTTTCTCCAAGGCCCCGAACACCTTGGCCCCGCCACGCAACGGGAGCTTGCGAACCCGGACAATAAGTTGTGGGTTTCGCCGATCAGTACATGGGAAGCGCTGATGTTGCAGCGAAAGGGACGCTTGCGGTTGCGACCCGACTTTATTGCCTGGCTGCAACAATCGTCGCCCGGAATTCAAGAGGCTCCTCTCACGCATGAAATCGCCATCGTCTCGGAGAGACTCCCTCTTCACAGTGATCCCGCGGATCGCTTTATCGCGGCCACGGCTCAGGTGCTCGACCTTACTCTAGTAACTGCCGACCAGCGTCTTCTCGGCCTCGGTAACATCCGCACCATGGCCAATCGCTGATTTCTCGTTCGGGTGAATCGAATTCGGCCTCTCTGGTAAACTGCTCGTTTGAATCTCTGTCTCAAGACTGAACCATGACCATCATCGCCATCGAACAAGCAGGCAAGTACGACAATCAGGAAGTAACGATTCGTGGCTGGCTTTACAATCTCCGCGAATCCGGCAAATTGATGTTCCCCATTTTTCGCGATGGCACCGGAATTATCCAAGGCGTCTGCGCTCTCAAGGAAAATCCCGAAGCCTTCGAAGCCCTGAAAGGTCTCACGCAGGAATCCAGCGTCATTGTTACCGGCAAAATTCGCGCCGAAAAACGCGCTCCTGGTGGCTTCGAGATTGGCGTCAGCAAAATCCAGATTGTCCAAAAAGTCCCGGAAAGCACTCCCTTCCCCATCCAGCTCAAAGAGCACGGCGTCGACTTCCTGCTCGATCAGCGCCACCTCTGGATTCGCACGCCACGCCAGGCCGCCATCCTCCGTATTCGTGCCGAAGCCATCCGCGCCGCCCGCGAATTCATGGACGGTCAGGGCTATACGCTCGCCGACGCGCCCATGTTCACGCCCGCCGCCTGCGAAGGCACATCCACACTTTTCGAAGTCAATTATATCGACGACCAAAAAGCCTACTTGACGCAAAGCGGCCAGCTCTACGCCGAAGCCATCGCCATGGCTCTCGGCAAGGTCTATACCTTCGGCCCCACGTTCCGCGCCGAAAAATCCAAAACCCGCCGCCATCTCACCGAATTTTGGATGCTCGAGCCCGAAGCTGCTTACGTCGAGTTCGACGAAATCATGTCCCTCGGCGAAGGCCTCGTCAGCGCCATCGTCCAAGGCGTCGTCAAAAACAAATCGCGCGAACTCGAAACGCTCAAACGCGACGCTGCCAAGCTCGAAAACATCAAGCCCCCGTTCCCTCGAATCAGCTACGAGGACGCCGTCGCGCTCCTGAACAAAAACGGCAACCCTGCTAAATTCGGCGACGATTTCGGCGGCGACGAAGAAACTCTTATCTCCAAAAATTTCGACCGCCCCGTCCTCATTCACCACTATCCCACGGCCATCAAGGCGTTCTACATGCAGCCTGACGCCCAGCGTCCTGAACTTGCCCTCGCCTTCGACATGATCGCTCCTGAAGGCTACGGCGAAATCATTGGCGGCAGCCAGCGCATCCACGACTACGATTTGCTCCTCAAGCGCCTCCACGAGCACAACTTGCCCCAGGAATCTTTCGAGTGGTATCTCGATCTGCGCCGTTACGGCAGCGTTCCCCACTCCGGCTTTGGCCTCGGCCTTGAACGCACCGTTGCCTGGATTTGCGGCACCGAGCACATCCGCGAAGTCATCCCCTTCCCCCGCATGATTTATCGCGTGTATCCTTAGTCCGGGGTAGTTGGCGCCGCATCGGCGTCTCTCGCGCGTAATTTGGACTAACCCTTCGAGTGATCTGTGCCTCGCGCATATCTGCGAGTGGTGTGATTTTCGTCTCTTCACGGGACACGGGCCACAGATCATGGAACACGAGACTCACATGGCGCAAAAAGTCAGAATCATCGGCGTTCCCATGGACCTCGGCCAATCCCGCCGCGGCGTCGACATGGGTCCGTCAGCCCTTCGCGGCGCCGGCCTGCAAGCCCGCATTAAGCAGCTCGGCCACACCGTTGAAGACATTGGCAATCTCGAAGTCAAACAGCCCGAAGAAATGCACTTTGGCGAAAAGCGCGCCAAATATCTTCAGGAAATCGCCGAAACTTGCCAGGACATCGCCAAGACCACTGAAAAGTCTCTGGCCGAAGGCTTTCTTCCGCTAGTTCTCGGCGGCGACCACTCCATCGCCATCGGCGTCGCCGCTGGCGTCTCCTCGCACTTTCGCAAAGAAAAAAAACAAATCGGCTACCTCTGGCTCGATGCCCACGGCGACATGAACACTCCCGACTCCTCGCCTTCGGGCAACATCCACGGCATGCCCCTCGCCGCCATCATGGGCTACGGCGCACCCGAATTAGTCGATCTCATGGGCTTCAAGCCCAAAGCCGAACCCTCGAACATCGTCATCGTCGGCGCACGCGACCTCGACGCCCAGGAACGCAAAATCGTCAAAAAATCCGGCATTCACGTCTTCACCATGCGCGACATTGACGAGCGCGGCATGCGCGAAGTCATGTCCGACGCTCTCAAATACGCCATGGACGATACCGCCGGCATCGCCGTCAGCCTCGACATGGACTTCGTCGATCCCAGCGACGCTCCCGGCGTCGGCACTCCCGTCCGTGGCGGCGTCACCTATCGCGAAGCCCATCTCGCCATGGAAATGATTGCCGATTCCGAAGCCATGGTCTCCCTCGAAGTCGTCGAAATCAATCCCATCATTGATGAACACAACCGCACCGCCCTCCTCGGGGTCGAGCTAGTCCTCTCCGCCCTCGGCAAAAAAATCCTGTAGCCATGCTTCTTCGGCCCATCCACGTCGGAGGACAAAATTCCCGCTCCATCGCTGTCACTGCTCTTGCCGTTCTTCTGCTTTGCGCGCCCTGGCCCGCGCGCCCTGCAGTGCCGCAAGAAAAGGCCGATCGTATCGTGATTCACAAATCAGAACGAACAATGACTTTGCACAGAGATGGCAAAGTTCTGAAGACCTACAAAGTGGCGCTAAGCACCGTCCCAATTGGCGCAAAAGAGCGCGAAGGTGATCACAAGGTCCCCGAAGGTCTGTACATGGTTGACGCCAAAAACGCCCACAGCAAGTTCCATCTCGCGCTTCACATTTCATATCCGAATGCGGCAGACCGCGAACGCGCCCGTAAGCTAGGCGTCAAACCTGGCGGCAATATCGAAATTCACGGGCTCGGTTCCAACTTCGGTTGGGTTGGTAGTCTGCATCGTGAGGTCGACTGGACTGACGGCTGCATCGCCGTGACTAATTCCGAGATTGAAGAGATATGGCCGTTAGTTCCGGTCGGCACGCCGGTCGAAATACTGCTCTAAGAAAACTCAGCTCGTCAGCGTCCTCAACTCATCCGCAGCGCCGCCATCGGGTCGATCCGCGAAGCCCGCCGCGCTGGCAAATACCCCGCAACCGCCGCCACGCCTGTGAGTATTACCAACATCCCCGCAAACGTGATCGGATCGTTCGCCGTTACTCCAAACAATAGCCCACTTAGCGTCCGCGCCAGCGCCCACGACGCCACAACTCCCACGACCATACCAATCCCGGCCAGCCCGAGCGTCTGCAACAAAATGCTTCTCTGCAATGTCTCCGCGGAAGCCCCCAGCGCCATGCGAATCCCAATCTCCTGCGTCCGCTGGCTCACCGAGTACGAAATCACCGCATAAATTCCAAGCGAAGCCAGCACCAGCGCAAATCCCGCAAACCCTCCCAGCAAAATCACCACAAATCTTCGTGGCGACACCGCCCGATCCACGAGCGTCTGCAGCGTCCTCAAATTCGCCGTAGGCAGATTCGGCTCGATCGGCCGCAGCGCCACTCGAACCCTCGTCCCCAGCTCCGCCGTCGGCATCGAAGTCCTCACCACCAAATCCACGGTCCCGTAATCCTGAGTCTGCCGAATCGGAATGTAAAACTCGTTCCCCGACCCTTCTTCCAGCGCCATGTGCCGCACATTCCCAACCACGCCCACCACCGTCCGGTCCACGTCCTCAGCCACGATTTTCCCAATGGGATCCTCGCCCGGCCACAGAGTCTGCGCGCACTTTTCGTTCAAAATAATCACGTTCAACGCGCCCTTCGTGTCTCGCTCTGTAAAATCCCGCCCCTCGCGCAGCGGAATCCCCATCGCGCCAAAATATCCGTCGCTGATAATCCTCGGAAATCCTTCCGGATAATTCTCCGGCGTGTACTGCACTCCCTTCGCCCCAATCCCCCAGCTCCGGTTGTGCCCCAGCGGCAGAAAATCCGAGAGCCCCGCCGCCTCGATTCCCGGAATATCCTTCACCCGTCGCAGCGCGTCATCAAAATATGCATTGCGCTGCTCCTGTGTCTTGTATGACGAATTCGGATCGATCCGCAAAGCCGCCGCCCGTTCCGGCACAAATCCCAGATTCACATCAAGCACCCGCAAAAAACTCCGTATCAACAGCCCTGCCCCAACCACCAGCACGCACGCCAGCCCAATCTCCGAAACCACCAGCGCCCCGCGAATCCACGCATTCCCCCGCCCCTGGCTCGACCCGCGATTCGAATCTTTCAGTGTGTCGTGCAGCTTCACGTCCCGCACCTGCAGCGCCGGAACCAAACCAAAAATCAATCCGGTCAACAGCGCCGCCACCAGCGTAAATCCCAGCACGCTCCCATCAATCCGCACTTCCCCCAATAATGGAACGCTCACGGCCGTCAGATGCGCCAGCACGCGCGTCCCCGCAAACGCCAACAGCAATCCCACCGCCGCACCACAGCACGACAGCACCAAACTCTCCGTCAACATTTGCCCAATCAATCGTCCGCGCCCCGCCCCCAGCGCCGCGCGAATCGCAATTTCCTTCTGCCGCGTCGCTCCACGCGCCAGCAGCAAATTTGAAAGATTCGCGCACACGATTAACATCACCACGCCCACCGCACACGCCAGCACAATCAACGCCGGCCGCAGCCTCCCGCTCACGTGTTCCGCCAACCCGGAAAGTTTCGGATCAAAATCATTCTGTCTCGGATGCAGTTTCTCCAGCTGCGGACCCAGAATTGTCGCTTCCGCCTGCGCCTTCCCCAGGGTCACCCCTGGTTTTAGCCTCCCGACAATCGCCAGCGTATTACCCCAGCGGTTCGTCTCCGGCGACAGCGCAAACGGCTCGAAAATATCGATCCTGCTCCCCGGCGCAAATATCGTCCCGAAATCAAACGACGCCGGCAGCACGCCCGCCACCGTCGCCGGCCCGCCATCAAACTCCAGCGCCCGCCCCACGATCTTCGGATCGCTCGCGAATCTCCGCTCCCACAGTCCGTGGCTCAGCATCACCGCCTTCGGTCCATGCCACTTGCACTCTTCCGCGCTGAACTGCCTTCCAATTTCCGGCTCGACTCCCAGCAGCGGGAAAAAATTCTGCGACACCGGCACGCTCGTCAGCCTCTCCGGTTCGCCGCCTCCGATCAGCTCCGCATCTCCCATCCCGTAAAACGCAAAATAGCCCGCCAAGTCCTCGAACGACTGGTTATGCGCCCGATAATCCAGCAAATAATCCACCTGCGTCGTCTTCGCCGACATGTCTCCCGTCGCATCGGTATGGTTCGCCATCCACACCAGCTTCCCCGGGTCGCGAAACGGCAGCGGCCGAATCAGCAGGGTGTTCACCACGCTGAAAATCGTGCAGCTCGCCCCCACCCCCAGCCCCACAATCAAAATCGCAAACACCGCAAATCCCCGGTCCCGCCAAAGCGTCCGCACCGCATACCGCACATCCCGGGCCAGTGTCTCGAAAAATGGCGTCCTACGATTCCCGCTTTGAGCTAATTCCGTTGAAGGCGTTTGCGAAGCACTCTGCATAGACACGGCCCCTCCTGCGCACTGCCCGCATCACGGTAGACGATGCAAACTCAAAAAGGTTCCGTCGCCATCCCAAATTTCTGCCACCGAGAAAATCCCCTCTCCAAACGGCGTAGGGGAGGGGCTTGCCCCAATAAGCGTTAACTTAAGAATTGACTCTGTTGCGGTATGCCCCTATGCTTGACGCATGGCGACAACGGTTGAAAGCCTAGCAACTGAGAACTGGCTGGTTATCTGCACGTTTTTGCCGAAAGGGTGGAAGGAGATGGCGCGCAGCACTGGCGCACTGCGACGGGCTCGTGATATCCCCGACGCCGAATCGCTGTTGCGGCTATTGCTGCTGCATGTGGCCAATGGATACTCCCTGGCGGAAACCGCCGCACGGGCGAGCGAACTGGGGATGGAGTTGAGTGCGGTGGCGGTATTCAAACGTCTCCGGGCTTCCGAGGAATGGCTACGTTGGCTCGCCGAACAGCAGCGAGGGCGACAACAACTGGCTGTCGAGAGCCAAGGTCGGCCGGTGCGGGCGGTAGATGCCACGACGGTTTCCGAGCCCGGCAGCACCGGAACCGACTGGCGCGTCCACTACGCTATTAACTTGGCGAATTTGCAGTGCGATTTCTTTGAGGTGACCGATGTGCAGGGAGGCGAAACCCTGCGGCGAATTCCCGTCCGCGGGGGCGATATCATGATGGGCGACCGTATCTACTCCACGCCGGTGGGAGTGGCGCATGTGAAGGCCGCCCAGGCCGATTTGGTGGTGCGCTTGAATCGCCAATCGCTTCCCCTGTTTGACGTGAAGGAAAATCAACTGAACGTCCTGCGATTGTTTCGAAAAATAAAAGTGGGCCAGATCCAACAATGGGCCGCCCAAGTCGAGCACCCGGACGGTGGCTGGGTGCCGGGGAGACTGATCGCCCTGCAGCGGAGTGCTGAAGCCACCCGCTTGGCGCGGCGCCGCTTGCAGATGAACGCCAGTAAGAAGCAGAAGAAGGTCAGCCCGGAGTCCTGGGAGGCGGCTCAATACTTCTACCTTTGGACCACGCTGGCGGAGGTTTTCGAGGCGTCGGTAATTCTGGAACTCTACCGGCTGCGCTGGCAGATTGAGCTGGCCTTCAAACGCATGAAATCGATCATGGGACTGGGGCACTTGCCGAAAAAAGACCCGGCCAGCGCACGCGCCTGGCTGCATGGCAAAATCTTCGCCAGCTTGCTGGCGGAGCGCATGGTGGAGACGGCGGAAACTTTTTCCCCCTGGGGATACCGACTGGACCGTGAGGCGCAGCCGATGGAGGGAAATTGAATTCATGTATCACGAGCTCTGCATGGCGATTCTGCCGCCGCACAGTCTCAACGACACCTTCAGGGACTGGGATGAGATTTCAGAGCGATTGGCGGAACCGAGTCGGAAACGGCCGCGCTACGCCTTCTGTTAAGTTAACGCTTATTGGGCTTGCCCCTCCCTCTTAGTATCCCGTTCGCCAATTCTCCGTTGTCACTCCAGCACCCCTCCTCCACTTCCCCCGCGACAACTCCACGCCTTTCCCCTATAAATAAGAATTGGCACCCAAACCCAAAAACGACCACCTCCATGAGCCCTGACAAAAAGCGTTTGCGCATCGGCGTCCTCTTCGGCGGCCGCTCCGGCGAACACGAAGTCTCTCTCGCCTCCGCCGCCTCCGTAATTCGCGGCCTCGACCCCGACAAATACGAACCCGTCCCCATCGGCATCACCAAAGAGGGCCACTGGCTCATCGGCACCGGCGCCCAAAAAATGCTCCCCGAAGTTCTCCGCACCGGCCAGCGCGTCACCATGACCGCCGATCCCACCGACGCCGCGCTCGTCAAGCTCGACGGCAGCGGTGGCGGCCAGCGCATCGACGTCGTCTTCCCCGTCATGCACGGCACCTTCGGCGAAGACGGCACCATTCAAGGCCTCCTCGATCTCGCCGGACTTCCTTTCGTCGGCGCGGGCGTCCTCGGTTCCGCAGTCGCCATGGATAAAGACGTCGCCAAAAAACTTCTCCGCGCCGCCAAAATTCCCGTCGTCCCCTGGCTCGTCATCCGCCGCGATGAGTGGGAACGCAACGAACCCGAAATCATTCACCAAATCGAAAAAGAATTCCCCTATCCCGTCTTCGTCAAACCGGCCACGCTCGGCTCCAGCGTCGGCATGACTAAAGTCCATTCCCACGACGAGCTCGCTCCCGCTCTTCATCTCGCTGCCGAATTCGCCATGAAAATTCTCGTCGAACAAGCCGTCAACGCCCGCGAAATCGAAGTCTCCGTCCTCGGCAATCACGATCCGCAAGCCTCCGTCCCCGGCGAAATCGTCCCGCACCACGAGTTCTACGATTACGCCGCAAAATATCTCGAAGAAGGCACAAAACTCTTGATCCCCGCCGAGTTAAAACCCGCCCAAATCAAAAAATTTCAACACTTCGCCGTCCAGGCCTTTCGCGCCCTCGAACTCAACGGCATGGCTCGCGTCGATTTTTTCCTGGAAAAAAACAGCGGCAAGGTCTATCTCAACGAAGTGAACACCATCCCCGGCTTCACTTCCATCAGCATGTACCCCAAACTCTGGGAAGCCAGCGGCATCCCCTTCCCCCAACTCATCGACAAGCTCATCGCCCTGGCCCTCGAGCAACACGCCGAAAAAGCCCGCACCAAATACGCCATCGAACTCCCCCAAGGCTCCGCCGGCGCCCTCGACGCCTGAGCCGCTTAACTCCGCCACACTTCCAGCAGGCCAAGGGCTTTCAATCCATTTCCAACCCGTGTAACAGAATCTGTACCGCGAAGAACGCTACTGGAGTGCCAAGAATGAACCATCTCGCCTTACGAATCCCGAAAATCCCGAGCGCAAAGGCAGCGACGTTTAATTTTAGAGAAAGAGGGCCGAACGTTCTCCACAGGCCAGGCCATGGACCCATTCCGTGGGGGCTTCCGCCATTGTAAAACCAAGAAAACATATCAATGATTGTGGCGGCCCCTCTGAAAGTCGCCAGCACCAAGGCCGGGCCGATGCACCACCACCGCCAAGTAGGAAGCTTTATTTCACGCTTGTCAGACAGAACGCACCGCCACGCCGCAGCGAGTAAGCAACATGGAAAAACAAAAAGCACCGCAGAAGCTACTAGCATGGGCCTCCCGTCTGTAAAGCAATGCCAGGCGCATTGCAAAATGTCCAGTCAACGTGCACCGCGGTTGTTGGGTCATCCTTCAGAGGATGACCGCTCCTCTCTGTCTACTGCCCACTACTCACTTTCCCCTCTTCCTCAAAAATCCTGCAAATCCTCCCCCGGCAAAGCCACCCGCACCGCGTTCAACACCGCAAACAAATCAATAATCTCCTGTGCAATCGCTCCGCCAATCGGCGGCAAATAACCCGTCGCCGCCGCAATCATTCCCACAATGCTCGCCAACATCCCTCCCAGCGCGCTCTGCAGCGCAATCCGCCGCATTCTCCGCCCGATGTGCATCAACTCGTCGATCTTTCCCAGCGACGGCTCCAGTATCACGGCGTCCGCCGCCTCCGTAATAATGTCGCTCTGCGATCCAAACGCCACGCCCACCGTCGCCGCGGTTAATGCCGGCGCATCGTTGATCCCGTCTCCCACAAAGAGTGTCTTTCCCTTCGCGGTTTCCTCTTTCACGATTTCCAATTTTTCTTCCGGGCTTTTCCCCGCAAACACTTCGCTGATCCCCACGCTCTCCGCCAGATACTTGACCTCCGCCTCGCGGTCCCCCGAAACCAACATGACTCTCCGCACTCCATGCCGCGGCTTCAAATGCTGGATGAACAACTTGCTGTCCCCTCGCGGCGCATCCTGGAATCGCATCGTCGCCGCGTACCGTTCATCGATAAACACCACGCATTCCAACCCGCTGCTGATCGCCGGCAAAACCGCTCCCTCCACTTCCGCTTGCTTCCTTCCCGTGATTCGCACCCGGCGTCCTTCGACCGTTCCTCGCAGCCCTTCTCCCGGCGGCTCGCTCAATTCCGTTACCGGCAATAGCTTCGTCTCCTGCTTCACCGCTTCGCTCGTAATCGCTCCCGCCAGTGGATGTTTCGAATACTGTTCCAAGCTTGCCGCCAATCGCAGCACTCCAGTCTTCTCAAATCCTTCCGCGCAAATAATCTCCGTCAACGCCGGCCGTCCGTAGGTCAGCGTTCCGGTCTTGTCGAAAATCAGCGTCCGGCAGGAGTCGAGCTGCTCCAGCACCGCCGGATTCTTGATAATGATTGACCGCCTTGCCGCCACGGAAATCGCCCCGATGATCGCCGTGGGAATCGCCAGCAGCAACGGGCATGGCGTAGCCACCACCACCACCGCCAGAAACCGCTCCCAATCTCGGCTCGCCACCGCCGCTCCTCCCGCCAAAATCAGCGCGACCGGCGTGTACCACGCGCCCAGTTGATCTCCCAACCGCCGCAATCGCGGCCGCTGCTGCTCGCTTGTTTGCATCACCTTCATGATTCGCGCATACCGCGAATCCACCGCCAGCTTTTCCGCTCGAATCACCAGCGCCGCATCCCCGTTGATCGCTCCGGAAATCACTTGCGATCCCGCCATCTTCGAAATTTCGTAAGGCTCGCCCGTCAAATACGCCTCGTCCATTCTTCCGCGCCCTTCCATCACGATACCGTCCACCGGGCAAGTCTCATGCGGCAGCACAATCAACTCGTCGCCGATTCGAATCTCCTTCAGCTTCACATCCTCCGTTCCCTGCGCGCCGCGCCGGTGCGCCACGCTCGGCATCCGCCGCGCCAGCGCATCCAGCACCGATGATGCCCGCGCCGTTGCATATTCCTCCAGCGCCGAGCCGCCCGAAAGCATCAGCACCACAATCGCCGCCACCAGGTATTGCCCCAGCAACACGCCCGTAAGAATGGAGATTCCCGCAAGCAGGTCCGACCCGAATTCCCGCTTGATTACTTTTTTCGCCAGGTCGAAAACCAGCGGCGTTCCGCCAATCAGCAGCGCCACAATCAGAGGCGCGAGAGCAGCTCGCGCGGATGCATGCGCAGCAAACCGCAGCACCAGATGCAAAGTAATGGCAAGAAGAGTGATCCCCGCGATGTACGTCTCTTTGGATGCCCGCGAGAGCAGTGTGCGAACCGCCGTCATTGCACCCATCTTACAGCACGCCCGCCACTCAGAACATCGCCGTGCCCGGCCTCTTTGCTGAGTCGTTCATCGAAGATTCTTCAAGCTGACCCGTAGGGTCACCTTCCCGGGATGACCTCTCTTCTCGCCACTCGCCACTGACTATCCACTACTCGCTTCTCTTCCCACCCAGAACACGCTAACTTATATATGCTCACAATTCGTTCAATCTGCCTCGCAGGGCAGGAGACCACTGCATGTCATTTCTCGTGTCACTTCTCGAACCGCCTGCACCGGATCTGCACAAAACATCGCGCGCCATGGGTATCAGCGTGGCGGCCGCTTTTGTCATAGCCGTCATCGCCGTCTGGTTCGTGCTTCGTTTTTATCCGGAGAAAAAGGCCGCCACTGAATTTTTCAACGCCGTGGTCGCCAACGACATGCCCCGCGCCTATCAACTCTGGAAGCCCAGCTCCACCTACCGCATGCAGGATTTCCTCGCCGACTGGGGCCCCACCGGCTACTACGGCCCCGTCAAAAGCTATGAAATCGTCAAAGCCAAATCGCCCACCGGCTCAACCACCAGCGTCGAAATCCGCGTCGCCATCAGCCCCTTCAGCCCCATGCCCGACGCCAACGACCCCGAAAAATCCCAAAAAACCAAAATCGTCACCGTCTGGGTCGATTCCCGCGACAAATCCTTCAGCTTCCCGCCGTAGAAATTGCGCGGAGTTTGCCCGATTAAAATATCGTGTCATTCCGAGCGAAGCGACCGAAGGTTCCGACCTTGTCGGAAGGAATCTGCTTTTTCTTTCTTGCAGTTGTAGGGGCACGATACCTCGCAAGGCTGTCCAAATTAGACGGTCGGGGATTGGGAAGACCCCAAAAAGATTGAGAAATTGAGTGCTGGGGACATGGTCGAGGATGCAGGTTGGCGCGATGCTGTCCAAGCTGTGCCGCTAATAGGGCAGGGCCAGTTGGCCATCATGCAAGCCGACCAAAGCAGGCGGAGCCTCAAACGGGTGATCCAACCAGGTTTGCAAATCGCGGTAAACAAAGAGTTGCTGGCGAAGCAGCGCCACCAGATTCGATAGCGACCAGCCGTAGCGCGCGCGCGGTTGCAGGTATTTCAGCAACAGCATGGCGATACATCGTGCCCTTCTTGCGTTTCGCTTTTCTTCTCTGGGACTCCGTGCCTCTGCGTTTAGCCTTTCTTTTTCCTAACGCCGAATATCCTCCAACGCATGCTCCAACTCTTCCGCTCCAACGCTCGCCGTCCCCAATTTCCCCACCACCACCCCCGCCGCCGTATTCGCCAACACCGCTGCATCTGCCATAGACGCTCCCGCGGAGACGGCTAGCGCGAGCACGCTCGAAACCGTGTCTCCCGCTCCCGTTACGTCAAATACTTGCCTTCCGCTCGCTGCGCGGTCCACACCACTTTTCCCCACGCGCGCGTACGTCACCTCAAAACTCGTCGCCGGAATCATGAAATGACGTGGTGTCGATTCCTCCGAAACGCTCATTCCCTTTTCCCCGAGCGTGATCACCACCGCGCCGCACCCGAAATGCGCCAGCAGCGCCCGTCCCGCCTCCTCGATCGCTTTTTCGTCCAGCAGTGGGCGGCCTACGAACTTTGCTGCCTCCGAAAGATTGCACACCACTGCCCGTGCCCCACGATAGGCATAGAGCTTCGACGTTTTCGGATTCACGAACACTGGGACCCGGAGATGGTCCGCGGCGCGCAGCACTCGGTCCGCAATGTCGTCGGTGATCAAACCCTTGTCGTAATCCGAAAGCACCAGTCCATCCAGTTCTTTCATCGCCCTGAATAATGCGCCAAGCAGCTTTTTCTCCGTCTCGGGCCGCAGCGGCTCGCGTTTCTCGTGATCTACCCGCACGACATGGTGATGCTTCGCGATGATTCGCGTCTTCAATGTCGTCACACGCTTCGCGTTGGCAATCACCCCTTCGTCGCCAATCTCCTTAGACTGCAAACACTTCTGCAGCGCCTTCCCCGCCTCGTCCGCCCCAATCGCCCCAAACATCTCGACTCGCGCCCCCAGCGCCGCCAAATTCGCCGCCACATTCCCCGCACCGCCCAAACACTCACTCTGTGAAACAAAATCCACCACCGGCACCGCCGCCTCCGGCGACAACCGCGTCGCCGTTCCCCACAAATACCGGTCCAGCATCAAATCCCCAAGCACGCCCATCCGCTTCCCCCGCAATTTCGGGATCAGCCGCTTCAAGCGCGGAATCGCTTCGTCAATGTCCGTCGTAGTCATTCGCCGTCTTTTTCCGTTTCTTTACTTCCTTGCTTCATTGCTTCTTTACTTCGTCTCTTCGATCTTCGCCTCTTCCACCAGCATCACCGGAATATCATCCCGCACCGGATACACTCTGTGGCAATTCCCGCACTTCAGTCCCGTGTTCTCCGCCGTAAACTTCACCGGAGTCTTGCACACCGGACAAGCCAGAATCCCCAGCAACTCTTGCGAAATCGCCATACGAATCTCCCTTTCCTTCTCCAACTCTTCATTTCCAACCGAACGGCCACTCTATCAAAGCTACTCTAAGGCGAGCAATTGAACTTGAGCCGCGGCCATAGCGCGAAGCGCTGAGCGCCAGGCGCCGAAGGTGCCTCATCAGAATATTCTAATCTTTCCCTCCGCACCCGCCCTACGGATTTGGCACTCCGAGCGCTAGAAACACTCAAGGGGGGTGGCGTCTTGTGGTGCTGCGGCGTGCCTTAAAGTCCGTAAAACCACTGATGCCTCTTGGTTTAGCGCTCTTTCCGCTAAACGCTAGCCGAACGCGTCAGAAATTTTCAAGCATCTTGATGGAAAATGATCTACCCGGTCCCGGCGGCTTTGCCCTGCTCGCCGATGTCCGCGCCTCCGCGGCCCGCGATGTCCCTGTGATTCTGGCTCTTTCGCGGCCCCTCGATCCGGCGGATCGGGATCGCTGCCAGCAGTTGGGCGTTGCGCAAACGATCCTCAAACCGTTCCGCCGCTCCGCGCTGCGCGCCGCGTTGCAAGTCTGTCACGGTGATGTGATGCCCGCGAAAATCCTCGCGGAAGTGAAGCCTGTTGACCAACGGCGCGATCCTTTGCGGATTTTGTTGGTTGAGGACAATCTCGTCAATCAGCGTTTGATCGCGCGCCTGCTCGAAAAAATGTGGCACGCGGTCGCCATTGCGGACAATGGCCAAATCGCTCTGCGCATCTTGTCCGAACAGGAATTCGATTTGGTGGCCATGGATATGCAAATGCCCATCATGGATGGGCTCGAGACCACGGAAAAGATCCGCGCCCTCGAGAAAAA
Source organism: uncultured Acidobacteriota bacterium (assembly GCA_963767755.1). Classification (GTDB taxonomy): domain Bacteria; phylum Acidobacteriota; class Terriglobia; order Acidiferrales; family UBA7541; genus Acidiferrum. Next base: position 35,999 of record CAVYFO010000021.1, on the reverse strand, counting down.
AACGGCGAAGCACTTGCCGATCGTGGCCATGACCGCGAATGCATTCGAAGAGGACCGCCAGCGTTGTCAGAGTGCGGGAATGGATGGCTACATCGCCAAACCGGTCACCTCCCAAGCCATCGCAGCGGAGATTGCCCGCGTGATGGCCGCGCAGGAGCAAATTGAGAAGCTCGAACTTCCACGAACTCGATAGCCTGTGGCGACAAGCCTTCACCCATTTTGATCGTCTCTTCTCGCCGTTGAATCCACCTCCATTCCCGGCAATTAGCCAGCCCCATCGCAACCAGGGGTGAGACCCGCGCTCTGAGGCTGGCCTTTGCGTTTAACTCTCCGCTGATTTTGCACCATCCTGGCAAGGTGCCTGGATTACCGCTTGCGGGCCCGCACGAGCCTATTCACTTTGCGGCAGGCCTCCGCGACGGCAATCGTAGTCAACAACAAAACAATCGGGTCAATCGGATGCCGATAACGCAAATCCGCATGCGTCACATAATACAAACACGGAAAAACCACAGGAAATACCGCTAAAGGGAAGACAGCCTTGCTCGCCGCTTCCCCTGTTTTGTCGTTGTTCTCGTCAGATTCTGCGCCGCCTCCGCGATCCCTGCGTCGGCGTTTACCCCAGGCCGCTCGGGGCGTTATCTTTTTCTGCTCTGCCCACAACACCATAATGCCCAACAAAGCGCCCAGCGCCGTCAAAAAGTCCGCCAGCAAAATCCCCCGTATCAGCCACGAATCCGTCTCTCGAAAACTCTTAACCGGCGATTCCGTCCCCATCCAAAACTCCACGAACTTCTTCCCCGTCAACTGCAATTCCAAATCCGGATGCGACTCCATAAAAGAAGTCGCGAGCCTCCATTTCTCCTGCATGTACGCCGTCTCACCCATTCGCGTGTACGTTCTCGCCTCTTCCGTTCTGGTAATCGACATTCTGCCGCCCCGCGCATCCGGATCGAAAATGTCGTTGTTCCCCAGCCACAATTCAAACGGCAAATTCGATCGCAGCGGGATCAGTCGATGAAAATCCGCGTAGTTGCGAATCGTCCAAGGCACGCAACATAAAATCGCCACCCCGGCCGCTAGCCCTGCGCGTTTCCACCGGGACCTGCTCTCTCCCCGCCCGCGCCACACCGCCCATGCCAGAAGAAACGGCAGCAGCACTCCCAGTGCCGGATTTGTCAGCAGCGCCAATCCCCACAACAATCCGTATCCGCACCAGTCCCGCGCCCGCTCCGATTCCCCCAGCTCCAATGTCGCCCACAAAACCGTCGCCGCTAGCAGCGCCGAGAGCGACGTGTCCCAAATCCATTCAAATGGCATCAGAATCGCATTCGGGAAAATCGCCCAAAGCCAAGCCGCCCCGCTCGCCACTCCTAATCCGTTAATTTTTTTCCCTGAGTAAAAAATCGGCGCGCAAGCCGCCGAAGAAAACAAGATATTGACCGCGACGCACGCAAAAAAAGCCCGCGTCGTAAAAATCCCGAATATCTTGAAGGTCGCCGCAACAATCAGTGGATAGACCGGCGCCAGCCAAGCCGTCGGCCCAGTCCCCGTTCGAAACACGTCGCTGAATCCCGCGCCTCGCGCCAATGCCGCCGCGATGTTTCCCGTCTCCTGCTGAAACGGCACAATCCCCAGCACTCCGGGCGGAATTTTCCGCGCTTGATCCCACGCAAACGCCACGCGGACACCCATCGCCACAATCACAATCAGCGCGAGCGAAGTCGCCGCCTTTTGAATCGCCTTTTTCATCGCCGTAGAATCACTTTTTCCCGTCCCTCGAATCATCCTCTTGCAGTGCGACAAATCTACTGGCTGCAACAAACTGTGACAAGCGCGTGTAACAATTTCACGCTACAATAAGAGGGTTATGCTCACGGTCAACAATATCTCTATGCGGTTCGGTCCCCGCGTCCTCTTCGAAGACGTCACCTGCACCTTCATGGCCGGGCGCCGCTATGCCGTTACCGGCCCGAACGGCGCCGGCAAATCCACGTTCATGAAAATTCTCACCGGCGAACTCGAGCCCACCAAAGGCTCCATCACGCGCCCGAAAAAAATGGGCGTTCTGCGCCAGGATCAGTTCGCGTTCGATGAATTTCGAGTCATCGACACCGTCATCATGGGCAACGGCGCGCTTTGGAAAGCGCTGGAAGAGCGCGACGCGCTCTACGCCAAACCCCACGAGGAATTGACCGACGCGGATGGCATGCGCCTCGGCGAACTCGAAGGCATTGTCGGCGAAGAAGGCGGCTACACCGCCGAATCCGACGCCGGAACGCTGCTCGACGGCCTCGGCATCGAGAGCACCTTTCACGAACGCAAAATGGGCGAACTGCAAGGCGGCCAAAAAGTCCGCGTGCTGCTCGCGCAGGCGCTCTTCGGAAATCCGACTGCCCTGCTGCTCGACGAGCCTACCAACAACCTGGACCTCGATTCCGTTCACTGGCTCCAGCGCTATCTTTGCGATTACGAAGGCGTGCTCATTGTGATTTCGCACGACCGCCATTTTCTCAACAGCGTTTGCACGCACACCGCAGACATCGACTACGAAACCATCATCATGTACGTCGGCGGCTACGACGACATGGTCGTGGCGAAAACGCATGTTCGCGCGCGCATCGAATCGGAAAACGCCAACCGCGAAAAGAAAATCGCGCAACTGAACGATTTCATCGCGCGGTTTTCCGCCGGCACGCGTTCCGCGCAAGCCACTTCGCGCAAGAAAGAAGTCGAGCGGCTGCAAACGACGGAGCTGGCGCGGTCGAACATCCAGCGGCCCTATATCAAATTCGACATGAAGCGGAACTCAGGCAAGCATCCGCTGGAAATTCGCAGCATCGAAAAATCCTACGGCGACCTGAAAGTCATTCCGCGATTTTCAGCGGCTGTGACGCGCGGAGAAAAAATCGCGCTAATGGGCCGCAACGGCGCAGGAAAAACCACACTGCTGAAATCGCTGGTCCTCAACGCACCCGGCTTCATCGAGGACGACGACCGCCAGTTCAAAATCGATGGCGGCGAAACGAAATGGGGCCACGAAGTCGCCGTGGGCTATTTCGCGCAGGACCACGGCGAATCCATCACCAAAGGCACGACGGCCATCGAGTGGCTCTGGCAGTTCGATCCATCGGCAAACCAGCAGGAGCTGCGCGGGCTGATGGGGCAGATGCTTTTCAGCGGCGAAGATGCGCTGAAGCCGACGAACGCGCTTTCCGGCGGCGAAAGGGCGCGGCTGATTTTTTGCCGGCTCATGTTGCAGAAGCCGAATTTCCTGGTACTCGACGAGCCGACGAACCACCTCGACCTGGAATCCATCAACGCGCTGAATATCGCGTTGCAGCGTTATGACGGGACCGTTTTGCTGGTGACGCACGACCACGACGTGATTGATGAAGTGGCGACGCGGATCTGGCATTTCCACGATGGCAAGATTGAAGACTTCAAAGGGCCGTACGAGGAATTTGTCGCTTACGCCGAAGCAAAAGCTTCTTAGCTGGATTTTTTGAAGGGAAGCTCGCTTCTATATTGCGCGCTTCCCTTTTTATTTTTTCCTTTCGGTTTCACTTTGTATTTCTCTCATTCACGCTAGAAAAAAGAGCACAGACTGAAGTCTGTGCTACTACTCCTTCGTGCCGCGATCGATCAGGCTGGCGATGTGGTTGTGAAGGCTGACGCGGGCGGCGTCGTGGAGATACATCATGTGGCCGGCGTCGTAGTAATCGAGCGTGATGTTTTTCTGGAGCGGGGCAGGCAGGCCGAGATGCTCCATCGTGAATTCGGTGGCGAAAAACGGCGTGGCCATATCAAAGTAGCCGTTTTCCACTTGGACCAGAAGCTTGGGATTGGTGATCATCGCCTGGGCTAGATCGCCTTCGACGTTCGGACCGCTGGGGAAAAATCCGCGAGGCCCGCGGGCTTTACGTGTCCAATTCCAGCCGCCGCCACCGCCGCTCGTGTTGTGATAGACCTCGTCTTTTCCAAATTTCAGCTCGTTGTGGTTGTATTCGTTGATGAGCGCGGTATACGCGCCGCCGACGGCCGGGCCTTCGGGATCGCCCTGGGAATATTCTTCGAGCAGATCGAAAGTGTAGCCGGAGTAGCGGGCGTCAATGCGGCCGGTGGTGAGGCCGCGACTGCGCTGGAGTTCAGCCATAAATTGCGGCAGGTTGACGCGCAGATCGGCTTTCATCAAGTAGTCCTCGTTCAAGCCAGTGAAATAGGAGAGCTTTTTTGCTACCGCGGCTTTTTCATCCGCGGGGAGTTTAGCGCCCTTAAAAAGCGCGGCAGCGTATTCGCCTTGCGCGTACTTGCGGGCTTCTTCGACGAAAGCGGGCAAATCGGCGGGCTGGTCTTTCAAAACTTTGTGATACCAGGCGACGGCTGCATAGCTGGGGAGATAGTAAATGTACGAGCGGTCATCGCCGGTCGGGAACGTGATGGTGGAAAGATCGAGGACGGAGGAGATCAGGACGATGCCGTTCAAGTGAATCGTGTAGTGGTTCTGCAAATAATCGCCGAGAGCGGCGGAGCGGAATGTGCCGTAGCTTTCGCCGATGAGGAACTTGGGGGAATTCCAGCGGTCGTTGCGGCTGAGATAGGTGTCGATGAATTGTCCGAAGGCTTCGATATCTTCGTCGATGCCGTAGAAGTCTTTGTTCTCGGCTTTGCAAACGGCGTGGCTGTAGCCGGTGCCCATGGCGTCGATGAAGACGAGGTCGGTTTTATCGAGGAGGCTTTCATTATTGTCGACGAGCTTGTACGGGGCGGGCGGGGTGAACTCGGCGTCGGGAGTCCAGACGCGGCGCGGGCCGAAGGCGCCCATGTGCAGCCACATGGTGGCGGAGCCGGGGCCGCCGTTATAAAGGAAAGAGACGGGGCGGGTGGTGAGATCTTTTACGTCGCTGCGCGTGTAGGCGACGGAATACATGAGGCCGGTGGCGTCGCCTTTTTCATTTTTGAGAAGCGTGGTGCTGGCGGTGGCTTTGTATGGAATGTTTTGGCCGCCGAGGCGGATGGTGTGCTCGGTTACGGAGACTTCTTCTTTTTTCTCAGCGGCGTCGCACTTGTCGGGCGACTTGGCTTCCGGAGCGTGGCCTTCTCCCCGCTCTGGCGCTTGCGCGGCTACGCGCGAGGTCTGGCCAAAGAATAAGAAAATTCCCGCCGCAATAATCCACAAAGACTTTTTCATTGTATGGTCCCCCACCTGTCGAATTGGAATGTAATGCGTCCCCTGAATCCGGCGCGATTGTATGTTGCGGGGGGCGGCGGAGTCAAAGGAGTGGGAGGCAGTGGCGAGTGACGAATGGCGAGCCGAAATAGAAGTAGCGGGAGAGGGGAAGGCAACGCGGCAAAGAGGGGCACGATAAATCGTGCCCCTGCGAGTGCCGCGCTGGAATGTGATGTCGGAGGTCATGAGGGTTTCTTTGTGGGGTCGGGTTCGGGGATGGACGGACTCCAAGTGGGGGTGGCGTTTGCAGATGTGTTTGATGGAGGAGCGGCGGTTGTACTGACTTCTTCGTGGAGCATTTCGGAAGAGTCTTCTTCGACCTCTTCGTTTTCGATCTCGGCATCTTCGATCTCGTCAGCTTCGGGGTCGTCGTCTTCGAGGGCGGTGGGGTCGGTGCGGCCATTTTCGTGGTCGTAGTCGATGGCGGGGAGGGTGCGAAGAAGGAGGCTGTTGACGTAGGCGAGGACGGAGGCGCGCCGAGGGGAGATGCGGTTGGTGGCCAGCAGGCGATAGATATTGGCTAGGGCGAAGTTGACGCCCTGGGCAGTTTGAAAATTCTGGCATCTGACAAGAAGCTCGCGAGAGAGATCATCGGTCTCCTTTTGCTTTTGCAGGTCGCGATGATGGGCGCAGAGGCCGGAACGCGCATCGGCGGAAAGTTGGCGGCATTGACGGCCGGCGGCGGTGCGATGGGAACAACGGGCGGAGATTGCAGCGGACTTTAGAGATTGAGATTTCATGGCAATTGCGACCCGGGGATCGCCGGGCGCAGATACTCCTGTTTGAGATACGGGATACCCCATCCCGGGTGTTTTGCGGAAAGAGTGCGGAAAGCATTGAGAAGATTGGAGATAGCGATTTTGGCGATGCAAAAGAGTGCGTAAGAGTATGAAAACAAAGGAAACGTAAAGCGTTTGGAATGATATTGATGTGGGAAGAGGGGAAAGAGCGGTTCAAAGGCGAAAGTTGAAAGTTGAACGGGGGCGGAGCAGAAGCTGACAGCCAACAGCTGAGAATTGAAAGTCTAAATTCGGGAGAAGAGAAAGCAGATCCCTCACTTCGTTCGGGATGACACCCTATGGGTTCGCCAGGGGGATAGCCAGGGCCTGAAACGTGCCGACGAGGGTGGAGTAAAGTTTGGGCAGAGTGGTGGCGCGGAGAGGCGGGGATCGTCGAAAGGGGGCGCTGGCTTGCGTTCATAAGACAGGGTAGCAGGGGTGGTTACCAGTTGTCCATACATTTTTTAATGTACTCGAAAGTCATTCGAACGGAGAGTGCTGGTTCGAATGATGGGGGCGGAAGTTGTGGGATTGGAAGGAGTTGGGTGAGGGGTTAGTGGCTTGATACGGCTGTGGAAATGTGTGGAAAACCTTCAAGAGCCGTCGGCAAAGGCCGCAGGTTCGGGCGCGCGCTAGAGAGCACAGACTGAAGTCTGTGCCACCTAAAGGCGTGGGTCGACGGGTTCGGTTTCGAGGGCTAGGACGCCGAAGACGCATTCGTGGACACGGCGAAGAGGCTCGTTGCGGACAAAGCGTTCCAGAGATTCGACGCCTAGAGCAAATTCCCGCAAGGCGAGGGAGCGTTTACGGCCGAGGCCTCGGGAGCGGAGACTGTCCAAGTGTTCCGGTAGCGTGTACTCGGGGCCGTAGATGATGCGTAGGTATTCGCGGCCGCGGCATTTCACGCCTGGCTGGACAATTCCGCGGCGGCCCTTTTCGACGAAACGGAAAGGTTTGACAACCATGCCTTCGCCGCCATTTTCCGTATGCGTTGTCCACCAATCTATAGCTTCCTGTTGGCTGACGTTGTCTACGAGGTCGACTTTGCGGTTTGTAGTTGCGAGTAGAAGTTCCGGGGCGGCCGCGCAGAGATTGGCGAGCGTCTCCATGTGCCAACTGTGGTCGCGATCGAAATAGGCGTGGCCCTCCGAGGCGAGCAAATGAAAGGGCGCTAGCTTCAAATCTGCGAGAGACTGGACGGGCCAGCAGTAGCGGCGATAGGAAGCGACAAAGCGTTCGGCGAGCGAGGCACGTTCGCACAAGCGATCCCGGAGCAGGGCAATTTCTGGATCTTGAGGAGCGGCCTTATTCAATCCGATAAGGGCCTCGTGAAAAGCGGCGCGAGAGGAAGAGCCAACAGCGGCGTACTGGCGGCGAAGAAGTTCTTGGGCTTTTGCGGACCAGGGCATCAATTCTGCATCAAGGCACAGCCAATCGGTTTTGAGAATGTCCCACAGAGCTACGCTGTCGGCAGCTTCGCGAATGTGATTAAGAAATTGGGTTTCGAGAACGGCGGAATCGAAGAATCGGCGGCCAGTGCGCGTATAGCAAACGCCGATGCCCTCGCCGACGACGCCGAAACGTTTGCGGGCCACATCCTCGTCGCGGCAAATAACCACAACAGCGCGGGAGCCCATGTGTTTATCTTCGCAGATTACCGAGGGAACTCCCTCTTGACGAAAATAGGCGAAAGCCTCGGCGGGATGTTCCAGCAGGCCTGGCTCGTGGCTGGTTTCGGTGGGAGACATGGTGGGCGGGAGATAGATGAGCCACTTGGGATTAACGGCCAAGCGGCTCATGACTTCAAGCGCGGCCATGGCGTTTTCCTGCGGGATCGTGATGTTGGAATGGAGGCGCGTGTTAATGAAGCGTTTGCCGGTAACGTCTTCGAGGTCGAGGAGATCGTCGTGGGATTGTTGGGCGGTAAGTTCGGGCGCGTCGGCCTGCGGCTGGAGCGGGCGTACGGGCTGGTAATAGGTGTGAGCAGCGGGGACAGAAATGATTTCCTTTTCGGGATAGCGAAGTGCAGTGAGTTTGCCGCCGAAGACGCAGCCGGTGTCGATATTGATAGTGCGATTGAGCCACTCGGGTTCGGGAATGGGAGTATGACGGTAAACGACCATAGCTTGCCCGCGATAGTCAGCGGCCCAGTTGTAGCGAATGGGGAGGCCGAATTCGTCAACTTCGCCGGTGGTTTCGCCAAAGAGGGCGAAATCGCGAACTTTTCCCGAGCCACGGCCTTGCATGTCTTGCTTCATGCCAGCATGAGCGACAACCAGACGACCGCCATCGAAGACGTAGTGGCTGATAAGGGAATCTAGGAATTTGGCGGCCTGCTGGCGAAATTCGGAAGTCTCTTTTTCCAATTGTTCGAGGGTTTCGACGATGCCGTGAGTGAGTTGGACGTCCTTGCCGTGCAGCTTGCGAAGAAGCTTGATGTCGTGATTGCCGGGGACGGCGAACGCATAGCCGGCGGCAACCATTTGCATAGCTAAGCGGAGGACGGCGGGAGAATTCGGGCCGCGATCAACGAAGTCGCCGAGGAAGACAGCCTTGCGGTCGGCCGGCGGAATCATGAGTGGAGTTTGTGGGGAGGACTCGGCAGGTAACGATTGTGAATAGCCTAATTTGGTGAGGAGCGCGAGAAGTTCGTCGTAGCAGCCGTGCAGGTCGCCGATGATATCAAACGGGCCGGTTTCCGCTTTTTTGTTGTTATAGAGGGGCACTCGTTCAAGAACGATAGATTCCGCTTCTTCTGGCGAAGACAGAATGAGGACGTGGCGAAAGCCTTCGCGATCAAGACTGCGGAGAGAGCGCCGCAAATTTTGGAGCTGGTTGTGGGCGACGTGGTTGCCGAGACCGCGATCGGTGCGTACGCGGTTGCGATCCTGGCAAATACTTTCCGGCATGTTCAGAACGATGGCGACGGGGAGGCAGTGATATTGGCGGGCGAGTTCGATGAGCGGTTTGCGATCTTCGGGTTTTACATTGGTTGCGTCGGCAACGGTGAGACGGCCGGCGGCGAGGCGTTTTGCGGCGACAAAATGAAGTATCTCGAAAGCGTCGTTGGTGGCGGCTAGATTGTTTTCATCGTCGGAGACGAGAGCGCGGCAGTAATCGGACGATATGACTTCGGTTGGCAAGAAGTGCTTCCGAGCGAACGTGCTCTTGCCGGAGCCTGAGGCGCCGATCAGGACGACGAGAGACAAGTCCGGAAATGTGAATTTTTCTTTCATCTGCTTGCTAATTTAGGCTCCGGAAAATTGCCATCTGCGTTGGAGGGCCGAGAGTGGAGTCTTCCTCGCCGACCGGCAAGAAAGAAACGGTGTAGCCGTGTTGCGAAGCTACGCCATCGGACCAGCCTCGAAACTCTGAGCGGGTCCATTCAAAACGATGATCTTTGTGGCGAAACGTTCCGGGGGCATGGTTTCAAACTTCGCGTTGTACTCGCGGTTCGGCGTGGTCATCACGACCGTGGCTGGACGCGCATGTTCGAAGAGAACACGCTCGAAAGCGGCGAGACGCGGAGGGTCGAGATGTTCTACGACTTCCACGACGGCGGCAGCGTCGTAGCCGGAGATGCGCGCATCCTTATACATCAACGAACCCTGGAGCAGCTTGATGCGTTCCCGCTTGCGAGGAGGCAGTGAATCGAGGCGGAGGCGATCGGCAGCTTTTTCCAAGATGCGTGGCGATACGTCGATTCCAACGATTTCAGCAAACGAAGAGTCCGCCAAGAGCAACGATGAAAGACGGCCTTCTCCGCAGCCTAGCTAGATCAAGGACACGTTTCGCGCCGGATTGGCGCAGGGCCGCGAGGACGGAACCGAGGCGTTGCTGATTGAGACTGATGCGTTCTTCGAGGATGACTTCTTCGGCGGCATGCTGTTCGGCGAGTTCGTCGGGATCCTTTTGGCCTTCTGTAAGGTGAGCGAGGGCTTCGCGCATGAGGCGGTGCTGATATTTCAGATAACGGCGCGTGATTTCCTCGCGCTCCGGATGGGCGGCGAGCCAGCCTTGGCCGCGGCGCAAGAGCTTTTCGATTTCGTCTTTGCCGACCCAATAATGCTTTTCATCGTCGAGGACTGGGAGGAGGACGTAGAGATGCTGCAAAACGTCTTGGAGGCGCTTGTTGGCCGAGAGCGTTACAGTCCAATAGCGGCTTTCTCCCCACTCGGGGAACTTTTCGTCGAGGGGGTGACGGGTGACGGCGACGATGTAGCCGAGGGGCTCGAAGAGGCGGCGAAGAAAAGGTTCGCCGCCTCGGCATGGGAGAACAGCGATACGGATTTCGAGCGAGAGTTCCGTATCGGCGAGGTCTTGTTTTGTTTTGCTGCGGCCGCCGAGAGCGGTGCCGAAAGCTCGGGCTAGTGCAACACTCGTGAATGAGGAAGAAACGTAAGGGCGATCATTCACGTATTGGTCGAGAAGGCCGCCCTCGCCGGAAGGACCGCCGGGCTTGCGGACGAGTTCGACGGGATCGACCTCGAGGAGCAGGGCGGCGGTGCAGCGATGGTCCGTGGCTTCCGGGTAGAAGACGTGGGCTTTGCCGAAGGAGAGGGAGATGCAATGGAGCTTGCCGGGGCGTTTGTGGAGGAGGTAGCCGAGGTCGGTGGCGGGGATGTGGGTGGTGGAGATGGTGAGATACATGACGAGCAATTGTAGCGGGAGTTGAGGGTGGAAGCGAAGGCGAAGGACGACGGAGGAAGAAATGAGAAAGAGGGACTTCTCCCTTCGGCCGAAATGACGGGTAAAAGGTCAATGATGGATTAAAGGCCGATGACGGATTAAAGGACGGCGGTGAAAAAAAACGGGGGCGCGGCGTGGGCCGTGCCCCGGGGAAATATTTGGCCGAGTTGAGGCTAGCCGGATGAGGACTAGCTGTTGCCGAGGTACTCGACGTGGCAGTAGGTGCCCAGGCGGACGTTGTAGGCGAGGTACCAGCCGACGTGGTCGGGGTCCTCGTAGATGACGATCTGGTCGGAATCCCAGAGCCAGTCGCTGCAGAAGCCGATATCGGCAGGGGCTACGCTGAAATAGAAGCCGTTAAACCAGAAGCGGGACGGACCGCCGCCGGCTAGATGCCAGACGTGGCCGCGGCCAAAGCCGCCGGTGAAGCGGCCGTGCTCCCAAGGATGATCCATATGATACTTCGGATCATTGGGGCCGGAATCGTGGCCGACCCATTTGCCGTTGGTGTGGACGTGCGGGGCATCGGGGTGGCCAGGCTTGTCGTTGTATTTAGGAGCTTCGGCGGGCGCCTCGTGGGGCGCGCCATGCGGAGCAGCCTTAGCTGGAGGAGGGCCTTTCTTCGGAATGTATCCGTGACCAACGTCCTTGGCTTGCGGAGCCGGATGCTGCTGCCCGCCTTTTTCTTGCGCGAGAGCAGGAGCCGAAGCGATCAAGAAAAATGCAAGAACTGCGAGAAGTGATTTCATGCGAGCCTCCGTAATGTTTTTGTACTGCCGTATTACTGGAGCTGGGAAATTTGCTGATTGGTTCGGGCCGAAACAGTGACGCTTACAACTTACAAAACCCGCGAGCGCTAGTAAAGTTGCTTTCGTAAGCCACTGGCTTGGTGATGCGGGCCGAAATGCTGCAATGCTAATGATTAGACGCTGCGTGTGGGGCAAAAGGTTACGGTTTGGAAATTTTTCAGGCTAGAGATTTTTTGAGGCGCGGAAGGCGCGGACGACAGTGGCGACGTCGCGCTGATCAGCGTCGACTTCGGCGTTGAGATGACGCATTTCGGAGGCGGAGATTTTGCCGGAGAGATCGGCGAGGGCGGCGCGGAGTTGGGGGAATTTTTCCAGGGCGGATTGGCGGACGATGGGCACGGCGTCGTAGGGCGGGAAATAGTGGAGATTGTCTTCGAGAGCGACGAGATGGAGGGAGTCGATCAGGCCGTCGGTGGAATTGCCGGCGACGATATCGACCTGATGATCGATTAGGGCGCGATAGAGGAGGCCGAGGTCCATGACGTTGGGCGGGGTGGCGAAGTGGAGGTTGTAACGCTGGCTCCAGCCGGGGAAACCGTCCGGGCGCTCGAGGAATTCGTAGCCGACGCCGACATGCCACTTGGGAGCGATGGGGACGAGATCGGACATGGTGCGGAGATGGAAAGATTGCGCGTCGGTGGCGCGGACGACCATGGCGAAGGTGTTTTCGAAGCCGAGAGGCTCGGTGAGGACGAGGTTGAAACGCTGGGCGTATTGCTGTTTGACGCGTTTGTAGATTTGCGCGGAAGTGTCGGAGCCGGGAGATTCGTTGAGGACGGCGGTGAGGGCAGTGCCAGTGTACTCGACGTAGAGATCGATATCGCCGGCGAGAAGAGCTTTGTGGACGAGGAGCGTGCCGCCGAGATTTGTTTTGCGGTCGACGGGGATGCCGGTGCGGGCTTCGATATGCTGAGCTAGGAGTTCGGCGAGGATGACTTGCTCGGTGAAAAATTTGGAGCCGATGAAGAGATGAGGAGGCGAAGGCTTGCGGCAGGCGGTGACTAAGTAAAGGAGGTTGAGGAAGTAGAGGAGGTAAAGGAATCGGAGGAGGGGGCGGCGCATGTTAGGCCCGGACAAACATTGGAAGGGGAATTTAACACAGAGGTCACAGAGAGCACAGAGAAGAAGTGATGTCGAGGAGAGGGCAGAGTGTGCGCCAAAAAATGCTTAGGTGACGCGGAGGCGGCGCTCGAGTAGGGCTAGGAGGAGGTCTGCGAAGATGGCCAGGAGGGCGGCGGGGATGGCGCCGGCGAGGATTACGGAGTCGCTGACCATGGCGACGCCGCGGAAGATGAAGGTGCCGAGACCGCCGGCGCCGATGGCGGCAGCGATGGTGGCGACGCCGATGGTGATGACGGTGGCGGTGCGAATTCCGGCGAGGATGACGCTGAGAGCGAGCGGGAAACGGACGCGGAGGAGGATTTGTGTGGTGGTCATACCCATGGCTTCGGCGGCCTCGAGGATGGCGGGGTCGATGTTGGTGAGGCCGACGTAGGTATTGCGAAGGATGGGAAGAAGAGCGTAGAGGACGAGAGCGACGATGGCGGTGCGTCGGCCGATGCCGCCGATGAAGGGGATAGGAATCAGGAAACCGAAGAGGGCGAGGCTGGGGATGGTTTGAAAGATGCTGGCGATGCCAAGGACGATCGTGCGGAGATGGCGATGCTGCACGATGAGCATGCCGAGGGGGACGGCGATGGCGACGGCGAAAGCCATGGCGATGACGACGAGAGTGATGTGGTCGAGAGTGGCACTGAGGATTTCGGAGCGATGGTCCAAGAAAAAACGCCATGGGCTCATCGCGAGGCTCCTTCGGATGCATCGAGGCAATCGCAGAAGGCCCTGGCTTCGGGATGGCGGTCGCGAAGAAAATCGCGGGGAGAGGAGATGGCGACTAGTTGCCCTTCGCAAAGGAGAGCGATGCGCCGGCCAAGGAGAAGAGCTTCGCGAATGTCATGGGTGACGAAGACGATCGTTTTATTTAGGCGGCGAGCGAGGGCGCGGAATTCGCGCTGAAGTTCGGCGCGGGTGACGGGATCGAGCGCGCCGAAGGGCTCGTCCATGAGAAGGATGGGAGGATCGGCAGCGAGAGCGCGGGCGACGCCGACGCGCTGGCGCTGGCCGCCGGAGAGTTCGCGGGGATGACGATTGGAATACTCGGCGGGATCGAGACCTACCAGGCGCAGAAGTTCTTCGACACGTGCGGCGATGCGGGCGGAATCCCATTTTTCCAGATTGGGAATGAGGCCGATGTTTTGCGCGACGGTGAAATGCGGAAATAGGCCGGCATCTTGAATGACGTAACCGATGCCACGGCGCAAACGGATCGGATCGGAGTCGGTGGTGGCACGGCCTTCGACAAGAACCTGGCCAGCTGAGGGAAGGAGCATGCGATTGATGAGCTTTAGGAGGGTGGTTTTGCCGCTGCCGCTACGGCCGAGGAGGACGAGGGTTTCGCCGCGCGAGATGGTTAGAGAAATGTCAGAAACAATGGCGCGGGCAGGAATATCGTTTATGCGATAGCTGACATCGCGAAATTCGATGGATACCTCGGGAGAATCCTCGGTTTTCGTATTCATTTCGATTGACAGTCCCAGGGCAGCGAGGGACCATCTTAATGCACCTAGCCTTCCTGGCGCCGAATTATGACGCATCCTTATTGCGCGAGGCGCATCCAAAGTAGGGGGAAGACGCCATGGGAGCTACAGCCGCAGCTGTCCGCATTCGTCACGACCTCCATACCAGACTATTGAACGCCCGCGCGCAGACGGATGAGTTGTTCCGCATTGTGCGTGACGAGGCTATCTACGACAGGCCCATTCCTGAACGGCACCGAATCATTTTTTACCTAGGACATGTGGAAGCGTTTGATTGGAACTTGCTGGCGGAGCGCGCCTTTGGATTGCGGCGGACGCAGCGATCGTTTGATGACCTGTTTGCGTTTGGAATCGACCCGGTGGGAGGGGGATTGCCGAGCGATGGGCCGAACGATTGGCCAGGGCGCGAGGAAGTAGAGCAGTACAACCGGCGGGTGAGAAACGAGTTGGATGCGGCCATTGAGCATGCGCTAGGGCGACCGGAAGAAGGGCACCCTTATCTGGTGGCGATGCTGGAGGTGGCCATCGAGCACCGGTTGATGCACGCGGAGACGCTGGCGTACATGCTGCACCGGCTGCCCGCGCGGAGAAAGATTCGAGGGCCGGTTGGACAAAGCTTCAGCGCGCCGACGTTTAAGTCGCGCTTAATAGAAATTCCCGCGGGGAAAGCGACGCTGGGGCTGAAGTACGAGAACGGCGATGAGTTTGGCTGGGACAACGAATTGGATCCGCATGAAGTGGAGATCGAGAGATTCGCAATTGAGAGCGGGAACGTAACGAACCAGGACTTTTTGCGATTTATACAGGCGGGCGGATACCAGAACCGCGCTCTGTGGAGTAAAGAGGCCTGGGAGTGGAAACAAAAAGAAGAAGTGCAGCACCCGGCATTCTGGAAACGGGACGGGAATCTTTGGATGTACTGCGCGATGTTTGGAGAGATTCGCCTGCCGCTGGACTGGCCGGCTTATGTGAGCCACGCGGAGGCCACGGCCTACGCGAAATGGCTGGGGCGCGCGCTGCCGAGCGAAGCGCAATTTCACCGAGCGGCGTTTGGGACGCACGAGGGCGGCGAACGGAGTTATCCCTGGGGAGAAGAACGGCCGAACGCGCGCCATGGCAATTTTGATTTTCGGCATTGGGATCCGTGCCCGGTGGGGGCTTTTCCAGCGGGGGCAAGCGCATTCGGGGTACACGATTTGGTGGGCAACGGGTGGGAGTGGACGCGGACGCAATTCGCGCCTTTCCCTGGATTTGCGCCAATGCCCTTTTATCCGGGATATTCCGCGAATTTCTTCGATGGCAAACACTATGTGATGAAGGGAGGGTCGCCGCGAACGGCCGCGTGCATGTTACGGCGATCCTTCCGGAACTGGTTTCAGCCGCACTATCCGTACGTCTACGCGACATTCCGTTGCGTGGAAGACTAGCACTCGCAAGACAAATTCAGGCCCTGGGAGCCGACATGCTGACGCGAACCCTTCCGCAGAGACATGTGTCCGAATTCGCAGCCGACGTACGCGAAGGATTGACAAAGAGCGGGCAAAGGGAGTTGCCATCGAAATATTTGTACGATGAGGTGGGCTCGGCGCTCTTTGAAACGATCAGCGTGCTGCCGGAGTATGGGCTGACGCGGGCGGATGCGCGCCTGCTGGAGAAGCATGCGCGCGAGATCGTCGGATTGCTGCCATCGCCGGTGCATGTCGCGGAGCTCGGCAGCGGAAGCGGCAAAAAGACTCGATGGATTCTGGAAGCGCTTTCGCGGCGCGGGAAAACGTATTACTTCCCTATCGAAATTTCGCCTTCGGCGTTGGCGGCTTGCGAGAAGGAACTGGGGCAGATCGACCTGGTGAGCATCGTGGGGTACGAACAGCCGTATCTGGAAGGGCTGGAGAGAGTCGCGGAGGGACGCTCCAACGGCGACCATTTGCTGGTGCTCTTTCTGGGAAGCACGATCGGAAATTTCGACCGCGACGCGGGGGAAGAGTTCCTCGGGAGTGTGCGCGGAATACTGCGCAAGGGCGATGCGCTGCTGCTGGGCACGGATCTGGAGAAGAGTGTTGCAGACCAGTTGCTGGCTTATGACGACCCGGCCGGCGTGACGGCAGCGTTCAATTTGAATTTGCTGGCGAGAATCAACCGGGAACTGGGCGCGGACTTCGATCTCGGCTGCTTCCGCCACGAGGCACGCTGGAACGCGAGCGAAAGGCGCATCGAAATGCACTTGCGCTCGACTTGCCGGCAGCGCGTGGAAATTCCGGCGTCTGGGCTTCGCCTCTCGCTGGATGAAGACGAAACGATCTGGACGGAAAGTTCACACAAATACCGGCTTGGCGAAGCGACAGAGATGGCAGAGCGGACGGGATTCCGTTGCGAAGCACGATGGGTGGATGAGGAGTGGCCGTTCGCGCAAAATTTGCTCATAGCAGAATAGCGCGGAGGCCATCATTCGCAAAGCCAGGCGGTCTTTTCCTTTCGATATTTGACGAGAAAATTTCCCTCCAGGTACTGCCCGCCGAAATTCGCATCGTATTTTCCTGAAACCCGTTTGTCGGTTGGGTTCCCTTTATCCAACCAGATTCTAGCGTGCGTGGCTAGTTCACATTTTCCACCGGAGAAACATCGCTCCGCAGACACGTCTTCCCATACCTCTCGCGGGCTATAGTTCCACCAAGGAAGAGCGTATTGGCGAATGCTCAAAATGAGTTACTGCCCCGCAGGCATGCCATCCACGTTAGTTAGATAAAAGCAGGCTCCATCGCAGTGTGGCGAAAACCACCCCGACGCAGCCTTCGCGGCCAATAACGTTAACGAACAGCATTGAAGGACCAGAGCTAGAAAAACAAGCTTTAGCAAAACCGTCTTGAGGTGTGCGTTCAGGCGGCGCGCTGGACTCATACCCAGAGTCTAACGTTCAAGTTCGGATGCCCACCTAGCTCGCGCAATTCGGATGCGGTTAGAGCAACTCCCGCGCCCGATGTCGTTCAGCGCTAGAGGACGTGAGTTCCTTACTTCGGACTCGATTCTCAATCAGGCGTGGAGCGCTAGAAAGCCTCAACGCGCCAGACGAGGCGCGCGAACCAAGGCTCTTGCGCCGCCAGCGGTGGATGCCATACAGCTAGGATTTGGGAGCCCTGATAGACGCGTTCGAAACCTTCCTCGGATTCGGAAACTGTTTCGATGGGAGCAATCCAAAATTCTTTCGCGCCGGGAGCGTGAAGCGCGACGCGGACGCGTTGCCAGCCGTCTTCCATGCGGAGGAGCGGGCCGGGCAGTACTCCGCTGAAGCGAAGATTTTGACGGCCTTTGGGGGTTTCGAAAAAACGGTCGGGCTCGGCAGGAGCGAGGAAATTGAGGATGGATTCGATGCCTACGGCGATTGGTTTTGCGAGAGGACCTTTGAGTTTTAAGCCGATTTCGCAGCCGATTTCACAGCCTTGCGGGGCGGGCCCAAAAGTAAAGCGCTTGGCCAGAGAGAGCGTCGGCCCGGCGGTTTGACCTTTCGCTGCGGACTTCAGTTCGTCTTCGCGAATCAATTGAGCGTCATTAGCGGAAGAAGATTTGACGTGAAAAGGGCCACCGGCGAATCCGGGATCTTCTTGCAACTCGAGTGTTTCGTATTCGGCTTGCGTGCGCGCGGGGTCGAAGAGTAAGACGCGGAAGGCGTGGCGGGACCAGCGATCGTAGCGGAGAAAACGCTCCAGGCCGGGCTCTTTGACGAGAGTTTGTTCGTGAATGGAAGCGACGCTGCCGGGGATGGCGGTTTTGGCTGCCTCGCGCAGGCGGGCGTGGTAGGCCTCCGGCCTGCGCTGGATGGAATTAATCAGCGTTGCAGCAGCGGGACGGAAATCGAAGGCGGCAAGAGTTCCACCGTCGGTGGGCTTGAGCAAAGCCTGGTACTCGAGAGCGGTGAAGAGATGTTCGTGGGCGCCGTCGGCGTCGTAATCCAGGAGTTCGACGCGCGGAACGAGCGCGCCAGAAGTTTGGCGGTCGGCGATGGCTTCGGCGCGGACAAGATTGCGCCAGAGTTCGGTGCGGAGATGCGGAGCGTACAGGCCGCCGAAAATGCCGTGCCAATAGGCATCGTTGCATTGCGCGCGCAGGAGCAGATCGCGCGCCTCGGCCATCTCGCTGGAAGCGGCCGAATTGTTATGGCGCGCGGGAACCGCGGCGATACGGGCGGAAACACGCAGCATCTTTTTGTTGAGCAAATTCGATTCGGGATATTTTCTGAAAAAGCCGCGCCAGGAACCGCCGCGAAGGAAGGAGAGGACTTCCGGACGCGCGCCGAACTCTTGCTGGACGGCATGGTAGCGCTGGCGGACACGCGTCGGCAGAACCCATTCCATCATTTCGCTGTAGGAGGCGGTGGGAAGATCGGCGCGGCCCAGTGGCGAGTGATCGGTCAGGTATTCACCAGGCGTCGAAACGCGCAGCCAGGAAGAATTTTCCTCGAGCGTGGCGAAGAACTTCTCCAGCCAGCCGTCCTTGTAGCAATGGACGTTGGTGCCGGGCCAGACACCAAACTTTTCCATATCATCACCCATCGCGGCCATGCCACCCGGATGCAGGGCCGAAGCGTCGCGCAGGTAGGTGATAACCTCCTCGACTTTGCCGAACGGGATGAAATAGCGGAGCGCTTTCTGGCCTGGAAAGAGCCAGACGCTTTGGCCACGGTCTTCGGCGATGTACGCGCCAAAGAGCTCCTGCGGTTCAAAGCCGGCAGAGAGGAAATGGATGTCGTCGACAAGAGTGTAGCTGACGCCGGCGGCGGAGAGAGCAGAAGGAAGTTGCGGTTCCCAAACGCGCTCGGCGATCCAAGCGCCCGTCGGACGACGCCCGAAGCGTTGTTCAAGGTAACCGGCGAGGCGCGTAATCTGTTCGCGCTGATCCGCGGGAGGGATGGAGACCAGGATCGGTTCGTAAAAGCCGCCGCCGACTAGTTCGATTTGGGCAGCGCTGACGAGCGCTCTAAGCCGGGCGAAATACTCGGGGCGATGTTCCTCGATCCAGGTGAGCAATGGGCCGGAATAGTGCAGACCCATGTGGATTCCGGGATGCTTTTCGAGGAGCTCGATGAAAGGCGAATAGGAATCCTTATAGGCTTTTTCGAGTACATGACCGAAATTGCCGCAGGGCTGATGGGCATGCATGAGCAGGACGAGATGGAAGCGGTCTGTCATGGGGACAATCTTTCTCTCAAACATCATACCGTGTGACGCAAGATTTGCGATTCAGGTGACGAGAAGCGCGCGCGAAAGGCGCACTTTGTTGAAATACGTGCAGCCGGACTGAGCGGCCCAGCGGGTGTGGGAGATTGACACTGTTTCGCGCGTATGAAAGGCTAGCCAAGGAATAGAATACACGATGCGAGTCACAGCAAAAGGCGAATACGCGACACAAGCGGTGTTGCATTTGAGCTTGCAATACCCAGAAGTCGTGACCATCCACGAAATCGCGCAGCGGCACCACATTCCGCTGAAATACCTGGAGCAAATTCTTCTGGAATTGAAGCGAGGCGGGATATTGGAGAGCCGGCGTGGCGTGCGCGGCGGGTACACGCTGGCGCGATCGCCCCAGGAAATATCGGTGGGCGCGGTGCTGCGAGTGGTCGATGGCGCGTTTGCGGAGTCCAGCTGCGTGCACAACGAGGCCATGGGCGGGGTGTGCGTGGAGGGAGAGAGTTGCGGTTTGAAGCAAATTTGGAAGGACGTTCAGGGAGCGGTGGAGAAGATTTTGTTTGCGACTACGTTTGAAGAAGTGCGCAGACGGACGTTAAGCGGAGGCGCACGGCGCGCGGAGACGGCGCGGCTCGAAAGCGGCGTCAAATAGAACGGCACGCCGAAGCGTGCCGCGGGGCCTGAAACATCCAAAGAAAACAAACAGGGGTTGCGTTATTTGGGAGTGTAAAACTCCGCGTTGACCGGCGTAAAGCTGCTCCACTTTTCCGGAAGGTCTTCGAGAGCGAAGATGGCTGTTACGGGGCAGACCGGGACGCACGCGCCGCAATCGATGCACTCCGTCGGATTAATATAGAGCTGCGTGTGCTTCTCAAAATCCGGCTCATCCTTTCGGGGATGGATGCAATCGACGGGACACACATCCACGCAGGCGGTGTCTTTTGTGCCGATGCAGGGCTCAGCGATTACGTACGCCATTCAAATCTCCTTTGAGAAGACAGCTTGCCGGTGGAGCTTCCCGATATGGAGCGCGACCGGCGAAAATTGCTTATACCACGCCGCTGGCGGGGCCAACAAGCGACGGAAATGATTGTACTGTGCGAGGAGAGGATTCTCAACCTGAGCGCATGCGGATAGAATGGTTAGGGAAGGTGGATCGATGAGAGTGCGAACTGCGATTGGATCGCTGCTGTTGATTGCCATCGGGGGTAGCGTTTGCGGCGCTCGCCAGGCCGCAAGCCAGGGAACCGCACGACCCCAAGATGATCGACGCGCAAGGGTTCCAAAAGATTCTTGAGCAGTATCGAGGGAAGGCGCTGTTGGTGAATTTTTGGGCGACGTGGTGCGAGCCCTGCCGCGACGAATACCCGATGCTGAACGAACTGGCGAAGCAGTATGGGCCGCAAGGATTGCAGGTCGTGGGCGTGAGCATGGATGACGACGGCGATTTGATTTTAATGCGGCGATTTCTGGCGCGGTACAAACCGGTTTTTCCGAATTACCGGAAAATACCTGGGGATGAGGCCGCATTTCGGGAGTCCGTGCTTCCGGGGTGGACCGGATCGATGCCCGTTTCGATTTTCTACGCGAAAGATGGACGGCAGGTCACTCATTTTCTCGGCGAGAAAGGCCGTGCGCAATACGAAGAAGCAATCCGCGGGCTGCTGGCCGGCAGCAGCAGCGTAGCGCCAACAGGAAACTAATAGTTCGGATCAGACAGTTAAAGAACGACTGGGGAGAGGCGATGCTCGATACGAAGGGCAACAAAATCACCTACTTTGGACACAGCACGTTTTCGCTGACGACACCTTCCGGGCAAGTCGCACTGATTGATCCGTGGGTGACGACGAATCCGCGATGCCCGGCGGCGCTGAAAAATGTGGCGCGACTGGACGTGGTTTTTCTCTCTCACGCTCACGGGGACCACCTGGGCGACCTGCTTGCGCTCGCGAAACAGCACCGGCCCAAAATCGTGGCCATCTTCGAGACTTGCTTATGGGTTGCTGGCAAGGGATTTGAGAGCCAGATTTGTCCGATGGGCAAAGGCGGAACGCAAAAAGTAGGCGAGTTCGAAGTGACGATGACCCATGCATTCCATTCGAACTCCATTGAAGATAATGGCGTGGTGCTCTACGCGGGGGAACCGGCGGGACTCGTGATTCGATTGCCGGGGGGATTCACGATTTATCACGCGGGAGATACGGCCCTGTTTGGAGATATGAGATTGATCGGCGAGCTTTATAAGCCGGACGTGGCGCTGCTGCCGATCGGCGACCTTTTCACAATGGGGCCGCGGGAAGCGGCCTATGCTATTCGGCTCCTGAACGTGAAGCACATGTTATTCCCATGCATTACGCGACTTTTCCGATGCTGACGGGAACCGTGGACGCTTTCCGGCAAGAAACGAAGGACATTGCTGGACTGGAAATTCATGCGATCCAGCCTGGAGAAAGCTTGTGATTCGAAGCGAGAACTTGCGTAGCGGCTACATTCAGGATGACGTTGAGGAGTATCTCTATGCGCTGTTGCCGGAGCGGGACGCCGTCGTCAACGAGATGGAAGGTTATGCCGCCGAGCATCGCGTGCCGATCATTGGACCGGCGGTGGCGCGATTGCTTGCCTTGCTTGTTCAAATTTCCGGAGCGAAGCGTATTTTCGAGATGGGGTCGGCGATCGGTTATTCGACGATTTGGCTGGCGAGGGCGGCCGGACCGAGAGCAAAAGTCTATTACACCGATGGCGATCCGGCGAACGCGCAACGCGCGCGGGAGTATTTTCGCCGGGCGGGAGTGGCGAAGCGCATTCAAGTGAGCGTGGGCGACGCGCTTGAGCAGGTGAAGAAAGCACCAGGTAAGTTCGACCTGATCTTTAATGATGTGAACAAGCACCAATATCCTGATGCCTTGCGCGCGGCGTTGCCGAAGCTTCGACGCGGAGGATTGCTGGTTTCGGACAACACACTGTGGTCGGGGAAGGCGGCGCGGCCAGCGGCTCCGGAGGATGCTGATACGCTAGGAATACAAGAATTCAACCGGTTGGTGTACGCCTCGAAGGAACTCTATCCGGTGCTGATTCCGCTGCGCGATGGCGTGACGGTTTGTCGGAAACAATAGTGCCGATGAGGATCAGGAGCGGAAAAAATTGCGAATCAGGAAGCCCAGATTGGCGGGACGCTCGGCGAGGCGGCGCATGAAATACGGGAACCAGTCGTTGCCAAAGGGAATATAAACACGCAAGCGGTAGCCGTCCCTTACGAGGAGACGCTGCAAGTCCGTCCGCACTCCGTATAGCATCTGAAACTCGAAATCATCCTTGGTAATCTGCTTGGCGGCGGCCCAGCGAATGGTTTCCGCGATCATGCGCGGATCGTGCGTGGCGATACCGTGGTAGAAACCGCTGGGCAAGAGAATCTTCATCAAACGGACATAATTGAAATCGACGTCGCGTTTGCGGGGATAGGCGACGTCCGGCAACTCCTTATAAGCGCCTTTGCAAAGGCGGATGCGACAGCCATAAGAGAGCAGGCTCTGGATGTCCGTTTCGCTGCGATAAAGATAGGACTGGATCACCGTGCCAATGGCGGGATTCCGAGCGCGCACGCCCTTTACGAGCTCGAGAGTGCGTTCCGTGTATGCCGCCCCTTCCATGTCAACGCGCAGAAAATTGTCGTACCGCGCAGCATACTCCACGATGGACACGACCAAACCCTGGCAGAAATCGATGTTGAGGTCGAGGCCGAGCTGGGTCAGCTTGCAGGAGACGTTGGCGTGGAGATTTTCCTGGTGGATGCGTTCGAAGATTTGCAGATAAGTGTCTCGAGAGCGCTGGGCGTGGGAGGTATTCGTGCAGTTTTCGCCTAGGTAATCCAGGCTGACGAGCATTCCGGCGTTGTTGCAGGCGCGGGCGGCTTCGATGGCTTCGTCGAGCGTTTCGCCGGCGACAAAACGGCGCGCCATGCGGCGCGTGGTGCCGTTGGAAGTGACCCATTTGGCGAAGCGGGGACTCTCGGAAAGCTTGAGAAGCGTCGCGCGAAGCATGGACTATGATTATGCCCGTGATTCCCGTGGTGTAAAACCAGAGTGCTAGTCCTTGTGCTCTTCCAGGAACTTTTCCGCATCCAGGGCGGCCATGCAGCCGGAGCCCGCGGCGGTGACGGCCTGGCGGTAACGGTGGTCTTGCACGTCGCCAGCGACGAACACGCCGGGAACGTTGGTCAGACTGCCGTGTTTGGCGATGAGGTAGCCGTTGGAGTCCATTTCCAGCTTGCCCTTGAAGACGGTCGAGTTCGGATCATGGCCGATGGCGACGAATATCCCGTGCACCGCGATTTCGCGCGTCTCCTTGTTTTGCAGGTTGCGGAGGCGCGCGCCTTCGACGTGGCCTTGCGGCGAGAGAATCTCCTCGACGACGAACGGCGTAAGGAACTCAACCTTGGGATTCGCCTTGGCGCGGTCAATCATAATCTTCGAGGCACGAAATTCATTGCGGCGATGAATTAAGTAAAGTTTGTTGGCGTAACGCGTTAGGAAGTTGGCCTCCTCCATCGCGGAATCTCCGCCGCCGACGACGGCAATAGCTTTTTCGCGGAAAAAATAGCCGTCGCACGTCGCGCAAGTCGAGAGACCGCGACCGATGAGTTCCTTTTCACCCTTTAGGCCAAGCAAGCGGGCCGAAGCCCCGGCCGCGACGATCAGTGCTCTCGTTTCGTAAGTGTCTTTGCCCGCGGTAATCTTGAAGGGACGCTGCGTGAGATCCACTTCGTTCACGGCGCCCGCTTTGAACTCTGCGCCGAATCTCCCGGCCTGCTTGCGCATATTTTCGATGAGTTCCGGCCCCATGATGCCGTCGGGGAAGCCGGGATAGTTTTCGACGTGCGTGGTGAGGGAAAGCTGGCCGCCTTGCTCATGGCCGTCAATCACCAATGGCTTCAGATTGGCGCGCGCAGCGTAGATTGCGGCGGTAAGCCCGGCGCAGCCGCTGCCGATAATCACGACATTTTGCATTCCGATTTCTCCGTACCATTAGATTCGGCAGTGCGCGTTTTCGATTCAATGCTCCGATACGATCGAGAGTTCGGGCCGTGATACAGCTCGAAGTTCGTTATTGTAACATCCCGGCCTCGGTGAAAAGGACCAGGAAGCGTCCAAATTGGAGAAGCATCTTTTCCGAGGCGCGTTGACCACCGCGCAAGGCCCCCGCTATAGTCAGAATCGAGTGCAGCAGCTGCTAGAGGAGAATGAGCAAATGGATCCCCGCTATCCGATCGGAAAATTCGCGATGCCCACGCAAATAACACCCGAGACGCGACAAGCGGCCATCGAGGAGATCGCCTCAACGCCTGCCAAATTGCGTGCGGCAGTGAAAGGCCTGAATGACGCACAGCTCGATACGCCGTATCGCGAGGGCGGATGGACCGTGCGCCAG
This sequence comes from uncultured Acidobacteriota bacterium, assembly GCA_963767755.1. Classification (GTDB taxonomy): domain Bacteria; phylum Acidobacteriota; class Terriglobia; order Acidiferrales; family UBA7541; genus Acidiferrum. The sequence continues at coordinate 11,294 of CAVYFO010000021.1, read as the reverse complement.
GTGATCCACCACGTTCCCGATAGCCATTTGAATGCGTTTGTCAGGTTGAAGCTGGCCCTCACGGAAGATAAGCCGACGATCAAGTCGTACAACGAAGCAGCCTGGGCCGAACTGGCGGATTCGAAATCAGCGCCCATCGAAAGTTCGCAGACACTTCTCGATTCCGTGCACGCGCGCTGGGACCGGCTCTGGCGCTCACTTAGACCCGAGCATTTTTCGCGCATCCTGGTGCATCCGGAGCACGGCGAGCGGGCCGTGGACTGGCTGCTCTTTCTCTACGCATGGCATGGGCAACACCACACGGCGCACATCACGGAACTTCGGAAAGCAAAGAACTGGTAACACGCGGCAGTTCAAGCGCGCGGGCTCGTTTAATGGCAAACTCTCAAACATGGAATCCCGAGCGATACGCTCTCAACGCGCGTTTCGTTGCGGACTTGGGTATGCCAGTTGTTGAGTTACTCGGTGCGAGACAGGGTGAGCGCATCCTGGACCTAGGATGCGGAGACGGTGCACTAACTCTGAAACTCTCGGCCATGGGTTGTGAAGTGATTGGAGTGGACGGGAGCGCGGAGCAGGTTTCGGCTGCGTGCAAACTTGGTCTGGACTGTCGCGTGATGGACGGCGAGCATCTGAATTTTGAGAACGAGTTCGATGCCGTCTTCAGCAATGCGGCTCTCCACTGGATGCGAAATCCGGACGCCGTGATCTCCGGTGCTCGGCGCGCACTGCGGCCGGACGGGCGCTTCGTAGCGGAACTTGGAGGGCACGGCTGTTGTGCGAAAATCAAGAAAGCGCTCGTGGATGCGCTCGATCGACGCGGGGGCGACGGTGAAGGGGCAAGTCCATGGTATTTTCCGACCGTCGAAGACTACTCAGCCCGGCTAGAGAAAAATGGCTTTGGCATTACCTATATCGCATTGATACCTCGCCCGACTCCCTTGCCGGGCGACCTGACGGGCTGGCTTGAAACATTTGCCGAGAGTTTCACCGCCAAACTCTCCTCCGGGGAGAGACCTTCTTATATCGCAGAAGTGCAGGAATCGCTTCGACCGCAACTCTGTGATGCGGCAGGCAAATGGACCGCCGACTATGTACGCTTGCGATTCTCGGCCGGCAAACGCTCATCGGACAGATTGCAATTATCCGCCTAGTTGCCAGTGATTCCGCAACCGACCTTTTTCCTCGCCCGTAATTATTTGATTCCGTTCCTGTTTTGACCTCATCCTGACTCCTGAGCAAATTCGCATTCGATTTTGATGCTTGACATCGGTGCTGATCTGAGATAATAAATATATATCAGACAAGGAGGCCCTTGTATGCCCCATCCCTCCGCCCCGCAACGTAATTTCCGCTCTCGCCTGTCCCAGTTAGTCCATCAAGCTTTGTTTTTACGCGGAACCCTTTCCGTGCGCAGTCGCCAGTGCGGCAAGCCTAATTGTCGTTGTGTGCGGGGCCAACTTCACGCCTCCTTGTATCTGGTGCAGAGCCACGGAGGGAAGTTGCGTCAGCTGGCTATTCCCCGGGCCTGGGAAGATCGGGTTCGAGAGGCGGTACACAACTACCAGCGCATGCAAGAACTCATCGAAGAGATTTCTGAACTGGAATGGAAACAATTGCGGAAAGACAAGGCACGATAACAAGAGGTGCGCGATCCTGCGTCGGCTGATCGGTTACGCGGAGAAGATCTTCGGCTTAACGGATAGCCTTCTGAAGAACGTCGCCGATCGGCGGCTTGCGCCGCGCATTCCCACGAGGGTGGGACTGAAAACCACCCTGGTCATGTTCTGGGCGCAACTGGGAAGCCTCCATGCGGTAGAGACCGTTTCTGGGGCTCGTTTCTGGCCACGCTGGCTGGGCCAGTCCTTGTGCAGTATCGATACCATTGGACGTATTCACGCCCAGCTCAGGGCTGCCGATCTGCGCCAGGGCCTGCACCAGGTTTACGAGCGGCTAAAGCGCAACAAAGCGCTCCCTCTCAATCTCGGGCATGATGTGGCGGTGCTGGATGGCCATGAGAGTCACGCCAGTTATCGGCGCCACTGCTCAGGTTGTTTGCAGAGGACCATCCATGGCGCGCCGGGCGATCAGATCCAGTACTATCATCGCCACGTCACGCTGATGCTGCTCCCCGGGTCCCCGCCGGGGCACGCGCCTCTGCGCTTGTTGCTGGATGCCGAACCGCAACGGCCTGGAGAGGATGAAGTCGCCACCGCCTTGCGATTGCTAGAACGGGTTCTGGTGGATTATCCCCGAGCCTTCGACCTAGTGCTGGCTGACGCTCTTTACGCCAAGGCCCCCTTCTTTAATTTTCTGTTGGCCGCTGGCAAACATGTTTTGGTGGTGCTCAAAGAGGAGCGCCGCGATCTCTATCAAGACGTGCACGGTCTGATGGCGCTGACACCGTCACGCCCGGGTTGTTATCGAACCCGTTCGTGTCGATGGTGGGATTTTTCTGATTTGCGTTCTTGGCCTCAGGTGCAAACACATGTACGGGTCATCCGTTCGGAGGAAACCTATGCGGTACGTCGTCAACTGACGAAAGAGGTGGAGCAGCAGACCAGTGACTGGATCTGGGTGACGACCTTGCCGACCGCGCAGCTGCGCACGGAGTGGGCGGTGCAGCTCGGGCACCAGCGCTGGGACATCGAAAACCACGGATTTAAAGAGTTGGTTCAGGGTTGGCACGCCGATCATGTCTACAAACACGACGCCCAGGCCATCCAGGCTTTCTTACTGATGACCATGCTCGCCTATAACCTTTATCACGCGTTTTTACTTCTGAACCTAAAGCCGCAAATCCGGATGCGCAAACCACAGGGGTTCTGGATGCACCTGATCGCTGCGGAGCTCTACGCTGAGGCGGGTCGCTTCTTCGAGGGTCCCTCCCCATAACCGCCACTCGTCGTTGATGGGCATTTCTTTTCACAGCCGCTCGCCCCACATCGCCAGAGGCGTCTCTCCCCCACTGCCAGGGACGAGCCGCAGAGGCGGATTCGCTCCTCCCACAGCACCGCGAAGCTGGTAGACCTCGTCAATTTCACCTAACTTGCTTAATTTGGAACGGCCTAGTTGATTTCTTAGCTCTGGTTGCGGAACCATTGCCTAGTTGCTGGCAAACTGGCGCGGTGTGCTGCGGCTCGTGTAGGATAATTTAGTACACGAGGAGAGTACATGAGCAGACCATCAGGAACCTACGCGATTTTCGAAACTTCGCAGGGGAATATCGTAGTGAAGCTTCTCGAAAAGGAAGCGCCCAAAACCGTCGAGAATTTCATCGGCTTAGCCGAGGGCACCAAGGAATTTACCGACGAAAGCACCGGCAAAAAGCTGAAGAAGAATTTTTACGACGGGTTGGGCTTTCATCGTGTGATTCCGCAGTTCATGATTCAAGGCGGCTGCCCGCAGGGCACGGGCCGCGGCGGCCCAGGGTACAGGTTCGCCGACGAATTTCATCCTACCTTGAACCATTCGAAAGCCGGCAAGCTTTCCATGGCCAATGCCGGACCCGGCACGAACGGGAGCCAGTTTTTTATCACCGTGGCCGCAACGCCGTGGCTCGATAACAAGCACACTATTTTTGGCGAGGTGGTCGAGGGCCAGGATGTGGCCAATAAAATTTCCAACCTGCCGCGCGATTCGAGCGACCGGCCAAAGACGCCGGTAACTATGCAGAAAGTGCGCATCGAGCGCGTCCCTTAATCGCGCCGGCTGACGATGCTGACACCTGAGCGCATTCTGCGGCTTATGATCGAAGTGATCTTCGTGCTACTGGGTGCGCTTGTGATTTGGCTGGCACTGTCGGGGCGCATCTCCGTCGAGCGCCACAAGCCATCCTGGTTTATCCTCAGCGGTGCGCTCATCCTTTGGGGACTGCGTGCACTCTACGGACCCAAGAGATGGTGGTCGCGCTGGGAAAACTGGACGCGCGGGCTTTCGCTAACGCTTCTTGGCGCGGTGATGCTGGCCATTTCTCGAGTGCCGTTTGAGTGGGTCGCGCCGCTACTGGCCACCGCCGGCGTATTGATGTGCCTGCGCGGAGTCATCGGTGCCGCGCTTGTTTTTCGCCCGCGCTGATGCTCCGCCGCACGTTTCCGTTCCAAACTTTCTCGCCGATTCAGATATAATCCGCGCAACGAACGGCCCTCTCTGCTTCTGCATTCGCGCAGAGGCGATCGTTTGGCCCACCCCAAATAAAAGGAGACGAACATGCTAAAAGAATTCAAAGAATTTGCCATGCGCGGAAACGTGCTGGATATGGCCGTCGGCATCATCATCGGCGCCGCATTCGGAAAGATCGTCACATCCTTCGTCAATGACGTCATGATGCCCCCCCTCGGGAGGCTCGTTGGACCCGTCGATTTCTCGAACCGGTTCATCAGTCTCTCGTCCGCACACTACGACACAATTGAGCTAGCGAAAAAGGCTGGTGTCGCGACACTGAACTACGGCGTGTTTATAAACAACGTGATCAACTTTCTGATTGTCGCGTTCGCCGTATTTCTTCTCGTGCGTTCGGTGAATCGCTGGACAAAGAAGCCTGCAGCGCCCACGACGAAGGATTGTCCACAGTGCGCCATGAGCATTCCCATCCAGGCAAAACGCTGCGGCCACTGCACAGCGCAGCTGGCGTAGGACCAATCTTAGCTATCGACTTAGAATTTCCTACCCGAAGACGCCCGCTTCAAGAGGATGGCGGTTTCTTCGTTTGGTTTGCTTCGATGTGCGCCCGCAGCCGCTTCACGACGGAATCTTCCTGCCCTTCCTCGATCTCTTTCTGGACTTCCTCAAGCGCGAAGTGCACCACGTCGTGATGATGCAGCTCCTGCGGCGCGAGGACGTCGCTAAAGCGCAGCCACAGCCGGTGCAAGAGATTGACTTCGTTGGCAGTCAGGTTCGGCGCGTGAGGCCCGAGGACCTTGTAAATCTTGTCGCCGTTCGGCAAATGAATTTCGAGGTTGAATTGGGGTTTGATGTCGCCGAGTTTCTCCCACGCGTCGCCGATCTGCCGTGCCTGCTCCTCGGTGTTGTCCTTCGCCGAGCGCCCAATCACGATCGTGCTGGATTGCAGCGAGGCTCCCGCGCGCAGGATGCCTTCCCAAAGATCGTTCGACGCAACCACCGCGAGCCGGATCGACTTGCCGCGCTTTTCGGCCATGGAAAGCGCCTGCGAAAACAGATGCTGCTCGATGCTGCCGAAGAGCTGATCGGCGTCCAGCTCGTTTTCCCCGGAAGCGGAGCGGCGCAACAGGCGGACATGCAACACAACCACATCGCGCCGTCCCGGTTTGATGCGGTCCAGCACGTTGCCCAGGTGATAGAGATTGAAGTGGTTGCTGACCGGCACGAGAATGTTTCCGGGGCGCGCGCCCACGGCCTCGGGCGTAAGCTCGGACTCCAAATCCAGATTGAATTGATCCATCTCCATCTGAGAAGAGCTGTTCTTGTGCGTGCGGTGCTCGGAAATCGTAAATACAACAAAAAGCAAAATGGAAAACGCGCCGCCCGCCATGGTCGCCACAGGTTTGGTGAAAAGATTGGTTACGGCGATCAGAAAGAGCGTCAGAGTGATCAATCCGAGACCAACGGGAATTTGCACGCCGCGAATATAAAAATTAAATGGCACCTGGAATTCGCGCTGGCCCGGCTGCGTGTAGCGCAGCACGAGCACGGCCAGGCCATTCATCGTGAAGCTCCAGATGACGCCGAACGCGTAAAGGTTCGCCAGAAAAGTGACATCGCCGCGGCTGATGAAGATGGTCACAATTTGCAGCCCGACGATGATGTTGATGATGCGGTAGCTGGTGCCAAATCTCGGATGCGGCTGCCGGAACCACGAGCTAAGAACGCCGTCCTCGGAAACGCGGTTGAGCACACCGTTTGAGCCGACGATGGCGGTATTGACCGCTCCAGCCAGGATCAGCGTGCCCACCACCACGACGAAAACGTGAAAGATCAGGCGGGCAACCAGCGGCCCGTGCAGGCTCATAGCCAGCCCACCGATAAGGTTCTCGAGGTAATTCTGCCGCACGCCGTCGGGAATGATCATCACCGCGAAGAACGACACCAAAGAAGTGAAGACCAAGCTGTAGATGAAGATGACCAGCCCGGCCTTTTTCAGGTTCGGCAGCTTGGGATGTTCAATTTCGCGGTAGACCTGCGCCAGAGATTCTTCCCCGCTCATCGCCAGAACCGAATGCCCCAACCCGATAAAAATGGCGATGATGCCAAACATGTGCGGAAGAGGGCTTCCTGCAAGCCAGCCAAGCGCTCCGGCGTTTAGTTTGAGATTACGCACATGCGGCCAGGGTGGGAGAGCCGAGTGTCGCAGGATCGCCGTGTAGGTACACCAGGCGATCAGCAGCACGACCATCACGGTCACCAGCTTCATGATGATCAACGCTTTGTCGCTCGACTCCGGAATTCCCTTGGTGTTCTCCCACCAGAAATAGACGGTCACGAGAATCGCAAAACTCGCCGCAATGAAATTCACTTCGTACGGGGTGAGAGGATTGCCAAGATGCGTGTATTGCAGCAGCTCGCTGATCAGCCCGGCTAGATACTGACCCGCCGCGACGCCGCTGATAGGCCCGGTGAGGATGTAGTCGAACATCAGCGCGGAAACGCTGAATTTTGCGAGAGTCCCTCCGAGCGACTGTTTCACGGCGCGGTACACGCCGCCGCGCACGAACATGCTGCAGCTCTCGACGTACACGGCGCGCACCGCGTACGAGAACAACATGATGGCCAGGATGAACCACGGCGCGGTTTTGCCGATGTAGCCTTCCGCCTCGCCGCCCGCGTAATAGGCCGAGGATGCCAGGTCGTTTAAGACGATGGCCGCTGCGCGCCAGAACGAAATAAAGGTGAGGAGCGCGGTCGTGGCAATGATGACGCGCGGAATGCCGTTGCCCCGGCTGCCTGCGGCAGCAGGGGGATTGGAAGAGCTGCTCATGTACGGGTGATCTCGATCAGCGGGTTAAAATGCTCCCACTTTTCCCCCGCGAAGTCTAGCCGAACGGCCCTTTTTGTTAAGGGTGAAACGATTTTGTTGAGACGAAATCGGTTTACGAAGCGCCCATGCGGAACGCCTTGGCGCATTCGGCGCAAGGGCAGATGCTGCGCAGGTGCTCGTAGCTGTAGATGCCCGTCGCGTGGCCATCCGAGAAGCTGATTTGCACGGCGTAGTTGCCGACAACGGTGGCGGCCTGAGCGCGCAGCTTAGGTTTAAACATCGGTAGCGCGGGGAATGAGGCAGCTCCGAGCGCGGCGGAGGCAAAGGCTTCTTTTTTCCCGCGCTCGTCGTTACAGGTGGCGCAGGGACACTCCTGGCGCAAATACGCAAAATCGTAGTGGCTGGCGTGGCCGTCGGCCCAGGTAATATCGACGCCCGCGCCGCTCTTCACGTGTACCTTCACGTCGGACGGCTTCTTTCGCGGATCGAGTGGGATTGGCATGAGGGAATCTGAAGGCTGTCAGCTCTTCGGTTTTCCGTTGCAGCAATCGCCCGGCGGAATGGGATTGCCGTGCGGGCAAGTCTTCGGATGGCCGAGGAACGTGCAGATGCGCTGATCGAGTTCGGGACTGATGATGTGTTCGAACCTGCATGCTTGCGTGTGGGCCTCGGTGTCGTCAGCGGAAAAAGTGTCCTTGAAGAGGCGTTCGGCCAGCCGATGCCGGCGTACGACGCCTCGAGCGCGTTGGCTGCCCACTGGCGTAAGTTGCGCCTCGCCGTTTTGCAGTTCGACCAGATGCCGCTCGCTCATCCGGGCCAAGGTTTTCGCCGCGGACCCGCCGGGAAGAACGGGAAGACTTCCAGAAGGTCCTGTTGTTTGCAGCGCCTTGATATTCGCGGGCTTGCCTTCTTCGCAGCAAATCCAGATTTGTTCAAGAAAGTGATCGAATCGAATCTCATCGTCGGGTGAAACCGGAGTGCAACAATCGGCTGTGTCCGCGAGTGGACAGGCAAGCGGATGGCCGGGACCGTGCTGCGCGGTGTCGAAGTGCAAGCGTCCGTGAGCCAACTCGATGCGGCGGTCGGCTTGCCGCGCGATGTCCGGGTCGTGCGTGACCATCAAGATGGTGTGCCCCGCTTCGTGCAGCTCGCGAAAGATTTGAAGGACGATTTCCTCGTTCGCCTCATCGAGATTGCCGGTGGGCTCATCGGCCAGGATAATTTTCGGCTGATTAATCAGCGCGCGCGCGATGGCCACGCGCTGCTGCTCGCCGCCGGAGAGTTGCGTCGGGAGGTGCGCCATGCGCTCGCCCATTCCTACGCGCCGCAGGGCTTCCTCCGCCTGTTTTTCATCCGTCATGCTGTGAAAATATTGTGCGAGCATGACGTTTTCGAGCGCATTGAGATACGGTACCAGATGAAATTGCTGGAAGACGAAGCCGACTTTTTCGGCGCGATAGCGGACCAATTCGTTTTCGCGCAGCTTTGAAAGGTCGATGCCGTCCACGACCACGCGTCCGGAATTCAGCGTATCGAGCCCACCAAGAATATTGATGAGCGTAGTCTTGCCCGAGCCGGAAGGCCCCATGAGCGCGACCCACTCGGCGGCGTGAACGTCGAAACTAAGATCATCAATCGCGCGCAACGAGCCGTACTTCTTGACCAGGTTCTGGATCGCCACCTGCGGCGCTGCCGTCTCTTGTTCTGGCAGAATCTGCACCGGAGCGCTCACGCTTCACCTCGAAACACGGATGCGGGGCGCACGCTCGCGAGCCGCCGCAGCGGATACGCGCTGAGAATCGCAACGAGGGTAGTGAGTGCCACGGCTATAGGATACACAATCAGCCGCGGCTCTGCCGCCACGCCAAACACCTGCTTGCCCAACCAGATGGAAAGAAAAACCCCCACTGCGGCGCCAAGCAATCCCCCTAAAAGCCCCAGCAACGAAGCCTCCGTGAGAAAAAGGCGCAGAACCCGCCGCCTGGCTCCGCCGATCGCCTTCATCAGGGCAACGTCATTTTTGCGCTCCACAGCGACATTTGCCATTGCCGCCATCACGCACAGAGCGGTGAGCACCAGTACGATTCCAACCGTAAAATTGAGGATTCCTGAAATGCGCCCGTAGATTTTTGCTTGCGCGCCAGTGAACTGCCGCACCGGCCGCACGTCGGCGTCCGGGAGAATGCCCTGAAGATCTGCAATGTAGCTCTGTATCTCGCTGGGTGTGCCAGGAACAATCAGTTTGAGCACGCTAATTCGTCCTGGAAGATTGGCCAATCGCTGCGCGGCCCGAAGCCCAATTTCGATGCGGTTGTCCTCCGGCCCTCCGGTCTCACGGAAGCTGGCTAGTTCGCAGTTCTCATAATTATCCTTGCTTGCTACGCGGAGCTGTGCACCCTGGCTGGCGTTCAACTGGCGCGCAACATTGGTGCCAGCAACGCACTCTGGGCCCGCTAAGGGAGGCATCGCTGGTGGAGCGCTCGCCGCGCGTGGCTGTGCAGGAACTACGACGACCTTAAGAACTGCCAATGGGTTTGTTCCATCGACAACTGCAGTGACGAATTTTCCTGCCTGCGGAGCGGAAATTGTGGCGACTAAGTAGAGATCGGATATTACGGCAACGCCTCCGGTGGGAAGCTTCCGAGGAACAGAAAGCGCAATAGTTTCGGGCAGCGTCTCAGAATTTGATCCCGAAGTGTTTTTGGGCAGGACAATAACATTCGGCCCAAACGCGCGGAACTCGGATGTAATGCGCTGCTTGGCATCGATTTGGAGATTTAGGAGAGCTGCGGTCACGGCAGCGCCTGCTCCGAGCGCGAGCAGAATCACAAACAAACGCCCGCGATTGGCCCCGAGCAAACGGCGAATGATGCGCCAGAACATGGCTCGATTACCAGTGCGAAGCGCCTTCATCATTCGCCTCGCAGAATGGGCGCCGGCTCGTAACGCGAAGCGCGGCGCATCGGAATGGCGCTGCCAAGAAGCGTGACACCCGCGGCCAGTACAAGCACCGCGACGAGAACAAGCAGTGACGGCTCTGGCGTAACGCCAAAGATTCTTTGCCCAACCAGCCGAGCGAGGATCGTGCCTAGCGAATAGCCGATTCCTCCACCGACAAGCGCGAGCAAAAGCTGCTCCGCCGCCAACAGGAAACCTACAGTGCCCGACCCCGCCCCCAATGCCTTCATCAGCCCGATTTCCATTCGCCGCTCAATCACAGAAGCTGCCGCCGAAGCGCCCACCGCCAGAGCCGCAGCCAAGAGCGCTGCAAACGTCATCATCCAAAGCAATGCGCGCACCCGCGTGAGAATGACGCCCTCGCCGTCCGCCACGCGCCGAATCACTCGCACATCCGTCCCCGGCAACACCTCCTCGATGGAAGCCGCGATCGAAGAAATATACGGCGTGCACATCCAGCGCTCATACTCCTCAGGCTTCATCGTTTTCGGGTCGCGCCGACCAAAATCGTCTTCCGGCTTGGTCAGTGCGCTCACGTAAAGCTTCCGGTATTGGCCGGGCTTGTCCGCAAGTTTTTGAACGCTGGCAAGCGGCATGAGCAGCGATTCGTCTTCAGGGCCGCCCGAGGACAAAATTCCCGTGACGTCGCACGTCTCCCTATTCTGAGAATTCCCAGCCGTCGTTACGCTCACAACCATCTGGTCACCGATGCGTAGATTCCGGCGCGCGGCGAGCTTTTCACCTACAACACACTCCGGAGCCGCCGCGACGTAGGTGTGTCCCATCGGCGCAATTTCGACGCGCTCGAGGTGCCTCTCGTCCGAGAACCATTTGCCTTCGAGATGGAACCATGGGTTGGTCTTCGCAATCCCGGTAAGGAAAACGCCTCCGTCTGGCAAGGGCACGCGATTCGAAGCCCACGTGCCAATCAGCGGGATCTGCAGTTCTGGAAACGACCGCTGGCCATCCCCGTACGTCACCCTCGGAAGTGTCGCAGCGACTTCCAAAACGGGAGCAAACGCAATGATGTTGTTGTGCCAGAAAATGCCCTTAACTTTCGGAAGGTCCGCCTCAGGCAAGTACGCTCCGGAATTCACCGGTCGATAGTCCACGCCGCCGATCTCAAGCGGCAGCGAATCCGCCGCCGGCGTAACCACCAGGTTCGCGCCGAGGCTACGAAACTCGCGCGCCAGACGGTCGCCCACATCCAGCGACACGCTCAGCGCCGCGGTCACCACGGCCATACCAAGCGCCAACGCCGCGGCCGTCAGCACCTTCCGGCGCGGACGCCGCGTAAACGAATCCGCAACTAAACGCAGAAACATGGAGTCAGCGGTCGCGCTCGTAGGGGCACGATATATCGTGCCCTTCTACTGCGGAA
>CAVYFO010000020.1:0-20670 GCA_963767755.1 uncultured Acidobacteriota bacterium | reverse complement strand
TTACGGAAGAAAGATTCCGAGCGGCCTTCCGCGGAAGCGCCATAAAGCGCACGAAGTGGCACGGCCTCGTGCGTAACGCTTGGCCATTGGCAATTCCGCACCTCCGCCGGGATCGAGCCCTCGCGAGAGAATCTGCACGCTCCTAAGACGGCTTTCGGCTTCTTCCGATCCAGTGATCGCGGAATCTGCCCAATGGGCGCTTTCCCGCATCTAATTTAAGCGGCGCGTTTTCGGAGCTCAGCTCCTCATTTCAGGAGCGGCACCCAAAAGCCCCCATTAGGCCCCTCATTGAAGAGCAGTATGATACAGTCGGCTGGTTGGCCAGCCTCCTCACGCAGGAGAACCCCGTGCATCGCCGGAATTCCTGGTTTGTTCCGGGATTGTCGGTGCGGGATTGCTTGGAGCGGGCAGCGCTGCTTTTTCGCTCCGGCCCCGCGTTGGATGTTGATCGAAATCTCAAACTGGAGGAATAACCCGTGGCATTCACCGTGCCCCCGTTGCTGTACCCATTCGACGATCTCGAACACTACATCCATGCCAGAACCATGGAAATTCATCACGACAAACACCATGGGGCTTATGTCACCAACCTGAATAAGGCCCTCGATGGCCACGCCGATCTTCAATCCAATCGCTTGAGGATTTTTTGAAGAGCCTCGACTCCATCCCGGAGAACATTCGCGCCGCCGTTCGCAACAACGCCGGCGGGCACTGGACCACACGCTTTTCTGGACGCAGTTGAAGAAAGGTGGAGGTGGTGAACCCACAGGCGATCTGGGCGCGGCCATCAAGTCGGCTTTTGGCTCCTTTGCTGAATTTCAGGCGAAATTTACTGCCGCTGGCCTCGGCCGCTCGGTTCCGGCTGGGCTTGGCTCATCGTCAAGGATGGGGAGCTCGCCATCGACTCGACTCCGAATCAGGACACTCCCTTCCTGCTCGGCGGCAAGGCTGTTCTTGGCCTCGACGTTTGGGAGCATGCCTATTACTTGAAGTATCAGAACGTCCGCGGTGATTACATCAAGGCGTGGTGGAACGTAATCAATTGGGATTCCGCTGCCCAACACTACGCTTCCGCAAAAAAGTGATAAGCCCAAGAACGCATCGGCAATGCATCGCTGAATTTAACGCAGGAAGGCCCGATCCAATTTGCTCGGACCGGGCCTTCGCTTTCTCACAGCTTCCTGTCTTTGAATTTGGGTTAAGCCATCATGGGCCGTTTTGCCAATGGAACCAGGGTAGTGCTGCGTGACCCCGCGCCATAGTGATGCGGCACCGGCGCAAACGTCCGCGCTTCTCTCGTCGCGGCGGGCAAAGGCATGGGCATGGCACCGATCGTGTTGCGGGAAGCTTCGCGTACCAGCTCCATGCGCCCGCGCACGCGAAACTTCGCCAGCAACGACGACACGTGGAATTTCACGGTGCGCTCGGAAAGATTCAAAGTCGCCGCAATCTCTTTGTTTGCCAGACTCTTCATCACGCCGCCAGCACTTCCTCCTCGCGGCGCGTAAGCTTCACCGGACTGCCGACAGAATGCCCGGCCTGCAAGAGTTTTTCCGCCTTTTCAGTAAGGCCTTCCAAGAGACCGTTTTCCGCCCTGACCATCACTAAGTAGTGGTTCGGCGACTGGCCACGCACCATGCAGTGCATCGCCAGCAAACCGGCGGCCTGGTCAACGGGAAAACATCCATCGGGGCCTGCTTCGACGTGAAAATGTGTGACGCCAGTGTTTTTTTCATAGAAATAATAATGATCGCGGGGAATTGCTGGGCGGGAACTGCTCAAAGGATGATGCTGCTCACTTCTGCGGATAAGCTTCACACGCACCCCTCATACGCAGCTTCGTGACGCCACCGAAGCTTTACTTTAGATTGAACCCCCGTCAGGAGTCAAGTTCACTGCGAGGCAAGCGGCCAGGTAAGACTGGACACACAGGGATGTCAACCCGGTGCCTGGACCCTCAGATAGCTGCACCGAGCCGCAAGAAGGAGCTCCCTGCCAGTTCGCCTGCGTCAAGTGACCGAACCGCTCCATCGGTGCACTTTTCTACCGATTTCCATAAAGCACAACTCGTTCAGAAATGGGGTACTTAGCTGCAGACTTAGTATGGAAATCGGGAGACTCGCGGGTAGGAATTGCATAGTAGGCGAAATTTTTCCATAACTTGGCAATGCATCGTCTTATCGTGGATGAACCGCATGCATCCGCCGGCAACATTGGCAACGTTCTCGATTGGCGGTGAAGGTTTAGTCACAATGCGAGCTGAGTCTCGATTCGGCACATCCCGTGCTGCGCCCCGTGGAAAGCCTTCTGTGGATAAATCTGTGGAAATCTTTTTGTTTTCGGCGAGAGATCTCTATCCCTGCACTCGCATTCAGTACGAGAGAACGCGTGTCTGCTCGGGAGAAATTACCTCGTATGTCACGCCGCGCCAGCGTATCTTTCGCGTGATCAATGAAGTGAAGAAGTTCGCTACGTAAAGAAAGGGAACGAAAACAGTCAACAACACATAGATCCACGCCTGTCCCGCTATTTGTGATTTGTAGGCGGGCAAGACTTCCGAGACCCCCGCTGCACGCAGCGCGCCTCGAATCATCGAGAGCAGCACCGGCAAGAAAGTCAGAGCGGCAAAAGGAAACGCGGCAAGCGAAGCGAAAAAAGCGCTCAGAGTCAGCAACGTTCCCAACAGGAGAGTCAGGCAGTAAAGCAGATGCGTGCCGGCGGCGATCGCCCATATTTTTTCCGCATACACGCGCGTGATCAGCACCTGCCTGTTTGTAAATTCCATCAGTCCGGTAAAATCTGTTTCCACGAATGACGGCACAATACACTCCGGCAAAAAGACGATAGAACGGTTTGCTTGCTCCAGCGCGCGCGTCATCGAATAGTCATCGCTGACCGAATGCCGCCATGCTTCGGCGACTGCCGATTGATCGAATACGCTGCGCCGAATGGCCGTTCCTCCGCCCCAGCAAAAATTCTTTCCTTTCTCGCTCAACATCGTGACAATCGGAGCGTTCCAAGCTGCGAGCAGCGCGGTCGGCAGATTGTTCCGGTTCGGAATCAACCAGCGCATCGTGGTCGTCGCTCCGATGCGCGAGTCGGCCAGTGGAGCGACCATCCGATGCAGCCAGTTTCTTCCCGGCCGGCCGTCGGAATCCACAAAGGTAAGCACGTCGAAATCCGGCGGCATTTGGACCAGCCCCAGCCGCAAATTGTTCACTTTCTCTCCGCAGCCGTCCGGCTTCTCCGTGAGCACCACATGCGCTTTTGCGCGCGATGAGGAAACCACGCGCTTCACGATGTTGTAAGCCGGATCGCTGGCCGAAGCGATCAGAAAGAAAATCTCGTAGTTTTGATAATCGAATTCCGTAAGCGCCACGAGATTTCGCTCCAGCGCCGGCTCGATCCCTTTGCACGGGCAGAGCACCGCCACTTTAGGAGAGTAAAAGCCCGGATCCGTGTGCAGCCGCCGCCGCGCATACCCCAGCCACTGAACTCCCTGCCCGATCAGGTAGAGGCCCAGAAGGATTTGGGGAATCGCCAGAATATAGAATAGGATTTCCACGCTCTTCGAGAATAGCAGACAGCTTGCGCTCGCGCATGGCCGCGTGTGCGGGTAGAATCGCACCGGTAAACGTCCTTTCCGAGGAGGGAAAAGATGCCCAATCGTGTGGATTCTGCCATGGTTACCACCGCACTCGAAATACCCGGCTACCGCATCGTTCGAAATTTCGGAATCGTGCGCGGCATCATCGTCAGGTCGCGCAGCGTCATCGGCAATCTCGGCGCGGCTCTGCAAACGATCGTCGGCGGAAACATCACCATCCTCACCAACCTGTGCGAGAAGGCTCGCGAGGACGCCTACGAACTGCTGCTGCAACATGCCGGCGAACACGGAGCAAACGCAGTCATATCCATGCGCTACGACGCCACGGAAGTCATGCAGGGCGTCACCGAAGTGCTGGCCTACGGCACTGCCGTACAGGTGGAGCGCATCTCCTAGATCATAATCGGGCTGCTCGCTGGCGGCCTTCTTTGGCGTTCGCGGCAAGCGGCCTCCAATGGTAAAATCTCGCCTCCCATGTATTGCTCTTCCTGTGGCGCACAAGTTTCTTCATCGGGGCGATTTTGCTGCGCTTGCGGCGGGGCGCTCGATCTAAACGCAGCTGCCACCATCGACTCCGAAGAACTGAACGGCGTGCAAGAGACCATCGCACCTCCAGCGACCCCGCCTCCGCGCAAACCATCCTCCGCCCCGACTCCGGTGCGTCCTCCGCGCACCCCTTCCGGCAGCGGTACCAGTGGAAAGCTCACCAGCTCCGACCCCATCGGCGGCGGCCGCTTTTCGCCCGGCCAGATGATCGCCGAGCGCTATCGCGTCGTAGCCATCGCCGGCCGTGGAGGGATGGGCGAGGTCTATCGCGCCGAAGACATGAAGCTTGGCCAGGTCGTTGCCATCAAGTTTCTTCCCGAAGCGCTCTCGCAAGATGAAGCCGCTCTCGCGCGATTTCACTCCGAAGTTCGCATCGCCCGCCAAGTCTCCCATCCAAACGTATGCCGCGTCTTCGATATCGGTGACGCGGACGGCGTTCCGTTTCTTTCCATGGAATACGTCGACGGCGAAGATCTCGCCTCCGTCGTCCGGCGCATTGGCAGGCTTTCGCCGGACAAAGCCACCGAAGTCGCCCGCCAAATCTGTGCAGGCCTCGCCGCCGCTCACGAGCGGGGCGTCATTCATCGCGATCTCAAGCCCGCCAACGTCATGCTCGATGGTGCTGGAAAAATCCGCATCACCGATTTTGGCCTCGCAGGAATCGCCGCGAGCATCCAGGGCGCGGATATTCGCGCCGGCACGCCTGCCTACATGGCTCCGGAACAACTCGCCGGAAAAGAAGTCACGACCAAGAGCGACATCTATTCGCTTGGTTTGATCCTCTACGAAATCCTCACCGGAAAGCGCGCCTTCGAAGCATCCACGCTTCCCGAACTCATTAAACTTCGTGAGCAAGGCACAATCACCAACCCTTCGACTCTCGTGCGTGACCTCGATCCTCTGATCGAGCGCGTGATTCTCCGCTGCCTCGAAAGCGATCCCGCAAAACGCCCCGTATCCGCTCTGCAAGTTGCCGCCGCGCTTCCCGGCGGCGATCCTCTCGCAGCGGCACTCGCAGCTGGTGAAACGCCATCGCCGGAGATGGTGGCGGCATCTGGGGCGAAGGAAGGGATGCGGCCGCGAGTAGCGCTGGTGCTGCTGGCGATTGTGGCGCTCGGTCTGGTGGCCTCGCTGCTCATCGCGGAGTCGACGCAATTGGTGAATCGGGTGACGCTCGATAGTCCTCCCGAAGTTTTGGCGACGCGGGCGCGCGAGATCATTGGGCGCCTGGGGCTGCCGCCGGACGCGGCGGCGGATACGGCGTACGGATTTGAGATTAACGGCGGGTATTTGAAATACGTCCAGACGCACGACAAGAGCCGAGCGCGGTGGGATGCGCTGGCGAAAAGCGGCCTGCCGGCGATGACGTTTTGGTACCGGCAGAGTCCGAATCCACTTTTTGCTCAGGAATTTTTTGGGCCGGGGGCGTTGGGCGGAGGGCAGGTGTACCCTGGCGATCCGGCGATGGACACCACGGCCATGGCCTTGGTGGTGCTGGATACGACGGGACGGCTGGTGCATTTCGAAGTGGTGCCACCGGAGAAAAGTGCGCCGCCGCAGAACGCAAAGACGCCGGACTGGGCGGGATTTTTTGCAGCCGGCGGATTGAATATCGCGGAGTTTCGCGCGGCCGCGCCGGAGTGGGCCCCGCTGGTGCCGACGGATTCGCGGCTGGCATGGACGGGAACCTTTCCGCAGCGGGCGGACGTACCGATTCGGGTGGAGGCAGCGGCGTTTCACGGCCAGCCGGTGTACTACCGAATGATCTTTCCTTGGACCAAGCCGGGGCGGGACACCGAGACAGACTTGACCCGGCAGCAAAAGATAGCGTCGGTGCTGATCGTGTTGCTGATCCTAACGGTGTTTGTCGGTGGCGTGGCGCTGGCGCACTCGAATATTAGAGCGAATCGCGCGGATATGAAGGGTGCGGCGCGGCTGGGAGCTTTCGTGTTCGTGACGTTCCTGGTGGTGTGGATTCTGAGCACTCATCATTTGCCGAATTTTCTGGAGGCGATCAGCTTTCTGACGGCGGTGGCCTCGGCGGCGCTGCGGACCTTTTTCGCGATGGTGCTGTACGTGGCGCTCGAGCCCTTCGTGCGGCGGAGGGAACCGGAAACCCTGATTTCGTGGACGCGGCTGCTGGCGGGGAAGCTGCGTGATCCGCTGGTGGGGCGAGACCTGTTGATCGGATCGGTATACGGCGTGTTGATATTTCTGGTGGAGGCGAGCGACAATTTCCTGCTCCCGCTGTTTGGGAAGCTACCGCCGATTCCGGGAGGAGTTTCGACGGAATCGCTGCTGGGATTGCGGCACGCGCTGGCGCAAGTGCTTCTGTTCGTTTTGGGCCAAACAATCGATTCGCTGGGGATTTTTTTTATGCTGTTCGTACTGCAGCGGATATTGCGGAGGGCGTGGATCGCGGCGATTGTAGTGGCTATCGCGGGGACGCTGCTTTCGCTGGGGAACGACAGCAGCGAGTATCCGTGGATCAGCGCCGTGTTCCTGGTGGTTTTGTATCTTTCGTTTCTGCTGGTACTAAAACGCTTTGGGTTGTTGGCGTTGCTGGTCGGCCTGGTGGTGCAGCAGGTGCTCCTGATTTTCCCGGCAACGATCCACTTGTCGCGGTGGTATGCAGCGCCTTCGCTAGTGGGAATGACGGCGATCGCCGCCCTGACGATTTATGGATTCCGGACAGCCCTGGCGGGCCAGCCGGCATTTTCGATGAAGGCGTTCGAACAGTAGCGTTAGCGCGGCGCGGGCGCTTTCTCTTTACCGTGCAAAACGGAACCTGTCACATGACCGGCGAGGTTTTCGAGTTCATTTAACGCGCGGCTTGCTGCAACACGCGCCTTTTCCAAAAAAGACGAATCCAGCAGAAACGCGCACCGGTCCACGAATGGATGATTCGCCGCTTCGAACGGTTTGCGGTTTCTTCGTGTCGCGCTATTGCGCGCCAGCAATTCCTCGTACACCTGCAAGTCCCTCTGAAAATCCAGCGCGTCTCCCGCGCTCCATTTCTCCTGTCTCGTCAGCGCCGCAAGGAACTTTTTCCGAAACGCCGCTCCGTCCTTCTGCAACATGGGCCGCGGTTTCCCTCTGCCGCAAGGTAGCGGCTCGGCATACGTGATTTCCAGCGCCCGCGCCGTCACCGCTAACAACGCCTCCCGCCGCAGCAGTTCGAGCAAATCGCGGTAAAGCGAGGCGTGCACCTGCAACGCATGCCGCCCGTGCTCCACGACGTACGAATCAACAAACCGCGGAATAATCCTTTCCCGCTGCAGGCTCTCGATGAGCCCTTGCGCCAGCTTTCCCGCCGCGTCCGTCTTGATCTGTTTTTCGCCCGCCATCACCGGCTCTTGTAGGACCACGTTACATCGCGCCCCGCTGTCGTCGAAGACCATGGTAGCAGGAGTTCCATTTTGCCCACCGTGCGCCTCCCTAAAAACAAAAAGCCCAGCGAAACTTGGCTCGCTGGGCTTTTCTTTTTCTGTTTTCCTCGAGGCACGGCTCACCGCGCTCGAGTCCTATCCACTATTTACTGTCCGCTACTCACTTCCCCTTCAATGAATCGCCCGCGGAACCTCCGGCCCCACGCGCTTCGGTTTCGGCTCCGGATGCGGCACCACCGGCGGCGCCACCGCATCCTTCGAGAGTGCATGCTGCAGCACTTCATCGAGATTCCGCACGTAGGTGATCTTGATGTCGCCGAGAATTTCCGGCGGCAGATCCGCTACGGCGTTCGGCTCGTTGTCTGCCGGCAGCAGCACTTCCTTGATGCCAGCGCGTTTCGCGCCGAGCACCTTTTCCTTCACGCCGCCGATCGGCAGCACCACGCCCGAGAGCGTCATCTCTCCGGTCATCGCCAACCTGTCGCGCACGGGCCGTCCCGTGAACAAACTGACAAGCGCGGTCACCATGGCCGCTCCCGCTGACGGACCATCCTTCGGAACGCCGCCCGACGGCACGTGAATGTGGATGTCGCTTTTCTGGAAGAAGTTCGGATCGATGCCGTAGTGCTCCGCGTTCGAGCGCACCCATGTCAGCGCCGCAGTCATCGACTCCTGCATCACGTCGCCCAGTTGTCCAGTCTTCGTGAAGTTCTTCCCTCCGCGCATGCGGCTAGCTTCGATGAAAATAATGTCTCCGCCCACGGGCGTCCACACCAGGCCCACAGCCACGCCAGGCGTCTTGACGCGCTCCTCAACCTCTTTCTCCGCCCGGAACTTCGGCACGCCGAGATATTTGCGAACGATTTCCGGCGTAACCTCCATTTTTTCCATGTGGCCTTCCGCGATCTGCCGCGCTTGTTTACGCGTAATCGTTGCTATCTCCCGTTCGAGGTTTCTCACGCCTGCTTCTCGCGTGAAGCTGTGGATGATTTCCCGCAGCGCCTCGTCCGAGAACTGAATTTGCTCGCCCACCTTCAAGCCGTGTTCCGCGGCCTGCTTGGGGATCAGATACTTGTGCGCAATGTGGATCTTCTCTTCACCCGTATATCCGGGCAGTTCGATGATCTCCATGCGGTCTCGCAACGGTTCCGGAATCGGATCCATCCAGTTCGCCGTGGCGATGAACAGTACCTTCGACAAATCAAATGGCACGTCCAGGTAATGGTCGCGGAACGCATTGTTCTGCTCCGGATCGAGCACTTCCATCAGCGCCGAAGACGGATCGCCGCGGAAGTCGCGGCCCAGTTTGTCGACTTCGTCCAGCATCATCACCGGATCGTTCGATTCCGCCCGCTTCAGCCCTTGAATGATCTGCCCCGGCAGCGCCCCGATATACGTCCGGCGGTGCCCGCGGATTTCCGCTTCGTCATGCATACCGCCCAGCGCGATGCGCACAAACTTGCGTCCCAGTGAGCGCGCAATGGATTTCCCCAGCGAAGTTTTACCCACGCCAGGAGGTCCAACGAAGCACAGGATCGGTCCTTTCATTCCCGGCTGCAATTTCTTCACCGCCAGGTAGTCCAGAATCCGTTCCTTGACCTTCGCCAGGTCGTAATGGTCTTCGTCAAGGATCTGTTTTCCCTTGGCGATGTCGATCTCACTCACACCGGAGGATTTTGCCCACGGCAAAGACGTCATCCACTCCAGGTACGTCCGCGAAACCATATACTCCGCCGAAGCTGGCGTCATTTTCGCCAGCCGCTTCACTTCGCGGTCGCACTCTTTCTTGGCTTCCGGCGTCATTCCGGCTTCTTCTACTTTTTTCCGGAGCTCGTCGATTTCCTGCGTCGAATCGTCGGATTCCCCGAGTTCTTTCTGGATAGCCTTCATCTGTTCGCGCAACAGATACTCGCGTTGGTTTTGCCCAACCTGCTCCTGCACCTGCTCGTGAATCTTCGAGCGCAGCTCCAGCACTTCCAATTCTTTCGAGAGCTCGCGGATCAGCATTTCGAGCCGCTTGCGCACGCTCGGCGTTTCGATCAGCTCCTGGCGAAGCAATGTCGAAAGCGACGGCAGCGTCCCGGCGATAAAATCCGCCAGCCGGCCCGGGTCATCGATGTTCATTGCCACGGATTGCAAATCGTCCGAAAGTTGCGGCGAGTGGCTCACCACATCGCGAAACAGGTCCTGCGCGTTCCGCTGCAAAGCTTCAAGCTCCGCGTCCACGTCCCCGGTTATTTCGGCTTGCGCTTCTACGCGTGCCCGCAAAAACGGCCGCAATCCGATCAATTCCAGCACATTAACGCGCTGCAAACCCTCCAGGAAAATCACCACATTCCCGTTGGGCATTTTCACGGTCTTATGGACCTTAGCCAGCGTTCCGACTTTGTGCAGATCCGCGGCAGCAGGGTCCTCGACCCGGGGGTCCAGCTGGGCCACAACCCCCAACAATTTCTCCTCGCCTTCCAGCGAGTTAACCAGCGCCAAAGAACTCTCCCGGCCTACCGTCAGGGGCAACACAGCCCCGGGAAACAGGACCGTGTCCCGTACCGGCAGGATCGCCAGAATCTCAGGCACCGTATATTTTTTCTCAGCCATAATGAATGTCCCCCAAAATCCAAGCACAGGAAAAATTTCCTGCGCACAAAAGGTTAGATGCGGGCCACAGCTAAAGGGTGCAGAGAGATACGAATGCCAGTAGCATGAAATCTTAGCGCATCAAACTC
This sequence comes from uncultured Acidobacteriota bacterium, assembly GCA_963767755.1. GTDB lineage: Bacteria > Acidobacteriota > Terriglobia > Acidiferrales > UBA7541 > Acidiferrum. Next base: position 10,402 of record CAVYFO010000020.1, on the reverse strand, counting down.
ACATTCTATCACCCACTCGCCTTATTCGCAATTTTCTAGATTAAATATTTTATTATCAAATACTTACAAATTGTCAACGCCCCTCCTTGCATGCACAGCGTCATTTCAGCTATTGGCACCCGAGGCCTCTCGCCTCAGGCTCTTGTTCCTCGCAAACCAAATTTCTTTCGGACGAATTCCTGTGCTTCCGCCTTCGTCGCGATTTGTCCTTCCAGTTGGGCGTCCTCCACCGCCCTCAGTATTTCGCTAAACAGCGGTCCAGGGATATAGCCCATTTGGCTCAAATCGTTGCCGGTTAGGACACGCTGTGGATGGACCTCCTCGTCCGGTGTCTCCGCCAAAAACCGCTGCACCTCGTTGTAGGAATCCAGCTTCTGGTGGCTCGCGAGGCAATCCAGCCGGTGCAGCTCGAGATGCTCCTCAAAATGGGGCAGCCGCACAAATCGCTTCAACGTTGACTTCCGCATCTGACTCACCGCCATGAACCGCATGTGATTGGCGACCAGCGCCGTAATTCGCTCCGTTTCTTCGCTCGAGAAGCGGTATCGCCGGCAAATCGCTTCCGCCACGCGCACGCCCACATCCACATGATGATCGAACCGGATTCTATCGCCAGTCTGCGAAGCTGGCTTGAACGTCGGCGGCTTTCCCACGTCGTGCAGCAGCACGCCCCATGCCAGCGTCGGCGAAGCTCCAGAAGGCAGTCCCTCCATCAGCAGCAGCGTGTGAATCCACACGTCGCCTTCGGGATGAAACTGCGGCGGCTGCGGCACGCCCTTCATCGCCGCAATTTCAGGCAATACGATCGAAAGCAGCCACGCCTTTTCGAGCAATTCGAATCCACGCCGTGCCGCGCCTTCCGTCAAAAGCTTCGTGAGCTCCTCGCGAATCCGCTCGGCAGAAACATCCGTGACCCCGCCGGCGTGCTTGCGAATAGACGCAAACGTTTTGTGTTCGATGTCAAAACCAAATCGCGCGGCGAATCGCACCGCGCGCATCATACGCAGCTTGTCCTCCGCAAATCTTCGGTCCGGCTCTCCAATCGCGCGAATCACGCCGGCTTTCAAATCTGCCTGGCCCTCCACGAAATCCAGCACTTCGCCGCTGTCATGCCGCATCAGCAAACCGTTAACCGTGAAGTCGCGCCGCTGCACATCCTCTTCTGGCGTTTTCGAATACACCACGCGGTCGGGATGCCGCCCATCGGAGTAACCCACATCGGAACGAAACGTCGCCACTTCCACTTTCAACCCGTCGCGCGGTATGAGCACCACACCGAACTGCGCGCCCACGGCCATGCTCTCCGGATACAACTCCATGACCCGCTCGGGCGCAGCATCCGTAGTGACGTCGTAGTCCGCAGGCTCGCGGCCCAGGAGCAAATCGCGCACACACCCGCCCACCAGCAGCGCCTGGTGCCCGTTGCGCAGCAACGTATCGCAAATTGAATTGGCAAGTTCGCGGGCCGTCACGCTGCGATTATGCGACACTCGAGCCGTCAAAGGGGAGAGATGTGTAAGGTCAGGTTTCCGCGGGAATTTTTTCGTGAGCTAGCGGGCTAGGGCGCTTCAGCTCATTTACTTGGACCGGAAAATAAGGCAGGTAATGTCGTCTGACTGGCGCGTAAGACCCACGAAATCGTCCACGCGCTTCATCAGAAATTGCAGCGACTCCTGGGCACTCTCATCCGGCAGTCTGCGGATGGCATCGATCCAGCGGTCGTTCCCGAACTCCTGGCCCTTTTCGTCAAACGCTTCAATGACCCCGTCCGTGTAAAAAATCAAAGCGTCGCCGGCCTTCAAGTCAACGGCGCCAGTTTCGTAGACGGCCCCGTCATCGATCCCAAACGGCAACCCGCCAACTTCCAGCTTCTGAGTATCCCCATTTGCATGTCGCAGAAGCGGTGGATTGTGGCCCGCGTTCACGTAGGTTAGATGCCGCGTCGACGGATCGTATTCTCCCAGCACCGCCGTGGTGAACCGGCGGCCATCCAGGCTGTGCGCGCTCGCATAATGATTCAGCCGCACCACCAGATCGCCCAGTGGCACGCCCTCGCCTGCAATCGTCCGCAAGCTTGCTTGCAGCGTGGCCATCAGCAACGCAGCAGGAATGCTCTTCCCCGCCACATCCGCAATGACCAGCATCAACTTTCCATTTTCCGCGGCGCTCGCCGTCGGATAAAACGCATCGTAATAATCGCCGGCGACGGAATTTTGCGGCCGCGAAGCAAATGCGATATCTCCTCCGGCCACTTCCGGTGGTTTGGATGGAACGAGCCAGGTCTGGATTTCCCGCGCAATCTCCAGGTCCCGTTTCATCGTGATTTTGTCGGCCAACTCCAGCGAAAGCAAAAGAAGGAAAATGATTGCCGCAAGAAGCTCGAAATCGAACGAATTATTCGCATCGTGCCCGGATGGCTGGTTCATGCCCGACAAGACCAGAAGCACCAACGCGATGATCAGTAATACCCGGCGCGCCGGGGTCAGCTTCATAACCATGGCCCAGAAAAGCGCCTTGGCCATCCTAAACCAGCGCCGAAAGCCTCTATGCTTGTTCCACTCCTCGGAATCGGTTTCTCGGATGTAGAACCCATAGCTGGCGCGGGCGTCGGCGGTGAATTGCGACCACAACTCATCCAGTTGGCGGCCTTCGCTGAGGCGTTGCCAAAAGCCGCGAATGCCGCGGCCGGAGCGCGGCGGCGTTGCCGAGCCTGAGGGAGGGATACCGAGACTCATGTCAGAAGTATAGGGTATCCAGCCCCGTTCCTTGTGACTGGCCTCACGACTCACTCGACTTTTTGAGGTTTGCCCTGGCTGAGGTAGACAATCTCGGCTCGTCGCGCTCGCTCATCGAACCGTCCGCGTGAAGCGAGCCGCCAAATTGCACTTTGCCAAATCCAAAGCGGTCGCGCAGCTTGTCCGTGGCCTGCGTCAATTTCTCAAGTCGTTCTCGTCGCTCGGCATCGAGAAGATCGAGCTGCTCGCCGCCGTGCGTCAGTCCGCCAAGGCTCACGCCGAGCAACCGGATTTTTCGTTTCCTGTCGCGATGCTCGCCAAACAGCTTTTGGAAGACACGGAAAATGTCCGAGTCCAGTTGCGCCGGCTCGGAAAGAGTTTTTGCGCGCGTGTGCGTGTCGAATCCCGCGTATCGGATTGTCAGCGTGAGCGTGCGTGCCGCCAGGCCCGCTTCGCGCAGCCTTTTGCACGCTTTTTGCGAAAGGTGGCTGAGCAGCGCGTGCAGCGCTTCCGTGTCGTTCGTGTCTTCGCCAAAGGTATGATTATGCGAAATGGATTTTGGCTCGGCATCAATGACAAATTCATAAGAATCGCCGCCGCGTGCCTTGCGATAAAGGGCGTCGCCCCATTGCCCGAAAATGCTTTCCAGTTTTTCCTGCGGAATCGCGGCGAGTTGCTCCACGGTTTCAATGCCCAGCGCCCGCAGAGCGCGCTCCGTAACCTCGCCGATCCCCGGTATCGTCCGCACCGGCAGCGGCGCAAGAAATCGCGCCTCCTTTCCCGGCGCAACCCACACGAGCCCGCGCGGCTTGGCTTGTTCCGACGCGACTTTGGCGACCAGTCGCGTGGTTGCCAATCCGCCCGAACAAGGAAGCTCCGTCGCACGCGTGATCATGCGAAGCAGCTTGTCAGCCGCAGCTAAAGGCGGCCCGTGCAGCCGCTCGGTTCCCGCCAAGTCGAGATAAGCCTCATCAATCGAAACCATTTCCACGATCGGAGAAAACTTCGCGAGAATCGTGGCGACTCGGTCGCTCCACTCGCCATATTTTTCGTGATGCCCATCAAGAAAAATTCCGTTCGGGCAGAGCCGCCCGGCGGTTCGCAGCGGCATCGCCGAATGCACTCCAAACTTCCTCGCTTCGTAACTTGCCGAGGTGACGACTCCGCGTTGATTCGGCCCTCCGCCCACAATCACGGGTTTCCCGCGCAGCTCCGGCCGCTCAAGCAACTCCACCGAAACGAAAAACGCATCCATGTCGACATGCAAAATGGACGCAATCGCGTTAGCCGCCTGCTCTTCAAGCGGCCCGTGCTTCGCCCGAAATCGCGCCATCTCCGGCATTTCGCTAGCCTACTCCCGCTTCAGCGTCGCTTTCAATTTCAAAGGTCGAGGAATCGCTCAGCGGGGGTCTGCCGTGAGCAGCGTCAGGAATTGGCGCGGGGCAACAATACGAATGTCCTGAAATTGGTTTGGAAAATCTCCTAGATTTCCAGTTACTATATAGTCCGCCCTCGCTGCAAGCGCGCATTCCAAGAACTTGTCATCGCTTGTGTCAGCGCATTCGCGAACTTTCCTGGCGGGAGTTACCACCACAGCCGTATTATGCAGGTCGGCGAGGAAATGTGTCGCCCGGCGCGCGGTGATGCCGAGTCTTTTCCTGGCCTGGACCACCTCGTACTCTGCAAGAATCGCATGCGAGGTGTACCATTTGAATTGCCGGGAAAATCCCCAATCCATTATGCTGGCCGGCGCCCCAACTGGCCTTAGCAAGCCGGAAATAATGACGTTGGTGTCAAGGACGGCGCTTCTCATCCATTCTTCTTGTTTCTCAGCTCGCGCCGAGCGAGTTTAATCTCACGATTTATTTCTCGCAGAGTAATGCGATCGAGCCCCTTGGCTTTGGCTTCCCTCCGAATCGCCTCGACTGCGGGAATTGGCTTGGCAAACAAACGCAGGTATTCTTCGACGTTCAGGATCACGGCTTGTGACTCACCGCGCCTCTGAACCACAAACTTCTCCTTGTCCTTGTGGACCCGCCGCAGGATTTGACCGAATTGTGTTCGCGCCGTCAACGCCGTGACGATCCGCTCGATGGGTCTGGCCGTTTTCATACGTGGTTTTGCCATTTGGTTTCCTCGCTTCTCGCGGCGAACTAATTAATTAGTTCAATCACAATACTAGCTCTCGTTTCGAGGAGCTGCAAGTTCTTTCGGCGGCGATGACGCGATCGATTCCCGCCAAATCCTTCGTCACGCCGACATTTCTCCAGTTTGGCAAGTCGAGAAGGGGATGCACGGCAGGGAGACTGTTGTGGCCCAATTCGAGGACCAGGAGGCCGCCTGGTTTCAAATGCTGCGCGGCTTGCGCGATCAAAGTTGCGTAAAGTTCATAGCCTTCTTCGCCGCCATAGAGCGCAACCTCCGGTTCGTGTTCGCGAACTTCGCGCATCAGTGATTCAGATTCGCGGCGACCGATGTATGGTGGATTGCTCACGATGAGATCGAATTGACCGGAACGCGGCGCTTCGCCGCCATAGAGCTTGCTTTGTAGGGGCGCAGCATGCTGCGCCCCTACTGCCGAGGTTGCAGCATCGGAGATCTCGGCGTCGTCAAGAAGATTGCATTCGACGAAACGGATTCGCTCGACGAGTCCGTGGCGCGCGGCGTTGCGGCGGGCGACGGCGAGAGCCGCGGCTGATATATCGGTCGCAATGAATCGCGCGGCGGGAAGTTCTGTGCCAAGAGCGATGGCGATGCAGCCGGAGCCGGTACCGATGTCGGCGATTTGGAGTCCCTCTCCGGAGAGCGTCTGTTTGCGTCCAGCGCGAATCTCACGTACAGCCAGCCGATCGAGAGCAACTTCGATGACGTGTTCGGTTTCCGGACGGGGAATCAGCACATCCGGCGTGACTTCAAATTCGAGGCCCCAGAATTCCTGTTTGCCGGTGAGATGCTGCGTGGGTTCACCTTCGGCGCGCCGTGCGATCAGAGAAACGAAACGATGAGCGTCCAGGGAAGAAACAGTTTCCTCGGGGTGAGCATAAAGCCAGGCGCGGTCGCGGCCAAGAACATGAAGAAGAAGCAACTCCGCGGCAAGCGTATAGGAAGGAACGTTGGCATCGCGAAGTTCAGCGATCCCGCGTTTGAGTGCCGTACGAATATCTAAAGTTCTTTCCATTTGCATCGCGCAAGATGAAAGTGCAAGCCCAGTCAGTGTCGACGAAATTCCATTTCAGTCCACGGTGAAAGAATTATTACGCTCCGGCGAGTTCTTGCTCGAGGCGCTCGGCTTCGTAGTGGGAGACGAGGGCGTCGACGAGCGAAGCGAGCTTGCCGTCCATGACTTCCGTCAACTGATGAAGTGTTAGGCCGATGCGATGATCCGTCACGCGGTTTTGCGGGAAATTGTAGGTGCGGATTTTTTCGGAGCGGTCGCCAGTTCCGATTTGGCCACGCCGCTCTGCGCCTATGGCGGCTTGTTGCTTCTCGAGTTCCTGTTCGTACAATCTGGCACGCAGAACGCGCATCGCCTTGGCGCGATTTTTGATTTGCGATTTCTCGTCCTGCTGAGAGACGACGAGACCGCTGGGGATGTGCGTGATGCGGACCGCGGAGTACGTCGTGTTCACGGACTGGCCGCCGGGGCCGGAAGAGCAGAACGTATCGATGCGCAAATCTTTCGCTTCGATTTTGATGTCGATGTCGTCCGCTTCCGGGAGGACAGCAACGGTGGCCGCCGATGTGTGAATCCGGCCCTGAGTTTCCGTGGCAGGGACACGCTGGACGCGATGCACGCCGCTTTCGTATTTCAGCTTGGAATAAACCTTGCGTCCCTGAATCGCGGCCACGATTTCCTTGACGCCGCCGAGAGTGGAAGGCGAGCTTTCGAGGACTTCGACTTTCCAGCCCTGGGTTTCCGCGTAACGCGAGTACATCCGGAAAAGTTCTGCGGCGAAGAGCGCGGCTTCGTCGCCGCCCGTGCCGGCGCGGATCTCCACGATGACGCTCTTCTCGTCGTTGGGATCTTTCGGAAGAAGGAGCAGTTTCAATTCGCGCTCGACGATTTCTTTGCGAGCGAGAAGCTGTTTTTCTTCGTCCAGCGCCATCTGCTTCATCTCGGCGTCTTCGTTTTCGACGACCATCTGATGAGCGCCAGCGAGATCTTTTTCAATCTGCTTGAACTCGCGGTGCTTGGCGACAATTTCCTCGAGTTCCGCGTGCTGCTTGGCGATTTTCTGAAAGCGCGCAGAGTCCGACGCAACTTCCGCCGTCGAAAGCTGTTGCGTGAGCTCGTCGTAGCGAGTGCCGAGCTGATCCAATTTGTCTGACAACGTCATTACGGCCATGGCAAAACCTCGAAAGGAGATCAACGGTGAATCGTGACTGCTGACAGGTGAAAACAGCAGCGGGCCCGCGACAAGGGCGGGCGAGGCGGGATCAGCTAATAGAACGCAGTGTACACAAAGTAAGAATAGCTCTGAAATGAGAAGGGCGCAAATGCAACGGCGCATGGGCTGGGCTGGAGTTACAATAGCTACAACAGTGGCATAGTCAGGGAGAGTGCCATGAAATCCACCCGCTCTACGGTGATCAGCATGAGGCTGCCGGCAGAAAGCGGAGACCGGCTGAAGCGAATGGCGAACCGCCATGGCTGGACCGCCAGCGATGCCAGTGCTCGGCTTGTGGAAGAAGGGCTCCGGCGCTCGGAATTTGCGTTTGTGGATTTTCGCGATTCGGCGACCGGGAGGCAAGCGTACATCCAGGGCAGCTCTCTCGCGGTTTGGGAGGTGATGCTGATTGTTCAAACCTACCAAGGCCATGTGGCCGCCGCCGCGGCACACTTGAAATGGCCCGAAGCAAAAGTCCATGCGGCCGTGAATTACGCTAAGGCTTTTCCTGAAGAGATCGACGGGGCGCTTGCCGAGAATGAAGCGATGGGTTTTGAGGCATTGAAGCGTATGTTGCCGCAAGCCGTGGAATTCGTCTCGAACAGGAAAACCAAGAGCTGAGATGGTCAAGCTGCTCCTGGACGAGCATATCTCGCCTGCGGTCGCGGAGGGTCTCGGGCGACGCGACCGACGCCTTGAGGTTGTTTGCATGGCAGATTGGGAGCAGGGAGAATTTCTGGGATAGCAGGATTCAGTCTGCCTCCAGGAGGCTGCCACGCGGGGATTGACGCTTGTTACGTATGATAGGAGAACTATCTCGCCGTGGCTCAAGGTCTGGGCGGAAGAGGGTCGAACACCGGGCAGCGTGATTTTTGTGGATGAGAAAACGATCTCGCCTGAGGATGTCGGCAGCCTGGTGCGGGCCTCAAGCGAACTGGCGAGACCCACGGCGAGATGGGACTGGCGCAATCGCGTTTGTCTCTTGCGGCGCTGAGTGACGGTGCGGGCAGCGCGTTGACGTTGAATTGAATGAGCACAGGCGACGTGCGCCCGGGCAAAACCGGGCAATTGCCACAAGTTCAAGAGATATACTACGATGCGGCGCGGAGCGGTCCGCCTCGGAAGGCGAACCCTGCACCGGCATGGCGCGGCGTTGAAAACTTTTGAAGGATTGCGGCGGAGAGGAGACGGAAAGAACGAATGAGCGAAGCGGTTCGACCGATTTTGCAGAAGACACCGCAAGAGAGGGAAACGGCGCCTGAGAGCGACGCGGGATTTCTTTGGGATTTCTGGTATCCGGCGATTCGGAGCGCAGAGGTTACGGGGAACCGGCTGGCGACGGCGATGCTCTTGGAGGTGCCGCTGGTGCTTGGGCGAACGGCGGAGGGAAAGCCGTTTGCCATGCGCGATTCTTGCCCTCACCGGGGAATACCGCTTTCTTATGGGCGATTTGATGGGAAGACGGTGGAGTGCAGCTATCACGGATGGCGATTCGAGGCTTGCAGCGGGCAGTGTGTTGAGATTCCTTCGCTGACCAGCCAGGACAAATTGAAAGTCGAGCGGATTTTTGCGGGGCATTATCCGTGCGAGGAGCGAGACGGATATTTTTGGGTGTACATGAATGCAGCTGGAGCGCGCCTGCCGGACACGGCTCCTGAAGCGCCAAAACTGTCTACGTTTAGCGAGAAATACAGAATTACCCAACTGGATTGCGAGCTGCCGTCGCATGTGGATCAGGGGATTATTGGATTGATGGATCCGGCGCACGGGCCGTTTGTGCATCAGTCGTGGTACTGGCGGAGCCGGCATAGCATTCACGAGAAAGAGAAGAGGTTCGAGCCGATTCCGAACGGGTTTCGGATGAGTCCGCATACGCCGAGCTCGAACAGCGCGCCGTACCGGATGCTGCAGAAATATACGGGCGAACCGGTGACGACCATGATCGATTTTGTGCTGCCGAATATCCGGACGGAAGAGATTCGCAGCGGGAAGCTGTGGTTTTCCAGCCGGGCGACGGTGACGCCCGTGCGAAGGGATCTTTGCCGGATTGATTTTGTGGCGGCTTGGAACTTGTTGCTGCCCGTTTGGATTTTCCGGGTTTTTGCGCAGAAATTCTTGCGGCAGGACCAGGAGACGATGATCCTGCAGGCCGAGGGGCTGAAGCACAATCCGCGGTTGATGCTTATCGATGATGCCGACCGGCCGGCGAAGTGGTACTTCGGGTTGAAGGCAAACCTTTTGGAGTCGAGACGCACCGGTGCGGAGATGGTCCATCCGATGAATGGGCTGGTAACGCTGCACTGGCGGTCGTGAGCGGGACGAAACCTCATAACCCGAAAACGGACGAGCGTGGATGAGCCGCGCATACCCCATCCCGGGGCATGCAGAGAACTGTGAAGTAACCCATGAAAGAAAAGAGTTGCGGGCGTTGGTGAGCGTTTTATGTTTACTGGTTGTTAAAAGAAAGGGAAGTGCATAGGTGCATGCAGTTGCTTCGGTTACGCTATCCCCGGTGTTTTGCAAAAGAGTGCGCAAACGCTTCAGGAGAAGCGCTTTACGGGAATGCATCTTTTTGAAGAGTGCGGAAGCTGTTGAATTTGGCGGAATGACTTTTTCACGATCTTGCAACAGGGAAGAGCAGCGGTATAGGTGAAACTTGCTCTTAAAACAGAGTGCGCAGAGATCGCGGAGAAGCACAGGCGACGTTCGAGGAGGACCCGAGGTAAACGCAAAAATTGTACCGCAAATATAAGATGTGTTAATGAAACAGTAAGTTACTATTCGAATGGACGGACAGGTCGTTCAAAACAAGGAGTTAAAAAATACAAGAAAAGCAGTCGCAGCCTGGGACTTTTGCCGCTGAACAACTATTTGCTAGCGGGTTGCAAACCTTCGAGGCGTCTCTTGTCGATTTTGAGGACTACGCCGGCGTTGCGGTCGGCTACTTCGTTGACGTGGTATTCGGCTGCAGTGCCCAGGACTTCGGCGACTTCGGTGGCCGTGAGGCCATATTTGTCGGTGAGCCAGCCGGCCATGTTGACCGTGGCGTCGCGGAAGGCGTCGTCTAGGGAGCCATCGAGGCCGACGGCCATGATTTGCGAGGGCGACTCGACTCTCGGTCCCGGCACGCGTTTGCCGGAGATCACGTCGACGGTGAACTCGACGTCCATAGAGGTTTCGAGGGCGTTGCCATTTAGCTCGCCGTCACCTTGGGCTGCGTGGCCGTCGCCCAGATAGAGCAGGGCGCCCGGCGCTCTGACGGGTAAGTAGACCGTGGCG
>CAVYFO010000019.1:0-445198 GCA_963767755.1 uncultured Acidobacteriota bacterium | reverse complement strand
ACGGATATCTCGTCGCCGTCCAGCAGGCGCGCGTCGGCGGGCACGATGTCGCCCAGACGCAAGCGGATGGCGTCGCCGGGCACAAGTTCACGCGCCGCAGGATTGACCCACTTTCCGTCCCGTTTCACCCTCGCCTTGATGGCCAGTGTCGCCTTCAGAGCGGCGATGGCGTTGCCCGCCTGATGCTCTTCCCAGAATCCGACCATCGCGTTGGCAAGAAGAAGGATCAGGATGATTCCGAAGTCCGGCCAACGCCGGGCCGCCGCCGACAGGATCACCGCCGCTTCGATCATCCAAGGGATCGGACCCCAGAAATAGGACAGGAACTTCAGGATCTCGTTGGTCTTCTTCTCCGCGATCTCGTTCGGCCCATGTTGGGTCAGCCGCTTTTGCGCCTCGGCTTCGGTCAGGCCGTCCGGCGACGAGCCCAGTTTTTTCTCCACCTCCGCTAAAGGCAGGGTTTGCAGATTGTCGTTGGCGACAAGGTTCAGGGCCGGCCTGGATTGGGGAGCCGCCGGGTGATCCGGGTGAACCGACATTGTCGAACCCTTTTTCCACGTGGCTTCCGATCGGCTCGTCCCGCCGCGGGATGCCCGTTGTCTGGCGCATTCGCTTGAGGTCGTAACGAGAAGCAGTCAGCCGAACCGGGTCGTCCTTAGGCGTAACGACCTCGCGCGAACAGAGTCGGAAACTACGCATGAGGCGATATCCGGCGTTGCGCCCCTGCCGCGATAATCCTGGTCAGCGCGTTCGCAGGAGGCGATCCTTAGCTCGGACGCCCGATGACCAACTTCTGGACCACAAGAATCTTGGGACTTTCAATGTCCGCCAAGGCGCGTTCTTTTTAGCGACCTGCGACGGCGACAATGCTGGGGTGTCGCCGCGGCCGGATCTTGCCTACCCACAGGCATCTTGGTTTCTGCTTGGCTTGAAGCCGCCCGAGGCCCGACACATCCAGCTCCGACGCGTCGCGAATTGCAACAGAGGATAGCCTCGTTCGCTTCCTATTGCGAACGGTAGTGGGCTGCGCCCTGTGGCAGCGTCGCTAGCACGTCCAGGCGCACCACGCCAATCCGATAGTCCGCCATGCCATAGTAGACGTCGAAGCGTTCGGGCGCGCCAAGATCGTCGCGACGATCGATCCCAGAGGGAAGCACGACTTTCGCGACCACACCCTCGCGCTCGAGCAGACCTTTGGGAACGAGCACGGGATAGGGCGAGCGATAAATAATTTCGTTCGGGTTCTCTTTGGATAGCACCATCGCGCCCGCTGAGTAGCATAACGCGGTTTTGTCTGTATTCATTTGAGGAATGTCATGAACGCCGTGGTATAGCATCAGCCAAGCCAACAGCCGGCATCGCGAAGCTCGTGGTCAAGGGCGCAGTGGTCAGGGTATGGTAGGTGATATCGGCGGTGAGCTGATGCGCCAACGTACTCGCTCTTAAGAGCTGCCACGGCCGTCAACGACGGCGCGAGTTGCCAGCGCGCCGCCCTAGCGCGCCAGAGCGTGATTTTTGACCGCGGATATCGAGACGCTAGACAGCTTTCGGCCGGTGGAGCGACCTATGCGCGCGCCTTCTGGCACTCGATCGCATCAGATAGGCCGGTCTCGGTCGGGCCGCCAAACGGTGGTGGCCTCGCCGCATCAATCACCCGCCCCGGGATTTTGTGAGAAGAATTCGAATTTGTCCGGCTTCCCCTCCCAGTCCTTAGAGTCGCGCGGAGGTGGTTTTTTCATCGTAATGTTTGGCCAGACTTTCGTATATTCGGCATTCAGCCGCAACCATTTCTCTAGCCCCGGCTCGGTGTCCGGCTTGATTGCGTCAACGGGCATTCCGGCACGCAAACCCCGCAACGCCTTCGATGATGTCGTTGAAATCCATGTTGCCGCCGTAGCCGCCGGAGTCGCCGGTTCCGGGAGAGGCGGCTGCGGGAGGAGGAGCGGTGGCTATGCACCCGAGCATGGGGCGCAGCGGTACGGAATAGTTCTTCAAGTGGTCGGTAGGCTTGTCCACGGTAGCCACACCGCGGGCGATGTCCAGGTGCCATTTGACCGATTTGCCGGCGTCCTTCATTTTGACGGACCATTCTGTGTCGACTGCGCGGGGAACGAGATCGTCGTCGCTAATGGCCCAGTCGCGGTTTAGGCGCACTTTGTTGAGATGCACGACCAGTGTGTCCCCAGGTTCGGCGCTTTCGATGTAGAAGGGACCGGTTTGAGGATTTCCTCCGAGGACGCGCTTTACTCCGTTTTCATCGGCACCGCCGGCATCGACGGTGGTGGTGTGAATGGTGTCGCCGGGAGCGACACGGAGGACTGGTTCGTTTAGTGCGGAGAATTGGCGGTAAAACTTGGTGGGCTTGAATTCATGGTGCTGGGGCGCTTGCGCGGTTCGTTCGAGCACCGGACTTGCGGTAAAGGTGTGCGTCTCAGGATGTCCAGGATCCCCAGGGTCTGTGAAGATCATTTTGCCGGTTATAACGCCGTCTTTCAGGATGGCTTCGCACTGCTCAGTGCCGCCTTGGTCATCTTTAGCGAGGAAATACACCTCTAGTCCATCATGCAAGGAACTTCCGGTGGTCGTGCCTGTGAGCTTGTCGCCGCCAAAGGTACCGGTCAGAATCGGGCCGTCTCGCTTTAGCTCCATCTGGAAATAAAGGGGAGAGCCCCAGAAATCGGCCTTCACGATCCATTTGCCGGCTGGACCGGCGGCGGCAGATTGCCGTGCAGCGGCGCGATCTGTGGCGCAGAAGAGAGCGAGTGCACAGAGCAGACCGGCTAGGAGATTCTTGGCCATGGGTACACCTCGATTGGGATGCATCACAGGATACCTAAGAGACGAAAGAAATGGTGAAAGGTTCCCAGCGCGTTGGTAGGAGAGGGGCTTGGCTAAAGAGCAATGTAGGGCAAGCCGCGCCTCTACGGACGGTAACGGGACGCTCAGTGGACTTGACGGGGAGAAGCAGTTAACGGATAGAGGCGAGGTCGAAGTCCAGGGAGACGGGGTCGCCTTCGGGGGGGAAGATTTGGATGGTGGCGGTGTCCGAGGTGAAAGCGTCGGCGGGGTAGTCGAATTGGAGAGTGGCGCCATAGAGCTCACAGCCGACGTCGCTTTCACAATCGAGGATGGGCTCTCCGGAGGAGCTGAGGGGAGGAAGGCTTTTGTCCTTCACGAGGACGGCGACTTGGAAGTCCTTCCAGAAATCGGAGGGCCGCTGCCTGAAACCGGTCGGAGAACTGGAGCTGGAGCCTGTGGGAGTGGGAACGAGCGGCCCGTAGGTTGGCGTGAGCTGGATTTGGATGATGACGCGGACAATTTCTGGCTGGTTGCGGTGGTCTTGCTCGGCTTGCTGGGCGCTGTAGTTCATGGTGCGCTGGCTGGAAAGCTGGGCGACGAGGGCGAAAGGGGTAAGGAAGGTGATTGAGGAGATATCGGGGCCGCTCTCGGGCGTGGGAAGCGTCTGGGTGTATTTTGCCATCAGGTCGGTGAAGTCTTGCTCATGGCGCTGGCCGAGGAAATAGGCATCGCGGACAGCCTCGTCGGAGAGGGGAGTTTCGAACGCGAAGGAAGGTGCGGGAAGAAGGAGGACCGTGGCAAGGACAGCGGAAAGAGAGCTGAGATGAAAGCGCATCACGGCCCTCCTTAATTATTAGACGCGAGGGCATTTCAGGAAGTTTCGGCGGGGCGGAGATATTAACGCCGATGATCGGACGCTGTGGCGATCATGGAGAAGTCGATCCGGATGCTTACGTCGCGGAAGTTGGTAGGCAACTAAGGAGCCCGGTTTTGCGCTGGTGCCGTGAGCGATTGAAAGCTCCAACGAACACACGCTGCTCCTGAGTCCGCAATGGTGGGTGCGGATACGGCAGCGTGCCAGTTCGGCCATGAGCGATGAGGCGGCGCCGAAAGAAATGGCGGGAAACAAAACACCAAGGCGAAATCCAAATTAGCATGGGTGCTCTCGACTATTTGATTTCTCGAAACTCTGGAGGAGCAAGCGCATTTTCAAAACTGATGGAAATGGATGAGTCCTTGCGAACATGATTCACGAGCGCCGGTCTGAAACACACGATGCACGTTCCGGCTTTGTGACGCACGCTCGGGTAGACGATCCCGGCAGATCCTCGCTCCAGAAGCTCTCGGGCCAGAAGTTGTGATGCATTGTAGCTGTTTGGATCCAAACAATTTCTGAAGCGTGTGTCGTTGCGGATGTCGTGAAACGTGCCACGAAAATCGGCGAGGAAATCAACATAAGTGAAGGTTTCTTTTTCTTGCCAGTTGATCTCCTGCAACTCCTTGCCTCTGTGGTAGGCCACTTCGAGTTCGGAGGTTTCGCGGGTGAGCGCCGAATACCACGCTCCCCGCCCCGGCCCGTTGAAGCGGCTGCCGAGGGGCCTCGAATGAGTGAATGCGGCGTTGACAATATGCGAATAGGAAAGGCCGAAGACAAGTTCCCGCACTGTAATACCCGGAAGCAGGCCAGCTTCACCGAGGAGGCGGTCGTTCGTAGCTCCCTCGAGTTCGAAGAGCGCGTTCAAGTCCTCGACATCATCCGTTAGCCGGGTGAGAACGCTGTCGTCCTGGCCGCTGTATCGCGAGGGGATCAGGCGATGCGTGCTGTCATCACGAATGTCAGCAGCGTTTGGCAGCAACCTAGCGACCGCCACGGCGAGAATCCAGAAGTTGGCGCACACGCAACATCGCAGGCAGTCCGCCTCTGATCATGTAGGTAAGGGGAGTTTCTCCCTCAAACATCGGATTTTCATTCGGCAATTGAATCCAGCGGTCGGCCAACTTCTTGCTGTAGAGAATATTTAGCGCCTTGAAGATTCCCGTTAAGATGGAGATCCTCGTTAGCCGGTCCTGATCGAGAGTGCCACGCGCCTTTTTCTTTAACTCGTAAAACGCTCCGTTTGACATGCCTCCAAGCATTTGTCTCGCATCTTCGTCGCGCAATTCCCAAAGCTCACGAATTCTCAAGAAGGCCCTCACTGCCGAAGGGCTCAAGCGCTTGAGCACATCCTTGCGGGAAAGATCGGCTGGCTTTTCCCAAGCAATGCCCGCGTTTAGCTGATTCACAGTTGCCGTGGCGGCCTCCCTATCCTCTCCATATATGGAGAATTATACATCCATTATTGGATACAGGCAATATTTCTTTCTGACATATCGGGGCGATTTGCAGCATCCCGAAGCCTGTCCTTCGCCAAATCGTTTTGTCCTGCATTAAAAGGATATCTTCCTGTTTGGCGCCCGCTCTTCGGTTTGGGATTGCAGACTAGTTCGTCGACCGCCGAAAGATGCTCGCAGAAGACATGAACCGTCCTCGGCCGGGTTACAAACAAAAGCGTTTAGTCATCAGAAAATGGCTCTTGAGTCTACGTTGCCACCGCATAACGATGGTGCAGCCCGCCGAGTCTCGGCAGGGATTGAATATGGCCTTCACGCGCAGAGCGGATTTCTGTAGGCCGGCCTGCTGGCGTGTCCTTCGCGAGTCCAAGATGAGTCCGGTCCTCATGGTAGTAGCGCACGTAGCAAGACATCAGCCGTTTGAGATGGCGCTCATTCAGGATGATCACGTGGTCCAGCAAGTCGCGTCGGCAACTTCCCACCCAGCGCTCCGCAACACCGTTGGCATGAGTGTTCAACTGCGCCGCATGGCGATGTTGAAATTCGACGTTTCCGAGTAACACATCCGTACCATCCGCTTTTCCAGCAAGAGTTCGAGCTGGTTTCCTATCGCCAGGACTGGGGTGAGGACAGGGTCTGGTTTCAGGACAAGCTTGGTCGCCTACGTTCATTACCGACAAGCTGGACTGACGCCGGCGCTGTCGATCCTTTCGTTGCTCTCGCGGCTGGGCGATCGCTGTTTCGAGTGGCGGATCTGATCGAACTGGCGCGACAGATCGACGGAGGGAAGTCCCAGCGAGTCGCGAGAACTGTAAAGGAAAACATGTCATGACTGTAAAGTTAATGTTGTCGGGAGTGTTGGCCGCGAACGGCACCGGATTGCTTGCGTATCATAGCATATGCATGTTATTATCAATCACTTTCCGGCAAAAAAGACTTGACAAGATTGCTGCTTACGTCGTAATTATCTTTACAGCTGTCAGGCAGCCTAACCGAGAAAACGAGAATGCCGCGGGCGAAAAACAACTCCGACAAGCAGAAGGCGTTACAGCAACACGGAACACGCAACCCCCGCCCGCAGGAGGTGCGCCATCCTTTGTTCCAGAACAGCGAATTCTTCGATCCCAGCGACTTGCTGCAGGTGAAATACGAGATGCTACGACAGGTTCATGTGGACAAGCGGGCGGTTTCCCGAACGGCCAAGGAGTTTGGTTTCTCCCGCCCGTCGTTTTACCAAGCGGAATTTGCTTTCGAGCAAGGTGGTTTGCCGGGATTACTTCCCCAGAAGCGTGGTCCGAGAAACGGTCACAAGCTCACTCCGGAAGTGATGAAGTTCGTGGCCGAACAGCAAGCCCTGGAGCCATCCCTGAGTTTCGCTCAGCTGGCAGAGCAGGTGCAGCACAACTTCCACGTGAAAGTGCACCCCCGCAGCATCGAGCGGCAGCTTCTGCGGGAAAAAAAACTGCGATAAATTCGCTGCCCGCTCACACTGCCGCACCGCTGGAGAAAGATGGATTGATTGCCGCGTACGAAGAGCTGCGGCGTCAGATCATGAACGGACAGCGGGGACCAGGGTTGGCGTTATTCATGCGACGGGGCATGAGGGAATGGATGAATGCCTGTTCGCTTTGCCTCGCACCGTCCCCAACCAAGGAATTTACTGCCGCACCTGACGAGGCGGTTCTTCCTCAGGGCGCGCGCACCGAGGTCGTTCTGATCCTCGCGGGAATGCTGCTGCACGGCTGCCAGGAGAGAGTGCCATGAATCAAGAGATGCATCAGAAAGTAAAGACGACTCATCTCAAGCGAAATGCCTATCTCTACATCCGGCAGTCAACGCTGCGCCAGGTGCTCGAGAATAGCGAAAGCACTAAACGCCAATACGCTTTGCGCCAGAGGGCCGTCGCATTAGGCTGGCCGGAGGATCGCATCATCGTTCTTGACAGCGATCTCGGACAGTCAGGAGCTTCTGCCGCCGACAGGGAAGGCTTTCAACGGCTGGTTACTGAGGTCAGCTTGGGACGAGCCGGAATCGTGCTGGGGCTGGAGGTGTCGCGATTGGCGCGCAACTCGTCCGACTGGCATCGGTTGTTGGAGATCTGCGCTCTCACCGATGCTTTGATCCTAGATGAAGATGGTATCTACGATCCGGCCCACTTTAATGATCGCCTCCTATTGGGGTTGAAAGGCACGATGTCAGAAGCGGAACTGCACGTTCTGCGTGCGCGTTTGCAGGGCGGAATCTTGAATAAGGCTAGACGCGGCGAACTGGTGATCAGTCCGCCAGTCGGATTGATCTATAACTCCGAAGGCGCGTTGGTGCTGGATCCGGACAAGCAGGTGCAACAGTGCTTACGCTTATTGTTTGAAACCTTCCGCAGCACGGGATCTGCAATGGCCACAGTGAAAGCGTTTCAAAAGCAAGGTCTGCAGTTTCCCAGACGCGTTCGCACAGGAGCCCACAAGGGAGACCTGGTGTGGGCGGCCTTGGGACACACCCAGGTGCTGCGTATCCTGCACAATCCGAGGTATGCAGGAGCCTTTGTATTCGGACGAAGCCACGTTCGCAAAACTGTGGACGGCCGTTTCACTGTTGTGCAGCTCTCGCAAGATGAATGGCAGACGCTGATTCCTGGAGCCTGCCCAGGCTATGTGTCCTGGGAAGACTATCAGCAAAATCTGAAGCGCCTTCACGAAAGTGCACAAGCGATGGGACAGGACCGGCGTAAGAGCCCGGCCCGCGAAGGGCCAGCACTGCTGCAAGGATTGATCCTCTGTGGTCGCTGTGGCCAGCGGATGACGGTTCGCTATCACGTCCGCCACGGCCGGCTGTGGCCTGAGTATCTTTGTCAACGCGAAGGAATCGAACATGCCCAGCCTATCTGTCAACAAGTTCCGGGAGGTGGGATCGATGAGGCCATTAGTGAACTGTTGGTCGAGGCGGTGAGTCCAGTCGCTCTCGAAGTGGCGCTTAGCGTGCAGCAAGAACTGCAATCACGATTGCAAGAAGCCGACAGGCTGCGTCAGAAACAAGTAGAACGAGCTCAGTACGAAGTGGATTTGGCACGCCGCCGCTATATGCGGGTCGACCCGGACAACCGACTGGTAGCGGACTCACTCGAAGCCGAGTGGAACAGCAAGTTGCGGACGCTGAGCGAAACGCAGCAAAACCGTGAGCGACAGCGCGAACAGGACAGAAAGGTCCTGAGCGATCAACAGCAGGCTGCCATTCTCTCGCTGGCTACAGACTTCCCGCGGTTGTGGCGTGATCCAAACACGCCCGACCGCGAGCGCAAACGGATGATCCGGTTGTTGCTGGAAGATGTCACCTTGGTTCGCGGCGAGAAGATTACTCTACACATTCGTTTCAAGGGCGGGGCCACCAAGACCTTGATGGTGCCCGCTCCTCTCAATGCGTGGCAGCAACGGGCAACCAACCCTGCCGTGGTGGAGGAAATCGATCGGCTCCTCGATCACCACACCTATCAGCAGATAGCATCAATATTGAACGAACGCGGCCTACGCTCGGGAGAAGGAAAGTCGTTTTCAGTGCAGATCGTCGCTCGCATTCAAAGACGGTACGGCCTGATGCCGCGCTATGATCGGTTGCGCAAGGCAGGTATGCTGACCGTGAAGGAAATGGCCGTGTTGCTCGGCATCTCCCCACAATGGGTCAAGATATGGAATCGCCATGGACTGATTCGCAGTCACACTTGCAACGATAAAAACCACTGTCTGTATGAACATCCAGGTGACAATCCGCCCCGAAAAGCACAAGGCATAAAGCTGTCACAACGACGCCTCGCGAGCGAAGTAGTATCACAGCGTACCCAGGAGGTGCAGTGTGAAGCATAGTCCTTCTGCCACGGACTGCGAAAGGCCGTGCGAATTGGCTCGCTTCCCATGTCCTTCCCAGCCGAAACTACATCGGCGCCAAACTTTGCGTCTCGGTCGAATAGCAAGAATCTGTGCGGCACTTTGTAGGGCCATGCTTCTCGCAGTTGCTGCACAACCCAAAGAGCATTGGGATTTCGCGTCACATTGAAGTGCAGGATCTTACGCCGGTCGTGACCGATGACGAAAAAGCAGTAAAGAACACCAAGCGTGAGCGTTGGGACGGTGAAGAAGTCCATCGCCGCAATGGCCTCGCGATGGTTTCTGAGGAACGTCAGCCATCGCTTTGCCGGGTCTGGATTTCTCGGGGCTCGCCGGATCCATCGCGAGACACTCCTTTCCGAGAGATCGAAACCCAGCTTGAGCAGTTCGCCGTGAATGCGCGGTGCTCCCCAGGTTGGATTCTCAGCAACCATACGGAAGATCAAGGCGCGAACCTCTTTGCTGACACGCTTCCGTCCTCCTACCTGGCTGATTCTGGAGACCCACGTCCAATACAAACGAAATCCCGCTCGATGCCAGTTCACGACGGTTCTAGGAGTGACCAAGACGAGAGGCTTCCTCCACTCGGACCAGAACGTTCTCAAGGCAACCCAGAACAGCTTGTGCAGGGCAGTCAATCGACGGCGAGGTCGTTGCGCGTACAGAGCCAGCAATTGGCGACGGAGAGCCAGGTTTTCGAGGACGAGGTCCGCCCGGCAACTGAAAGAACTGAGCAACCAGCCGAGGAAATGCCGGAGCGACACGATCATGGCAAGAATTCTAGCGGAAAAGACCGAATCAAGCTTTGCGCCACGTCATTGATTTCGCAGGTGTACGACCTTTTGGCGAGGCACACCTGACGAGGCCACCCTTCGGTACTTGTCCGATTTGAACTTGACCCGCAAGCTCTCCCTCCTCGTGTCTCCATGTCTCCCTCTTCGTGTCTCCCTCTTCGTTGACTTGGCTACTGGCACAACCTAAGATGACCGCCAAATGGCCGGTCTCACATCTCTGATTGGGCAGACCGTTTCCCACTACCGCATTATCGCGAAGATAGGCGCCGGAGGAATGGGTGAGGTGTATCGCGCCCACGATGAGCAGCTCGACCGCGACGTCGCCTTAAAAGTACTCCCGGCTGGTACCCTCGCTGATGAAGCCTCACGGAAGTTATTCCGAAAAGAGGCTCTGGCGCTCGCCAAATTGAATCACCCCAATATAGAAACGGTACACGAGTTCAGCTCGCAAGAAGGCGTGGACTTCCTCGTGATGGAGCTGATATCGGGGCTTTCACTGACTCAAAAGCTGCAGGAGGGCTCTCTCCCGGAAGGAGAAATCGTGCGACTCGGAATCCAGTTCGCGGAGGGGCTCGCTGCAGCGCACGAACAGGGAGTCGTACACCGCGATCTGAAACCGGGGAACTTGATGGTCACCTCGGGAGGGCGCCTAAAGATTCTGGATTTTGGTTTGGCGCGACTTATAGACACGTCAGCAGATCCGGATATGACGCGGAGCATTTCGCAGGAAACGATGACAGTCTCGGGCACGGTCCCGTACATGGCGCCCGAGCAGTTGCGCGGCTATCCCGTTGACCCTCGTGTCGACATCTATGCTGCAGGCGTCGTCTTGTACGAGATGGCCACTGGGAAGCGCGCGTTTTCCGACACGCAGCCAATGCGATTGATTGATTCCATCTTGCACGAGGTGCCGTCAGCGCCAAGAGCTCAGAATCCCCGGATTTCGCCTGGTTTAGAAGCAATCATCCAAAGAGCGATGGAAAAGGAACCTGCAAGTCGCTATCAGTCGGCACGGGAAATTCTTGTGATGTTAGAAGGATTGAGCCTTGGCACACGCCCGATCATGGTGCCTAAGAGGCCGAAGGGGGCATTGCTAGCGACAGGAGGAGGGGTCCTTCTGATTGTGCTGCTGCTAGGATTAGGGTTTGGGTTGAATTTGGGCGGACTGCGTGAACGGCTGCTAGGCCGAGGGTCCGCCGAACACAGGGCACCCGTTTCGCCTAGCGGTCCGGTGCGCGCCCGGCCGTCGGTAGCGGTGCTCGCATTCAAGAATGTGTCGGGGCGGCCCGAGGAAGCGTGGCTTTCGACTTGGCTTCCTGACATGCTGACGACGGAACTGGCTGCGGGAGAACAAGTCCGAACAATCCCCGAAGAGAATGTCGCGGAGATGGTGATCAATCTTTCCTTACCCGAGAAGGATAGCTATGGCCAAGAGACACTCCGCAAAATTCACAGCAACCTCGACGCCGACAAAGTCGTCGTCGGCTCCTACGGTCCCCTCGGCAGGGACCAAATCCGTCTTGATTTGTGGCTACAGGATGCCGTGCGTGGGGAGACTCTGGCTGCCTTTTCCGAAAAAGGAAGCAAAGACGACCTCGACGATCTCATCAGCCGAGCCGGAGTGAAACTCCGAGCCAAACTCGGAGTCGTATCTGTTTCGGAGGACGCAATAGCTGCGGCAAAAGCGATGCTTCCATCGAATCCTGATGCTGCCCGACTTTACGCTGAAGGGCTCACCAAATTGCGGTCGTTTGACAACGTGGCGGCCTGCGACCTGCTGCAAAGGGCTATCGCCGCCGCGCCAAATTTCGCCCTCGCTCACTCAGCCCTGGCAAGAGCCTGGAAAGGTTTGGGCTATGACGTGAAGGCGCAAGAAGAGGCGAAGAAGGCTTTTGATCTCTCCACCACCCTCGGGAGAGAAGAGCGACTCTCAGTAGAAGGGCAGTACCGAGAAATGGCCTTTGAATGGGACAAGGTGGTGGAGATCTATCGAACCCTGTTTCAGTTCTTCCCAGACAATCTAAACTATGGACTCCTTCTCGCGAATGCAGAAACTCGCGGGGGCAAAGGCAAGGATGCAATCGCGACGGTCGAGTCCTTGCGTAAACTGCCTCCTCCCGCGGGAGAGGACGCGCAAATCGATTTGGCAGGTGCAAATGCCTCGCACTCCCTTGGAGATTTCAAACAAGCCGAGTCTTTTGCCATTAAGGCGGCGGAGAAGGCAAGAGCCACGGGGGCTAGACTGGTCGTCGCCCGGGCGCTCTACCTACAAAGTTCGGCATCTGAAAACCTGGGCCAAGCAAAAGACGCGACGACCGCAAGCGACGAAGCGAGAGCTATTTATGCGGCTGCCGGAGATCGTATCGGTGTGGCAAGCACACTGGAGGTGAAAGGAGAGGTGCTAGAAGCACAGAGTGATTTATCCGGTGCCATCGCCAGTTACAATCAGGAACTCGCGATTGCTCGTGAAGTCGGCGACAAGCGAGCAGAGGCATCTGCGCTCAACAATTTGGCGTCGCTGTTGGATCAGCAAGGCGATTCCGCAGGTGCAAAAAAGATGTACGCACAAGCCCTCGCCACATTCCATGAGATTGGTGATAAGAACAACTCAGCCACGACGTTACTGAACATGGGCACCGTGCTCCAAGATGATGGCGATCTGGCCGGAGCCAAAAGCGCTTATGAGCATGCGCTAAGCATATTCCGTGAAGTAAATGACAAGAACGGGATCGCGCTTGTGCTGAGCAACCTGGCCACTGATCTCGATGCTCTGGCTGATTTCCCGAGTGCCAAGAAGTTGCTGGAACAGGCACTTGCTATCGATATGGAAGACGGGCGCAGAGCCCCTTCCGGGGACAAGCTTATTGATCTAGGCGACCTGTTACAAGATCAAGGCGATTTAAGGGGTTCAGCTAAGAGGTATCACGACGGATTGGACCTTTCCCGAAGCACCGGTGATAAGAGCATGGCCGCTTACGCTCTTTTTGGACTCGGGAATTTGGCGGTGACAAGCGCAGATTTCGCTGGAGCCAAACAATACTTCGACGAAGCCCTGGCCTTAAGGAATGAACTGGGCGAGAGAAGCAACATCGGAGCGACGAGGATTGCCATCGCCAGGGCAGCCATGGAGGAGGGCCATATCGACCAGGCAGTGGCATCACTGCGCGAGCTTCGCGCTACTGCTCAAAAGGGGAAGGAGGGCGACAATGAAGTCGTGGTGGCGTCTCTACTCGCCAGTGCTCTTCTTGCGCAGGGAAAGGTCGCCGACGCACAGCACGAACTCGACAGAATCTCAGCGACGGCTCAAAAAACTCAAGCACTGAGCGCTCGTCTTGACTTCGCTCTCGCGAGAGGTCGAGTTGCTGCTGGATCAGGCAATGCTTCGTCAGCTCTGAGTATCCTAAACTCAGTGCTGGCGATGTCCAGAAAGACAGGCTTTATCAAGTACGAACTGGAATCAGAGCTAGCGCTAAATGAGCTCGCGTGGAAGTCAACCCACAGCCTCGCTTCTCGTGAAAAACTCATGAAGCTAGAAGCTGACGCGAACGGAAGAGGGTTTCATCTAGTCGCTCTCCAGGCCGCGAGTGCCTTAGGAAGATAGACGATTATACTCGCTTGAATCCCGGCTCCGGGCGTCTCCTCTGAATCACTCAGCTTATCTAAAGTTACGGCAGCTTCACTATGAAGAACCCATCGCCGTACCCGCCCGCGAATGCTTCAAGCACTAGCAAAGAAGCCCCGCCACCAGCCCTCCCCGCGGAGGCGGGAAAGCTCAACGCCACGGTGGCCGACGAACCGGGACCGATATCGCCGAGACTGACGGGCACTGTCGTTGACGTAAAGGCGAAGTTCAAGGTCGATGCAAAAACGATCACGCCATTCGCCTCTGCCCTCCCAATGTTGGTAACCGCAAGCGTTGCAACATACTGACCCGCGCTGCTGTCAAACGTTAACGACTGAATCTGTGTTTGCAACTTTGCGCCAGAAGTAGAAACAGGTAGCGTGAACTGCACCTGATATGCAGCAAAAGCGTTGCCGTAGATAGTTAGGCCATATGAGCCAGGGGCGTAGCCTCTTGTGTCTAGGTAGTAGATGTATTCGCCACCTTCGTAATGGAACGCGGCGGATTTCTCCAAAACGATGCTCGATGCGAGATTCCCATTTGCATCACTCGACATCGTCACGGTAATCCCCGCGGTGGCGTCGGTGACCAGCTGCCCGGGCTGCGCGATTGAGGTCAATTGGAACTCGACCGGGATGAGCGTGCCGACTGGGAAGATACGGGCGTTATTTTGCTGAAGAGGCGCCAGCATTGTGAACTGCGCAGCACCTTGAGGGTTGCTGGCTCCGAGGTCCACGGCGAAAAATTCAGAAAATCCGGTAGTGTGGCCTTTGGTTGTTGGATCAATCCGCTGGAGAAAGAATGCGGTGAAAATGTTCGTCCAGTTGTTAGTCCCGAGGGGAGCTGTCAAGAACCCCGGGTTAATGATCGCTTGCTCTGTGTCATAGCTGGTTTTCACGTCGATAGTGGGAGTCGGTTCACTCGGGCATGTAATGGAGTTGCCGCTCATATCCGTGCAGCTCACCTGGTAGTCCTCGCAATAGCCTCCCTCGCCGTCGTAGACGATGCAGACCGCATTACCGAAAGCAGTCCCTGCGACGCGTTGCTGGAAGCTGGCCGGAGTTGTTTGCACAGCCGCAACGGTCATGTTCACGCCCGTGAAACTGGTGCCTGCGGGATACTGAACGGTGAAATTGTGAGGTCCGAAATTGAACTGGTTCGGTGCGGTCGGGCTTAACGGCTGAGTTATGGTCTGAGTAGTACTGCCCGCGCCCGTCAGTGCAATCGTCTGCGGACCGAACGCAGCGTCGTCCGTAAGCGTGACCTGGCCGGAGACCGGGCCGCCAATCTGGGGTGCAAACGTGACGCTCAAAGTACAGTTCGCGCCCACGGCCAGAAAGCCCGCACCTGTCGGACACGTCGTAGCTGGGCCCAAGCCAAAGCCATTTCCAGTGACGGTGATGTTGGTGAAGCTCATCACGGCAGTGCCAGTGTTTTGAACGTTTACTGCTTGCGCTGTGGCCGGCGTTCCGAGAGAGACCGAGCCAAAAGTAAGCGGCCCAGGGGGAGTAAGCGCGACCACGGGCCCGCCAGTGCCGGTGCTCACTCCGGAAAGAGAAATCGAGTGCGTCCCAGGCGCGGCATTATCGGTGAGAGTAACGGCGGCGAGCCGGGTGCCCGCCGCGAACGGAACGAACGTGACCGCCATCGTGCAACTTGCCGTGGGAGCGAGGTTGAAGCTCGTTCCCGGGCAGGTGCCCCCGGAACTGATCGTGAAGTCGGGAGTGTCCGTCCCCGTCACAGCAACATTTGTGATGTTGAGCGTCCCTGTGCCGCTGTTGGCAATCGTAAGGAATTCAGGAGCGCCTGACATCCCCACCATCTGACTGCCGAAACTAAGACCGGTTGTAGGTGTGAGATACACAGCGGGAACCGGAGGAATGGTGATGACTCGGGTCCGGCCGCTGGTTCCATCCATGACCAGGACCAGGATGTCTCCTCCCGGCCCAGGGCCAAGAGTCGCTAACCCAGTCGAGTAGGGCCAGAGGCTTGCGTTTGCGGCAGGTCCGTCATCGCCAGCAAATGTATGAACACCGTTGCCCGCCAAGGTGGTGATGATCCCCGTGACCGCATTCACCTCGCGCACGCGGTAGTTGCCCGCCTCCGCGATGTACAGGTTTCCGAAAACATCCAAGGTCAGGGCTCCCGGTCCGCTCAACGCAGCCGCCAAAGCTGGCCCGTTATCGCCGCTGAACCCCCCACTCAGGCTGTAGTTTCCTGCCACCGTGCTAATGATTTGCGTCTTGGCATCCACTCGCCGGACCACGCCATTTCCACGGTCCGTGATGAATAGATTACCCGCTAGATCCACAAAAACGCCCCAAGGACGGGAAAGTTGGGCGGAAGTTGCCG
Source organism: uncultured Acidobacteriota bacterium (assembly GCA_963767755.1). Taxonomy (GTDB): domain Bacteria; phylum Acidobacteriota; class Terriglobia; order Acidiferrales; family UBA7541; genus Acidiferrum. The sequence goes on along the minus strand of CAVYFO010000019.1, from coordinate 429,425 downwards.
GGCGGCCGTCGCCGCTATAGCCAGCGGCGGGTACGCCGTCGCTGAGAATGGAAGTGTTTCCCGCGACTGTCGTGATGATGCGGGTCGAAGCGTCCACGCGCCTGACCACGTTGTTGAGGTTGTCAGCAATGAAAAGGTTACCGGCAGCATCCGTGGCGAGACCCCTCGCATTATTCAGCTTTGCGCTTGTCGCGGGCCCGCCGTCGCCGCCGAAACCGGCCGCACCAGTGCCAGCGAACAGGTTGATGATTCCAGTCGAACCATCCACCCTTCTCACGCTATAACCCTCCCCAATGAAAAGATTACCCGAGCTATCCAATGCCACGTCGTGCGGTGAGACGAGCTGCGCAGCGGTTGCGGCACCACCGTCGCCGCTAGGAGGAGGGGTAGATTCGACGTCTCTACCTGCCACAGTGGAAATCAGGCCAGTCGTACCGTCCACACGGCGGACTCTTTGGGAGACGACGTCGCTAATAAAAACATTTCCCGAACTGTCAGGGGCAATGCCCGACGTGAACAGGAGAGCACTCGCGGCCGGGCCGCCGTCACCCACCGTTCCATTTCCCGCGATCGTGGTGATGATGTTGGTTGAAGCGTCAATTCGCCGCACGCGGTAATTGACTGGGTCCGTGACGAAGATGTCGCCGGCAGCGTCTACCGCGAGGTCCATTCCAGCGAAATTGGAGGCACCCAACTGAGCCGATGTGGCTGGGCTGCCGTCACCCGAGAAGCCGGGTCCCAGCGTAAAGTTACCCGCAATAATCGTGATGTTCTGTGTGGTCTCATCCACCCGCAGGATGGCAGGCAGTCCGGCATCCGCAATGAGCAGGTTGCCTCCCGGATCAAAGGCCAATCCGTACGGGTAGTTGAGCTGGGCCTGAGTGGCGAGAACTCCGGTCGGAGGGTAGGTGCTCCCCCCTCCTGCGACCGTAGTGATGAATTGGGTCACGGCATCCACTCTGCGGACCACGGAGTTGCCCGAATCGGCGATGAACAGGTCGCCCGTCCCGTCGACCGCAAGGACTGTCGGCCCGCTCAACTCTGCGCTCGTGGCCAACCCGCCGTCGCCGCTATAGCCAGCCGTCCCGTTCCCCGCAACAATGGTGATGATTTGCGTGGCGTGATCGACGCGCCAAACCACATTGTTGCCGTCCGAGATGAAGAGGTCTCCGGCGGCATCGAAAGCGAGGCCCTCGGGACTGATCTGTGCACTTGTGGCGGGTTTTCCAGCCCCGCTGAAGCCCGTGCTGTTGGGAGTCCCGGCGACGGTCGTGATGATCCCAGTGACATGGTCAATTCTGCGGACCACGTTTGCATAATCCACGACGTACACGTTCCCAGCCGGATCCGTCTTCACCGGAGGGGTGGGGATGTATGCAGTGATGGTGAATTGCGCGCTAGTCGCGGGCCCGCCGTCTCCGCTGAAGCAGCAAGGGCCAATCCCAGCGAAAACGGAGAGGTTACCCGCGGGGTTCATCTTCAAAATAACTCCAGTCTCAGATGTAAAATAAATGTTTCCGGCACCGTCGATGGCTATCCCGCCAGGCAGCAAGAGGCCTGTGGCCGTTGCCGGGCCCGCGGCGGGCAATCCGCCCCCTGCGTATGTGCTGATCGTGGGGACCTGTGCCTGTGCGGCTGCAACGGCAAACACGCAGAGGAAGGTGATAAGGAAGGGGGCCCTGAGCCGAGCTGAGCGAACCATAGGACTCCTCCGAAGGCGGATTTTTATTTTGACTTGCAGGCCGAGTGACAACGAATGCTCACTTTCATCATTCCGCGATGGCCTAGTTACGTTTTACGATGGAATTCTGGACGTAAGAAGACGACAGTAACTGCAGGGTATCTACACCTCTTGGGAAAGGAGGTCAAGTTAAATTTAAGTTAGATTCAAGTAATGAGAGTACCGTGGCCTTGTGGCAAGGTGACAGCCATAATGCCTGTCTAAACCACGTAGCATAGCTAACGAGAATGCGAGCAAGTCTGTCGCAAGAAGCTTCGCGTATCAGCAGCCGAGTTCAGAAGGTGCTTGAGGATGCAAAAGTGAAACTGGCGAGCGTGGCCACGAACACACTCGGCAAGAGTGGACGGGCCATGCTGGAAGAAATCATCGCCGGCCAAAACGATCCGGAGTACCTCGCGTCCCTCGCCTTAGGACATCTCCGTGCTAAAACCCGGCAATTGAGACTTGCCCTGGAAGGAAAGATCCGCCCACACCACCGCTTTCTACTCCGGCGTTTACTTGATCAATTACGTTTTGTCGAACACGAGATCGTATTGCTAGCTGAACGTTTGGAAGACATCGGACGAGAACGGTCGGAGCTGTCACAAGCCGTGGCTCGGTGGGACACAATACCAGGACTTAACAACGTCGGCCACGATCACTTCCGTGTAGCGACCGTCCGCCCGCAATGGTCATGTTCGCTTCACGCCGTTCATTTGGCTTGTACTCCGCCCAGGCGGCAAATCATCTCGATCGTTGCCCGCGTATTCATCCTTGTTCTGGCAACTGCCGGTAGCGATTTTGCCGAGGCCAGTCCCGACTTGACTGAACCGTTGCCATTCTTTCACATCGCAGGTAACTTGTACTACGACTGGAATAAGGGCTGGCGAACTATCTCGTCACAACACAGCAAGGAAAGATCCTTATCAATAGCGACCTGGAAGCCAATGTGCCAATGATTGAGGCCACTATCGAGAGGCCCCGCTTCAAGTTTAAGTACACAAGGATTCTGCAGATCAGCCACGCGCATTTAGACCGCGGCGCCGAAGTCAACCGGATCTCGCCACCCGTCTCCCTGACGAGTGCCTGGCCTCTCTGTCGGCGTTAGCCTCACTACTGTTCACTTAAGGAATTATAGAGTATTCTGTCTGGCAGGAGGACAGAATATCGCTATGGCTCGGACTCTTGCCACTTTGCCCACGGGAAGCCGCATCACGGATTACATCAGCCTTGGGGTGGTTAGCCGAGCCATCCCTCGAGAGAAAATTGATTCGATTTTGGCCGAGACGAATAAGGCCAGTATCCGGCAAAGAGAACTGCCAGCGCATCTGGTGGTGTACTACGTGATCGCACTGGCGCTCTACATGCAGTCTTCCTATCGGGAAGTACTGCGCTGTTTGCTCGAAGGCATCCAGTGGCTGACCAAGCCAGAGGAAACCGTCCGGGCCACCGGCAAGAGCGGCATTTCGCAAGCTCGCTCACGTCTGGGCGCGGAACCTTTGCGTCGGCTATATGAACAGGTCGTTGTACCGATCGCTTCGGAGAAGACCCGCGGGGCGCGCTATCGAACGTGGCGACTCATTAGCCTGGACGGCAGCACGTTGGATGTGGCCGACACCGAGGAGAATGAATACGAGTTTGGGCGTCCCGCCGCCAGCCGCGGATCGAGTGCTTATCCGCAGTTGCGCTTCGTGGCGCTTTTGGAGAATGGCACGCATGTGTTGCTGGGTGGCCGGATGGGAAGCTACGCTACTGGCGAGATCACTCTGGCTAAGGAGGTGGTCCCCCAACTGAAGCCCGGGATGCTGTGTTTGGCGGATCGCTTTTTCTTCGGTTTTCAGCTGTGGACCAAAGCCCAGGCGAGCGGTTGCGAATTGCTCTGGCGAGTGCGCAAGCACCTGCGACTTGAGGTACGCGAACGATTGAGCGATGGTTCTTATATCAGTGCCATCTACCCTTCCGAAAAGGATGCGCGGCACAAAACCAAAGGCGCACGAGTTCGAGTCATTGACTATCAGTTGGAAGGCCTGCCCGACGTCGAACCGATCTACCGGCTGGTCACTACCATCCTGGATCCGCTGCAGGCGCCGGCCGAAGAACTGGCCGCGCTTTATCACGAAAGGTGGGAGATCGAAAACACGTTTGATGAATTGAAGACCCATCTCCGGGGGCGTCAGATTGTCCTGCGCAGCAAAACCCCGGAACTGGTACGCCAGGAGTTCTATGGCTTCTTGCTGGCACACTTCGCCGTTCGCCAGCTGATGCACGAAGCGGCTTTGTCGGTTGCGGAAGATCCGGACCGACTCTCTTTTCTCCACGCGGTACGCGTAGTTCGCCGTAAGTTGTCGGTCTGGGACGCTATTCCCCCCTCCGGCGAGAAAAAATCTTCATCACACGATTCTTGACGAAATACTCGAAGAACGCGTTGTCTCCAGCCGCAAACGATGGAATCCGCGGGGCGTAAAGCGCAAGATGAGCAAATACCCATTGCGGCCGAGGCACCAAGTGGCAAGCAAATGCCTCAGAATCGCAAAATGCATCCCCATCCTTAAGTGAACAGTATTGGCGTTAGCCTGACTTCCGCGGTGGAAAGTCAATTTTTCGCTTTTTGGGCAGACAAGTCCTCTCGTTTCAACAAAAGCTTGCTGAAAGTCGTAAATAGTGACGAATCTGTGTAATATTTCTCTTGACATAACTGCGTGTGATGATATATGTAGTGTCCTGTGTATCTCCGCAAAACCAGCAAGACCCACAAGGGCAAAACCTACACCAACTTTCTCCTCGTCGAGTCTCAGCACACCCCCAAGGGTCCCCGCCAGCGCATCATCTGCTCGCTTGGCGCTTTGGCCCCGGCTCCCCGGGAGCATTGGCTGGACCTGGCTCACCGGCTCGAGGCCGGCTTGCAGGGACAGCGTTCCTTTCCTCCCGCCGATGTACCGATGGAGATGCTCGTCAAAAAGGTCCGCCGCGGACGCCCCGCTCCTGCTGCGGAATCGCCTACTTCCGCCAGCGCCACGATCGCCGTCGATCCCCAGCGCGTGACAGTGGAAGAGGCTCGCGAGGCCGGAACGGTTCATGTGGGCCATCAAATGTGGCAACAGTTGGGGCTGCGGGAAATCTTACAGCGCGCAGGACTGTCAGACAGAGCCTGTCAGCTCAGTGAAGCGATGACCCTGAACCGTCTGATCTTTCCTCTCTCCGAGCATGCCATGCCGGATTGGATGCAGCGCATGGCTCTGGCCGACATCCTGGGCGTGGATTTTTCCGCGCTTCATGACGATGCTTTGTACCGCAACTTGGACCGCCTGCACCCGAACCGCGAGCGCATCGAAGCGCAGTTGGCCGAGCGCGAGAAGACGTTGTTTCAGCTCGACGACACTTTGTACCTGTACGATCTGACCTCGACGTACTTCGAGGGCCAAGCCGCCAGCAACCCGCAAGCCAAGCGTGGCTACTCGCGGGATAAGCGGCCCGATTGCAAGCAAGTGCTGGTAGGCCTGGTGCTGGACCGCGACGGTTTTCCCAAAGCGCATGAAGTCTTCGACGGCAACCGCCAGGATCGTACGACGGTGGGAGAGATGTTGGATAGTTTGGAGAAGCGCACCGGCTCGAAACCGGGCGCCACCGTGGTGGTAGATCGCGGCATGGCCTATGAAGAAGACTTGGCTGTGATTCGGGCGCGTGGATTTCACTATCTGGTGGCGGGCCGGCAGCCGGAACGCCAAGCGTGGCTCGGAGAGTTCGAGCAGAGCGCAGACTGGGAGCAAGTCGTGCGCACACCTTCGCCGCGCAATCCCCATCAGGAGAAATCGCAGGTGCGCATCAAGCGTCGACAGCAAGGGGACGAGGTTTACCTTCTCTGCCTGAGCGAGGGACGCGAAGAGAAGGACCGGGCCATTCGGGAGAGCCACGAGCAGCGCTTGAAGAAAGACTTGGGGAAACTGCAAGCGCGCATCGAGAAAGGCCAGTTGCAGGAGGAGAAAAAAATTCACCAGGCGATCGGTCGGCTCCAGGAACGCTACCCGCGGGTGGCGCGCTACTACCGGATGGACTACGACGCCGAGCGCAAGACCTTGACGTGGGAAGAGGACCGCGAGAAAAAAACCATCGCAGAAAAACTGGATGGCGGCTATGTGCTGAAGACCGACCGGCAGGACCTGACCGCCGAGGAGATCTGGCGCACGTACATCTTGCTGACGCGCGTGGAGGCCGCCTTCCGGGCGATGAAGAGTCCGTTGCTGGAACGGCCTATCTTCCACCATCTGGAAAAGCGCACGCAAACGCATATCTTCCTCTGTGTCCTGGCCTACCATCTGCTGGTAGCCATCGAGAAGCGCTTCCTGGATCGCGGCGTGCACACCTCCTGGTGGACCTTGCGCGAACAACTCAGCACGCACCAGGTCGTGACGGTGGTGTTGCCGACCAAGGACGGCAAGGTGCTGAAGGTTCGCAAGGGCACGACGCCGGAACCAATGCACCGGGAAATCTATTCGACGCTGCAGATACCGACCGAGGTCATGAAGCCGGTTAAGACTTGGCATGAACCCGCGACATAGTGACGGAATGAAATGGCAACTCCTTGCAAACAAATCAGTTCGCTCCGACGAGCGCGGAAGTGAGGTTAGCCGTTGCGCGGTTTATTCCGAGCCATGCCTTTACACTCGCTTCAATTCAGCCCGCCCTGCGTGGCTTTGACCAGAGTGACCCCAGTCTTGGTCGCGTAGTAAATGCTCGAAGCTTGGGTAAGCGTACTGTCGTTGTCCACTATTATCCCGCTTGTGCCTCCAGCGGCGGCCAGCGCGGTGGTGCTGGCATTGACAATCGGAAAGCCAGAAGTGATGTCCAAGCTCATGACGCAGCCAGCAGTTCCGCCGCCGCTGGTAGCCACACAATTGTCCGTGACCCCCACGAAAATGAAGTCCTTCTGGAGCGAAGCATTGTAAAACTCCGTAACCGGCGACGAGTCCGCCGTGCCGGTAGCCAGAGCTGCCGTCGTAGCATCGGCGCTGCTGTTCATCACGCCACTGCCGTTGAATCCGACGCTGTAGAGAGTCGGAAGCGCCCCAGTGCCCGTTCCAGCGACGTACATCAGAGGTGTCCCCGATCCGGTGTACCAGGCGTTATTGAAGTCCGGCGCGTACGGCCCCGTGTAGATCGTGGTTTCCGCGCCCACCGGTACGGAAACGGTACTCGCCAAAGTTGTTGGGGCTTGCACAACTATGGCATTGGTCCCGTTGGAGTTGAAGGAAGCATAGACCATCTGATTGGTGCCATCGAGGGTTACGGGATTTTCAGCCGTGTTGCCGCTAGCCAGGACCGCGCTATAAACAACCGACGGTGACGTGCCAGTGTCCGTCACATAATCGATGCGACCGCTACCATCCGTAAAAAAAATCTTATTGGATATCGGATCGTACACCGGAGTTGACGGAACTGCGTTGATGGGAACGCTCCATACGAGGGTAGGGGCTGCGTTGCCGTTGAATACACTGCTGATCTTGTATAAGTAGCCAGAGCCGTTCCCGGCCGAACTATAAGTAGTTGCGTAGGCGACATCATTGGCGTCGTTGGGCGTGTAAACGATGAAAACGGAATTCGTGGAGCTTTGATTTGTGGTGCCGCCGTCCGGCGAAAGTAGGACTCTCTGGTCCACAGCGTTGTTCCCTCCGGAGCTACCAGGTACGACTGCTGCCGTCGCGCTGCTCCCATTGGTTCCCGTGGTCCCAATGGTCAGGACGTGGAAGTACGAGCTCCCAGAAGAGAGATTCTCAACGTAGGCAATTTGGTTTCCAGTCTGTGACAAGGTCACGGAGGCCGGCACCTGTCCGCTGCCTGAAGCGTAGGCGAACATCACCGTTGGTCCGCCCCCGGGGCAGTAGGCGCCTGAGCTGGACGAGCTATAGAGATTGTTAAATCCAATGATATTGGCTTGACCGCCTGACGTGGGGTTCGCGGGGATACCGATCACGACGAAGTCGTTGGTGCAGCTTGGGACTGCGGTGACGTCAAACACGTACTTAGCCGGAAAGGTCTGGCCGCCGCCAGGAGCGATGTTCAGGGCGAATGAGGTTCCCAAGTTGTTGTAGCCGGTATCATCATAAAATTGAAAGTTGCCGGGATTACTGAAGATATTAATCTCCAAACCGTTGCCGAGGAAGAGAAGTCCATCGTTATCAATCGAGGGGTCGATTGAGGGGTAGAGAACATTATCGTAGTTGAAGAACCCGCTTGGGCTGAGTGTTACGGCTGGCCCGCCTGGAAACAGCGGGTACGTGCCAACGTCTTGGCCGCCAGTCACGGTTAAATTGCCGGCGGTAGCGAGGAACTGACCATTGCCATTGTCCGTTGTGTTGAGGCTGCCGAACCCGGTGTCCGGACCAATGGTGAATGCGAAGTCGAATAGCGGCTCAAAACCGGAGGTCAAAGGGCTCGCCGACAAGGGCACGCTCCAGTCTCTCTGGCTACCGTTGCGATGTCCGCGATGGTGTCCCGGCCACCAAGCCTCACGATGGCGGAGATACCAATTTTGGACCCAGCGAGGATCTCTTTGGAGCTGGGCCATCACGGAATCGTCTTTAGAAACCGGGTAGAGGACATGATGGTGCGTCCAATCCGAAACAATTCCAAGCGGAACATGCGGGGCGGACTGACCCACGAGCGTTTGCCCAGTCAACGTGCACAGAATAGCTAGAACAATACTTTTCATGTTCAACCCCCGCGTATTGCCAGAGACGCATTCATCAGCATAAGTCCAAGGATGACCAGAATGGTGCTGGAATGTACTTTTTATTTTGCCTGGGCTGGACCATCATTTTGCAGGCGCGGAGCAACTCGGAGCAAGGTTTCTTCGAGTTGCTTCCCTGCGTTTTTCAATCCTATCCAGGGCCGGTTTCTTAGGTCAAGTTGCGCTGCTGAGACCCTTCAGCAAGAGTCCCCCCTCGATGGAAGCGCGCTCTCCAAGAAACAAACGCGTAAGCCGTTTGTATCAAGCCGTCACTCGGATTTCCTCGAGGTACGGTCGCCGCTCGGCCGCTTTCCGTTTTGCGAAGTTGTCCATGATCGGGGGTTAAGCGGTGATCTGGCGGAGAACGGGCTGCGACCAGGCCGGTGCGGTGGACGCCAGGCGTCGGACGGCCTCCTTGACGGGGCGTGGAAGCCGTTTGGCCAGCGCGTGCACAGGAATTTCATGCACACCCTTTTGTCCGAACGACCGCACCGCTTGCAGAACCATCCCCGCTTCCGTTCCCGCTCCCACGATCTTGGAAGGGGCGACGTGTTTGAGGGTGACGGTTTGGTTCCCGATGCGTACGGTACGCGACGGTCCTTCGGTCAAGAACAGATTTTGCACCGGGACTTGCGTGGAGAGTCCTAGGAGGTTGAGAGCCTTCGCGTCGGAGACCATGATGCGGCTATGTGTTTTCGCGGCGATGGCGTGGGCGACCGCTTCCGCAGAAGGCGACAGCACGCCGATGCGGGGATGCACTCTTGGGAGCTCATAGAGTCCGCGCGCCAAGCGGCGAATCTTGCTGCGGCGTTGCAGCCGGGACAGGGCTTGACCCACGGCGGCGCGGCTGCCGAGTTGCGTGAACTCTTTGGGCGTGAAAACCCAGCCGGGATGCTTGGCGCGGATCTTTTTCCATATGGCGCTGATCGTGTTTGTAGTGGTGGGCATAAAGTCCTCTTCAACTGTCAGGAATAATAGCATGAATATCTGACAGAGACAACTGGCGTATCCGTTGTAAGATACTTGTATTCAACAGGTTATTGAAGGCAATGGGGCGAATCGAGATTCACCATGTCTCTAGGACCTATTGCAGTGTGCCATAAATAATGCAACGTATCTGCCGCTCGTGTGTTTGGTATCGCAGGAGGTACCCAACGTGCGAATCGCAACGAACATCGAACTCACCAGTGAGCAACGGCAGCCATTGGAAGCCTTGGCGCGGAGCCGCAGTTTGCCGCTGCGCGTGGCCGAACGCGCGAAGATCGTGCTGCTGGCGGCCGAAGGCTGGCGCAACGATCAAATCGCCAGCCGACTGTCGATGAGCCGCTTCAAAGTGAGCCGCTGGCGCGAACGCTACGCCCGGCACGGCCTTGCGGGAATTGAAAAAGACGCTCCGCGCCCTGGGCGAACGCCCGCGATTGGTCCAGAGACGGTGGAGCGCATCGTGCGCCTGACTACGCAGGAGAACCCGCGCAACGCCACACATTGGAGCACCCGCACCATGGGGGCGGCCGCCGGTGTCAGTGCCTCGACGGTGCGGCGTGTGTGGCGAGCGCATGGGCTGAAGCCGCATCGCATCAAAACGTTCAAGATCAGCAACGATCCCGCGTTTGCGGAAAAGCTGGTAGAGATCGTGGGCCCGTACCTGAACCCGCCCGAACATGCCGTGGTGTTTTCGACCGATGAAAAGAGCCAGATTCAGGCGCTGGATCGCACGCAACCCAGCCTTCCGCTGAAGCCGGGGCGAGCGCAGACCGTGACCCATGACTATTAGCGGAACGGAACGACCACGTTGTTCGCCGCGCTCCATATCCTGGACGGCCAAGTGCTCGGTCTGTGCGAGAAACGCCACACGCATCGGGAGTGGCTGCGCTTTCTGAAACTGTCGGATGCCGAAACGCCTCCGGAACTGCAACTGCAGGTGATCGCCGATAGCTATGCGACCCATAAGCACCCCAAAGTACGGCGCTGGCTGCGGCGCCATCCCCGCGTCCAGATGCACTTCACTCCGACCAGCGCTTCTCTGTTGAACATGGTCGAACGATTCTTGCGCGACCTCAGCGTGAAGCGTATTCGCCGGGGAGTCTTCCACAGTGTTCGAGAGCTCACCGCCGCCATCCACGGCTACATTGCCGCCCACAATCAAAACCCCAAGCCGTTCATCTGGACCGCCAAAGGTTCGGCCATTCTCGAAAAAGTGAAACGCTCCCAAGCAACCCTTCATAAGTTGCAGTCCGTGTGACGCACTACACTAGCCTGAAATCCCATGTTAGCCGTTTGAGTTAACACCACGGAGCTCTATCCGAAGACCAAATGAAGACGTTTGCCCCCGAGCCAGGCGATGCGCTGATTCATGCGATCGAATCCAGCCGCCATCAACAGGGGATTGTGAGCACGCTTCTGGAAGCGAACCTCAATGTCCGATTCTTCGATGGTGACCAGGGCTGTGGCATCCACGAAATCTCGAAAAAGATGACGCGAGCGGGCCTGCCGATACCCGTTTTGAACCTTTAAGGCCAAGAGCCGGTAGAGACTGCTGGCCATCAGCGTGAGTTGCAGATCGCAGTCGACCTTCATGGCCACGGCCGAAGAGAGGGCATCCATATGGAAGAAGTCAATGCCATCGGAGATCCCATTTTCGATGATCATACGTTGCGCGTAACGGGCCAGCAATTCCGGGGCGGACCGACGGAGCTGGTTGGTGAGCAAGAAGGTGGGTTCCTCATGTCCGAGGTCCGCCGCGATGATTTGGCGCAGAGGCCCGGTATAGTCGCTGAGGGTGATGGTTTGGTCCAAGATGCGGGGCGTGCGGTATTCGCGCGACACGCTGCGCAATTCAATGCGACGCCAGGCCGAGAGGGGGAGTCGATAGACTTCTTGCAGCATGTTGTAGGAGCGCCGGCGCAGGGTTATGAAACCGATGCCCCGTTGGTTGAGGCGATGGAGATTGGCATGGGTGGTGAGTCGGGAATCAAAAATCAATTCCTGGGGCCATTTTCCAGTGCGTTCCTTCCAGAACTCGGCGAAGCGTAAGATTTCATCGTCCTGATCCTGCTTGCGAACACTGCCATTGGCATAGCAAAAGACGCGCGTTGCGGCGTCCTGGGCCAGGAAGGCCAGAATCCCCTTCTGCTTGCGGCTGCGCTTGGATACATAGTGTTTTTCGACCAGGGCATCGTCTCCGTGATAGGGAATGGTGTGGAAATCCAGATCAAAGGAAACGCCGCGATCGATACCCAGCCGGTTCATGGCCACAAACCATTGCTTCATGAAAGCGGGATAGCAGGAGGGAGGAATCCGGCAGCTGTATTCGGTCAGAAAAGAGCGTTTGGGGATCACATTCAAACCGGCGAACAGGGCCAGCCCCTCGTCGAAAACCGAACTCATTACGTGACTGTGTCGCGCACTGCCAAATAACTTCAGGCCCAACAAGGAGCGCATGGCCGCGTCGGCCGGAATCATGCGCGAGCCGGGGAAGTCTGTTTCGCTGAGCAGTTTTCCGAGGGGAATCTGAGCCAGAAAGGGCAGGAAGAGAAACAATCCGCCAAACCGGGTGCGTAAGGATCTGGGAGACAGATCCAATTGGCGGATATCGGCCACGTCAGCGGTGGTGGGGCGTAGTGCGGAGGGCCGTTCCTCGTCGGCGCGTCGCGGCAGGCGGGCAAATCCTTCCTCGGTCAGGGTGTGCCAAATGGCGGTGGTACTGAGCGGGTGTCCGGATTCCTCCAATGCTCGGTGGATGTCCTGGAGGGAATAGTTTTGTTTGCGCAGGGCGATGATGCGCTCTCGAACGGGGTCGCGTTTGGGGGCGTGGCGCGGGCCTTTGGGAGGGCTTTGGAAGAACAGTCGTTGCGGATTCTGGCGGAATTCATGGCAGAGGATGCGGAAGCTGCCGTAGGTGTAGCCGAAGCGTTTGGCGGCCTCCTGGGCGGGCAGGTGATCGACAAAGAAGGCGCGGAGGGCTTCGTATTGGCGGTGCGTGGGATTGGAGGGGATGAGGAAAGAGCGGGCGAATCCTGTTATCTTCTTTAGTGCACTGAAATTCACTAGGCCACTATATCTTGTTATAGTTTCCCCTGTCAATCTCAATCTACGGGGGTGCAGTTGCTCGCGTGCCCACGTTGGCCCTTGGCTACATAACGGTCGATTTCTTCGCCATTCCTTAAGGGTTAATTGCAGGCGAAACGGGCGAAAAGTGTGGGAGTTTGCTCCGTGCGGACCGTCCATCTTCTATTGTGACAATGTGGCAATAATAGATATATTTCACTGCGTCCTAACACAGCTGTGCGTTTGACGCCGCTGCAACTGAACTGTCGCTTCTCCATTGTTAGCTCATGCGGTCGCATGGGGGTTCAGGCTAGAGCAATCCATAAATTATGTAGCGTAATTGGCGCCAAAAAAGAAGCCCTTGCAATCGACGGACGAAATCGTTGGAAAGGCGGCTTTGGCGGCCAGGAGCAGTTGCTCGTCACTGCGAGGGGCGTGGCTGCGAAGCACCTGTTTGATCTTGCTCCACATCGGTTCGATGGGATTGAAATCCGGAGAGTAGGGCGGCAAGTACCGCAGCCTGGCTCCCCGCGCTTCAATCGCTTCGCGCACGCCCCGGATTTTGTGGGTGGCGAGATTGTCGAGGATCACCAGCTCACCCGCCCGCAAAACGGGTGCCAGGCCTTGCTCCACCCAGGCCAAAAACATTTCGCCGTTCATGGGTCCCTCGAACAGCCAAGGAGCGCAAGGGCCGTCCCAGCGGATGCCGGAGATCAACGTGCTGGTCTGATCCTGCTTTATCAGGATCCACTCCAAATTTCTCGATCTCTGCACCGTCGAGCGCGGAGCAAGGGGCCGACACACCGTGCGCCGCGAGTGATACGAATACCTAGCATCAGCTCCAGAGCCGCCCGTAAGTCAGGGCGCTTAAGTTGCGGCAGGGTCACCTGTGTCGGGGGCAGAAGTCTCTCGTAAATCGCGCTGGCCACCATTTGCCTCCCGCTCCTAAGGCGCGGTAATGGTCAGTGAGGTTGACGAAGTGTCCACAGCTTGTCCGTTTATGGTTGTGGTGACTGTCGTTGTATAAGTTCCAGGGCAGCCTCGCTTCGGAATCCTGAAAGGAAAAGACAATGATTGCAGCGTGTTCGGTTTTAGTGCAAAGGGAGGCAATGAAAACATTTCTGTCTTGGTGGGGCTACAGCTGTCTGGCTGCGCCGGCCCCGACAAAGTGAAGCTGAACGCTACGGTTTGTGTTGTACTCGCGCAGGATCTCAGCGTCCAGCTGACAGTAATCAAACCGCCCTCTGCCACGGTGGAGGGTGACAAACCGATGGAAACGTAGTGACAAGTCACGGCCAGCACCGTGAGAGTCCCAGGAACGTACGTGAACGTGTAGTTTGCGCCGGCCGCACCTGAACATGTGATCGGATAGCTACCGGCCGGGCTCGTCGTAGTTGCTGTCGTGCTGCATGTGGGAAGAGTCGTGAGGACGCTGGTACTGTCGCCGTTCACGAATCCACTCGCGGTCCAGGTGAGCGTGGGATTCGGTGCATCGAAATTCTTCGTTAGGTTATTAGCCGCAATCGCCAAAGGCGCTTGTGTCACGGATATAGTGCCGGACGCTGAGGAAGCCAAGAAGCTTCCTTGTGCCGCGAAGCTTGCGGAGAGCGAATGGCTGCCAGCGCTTAGTATGCCCACAGAGAACAACGCCGAACCATTGGTCAGCGCCATCGTGGACGCGGTACCGCCATCCACGCTCAGCGACACATTACCGGTCACCGTGCCAGCTGTGGAGCTAACCGAAACGGTCACGCTTCCTTGAGTCCCGTAAGTAAAGCCAGCCGCACTAATTGCTGTCGTCGTGGGAATAGCAATCGGCTGGAAGAGAGCAAAGGGCGAGAAAGAAGTTGTTGTGCCGCAAACGAGCTTGATGGTTGTGTTGAGCGAACTCGTTATATTTGTCCACGCGCCGTTCTGATAGTGGAATATCGCGGGCGCCTGGGTAAACGTAATTCCGGTGTAGTTGATGCAGATCATGACCGAGCCGGTATAGGTCGCGGTCGTCGAGAGGTTGTAATACACACCAGGGGTACCTAGCTGGAATCCGGTCGGTGCAGGCGGACCAGTCGAACTAGTCGTCAAGCTCGTTACGCCCGGCTGCGTCACGTTGGCAAACGTCAACGTCACTGGCGTGGTGCCTGTGGTCGTGTCCACCGGAATTACCAAGACGTTGACTCCGCCGTCCGTGTTAGGAACCTTGGGCGCGTCCGTTACATTGATCGTTTCGTTGACCGTGGGAATCGTGACGGTCGCCAACGGAGGAGGCGCCGTGGTATTGGTGCCTGCGCCGCTCAGCGCAATGCTTTGTGTAAAGTTCGGACTTGCTCCGCCACTCTGTAACGCGTTGCTCAGGCTAGCGCTGTCCGTAAACGTTAGCGTGCCCGTGGCACCATTCGTCCCACTGTAGGTGATGCTCAGCGTGCAGGCCCCGCCGCTTGGCATTGCGGGCGGCCAGGACGTTGTACCGTTCCAGCAAACAACGCCACTAACGCTAAACGCCGAACCCGAGATGATATACGGCTGAAGCGTAAGCGACGCCTGCCCCACGTTCGAAAGGGTGATCGTCTGCGTGCCCGCTGTATTGCTGTAGCCTAGCGCCACCGGCGACAAATCGACAGCCGCAACACCATTGACATTGATGAGCGGCGTCACCGTCACTTGATCGCTGATCTTGATGGCCTCGGTGCCCGAAATATCCGGGAAAGTCGGGGCATCACTAACAGAAATGTCTTCCATGACCGTGGGAATCGTGACGGTCGCGGATGGAGGAGGCGCCGTGGTATTGGTGCCTGCGCCGCTCAGCGCAATGCTTTGTGTAAAGTTCGGACTTACTCCTCCACTTTGTAGCACGTTACTGAGACCGGCGCTGTCTGTAAACGTCAGCGTGCCCGTCGCGCCAGTTGTCCCATCGTAGTTGATGGTCAACGTGCAGGCCTCTCCGCTTGGCAGAGTGGACGGCCAGGACGTCGTCCCATTCCAGCAAAGTATGCCACCTGGTGTAAAATGAGATCCCGCGATTGTGTAGCCTCCAAGCGTAAGCGGCGCCTGCCCCACGTTCGAAAGGGTGATCGTCTGCGTGCCCGCTGTATTGCTGTAGCCTAGCGCCACCGGCGACAAATCGACGGCCGCAACACCATTGACATTGATGAGCGGCGTCACCGTCACTTGATCGCTCACGTTGAGAGTCTCGCTGACGGGAATATCGGGGAAGGTCGGTGTATCACTGACAGCAATGGTTTCCGTGATCGTGGGAATGGCGACAGTTAGAGAAGTGACCACGATAACGTTGTAGGAGACGGTTTCCGGATTGGAATCCGTTTCATCCTCGGTGATGGAAAAACCGTTTGCCAAGGTTGTCGCCACAGACGGGCTAGCATAAAGCTGGACCGTTGCTGTAGCGCCCACGGGCAAAGTTCCCATGGAGCAGCTTGCCAACGCACCGTACGCTCCCGTTCCGGAGCAGCTTCCTTGGCTGGTCGAGGAAGACGCAAACAGCACGGAGGGCTCAAACTGGTGCGTGAAAATGAGATTCGTCGCCGGGTTCGGTCCGGAGTTCGTGAGCTTAACGGTGTAGATCATCGCGCTTCCCACAAGAACAGGTATGGGAGAGACGCTCACGTTGATGGACACGTTCGCCGTGGCCTGAAGTCCGCCCCCCGTCAGGTTGATGGTTTGCTGAAAGCTCGCGGGACCTGTGGTGGGAGCGCTGGGTGCGTTGCTCGCAGAGGCGTCATCGTAAAAAAGGATCTGCGCGTTGAGGATACCCAGCGCGTTGGGCGTATACGTAATAAAAAACGTACATCCACTTGTAGGCGTGAGGTAGATCGGGAAGGGCGGTTGCGAAGTAGTTCCACACTGCCACTGCGTCACGGCGAATTGGTTTCCGGTGTTATTCGCGAAACTCCACTGCGTGAGAGTCATTGGTCCAGTGCCTGCATTGGACAGCGTGACGGCCATGGTTTCCGAAGCGCCCTCGACAATGCCGCCGTAGCTCAAGGTCAAATCGCTGAATTGCGCGATCGGACTGCCCGTTGCAGCGGTCGTGCTGTTCAGCAAAACCGAAAATCCCACGGAATTGTTCACCACCACGTCCGCGGTGCCATCACCGTTTACGTCAATCGCTCTCACCTGGTTGGAATCCAGGCCGGAAGCAAACGCTTGCACCGGAGTGGACAGTCCTCCCTTTCCATCTCCGGGGAAGACGTACACGATTCCCCCAACGGCTGCCGCGACATCCAAAAATCCGTCCTTGTTCAGATCGGCGATGTCAATTTGCGCCGCGTTGGTGATGAAGTCGGCGGGGCCATACAGCGGAACCGTTCCTTGATCGGTAAACGTCCCTAGACTCCCGGGGGTGTTTAGAAGCACGTGCAGGCCGTCGGTCGCAGAGATGACCAGGTCCGGCGCGCCATCGCCGTTCATATCGGCTGTGGCCACCGCGGAATAGCTTGGCCACGGCACGTCGGAAGTCTGCGACAAAATTGTCTGAGCCGTCGTACTGAATACTCCGCCGCCATTGTTTGGAATTAGAGCTGCACCAACGGAAGTTTGTGGCCCAGAAAACACTTCGGTGCCAGAGCAAATCTCCCCGCCATTGATAACCACCAAATCGGGAACGGAGTGCCCGAGAAAATTGCCGGCCACGATTCCGATCGGATTCACGACTGGTGATGCAATGTAAATCGGCGCTTGAAAAGTTCCGTCACCATTGGAAAGGAAAACGAAGATGGCTGACCGGGTATCCACACTGCAAGTTTCCGGATAAGCCACCACGATATCCTGGTAGCCGTCTCCATTCATGTCTGCCGCGATGATGGCCGGTCTGACCTTGTTCGCAGAAGACAAACCGGGGTATTCGGAAGAAATGTTCTTGTCGTTCGAGAAGTCGCAAGTGTTGGCCGCGGTCGTCGGCGCTCCAAAGAATCCCTGGCAGTTGGGCGCCAGAATGAAATTGTACGGTGACTGAGTGTTGGCCCCTTGATTCTCCAGAAGCGTGATGCCTCCCGAAGTCACAATGGCTATGTCCGGGTCGAAGACTCGGAAGCTGCCTGTCACCATCGCGTAACCTGGCGAGCCGCCGAGCGTACCGTTGCCGGCGCCCAACAATGTCCCAAGATCGATCACCGTGGGAGGTGTCGCATAACCTGGCGGAGTGGCCGTCTTATAAGCATTTTGAAAAATAGAAACGGTGGCGTCGAAATTTGCCGGATCCTCCCCCAGGACCGCCACGTCCGGAACGCCAACTCCATTGAAATCCGCCACGGCGAATGCATGCTGTGCGCCTTGGGTGAGGGTCGCATAGGACGAGGATTGCTTGTAGATAGGAGCGATCGCCGGCTCGCCCGTTGTGGGATTCACCAGGAAGACGGCCACCGACCTCGCCGCATTGTAGGACGCGAGCAACGGGCTAAGTTGCTGGTCGATTCCGGCGTCTACCACCACCCATTCGTTCAAACCAGTGGAGAACCCGGCGGCAACTCCTTGTCCCTTTGGTCCGAAGGGTCCGATCTTGGAAGTCGGGGTCGAACCCGGATTTAGAAGGATGTTTAGGTTTTGATTTCCATCCAGGTAGGCAATGTCAGCAACGCCATTACCATCAAAATCTACCACGGCCATCGCGAGGCCCGAGTCGCTACTTTGCAGTGTGATGACGGGGCCCAAGACTGCTCCACCGTCGCCCGTCACGAAAGTTGTCGTTATGGATTGCAGGCCGCCTGCCGCGCCGATGCCTACCAGGGACGAAGGGTTTAGGTCGGGGCCGACCCAGGCGATATCCGAGAAGACGTCGCCGGATATAGCCAACGGCGTGGATTGAAAAAAGTCGAGGAACAGCGGGCCACCATTGACTTCGACCATTGAATTTTCGAAGGCCGACACATATTGCGAAAACGTGCCGGTGGTCGCAAGCAGCGCGATGCTAGGACCGTCTTCGTAACGCAGGCTGTTTTTCGCTGTCACAATGGTGCCGTACAACGTGGTGACGGCGCCGGTCACGCTCGTTATCCCCACCGAGTAATTCCCGTAGAAGTAGAATCCGCTCTGGTTGGTCGACGAATTTATATTGGCAATATTGAGGTACACCGTGAGCGTACCGGCCGCTGCTCCGCTGGCGTTTCCCACGGCGATGTCGTCGAAGCCGTCGTTGTTGTAATCAGAGATCGCCACGGAAGTTACGCCAGTGGGATTGGCCAGGCAGGTCGGCGTTTGAAATGTTCCGTCGCCGTTTCCGTAGAGAACCACCACTCCGCCGGAAGTGCAGCCCAAAGCTTGGTTGACCGCAATGGCAATTCCCAGTGGCATGCTTGGCCCGTTGAAGTGTCCCACTCCGATGATGTGGTTGGTGGCGTAAGGCTGGCCGGCAACCGTGCCGATGGGATACACGGCGCTTGCGGTGAAGCTTCCGTCCGCATTTCCCAGGAAGATCTCCACTTGCCCGTCCGTGGCCACGCTGGGGTTGTATTCGACCACGGCAAAATCCAGGTAGCCGTCGCCGTTGAAGTCGCCCATGGCCACGCCATTGGGAATGGTGTTCACCGCGCCGGGATAGACTGCCGGGGCTTGGATGAGCGCTGACGGTGGACCTTGCGCTTCCGCCACGCCGCTCGACAAACACGCGAAGGCAAGCAGTTGGCAGCCGTAGCCGAGCCGGCGAAGAGCGGACGTTTTTCTTGGCGTGACTGTTCTGCTCATCGCTTCAGCCCTTCCGGGTCGATGTTCCCCGATTGCACGGTTCTCTATTCATAGCCCGCTCCGCTCGCTGTTCGTGGCAGCCGCTCGCCCCCAAAGCGGAGACGGCAGACCGAGAATCGAGAGCGCCCTTTAGCTGAAACTGAAACTGACAGACACAAAAACGGACTGCCCCTGGGTCACTTGCATTGAATTGATTTGATGACTAGTAAACAGAAACGCTGCGACAATCGCTGGCGTTCCGGCAGTGCCGACGACGGTTTGAGGAAGAGAGATAATCGCTATCGTTGAGACGGTACCTAAGTAGCCTCCTGTAGGTGAGGTGACACTAAAGTTTCCCTGCAGCGTAAAACCACTGGGGGTATTGAAACTGCCCAGAATGCTGGTGGTGACGGTGGCTACTGTGCCCATCGTCGCTGCTAAACTCAAGCTGCAGTCCTGCGTTTGATTACCAGCGTTCAGAACGCACGCACCAGGGACATTAGTGACAAAGCAAGACGGGAACAGGCTTTGGTCTATATTAACTAATGCTGGTGAAGCATACGTGTTAGGTATACTACTGTAATTACAGGGTGAGGGAGAACCGGCTGGAGGTTGCAGATTGATTGCCCAGCCGGCAGTATTCCCAGCGCTATCCTTTGCAAAAGATCCGTTCCCGCTCAACAGCGAATACAAGAGAGCTGGCCCCCCGGCCATATCGGAAAGATTGCTGCTTACTATAGCGTTCTCAAACTCGACATGCTTATCTAAGGAACCATCTGGATTGCGAACTTCGATAGTCCAATGGCCATGGACCTTGATTCCTTCCTGCGCGCCCTTCGCAGCAGGCTTTCCCTCCGGCAGTGCCGGTGATTCCGCCTGAGCCGTTGCGGGCTTCGCGACCGCCACGGGTGCTTGCGCGGTTGCAGCAGGCACTGTCGTGGGCTTCGCGTCTTGAGTCGACGCAGTTGTAGCGCTCGACTGTGCACCACCGGTGATAGCGCAAGTCAGCACCATGGCGAGCAGCGCGGCTAACAGCAGGCCCCGCCGGGCGATTTTTCCAAGCAGTTCGTGTTTACCGTTAATCTTCATGATGCTGTGTCTCCTTCTTTGTGTTTTTCTCTACGACTTCGAAACTCGTTTGCTTCTGTTCGTCGCTTGTCGCCGCATGTTCGCAAACCCTCTGGCGCTCATGCGCTGTGGCAAGTAACTTCTCGAATTCGGCTTCGTTTGAAACGGGCAAGTAGTGCTCCAGGGGCCGCAAGCTCCGGGGACAAGTGGGCGCGAGTGTGCGGTTCGCCTGAGGAAAGAGCAATGGACGGAGGAAAACCTAGTTCTTAAATAAGTCTTACTTGGTAGCTGACTGATAATGAGAAGGTTAAGGCTCTTCTGCCATTCTGGCGCCACTCGAATGTTTCTATGCTAGAATGCCCTCAATTCCCAGCTGTCCCCCTAAAGGATTTCCATGGAGCAGGCTCCTAGGTCGCCAATGCTCAAGTTCGGTCCTTACCTCGTGGACATGGCAGCTGGGGAGGTTCGCAAGAACGGCTCGCGAATCCGGCTGCAAGAAAAACCCTTGCGCGTGCTGGCGCTGCTCGCCGAGCGCCAGGGCCAACTCGTCACCCGCGAGGAATTGAAAAAACACCTGTGGCCCGAAGACACCTTTGTCGATTTCGAGACTGGGCTAAATACCGCTGTTAGCAGGCTGCGCGACGCTCTTTCAGACCACGCCGACAATCCCCGATACATCGAAACCATCCCGCGCCGCGGCTACCGGTTTATTTCCCCCGTTGAATTTGTCAACGGACACCAGCCAGCCGCAGACAATTCCGCCAATGGCCAAAAGCCTGTGCCTGGACTCGCGCCGATACCGACTCCAGAGGCGCTCTCGGGAATCGAAACGCGTAAGGTGGCTGGAGCCAGGCCCGCCATTCGAACCACGCTCTGGATTTCGCTTGCGGCCGCCGTCCTTATCGTCGGAGGTGGCGCGTATTGGCTGACTCACGGCCGCCCGGCCCTTTCCTTCCACTCGAGCGATTCCGTGCTTATCGCCGACTTTGAGAATCAAACCGGCGATCCGCGGTTCGACAATGCTCTGGACACGGCTTTCGGCGTCAGCATTGCGCAGTCACGATACGCGAACGTATTCCCGCGCATGCAGCTCGATGCCGTGCTCAAGAGAATGGGCCGGCCGCAGAGCGAGCGAATTACGGCATCGTTGGGTCGCGAAATCTGCCAGCGCGAAAGTGTACGTGGGTTAATCGTTAGCAGCATCACTCGTACAGGGCAGGAATACGCGATTACTGCCCAATTAATCGACCCGCAGTCGGGCGCGCCCGTGCGTTCCTACACGGAACGCGCGCACGGAGAAGACCGTATCCTGGATGCTCTGGACGCGCTGTCGAAGGAAGTCCGCGAGGCACTGGGAGAGTCTCTCTACCAGATACATCAGGCAGGCAAGCCTCTACCCCAGGTGACGACGCGGTCTCTCAGCGCCCTGCAGCAATATGCACAAGGCACGACACTCTGGCATCGTGGCAAACATCAAGAGGCGGTCACATTGTTCAGAGCGGCGGTCGCAACCGATCCCGACTTTGCGATGGCGCATGCGGCCCTCGGCAACGCGTACTTCAGCTACATCTTCTATCTACCGGAAGATGGGAAAAAGGAATACGAGAAGGCTCTCTCCTTGCTCTCGCGCACCACCGACCGCGAACGAATGATCATCGAAACGCATTATGCGGCGAACCAGGGCCACGCGAGCGAGGCAGAGCTTCTCTATAACGTCTATTTGAGCCGCTACCCGGACGACGCTGCGATGCGATACGGTTACGCGCAATCGCTGCGAGGTAGCGGCCGCCAGCAAGACGCCATTCAACAGTACAACCGAGCCCTTCGCGTCCTGCCCGACTACGCTCCCGCCTATATCGGAATTGCAACGGCCTACAAAGTCCTTGGTAAATATCCTGACGCCCTCCAAGCGTATTCGAAAGCTTTCGAAATTGAGCCACAATGGCTGACCTCCGGGAATATCAACCGTGAATACGGCTTCGCCCTGGTTGCCAACGGCGAAGGCGATAAGGCGCAGCAGGTTTTCTCGGCCCTTCTCGACAAACTGGAAACACGTGAGAACGGGCTCTGGTCACTGGCTTTCCTAGACCTGTATCGTGGCAGGTATGCCAGCGCCGAGAGCCGCTTCGAACAATCACTCGATCTCGTGAAAGCCAAAGGCTCGCCGCTCGGCGTAGCGCGACTGCACCTCCTGCTCGCGATTGTAGCGGAGGGTGAAGGCGACGCGAAGCGGCAACGGCAAAACCTCGATGCCGCCGGGACTAACTTAAAGGACTTGCAGGAGAAAGTCCTCTTCGGCGCGATGCTCGGTGACGCCTATGCACGGGCGGGTTTGGTGGATCAGGCGGAGAAGATCGCCGCTCTGATTGCACCGCAGGCGGATCAGCATAGCCTCGAACAGATGGGCTACGTGCATCTTCTGGAAGGGGAAATTGCATCGTCGGTTGAGCAGCAGGACAAAGCAATCGAATTGCTGAAGCAGTCGGACAAAGAGAACCGCACTGGTTTGTCTATCGAGGCTCTCGCACACGCTTATCAACAATCTGGCAAAATAGACGAGGCCGTTTCCACCTACGAAAAGATGCTTTCCTTAACCGACCTCCCACTCGGCTGGGAGCCGCAGCAGCGTTGGCTGGAGGCCCGCTACACGCTCGCTTTGGATTACTCCTCGCGCGGTGACAAAAAAAAGGCGCGCGAAACGCTGGCGACGTTGCTGAATCTCTGGAAGGACGCCGACCCCAACCTCCCTCTCTTAAAGCAAGCCAAGTCCGAATTCGCGAAGCTTCAATAATTCAGCGACCAACTTGGAGACTATAGTTCATGCGCGTGCGCTCGAAGCCGGGCTAGGCTAGCACTCCGTGGCCTTGAACTGATTATCGAACAGCTGTGCCCAATATTTTTGTGACACTTTAGGGGGGGCACCTCAATTGGGTCCAACTTGGGTCCAAATGCTGACGGATTAGGCCCAAAACCGAGTACTGTAACGTAGAACAAAGCTAGACGGACCAATAAGATAGCATTTCTATCGCTGCCTTGTTCGGAGGCGACCAGAGTTTTTTTTATACCTCCAGCCCAGTTTCCGCAGCCACAGATCGATCGTGGAAGTCCGGAACCGCCGCTCCAGACTCGCCCCCAACTCGGCCAGCGTGGCATCGGGCTGCTCCGACAGCAACTCTTCGAGCCGCCGCCGGCGCTCTGCGGTGAGTAGCGTACGGCGTCCGCTGCGGTGGGTTCGCGGCTCGAGAGTGCCGCGCCGGCGAAACTGCTGGCGCACGCGGCGCACCGCAGCCACGCAAAAACCGCAAAATTGCGCGATCTCGCGAGTGCTCTTGCCTCGATCGTACAGCTGCAGAATGCGTTGCCGGACCGGCACAGGGATGGGCGTCATAGTCCCTACTGTGCCACAAAGATAGCTCGTTGTTAAGCTACATCATTCATGGAAATGCTTTAGCTATACGTTTAGATGCGGCGGGGGGTGTTGGGGAAGTCGAGCCAGACTTTAACGCCGCAGAAGTGGGAGCCTTCGGTGCAGATGGGGGTGGTGATGTTGGCGCGGAGATGGCATGGGGGGCCGATGTATTTTGCGAGTTGGGGATGGACTTGGCGGAGTTGGGCGACTTCGTCCATGCTCGCAGCGTAGATTTCTTCCTGGGCGTTGAAGCAGGTGCGCATGGTCCATTTGTGGAGGAGATGCAGCAGGGAGCCGGACTCGACGAGGCGGATGGACTTGGCGTTGGGGAGAAGGTAGAGAGCGATTTCGGGCTGGACTCCCGCTTCGAGGAGCTTATTTTTTGCGGACCAGGCGTCGTGCATGGCGCGGTCGTAGAGTTCCTTGGCGCGGGGATTTTGGGTAAGGAGAGCGGGAGTGATGTAGTCGGGGTTGCGCGTGTCGGCGAGAGTGAGGAGCGGGCGGGAGCCGGGGACCATGCGGTGGCGCTGGTCCTGGGAGTCGGCGGTGTGACTGATTTTTTTGGCGAAGGTGTAATTGGCGTGCTGAAGAGTGCGCATCATCGGGGCGTGGACGCCGACGTCGAGAATTTCGAGGCGATAGGGATTGCGGGCGGGATTGAGGAGACGCTCGATGGCTTCGGAGTCGGGGCATTGCGATTCGGTTAGGCCGACTACGGCGCGATAAGATTCGGCGATGACTGCTGGGGCGTTAGGAGAGTAGTCAAGCAGCTTGGAGGTTTTTCCGGCTAGCTTGGCGTCGAATTCGCGGGCGAAAGCTTCGCCGTGATCGGCAGCGAAGTGATGGACCCCGGCGGTTGAATTGGCACCCACGCCGTCCGGCGTGACTTCTTTCCATTCGGGGCGTTGTTCGAGAGGTTCGGTTCCAAAACGATCGAAAAATTGGGGATCAATTTTTTTGACTTCCTCGACCATGGCGCCGATGACGGCGCGGGATTCGGTGGGTGTGTCGGAAGCGGCGCTCATGCGCCAGAGGCGGTGGAGGACGATGCCGGAGACGGTGTGAACCATGGTGGTGAAGGCGGCGACGGGAAGAACGTAACGGGCGATTTCGATGGCGCGTTTTCCAGCGGCGCGCTCGATTTTTTGGAGGCGCTTGAGGTGAGACATGGGGCCGATGTGCCAAATGTCGGAGAGGATGGCGCGGGCGTCGTTGACGAGGAGATCGGAGAGTTGACGGTAGTAATCCCAGGCACGGACGATGGCTTGCTCGTAGATGGCGCGATGCTGTTCATTGAAGAAGAGCGCGGTTTGCGGGCCGTTTTGCGGGACGTAGGCTTGCGGACGATCGAGGCGGACGTAGCGCTGGCTTTGCTGCTCGGAATTGTAGAAGGGGTGGGCGTGAAGGAAGGACCAAACGAATTGGCGGCTGACATTTTCGAGGCCGAATTCGAAATGGGCGTGCTGGTAGACAGTGTGATGGCCGCTGTAGAAGGTGGCGGCGCCTATGTTGAGGCGCTGCTTGTCGGTGATTTCTTCGGGGACGATGAGGCGCGGGGCGTAGCAGGTGCGCGCGGCGGCGATGGCGGAATCGTAGGGATGCGCGGAAGCATTGCGGAGAGTGACGCGAGGGGCGGCGGTTTCGACGAGTTCGCCGGGACGGCTGGAGTCGAACATGCGGGATTGCGTGGCCACGTTGGTGGTTCATTTTACACGGGTAGGGAAATGGGGGAAGCCGAAATGCAAATGTCGACGGTGGAGAATTAAGAGTCGATAGGAAGAGGAAGGGAAAAGGAAAGGGCGAGGGTCACGCAGAGGTGGGGGGGGGCGCAGAGGGCAGAGTCGTGAAAGCCCGGGAGGCCTTGCCGGGGAGAAGGCTTACCCTTATTATGGGTACGAAATCCCTTATTGTGGGTGAGCCATGAATATTACGCTGACGCTGGACGATAAGCTGGTGAAGGAAGTACGAAAGATTGCGGCGGATAGAGAAACAACGCTCACGGGATTGGTGCGAGCGCATCTCGAGCAACTCGCCGCGGAAAACGCCAAGTCGGGGCGAAAGCGGCGGGAGTTGGAGGCGCTGGAGAGAAGCTTTGAACTGGTGAAGGTTCCGCTAGGGAAACGGACGTGGAGGCGCGAGGACCTGTATGAGCGGTCCTGATTTTCTGGACACCAACATTTTGGTATACGCGTACGCGCCTGGTGATGCGCGAAAACAAAAGTTAGCGCAAGGGATCGTAGGAAAAGCGCTGAGCGGAGAAGGAATGCTGTCGAGCCAGGTGCTGGCGGAATTCGCCGCCGCTCTTCTACACAAAGTGGCGCCGCCAATCAGAGTGAAAGAGGTGTTGGTCGCGTTGGATGCGCTTGGGCCAATCAAGTTGGTTCATCCCGACCGAGGAATAGTGCGGCGGGCGATCGAGGCACGGGCGGCGTACGGAATTCACTTCTATGACGGCATGATTGTGGCTGCGGCTGAGCGGGGAGGGTGCGGAAGAATTCTCTCCGAAGACTTGCATGCGGGACAAAGTTACTTCCAGATCCCGGTGGAAAATCCCTTCATTTGAGGACTCAGAAACATAAAAGAAAAAATGGAGACAGACAGGAATGTCTGTCCCCGTCCCACCGGGTACCGCGCGAAACCTAGCCAGCTGCTATTTTTTTGCGGCGGCGGTTTTGGAGGCTTCCACTTTTGCGGCGGCGTCGGCGTATTTCTTGGTGAAGCGTTCGACGCGGCCGGCGGTGTCGATGAGCTTTTGTTTGCCGGTGAAGAAGGGGTGGCAATTGGAGCAGATTTCGACGTTGAGGCGGTCGCCCTTGATGGTCGAGCGGGTTTGAAAATTATGGCCGCAGGCGCAGTGCACCGTAACGGGATGATAGTCGGGGTGAATACCGGGTTTCATGAAGCTCCATTCTGTCGCGTCCGGTCTGCACGGCTGGCCCATTGTTGGGCCGAATGAGTGCACCCCTAAAGGGGTGCGCTACAGCCGCGTCGCTAGGTCGCGAGGCAAACAACAATTATACGGGAAGCTGGCTACATTTCCAAATGTGCGGGAAATCCGGTAGTGTCTCAGTTTGCCAGAGACACGATTTCTTCTAGGCTCCAGACATGATCGGCCAATCCAGCTTGCATCGCTGGTGTGACCCTGAGCGTCTTGTGAATCCGGCCAAAATTGTAGTGCATGAAGTGAATCGCAACCAGCGCCGCATGATTCTCGATCTTTTTGCTGAATCCATTGGTCAGCCTCGTGAATCGGCGCATTCCCTTCCGCATCGTCAAATTCTGGCGCTCTACAAAACTAGTTGAGATATGCTTCGGATCGGGTTGCCCAGTAATCGCTATCGGCTTGCAGTCAATACATTCTGCCGGGCTGTACTTTGAATCGTCGTTCGCGTCATGGCCGTAAATCTTGACTAGCATGGCGTAGTCAATCTCAGACCCGAAGGCATCCTCTACGGCGTTCAAATACACGCGAAGTCCGTCCGTGGTCAACTGCACGCGGTTTGCAAGGCGAGACGCTAAGTCCTGCATGAACTCAAATGCGATTGCGCCGTCGCGCCCGCCGATTCTATAACTCAGGCATAGCTTGGAGTCGGCATCGAGCGCCGTCCACGTCCAAGTGTCGCCCCAACCCTGAGCTTGCTTCTCCGGCCTCACGTTTTTAGCCTTCGCTCCCACAAAGCACCAAATTTCATCGCACTGAATTCTTTGCGACCGGACATTGCGGACATGAAGATCGTGGTACTCGGCGCAGTCTTCACCAAGCTCTACGAGGAGTTTGGTTACGGTATTGATCGAAACATCCGCAAGACGGCTGGTCGCTCTAAGGCTATGGCCTTCAACGAGTAGACCCAAAATCGCAGCACGTTTCTCTATTGGTAGGCGGTTCATGGTGAACTAAAGATAGCAGGTCCAAAGCCATTTGTCAAGCATTAAAGTCAGTTTAACGACTATCGATAATTGTTATTTACATCCTGCTATCTATGGTTTACGATGCGTTACGGTGGACATCGTGCATGCATGTCGAATTTCGGGAAAAGTCATTAGCTCTGATAGAAACCGACCGTGCAGCAGAGGTCCGCTTACCCGTTTCGGTTGTCAATTCACTAAGGCACAAATTGCACGTAATCAGGCAAGCGCCAGACGAAAGAACGTTGAGAAACTGGAAAAGTCTTCACTACGAAAAGATGGAGGGCGGAGAAAGGTCCATCCGAATCAACAAACAATATCGACTCATTTTCACGCTCGACACAGAATCCAAGCCGAACAAAATCACGATTCTAAGAGTCTGGAACCATGACTAGAGAGGGGGAAGCCATGGCAGCGAGCGCAAGTTGGATTATGCATCCCGGGGTCTACATCAAGGAAGAAATGGAGGAGCGCGATTGGAGTCAGCGTGATCTGGCATTCATTTTGGGGTGCTCAGAGCAAGCAATTAATCCGATTCTCAATGGAAAGCGTGGAATCAGCCCGGAAATGGCAAAGGCTCTTGGCGATGCCTTTGATGTCCCTGCGGAGTTTTTCGCTAATCTTCAACAGGCTTACGATCTTGCCCAAGCTCGTAAACCTGACCCAAGCGTTGCAGCGCGTCGCACAATGCAATCCGCTTATCCTGTTCGCGAAATGATTAAACGCGGCTGGATCGAACAATCAGATACGACAATGCTTGAAACTCAACTAGTTCGTTTCTTTAACGTGAACAGCCCAAAGGAAATTCCCTATTTCCCCCAAGCTGCGAAAAAGAGCAGCTACGAGGAAAGGAACGTACACGCCATCCAGTTGGCTTGGCTTTTTCGTGTCCGGCAAATCGCCGAGTCCATAAGCGTGCCCAAATATTCCGAGAAGGCGCTTCGACAGGCGGTCGAGAGCGATTTGCCTCCCTTGATGACCGCACCTGATGAGGTTCGTCATGTTCCAGCAATCATGCTGGAATGTGGAATACGGTTTGTCGTAGTCGAAAAGCTGATGAATGCAAAGATTGACGGCGTTTGCTTTTGGCTTGACGAATCTTCCCCGGTCATTGGAATGAGCACTCAGCACGACCGCATCGATAATTTCTGGTTTGTATTAAGGCACGAAATAGAACACGTTTTGCAACGGCACGGAACGGGAGTAGAAAACGAAATCGTGGATATCGATTTGGATGCCGACACTACTGCATTTTCTGGAGAAGAACGGATTGCTAACATAGCTGCTGCCGATTTCTGCGCACCAACAGAGAGGCTTAACAATTTCCTGCTGAGGAAAAAACCCTTCTACTACGAAAAGGATGTTATTGCCTTTGCAAGAATCGTGGAGAGGCATCCAGGAATAGTTATAGGCCAGATTCACAGGAAATTGAATCGCTATGACTATCTGAGAAGGCATCTTGCAAAGATTCGCCAGTTTTTGCTTCCGGGCTCGATTGCCGATGGATGGGGGCAAACAGTTCCAGTTTCGCTCTAGTCGTGGAGGTTAGCCGAGACAGACGCGCAAGGAAGAAGGTATCGCGTTAATCATGCTGTTCGCGTGACTAAGAGCGGAGTGCAATACACGTTTTGGGGTGTTTTGGGCTTTGCCAAGCCAGAACACTTCGAGAAGGCTTTTGCGCAACGCCGTGAGTTGATTGTCGGCGAAACATTCCAACTCAAAATAGACGTGGATGTTTTCAATGACCTAAATGCTGGCAAGCATCCTGTTTTCCAACTTGTGCTTGACTATACGGACGACGTTGCAGAGCGCGAGGAATTGATGAGGAATTGATGCTTCGTCACTACACAAGGCGTGTAGCCTAATCCTTTTTCTTCCAACGGGCACGAGCAGCCAACCTTGCGATCTCGTGACGTTCATCTGGAGTGAGCGTTCTTGCCCGAGATTTTCCACCTACTAAGCCGCCAGAACGCCCTTTGCGTTTGGTGTTTCTCTTCGAGGGACTTACGGTGTCCGCGTGTTCGCCAATGGCTATATCTACAATTATCTTTGCTAACTGATTCGGGTCACGCGGACGCTTGGCCATGCGCCAAGTATGCCACAATTCAGACGGGCTATTTCGGGGTCTCAGAATGAAACTGAGACACTTTCCACCGTCTAACAGGTTCAATAGACGGAGTGGGTTCTATGTCCGGTTGCAAAACGGATCAAGTTCGCGGATCAACTGAGCTTCCCGACTTACCCGAGTAGCCGCATCGCAACGCTCGAAAATAAAGTGCGTGGGTTTTCGCCGTAGGATGCGGGCACTCTGATCTGACTGACCCCGGAGATGTTCGTAGAGGCGTGCTTCCATATCCTTTGCCTCGCCGATATAAATCCACTCGGAGTTGTCATAAATCCCATAGACGCCCGATTCACGCGGCGCATATGAAAAGGCATTTGTGAGTCGGGTGAATCGGCGCATCTGCATACGCATCGTGAGATTTTGGCGCTCGACGAAGCTAGTAGAAGTATCCCGCGCCTTCGGATTGCCGGACGTTGGAATCGTGCGGCATCCCATACACTCGGCTGGACTGTATCGCGCTTCGCCCTCTTCGCGGTCCGCACCGTAAATCTTGACCAACATCGCGTAATCAATCTCAGAGCCGAATGCACTCTCTACAGCATCCGGGTACCCGCGATGGCCGTCCGTTGTGAGTTGGATTCGATGATTAAGCCGTCCGGCCAGATCATGCATAAGAGCGTAGGCTGTCGATGCGCCGCGAGTGCCAATTTCGCAAGAGCAAATCAGTTTTGTATGGGCGCAGAGCGCCGTCCATGTCCAAACGTCACCAAAGCCGAACTGTCCCTGTTTGTCGGCAGGGACGTTCTTTTGCTTCGCGTAGCAGAAGGACCAAATTTCGTCGCACTGAATCTTCCGGCAAGGCAAGTTGCGAAGTGCGCGATTCTGGTATGCCTCGCAAGCAGACCCGATAGCGGCTAGGAGACGCGGTATTGCGTTCTTTGAGGCACCTGTCATGCGGACAGTGGCGCGAATGGAATTACCCTCGACAAGTGCTGCGATCACTTGTGTTTGCTTGGTTGGAGATAGAGGATTCATGGTTCAAATCCGTTCCATAAGGTTGTCAATTCCTTCCTTATAGTTTCCAATTGTAGGAACTAAGATTGTCAATATCAATAGAAATGTTGACAATATTTTGCGTTAAGGTTTACAATGCAGGGCATGAGAGTACGAGCGCGCGGCAAGGATATTCGCAGGTTTATCTTAGAGCATGTCGAAAAGCACCCGAATGACATTGCAAAGTTGGCCTCTAAGCATTTCAAAATCACTCGTCAGGCGGTGAATAAGCACTTAAGGCGACTTATTTTCGAGAAGTCTCTAACTGAAACAGGGGAAACTCGAAAGCGGGCTTATAAACTCGCAGCCCTGGTTGAATGGCGCAAGATTTATACGATCTCGCAAGAGCTTGAGGAGCACGTGGCGTGGGACCAAGACATCTCTGCGGTTTTACAGCCGCTACCAGAAAATGTAATGGACATCTGGCAGTATGGCTTCACTGAGATGCTCAATAATGCTAAAGACCATTCAACGGGGACCATGATTCTCGTCAAGATATCCAAGACCGCGGTAACGACCGAAATGATGATTGCGGACAACGGAATTGGAATCTTCAAAAAGATTCAGGAGGCTTTCCATTTGCCTGATCAGCGGTATGCGATTCTTGAATTGGCCAAAGGTAAACTTACAACCGACCCAAGCCGTCATACTGGAGAGGGAGTGTTTTTCTCATCTCGAATGTTTGATCGCTTCTCAATTGGAGCCGATAAAGTTTACTACGGCCACAGACTAGGGGGAGACGACTCAGACTGGGTTGTGGATTGGGGTAATGCTGGTACCACTGTGCTCATGGAGCTTAGTAATCACGCAGCGAGGACGCCTAAGAAGGTTTTCGATCAATATGCCAGTCCTGATGAAGATTATGGATTCAGTAAGACGGTTGTGCCCGTGAACCTCGCGCAGTACGGAAACGACAAGCTCATCTCACGTTCCCAAGCCAAGAGAGTAGTTTCTAGGCTCGAACTATTTAAGACTATCCTCTTTGATTTTACTGGAGTCCCCTCAATCGGACAGGCTTTTGCGGACGAGATATTCCGAGTATTTGCCAACGAACATCCCACTATCTCAGTCCTTGCCATTCATACTAATTCGGAGGTGCAGCGGATGATCACGAGGGTAAAGCTAGGTTCAGTCCCAACTGAACCACCAGCGACCGTGGCTACGAATGAGAAGGAATCCTAACTCGTAGACTGCTTTACAATTCTGTATGCCAGTTGGTTCGTGTCTTCTGGCTTTGCCTTCTTAGGCCGTTTGGCGCGCTTGACCTTTTTCTTTTTCCCGATACTCGCATACTGACACGGCGCTTGAGCTAGTCAATCAGGGGTGGATTTCAAACGGACCCACTACCGGAAATCCAGTGGCAAATTCGAAAGAGAGAAGTGGAATCCGCGGGCTATCCTCGCGCATGGAATTTGAGGCGGAATTAGGCTATGTTCTCGTCCCAAGAAACTGCGGAAGACCTTTGCGATTCGGGATCGAAAGAAATAGGGGTGAGACATGAGGTGGATACGCGGGCTGTGCGTGGCCTTTGCGGTTGGCGGATTGGCGACGGTTGCGTTTGCGGGGCGCACGCGCAGCGCGAAAGACGAAATCGAGGCGTTCAACAAACGGTACATCTTGATGCATCTGAAAATGGATACGGCGGGGATATTCGATACCTGGGCGGACGACGGGGTAGACCTGATGCCGGGAATAGAGCCGATGATTGGGAAGAAGGCGATTGTGACTTGGGTGGAGAAGATTGCTTCGCAAATGCAGGGATACAAAGTGGTGAAGGAAGAAGTGGAGTTTCACGATATTCATATTTCGGGAGATTGGGCATCGGAATGGGCAACGGAACATCAGGCCGTGCAGCCGCCCGGCGCGGAGAAGATGATCGAGTCGCGCGGGAAGATGGCGCTGGTGCTGCACCGGGAAGCAAACGGAGAGTGGAAGATCGAGCAGGAGATGTGGAACGCGGCGCCGAAGCGGTGAGTGGGGTGGAGTTCGTGCAGGGCACTCGAGACGGATGCGCCGAGTTTTGTTGAGCACGGGGGAGATGAGCCGCTCAGCATTTTGAGAAGCTCCAGCGAGTGACGGATTCCGCGAAGTTGGGGGCGTGTTCGTCCTGGCCAAAAGCGGTTTGCGGTTCGACGCGGTAGACGTTGCCGCCAGAGGCCAAGAGCATGGGTTCGACGTCCCCGCCGTACTTTGCATTGTAGACAGCCGCGAGGCGTTTCCAGACGGCGCGGTCGGTGACTTCCCGGGGAACGCCTTCGAGGATGACGGCTTCGTCGGCGCGATCGGTGCCCATGGCGCAGAAAGAGTGCGCCGCGATGTTTCTTGCTTTGCGTGTGTTCGGGCCGGTACTGAACCAAAACGCGTCTTCCCACCAGACCCCCCAGACCAGCATGAGATGAGGACGGCCATCGGGACGCGTTGTGGCGATCCAGTAGTTGTGGGATTTTTCGAGGCGTTCGAGAGCCCAGCTCCAGGATTTTAAACCCTGTTCGTGATCCTTGGGCATAGTTGCGTAATCGGGCCAGTAAGGGCGGCTTGGCTTGGGATCATTCATAACAGCCTCCGCAGTCGTCTGTTCGGCGGGGAGATTCTAGCAGGATAGGGAAGCTGCTGGAATGGACGAAGAGCGGGGTTGAGGCTCGGCGCAGAATGGATAGAGCTTGCGAGGCGCAATGGCTTCGCGTAGTTTCACAGACATGCGGGTAGTAGTGGTTGAGAAGATCGCGAGCCGGATTGAGCCGCGAGGAATGAGCCCCACGGATGCGCCGCCGACGCTAGCGATTAAGAATTTTTTGGCCGCCATCGAAAGCGATGATTCGCTGTTTTGCATTGCGCATCCGTTGGCGGGGCCTTCGGCGGCGGAGTCCGAGAGCCGGCGCGTTTATTCGGGCGATATAGCTTTGGAGTTTCGGGTGGCGGAGCATCGGAGGCAGAGGAGCCTGCATTTTGTTTTGTTGGGGAAATTAAGCGAACTCCTGAAAGACGCGGGGTCGCGAGAATCGCTGGGCACGACACTTTGCTTGACGTCGGCGAGCATCGCGGTAGGTAATCCGGAGGGAAAGGACGAGCCAATTCAGAATGAACTGGCTTTATGGTTGAGGCTTGAAGCCATGGGAGACTCGGCGGAACAGGCTGCGCTGCGTTGGGGCCTGGGATTGACGCATGTCCAGCAGGCGCTGCTTTTTACCTCCAGGCATTTGCGATTGCATCTGGCGAAGAACGACGGATAGTTAAGTGACGACCTGCAAGTTTCCGAGGTCAAGCGCCGAGGCCAGGAATTTCAGGAGACGAAGGCGCAGCCAATGCGGTAGGCGCCTTGGGGAGTACGCTGGAACCAGACTGGTTTCAGATTGACGCGCACGGGCGGAAGAATGGGCACGTGCAAAACGGCGAGAATGCTTTCCGGAACTTCTTCCTCGGATTCGAGTTCGAGCGCGACTCCACCAAAGCCGAGATCCAGAACACGAGCCCGGCGAAAGCCTTGCTCACCGATAACTGCGTAAGCGTTTGTGCCAGTCATCGAGACGCGTTCGGCCTTGCGGGGGACGGAGTAGAGGCGGGCGGAAGGCTGCGCGGCCAAGGCCTGGTTGCTCGAGATTTCTGAGACAGTCGTTGCGGCTGCCGCGGCTAAGGCGCTTTCAGATTTTTCCTGCGGGGGCTTTGATTCCAAGGGAATGGTGCGCGGAGCGGAAGATTGCCGTTCGGTGGCGGAAGGAGCGGAGGGTTCGGTTGTCGGGCCCGAGGCCAGCTCCGTGCGAGCGCCGGTAGCGGGAGGCTTACCGTGATTGGCGTGCTTTAACCGATAGAGACGTTCGTCGGCGACTTGAATTAGTTGATCGGCCTGATCGCCATCCGGGGGAAATGTGGCCACGCCATGGTCCATGCTGACGCTCACACCCATTTGCATGTGGGCGATCGATTCGGTAAATACGCTGCCGATACGGCGGCTAAGAGCGAGGGCCTGCGCGGCGTCGGTTTGCGGGAGGAG
Organism: uncultured Acidobacteriota bacterium; assembly: GCA_963767755.1. Lineage (GTDB taxonomy): Bacteria > Acidobacteriota > Terriglobia > Acidiferrales > UBA7541 > Acidiferrum. Next base: position 394,776 of record CAVYFO010000019.1, on the reverse strand, counting down.
GAGAGCAAATTCGTCCCCGCCAATGCGGAAGGCGGAGTCCGATGTGCGGAGAGCCTTTTTGAGCGTTGCCGCGGCGGCTCGCAAGACTTCGTCGCCACGCGGATGGCCGTGCTGGTCGTTAACTTCTTTGAAGCGGTGGAGATCGAGAAGGACGAGGCCGAGAGGCGAGCCGTAGCGGCGCGCACGGTTTAATTCCTTTTCGAAAGATTCGCCGAAGAGGCGGCGGTTGTAGAGGCCCGTCAGCGGATCTGTGACGGCATTCAGCTGGAGCTTTTTCAGCTCGTCGTACTCGATGAGTATGGGAACGCGGAAGAGTCCTGCGGAAGTAAGTACATCCATAAGGGCCGTTTTCAAGGAGATTTGTCGCTCCATATGCTCGCTGAGTTCTCGGCGACGCAGCAGCATCTCATCCCAGAGTTGAACACACTGGGTTTCGCGAAGATCCAGATGGGTTATTGTGCGGAAGTAGCGCTGGAGGAACTGGCCGCGCGCAGGAATCTCCAGGCCTTCGAGCGTGTCAGCTAACAGCTCGAGATAAGAATCTTCAATCGGCAAGCGCGGGGGCGCAGGGGCGCCGGGGCTGGGCATATCCGGTATACACCTGACTTTTAGCCTATCCCCGCGGGGTTTGGGGAAAGCACATATGGCTTTCTCTTTCTGTGAGGAGCAAGCGAGAGACCAACTTGAGAGGCGTCTCGAGCCACTCCGGGGTGAACCTGGGTAACCTGGATTCCTGGCTATCTCCTTGCAAAAATGGAACTTAGAATCACAACTTTGAAAATGCACGTTCCATGGCTGTAGGCATACGTAACTTTTTTACCCAGAGCACGGCACGCCGTTCGTCAAAGAGGCAATACTTTACTCAAGTGGCTTGAGGAATTCCAGTCCAAAGAGACGAACGTCGCCCGTGGAATCCTGGCGGACAACCCTTGCAGTGATAGGCGGAGTCTCGGTGGGAACGACACCGGAAGCAGCGGATGATGGCGCAGGAACGGTGAGATGCACGACCTGGTCTGGACGCAGAATGTGCGTTGAGGCTACGCAGGCGCCTGTAGAACTGATATTGAGGGTTTTTGTAAGCTCGATGAATTCGGCCCCGGAAGTGTCCGCCGCACGCAAGAAAACGGGCATTTGCAGCCGAATGCGAGGGGATCGTCGGGAGTTAGAGGGATCCACGCGCTTACCGTCCTTCAGGAGACCAGTCTGCATAATAGTTTGGTTAGTACCCCAGGCCTAGTACGGAAGGGAGCAGATTGAGTGCCACCTTCGCTCGAAAGAAACATTCAGTAAATCTTTTATTGTCAATTAGTTGGAATAGATATTGGAGCGACGATTTTTGCCTCTACAAACTAAGTGCTAGCCGTTGCCACTAGATTTCCGCAAATGTGCAAATGGAACGCATTTGCCATTGACAGCAGGAAACTCCTCTGCGAGCATGGGCTTTTGGCAAGGGAAAAGTTTTTCCTGCGCAAGTGGAGAATTGAAAACCGTAAATGTCTAGGACCATCGCCACGCCTCCGCTTGCAGATCCCGCGAAGGCTGCCGCATTACCATTTGGACTTGTAAGCATGATCCTTGAGGCGGTGAAAACCCCCCTTTGGGTGGCCGAACGAAACGGGTGCGTACTGTTAGCGAATAAAACGGCACGCCAGTATTTTGGGCCGGAACGCGCGGGCGATTTTAGCCCCTTAAATCTGTTTCATGACCTTCTGAAAGTTGAGCCGAATCAGATCGGGCAAAAGATCGATGCAGGGGAGAGGGAGGTGGAAGTTGAGATAACGCGTGGCGAAAAGAAAATTCGCGCGCGAATGCAGTGGATGCCCGAGCCAGGATATTTAATCGTTCAGATAGACAAGGATGCAGATGCCGAGCCCGCGCCCGATGCAGCGACGCAACTGACCGTGCAGGAGTTGCTGCAGGAACGAGAGATTACCTATCGAAATTTGCTTGCGGCGTATTTGAAATTACAGGAAGTAAACCGGCAGAAGACAGTTTTCTTGGCGTCGGCGGCGCATGAACTGAAAACACCACTGGCCGTGATCAAGGGCTACTACGATCTGATGTTGACGGGATCGCTGGGGCGCTTGACGGACAAGCAGCGCGACATCTTGGAAGAGTCGAAAGACAGCTGCGATCGGTTGGTGCGCCTGGTTTCTATGTTCCTCAATTATTCGGCGCTGGAGAGCGGCAAACTCGTGTTGCAGCTTCGAGAGAACGATCTTCGCGATTGCCTGGATGAATTGGCAAAGAGATGGTCGGAGGCGTTCCAGCGAAAAGGGGTGAAGCTGGAGGCCAGCTTCGATCCCTCCATACCGACATTTCGATTCGATTATCAAAAGGTGCAGCAGGCGGCGGCAAATCTTTTGGACAACTCGCTCAAGCACACGCCGGCTGGCGGGGCAGTGACGTTCAAGGCCGCACCACATTTTTGGGAGCGACGCGTGACGGCCGTGGCACCTGTCGAAGAACGGCGGCGATTCCGGCTGCCGAGGCCAAACAGTGTCGAGGTATCGGTGACGGACTCAGGCGCGGGGATTCCGGCGGAGCATCACCAGGAGATTTTTGAGGATTTTGTGCGAGTGGACCGGAATACCTCAGGCATGGGGCTTGGTTTGGCGATCACGAAACGCTTGATCCAAGCGCATCGCGGAAAGATCTGGGTGGAGAGCGAACCGAAGTTGGGGAGCAAATTCACGTTTTTGTTGCCCATGGATCAAACTTAAGATTTTTGGGATTGGGAACACGGCAAAGGGAGAACTCGATGGGCGCTAAAGAAAAAATAATGGTGGTGGACGACGAGCCGAGCATCCGAAAGTACTTGCAGACACTGCTGGAAGTGGACGGATACGAGGTCGAGACGGTCAGTTCCGGACGGGAAGCGATCGCCAAAGTGAACGGGGGAGAACGGCCGGACTTCATCATTTTGGATGTGCTGATGCCGGAGCTGAATGGCATAGAGACTTTGAAAGAGCTGATGCAGGCGGACCGCAACCTGAACGTGATCATGCTGTCTTGCTCGAATGAAGTGGGTACGGTGGTGGAAGCCATCCGCATCGGCGCGCACGACTACCTGACGAAGCCATTCGAGAAGACGGAGTTGGACGCGGCGATGCTGAAGTCGCGCCAAAAGAAGCGGCTGACGGCGGAAAACCAGGCGCTGCGCGATTACTGCGACCAAGTGACAGAGGATCTGAGTTTTCTTGCGGCCAGCCCGCAAATGGTGCGCATTCGCCAGCAGATATTGCAGATTGCTCCCGTGGACGTACCGGTTTTTATTTGCGGGGAGAGCGGCGTAGGCAAGGAAGTTGTGGCGCGGATGATTCATTTGCGCTCGAAGCGGCGCAACCAGCCCTTCATTAAGGTGAATTGCGCGGCCCTGCCCGGCGAATTGCTGGAATCTGAACTTTTCGGATTTGAGCAGGGCGCGTTCACGGGCGCGATACGGAGCAAGCCGGGCAAATTTGAAATGGCGAATAAAGGGACGATTTTCCTGGATGAAATCGCGGAGATGACGACTCCTTTGCAGGCGAAACTGCTGCATGTGCTGCAGGATCACCAGTATTCGCGGCTGGGAGGGCGACACCTCATTGACACGGATGTGCGGGTGTTGGCGGCCACGAACGTTGACGTGCAAGAAGCGATGAAGACCGGCCGTTTCCGTGAAGACTTGTATTACCGGCTGAACGTGCTTTCCATTCTTGTGCCCCCCTTGCGAGAGCGTCTGGTGGAAATTCCCCTGCTTTTCCGGCATTTTCTGGAGCAGTACAGCGAAAAGTTCGGGAAGACGCCAGCAGGCCCTTCGAAGCATTTGCTGGATGCGGCGGTGAATTATCCTTGGCCGGGGAACTTGCGCGAGCTTGAGAATTTCGTGAAGAGGTATGTGATTCTCGAGGACGACGAAGGCAGCTTGCGGGAGCTGGTCGAGATGTCGTCGGCGCGAAAGCGGACTTCGCCACGCGAAGAGTCTGCGCCGCCTCGCGAGCAAGGATTGAAGGCGCTTGTCCGCGGATTGAAAGATGAAGCAGAAATGGAAGCCATCGCGGATGCTCTGGAAAAGACGCGGTGGTGCCGCAAGGATGCGGCGAAGATGCTGGGGATCAGCTATAAAGCGCTGCTTTATAAGATGAGGCAGTTCAATCTGGATACGCCGCGGACGCGACGTTCGGCTGCCGCACCGGCCGCCGCGGAAACGCCGACGCCGGTGGGAACCCCGAACGGATAGCATTTGGGATTTCGGGGAACGTACAGGCTTTGCTGAGCTCGCGGGCTTCGGGACTGGCAAAGTTTGTTCATTTCTAGTAAGTTCACATGCTGACCGCGCGGTTCAAAGCACGTCACCGCCGCAAAGACTGGAGGTCGGGGGAATGACGGAACGCCGGACGGCACGTCGTTACGATTTGTCCCTGCCAGTCATCATTCGATTACCCAACGAACGCGAAGTGGATTCGTCAGAGGGAAAAACACGCGACATATCGACGCGCGGGTTGTACTTCGTCATCGAGCAGGATCTCTCGGCGGGGTCGGAGCTAGAGATCACGCTGACGCTTCCCGCAGAGATTACTCACGGAACGGAAGTGTTTGTGCGAGCACTCGGAAAAGTCGTGCGCGTGGAGAGGCGAATGGAAGACGGCACGGTGCGCATGGGTGTCGCCGCCGTGATAGAGAGATACGATATTATTCGTGGGCAAGCAGCTAACGCATAAGAAGAGTAGGAGTCCCGCCCCCCGTTCAGCGCAACCACTGAATGCCTGAGTCACTTACTTAGGCCCAAAGTGGCGACCGCTTTGACCATTCGAGAGAGATACAAAGTGAGAAAATGGTTGGCAACACGTAGGCACATTTTTTCTCACGGATACGAAAGAGAGCAGTTGCGCTCGTCCAAGTCGTACTACAACCCGGTCTTCCCTGGCATCCCTAACTACCTGTAAATACAAATCTTATCTTGTATTTGCTGTCGCGACTCCCAGTTTGGAGCCGAGCGACCAGTGGCCTTCCATGTGCACTTTCAGTAAGGCCAAGACTTGCCCATGCCCTTGCTGAAACCAAGAAAGAGCGCGCGCACGGAACCGATCGACTCACTGCCGCCGGATGACGTCTTATTCGGCAGGTCGATAGCCATGATGGAGGTCCGCTCACTCGCCGCGAAAGTTTGCAACATAAATGCTCCCGTGCTGCTTTGCGGAGACGGGGGAACCGGCAAAGAGGCGGTGGCGCGATGGATTCACCTGCACTCTCGAAACGCGGGGGGACAGTTTGTTAAGGTGAATTGCGCGGCGATTCCGGGAGCACTCCTGGAAAGCGAATTATTCGGTTACGAAAGAGGAGCGTTTACCGGAGCTGTTACTGCGAAGCCAGGAAGGGTCGAACTTGCCGAGAACGGGACGCTGTTTCTCGACGAAATCGGTGATCTGGATTCCGGACTTCAGAGCAAGCTTCTGCAGTTTCTGCAAGATGGAAGTTTTTCGCGAATCGGGGGCGAGCAGGAAAAATTGGTCGAGACGCGATTGATTTGCGCGACGAACAAGGACTTGCAGGAAGAGATCAATGCTGGAACATTCCGCGCGGATTTATATTACCGCATTAACGTCGTGCGAATGAAGTTACCGCGGCTTCGCGACCGAAATGAAGATATCCCTCAGATCGCCCAATATTTTCTCGCACAGTTTCAAGAGAGATTCGCAAAACCAGCGGAACCGCTGAACAGGGCGATGCTGCAGTATTTGCAGAATCTGGATTGGCCGGGAAATATCCGCGAGCTCTCGAACGGCATTGCCCGCCATGTCCTTATCGGCGCGGAGGCAAATATTGGCCCGGAGATAACCGCCAAGCCGCGTGGCCGCGATTCAGGGAACGGGAAGAACGCGGCAAATGTTTCCCTGAAGCAGTTCTCCAAGGAAGCTGTTCGCGCCCGGGAAAAAGCCTATATCCTGGAAGCGCTGCAAGCGAATCAATGGAATCGTCGAAAGACCGCGGCAGCGCTGAAAATTAGCTATCGGACATTAATCTACAAGATCCGAGACGCGGGTTTGATCTCCAAACGAGCGCAGCTTTCTCCAATCTCTGGAGTGGGCGGCGCCGGAAGTTCGCCTTCATCTGCCGACTAGCATAAAGCTTCGCGATCCCCTGCTTTTAGCCGGTGTCTATTCTTCAAATAGTTCTCGCTGACTCTTAGAAAGTAAGCTGAGGGTCAATCGAAAGTATAGACCTCGGGTGATCCCTCTGATTCTATTTCTGAATATCTTTTGGACTGACCAATCGCACGGAGGGGAACCGCAGGATCGATGACCATGTTGATCCGAGCTTTATGACTTCTAGCGAACGTGATCGTGCCAACTCATCAGACGGCTGCTCATGCCGCGAGGACCAACGCGTGTTCTCGTTGTCGTATCGGAATAACTGGATTTGTTCTCCTTGCTGGTATATATCCGGTGGAGCAGATCTAAACTTTATTCCAACAATATGTTCCTCTCCTTATCGAATCGCAGGAATTCCTAATTTCTGACGGGAACGACTTCAAGCAACTGGCACCCTTTTGCGCGCAGCCTTCCTCAACCGCCCGGTCGAGAAGTGCAGCCGGAGGGCAGTGACTGGACAGGACTCAGTAAATTTGAGGTCCTGCACCAAAACTGTTCTTCAAACCAGTAGCTCCGTCAGCGGTTGTCCCACTATCCTTCGCCCGCGGTAATGGCCCGAGAGCGAAGCGCTCTCGACTTCAGCGGACCCACCCCCAACCCCGGCCTGCAGGCTGACTTAGATGAATCTCCATTTTTGTGCGAGGGAGAACTGCGCCCTGAATTCGCTGGCTAATCGAAGGAAGGTACATTCAATGCATTTCGGATGCATGGAGTTTCGCAAGCGAGCACACCAATCGGACCACGATGCCGCTCGGTTTTGGCGAAATCGAGCGCTGTTCATCCTTCCTCTCCTAGCACCCACGCTGTTGTTAATCGGCTGCGCGGGAGTAGTGAGCACAGGTGGGACGAAATCCGACACAGCGCCGCAACCCGCGATTCAAGTGACTCCAATTAGCTTCAACTTTGGCAGTCTTGCCGTCGGCAAGAAAACCTCGCAATCGGCGACGGTCACGAATACGGGAAACGAGGCCATCACTGTAACCACTGCTGCTGTGTCCGGCGGCCAGTTTTCCGTTTCGGGGCCCGCCATGCCTCTATCCCTCCCCATGGGACAGTCGAGCACGCTTCAAGTTTGGTTCGACCCGAGCGCTGCTGGAAGCGCCGCTGGCACTCTTACGATTCAGACGAGCAACGGAGTTTCGTCGGGGCAACTACCGCTTGCAGGCATCGCCACGGCATCACCGCAGCAAATAAGCTTGAGTTTGACGAGCCTGAACTTGGGGAGCACAACAGTTGGAACAACAACCAACGGCTCACTGAGCATTACCAACAGCGGAGGCGCCAATCTAATTATCTCCCTGATTTCCATGAGCCCAGGTCCTTTCGGAGTTTCAGGAATAACTACGCCCGGAACCATCGCTCCGGGTGGCAGCGCCACGATGAACGTTTCCTTTACGCCGACAACTGCTGGCAACGATTCAGGAAGCATCACCATCACCAGCAACGATCCGAACACTCCCACAGCGACCGTTGCGCTGTCTGGTACTGGCGCCTCTTCAAGCCTAGCGCCAACGATCACGACGCAACCGGTGAATCAGACGGTGACGGCGGGACAGACGGCGACGTTCACGGCAGTGGCGGGAGGGACGGCACCGCTGAGCTATCAGTGGCAGAAGAACGGCGTGAATATCGCGGGAGCGACAGCGAGCAGCTATACAACGCCGGCGACAGCGACGACGGACAGCGGATCGACTTTCCGCGTCGTCGTGACAAATACCGCCGGAAGTGCGACGAGCGCGGCAGCTACGCTCACGGTCAATGCAACAGCAGTGGCGCCAACGATCACAGCTCAGCCGGTGAACCAGACGGTGACGGCGGGACAGACGGCGACATTCACGGCAGTGGCGGGAGGAACAGCGCCGCTGAGCTACCAGTGGCAGAAGAACGGGGTGAACATCGCGGGAGCGACGGGAACAAGTTACACGACGCCGGCGACAGCGACGACGGACAGCGGATCGACATTCCGAGTGGTGGTGACGAACACGGCGGGAAGCGTGACGAGTAGCGCGGCCACGTTGACGGTGAATGCGGCGGTAGTGGTGCCGACGATCACGACGCAGCCGGTGAATCAGACGGTGACGGCGGGACAGACGGCGACGTTCACGGCAGTGGCGGGAGGGACGGCACCGCTGAGCTATCAGTGGCAGAAGAACGGAGTGAATATCGCGGGAGCGACAGTGACCAGTTATACGACGCCGGCAACGGCGACGACTGACAGCGGATCGACTTACCGCGTCGTCGTGACAAATACCGCCGGAAGTGCGACGAGCGCGGCAGCTACGCTCACGGTCAATGCAACAGCAGTGGCGCCAACGATCACAGCTCAGCCGGTGAACCAGACGGTGACGGCGGGACAGACGGCGACGTTCACGGCAGTGGCGGGAGGAACAGCGCCGCTAAGCTACCAGTGGCAGAAGAACGGCGTGAACATCGCGGGAGCGACAGTGACCAGTTATACGACGCCGGCAACGGCGACGACTGACAGCGGATCGACGTTCGATGTGGTGGTAAGCAACACGGCGGGAAGTGTGACGAGCGCGGCGGCGACACTGACGGTGAACGCGGCGGTAGTGGCGCCGACGATCACGACGCAACCGGTGAACCAGACGGTGACGGCGGGACAGACGGCGACGTTCACGGAAGTGGCGGGAGGAACAGCGCCGCTGAGCTATCAGTGGCAGAAGAACGGCGTGAATATCGCGGGAGCGACAGCGAGCAGCTATACAACGCCGGCGACAGCGACGACGGACAGCGGATCGACGTTCGATGTGGTGGTGACGAACACGGTGGGAAGTGTGACGAGCGCGGCGGCGACACTGACGGTGAACGCGGCGGTGGTGGCGCCGACGATCACGACGCAGCCGGTGAACCAGACGGTGACGGCGGGACAGACGGCGACGTTCACGGCAGTGGCGGGAGGGACGGCACCGCTGAGCTATCAGTGGCAGAAGAACGGAGTGAACATCGCGGGAGCGACAGCGAGCAGCTATACAACGCCGGCGACAGCGACGACGGACAGCGGATCGACGTTCGATGTGGTGGTGACGAACACGGTGGGAAGTGTGACAAGCGCGGCGGCGACACTGACGGTGAACGCGGCGGTGGTGGCGCCGACGATCACGACGCAGCCGGTGAACCAGACGGTGACGGCGGGACAGACGGCGACGTTCACGGTGGTGGCGGGAGGGACAGCACCGCTGAGCTACCAGTGGCAGAAGAACGGGGTGAACATCGCGGGAGCGACAGTGACCAGTTATACGACGCCGGCAACGGCGACGACTGACAGCGGATCGACTTACCGCGTCGTCGTGACAAATACCGCCGGAAGTGCGACGAGCGCGGCAGCTACGCTCACGGTCAATGCAACAGCAGTGGCGCCAACGATCACAGCTCAGCCGGTGAACCAGACGGTGACGGCGGGACAGACGGCGACGTTCACGGCAGTGGCGGGAGGAACAGCGCCGCTAAGCTACCAGTGGCAGAAGAACGGCGTGAACATCGCGGGAGCGACGGGAACAAGTTACACGACGCCGGCGACAGCGACGACAGATAGTGGCTCGACGTTTCGAGTGGTGGTGACGAACACGGCGGGAAGCGTGACGAGTAGCGCGGCCACGTTGACGGTGAATGCGGCGGTAGTGGTGCCGACGATCACGACGCAGCCGGTGAACCAGACGGTGACGGCGGGACAGACGGCGACGTTCACGGCAGTGGCGGGAGGGACGGCACCGCTGAGCTACCAGTGGCAGAAGAACGGGGTGAACATCGCGGGAGCGACGGGAACAAGTTACACAACGCCGGCGACAGCGACGACGGACAGCGGATCGACGTTCGATGTGGTGGTAAGCAACACGGCGGGAAGTGTGACGAGCAGTGCGGCGACACTGACGGTGAACGCGGCGGTGGTGGCGCCGACAATCACGACGCAACCGGTGAACCAGACGGTGACGGCGGGACAGACGGCGACGTTCACGGTAGTGGCGGGAGGAACAGCGCCGCTGAGCTACCAGTGGCAGAAGAACGGAGCAAACATCGCGGGAGCGACGGGAACAAGTTACACGACGCCGGCGACAGCGACGACAGATAGTGGCTCGACGTTTCGAGTGGTGGTGACGAACACGGCGGGAAGCGTGACGAGTAGCGCGGCCACGTTGACGGTGAATGCGGCGGTAGTGGCGCCGACGATCACGACGCAGCCGGTGAATCAGACGGTGACGGCGGGACAGACGGCGACGTTCACGGCAGTGGCGGGAGGAACAGCGCCGCTGAGCTATCAGTGGCAGAAGAACGGGGTGAACATCGCGGGAGCGACAGCGACAAGCTACACGACACCCGCAACAGCGACGACGGACAGCGGCTCGACGTTCGATGTGGTGGTGACGAACACGGCGGGAAGTGTGACGAGCGCCGCAGCGACACTGACGGTGAACGCGGCGGTAGTGGCGCCGACGATCACGACGCAGCCGGTGAATCAGACGGTGACGGCGGGACAGACGGCGACGTTCACGGCAGTGGCGGGAGGAACAGCGCCGCTGAGCTACCAGTGGCAGAAGAACGGGGTGAACATCGCGGGAGCGACGGGAACAAGTTACACGACGCCGGCGACAGCGACAACGGACAGTGGTTCAACGTTCGATGTGGTGGTGAGCAACACGGCAGGGACAGTGACGAGTACCGCAGCGACTCTGACAGTGAATGCTGCCGTGGTGGTGCCGACGATCACGACGCAGCCGGTGAACCAGACGGTGACGGCGGGACAGACGGCGACGTTCACGGTGGTGGCGGGAGGGACAGCACCGCTGAGCTACCAATGGCAGAAGAACGGGGCGAACATCGCGGGAGCGACGGGGACGAGTTACACGACGCCGGCGACAGCGACGACAGATAGTGGCTCGACGTTTCGAGTGGTGGTGACGAACACGGCGGGAAGCGTGACGAGTAGCGCGGCCACGTTGACGGTGAATGCGGCGGTAGTGGTGCCAACGATCACGACGCAACCGGGGAACCAGACGGTGACGGCGGGGCAGACGGCGACGTTCGCGGCAGTGGCGGGAGGGACAGCGCCGCTGAGCTATCAGTGGCAGAAGAACGGGGTGAACATCGCGGGAGCGACAGTGAGCAGCTATACAACGCCGGCGACAGCGACGACGGACAGCGGCTCGACGTTCGATGTGGTGGTGACGAACACGGCGGGAAGTGTGACGAGCGCGGCGGCGACACTGACGGTGAACGCGGCGGTGGTGGCGCCGACGATCACGACGCAACCGGGGAACCAGACGGTGACGGCGGGACAGACGGCGACGTTCACGGTGGTGGCGGGAGGGACAGCACCGCTGAGCTACCAGTGGCAGAAGAACGGAGCGAACATCGCGGGAGCGACAGTGACCAGTTATACGACGCCGGCGACAGCGACGACAGATAGTGGCTCGACGTTTCGAGTGGTGGTGACGAACACGGCGGGAAGCGTGACGAGTAGCGCGGCCACGTTGACGGTGAATGCGGCGGTAGTGGTGCCGACGATCACGACGCAGCCGGGGAACCAGACGGTGACGGCGGGACAGACGGCGACGTTCACGGTGGTGGCGGGAGGGACAGCACCGCTGAGCTACCAGTGGCAGAAGAACGGGGTGAACATCGCGGGAGCGACGGGAACAAGTTACACGACGCCGGCGACAGCGACGACCGACAGCGGATCGACGTTCGATGTGGTGGTGAGCAACACGGCGGGAAGTGTGACGAGCAGTGCGGCGACACTGACGGTGAACGCGGCTCCGGCACCAGCAATCCAGCTGAGTTCAACGTCCATCAACTTCGGGAATGATCCGGTTGGCACTGATTCCTCCCAATCCCTCGTTATCACCAATACGGGCACGGCGACGTTGACAATCACTCAGGTGAATGTGACTGGCTCCGTTTTCAGCGTCAGCGGATTCTCTCTGCCATTGAATGTGACCGCAGGACAACACACCACAATTACGGTGGGGTTCCTGCCAACCGCAGTTGGCGCTGAGTCCGGCAGCATCTCTATTGTCAGCAACGCCCCCACGTCGCCGACCTCAGTAGGCCTCACCGGAACGGGGATCGCCGCAACCTTCAACCTGGGTATCACCCCAACGAGCCTTAGCTTCGGCAACGTGACAACGAACACGTCTTCGGCCTCGCAGGGTGTGACCATTACCAATACGGGCAACTCGAACGTTACCATTTCCCAGATAACCTTGACTGGAGCAGGCTACTCGATGACGGGCGGAAGTGCGCCTGTTACTCTTACTCCGACCCAGAATCTCATCCTGACTCTGGATTTCAACCCGACGACAGCAGGGAGTGTCAACGGGAGCATCACGATTACAAGCAACGCAAGCGGCTCGCCCGCTTTGGTCTCTCTTTCAGGAACGGGCGTTGCCACCATACAGCATTCTGTAACATTGACATGGAATGCGAGCACGTCGAGCGTGGCAGGATACAACATCTATCGTGGCACGGTCACTGGGGGGCCATATACAAAGATCAACGCCTCGCTGATTACTAGTCTTGCTTATACCGACTCGACCGTACAGAGCGGCGCGGAGTACTATTACGTGGCCACCGCAGTCGATTCCAGTGGCAATGAGAGCGTGGACTCGAATGAAGCCTCCGCATCGATCCCGTGAGAGAGGAGGACGAGGCGCCATGGCGGGATCCTCCAGCCGCGACACCCACACAGATGAGGGCGCGTGTCGCTTGATTTTGGGAGTTGCCCCGTGGTTCTCGAAGCTGTGGAAAACTTTAACTGGCTGAGCTAGAACTTCCCAGGGTAAGAATGATAGTCTTACACCTCTTTCTGGGTGAAGAGCTTATAGCTCACAGGAGTGCGGTAGAAGCCAGTTTTCTGGGGGCAACCAAAGCGATTAGTCGCCCCCAGGGACAGGGTGACACCTGTACTTAAACTAGACTTCCAATCAGTTTCTTAAGCACAGCTATAGACGTACTCTTGCGTCCAGCACGGGTCTGAGGGGCCTGGACGATGAGAATTGATCGAAATGGAAAAAGCCTATTCAGGCTTACAAATCTCCGGAACAATAATTCTCAAACGGCCCAAGGGCTTCTTTTGGCAGCGGCTCTTCTGCCTGCAATCCTCCTCTGGGGATGCTCCGGTATTGTTAGCGGGCAATCGCCGGCAAATACGACACCAACGCAAACTTACAGCATCTCAGGGCTAATCACGCCCGCAGCGGGTGGTAGCGGGGCAGCGGTAAAACTGAGTGGGGCAGCGAGTGCCTCGACCACGGCCGATAGCTCGGGAGCTTTCACATTTTCAGGATTGGCGAACGGAATTTATACTCTCACGCCGAGCCGTACGGGATACACGTTTAGCCCCACGAGCCAAAATGTGACCGTCAGCGGGGCGAACATTACGACCGGGGTGAGTTTCACCGCGACAGCGACCACCAACCCGACTTTCAGCATCTCTGGGACGATCAGTCCTGCAGCGGGTGGGAGCGGGGCGGCGGTGACATTGAGTGGGGCAGCGAGTGCCACGACGACAGCCGACAGCTCCGGCAATTACACGTTCCCGGGGTTGAGCAACGGAGCATATATAGTCACGCCGAGTCATACGGGCTTTACGTTTAACCCCCCGAGCCAGAATGCAACGGTTAACGGCGCGAACCTTACGGGAGTGAATTTCACGGCGACACAGCAGACCAATCCGACTTACAGCATCTCCGGGACGATCAGTCCGACGGCAGGCGGGAGCGGTGCGACGGTGATGTTGAGCGGTGCAGCGAGTGCCACAACGACAGCCAACAGCTCCGGCAATTACACGTTCACTGGGTTGGCTAATGGTGCTTATACCGTCACGCCGAGCAATATCGGATACACATTTGGCCCTGTAAATCAGCCTGTGACTCTTAACGGCGCGAATGTTACGGGAGTGAATTTTACAGCGACGGCCAACCCAACTTACAGCATTTCGGGGACGATCAGTCCGACGGCAGGCGGGAGCGGGGCGTCGGTAACATTGAGTGGGGCAGCGAGTGCCACGACGACAGCCAACAGTTCGGGGGCTTTCACATTTTCAGGATTGTCGAACGGGACCTACACGCTGACGCCGAGTCTCACGGGGTATACCTATAACCCCACGAGCCAGAATGTAATCGTTAACGGAGCAAACGTCACGACGGGAGTGAATTTCACAGCGACACCGCAGACCAACCCGACTTACAGCATCTCCGGGACGATCAATCCGACGGCAGGCGGGAGTGGTGCGACGGTGACATTGAGTGGGGCAGCGAGTGCCACAACGACGGCCAGCAGCTCAGGCGCTTACACGTTTCCTGGGTTAGCCAATGGGGTCTACACCGTCACCCCGAGCAATACGGGATACACGTTTACCCCTGCAAATCTGCCTGCGACGGTCAGTGGGGCGAACGTTACGGGAGTGAATTTCACAGCGACGGCCAACGCGACTTATAGCATCTCCGGAACGATCAGTCCGACGGCAGGCGGGAGCGGTGCGACGGTCGCCCTAAGCGGAGCTGCCAAGGCCACAACGACAGCCAGCAGCACAGGCGCTTACACGTTCACTGGGTTGGCCAATGGGGCCTATACCGTGACGCCGAGCAATACGGGATACACATTTACCCCTGCAAATCTGGCAGTAACGGTTAGCGGAGCGAGCGTTTCGGGAGTGAATTTCACGGCGACGGCCAACGCGACTTACAGCATCTCCGGAACGATTAGTCCGACGGCAGGCGGGAGCGGTGCGACGGTGACCCTAAACGGAGCTACCAACACCACAACGACGGCCAGCAGCACAGGCGCTTACACGTTCACTGGGTTAGCCAATGGGGCCTATACCGTCACGCCGAGCGACACCGGATACACGTTTGCTCCTGCAAATCTGCCTGTGACAGTTAGCGGGGCGAACGTTTCGGGAGTGAATTTCACGGCGACGGCCAACGCGACTTACAGCATCTCCGGAACAATCAGTCCGACGGCAGGCGGGAGCGGTGCGACGGTGACCCTAAACGGAGCTACCAACACCACAACGACGGCCAGCAGCACAGGCGCTTACACGTTCACTGGGTTAGCCAATGGGGCCTATACCGTCACGCCGAGCGACACCGGATACACGTTTGCTCCTGCAAATCTGCCTGTGACAGTTAGCGGGGCGAACGTTTCGGGAGTGAATTTCACGGCGACGGCCAACGCGACTTACAGCATCTCCGGAACAATCAGTCCGACGGCAGGCGGGAGCGGTGCGACGGTGACCCTAAGCGGAGCTGCCAAGGCCACAACAACAGCCAACAGCTCTGGCGCTTACTCGTTCACTGGATTAGCCAATGGGGCGTATACAGTCACGCCGAGCGATACCGGATATACATATGCCCCTGCGAGTCAGGCCGTGACGGTTAACGGGGCGAGTGTTAGCGGGATGAATTTCACGGCGACGGCCAGCGCGACTTACAGCATCTCCGGAACAATCAGTCCGACGGCAGGCGGGAGCGGTGCGACGGTGACCCTAAGCGGAGTTGCCAAGGCCACAACAACAGCCAACAGCTCTGGCGCTTACTCGTTCACTGGATTAGTCAATGGGGCGTATACAGTCACGCCGAGCGATACCGGATATACGTATGCCCCTGCGAGTCAGGCCGTGACGGTTAACGGGGCGAGTATCAGCGGGGTGAATTTCACGGCGACAGCCAACCCAACTTACAGCATCTCGGGGACGATCAGCCCCACGGCAGGTGGGGACCTGGCAACGGTCACGTTAAGCGGATCTGCCAACACCACAACGACGGCCGGCAGTACCGGCAGCTATACGTTCACCGGGCTGGGCAGCGGGGCGTATACAGTCACGCCGAGCGAAACAGGATATACGTATGCTCCTGTCAGTCAAGCGGTCACGGTTAATGGAGCGAGCATTACGGGAGTGAATTTCACTGCAACGGCTGTGCAGACATATTCGGTGGCTTTGACCTGGACCGCGAGCACTTCTACAGTGTCTGGATATAACGTCTATCGAGGCACAGTGAACGGAGGGCCGTACACACTGGTCAACACCTCGCTGATAGGCGGGCTGGGCTACACTGATTCAACGGTCCAGAACGGATTGACCTACTACTATGTGGCAACCGCGGTGGATGCGAGCGGCAACGAGAGCGCTTACTCGACCCCAGCACAGGCAATCATCCCTTGATTTATAGAGTGATTGGTCGGCTATTTCGCCACTATGTCCGCCGGAGGTTCGGACGCAGCGGCGGTGTTCGATCTCCATTTCGCATAAAACCAAACAAGCGTCTGCGCCACTACCGCCCCGAGGGCATCAATGGCCACGTCTCGCACCCGGGCTTCACGCAAAGGCACGAAGGACTGGTGCCATTCATCTAGCTGGTCAAACCGATACGGCGGAGGATGAGTTGAAAGCGCGGATCCGGACGCAAGCGATCCAGCAGCAAGTCCGATTGGAGGGGCAAGAGAAAGTCTAAGGACTTCTCCGAGTAAGCCTTCTCGAGTAGGTCGAAAGCTTTGTCGTTTTCGCCAAGGCCGGCGTATATGGTGGCCATCGTGTATGGGGAAGCAGTGGTTTGTCTTGCTTTGCGCTCCAAATCACGAAGGATCTTATCTGCTTCGGCTTGATTGCCAGCGGCGGAATAAGCATGTGCCAAGGCAATGGCGGGGGCTAGAGAACCATCGGAGAATTGCACCGCCTTCTGAAACTCCGATATCGCTTGCTGAAGTTCGCCGGTGCCTTCGTAACCGACTCCGAGAAAGTAGTGTTGACTAGAGTCCTTAGGGTCCAGAAGCAGGCCTCGCCTGCTGGCTTCAAGCAGGGCGGGGTAATCCCGGAGCGCATAATAGGCGTTTGATTCGGCGGCAGCGGAGCTGAAACCGTAGTCCAGTTGGTCGATTCTTGCGATTTCAGCAAGAGCTTCGGAGCGCCGGCCGACCGAAGCGAGAAAGATGGCGCGATCTTCATGGGCGCAGCTATAGCTCGGCGCCAGCGCAATAGCACGGTTGAACTCTCGTTCGGCGGCGTCCCAGTCCCAATCAAACTGCCAATTCAGCACGCCGAGTGTGTCGTGTGCTTCGCCGATGGTGTCGTCCAGTTGCAACGCCTTGGCGAGCGCCTCCTTGGCCGACCGATAGGCGGCATCCTTTTGCAGGGCACCGGAAAAGGCCAGATAGACGTAGGTATCTGCCAGTCCGGCGTAAGCCAGCGCGAAGTTTGGATCCTTTTGGATCGCTTCTTCGAAGAGATGCTGCGCCTTTTTCAGGGACTCGGGCTTGGTGAACTCGGTGGTGAAGTAAAGCCGCCCCTTAAGATAGGCGTCATAGGCTTCCGGTTTCACGGCCTGGGCCGAGCGAAGCTGCGCCTGCTGCTGGGGCGTCAGTCGACCGCGAATTTGCTGTGCGATCGCATTTGCCACTTCCCCTTGCAGCTTCAGAACATCGCCAGCTTCGCCGTCGTAGGTCTGTGCCCAGAGATGCCGGTCGCTAGGTCCATGGTGCGACACGCGTGCTTTGCCCGGCTTGGTGGACGCGGCGAGTCGCACCATGCCCATTGGAGTGGTGCTGGCAGACGCGGAGTTCGACTCCGAAGCCAATCACCGACACGTACGCGGCACGCTGGGAGCCCACAGCGTGATCCCGTCCAACCCGCGGCGTGGCCTTCCGGAAGCAGAATTCCGCCATCAGATGTACCGCGCTTTTTCCGCGGCAGTTGTATGGGCCGCGCGCCAAAATAGAAACCGTCTTCTCGGTGAGCAAACGCAAGCTCTCGACCAAAGCCCCGGGTCGCAACTTGCCCATGCAGACGCGGCAAGCTCTGTTGCTCGGGCTGGCCTTTAACCTCTATCGGTTGAAGCATCGCCCCGTTCCCCGAGGATGTAAACAAAGCCTCCGAAGTTTGTTGCGATGCAACAAGAGCGCCGCGCCCGATTGGCTCAATGGTTTAGGCATCCATCAACCAAAGCTACCTGCCCCAACTCTTGATGGGACGCGAGAAACGAACTCAACTCGCAAGGCATTCTCCGCTTTTCGTCGCTTCCGTTTAGCAGTTCCGAAAGTGGTTCGTCGCTGGCGCTTAGGGTTTCCGGCACGGGCACCAATCGGGGAAAAAGTTGTGCGAGCGCCTGCCGGAGTTCCTTAGGTTACCCGGTTGAGTAATGATCTCTTTTAGCAGCTCCTTGTAGTAATATAGGCTGTGCGTCGCCTGCAAGTCTGGACGGCCTCTCCCTCCCGGACTTGGCATCAGACTAGTCGAGCCGCGAGAAGAAGAAGCCGAAATGCGCCGCTCTTACTCAAGACCTCGCAACAACCAGGCTGGCTCCAGCAACGTGGAACTCGTGATTTCTCTCATCATCATGCTAATTCTGACCGTTATCGCCATCCCCACATTGATGAAACCTTTGCGCGCGTACGAGCTTAACGCCGCCGCCGCTCGCGTCTCGGAACTGCTGATATTTACGCGTCTTGAAGCCGTTCGCATGAACACCCAAGTCAGCCTTCTGCTGCAATGGAACGGAACCGCGTGGGTGGTCGGGACAGATTCGAATGGGAACGGACAGATTGACCCAACGGAGAGGCAAGAAGTGATCATGGGATTTGCAACACCGCTGCCATCTGAAGGGCTTCCTTCTCCGACTGCTATTTCGACGGCACTTGGTGTGGCAACACACACCACACTGTCCGGCAATCCTGGTTCGGTCACTTCGGTTACTTTTGATGCTCGCGGCGCGGTCCGTGTCGGCGGAATGATTACCACAGACCTCTCTATAATTTATCACTGCTGTCCAAATTAGCTGAAAACTGGTCTCCGATATCTCCAGAGTAAAGGCAAAATTCGCTTTCTGAGCCCTGGACGCAGGGCAGGTTGGTGGTGGCGAAGCGTTGCTCTTGATCGGATGCTGTCTAAATTCCCCCTCTTGAAATCTCGAAGTTACATCGAATTGTTGGCATGTGGCTTATCGCTGCTGTCCAATCCATCGACCCACTCAGATCAGTTGCAACGTCAACTGCTCTGACGATCTTTCTGGTATCGGTGGTGGTTGGAAAGGATCGTCGATCCAGGTCCACAGATCACGGTAAACAAACAATTGCTGCCGCAGAAGTGCCACCAGATTCGAAAGGGACCAACCGAACGTCGATCGCAGTTGCAGGTATTTCACCACCAGCATGGCGATCAGCGCCGTCCAGAGCTGCGTTTTCAAAGCATTAGCGGAAGTCCCCACAAACGTTTTCACGCGCAGTGACTGTTTCAAGGCCCGAAAAAACAACTCGATCTGCCAGCGCTCCTTGTAGATCGCCGCGATGGTAGCCGCCGCCAGTTCCAAGTGATTGGTCAGAAATACCAGCACGCGATCGTGCTCCTCGTCGTAAAACTCGATCCGCCGGAAGAAGGCCTCCTTGCTCTCCCGCGCAAGCTTATAGAAAAAGACCACCTCATCCCGTAGTACGTCGCGCCGCTGGGGAATTTCACGCTTCTCCACCACGCCGTAGTCGGCGTTTTCCTTCAAACGCGTCACGAAATAAACGCCCTGCTCGGTCAAGTTCATAAACCATTCGTAGTCCGTATAGCCGCGGTCAAATGCCAAAATCGTCCCCCGCGCAAATTGCATCTGTCGCGCCACACGTATCTCATGCTTTTGGCCCTCCGTGATCACCGCGAAGGACGGCAGATAGCCATCGTGGTCCAGCAGCAAATGAAGTTTCACCGCTCCCTTCGTCAGGCGGAACTTAGCCCAATCAAACATTGTGGCGCACAGATCGATCACCGTGGCATCCAAGCTCAGCAGAGGATTCTTAAAACGGAACTTCCTCTTCTTTCTGGTTTCTGGTTGGCCGGCCACCAACATCTGGCACTTCGCCAGCAGCTGCTCAAACACGGTGCGCTGCAGCTGCCAAGGCCGATGCTCATTGGCGTAGGCCAGGGTGGAGCGAGAAGGAGCCGTGGGCAACCCCAGATGACGAAGTTTCCCTTCGCTGGCAGCCAATCCTCCACAAATTTCGCGCAATGACTTGGCGTGCCCCAGCTGACAGAAGAGCATGGCGATGAACTGGCCCCAGCTGGTGAAACCTCGAGCATGACGCTCCGCGTTGTGCTGGCGCACGGCTGATTCGAATTCCAGACGAGGGATTAGCTGCAGAATCTGTGAGAATATACTGCTGACTCGAGTCACGGCTGAGCCTCCTTAGCGTTGTGATTGGCTTTTCCAGAGCCCAACCTCAAGCTATCAGATGCTCAGCCTTTTTTTGCGTCAAAATTCCAAATCCTAATTTGGACAAGCGTGATAATTTATATCGGAAGCGCGGCCCACTCTGAGTTTGGCTATCGCGCCGTTGTTGTGGTTCCTGCTGGGGGAACGCAAGTCTGGTCCGCCGCTCCTGGCGGAACTACTTGGCTACGGATTAGTTGAGACGCGAGAAAAGAAACACAAAACCGCATTCAAATAAATCCGGTTTCGCCCCACTCACTACCAAAGCCACGCGGGGCTTGTGCTATTCGCGGGACCGCTGTCAGAGTAATGAATGACGCCAAACTCGTTTACGAAGAAACTCCGCCCATTCCCCCCTATCGGATTCGCAGTCAGGGCGAAAGTTGTTGAGCCGGGAACCGTGCAACCCGCGCCTAGAACCGCTGGAGTTGGGCCGGGTGTGAATTGAAAGAAGTAGCCATTGATCTGAGTTTGAGCCTGTGCTCCCCCTAGAAGTAAAGGCGCATCGCATGTTGCGGGTACGACAATTCCGGTTCCAGCAAGCACCCGGGGTCTACATAGCCGTTGTGATAAAATTGGAGATAATACGCTTCTGCATTCTGGACTGCGCGGAGCGTAGAGACTGCTTGAGTGGCTTGCTGCAACATCCGCATCTGCATAAACGAAGGGGCGGAGATGGCGAACAGCACGCCTACGATCGAAACGACTACCATCAACTCGAGTAATAGAACGCTTCCGCGTTGCGAACCTTTCCTTGGCATAAAATCCTTCCGTTTGCAAGGAGTCCGACTCCGGAGGGTGCACGCCATAGGAATGGTGTGAGACTAAGGTCGGCCTTTTTTTATCTTTTCTTACGGCATATATGGCCGTAGGATAGATCCATGAAAATTCCTCCTGAAACACCTTCCTCCATACGTGCACTGGCCGCCGTTTTGTCTGAACCTAAACCGATGCGCCGGGGGTCCGTCTCCGAGCGCACCATGAAATGCGGTAAAGCAGGCTGCCCCTGCCAAGAGGATCCCCAAGCGCGTCACGGCCCTTATTACAGTTTGACCCGGCCGATGGCAGGCAAAACTCACTCCCGGTATCTAAGCCCGGAACAAGCCCAGCTCGCGCGGCAGCAAATTGAGCAAGGGCATAAGTTTCGGGAACAGGTGGAGCAGTATCGGGAGGCTTGTGAACAATGGGCGGATGCCCAACTGGAACGGTCCCAGGCAGCTTCCCGAGAGGCGGCCGAAAAAGGGGGCTCCAAACCAACCTTCAAAACGAAATCGTCCGGGAAATCGAAACGCTCTTAGGGTGCCAATCGATCGCCGGCTTGGATTTCGAAGCGGTAGAAATGGCGGCGCGACGCCAGGCTTTGCGCTTGGCAGCGCGTGCGCTGGAACAACGGCTCAACACGGATACCAGCGATCATGTGGGACCGCAGCTGCCCTGTCCCTGCGGAGGCTCCGCCCACTATCATGGTCGTCACGGAAAGACCTTCGAAAGCGTACTGGGGCCTCTGCACCTACAGCGCGCTTACTATCACTGTGAGCAATGCGATAGCGGATTCTGCCCGCGGGACCGGGCTCTGGGGCTGGAATCGTTTTCGCTGACGCCCGGTGTTCTGCGCATGACGACCAGCGCGGCAGCGCTGTTGAGCTTCCAAGAGAGCAGCGGGTTATTGCACGAATTAGCGGGGGTGGGAGTCAGTGCCAAGCAGGTGGAACGAGCCGCAGAAGCGTTGGGGGCCGAGATCGCCGTTGATGAACACCAGCAAGTAGAAAAGATGAGCGAAGTGGCTCCCACCATGTATCTGGGAATGGATGGTACCGGGGTGCCGATGCGCACCCAAGAAGTCGCGGATCGTGCGGGCAAGCAAGCCGACGGCTCGGCCAAAACTCGCGAAGCCAAGCTGGTCACCATCTGGACGGCGGAATCGCGCGACGAGGAAGGCCAACCAGTGCGCGACCCAGGATCGATCACCTATTCGGCCGCCATTGAAAGCGCAGCTACTCTGGATACCAGCCCCGACCTCTCGGACTTCGCGGCGCGCGTACAGCGCGAGGCCAGTCGCCGTGGTTTCACCGAAGCTCAGCGCCCGGCGGTGTTGGGCGATGGTTCAGCCTGGATTTGGAACACGGCTGCGGAACTATTCCCGCAAGCCACTCAGATTCTCGACCGCTTTCATGCCAAAGAACATCTCAGCCAGGTGGGAAAGATCATTTATGGGGACGACCCAGAAAGCAAACTATGGATCCAGGCGCGCTATGATGAACTCGATGGGGGCCGCCTGAAATCCCTGGTGCAAGCGCTGCACGGCCACGCAGGCCAACACAAAGAGGCACGGGAATGTGTCCGCTACATCTGGAACAATCGACATCGAATGCGCTATCCAAAGTTCCACAAACAAGGCTTCTGCACTTCGACCGGCGTGGTGGAGGCTGGCTGTAAAGTGGTGATCGGAACCCGGCTCAAGCGCGCGGGCATGCATTGGACCGTAAAGGGCGCAAACAGGATCATCGCCTTGCGCTGCAGCAAACTTAGCGGACGATTTGAGGATTTCTGGGAACGCCGTTCAGATCAAAGGAAGACGGCCGCATGACTTCATCGCCCAATTCTGATGTACGCCCGACTCCGGATAAAAGCTACCTTCAGGGAGTCGGGAGCGCCAACCAGCTATAAGTTACATATATGCACCGTTATTTGACAATAGAGGGCTACAACTCGCCCTCACCGGCGTGAGAGGCGTGTATCTCTTAACCGGATATTGAGGGCTAGTTTCCGATTACCGCGCTGTTATCAGTTAGCCTGCGTTCTGGCTTTTTCCGAGATGGCTGTCCAGTCCTTGACCTGGTCTCTCCACGCGTCCCGAACCTCCACATACAAGTTTGCGCTTGGACTCGCCCTGATTTCATTCGGTTCAATTGCCCCTAGCCAGGCAGCGAGCATCTGGAAGTCTCGGTAACTCGCGTCGATGATTGCCCTGACGGCGCAGTTGTCCTCGCCCTGCTGCATTGGAGAAAGACAGACTTGGCAGAACAGATTGGTCAGCGCCGCGTAGTAATACGCGACCATGTGAACTTCGATTGCCTCCGGATGGTTATTCTGCGCCGCCTGGTTTATTGGCGGAGAAACCCGCAGCATAGGCGTCTTTCCAGTGATTATAGAGGACGCCATATCCTTAGGGCCATTCATTTCCTTCGACATACGAGGGACTCTCCTGAGGCGCTTTCGGTCGGGTCGGCTCGATTCGGACGATTTGGCGCGGACTACCGGGTGATTCAATGATTCCATCCCGGAAAAGGAGACGTAAGGGGTGCCCGACCGGGTAGCCCGCATCGAGGGGGTTGTGCGCGTTTCATGCCAAACCCTGAGCCAAGCTCACGATTCTAAGTCCGAGCTAACTCCAAGATGCCGCGGTGCATACGGCCCGCACCGAGAGTTGGACGCCGGCGATCTTCGGATTCGGCATTCTCGGGGAAGGCAGGAGCATGCCAAAACTTTGCAAGTCTTTCTCATACCCCGTTGTCTGCTATCTGTCCGGTAACCGCGTTACCTGGAGGTCGGCTTGTTTTGTCGCCTCCCCGAATCTCGCCAACAATGATCCGGTCGGGCCCATGACGCAATGTTGCATTTAGAATGTTGCTTTTAGAACATCGCGGATGGTCACTGTAGGGAGACCGTCCTGCTCGCGGCGAGCTTCGAAGCGCAAAACATTTTCTTTTTGAATCTGAATTTGTGCCGTGTCCTCTATCGAAACAATGCGCTCCTGGTTTGGAATGAATTCCATCAACACATGAGCAAGAGTCGTTTTTCCACTGGCTGTCCCGCCATAGATGAGAATGTTCTTGCGTTGGACCACGAATTCTTCCAACTGCTTTGCAAGAGTGGCTGGTACGGATTTCGTGACCTTTGATTCGAGCTGGAGCGCTGCGCTACTGGCCAATTCGTTGTTTCGACGTCGGGAGAAGTGTAAAACGCGCGGCACAGGGGTCCAAACCAAAAATACGGCTGGGGGTGCTCAAAACGCGGACTACCTTTTGGGAATATCACCTGCCTACTTAACTAATCATAAAGAATTTGAAGCTCCCATGGCGTAGCGCGCTTCCGTCACGACAATCGTCAATCTACGAACTGGCGCGTTCCAGGTGTTCGTACATTGACGGTTTGGGAGCATAGGAGCCTTCTGAGGACGAGGAAGCCGATGGTGCAGCTGATAATAAAACGGCGCGGCGCCGTTCGGACCGACAGGATTCTTGATTATTAATGAGGTGCGTTATGAACGTAAAGCGGAATAGTGATTTCGCGGCTCGATTGGTGTTGGTTTCCATTTTTACTCTTGTTGGGGTTCTGCTTGTGATCTCACGGAGTATGAGAGCGCATGCCGAAAGCCAAACCCCGAACCACGTCTGGGTGCCCCTGGCGACGGACTGGAGCCACAGGCACATGGTGTATTCCCGTCCTTCTTCGACTGGACAGGCCTTGAGGCTGCGGGCCGAGCCGCGCTACCTACAGCAGTGGGCGAGGAGACATCCGGCGCTGGGGAGCGATAACAGAAGGGCCGATGATGCAACGCTCCGCGCAGACTGGGGTATGGATTTGCTCGCAGGCGGTACGGTCGGGGTCGGGCAGTTCCCCGCCAAATACAGCTTCGACGTTACGGCCGCCCCGAACTGCAAGAATGATTTTATAGTCTATAACACCGGCTTAGGCGGTGTCTCAGGTTCGACGGCTAACATCGTTGCGTTCAACGAACTCTATTCGGCACAAGGCAGCGTGGGCGGTTTGTGCGCCCAGAATGGACCATCGTTTTATTGGTCCTATTACACAGGCGCGGGTACCGTCGAAACCTCCGTTGTTCTTTCCCTGGATGGCTCGAAAGTGGCATTCGTGGAGAGCGCCGCAGGGGGCGCGACCCTTCGCCTTCTGAAGTGGTCGTCCAGCGACTGCGGCGGCACATGCACTACGAGAGCGCCCGATACGGTGGCGACGGGTACGAGCTGGGCAGCGGCGCCGTGCACCACGGGCTCCTGCGTCATCAGCATTGCCTTCAACGGCGGCGCAGATGACACGAACTCATCGCCCTTCTACAACTACACCACCGACATTCTCTACGTAGGCGATAACAGCGGCAAGGTGCATAAGTTCACGGGCGTGTTCTATGGAACGCCAACTGAGGTCACCACCACGTGGCCGATCACCGTGAACGCAGGCACTACTCTTACCAGCCCGGTTTACGATGTGACATCCGGGAATATCTACATCGGCGACAGTACCGGACGTCTAAGCTTTATCAGAGAAGTGGGCAGCACTGTGCCCGCGACGGGCGGGTGCACCGCGCCCTGTCTCAGCACGACGAATCTGGTTGTGGGCACGGGCACTGGCGGTGACGTTGTTGACGGTCCGATCGTGGACGGCAGCACCGAAATGGTCTTCGCAGTGGATGGGTCCGAAACCGGCAACTACGGGACCATATTGCAGGCGAGCGCAGACTTCACAAACGTGACCCGAGGCAATATTGGGGGGGATGAGGCTCCCGCGGGGGATCCGGACCTGCAGTTATATGGGGGCGCCTTTGACAACACTTATTTCAACAGCCCTTCAAACGACATTACGGGCCACATGTACGTCTGCGGGAAACGGACTCTGGAACACGATGAACCGGCCCTCTATCAACTCAGTTTCACCACTGCCGGCGTCCTCAGCAGTGTGGGAACTCCCCTCACACCTCTGGTAAGTTCCAGCCACGAAGCGTGCTCTCCGGTAAGCGAGTTCTACAACTCAGGGACTTCAACGGATCGGATTTTCTTCAGCGTAGGAGATCATGTCACCGAGGGTGCTCCCATACCTGCGGGTTCATGCACAGTCGGCGCAAACGCGGGTCTCGGCTGCCTCATAGCCCTGAACGTGACTATGTGGACGACGACGCCTGGAACAGCGTGGCCGCCCGCAACCGCTCCGACGGGCAGCGCCGCGATGGCGGTGCCGCTTAATCTCGCCGGCTCAACAAGCGGGATCGTCGTTGACAATGATTCTACGGCTGGACAGGCTTCGAGTATCTATTTCTCGCTGGGCACGAATTCGACTGGTGCAGGACCTGGCTTGCCAAGTTGCAACACCACTGCCGGTGTGGGGTGTGCCGTAAAGTTGACGCAATCGGGCTTAAATTAGGTGGGGGAGCGCATCCAATACCAACAAGTAGGATCAACAAGGAAGCGTCGAGCGATTAAGTGCATGGCGTCCTTAATAGAAGACCATATTGAAGGGCGCGCGCCAAGTGGTTGGTCGAAATGGTGACTGGTGAGAGACGCCGGGCCGCAGAGCGTTCAGACCGGACAGTCCTGCTACTAGCTGGCGAACGCGGTAGATGCGAACGGCAACGAGAGGGCTTATCCTCCCCCAACACAGGCACTCATTCCTTAATTTAGCGTGCTGCACCTGTTACTTCCCTGAGTTCTCCGGCGGATACTCGGGCGACGGGGCGGAATTCGATCTCCACTTCGCATACAGCCAAACGAGAGCCTGAGCCAATACGGCCCCAAGGGCATCAATCGCTACGTCACGCACCCGGGCCTCACGCAGGGGCACGAAGGACTGGTGCCATTCATCCAGTCCGGCGTAGGCGACTGCAATCGCTAGGGTGACGAGAGCCCAACTGAACCGCCAGCCGAAGCGCCCACCGCGAATCCCTCGGAAGACGGTGATGCTGAACAGGCCAAATTCAGTAACGTGCGCCATTTTGCGAATTCCCGCATGCAAAACGCGCAGCATGTGTGGCGAAGCTCCGGGGAGCAGCCAATGGAGCACGGGGATGATGACCCGGGCGGTTTCCTCGCCACTGAAATAGTGGGTAGAAAAGATCGAAATGACTATGGCGACGAGGAGCGCGGGGATCCAGTAGAGGAAGCGCCGCCATCTAGAAACTTGTAGATCCATGGCTTTCCCATTCAACACAGCGGCCCCCAGGGAACTGAATGATAGCGCCTATACGAGGCTCATGAACTAGCTACTTGCGACAACGGAAATGCTGTCGACGCCACCATCGAGGTCGTCCTGTTCGCTCAACTCTTCAAGACAAGCGTGGGTGGCGATCAACGTCGAGCGAAGATAACTTGAGTTCGGGCTCGATGGGATGCGCCGGACGAAGTCAATGCACTTTCCGAGAATTTTCCGACAGAGCGAAGAATTGCTCAAACAATGCTGTTTTGGAACTAGGCACAGAACCTTTTCATCCGGCTTGCGCGTCTGAGATACAACAGCATGAATTCCTTTGCGCCTCCCTACTCGGTTCGAAATCTCGTGCGGCGCTGATGGTT
The DNA here is from genome assembly GCA_963767755.1 of uncultured Acidobacteriota bacterium. Taxonomy (GTDB): domain Bacteria; phylum Acidobacteriota; class Terriglobia; order Acidiferrales; family UBA7541; genus Acidiferrum. Next base: position 367,143 of record CAVYFO010000019.1, on the reverse strand, counting down.
ATAGCGAAGCAAACTTGTGCTGGCTCAGCCTGAAATGGAGAGGCGACGTTTTCCGTTAGTGAAGATTCCGCCCCTTCGGGGCGGGGATTTTCAAGGCATGAGGATCTATCGTCCGATGCCTGTGTCTGGATGCTCAGCGCGAGAGGATCAACTCCCGCGCTGATTCGCATCGGCTCGATGAGTCCTACCAGGTTATCCCTCAGCATGGTTGCATCCCTGCAGAGCCCGCCTCTGTTTCACCTGGCGAGGTCATTGTAGTCGTGTTCGAAGAATGTGCAAGCAGCGATCTTGCCTCCCGCCGGAGCTGCCGTTGGTGACGCGCTTCCTCGAGCTTGCGATCGCGTGCCGCGTGGATCTCGGCCTGTCGCCCGGCGAGCATATCGTGCGGCGTCACATAGCCTATGGCACTGTGCAAACGTACGGTGTTGTAATGCTCCACGTAGGTTTGAATCAGACGCAGCGCATCTTCCCTGGTCAACGGTGTGCCAGGTCGGAGGCACTCTGACTTTAGGGATTTGTGCCAGCGCTCCAGCTTGCCGTTCGATTGCGGATAGCCGGGCGAGGTTCGCACGTGGGTCATCCCCGCGATGCGAATGAATTCCTTGAAATCCCTGGCAATAAACTGTGGTCCGTTGTCAGAGATGATCCGGGGTTTCGCTTCCGGATATTTCTCCCGCGCTCGTTGCAAAATGATTTCGATCTCCGCTTCGGTCATCGATTCCCGCAGATCCCAATGAACGATCGAACGGCTGTAGCCATCCAGAACGCTGCACAGATAATAGAAGGTGCCGCTCACGTTGATGTAGGAAACATCGATGTGCCAATGCTGGTGCGCATGCGGTGGTTGCTCGAAACCGCTCCCCTTGCGCGAAGGCTTGCCCTTCCATCGGGAGAGCAATCCGGCTTGTTGAAGCACGCGCCAAACGCTGGAGGGGCTAACGGCCACAACATCGGCGTCCAGCATCATGAACGTCAGTCGTCGATAGCCTTCCAAGGGATGTTCCCGGTGGAAGCCGATGATGGCTTGCTTCTCCCACGGTTGTAGCCAGAAATCACGGGGAACCCAACCGTTGTGCTCATTGACGCGCCCATAGCGCTCTCGCCAGTCGTAGAACTTGCTGGCTCGCACGCCCAGCCAGTGGATGAATCGTCCGGTGCCGATCTCCGTTTTTTCCGGCCAGCACCGGACGAAATCCACCACCAGGTCCCGCACATCGTGCGGCACCCACACTTTGGTCAGAGCTCCCCAAGACTTTTTTTTAAGGCGATGTGCTCGGCCATCAATTCGGCCAGCACCTCGTCCTTGGTCTGGATCTTCTTCTCCAGAAATTCGATCCGTTGTTGTTCGGCTTGGTGGTCCGACCGGCTTTTGCCCTGGAAGGCGGCCGCTCCGTTCTCGAAGAACTCTTTTTGCCAGCGGTAGAACACCGTCGGCTGTAGGCCCAGTTCCTCACAAAGTTCGGATACCGGCACCTTATCGAGCAGGTGCCGTCTCAGGATGCCGACCTTCTCTTCTGATGGGTAGTGCTTGCGTTCTTTTCGCATGCGTCCTCTCCGTTTATATTAACGGAAGAACGCCATTCTCCATTTTCAGCTGAGGCGGCACAAACTTAGTTGCTGGAAATCTCGCTCAAGGCCTGGCGTGCCTGATTTGCGAGTGGAGATGTCGGGTTCAACGCGATAATTTTGTCAAACTGGGTGCGCGCCTGCGCGGTTTCATTCATTTTCCGATACGCCTGGCCGAGGTGATAACGATAGGCCAAGTTGCCGGGGGCTTGCTTGACTGCATCTTCAAACAGGGGCGCCGCGACGGAAAAAGCTCCATTGTAATAGTAGGCCCAACCTAGAGTGTCGGCGGTATTGGGGAGCTTGGGGAGTCCTTTGCGGGCGGTTTGGGCCAGGGTCAGAGCAACGTTCACGCTGCCGCCGTGCTCGAGCATGAGATAAGCCAGGTTGTTGGCGGCCAGAGCATTGTCGGGCTGAATCGCCAGACCCTTTTGGTAGGTCGATTCGGCCTGCTCCCAATTTCCTGCGGCCTCATAAGCGGCTCCCAAGGCGGTGTAGAGGAGGGCGTTCTTTGGCGCTAGAGCGATCGCGTGTTGATAGCTTGAAAGTGCGTCCGTGCTTTTGCCCAGGGCCAATTGCACTTGGCCTAAGAGAGCAAAGGCTGCAGGGTTTTGTTGGGCCAATTCGGTGCAACGTGAGAACGCCTTTTCTGCATCGGCGAGCTTTTTCTCCTGTAAGAATGCCTTGCCTTGAAGAAGATAGAGTGACGCAGCATTAGGATCGCGACCGATCTGGGCTTGGATGAATTGAAGAGCCTGGTCAGGCTTCCCTTGATCCATGTCCAATTCAGCCATGCCTTGGATAGCGTCAGAGAAATCCGGAGCGCGCCTCAAGGCCTCTTTGTAAAAATCCTCGCTGTCCTTCCAGCGCTTTTGGGCCGCGCGAAGTTGTCCCAATTTTGTGTAACCGAGCGGATTCTGCGGAGCGATCTGAATCAGGTGATTTAAAGCGGTCTCCGCGCCATCGGCATCGCCTTGGTTAAAGCGAGCGGTAGCGTGGAAGAGATAGCCTTCGGAAGACCGGGGTGCGATTTTCTGGAGCTCATTTCCATCGGTTTCAAGGCCTTGCCAATCCCCAGTCTGAGCCGCAGCGGTGCCAAGAGCCACCCAAGCGTCGGGAAAATTGGGACGTAGGCGGACCGCTTTTTTCCACTCCGTCAATGCCTGACTGTCGCTGCCGGTGGCTTCGAGAGCCAAACCCAATTGGTAGTGGCCTGCCGGATTATCCGGAGCATCTTTTACAGCCTGCTGCAGGGTAGACAAGGCTTCCACATTGTTTTTCTGACGGAGGAGGATTTCGCCCTTTAGGATGCGGGCTTCAGAATCCTGCGGCGAGTTCGCCAAGATTTCGTCGTCGACTTTTGACGCGTCTGGAATGCGCCCAGAGAGCATGAGCAACTGAACATAGGACTTGCGGACATTCAGATCCTTCGGATGTTCTTGTGACAAAGATGCAAACTCCGCGAGCGCGCGGGACGTATCCCCTTGGCTCACGAAATACTCTCCTAACAGGCGATAGGCATTGGGGTCGGAACTCAGCTGTACCTTTGTGTCTGTTAGGACTTTTTCCGCGAGAACTTCTTTCCCCTGGCTATGGTAGAGCCCAGCAAGAGCGGCTCGAGGAAGCGGATTTTTAGGGTCGGTCTGGATCGCTGCCTCGAACTGCATTTCGGCTTCTTTGAAACGGCGCTGACGCTCGTAAAAGTTCCCCAATGTCATCAGTGGGCCAACGGAGTTCGGGTCAAGCTTCTGGGCTTGGATGAAGTTTTCTTCTGATTCTTTGTAGTCACCGTAATTCGCTTGCAAGAGGCCAAGATGCAAGTACACGTCGGACCGATTGGGAGCCATGTTTACTGCGGTCTGGGCCTCTTCAAGCGCTTCTTTTGAGTTCCCCAAGAAAGCATCCGCAGCCGACAACAAGACTTGTGCATCCGAGTTTACTGGGTTGCTCTTTAGGATGAGGAGCGCACGGTCCTTGGCGTCCTGGCCCTTGCCACCCTTCAATAGCAAACGACCCAGGTCAAGTTGAGCGGCCCAGTCGTCAGGCCGCAAGTTTACGGTTCTAAGCAATTCCTGGTAGGCGACAGCCCAGAGCTCTTGCTTCAGATAGCATTGTGCCAGCTTATAGTGCGCCTCCGCGAAACGCGGATCGATTTGCAAGGCGCGGCCGTAGTCGATGACGGCTTCTGCAAATTTCTCTTCTTGGAAAGCGCGGTCTCCTGCGGCGAGGAATTTCAGTTTTCGTGCGTTGGGATCTAGGTTGCAGCTAAGAGAACAAATCGCCAGGGTGACGGTCAGTCCTAAGTAAAGCCTTCGACAGTGATTTCGAGTAAGCATTCTGAAGCATGATCGCTGCAACAGCACGGCCAATTTCGTGCTTTTGCCCGCAAATTTATACTTTCGCCAGATCTTTGTTCTTTTCACGGATGGCCTTCTCTAATGTATTGAGAAATAATCAGTTACAAGGAGATTGCAGTTTTGAAGCTGTTGCCGGGAAAAGGGTCCAAGGGTCATGAATTATGCGTAGTCCTCAGCAGAGGTGGAGAAATAAGGGGATAGTGTGGGTAGATTTCTTCCGCATTTTGAAGCTTGCGGAGTAAAGAACTGGAGAGGGCTAAAGAGGCTTTTCGAAAAAAACACCCTAACTCCTTAAAATTGTTTGACATATCAATGGAGTTCGGCTACGGCGTACACTGGAAACCTGGCACCGACCGTGCTTTGAATACGGAGGGGCAACACCTGTGTGCTATGGATGGAATAGTGTTTAAATTTGAGATGCCTTGATCGAGAAGCAGCTTGTGGACGCAGCGAGGACGTGAGGCAATGGTTCGAAATGGCGAAATCAGCTTGGCCGATGCAAAACGCGTATTGAAGCGCTACTGGTGGATCTTACCCATTACGGTTCTGGGTTGCACTTCGCTCGCGGTCGCAGCGATCAAGGTTCTGCCGAAGAAATACACCTCGCAGACGGTTGTACTTGTGGACCCCCCGGCAGTATCCGCAGAAATCGTCAAGCCTGTAGTTCCCGAGAATCTGGGTCCCCGCTTAGCTTCGATGCAAGAGCAGATTCTTAGCCGCACCCGGCTGGAACCTGTTATCCAAAAGTTCGGACTGTATCCACAGGACCGTAGTGGTCATTCAGTCGATGATCTAGTGGTTCGGCTGCGAAATTCGATCGAAGTAGTTCCCATGACACCCATGGCGGGAACATCAAGCCAGCTCGCGGGATTCACTGTACAGGTCACGTTCGAGAATCCTTTTCTTGCCCAGCAGATATGCAGTGAGGTCACTTCGATGTTCACTGCGGAGAGCGCCCGAGCTGGCGTACAACAAGGGGAGCAGGCGACTACCTTCCTCACGGGGCAGCTCGAGGACGCCAAGTCCAAACTCGACGCTCAGGATGCCAAACTCGCACAGTTTAAGCAGCGGAATATAGGTACGTTGCCGGACGAAGAGCAAACCAATCTCAGTCTGCTCACGGGAATGAATACGCAGCTGGAAGCGATCACCCAGGCGCTCAGTAGAGCGCAACAGGATAAGGCCTTCAATCAGACTCTTTTGGCGCAGCAAGAGGCCAATTGGCACGCATCTGAATCTGGCCAGAGCCCCGAGACAGTCGATCAGCAGTTGGCCGCTCTAGAAGAGCAGCTCGCCGCGCTCAGGTCGAAATATACGGACGAACATCCCGACGTCGTCAAATTGAAGGCCCTCATCAGCGATCTCAAAAAGCAGACGGCGGCGGAACCGCAAGCGCAGAGCAAGAATGTTGCGGCCACCCGGTCCCCTGTTGTGGAGCCACCGCAGGTTCAGCAACTTCGTGCAAAGCTTCACCAGGACGATCTGAATATCGCCGACATGACCAAACACCAGGCTCAAGTTCAAGAACAGGTACACGTTCTGGAGAGCCGGGTGCAATCGAGCCCCATCGTCGAACAAGAATATAAAGAATTGACGCGGAATTATCAGACCGCACTCGATTTTTACAACAACTTGCTGAAGAATCGTGAACAAGCGGCCATGGCCACCAACCTCGAGCAGCAACAAGAAGGGGAGCAGTTCCGGGTGCTGGACCCGGCTAGCCTTCCGGACCAGCCTTCCTTCCCTAAGAAACCATTATTTCTAGGGGGAGGAGCGGGAGCCGGCTTGGCTCTAGGGATTGGGATCCTTTTCCTGCTAGCTGTAAGCGACAAATCCCTGCACACGGAACGGGATGTGGAAATATATTTGAAGCTCCCCGTTCTTGCGGCCGTGCCGCTATTTGAAGTGCCACTGAATGGGAAAGCGGACCTATCGAAAGAACAGCCAAGCTTGCGCACTCAAGGAAGCCGAGCCTGATGAGCTGAGGATCAGTTCCAATCTGAAGGGAGACCATGAGTCGGATTCATGACGCTTTGAAGAAGGCCGCGGAAGAAAAGAGTTCGCGGGGAGCCACAGGCGCAAACCCAGACTTTTTGGATGTTGATGTAGACCTCCATCATCCTGTCGAAGTCAGAGAGAAGGCGCAAGAGGGAGTGCCGGGGGGCGTTCGACAATCAAGTAACCAGCAGTCTCTTCGCTTTAAAGAACTGCTCAAACGATGTTCCCACCCCGCTTGGAAGCCGGATCCGCGCCTGAACATATTCAAGGATTTAGACAAAGAGAAGAGTGGAGCCGAAAGCTTCCGGACGCTCCGTTCGCGCTTGCACCAGATTGCTGCTACGCGTACGTTGAAGCGCATCCTGATAACCAGCAGCGTCCCGGCGGAAGGCAAGACTTTCGTAGCTGCGAACCTGGCTTCGTCCATTGTGCGACAGCCAGACCGGCGCGTCCTCCTGATCGACGCGGATCTGCGAGCATCGCGACTTCATTTGGGATTTGGGGCCCCTGGAACACCTGGATTGACAGAATACCTAAGAGGAGAGGTTGACGAATATTCCGTCATTCAGAGCGGGACAGATGAAAATCTGTGCCTGATCCCCGGGGGCGGAGAAGTCGCAAACCCGAGTGAACTTCTACTGAGCGAAAGGATGAAGCATCTGCTGGACCTTGTTACGCCCATATTTGATTACGTAATTTTAGATTCTCCCCCAGCGATACCGGTCCACGATCCCAGCTTGTTAGCGGATTTTTGCGACGGGACACTCTTTGTCGTTAGGGCGGGACTAAGCGATTTTGAAGTCGTCGCGAGAGCAGTGGCCGAGTTCGAACACAAAAACCTTTTGGGAGTGGTGTTGAATGGAGTCGGTCCCGAGGCAACGTACGGACAGTACTACGCGAGTTCCTACGGAGGGAATTCGAACCGCTAAGTCTCGGCCTTTCGCGGAAAAGTTAGAGTTTTGACGACCGGTCATGTCAAAACTGGCTGGATGTGTTTCCCCTAGGGTGTGCAGCGGTTCTCTCTAACTCACAATTGTCGATGGTGTCGGCCTTGTTTTCGGCACTCTGGGCTCTCGTTCCTGCAATAAGAGATAGAGGGGCAGCAAGAGCAGTAGTCCTAGCAGAAAGAAAACTACTCCGCCATCGTGGTGAAGTTTTCCGTGAAGAAAGCCCGGGTCCACATAGATTGCCAGCACCGTCAGAGTTACAATGCGGATTCCATTCTTCAAAATCATCATGAGAAGCGCGCAAACTAAGAAAAGTAGCTTTTTCCAAAAACGACGCAGTCCGAAGTGCACTACCGGCAACGCCAGGACGAAAAGCGCCATGCTGGACCGTATGCCGCTACACTCCTTAGCTATTTCTATGTTCACCTGAGCAAGGTGAAAAACGAAGCCCTCCCTCAGTGCCGGAACCCCCAAAAGGTCAAAAAGCGCTCCGGTGATATCCGCCGAGCCCGCCTGCAAAAGATAGATGATCCGGTTCAAAACGAAGGTTGGTGGAGGAACCATTAGCCAAAGAAAGAGCAGTGGGAAATCGGCCGCTTTCACGGCTGCTTCTCCGAAGAACAAGGAAAATCCTGCAGTCCAGAACAAGGCAAGCGCGGAAATATAGCCGGTAAGTTGAAGATCCGGCGTCAGGGCTTGGCCAGCCAATCGTGTGCCAACGACCAGTCCAATTCCAAGTGCTGCCACCAGGCAGCCAAGGCCCACATTCGTTGATGGGGTGCGGAAAATGGAGTGCCGCTCGATATAGAGCAGGCCAGCGGCGAGGAAGGGAATCAGGAGAAGGTGGGACGCGTCGTCATTCGATAGAGACAAGTGGACCAGGCGAGTGAGCGGTCGCAGGAACAGAACCGAGGCGATGAGAACCCAGACGCTGAAAAGCAGCCATCGACGCGAAAGACTTATTCTCGTGTTATCCAAGATGGTGACCTTAGAATTCCAAATCTCAACTGTCCTTTGAGGTGCGCTGAAAGATACCGGGCCTCGTGTTGTCGGTATGCAGTGCCAATCCAGTGCCAGTTCCGTGAAGCACTTAGGAAGCAAATCTGCTTCTGCAAAGGTATTGTAATCCATTGTAAACATGGAGGATGCACAGGCGTCATCTGGCGTTCATATTCAGGCGTGCGCGTGTTGGCCCTTCAAGGAAAAGCCCTAGTCAATCGTGGCAAGAGTTTTCACTGTGGTGTATGCAAGTCATTCGCATTTCTCGCACCATCCTCTGCAATTGATTGGCTTCTGGAAGATAAGGCTTGTCTTATCAGATATTTACGGAGAACGTCGGAAACTAGGTTAAAACCGGGGCCCGCTTGGTAGACCGGCAGGGAGATTGCGAGGTAGTTCTTAGTAAAACCGCGGATCAATGGCGGTAGCTTAGGCGGGTGAGGGTCTTCGAACCAGCGACTGGGAAAGGAAACCTCAAACGAGCGATGAGCCTAGAGACAAATACGCAGCAATGGTTTGCACTTCAGGTCCGAACGCGCTGGGAAGCTTCTACGGCTGTCTTGCTAGCAGGGAAGGGCTATCAAACGCTCCTTCCGACGTATAAGTCGAAGAAGCGCTGGAACGGAAGGCTTAGGGAAACAAGCACGGCCTTGTTTCAAGGCTATGTATTTTGTCGGTTCGATGCGCAGAAACGCTTGCCGATCCTAGTGACGCCCGGGGTAATTTCGGTAGTCGGATGCGGCAAAGTACCGCTCCCTGTAGATGACGGAGAGATTGCGGCCATTGAAACCGTTGTGTCCTCAGGTTTGCCGGCTGAGCCTTGGCCTTACCTCGAACTTGGGCAGAAGGTCCGCATTGAAAGTGACGCCTTACGTGGCCTAGAAGGGATTTTGATTAATTTTAAGGGCAATCAGCGCATCGTCGTCTCCGTGTCCTTGCTCCGTCGTTCAGTTGCTCTGGAAATTGATCGGTGTTGCGTGAGTCCCGCTATCCCCGCTCGACCCGCAGTTCTGCAGCAAATGACTTCTCGTCCCTTACTAGAGGGAGTGGTCGCCTAAAACGATTTTTGATCTTGCGAGTGCGGTTGAGTTCCTAGGGCTGAGCAGATTGTGTCGAGGAGCATCCCGATTTGTGGCGCGTTTGAACCGTTTGGTTGGATAAGGACCACGAATGAGTGATAGCGGAGCAAAGGCCTCGGTCATGGGAGCGCAAGAGCAACCACTGCGAGATAGCCTGAACCTGTCGCCACAGTTCGGCGACTTGCGAGCCAGGCGAGAAACCGTCCTCAAAGAAGAGGCCTTCCACCGGATGCTGACACTTGAGCGCCGGCGCGCACAACGTTCCCGCAGACCTTTCGTCTTGATGCTCCTTGACACACATGCCGTGCACAAGGACGGTGCAGGTCCGCGATTCATTGAGCGATTCTCGTCTGCTGTCACCAACGCGACGCGAGAGACCGACGTCGTTGGGTGGTACCAGCACGGCCAAATCCTCGCAGTGCTATTCACGGAAATCAATCTGAAGGCTGAGAGTCACGTTAGCGAGTTGTTGCAATCCAAAGTGGAAGCAGTCTTGAAGGATCATTTTGATCAATGTGTGGTTACAAATCTCGTCGTTACCACTCATGTTTTTCCGGAAACCTGGGATACGGATCACCCCGACAGAATCGCCGATCTCAAAATATACCCGGATCTTTCTCGAGAAGTTTTGAAGAAGCGGCTGCCCCAGATCGTCAAGCGCGGGATGGACATCCTCGGGAGCTCTTTGTTGTTGCTCATCCTTTCGCCTCTGCTGGCGGCCATTGCGCTGGCGATAAAGCTAACGTCCACAGGCCCGATCCTTTTCGTACAGGAAAGGCTCGGACAATTCGGAATCAATTTTAAGTGTCTCAAATTCCGTACGATGTACACAAACAATGACCCAGAGCTTCACCGCGATTACGTTCGTTCCTTCATTGGGGGCAAGAAGGAAAATGAAGACAAGAACGAGGGCGGGGTCCCCGTCTACAAGATTCAGAATGACCCCCGCGTTACAACGGTAGGCAAATTCCTCCGTAAAACAAGCCTCGACGAGGTTCCGCAGTTCTGGAATGTATTGCGAAATGAGATGTCTTTGGTCGGGCCGCGCCCTCCACTGCCCTATGAGTTTGACGTCTACGATTATTGGCACCGCCGCAGAGTTTTGGAAATGAAGCCGGGTGTCACCGGATTGTGGCAGGTGAGTGGCCGGAGTCGGGTCTGCTTTGATGACATGGTCCGGTTGGATGTGCGGTATTCCGAAAGCTGGTCGCTTTGGTTGGATCTCAAAATTCTTTTCGCTACTCCGCTCGTCGTTCTGAAGGGTTTCGGTGCTTTCTGAGAGCGAAGGGTGGTCCTGTATGACGGGAGACTTGGTCGTTTCTAGATTTAAGGGTGTACTCCACATTCCAATGCAAAACGGCGTGGAGGAATTGTTTGCTGAGGTGGTTTAGGAAGAAGGAGCTAATTACGACATGGCTAGTCCACAACTTTCAATCGTTGAAGCAACGTCGCCCCGATGTTATTCCGACACCCCGAAGGAGTCTATGATCCGAGTGGGGGTGATCGGTTACGGCTACTGGGGACCCAATATAGTCCGTAACCTAAATGGACTGGAGTTTGCGCGACCGCACATGGTGTGCGACAAGAGTTCCAAGGCCTTAGCCAGAGTGGGAAAAGCCCATCCCGGCATTCAAACGGTGTCCGACCCGGATGAAATCTTATGCTCATCCGAAATTGACGCCGTTGCTGTGGTCACCCCCGTCTGGACCCATTACGAGTTGGCCAAAAGAGCCCTAGAAAATGGAAAGCATGTTTTTATCGAAAAACCGTTTACTTCGAATTCGGCCCAGGCGAAAGAACTCATTGATCTGGCGGCGCGAAAGAACCTGACGATTATGGTGGACCATACCTTTCTGTTCACTGGATCGGTGCGCAAGATCCGCGAGCTGACCGAAAGTGGTGCCCTCGGCGAGCTCTACTATTACGACTCGCTGCGTGTGAACCTCGGACTTTTCCAGCACGACGTCAGCGTCATTTGGGACCTCGCGCCACATGACCTCTCCATTATGGATTACATCATTAAGGGTGAGCCGGAGGCCGTCGTCGCTACTGGTGAAAAGCACTTGAACGGAGTGGAAGACGTTGCCTACATGACGATTTACTTTCCGCGGAACGTGATCGCCCACATCAATGTCAATTGGCTATCGCCTGTAAAGATTCGAACGACGCTCATCGGCGGCCAGAAGAAGATGCTCGTCTGGAACGATCTGGTAGCGGATGAAAAGATCCGCGTATATGACAAGGGCGTTCAAATCGCCTCTGGGGAAGGGATCCGAGATGCATTGGTAAGCTACCGAACGGGAGACATGTGGGCGCCGCAACTGGAACAATTGGAAGCGCTGCACGTGGAACTCGGTTATTTCGCTGACTGCATCATGAACAACAAGACTCCTATCAATGACGGTCACGCCGGACTGCGTGTCGTCCAGATGCTTGAAGCGGCCGAGACCTCGATCCAAAAAAAGGGAGAATTGATACGCCTGTGAACGAATTTTGCGCTATCTCAGCGGATGTGAAACTCGGGCAAGGTGTACGGCTTTCTAAGTTCATTAATCTCTACGGATGCCAGATTGGCGATGAGACCAAGATCGGCGCTTTTGTCGAAATACAAAAAAATGCCAGCGTCGGGCGACGTTGCAAAATTTCAAGTCATACCTTCATCTGTGAAGGCGTGACCATCGAAGACAACGTTTTCGTCGGTCACGGCGTGACATTTATCAACGATTCTTTCCCTCGCTCAACTACCGCGGACGGTGAGTTACAAACCGAAAGCGATTGGCGCGTCGAGACCACCGTGGTCAAACGCGGAGCTTCTATCGGTTCCGGAGCGACGATTCTTTCGAAGGTAGTGATCGGGGAAAACGCGATTGTCGGGGCGGGCAGCGTGGTCACTCGCGATGTGCCGCCGAATACAATTGTTGCCGGCAATCCTGCAAAAGTCTTGCGATCTATTACACACTCTTCCGAGGCGAAACGATGACAAATGCTACCAAGGTTCCCTTTGTTGATCTGGTGGGTCTCCACCGGGAGCTGGAGGCCGAACTTTTGGAGGTATGCAAGAAAGTCCTTGAGACGGCAGGCTTTATCGGAGGGCCGGAAGTAGAGGGATTCGAGCGAGAGTTTGCGGAGTATTGCGACGCCAAGTATTGCGTTGGGGTCAATAGCGGGACCGATGCACTCCGTTTCGCCCTCCTGGCTGCCGGCATCCAGGCCGGGGACATCGTCCTCACCGTCCCTCATTCGTTCATTGCGACAACCGAGGCCATTTCCCAGGCTGGCGCGCACATCGAATTTATCGACATCGATCCGACTACCTATACCTTGGATCCACAAAAGCTGCGTCACTACCTCGAAGCGTGGTGCGCGCTCGACACGACCACGGGCCGGTACATTCATAAGAAGCTGGGAAAGCCGGTCGCGGCGGTGGTCCCGGTGCACCTCTACGGTCAAATGGCCGACATGGACCCCATTCTCGACCTGGCTGCGCAATACAACTTGCTTGTCGTTGAAGATGCGTGCCAAGCTCATGGGGCGGAATACTTCTCCAAGAAACAGAACCGCTGGTTGAAGGCTGGTTCGGTCGGCCGCGCAGCAGCGTTCAGCTTTTATCCCGGCAAGAATCTGGGCGCCTGCGGTGAGGGCGGCGCAATCACAACGAATGACCGGGACCTCGCTCGCACAGCGGCGATGCTCCGTGATCACGGCCAATCCAAAAAGTACTATCACGACTTGGAGGGCTACAATGGTCGGCTGGATTCCCTGCAGGCGGGAATACTGCGGGTCAAACTCCGCCATCTTCCGCGTTGGAACGAGCAGCGCCGCACGTCGGCACGCATGTATGATCAGCTACTTGCGCCACTGAGCGGAAATGTCGTCTGCCCAGTCGAGTCCAGTGCCTCGAAATCCGTTTATCATCTCTATGTGCTACGGACACAGTTCCGTGATGAGTTGCAGAAGCACCTGACGGAGGCGGGCATCGGAACAGGAATCCACTATCCTATCCCCATACACTTGCAGGCGGCGTATGCCTCCAGGGGATGGAAACGCGGGGATTTCCCCAATACGGAAGCGGCTGCCGACGAGATCCTGTCTCTCCCAATGTTCGCCGGCTTGACCGCAGACCAGCAAAAACTAGTGGCTGAGAAAATCTCCCAATTTGCCCTTTCCGGCGTAGCTCGTTGATCCGTTGACGTAGCGCAGGCATAGCACAAGTGTAGGTCGAAGGGCATCCTTGCTGCGCTTGGGATACGAGTGTCCGCCAGATGCCTACAAATAACCACGAGTAGCTGTTCACCTTGCACGTACGTCTCACCTTAAATTTCTGTCCGCGCTCGCAATCTCTTTCCTCGAGTCGGCCCTAGCGTCAGCCTTCTTGTCGGGATCGAAATGTATTCACGACCACTCACTGTAGCCGTTCGGGTTCAGGAGCGAATTAACGTTCCTATCCAGAATCACAGTTCCCAGGCGGATATCCCTGCCCTCAATGCCTTGGCGCTGCGGGCGTTACTTTTGTTGTTTCAAGAGAAGACAAAGCTCTTCACTCGCCGTCTCACCATGACAGCAAAAGGCCTCTGCCAAGAGGAAGGTTCACCGAAACACACGATCGTTGCGCTCCTAGGCTTGCAGCGTGTCAGGGAAACTGGAGTCGTTCTACCTTTTGACGTTGCAGCGATTAGCAATACCGTTTTGCGAGACACGAGCTGGGTGAGGAGCATTGGAGACTTAGGGCTATTGACGTGGTTCACCGCCGAATGTTTTCCTGGAAGATTGGGGAGATTGTTCAAGGAATTTGATTTTGAGAAGGCATTAGGCGCTTATCCGGATGGTCGTCAAGCTTCTACCGTGGGGCTTTCCTGGTTTCTGACAGGCATCGCACGGGCGCAACTCGCGTGCGATGGGACAGTCCCGGATTTGACAGACATGGCGGTGGATACATACCGCTTGCTCCAAGGGAACCAAGGGGAGAGCGGAATCTTCGGCCATGCACAGTTCTCCAGGTTCCTTTCGCGGACCTTCTGGAACCGCTTTGGAACATTTGCCGATCAAATTCATGCCATTTATGCGCTCACGAATTTCGCGCGGGCCTTCGAGGTTGAAGAACCTCTTGCTTCCGCATTAAGCTGTGCGAACTCGGTTCGCACACTCCAAGGCGAGATGGGACAGTGGTGGTTCCTCTACGACAAACGCGCTTGCCGGGTCGTGAATCGATACCCTGTGCTATCCCTCCATCAAAATGGGATTGGGCCCTTAGGCCTCCTTGCCTTGGGACAAACGACCGGTCAGAACTTTCACGATTCCGTTTACAAGGGATTGTCCTGGGTTGCTGGTGCAAATGAACTTGGAAATGACCTTCGGAATCTCAATCAGGGTTTGATTTGGGATTCCATCGGACGGCAAAAGCGGATCGTGAATTATTGGGAGGGAGCTCTAAGCTACGTCAATGCTTCCCGTTGGGCGCAGGCAAAGAGGCTCTGCATTCGATACGAGACCCGGCCCGATCACTTCGGTTGGCTTCTCTACGCCTTCGGCGCGTCTGGCTTGCCAAGGGGAGGTGTCGGTGTCGGCACGACGGCGACAGCTGACCGATGCACTCTATAAAACTCCAGTAGAACTCCAAGTTACGAGGCCCATAAACCCGAGCACTGAAGGGAACTAGGCATGGATAGCCCTGAACTTCCAGGAACCTGGGTGAGTGATCGTGTCAAACGGTGGTAAGAGTTTTCCCATTGTTGCCTATGATGAGGCGAAAACTCAAGGCCAAGCGGTTCGCAAGTCCTCCTCTGTCGGGCCAACCCATTTATTTTCAGTCGATTAGAATAAGACTTGGCCCACTCGGCTGATCATAAACTCTTCGTAGAGTCTGGCAGTTCGGTTGCGATACTTCTGCATGACTCGAGAAGAAACGGAACAAACTTAAGTTGTTTATTTTGTTATAATTAGAATTGCCTTTTAGACCAAATCGAGGGCGCCTCAAGGTACGGTTATGGCGGTAGCCTATCCGACGACATTTGTCGATCGGAGAGAAGAAGCCTCAAGAAAAAGGCAATACGTTCGCGACGGCCTAAACCAATAGCTTGTATTCCTGAGCCAATACGTTTCCCGTCGACAGTTCGAATCTCGATTGCGCGTGAGTGGCCGTTACGACGAACTGAGAAGCTACTGCATAACCATGGAGTGCTTCCACTTGGCTGAGGATTTCACCCCGGAAATGGGTAGCGCTGTGGCACATTCATTTGCCGCGTGAACGCCGTTTGCGACAGCACGATTAGCACGAGGAAAAGTAGTTCGGAGATGAAGCGAAAAACGAATCTGCGCACCCCGCAGAACTCGTGGGACCCGCTGGCAGTGTAAGGCCAATCTCCGTAGGCTGACCACGGTGGTTGCTTGCGGTATCTACGGACGACCTAGGTCGGAGAGCTCAAGGGCAGTAAAGAGCAAGCGAGCAAAGCTGTCTCGCGTCGGGAATCACTTTGTTGAGGAGGTAAGGCGGTGATGGACGAAAAAAACGTTATAGTTGTCGGACTTGGAGAGGTGGGCCGACCCCTCTTTGAACTGCTCTCCCAGCACTATAAGGTCATCGGCGTGGACGTCGCTCCCTTTAGCGGTGCAAGAGGAGAGGTCGACGTTTTGCATATCTGTTTTCCGTTCGAGGTCAAAGATTTTGTGGGTGAGAGCGCGCGTTACATCGACCTTTTTAAGCCCGCGCTTACGATCGTCAATAGCACCGTGGCCATCGGCACGACGCGACAAATCGCAAAGCGAGCGGGAAGCGCGGTAGTCAACAGCCCGGTGCGTGGTAAACATGCGCGGATGCTCGAGGAACTTCGCAGCTACACGAAGTTCGTGGGCGCCATGGATGCGGCCAGCGGCATGGCCGCCGCCGAACATTTCGAAGCTGCGGGCCTGAAAACGAAGATCTTGTCCGCTCCGGAAGCCACAGAGCTTGCAAAGCTGACGGAGACAACTTATTTCGGCCTGCTGATCGCTTGGGCCCAAGATATCGAGAGGTATTGTGATCGAGTAGAGCAACCCTTCGAAGAAGTCGTCTCCTTCTATGAAGAGATCGGGTATCTTCCGAAGACCAAGTTCTTTCCAGGAATTATCGGCGGCCATTGCGTTATGCCCAACATCGAAATCCTGAGCAAGTTTCATGAGTCCTCACTTCTCGATGCAATCCGAAACTCGAATCGCGCAAAAGTCGAGCGAGAGTCCCACAAGCAGTTGAATGGTCGGGGTGCTAAGGCGATTGGATCAAACCGTTGAAGGCCTCGCAGTATGTGCAGCTCTCTAGAAGAGCCCAGGACCGATTAGACCTAACCACAAGACGATGAGCTCTCCCATGACCAGTCCCGTTGCACCTCCGCCGCATGTAGATTTTCTGGCGACGGCCAGTAGCAGGCGCTTTGCCGGGAAGCGGGTCGCCATGGTTACCTTTTCACCCTACCCATTCGATCCCAGGCCACGGCGAGCGATAGATGCACTCGTTGGGGAAGGCGCGAGCATAGATCTGATATGCCTCGGAGGCGAAAATGCTCCTGGGCGGGAAATACTTAAAGGAATTAATGTCCTGCGTGTTCCCCTGAGACACGATCGGAGGGGAAAGCTCGCCTATCTCTACCGCTATGCTGCCTTCATTTTGATCTCATCCGTGATCTTTGCACTGCGCACGTTGGTGCGTCGCTACGATCTGGTCTACGTGCACAACATGCCTGACATTCTAGTCCTCAGTGCGCTCGTCCCAAAGGCCTTCGGGGCTAAGTTGATTCTCGATTTGCACGACCCAATGCCGGAGCTCATGACCACGATATTTAATGCCTCCCCGGGGAGCAAGAGTGTTCAGTTGCTACGACTCTTTGAGAAATGGAGCATCGCGCGAGCAGATTTGGTGATCACGGTCAATGTCGCGTGCAAACGCATTTTCTCTACCCGCAGCTGCAGCCCAGAAAAAATTGCCGTGGTTATGAACTCCCCGGACGGTCAGATTTTCCCGTTCCGCGTGACGCGAGGGTCCGATTTCGCCAGCCAAGCGAAGGACAAACCCTTCGTGATGATGTACCACGGCTCGCTGGTTGAACGGAATGGTTTGGAAGTCGCGATCGACGCGCTCGAACGCGCGCGCAAGACTGTTCCTGCTCTCGAGCTTCACATTTTTGGCTCCAAGACGCAATTTCTTGAACGCATGATGCAAAAGGTCCAAGACAAGAAACTTCAAGACGCGGTGCGGTATTTCGGGCCGAAGAGATTGGAAGAGCTTGTGACTGCCATCGACAACTGTGATATTGGCGTGATCCCCAATCATCGGAACGCCTTCACGGAAATCAATACGCCAACCCGCATTTTCGAGTATCTTGCTTTGGGGAAGCCAGTTATCGCGCCTTCGACGCCTGGTATTTTGGACTACTTCAACAAAGAGTCTCTTTTGTTCTTCGAAGCTGGAAATCCCGATGATCTGGCACAACAGATCGAATATGCATTCTCTCGGCCCGGCGAGGTTCTTGAGATCGCACGGAGGGGACAACAGGTTTACTTGGAACACAGCTGGGAGCGTGAGAGGGAAACGCTTTTAAGTCGTGCGAGCGGTATTCTCCGCACGAACTAGTAGAGAGTCACTTTGACCAAAGTGATTTCGCTGGGCCTCCATCAATTCCTCCCATGACAAAAACCGCATTCGTGACGGGCGCAGAAGGATTCATCGGATCTCACTTGGTAATGTTCCTCCAAGCGAGGGGGTGGAATGTCGTCGGGACGTACGCCGTAGAGGGCTGTGTATTGTACCCGAAGCTGCCAAACTTGCAATTTACGCAATGTGACCTTCGGAATGGGCAGCGTGTAACACAACTCTTGGCCCGTTACCAGCCGACGCACATCTTTCATTTAGGGGCACAAAGCCTGCCCACACTCTCGTGGGCGGATCCTGTCCAGACCTTTGAGTCAAACATCATGGGCTCCCTCTATTTGTTCGAGGCCGTCCGTCATGCGAAGCGGCCCCCTGTAGTCGTCTCGGCATGCTCCAGCGCCGAATATGGGCACGTCGCTCCATCCGCCATGCCCGTCGCTGAAGACCATGCACTTCGGCCGCTACACCCCTACGGCATCAGCAAAGTCTGCCTGGACCTTTTGGCGCGTGAATATTTTCTCGATTATAAAATTCCGACGGTCAACATTCGTCTGTTTAATACTACTGGCCCGGGCAAGACCAGTGATGCCCCCTCGGACTTCGTGAGACAGTTGGTGCGGATCAAAAAGCGCCTGCAGACGCCCATCATCGAGGTCGGGAACCTAAAGCCTAGACGCGCCTTCCTGGATGTGCAGGATACTGTGCGGGGATTCTATCTTGCCGCCATGAAAGGAAAACGGGGGGAGGCGTACAACCTCTGCGCCGACCGAACCTATCCAATTCATGAAGTCCTGCGGACCGCCATTCGATTGTCCGGCGTAAAGACTGAGATTAGAACGGTTTCCCGGCTGATGCGTCCCTCCGATGAGAAAATCATTTTTGGCAGCACGCAAAAGATTCGTAGGGACACAGGCTGGAAACCATTGAACACGATCGAGCAAACGCTGAAATCGATGTTGGACTACTGGCAGGCGGCACTTTAGAGAAAGTTCTGACCGAATGTTTGACACGTGAAGTAAGTTCACCGGGCCAGAATGATGGAAATCGCCAATTCACCTCTTCGAGGAGATTCGTCTCGTGACGACCTGCCTGCGTTGCTTCTCGTTGGCGGAATGGGGACGCGTCTTCGGCCGGTGCTATCTTCTAAACCGAAGCCTCTAGCTCCCATCGGGGATACACCCTTTCTTGAGCTTCTCGTTCTGCAGCTCAGGTCGCAGGGCATACGCCGGCTGGTAATGTGTACGGGCTTTCAAACCCAACAGATAGAGGAAGCTCTGGGCGATGGACGCAAGTGGGATGTAATGATCGAGTATTCGAAGGAATCCAGCCCCCTCGGAACGGCAGGAGCCATAAAGCACGCAGAACACCTTATTTCGGATGCTTCCGACTTCCTGGTAATGAATGGCGACTCATTCCTGGAACTTGATTTTCACCAACTGATCGGCTTTCACCGGGATCGAGGAGGATGGGCGAGCATCGCTGTCCGTCGGGTCGCGGATGCAGCTCGATACGGCACCGTCGAGGTTGATGCCCAGAGTCGGGTTGTGCGTTTCAGCGAAAAGCTAGGGCTTCAAAAGCCCGGCCTAGTGAACGGAGGCATCTACGTATTTAAACGCGAGGTCCTCCAACATATTCCGGAAGATCCTGCCAGTCTTGAAAAGGATGTACTGCCGCGGCTAATTGAGCCCGGAACATTTGCCATGGAACAATCTGCAATGTTCATCGATATAGGAACACCCGAAGACTATGCGCGGGCCCAAGCACTTTGCCAGCGGCTTTCAGAAGTGGCTGTGTCAACTCCGCGATGTGGACCTTTGGAGGACTTGCACCGCTAGTTCCAAAGGAGCACTGGTGGCTCTCAGCCCGACGCCGTGCTTCACGAGGGCGGCAGACGTCCTAGTCCCTTTCAAGTAGGATGCAGATGAAGAAGGCAGTATTTTTGGATCGCGACGGCGTGATCAATCAAAAAGCGTCGGATGGGGAATATGTGACGCGCTGGGAAGATTTTCATCTCTTGCCCGGAGTCATGGAAGGAATTGCTCAGCTAAACCGAGCCGGGTTTTGCGTTATCATCGTGACGAACCAGCGTGGCATAGCGAAGGGCCTGCTGACTGAAAAGGAATTGGAGAAATTGCACCTGCGAATGACCGATCAACTTGCCCAGGGTGGTGCCACGATTGATGGGATTTATTGCTGTCCTCACGAACTTGAGCCACCCTGCCTTTGCCGGAAGCCAGAGCCTGGCATGTTGTTGGAGGCGGCGCGGTCCCGTAATCTAGACCTTGCGGCTTCTTGGATGATTGGTGACTCTGACAGCGATATCCAAGCTGGCAAGAATGCCGGATGCAGGACCGTACGGCTTTCGGAGGCGAAGCAAATGGCGATGGAGTCGGAAAACGAGGCCATTGCTTCGATTGATGCAGACGTGGTTGCGAGTTCATTACTCGATGCAGTTCCCCAGATCCTTCATTTCAGGCACTCGTAAAAAGGAAGCCACGGCATGATTATCACGCGAACTCCACTCCGCATCTCTTTTTTCGGCGGAGGAACGGACTACCCCGTTTGGTATCGTGAGCATGGTGGAGCCGTCCTGTCCACCGCGATTGACAAATGCTGTTACATCACCTGCCGGTATCTTCCGCCCTTTTTCGAATATCACAGCCGTATCTCCTACTCGAAGGTGGAAAACGTCGCGCAGAACAGTGCCATCGAGCATCCTTCGGTACGCGGGTGCCTGGAATTTATGGGCGTCGAGGAAGGGATTGAAATTCACCACGTTGCGGACCTGCCTGCCCGAACCGGACTCGGGACGAGTTCGGCATTTACGGTTGGTTTCCTGCTAGGCCTTTATGCGCTAAGAGAACAGATGCGCAATAAGCACGCTCTAGCGCTCGATGCCATTCATGTGGAGCAAGAGATTCTCAAAGAGGCGGTCGGCTCGCAGGATCAAATCAGCGCGGCATATGGCGGATTCAATCGGACCAATTTTCACACGGACGGCAGCTTCGAGGTTAAACAGGTGATTGCCCCCGCCCCCAGGTTGGCCCAGCTCCAGCAGCATTGCGCTCTTTTCTTCACGGGATTTTCCCGGACGGCTTCCGAGATTGCCAAAGAGCAGATTAAAGCGACTCCAAGCCGCAAGCATGAGCTGGAAACAATGCACCAAATGGTAGATGAGGCAGAAGCCATCGTCACTAACCCCAATCGCCCTATCGAAGAGTTCGGACATCTGTTGAATGAATCGTGGCAGATTAAACGTACTCTTACGCAAAACATCACCAACAACAACCTTGACGAAATCTACGAAGCAGGCCGCAGCGCCGGTGCTTTCGGTGGCAAGTTGCTTGGTGCGGGGGGCGGTGGCTTCATGCTTTTCTTCGTGCCTCCGGAGCGGCGAAAGGAATTGCGAGCGCGGCTCAAGAATCTTTTGTGTGTGCCGTTCTCATTCTCAAATCGCGGTAGCCACGTCCTCGTGCATGAACCCGACCAGATCTACGATAAGTCGCTGACGGCGGAGCGCTGTGAAGTTTACGCCCAGAACGGGGTCCAAGGCGGAGACTGATCATGTCGAAGTTGCAAGAGGATCGGCAATCTACAGCGGGCGCAGCGAAAGCACATATGGATCGAACACCCACACTCGCGGCATACGTTTTGGTCACCCCTTCACGCAATGAAGAGGCCTATATCGGGAAAACCATCGAATCGGTTATTCAACAGAAGGTCCGCCCCGTGAAGTGGGTAATTGTGAACGATGGCTCAACGGATTCTACTGGGCCGATCGCGGAGCGCTATGCTGCGGAACACAAGTGGATCGAAGTCGTGAATCGGCCGGTGCGCAAGGAACGCAATTTTGCGGCGAAGGTGCACGCATTTAACGCCGGCCAGGAACACCTCAAGGATGTGAATTACGAGTTCATCGGCAACCTGGATTCGGACGTTTTGCTAGACACAGATCATTTTGAATTCCTGCTTGGAAAATTCCGCGACGATCCTGGGCTGGGAGTCGCGGGCACCGTCTTTCGAGAAGAAGGCGGCTACAACTCGGAAACGGATAGTCTCGAAGGGCAGCTGCATGTATCCGGTCAGTGCCAATTGTTTCGCCGTCAATGCTTCGCGGATATTGGCGGATATTTCGCTAACAAGGCCGGAGGCATAGATTGGATCGCGGTGACGACTGCCCGTATGATCGGCTGGAAAACCCGATCATTCCGGGATAAGTCGTTCTTCCATTACCGTCATTTGGGAACGGCCGAACGCAGCGCTTTTGCCGCTGCTTTTTCTTATGGTGAAAAAGATTACTACCTCGGCGGTCACCCGGTTTGGGAACTCTTCCGCGTTGCCTACCGAACTGTGAAACCTCCCTACGTCGTAGAGGGAGTCGCACTCGGTTTGGGTTATGGATGGGCGGCCCTGACCAGGCAAAAGAGGGCCATTTCCAAAGAACTGATGAAATTTCACCGCCACGAACAGATGCGAAAGTTGAAAGTAATTCTTAAATCGGCTATGGCCTTCAGGCCGATCGACAAGTTTACGCTCTTATCCGAGTAAGTAACTTCTCCTCTGGGGCAATGTGAACAAAGCCCAACTCAGTGAAATCGAAACGACGGTGAAGCGTTTTACTTGCTGGCTCGATCAGTATGGTGAAACGTCCTACGATCACCAGAGTTATTTCGCCAGCGACTTCGGACGAAGTGCCAAAGCGCTATATTATCGCAAGCCTCTGCTGGGTACCTTGGCAGTTTCGCCGATGATTTTCTCCGAGGCTTTCGTCCCTTCTGCAAGGCGGCTGTTCTGGAAACCTCAGCGCTTTCCTATCGCCGATGCGCACTATGCTATGGGCTTCGCCTTCCTCGCTGAAGCGTATAAGCAGGACTCGTATCTTCAGCGCGCGATTCATTTTCTGGAGGAACTTGAAGGGACTCGTTGTAGAGACTTCAGCCGGTATGCGTGGGGCTATCCATTCAATTGGGAAACACGCAACGGAACGCTGAAAGAAGGGACGCCGATGGTAACGACGATTCCCTACGTGTACGAAGCGTTCCGGCAGGTTTATCAGCTGGACAAAAATCCCAAGTGGCTGGCAGTCATGGAGTCCATCGCAGACCACGCCATCGAGGATTATAAGGATTTCGAGGTTTCCCCTAAGGGTTCTACGTGTGGCTATTGCCCGGGACTAGATAACTCGAGCGGAGTCATCAATGCCAGTGCCTACCGGGCATTTCTTTTGATGAGAGCCGGGCTGGACTTCTCGGAAGAGAAATACCGGAAAGTTGGACAGAGAAATCTATATTTCGTCCTGGAATCTCAAAATCTGGACGGTTCCTGGTACTATTCGGTTGATAACGTAAGAGATTTTGTAGATCACTTTCATACCTGTTTTGTTCTTAAAGCCCTCGCAAAAATTGAAAAGCTGGCCGGATCTTCCGACTGCCGTAGTGCCATCGGGCGAGGAGTCAGCTATTACGTCAAGGCCTTGTTCGACTCGAACGGCCTCCCGATGCCATTTTCCAAGCCACCAAGGCTCACGATGTACCGACGAGAGCTTTACGATTATGCGGAATGTATTAACTTGGGTGTTGAGTTGTACGGTCGATTCCCCGAGCTAGACCGGATCTTGTCGTTGGTCCTTGGCGATCTGCTCCAGCGATGGCGGAAACCTGATGGCTCGTTTCGGGCTCGTCAGCTCTTAATCGGATGGGACAATGTTCCCATGCACCGCTGGGCACAATCGCAAATGTTCCGGAGTCTCACTTTCCTTTTGGCAAAGAACGTAGGGGCATCGGAGGAAAAGGCTTTATCGAATTCGGTCATCTCTGGTCCATCAGTGGCAAACTAACGGACGGGCTCTATGTGCGGTATATGCGGACAATTTAACTTCGGAAACCACGCCCCTGTGCAGCGCGCGGACATCGAGTCTATGACTAGGTCCATCGTCCACCGCGGGCCGGATGACGAGGGCTATTTCCTGGACGGGCCGTTGGGCTTCGGATTTCGGCGGCTTTCAATCATTGATCTTGGCGGTGGACACCAACCCATGTCGGACCAGGAAGAGTCGGTGTGGGTGGTCTTCAATGGTGAAATCTATAACTTCCCAGAACTTAAGCGGGAACTGCAGAGCCACGGCCACATCTTTCGTACCAACTCGGATACGGAGGTCATTATCCACGGGTACAAGCAGTGGGCCGACGAGGTATTGAACCATCTCAACGGTATGTTTGGTCTTGCCATCTGGGACGTTCGTCGAAAGCGATTGGTAGTGGCCCGCGACCCGTTCGGGATCAAGCTGATTTACTACCGGATTGAAAGAGACACTCTCTATTTCGGCTCGGAAATGCGCCCGATTCGCGCGGTCATGTCCGGGAAGCCGGAAATTGATTCCACCTCGCTGGATCTTTTCCTGCGATACCGGTTTACACCTTCGCCCTACACTATATTGAAAGGGGTGCGAAAGCTCGCCCCAGGTACCAAGTTGACCGTCGAAAATGGCGCTTGTGAGGCGAGCCGGTGGTACCGATTCAAGCCGGAGCCATTCACACCCGCAAAATCTCCCGGTGAAGCCAGGGAGGAGCTCCTTGCCATTTACAAAGATGCGGTTAAGCGCCAACTCATCAGCGATGTGCCTGTCGGCCTGCTCTTGAGCGGTGGACTAGATTCGGGATTGCTGCTTGCGCTAATGAACCTCAATGGAAAATCCTGGCGGACCTATACAGTTGGGTACGGCTCGGGCTTCGCGGATGATGAATTGGAAGATGCTGCGGAAACGGCGCGCGTGCTGAAATCCAAACACACGAGCCTGAAAATATCAAAATCGATCTTTGAAGAGGCGCTGCCCAAGATTGTGGCTGCGTTGGAAGAACCGATCGCCGCTTCTTCCATCGTGCCGATGTATTTCATTTGCCAGCGGGCTCGCGAGGACGTGAAAGTCGCACTCGTGGGACAAGGCCCGGATGAACTGTTTGGTGGCTACAAGAGGCATCTTGGAGTTCGCTATGGCGGGCTATGGGCGCGGCTTCCGGGCTGGATTCGCACTCCGATTTCCTACACTGTTGCCGCTCTGCCCCGGAATGAAATGGTTAAGCGGGGTGTAAACTCCCTGGCTACCTCGGATCGGATGCATCGGTATCAGGATGTTTTATCCCTCTTGCCTGGCGGCCAGGTTGAGGGACTATTCCGGGAAGGACTTGTGGGCCCGAATTCGGGGGACACCATCCTGAGCTGTTGGGAAGACATGACCGAGCTCATGGAGTCGACCGACGAATTGGGCGGGTTGCAATTCCTGGAGGTGAGATCCA
The DNA here is from genome assembly GCA_963767755.1 of uncultured Acidobacteriota bacterium. Taxonomy (GTDB): domain Bacteria; phylum Acidobacteriota; class Terriglobia; order Acidiferrales; family UBA7541; genus Acidiferrum. The sequence continues at coordinate 342,288 of CAVYFO010000019.1, read as the reverse complement.
CGCTTCCGGATGAACTCCTGATGTACGCGGACAAGCTTTCCATGGCCCACGGGCTCGAGCTTCGTGTGCCCTTTGTTGATAAGGAGATCGTCGAATACGTCGAGCGGTTGCCGGCGAATCTGAAGGTCCGGAATGGGTCTCGGAAATGGCTCCACCGGCAGGTCTGCCAGTCCTTTCTACCCGAATCTATTCTGAAGCGCCCAAAACGCGGATTCGGTGTCAATGTCGTGGATGATTGGCTCAAGGGAGCCGTGGACAACAAGATGGCGGATACCTTTCAGGATGATGGCTCCAGGATCTATCAATACCTTCGCCCCGCTGCTGTGCGCGAGCTTTTCGAACAGCATGTTAACGGGCGGCAGGACAATCACAAAATCCTGTTTAGCCTGGCTCTTTTTGAGGAGTGGCTGCGAGTGAACGAAGAGCCCGTAGCGGCGCTGCGCTAAGAACCCACATGATAGGCGTGATCGCGGAACCTGCCGAACACGATGTCGTCCGTGAGTTTTTCGAGCTGTTCAAAACTCCCTGGGAGTTTTATCACGAAGATTCTCAATATGACCTTGTGCTTTGTGCAGGTGAGGTCCCGAACGTCATTGCCGGGAAGTTGGTCATTGTTTATGCCACCCGAAGAACGCAATTTGACGGCTCGACAGCATTAGCGACCAAACCGCGGAGGGACAACGGCTGGGTTCTTGCCTATCAAAATACGCAAATCCCGATCTATGGCGAAATCGCTGCCTTCGATGGGCAGGGAACTACTCTGGCCTCAGAAGAAGGTTCAGGAGCCTCCGCTGGATATCTTCTAAAGTCGAACGAAAGGGTGCTGGCGCGAATCGGTTATGACCTATTCGCCGAGGTTCGCCGGCTCTTGACGGTGGGACAACCGCCCGAAAATGCGGGTATCCCGACGCTGGAACTGCACATCGCGCTGCTCCGGGACTTGATCGTGTCTTGCGGCTTTCCGTTAGTCGAGATTCCTTCAGTGCCCGACGGATTCCGGTTTATAGCTTGCCTGACGCACGATGTGGATCATCCTTCGATCCGCTTGCACAGAGTGGATCGCACGACGATCGGCTTTCTGTTCCGAGCCTTATTTGTTTCCGTGGTGGACGCCTTTTTAGGGCGGATGGCAGTTCGCGACGTTGCAAAAAGCTGGGCGGCCGCGTTCAAGCTTCCCTTTGTTCATTTGGGGTTGGCCAAAGATTTCTGGCGCGACTTCGATGATCGCTACCTGGAATTGGAAGAGGGCCTCCCCTCCACATTTTTTGTAATTCCGCGCAAGAACTATGCCGGAAAGCGAATTGACGGTCCGGCGCCCGCAGCCCGAGCCTCAGGCTATGAAGCCAGCGAGATAGCCGATGCGATTCAAAAGCTGAGCTCCGCGGGACGCGAAATTGGCTTGCATGGGATTGATGCATGGCTCGACACTTCGGCCGGCCGGGAGGAGCTTGAAGAAATTCGGCGCCTGTCCGGAGGATCCGAACTTGGCGTCAGGATGCATTGGCTCTACTACAACGAAAAGTCACCCGCGGTATTGGAGAAAGCTGGGGCGGCCTATGACTCTACGGTCGGCTATAACCAGACAGTCGGATTTCGCGCAGGAACAACGCAAGCGTACAGGCCCCTCGGAGCGAAAGAACTGCTGGAGTTGCCGCTGCACGCAATGGATACAGCGTTGTTTTACTTGAGCTATCTCGGGTTGTCCCCGGAAAAAGCTGCCGCGCGCCTCCGGCAGACCAGCGAGTGCATAGTCAAGTTCGGAGGATGTTTTACTGTCAATTGGCATGATCGAAGCCTCGCGCCGGAAAGATTGTGGGTTGACTGTTATCGCGACTTAATTCAAGAGCTGAGAAGCCAGGGTGCGTGGTTTGCGACCGCTGGGCAGACGGTCTCTTGGTTTAAAAAGCGCCGTTCAGCGACATTCGAATTGAACGATGCTGATCGCAACATATGGCAAGTGAGAGTTGATGCAGGTCATGATGCGAATCTTCCATCCTTGCGTTTACGGACGTACACGGGGAGCTTGCTTCCGGTCCTAAGTAGTCAATACCATTTAGATTATGTTGAAGTGGTCATCCAAGAAAATACGACAACCAGAACTTCCGTTAGAATGAAACATGATTAGCTCATTATCAAACAAAGCGACTAGCGAGAAAAAAGCTTTTTGTGGAAGAGCACCATGTCCTAAGACACACCAGTCTTTCATCATTCATCCAGAAGAGCCCATCTTAGTTACCGGAGCCGCGGGCTTTATAGGATCTCGCGTCGTCCTGGGTCTGCTGAATCGAGGATTCCGTAATCTGGTCTGTTTTGTTCGGCCTTCCGGGAATTTTGCGCTAATCGAAGATATCATTAAACGCTACTCGCCGGATGCCCAAATGAATGTAATAAAAGGCAATCTCTTGTCTCGGGAAGACTGCGCGGTAGCATGCAAGGATGTGGCATTAATACTCCACCTTGCTGCTGGGATTGGTGAAAGAAACTCATCAGATGCGTTCGCAAACACTGTTGACGCTACACGCAACCTGCTTGGAGCAATCCCACAATCATCTCGGTTGCGGCGATTCGTTCTCGTAAGTTCGTTCACAGTTTATTCGAATCTCGACAAACCCGAAGGGCGACTCCTTGACGAATCATGTCCGATGGAGAAGGTACCGGAATTGCGTGGAGAAGCCTATTCCGTCGCAAAGATCAAGCAGGAACAGCTTGTAGCGGAATATTGTAGGGAACGTGAAATTGCCTATGTTGTAGTCCGCCCTGGCAGTGTCTACGGTGAAGGCAGTACCGAAATTACGGGTCGTGTAGGCATCAGGAGGCCCAGTTTTTTCTTACATATGGGAGGCTGCAATCGTATACCTTTCACGTATGTAGAAAATTGCGCAGATGCAATTATCCTTGCAGGTTTAATCAAGGGAGTCGACGGTGAAGCTTTTAACGTCGTTGATGATAACTTGCCCACCAGTCGAGAGTTCCTAATTTTGTATGCGAAGAATGTAAGAACCTTAAACTCAATCTATCTGCCGCATGCCGTTAGCTATATGCTCTGTTTTTTTTGGGAAAAATGTTCTCAATGGTCCAAAGGAAAATTGCCTCTAGTCTTAAATCGGAGACGTTGGCATGCCGACTGGAAAAGGACAGAGTACAGCAATGCGAAATTGAAGGCCAAGCTCGGCTGGAAACAAACAGTTCCGACGGCTGAGGGGCTGGAGCGCTATTTCCAAAGCTGCAAAGAAGCTGGACCTCAAGGTTGAGTTTTGCGTGGAGATGGCCTAAGAGCGATTTGTTTTCGAAGGGCGCATGCCTAGATAAATATCTTCTTAAGTCCCGGACTACTAAATGAATAAAGTTCATACCGTCGTCATCGGATGTGGAAATATTGCGTCTTTCTACTGCCGTTCGATCCAAAACCACCCGATCTTGCGCTTTGATGGTGTAATGGATCAAGACATACAGCGTTCCACAAGATACTCAATCTACTACGATGTCAGGAAATATAATACAATAGACGAAATATTAAATGATGATACAATTGAGTTAGTAATTAATCTCTCAAATCCGAGAAGCCATTTTGTTGTCTCGAAAGCCTGTCTTGAGGCGGGCAAGAATGTTTATTCAGAGAAACCTCTAGCCATGTCATTTTCTGAGGCTAAGCATCTTGTGGACCTCGCGCAACAGAAAAAACTCTACATTGCCTCTGCTCCCTCACGTTTACTAGCCGAAACAGCGCAGACCTTGTGGAAGGCGCTCCGGGAGGAGACCATCGGAAGAGTCCACGCAGTTTATGTCGAGATGGATGGTAGTTTAATTTGTCGGACCCGTTACAAAGAATGGGTCAATGAAGTGGGAATGTATTGGCCATACAAAGACGAATTCGAAGTAGGTTGTACCATCGAGCACGCTGGATATCCTGTGTCCTGGTTGTCTGCATTCTTCGGACCAGTTGAGACTGTTACGGCTTTTGCGACCTGCCAAATACCGGAAGTGCAAACCGAGGTGGGTCTAAACGCAATTCCTCCGGACTTGACGATTGCCTGTTTGAAGTTCAAGTCCGGTATTGTTGCCAGACTGACGACAAGTTGGATTGCGCCTCATGACCATTCCATGCGAATATTTGGTGATACCGGCATTCTTAGTACTGATGATCTTTGGGCCCCCAGGTCTCCGGTTTACGTCACCCGAAATCGTGAAATACGAATCGGGCCCAAGACAGTTTTCATCCCATGGAAAAGTAAGTACCCAATGTTAGATCAGCCCCGGAGACCATTCGCCTGGGCTCGTCAAATGGTCGCCTCTTCGCCGCGTACTATCCTAAGAGCAGTTCGTGCACGGCTACTCCATCTGAGAAAGAGAGTGGATTTTTGCTTGGGGCCAGCTGAGCTTGCTATGGCGCTCCGAGAGGCACGACCCTGCCGACTGTCCCCTGAGTATTGCCTCCATAATACCGAAGTCGTTCTGGCCATACATAATTCGAAAGATTCGGACACAAACTACAAGGTCACCACCTCTTTTTCTCCTATGGAACCGTACCCGTGGGCCTTACCGAACGCAATCCGCTCCATCTGAGTTTTTTGAGAATGTGTTTTCTTTCGGTCCCTGATCATACGCCAAAGATGAAGCGCTTCCGTCTGGCAGTCAGCGAGAATCTTTAAAGTGCAACGAAAATAGTTGCCGTCCCGTTCGCATCATGCCTCCCACATTAGCTCTGATCTTGTATCTTATTCTTCTCCTGGCACTGTTTCGTTTTGATCCCGCCAAAGATCAGGGGAGTTCTTTGGCGCTCTGGATCCCAATCCTCTGGATGTTTTTCGAAAGTTCGCGGCTCCCTTCGCAGTGGCTCGGACTCACGGGAGGCTTAGCTGCCCAAGTATTGGAAGAAGGTAATCCCTTGGATCGCTCTATCTTGTTCCTTTTTATCGTATTCTCGTTTCTCGTCCTGACCCTGCGTGCATTCAATTGGGGTCGTTTCTTTTCTCAAAACCTTTGCTTGACGTCATTCTTCGTATTTGCCTTGGCGAGTGTCGTCTGGTCGGACTTTCCATTGGTTGCCCTCAAGCGATGGTTTCGGGATCTCGGCAATTACTTCGTTGTCCTTGTAGTTCTTTCCGATGCCTATCCCCTCGATGCTTTGCGCACGGTGCTTCGGCGGCTTTCCTACCTCTTGATCCCACTTTCCGTCGTGCTGATAAAGTACTTTCCCGCCCTCAGCAGAAGTTATAATGGCTGGACAGGTGTCGCAGAGTACGTTGGAGCTGCTACCAGCAAGAACATGCTCGGCAACATCTGCCTGATAAGTGGGATTTTCTTTGTCTGGGATACAATGATGCGCTGGTCCTCCCGTAAAGAGCGGGCCAACAAATTGGCCATCCTGGTGAACATTTGTTTCGTTCTCATGACGCTGTGGCTTCTGAATCTGGCCCAGAGTGCGACTTCACAAGTGTGTTTGTTGATCGGCTGCGCCCTGCTCATGGCCTTACAGAGTGGATGGGGAAGGGGCCACCTTACGCTCATCCGTGTGTTGATTCCGGTCACCTTCTGCCTTTACCTAATTCTGGCATTTGGTTTAAACCTCAACGGTCGGATGGCCAGCGTCGTCGGCCGAGACCCTACTCTTACGGATAGAACTCTCATCTGGCACGCTGTGCTTAATGAGCATACCAATCCTTTGGTTGGAACCGGGTACGAAAGTTTCTGGCTAGGCCCCCGGCTCGATAGGATTTGGGAACAGGTTGGCCGCGTTAATGAAGCGCATGATGGCTATCTTGAAGTCTATCTGAATCTCGGAGGCATCGGCCTCGGACTCCTTGTTGCATTTCTCTTAGCGAGTTATGGGACGATTTCTTCGACGTTCAAAATATCGGTCCCTCTTGCTAGATTCAACTTGGTTGTCTGGACGGTGATCCTGTTCTATAACGTCACGGAGGCCGCCTTCAAAAGCGGTCTTATGTGGCTGATGCTTCTTCTCGGTGGCCTCTTCCTCCCCGCAAAGGATCAGGACCCTTCGCACATTCTCGATCCAATTGGTGAAAGAAAACGGTACAAACAACTTCCAGGGTCCTCTACTGGATCTGCCAAGGCCACAACGCGAAGAAATTCTAAAGCGCCGGCATACTGATAAAGATGGGTATCGGAACCTCCGGGAATGGTTCAGAGAGAATACATGACTACGAATCGAACTGCGATCCGCATCAAGGGGAAGTCTGTGAGTATTCGGTCGATAGAAATAGACGACAGAACGGTAATCATGACTGGTAAATGGCTCAAGATGGCTGTCGTTAAAGACGAAGACCTAATAGAGGAGGAAACATTCGCAAACCTAGAGTCGTCTCTGTCACAGTTAAAGGGGACTGGACTGAATGCCGATATACTCTCATTTTCACAAAGGCTACCGGACACACGGCCGAAGCACAATTATCATATTGAGTGGGATAACTTGGCCGTTATTCCAATCACGAGTTTTTCCGATTGGTTGGAGCGTCGCGTTGAGTCGAGTGCCCGAAGGGCGGTAAGAAGGTCATCCAAACTGGGACTAGTTGTTAAGCAAGTGCAACTTGACGAAGAGTTTGTTAGAGGGATTGTCAGCATCAACGACGAAACACCAATAAGACAGGGTAAACCATTCTGGCACTTTAAAAAAAGCTTTGAAGCCGTGAAAGCGGAAAACTCAACATACGCGGACCGGAACGTTTTCCTAGGCGCTTACTTTGAAAATGAGCTCGTCGGATACGCCCGATTGACGCGAGTTGGGAATGTTTGGAGCATTATTCAGATTCTTGGCAAAGTGAAGCACTTTGACAAAAGACCGGTAAACGCCCTAATCGCAAAAGCCGTCGAATATTGTGAGCAAACCGGGGCTTCCCATCTGCTGTATTGTAATTACGTTTATAATGACCCGAAAAGTTCCCTGACGGAATTCAAGCGGCGAAGCGGCTTCGAGCAGGTGCTTGTTCCTCGATATTTTGTACCACTCACCTACAAAGGAAAACTGGCCATCGGGTTAGGAATCTATAACGGTTTGATGAAGCTGATTCCCAAACCTGTGGTCATCCAGCTGTTAAGAATCAGAAGCTATTGGTATGAACGCAAACTAAGAGCGCATACTAATTTTGCCCAGGAGTCATAGTGCCAGGTATTATAGGTCTGATAACTCAAAGACCGCGCGAAGAATCGGAGCGAGAGCTCTTTCAGATGATCCAGGCCATGAATCAGGAAGACTTCTACATGACCGGCGCCTGGATTGAGGAGTCGTTGGGAATATATGTTGGCTGGGTCGCCCGGAAAGGCTCTTTTTCGGATAGGATGCCCCTCCGTAACGAACGTGGCGACGTGGTCCTTGTTTTCGCTGGAGAAGAATTTCCTGATCCTGCCGTCAAATCGAGTTTAAAGCGGTGCGGTCACGAATTTGGCGAGGCCGGATCCGCCTATCTCGCGCACGTCTACGAACAGGACCCGCTCTTTCCCGCGAACCTAAACGGCCGCTTCCACGGTCTCCTGACCGATCTCCGTCAGGGAACAGCCCTGCTTTTCAATGACCGCTACGGAATGGGGCGCCTCTACTACCACCAGTCAAAAGAGTCCTTTTACTTCGCTGCCGAAGCGAAAGCCATTCTCACCGTGTGTCCAGAGCTCCGGCGCCTGGATTCCCAGGGCCTCGGCGAATTCATTTCCTGTGGCGCCGTATTGGACAACCGCTCGCTCTTCAGAAGTGTAGAGATCCTGCCGCCGGGATCGGCCTGGACCATTCGGAACGCGACCCTCGAAAAAAAGTCCTTCTACTTCAGTCCACAAGAATGGGAGGAACAGGAAACGCTGGACACGGAGACCTTCTATCAAGAATTCCGCGAGGCCTTCACGCGAAATCTTCCGCGATATTTCTCCGGCCAAGAACCCATTGCCGTCTCCTTAACGGGCGGACTGGACACGAGGATGATTATGGCCTGGCACAAGGCCCCGCCGGAAATGCTGCAGTGTTACACCTTTGGCAGTATGCTCCGCGAGAATCACGATGTTCGTGTGGCACGCCGCGTAGCCCAGGCCTGCGCGCAACCATTCCAGGTAATCGAAGTAGGTCAGGAGTTTCTCTCACGTTTCGCGCACTATGCCGAAAAGGCCGTCTATATCACAGATGGATGTGTCGACGTCAGCCGTTCTCCGGACGTCTATGTCAATGAGAAGGCTCGCCAGATTTCACCGGTTCGAATGACTGGGAATTACGGAGGAGAGCTACTCAGGCATATCCGCACTTTTAAGCCAATAGAGCCGGTTTCCGGTCTATTCTCCCCCGAAATTCTCCTTCACGTCCACCAAGCCAAAGAGACCTTTGTTGATGTCGCAAATGGGCATCCGGTTTCCTTCGCCGTTTTCAAGCAGTGCCCCTGGAACCATTACGGCATTCTAGCCGTTGAGCAGTCCCGGCTCACTCTGCGGTCTCCATTCTTGGACAATGATGTGGTCAAAAGCGTATTTCGCGCTCCGGTGAAGATCCTCGACAGCAATGAGGTTTCGCTTCGACTGATTTCCGAGGGCAGCCGGCAACTGGCTGGAATTCCCACCGATCGAGGTCTCGGAAGCCGACAGGGACAACCTTTGGATTCGGTTCGTCGGGCTTTCTTGGAGTTTCAGTTCAAGGCCGAATACGCCTACGACATGGGTATGCCTCAGTGGGTGGCCAGTATAGACCATGTCTTATCTGTTCTCCGCCTAGAACAGCTTTTTCTTGGGAGACACAAGGTCTTCCATTTTCGAGTTTGGTACCGAGACGTTCTTGCCCGCTATCTCCGGGAAATGTTGCTTGACCCCCGGAGTCTCTCTAGGCCGTACCTCGAACGGAACGGGCTCGAAGTCATGGTGCGGAGTCACCTCAAGGGGAACCGAAACTACACCACTGAGATCCATAAGGTATTAGCTCTCGAACTTCTGCACCGTCTCTTTTTGGATAACCCAAAGACGGGCAGTCTTAGAGAACCCTTCACAGTCCCGATGGCCTCAACAACAGATCATTGAACAGTAGCAGCCAGGCCTGTAGGTGCGGCAACGGACGCACTCTGGGTGAGCGGATGAGGATATGTATAGGGCACCCAGTTCCATTCATTGCTTAGGTAATAATCCCGATTTACTTGAATGTAGGTGGAAGGATTTGAGCATCCTCCGCCCGCCCCGTTCGTGTTGCTGCTGCCTGTGCTGATGAAGTTGGCATCCTTTGTAGCTGAACCAGCGTTTCCGAAAATCAGAATCGGATGCGATGGAGGGTTTTCCGTACCCGCCGATGTCTGGGCAGACTGGCCGATTTGGTACTGCACAGGATAAGAAAGTGAACCGCAGTCCAGCGTCATATTGATGTCGGGCTTGTCCGGATACTGCGAGGAACTGTTGGAATCCATAGCGTTGTTGGCAAAAACGCCGGTTCCTCCACGCGCCCACATCCAGCCGTTCGCTATGTTGGCGTTGGGGTCCACACGATGAAACGTGTTGTTGTAAATCTCCCACTGACGCACTCCTCCAGGAGGGACTTGCGTGCTGTCTGACGGGTAGCCGCTGTGAAATACGAAGGCAGAGTCGGTGAAAGTGTTGTAGCGGTACACGGCCCTCGCGCCTTCGTCTCCGTCGATCCCAGCGACCAGAAGATACGTAAACTGATTATTTTCAAAATAGATGTTTTCTTGCCCGCTGGTATCTGCGTTGCCGAACGAAGTCGGATTTGACCACTCAGTGTTACCTGGGTGCAAGGGCAAAACGTCCGTCAAAGTTCCCGGTGACGAAGCGATGAAACTGTTGTCGTACAGCAGACCCCCGTTCGAATTGATTTGGCCGAGTATTTGGTTGCCGCTTACATAAAAATAGTTATGGTCAATAATGAAAGCCACGTTCGTAGGGTAGGGATTGCCATTCACTACGAAATGCTGGTCCCCACCAGAGAAGTAGAACCCGCTCAGACGTGTATGATAGGTGGTGTTCTTAGCTATTGTAACCAGTCCCGCTGTGACTACGGTTCCAGAAGTTGTGTCACCACTGCCAATTAGGGAAATTCCCTGAATGGTAAGTCCACCGCTCCAATTACATGCGGTACCTGCTGGAACTATGACAGTATCGCCGGGTTTGGCCGAGCCGACAGCGTTTTGGACATCACTTAGAGCACATGACGCCGCCGTGATAGTGCTCGCCTTCGCCTGGCTGCAAACGATGCCTAAAAGCAGCAACGTGAATAATGGTTTACGCATGAAGTCCTCGCGTCATAGCACCTCTGTAAGACTGAAGTTATTATTCATATTACCGGGCCCTTTTCTACCCCATAGTACCCAGAAGCGAAATCGAGAACCACTGTACTAGCGGACAGTCTTGGGACGGTTACCCTACCCCGGCCTCAAGTAGTACCTCTCTTTCCGCTGACGGTCGCTCTGGAATTTCCCTCAACTAATCACGATATCAAATCAGGTTAGCGATACTTCGAGCTAATGCGAGCTAAGGATGCGGTAAGCCGGACAGCATAGGCAAGAAATGGCCAGAGGAGGCCGAAAGCAAACAATGAATCCATTGGTCTCGATTTTGATACCGGCGTACAACGCCGAGGAGTGGATCGCTGAGACGATCCAGTCGGCTGTTATGCAAACATGGCCACGCAAAGAAATCGTCGTCGTGGACGATGGCTCTAAGGATCTGACGACCGAAGTGGCGCGCCGATTTGCATCGAGTCAAGTAAAAGTCGTTTCCAAAGAGAACGAAGGCGCTGCGGCAACCCGTAACTACGCCTTGCAGCTCAGCCAGGGAGACTATATCCAGTGGCTGGATGCAGATGACCTTTTGAGCCCCGACAAGATCGAGCGACAGCTGAGCGCCCTCCAAGGGCACGAGGGGGAAGGGATACTAGCATCGTCTGCGTGGGGCTATTTTAACTATCGGCCCCGCCGGGCGCGCTTCGTCCCTACTTCGCTCTGGCAGGATCTCTCCCCAATCGAATGGCTCATCCGTAAGATGGGAGAGAACCTGCATATGCAAACCGGAACATGGTTGACAAGCCGGGAACTTGCCGAAGCGGCTGGACCTTGGGACACCAGACTCCTGAGTGATGACGACGGCGAGTATTTCTGCCGTGTGCTTCTGGCATCCAAAGGCACCCGTTTCGTTCCCCGAGGCAGGCTGTATTATAGAGCAACTCCGTCAAGCCGCCTTAGCCACATCGGCACATCGCACAAGAAGAAAGATGCTATGGTTGTTTCGATGAAACTACATGTCCAGTATATTCGATCGCTTGAAGAGAGCGAGCGAGTTCGAAAAGCTTGTTTAGCCTACTTGCAGAATTGGTACGAAAATTTCTATCCAGAACGGCCAGACCTGATTGCGGAATTACAGACTCTTGCGACTGAGTTGGGGGGTTGCTTGGAGGAACCGCGGCTACGCTGGAAGTATGCATGGATGAAGCCGATCTTTGGATTCGAGGCTGCGAAACGGGCCCAAATGACGCTTCCGGAGATAAAGGCTCTGCTGCGCAGAAAATGGGACAAAGCAATGTATGAGTTGCAAACCCGAAGCCAGGTAGAGAACTTGGGTGAGGGGAGGGGGGATCGTGAAGAGCCGGACTCAACGATTGGACAGGATTAGGGCGATCTGGAATGAACATCTGGAAGTTGCCAAAGCTCTTCCTTACCTGGCCGACGGTGTTTCAAAAGCGGTTGATATGGTTGTATCATCCTTATCGGCTGGAGGCCAGTTGCTCGTCGCGGGAAACGGAGGATCTGCGGCTGATGCGCAGCACATTGTTGCCGAGCTTACCGGTCGCTTTTTGCACAATCGGCGCCCCCTCCGAGCATTGGCCTTGCACGTGAACACGTCGGCCCTTACGGCAATTGGAAACGATTACGGATATGAGTACGTGTTTGCCCGTGAGCTGTCCGCCCATGCCCGGTCAGGCGACGTACTACTCGCCATCTCTACTAGCGGCAATAGCCAGAATATTATTCGTGCTATTGAGGCAGCGCGCGACAAGAAAGTCGCTGTCATTGGCATGACGGGGGAATCGGGCGGGCAGATGCGAACCACCTGCGACCTTTGTCTGCGTGTTCCTTCCAGATCTACTCCACGGATCCAGGAGATGCATATTCTAATAGGACACACGATCTGCGAGTTCCTCGAAATGGGGTTGGGGGAGGCATGAGTCAGGCGAGACCTGTCGCCCTTCGTGGCCTGCGGTGTGACTGAGTTGGATCCGCACGATAGATCTTCTGACATCGATGTGGCGCTCCTTACTGGTGGCGGTGACAGGCCCTACGCGTTCGGTCTGGCAACGGCGCTAATGTCCCAGGGAATTGTCATGGACCTGATCGGTAGTGACGAGCTGGACTGTCCAACATTTCATAACAAACCAAAGATACAATTTCTCAATCTGCGGGGAGATCAAAAATCAAACGTGGGCTTTTTGAGAAAAGTCCTGAGGGTCTCTGTGTATTATGTCAAGCTAATTTCCTATGCAGCTAAATCCAAACCGAGGATTTTTCACATATTATGGAACAACAAGTTCCAATTTTTTGACCGAACGATACTTATGCTCTACTACAAGCTGCTTGGGAAGAAAACGATACTTACGGTCCACAATGTGAACATAAGGAAGAGAGACTCAAAAGACACGGCCTTTAATCGACTCACGCTGCTTATCCAATATCGACTGTGTGACCACCTGTTCGTTCATACGGAAAAGATGAAATTTGACCTCCTCACACAATTTGGCGTGCAAGAATCCCGCATCACTATCATCCCGTTTGGAATCAACAACTCAGTTCCGGACACACGTCTCACTCCAGTGCAGGCTAAGCGGCGACTGGGTATCGACGAAGGCTTTAGAACGATTCTGTTCTTCGGCAACATAGCCCCTTATAAAGGGTTGGAATATCTTATTAAGGCATTTCAACAGCTTAGGGATAGAGCTGAAAAATATCATTTGGTTATAGCCGGTCAGCCAAAAGCCTCTAAGGAATACTGGGCCGAGATCGAGTGGATGATACGCGCTGACGTTGAACGGGGACGCATTTTGCTAAGGGCGGGATATATTCCAGACGACGAAATTGAAGTCTATTTCAAAGCAGCGGATGTTCTGGCGTTGCCCTATAGGTACATCTATCAGAGCGGTGTTTTGTTCTTAGGTCACAGTTTTGGTTTGCCTGCTCTCGTTGCTGACGTGGGGTCGCTGAAAGACGACATTATGGAGGGAAAAACTGGCTTTGTTTTCCAGTCTGAAGACCCGGAGGATTTGGCGAGGGTCATCGAGCGGTACTTCGCGAGTGATTTATTTGCGAACCTAAGCTGCCGGCGTCAAGAAATACGAGACTACGCGACAGAGCGGCACTCCTGGGGCGCAGTAGCCCAAACGACAGTAAACATATACGCCATCTTGCTCGGCTCGCCGTATTCGTGAACGCATCGCATTAGGTAGGTTTCGACAAACGATTCGAACTCTTATGGCGCCTATTCCGCCAAGATTAATAAGTCATTTTAAAATGCACTTCACATCTCGAGCGAGGCAAAACAACTGTTAGAGGTCTCCCTAGAAGCTATTTGGCGCAGTTGACATCCTCAGGAAAGGGCGATGATGCCTCAGGCGATACAACTTGAAACTCAGGCCAAGCAGGAGGGCTTGGCGAAACTGCATGTGCAACCGCTGCAAGAAACGATACAGCGTGGTGAAATTGGGCACGTTGGTGAATCCGAGCGTCTGACGCAATTCGCGATGTTACCCGGGCCGCGCCTCGGCTTCGCGAAAAGTCCAATCCTCGTGGCGCATCAGACAGAAGATCGCCGACAACTGGGGCTGCGTGGATTGGTGTTTGCTGAAACGGCTGCGGTAGGCGGGAGCACCGCCTTGGCAACTTGCAGAGCTATGCGAGCGAAGGGCAGGAGTCCGACTTCAACCATCGAGCTTCTTGTCTCACAAGCAAACAACGATTCCCAAGATTTCGCGATTGTCAATTCTCTTAGTTGCAGCAAGGATGTCAACAGAGCCGAATAGTCTCCAGATAAAAAGACCATTCTGTCCTTTAGAAGAATGACTTCTTAAGAGGGTCTTGTTGCCGCATTCCGGAGATTTATGAACTTGGCGAAAATTCAAAACTTCGCCACCGCTTGAAACAAGAATTAAGGCTGGTAAGAATCCTCCGCCGGTTTGATGAAGGATCCGATTCCGAATAAATCCAAGAAGGGGAGATAAATAATGCAGGACACAAAGCAGATCTACGATAAGTTTCTCGACGAATATGTTTCCGAAGACGCCGTTCGAAAATACACCACGAAAACGGCGGGCTTCGGGATTAACTATTTATTACACAACGATTATGCAAACGTCTACCTCAAATCCGTGAATTCCTACTTACAGACGTCACCTCGCAGGCCTTTGCGCCTCCTGGAATTCGGCTGCGGCGGAGGGATGAATATTATTGAACTGATATCGCTTCTTGAGGCGAGAGCCGTGCAGGTCGAAAGCGCATTCGGAACTGATTTCTCTCCTCGCCTGGTGAATTCCGCGGAGCAAGAGGCAAAAGCCGCCCTGCCGAGCCGCCTCGCGGAAAAATTGAGCTTCCGGGTGGCCTGTAATGAGAGCTTGGTCGAAGATTTGGGGAAGGCACTTAACGGGCAAGTCGAAAACCTGCTTGGCTCCTTTGATTTGATCTTCGGAGTGAACACTTTCCGGTACTGCCACCGACTGGGCAAAGAACGTGAATGCGCTGCGGATATCCATCGCCTGCTGCGGCCGGGAGGAGTTTCCGTCATGATTGATATGAATGACCGGTTTCCTGCGTTTCGCAGTCATCTAAAGGGTTCGGTCGAAGACCCCACAGAATGCTATCTTCCCTCGCTTGAGGAATATGCAGCGCCGTTCAAAACCGCGGAGTTTGAGATTCTGGAGAAAAGAAACTTCTGCTGGATCCCTCATTCGGCCAGCTTCGCCCTTACCCAATTCTGCCGGGTAGCCGGTCCGATATTGAGCGTTGTCGCTCCAAGTCGAGCCATGCGTTCGCTTGTGATTGGGCGAAAGGCCGCCTAGGACCAGACCCTGCCTCAGGATCCTAAGGAATAAGGTCTTGGCAAAGAAAGCGATCATCTTGCACGACGAGCCCGCGGGACGGCAGGAAGTTCTGTTGAGCTATATTCTGGACTTCTTCGCCGTCCCCTGGGAGTTCGTTGAAGTCCGCCAGATGGCAAGTAGGGAAGGCCGCGTTGCCGACGCCGTTGCCTTCGGATCCGCGCGTGCTGCCGCATCTTTATTGAAAGAAGGACACAAATCCGCTGCGCCGGCCGCGTTTTACGTTTATTCCAACAACGAGGACTGTACAGGCGCGTTGCAATTTCTCATGGGGGATACGCAGGTCTCCCTTACGCGAGCCACGGAAGGTAAAATCTCGCTCTCCGTGTCCGACTCAATGCCCAAGCTAACCGGACCCATGACTGGCCTGAGCGTATCCGCAAATTTGAGTCTTGAAGACGCGATTGTAGCTAATGTCGAGATCGGCCGAACCGATGAGTTTGTGCCTATTATTTCATCCGATGGGGGGCCGGTTTTCCTCTGGTTTGATCGGGAGGGAGTTCCCGTTTATCTCTGTGCGAGTTCGCATATCGTGGACATTAATCAGCCGCTGACGGAGGGCCATTATGACGTCAAGACGCATTTTTGCTCTGCTGTTCCGCTGGTTATGTTCATTAAGTTCATGTTCCCGGATATTGTTTGGAGATCACAGGAGCTTGGTGCTTGCCTGATTATTGATGATCCTCTGTTGCGGCTCCGTTATGGATTCTGCGACTTCCCAAAGCTGCGCGACCTCATGCGGCAGCACGGGTTCACTACCAACATTGCGTTCATTCCCTGGAACTGGCGTCGAACTTCGGACTCAGATGCGGGCTTTTTCCGGGAGGAAGCAAGGTATTTCTCCGTTTCTGTTCACGGGTGCGACCATACTGCACAAGAATTCGGAGCCACATCGGCGGAAGTGCTGCATTCAGCAGCCCGGCTGGCGCAACGCAGAATGCGCAATCATGAAACACGAACAGGCATCCAACACGACCGTGTCATGGTTTTCCCACAGGGCGCTTTTTCTTCCAATTGTCCTGATATTTTGAAGCAAAGCGGCTTCCTTGCCTCGGTTAACACGGAAATTGTTTCTGTGGATTCCCATAATGCGCGTACGCGTATTCGTGATGTCTGGGACGTCGCGATCATGACATATGGCGAGTTCCCAATTTTCACCCGGCGGTACCCCTGGCACGGTTTGGAGAACTTTGCTTTTGATCTTTTGTTGGGCAAACCTTGCTTGATCGTTACACATCAAGACTTTTTCAAAGATGCGGGGAAGCAGTTAATTCAATTGATTGAGGATCTCAACTCCTTAAAATGTTCCTTGAATTGGGACGCTCTGAGGGACGTGATCCGAAAGGCCTGCAGGAAACGACCGACGGGCCCGGGGGCGGAAGAGGTCGAGATGTACGGCAGCGAACTGGTGATCGGCAACACCTCGGAGCTGCCAATTGTGGCCAAAGTCCGCAAAAGAAAGGGTAAGTCTGCCGATATAGAAAGAGTCCTTTGCGATGGACAGCCGGTCGCGTGGGAGATCGAGGACGATTACCTCGTTTTCAGCCAGCGTATTTTGCCTCATCGCGAAGCATGCTGCAGAGTGGAGTACTTAGAGCAGGACACTGGCAAAATGGTGCACAGGTCGTTGAAATTTGAGGCTTCCGTGGCTGCCAGACGGATGCTCTCCGAATTCCGGGACAACTATATCTCCCAAAGTTCCCTCCTGGACGCCTCAATGAAAAAGCTGAAAAACGTGGTCAAAGGAAAATTTTAGGCAGAAGGTTGGCAGAGATGGATCTTTTCGATTGATTCCAGAAAGAAATGTAAAGGTGCGAGATTCCAGGGCGCGCATGAGCGTTCATCAGATTGACCCGACAAAGGATGCGCGCTGGACCGCCCTTATCGAGCGGCATCCACGCGCGTCGGTGTTCCATACGGTTGGTTGGCTCCTTGCGTTGCGGCATACCTACGGGTACGAGACCGTGGCTTTCACCACTTCGTCTCCAACGGGGGAATTGCAAAACGGCCTGGTCTTCTGCCACGTGAATAGTTGGCTCACGGGACGCCGGCTCGTTTCCCTGCCATTTTCCGATCATTGCGAACCGCTCTGCGACTCAACCGAAGAACTCAACTTCCTTGTGCGCTACCTGCAAAGTGCCGCGGAGCGGCAGGGCTGGAAATATCTTGAGATGCGTCCGATGGATGAAGACTTTGCGCAAAATCACGAAATGGGCCGGTTCGCCGTTGCGTCGAAATACTTCTTTCACTCACTGAGCCTGTGTCCTGACCTGGATCAATTGTTTCGAGAGTTAGACAAGGATTCTGTGCAGAGGCGAATTAGCCACGCCGAACGCGCTGGTCTCGAGGAAAAATGTGGCCGCTCGGAAGAGCTTCTGAAAGCTTTTTATTCGTTGTTCATTGCCACAAGAAGCCGGCATCACCTGCCGCCCTCGCCCTACATCTGGTTTCAAAACTTGATCAAGTATCTGGGCGACGCGTTGGAGATTCGCCTGGCGTACAAGGAGGGCATTCCGGTCTCTTCTATTTTGACGCTCAGGTTCAAGGACACTCTTTACTATAAGTATGGGTGCTCTGATGTTCGCTTCAATAGCCTTGGTGCGACGCCGTGGTTGCTGTGGCGGGCCATTGTAGCGGCGAAATTGGATGGAGCGATCAAGATTGACCTGGGACGTACCGAGGAGGGCAACACAGGGCTGCTAGCCTTCAAGAATCACTGGGCTCCTCAGCCGGAGGGTTTGGTGTATTGGAGATTTCCCCACATTCCTGCTATTGATTCACCCGAGCGCTGGAAGCTGAAGATGGCGAGACGCGCCTTCTCATTAATGCCAAACATTTTGTTGAGGCTCACGGGGAGATTACTTTACCGCCATATCGGTTGAAACTTGAGCCCCACAAGCAATTAGGCCGTCCTTGCGCATTTGGGTGCGTATTCCCTGGTACCAAGCCGTGTGAGCTTCAGTTCACTACTGCCTTCAATAATGTCGGAGGCGCCGGTTGTTGTGTTGTCGAATTGGCTGACATAAATGCTGCTACGCGCCCTGCCCACCAGCCTTCGGCTTGGCTGAGACTCATCTTGTAGGTATAGGTAATGGGCGTGGTCGCTGCAGTGTATAGGTGAAACCACCCGCCGTTCTGGTCGACGTATTCCGGCCCATTCACGCTGTTCCCCGTGTAGGTCGCGGCGTCAAACAGACCACCGCTCGGCGTAGTGGCAACGGCAGTAGCCGTACCCCAATTCCAGTTGGTAGCACCAACAACGAGTTCTTGGCCACCAGCCACTCCTGCAGGTGTCAGGCAGCTTGAACAAGTCGCAAACGAAGAGGCTTCGCTCGTCTGGTTGGCTCCACAACTCGCATTAGAATAAGCTCCAGACGGACAGCTATCTGCATCAAATGGCGAAGTCGCTGCGCCTATGACGTCATACATCATCATGGTGCTATCGGCAACCGAACCGCTCAAGTTTACTGTAAGCATCAAAGAGTTAGATGGCGTAGCGTTTGCAGCGTAATAAATTTGCGAGCCAGCCGTGTTGCCTGCGCTCCCTGCCATGGCTCCTGTGCTCGCCCATGTATTTGTCGGCGTGCTCGTAATGCTGCTGATTGGTGTTGCGCCGGAAGTGTCCGCGAGAACAACAAGATTACCCGACGATGGAAATTGGATGCTTACCGAACTCCCGCTTGGACTTGGGCAACGTCCCGCTCCAGCAGCGCATACTTGCTCATGCAGCATGTGAATGATCCGAAAGGCGCTCGATGGTGCGGCTCCAGCAGTTCCTGGTTTAAGAGCTACCGCACAGGAAGTCCAATCTTCTGATGATCCGCTCGTAAAGCTAGGATTAAAAGCCGTAGTCGTATTGTAGACTCCCGCTTGCACCGCGTTACCATCATGCAAGCTCGTGCCTAAGAGCTGCCAAGCGACTGCTGGCTGAGAGCCGGCCGCGAAGGAACTGACCGAGTTAGGAGACGATCCACCTGCACCGGTGTTAACGGCGTACTGCCAGATAAGGTCGCCCGACACAGTGGGCGTGAAATTTCCCGCCGTGATTGTTGGAGAAGAACCGGAGTTCCACCCATTGCAATGCGAAACGTCCACTGCTGTGATGTTGTAGAACTCGCTGACGGTCATCTCAGCGAAATCCGCGTTAGCGCTCGTTTGATTGAACGAGATCATCCTTGTTCCGGCCGCAACGTTTGTGGCGACGTAGATTGCGACGTAAGCAGAGTTGTTGTCTACAACGCTGACCTTTGGCGAACCATAAGAATTGGATTTATCGTCAGACACGCTGAATGAACCCGTGTTATAGGACTTAACGCCGACGATAATGGTATTCCCCGCCTGCGCGGGTTCAGGAAGCGGGCAGGTGTAGACCGGATTCGAGCTTTGGGCATTGCCGGTATTGCGACTGTCTGGACACGTAGCGTGCTGGACCAGCGTAGGGCTTTGCGCTGCGGCAAATGCCGGGGAGAGGAAAGTGACCAAGAATAATGTCGTGCATCTCATACTATTTTGTATGGTAGCAACCGCTATCGAGCGCAAACAACTGTACGAAAGGACAGTCAGTGGTCAGAAGTAACGGACAGGGAGAACGCTGGGCCGGGAATCTGGGCTCAACTGCTGCTGCCTTCACTCCAGGCTACCCACGGAAAAGCACGAAATTCCTGACTTTCAAGCAAGCTTCACGGTCATTGTTTGTTATTCGAAAGGTTTTCGAGCGATTGAATAGTTAAAATCAAGGTTCTGTTATTTCTTTAGCTATTCTGGCGCGCCGCAACTTATTGTGCTTCCGCTTGGACGAGCAACTGAGAGATGCATCTTCCGATGGCACGCACTCGTCAGGGTTGAGTTTGATGCGCCGCCAGAAATTGAGGCCGATCCGGCGCGTGTCAATGAGTTTGAGACCAGTGGTCATGGAATTTAGTGAGCATTTTCATTTGAGTTGAGCGGTTTGTTGATCCACACCTCGGTGGGAACCGTAGTTGGTTTGGGGGCCTGGCGGACGAAGCGTTCGGGATGGACGCGATAGGCGACATCGAGAACGGTTTGGCGTCGTTCGAGGATGAGCGCAGTTTGGTTGTAGTGGACCATGGCCGGGGTGAGCAAGCCCAGACCGGAGTGGCGATGTTCTTCGTTGTACCAGCGGAAAAATCCCTGCGAAAAAGCGCGGCTGTCCTGAATGCACCCGAAGCGGTCCGGGAACTCCGGCCGGTACTTCATGGTGCGGAACTGGCTTTCCGAATATGGGTTGTCGTCGGAGACGTGCGGGCGGCTATGCGTTTTGGTGACGCCCAGATCAGCCAGCAGAAAGGCCACCGGCTTGGAACTCATCGAGGTTCCGCGATCGGCATGCAGCGTAAGCTGGCCGCGCTGGATGTTTTGTTTCGCGCAACTCTCCGCGATCAGCCGCTTGGCCAGTTCCGCGCTTTCGCGCATGGCCACCATCCAGCCGGTGACGTAGCGGCTGAACACATCGAGGATCACGTAGAGATAGAAGTACGTCCACTTGGCCGGACCCAGCAGCTTGGTGATGTCCCAGCTCCACAGTTGATTGGGCGCGGTGGCCAAAAGTTCCGGCTTCTGATAGGGCGGATGAGCGAGTTGGTCGCGGCGTTCGCGCGATTCGCCTTTTTGCTCCAGCAAACGGTACATGGTGCGGATCGAGCAGTGATACTGCCCTTCATCGAGCAACGTCGCATAAACAGCGGCGGGCGAGCGATCCTGGAATCTTTCGCCGTGCAAATGCGCCAGGACGGTTTCGCGTTCCGCCGGAGCAAGAGCGCGTGGCGGCGCGGACCGCGGCCTGGTCTTTGCAGGACGGAGCGACGCACGCCTTTGGCGATAGTGGGAGGCGCGCGGCGCAAACAGCGCACGGCAAGCGGCGCGCGTGCCCACGGCGGTGGACAGTTCGCTGACGGCGGCCATCAGGAGTTCTCCTCCGGGTCCAGGTCCGGAAGCGGACGGCCCAACAGCGCTGCCACTTTTTTTTGGACGTCGATGATGATGTGCGCCTTGCGCAGATCTTCGGTGAGGCGCGCGTTCTGGCGTTGCAGCTTCAGATTTTCCTCTTTGAGTGGATCGTACTTGGACTTCGGCCCGCGCTTCCGTGGAGTCAGCGCCTCGCGGATGCCGTTGGCCCGCTCGTGCCGCCAATAAGCCAGCAGCGACGAGTACAGCCCTTCGCGGCGCAGCAGCGCGCCAAGAGCACCTCGCGTGGCCGCAGCCGCTTCGGCTTCTTGCAAGATGCGTTGTTTGTACTCCGCAGTGAACGTACGGCGCTTAGGTCTGGCAACCACTTCGGAATCAAGCGGCGCGACCGACCGGGAGCCGGCCGCCGCTTTGGCTGGCGCTGCACTGCGCTGCGGCTCGCTACGCTCGCCTCCGCTCCGTTCCGCGCCAGCCAAAGCCCCAGGGGAAAGAACAACACCAAGAGAATTGCCGTTCATTTCTGCCTGCTTCTTTCTCGCCCTGCTCATTAATTAAGAGTACTAGACTGGTCTCAGAGATGTTGGCACGGAGGGATCCTGCTCTTGTCCCCTGTTTGCTCCAAAGGGTTCAACAGCAAGCACTTACACCCTCTCCCCAGTCCTGACCCACCAAGACATTCAGCGGTGCCGATCACATCCTCAATACTTGCTAGCGGAAGTTTCGGATTAGATTTCTTTCCCGGTGCCCAAGGAAACTTGTTCCCAGACTGTGGTAACAGTTTTCCTCCCAGTTGGCAGACTCTCGGAAGTCTTGTCACAGGCTGCGCTTGGCAATCCTTAACCGCTTTATTTTCAGTGACTAAGAAAAAACCGAAGAATTGGATATCCTCCCGGAAATCCTTGCTCTGGTACGTGGATTGCGACCTTGGTTGGGTTCGGGCCACACTAGTGGCGGTAGCGTGTCCGGCGCTTGGCTGTAAGCTCCGTATTGGTATACTACAGACGGCCAGATCATGGCTATTCTTTAGCCCATACCTTTTCGGCTCGGTCCAGGGCCTGCGATGACTACCCATCTATTGCCAAGGCAAGACCTTCAATCTGTAGCCGGCAATAGTGACACTTTAGGCCAAGCTCTATCGGAACGGTACCGGTGTCCCCGAAGTTTTTTCAATTTCGATCTTCGTGGCCCATTGTCCTCTGAAGAGACTTCCTTTCGATTCGGGCCGGACACGGCTTGTTTCGGATGCACTCGCAGTGGAGCGCCCTCAACCGGATACGACGCACTCCGCGACGTTCAAGTGCACGAAGGCAGGGTCAGCCTTCCGTTTAATCCAAGCGAGATCATCGATAACCTGCGCCTGGAACGCTATGCAAGACACGCAACGCAAGGGGCCGAATTTTTCGATTCCACATTGCGCCGGCTGTACTACCTGGTGCGGCCCCTAACAACGCTTGCCCTGCGAAAGCAGATCCAGAAGTTCCACGCGCGCAGCGGAAGAAATCAGAGTTTCCCCAATTGGCCTGTGGACTCCAGCGTTGAGGACATAAGCGAAAGGCTTCTCCTGCTCTCGATGGAGGCCAAGGACGTCGACAAGGTTCCCTTTATCTGGTTCTGGCCGGACGGGGCAAAATCCTGTCTGATGATGACCCACGATGTGGAGAACGCGGCCGGAAGAGATCATTGTGCGGAGCTGATGGACCTGGACGATTCTTTCGGAATCAAAGCGTCCTTCGAGATTGTTCCCGAGCAGCGCTATTCTGTGCCCGAAAGCCTTCTGGCTTCCCTGCGCGAAAGGGGATTCGAGATTGTCATCCAGGATCTGAATCACGACGGTCGCCTCTTTGACGACAAGAAAGAGTTCTTGCGCCGGGCGAAGATCATTAACCGCTATGCGCAACAGTACGGGGCGCGGGGATTCCGGGCAGCGGTTCTTTACCGCCGGCAGGAGTGGTATGGAGCGTTCGAGTTCGCCTTTGACATGTCCGTTCCCAACGTTGCTCATTTCGACCCGCAACGCGGCGGCTGCTGCACGGTGATGCCCTACTTTATCGGGGATATTCTCGAACTCCCCGTGACCACCGTTCAGGACTACATCTTATTCCATATCCTGGACGAATATTCTATAGACCTGTGGAAGACACAGCTTGACCGGATTCTTGCCAAGAACGGTTTGGCAAGTTTCATCGTTCATCCCGATTACGTGATTGAGCCGAAGGCACGGCGCGTCTATTTGGAGTTGCTCGGCCACTTGCGGGAGTTGCGCCGTCAGGCCGACCTGTGGTGCGCGCTCCCTTCCGAGATCGAGACCTGGTGGAGAGATCGCAGCAAAATGTCTCTGGTTGCGGATGGAAATGCATGGCGCATTGAGGGCAAAGGCTCGGAGAGCGCGGTCCTAGCGTATGCCAAGCGTGTGGATGGCCGCCTGATATACGAAGTGGCGCAGTCAGAATGAGTGATGTCCGTCAGACTGAAATCACTTTCGCCGCAGTAAGAAGAGAAAGGAACTAACTTCCATCGTTTTTGCCGGCACAAAACTTCACGGTGTCTTTATTCTCGAGGTGGAAAGGCACCCGGACGAGCGCGGGTTCTTCGCCAGAACGTTCTGCGCAAGTGAATTCGCGAGCCACGGGCTCAACGCCAGGCTCGTGCAGTGCAGCATCTCGTTTAACTCGCGAAAGGGCACACTGCGCGGGCTTCACTATCAGGCAGTCCCGCATGCCGAAGCCAAGCTGGTGCGCTGCAATCACGGAGCGATTTATGATGTGGTCGTGGACCTGCGTGCGGACTCGCCCACATTCCGGCGGTGGATCGGCGTCGAGTTAACGGAACAGAAACGGAACATGGTCTATATTCCGGAAGGTTGCGCGCACGGCTTCCTGACTCTGGCGGACGAGAGCGAAGTGTTCTATCAAATGTCGGAGTTTTACGCTCCGGAATCCGCCCGCGGCGTGCGTTGGGACGACCCGGCATTTCGAATCGATTGGCCGGGCAAAGTGGAGGTGATCTCCGACCGGGACCGCACCTACCCGGACATTGGTTGACCTCATGGGATTCCTGAAAGAATTCGACCAGAATAATTTGGCAAGAGCCGGCCAGGATTTGCATCAGCTGGCATCGGAGCTTTTTCCCATTTGCCGCAGCATCACCGGTGACGGCATCCGGAAGACGCTGGCCGTGATCGGAAATCGAATTCCGCTGCGGACCTTTGAAGTGCCCACAGGCACGCAGGTCTTCGA
The DNA here is from genome assembly GCA_963767755.1 of uncultured Acidobacteriota bacterium. Classification (GTDB taxonomy): domain Bacteria; phylum Acidobacteriota; class Terriglobia; order Acidiferrales; family UBA7541; genus Acidiferrum. The sequence continues at coordinate 318,066 of CAVYFO010000019.1, read as the reverse complement.
CTGGACCGTTCCCAAAGAGTGGAATATCCGGGATGCTTATGTCAAGGCTCCCGACGGCACGCGGGTGGTGGACTTTCAGAAATCCTGTTTACACGTTTTGAATTACAGTACGCCGGTACATGCGGAGATGAGCCTGAGCGAACTCAAGGCGCATCTGTTCACCATTCCTGAAAAACCCGATTGGGTTCCTTACCGGACCTCGTATTACCAGGAAAACTGGGGCTTTTGCCTCTCCCATAATCAGATGCTGGCACTGGCGGACGGCGAGTACGAGGTCTGCATCGATTCAACCCTGGAGGATGGGCACTTAACCTACGCGGAATGTTATCTGCCCGGCCGCTCGGCCGACGAAGTGCTGATTTCCTCGCATGCCTGTCATCCTTCGCTGGCGAACGACAACCTATCCGGCGTCGTGGTGGCGGCGTTCCTTGCGGAGTTTCTGGCCAAGCGCGATCTTCGATACTCTTACCGGTTTCTGTTCTTGCCCGGAACGATCGGCGCCATTACCTGGCTGGCCCACAATGCCGAAACGGTTTCCTGGATACGTCACGGTCTGGTGCTCGCCGCTCTCGGTAACGACTGCGAATTTCACTACAAGAAAAGCCGCCGCGGAGACATGGAAATCGACCGCGCCGCGGCGCTGGCATTGCGCGACGCCACCGATGCGGCGCAGATTTTGGCATTTTCGCCATACGGATTCGACGAGCGCCAATATTGCTCGCCGGGTTTCAACCTGCCGGTCGGCTGTTTGACGCGGCCCGCCGGCGGATTTCCGGAAAATCACACCTCCGCGGACAATCTGGACTTCACTCCTCCGGGGAAGCTCGCCGAAGCCTTGAGGGTCTGCGTTTCCATCCTGGACATCCTGGAAAACAATCACCGTTTTCTCAACCTGAGCCCGCACTGCGAACCGCAGCTCGGCAAGCGGGGTCTTTACCGTCCCACGGGAGGCGTCAGCATCGAAAAGGAAATTAATGCGCGCCTGTGGGTGTTGAATCAGTCCGACGGAGACCGCTCCTTACTGGAAATCGCCGAAAGCTCAGGCTTGGATTTTCAAACGCTCAGCGACGCGGCAGAGTTGTTGCGCGGCCACGGCCTGCTCTCGGTCGATTCCGACGATACCGAAGTCACCACCAAGCCCAGGGAAACTTCCCGCTTGGAACCGTAGCCGCCAGGCAGGCGCTATCCGGTTTCCGGTTTTCAAGTATGAGTCTTTTGGAAATTACCAGTCCGGAACAATTTCGGCCGCCCTCGGGCCTGCAATTTTCTCAGCCATGCTAATGTCAAAATCACACCCAAAGGAAATCGCATGAAGATTCTATTGACTGGTCATAAGGGCTATATCGGCGCCGTGGCAGGCCCTATGCTGCGGAACGCCGGTCATGAAGTCGTGGGACTTGATTCCGACCTGTTTTCTGGATGCGATTTCGGAAGCACGATCTCCGAAATTCCGGAAGTCCGTAAGGACCTCCGCGAGCTGGCCATCGGCGATGTGCGAGGTTTCGACGCGGTGGTTCATCTCGCCGCGCTTTCTAACGATCCGCTAGGCAATCTCAATGCGGGCCTCACCTACGACATTAACCACCACGCTTCGGTGCACCTGGCCCGATTGGCCAAGGCGGCCGGAGTGGAGCGGTTTGTCTTTTCTTCGTCATGCAGCACGTACGGCGCGGCCGGCGATGATTTTCTGGACGAGTCGGCCTCGCTCAACCCGGTCACGGCATACGGCGAATCCAAGGTTTTCGTCGAACGCGACGTCGCTCCTCTTGCCGACAAACATTTCAGCCCGACCTATATGCGAAATGCCACCGCTTATGGCGCTTCTCCGCGTCTGCGCCTGGACATCGTTTTGAATGACTTTGTGGCCGCGGCCTATACCACGGGCCGCATCTACATCAAGAGCGACGGCACGCCATGGCGCCCCATTGTCCACATCCAAGACATTATTGCGGCTATGCTGGCGGCGCTCGAGGCCCCGCGAGAAGTCGTTCACAACCAGACCTTCAACGTGGGCCAGACCGCGGAAAACTTTCGCATCAGCGAACTGGCGGCCATCGTCGCGGAAATTGTGCCGGGCGCGCGAGTGGAATACGCCCCCGATGGCGGCCCGGACAAGCGCTGCTACCGAATCAATTGCGACAAAATCAACCGCCTGCTTCCGAACTTCCGCCCGCGATGGACCGCCCGCCGCGGCGCGCAGGAACTTTACGATGCGTATCGCGCCGTGGGCCTCACCCTTGAACAGGTGGAGGCCGGCCGCTACGTGCGCATGAGCCAGGTTCAACGCCTTCTGAAGGCCGGGCGGCTGGACGATTCCTTGCGCTTCAGCCTACGGCACGTCGAAACGCCGGAACTTGCCTGATCTTCATTCTGAAAAAGGACAACAGAAATGAAATACGAGACCCTCACGGCTGAAACTCGGAAACAAGTTGCCGCGAAACCTTGCCGCTTCTGCGGCTCGGAACTGCAGCACACCTTCGTTGATTTGGGAATGTCTCCGCTTTGTGAGACCTATCCGGCGCCCGCGGACCTCAACCGTGGCGAAGTTTTCTACCCGCTGCACGTCTACGTGTGTTCGAGCTGCTTCCTGGTGCAGTTGGAAGAGTACGAGAGCCGCGAAAGCATTTTCTCCGACTATCCCTACTTCTCCTCGTTCTCCGATTCCTGGTTGAAGCATTGTGAGAATTACTGCGAAAAAATGACCCGGCGATTCGGCCTGAAGGAGCAAAGCCTGGTGGTGGAAGCGGCCAGCAATGACGGCTACCTGCTGCAATACTTCGTCCGCCGCAATGTGCCGGTGCTGGGCATTGAGCCTGCGGCGAACGTGGCCAAGGTGGCGATCGAGAAGGGCGTGCCAAGCATGGTGCGTTTCTTCGGCGTGCAGTTGGCGGAGGAACTCGCTGCCGAGGGTCGCTGCGCCGACCTCATCGCGGGCAACAATGTTTTCGCTCAGGTTCCCGACCTGAATGACTTTGTGGGAGGTTTCCGCGTTCTGCTGAAGCCCGACGGGGTTCTCACGTTGGAGTTCCCCCATCTGCAACGGCTGATTGACCTCAACGAGTTCGACACCATTTACCACGAGCACTTTTCTTATTTTTCCTTGCTCACAACCGTGCGCATCTTGGAAGCCCACGGTTTGCGCGTATTCGACGTGGAGGAACTCCCGACCCACGGAGGTTCTCTGCGCGTCTTTGCTTGCCGGGCGGAAAGCCAGAAATTTGCGACCGAGCCGAGCGTGCAGCGGCTGATCGCGGAGGAAGAAAAGGCGGGCCTCGCTTCGCTGGAAGGTTACCGCAGCTTCAGCCAGCAGGTGAAGAAAACGAAGCTCGCGCTAGTCGAATTCCTAATCAACGCCGCGCGGCAGGGTAAATCCGTGGCGGGTTATGGAGCTCCCGGAAAAAGCGCGACGTTGCTGCATTACTGTGGCACCGGGAAGGATTTGATTCAATACACCGTCGACCGCAGCCCGTACAAACAAGGGCGGTATCTCCCTGGCACGCACATCCCCATTTACCATCCCGACAGGATCGCGGAGACCAAGCCGGACTACGTCCTGATTCTTCCCTGGAACCTGAAGGACGAAATCATGGCGCAACTTCATTTCATCCGGGACTGGGGTGGGCGCTTTGTGGTGCCCATTCCCGAAGTAACCATTTATTGATGGAGAAGGCGGAGGCGACCATGAAAGTCGTTCTTTTCTGTGGCGGCTTGGGTTTGCGGATTCGCGACGCGGAAGACACTCCCAAGCCCATGGTACATATCGGGTATCGCCCGATTCTCTGGCATGTGATGAAGTACTACGCCCACTTTGGGCATAAGGACTTTATTCTCTGCCTAGGCTACCGCGGCGACTTGATCAAAAACTACTTCCTTAATTACAACGAGTGCGCCTCCAACGATTTTGTCCTTTCTGGCGGCGGCAAGAGCCTCGAACTGATGAACAGCGACATTCAGGACTGGCGCATCACCTTTGCCGATACCGGGGTCAATTCCAATATCGGTCAGCGCCTGAAAGCCGTCGAGAAATACGTGGAAGGGGAGGAAGTGTTCCTCGCCAATTACAGCGATGGTTTGACGGATATGGACCTACCCAAGCAGTTGGAGCATTTCCGCCAGCACGGCAAGACCGCCAGCTTTCTTTGCGTGCGCCCCAACCTCAGCTACCACTCGGTTTCCCTGCAAGAGGGCAATGGCAATCTGGTGACGGATATCCACGCGATTGATAACGGCAGCATCCGGATCAATGGAGGCTTTTTCATCTTCAAGGACCAGGTGTTCGACCACATCCGCGAAAAAGAAGAGCTGGTAATGGAGCCGTTTCAAAGGCTGATCGAAAAACGCGAATTGATTGGTTACCGGTACGACGGTTTCTGGGCCAGCATGGACACCTTCAAGGACAAGCAGCACCTCGAAACGTTGTGCTCGGACGGCGTCGCGCCTTGGGAGATCTGGAAGTCCAAAGCCGATGTGCGCCGCTAGGAATTTCCAGCCACTGAACGGAACCCCATGCTCCCACTGAATCTCCCGCAAAGCCACAACGACGGTCCCCTCAAAATCCTGTGCCTTGGGGCGCATGCCGACGATATTGAAATCGGCTGCGGCGGAACCGTTTTGCAGATGCTGTCCGCGCGGCGCGACCTGGACTTTTTCTGGGTCGTTTTCAGCTCTGGAAGCGAACGCGAACGCGAGGCGCGCAACAGCGCGGCCCTTTTTCTGGAGCAGGCGAACCGCAAGGAGGTTATCGTCAAGAGCTTTCGCGACGGCTTCTTTCCCTACGAAGGAACAAAAGTCAAGGAGTTCTTCGAGGAACTCAAAAAGCTAATTTCGCCGGACCTCATCTTCACGCACTACCGGGACGACCGCCACCAGGATCACCGCATCATTTCCGACCTGGCTTGGAATACCTGGCGCAATCACTTGATTCTGGAATATGAAATTCCAAAGTATGACGGCGATCTGGGCTCGCCCAACTATTTCGTCCCTCTCAAGAGGGAAGTGTGCGACCGCAAAATCAAGTATATCTGTGACGTTTTTCAGACACAGAGCAACAAGGCCTGGCTGACCGAAGACACCTTTCAGGCCATGCATCGAATCCGTGGCATTGAGTGCGCTTCCCCGGACAAATATGCCGAAGCATTTTATTGCCGCAAGTTGATCTGCGATTTCCGGCAAACCACTTGAAGCTGCCATTCGACGGCTTCATGGGAGCCCGATGAAGGACTTAAAGCAAAAAACGATTCAAGGCGGCTTCGCCCGGCTCCTGGCCCAGGGCGCAAATTTTGTCCTTCGCGTTGGTTCCTTGATGATTTTGGCGCGCCTCCTCGGGCCGGAAGATTACGGACTCGTCGGAATGGTGGCAGCCTTCACGGGAGTCTTGAGCCTGTTCAGGGATTTCGGACTCTCGTCCGCCGCCATTCAGCGTGCCGAGATTACCGAAGAGCAAATCTCAACACTTTTTTGGATCAACCTGCTAGTGGGCGTCCTGCTCACGCTTCTGACTGTAGCTATGGCGCCGGCTATCGCGGCTTTCTACCATCAGCCCCGGTTGGTTGCTGTCAGCACGGTGATGGCGTTGGGGTTCCTGTTCAATGCCGCGGGGATCCAGCACTCGGTGCTTCTCCAGCGCCAGATGCGGTTTACCACGATGGCGGTGATCAGCACGGTCAGCCTGGCGGTGGGCACGATCGTCGGCATCGCCGGGGCTAAAGCCGGCTATGGATACTGGGCACTGGTGGCCATGACGATCATCTCTCCTTTTGTGGCCACGATCGGTTTCTGGATGGCGGCCGGTTGGATTCCCGGAAAACCTAGAAGAAGAGCCGGAATTCGTTCTCTGATGCATTTCGGCGGCACGCTTACGCTGAACAGCCTCCTGGCATACCTTGCTTATAATGCCGAGAAGATTATGATCGGCCGCTACTGGGGCGCCGATGCCATCGGAATTTACGGCCGCGCCTACCAGCTCATCAATATTCCCACGGACAACCTGAACACGGCGGTCGGCGAGGTTGCGTTTTCGGCATTGTCGCGGCTGCAGCACGATCTCGAGCGCCTCAAGAGCTATTTCCTAAAGGGCTACTCTCTAGTCCTTGGTTTGACCATTCCCATCACCATCGCCTGCGCTCTTTTTTCCGACGACATCATCCGCGTGCTCCTTGGTTCGAAGTGGGGTGAGGCCGCGCCTATCTTTCGCTTGCTGGCTCCCACGATATTGATCTTCGCGATCATCAATCCCCTGGGGTGGCTGTTGTTCTCGCTGGGACTTGTCAAGCGCAGCTTGAGAATTGCTTCTGTCTTTGCGCCCCTCATTATCGTGGGTTACGCCCTGGGATTGCCTTACGGACCCAAGGGTGTGGCCCTCGCGTATTCCGTGGTGATGACGTTGTGGGTCATTCCGCATATCGCCTGGTGCGTGCATGGAACTGGAATTTCTCTCCGGGATATTCTGTTGACGGTCAGCCGGCCACTGGCTTCGGGTATCCTGGCAGGCGGCCTGGCCTACATCGTGGGCAGGGCCGGTGGCCAGTTCCTTTCGCCCTTACCGCGGCTGTTCCTGGAAAGCAGTGTGCTTTTCGGCGTATTTCTTGGATTGCTTTTGTTTGTTGCGGGACAAAAATCCCTTTACCTGGATATCCTGCGGGGAGTGCGCGCGCCTGCGGCGGTCAAAGAAAAAGGGCTGGTTTCGGCTTAGCGCCCGGCACGCATTATTTACCGGAGAGGTGGGTTGCTTCGAACGATGCGAAAAGTTCTGGTTACCGGTGCAACCGGCCACATCGGCGCACAGTTATGCCGGCGGTTGCAAAGAGACACCGTGGAAGTACACGCAGTCTCGCGGAATGCTCGCTCGGACGAAAGCGCTGGGATCCGTTGGTGGCGCGCCGACCTCCGCGACGCCCAGGCGACTCGCGACTTGCTCGCTTCAGTCCGGCCGGAGGCGATATTTCACCTGGCCGGCTGCGTTACCGGCGGGCGCGGCGTCCAAGTCGTCCTGCCGACACTCGAACACAACCTGCAAGTAACCGTGAATCTGCTGGTTGCGTTGACGGAGATCGCGTCCGGCCGCATCGTGCTGGCGGGCTCACTGGAAGAGCCGGTCGAAGGGGCCTCTGAGGTTTGCAGTTCACCCTACGCCGCTTCGAAATCGGCGATACGCGCTTATGGCCGGATGTTTCACGCTTTGTACAAAACGCCCGTCGTAAACACGCGCATCTTCATGGTTTACGGGCCGGGAGAGCAGCCGGTTACCCGCTTTGTGCCCTACGTCATCTCCTCACTGCTCGCCGGCGAATCCCCGAAACTCAGCTCCGGGGAACGCAAGGTGGACTGGATCTACATCGATGATGTCATCGAGGGTTTGCTCGCTTGCGCCACATCACAGGACGTGCTCGGCGGCACCGTCGACCTGGGTTCCGGTCATTTGACCGAACTGCGCGACGTCGCTTTGCAGATTGCGCAACTCATGGGCAGCGAAGTTCATGCTGCATTCGGAGCTCTGCCCGACCGACCCATGGAGCAGGAACGCGTTGCGGACATCCAGCGGACTTATGGTCAACTTGGATGGAAGCCGCGAACTTCGTTGGAAACCGGATTGCGGAATACCATCTTCTGGTTTCGGGAGCAAGAATCTCGGCTCAAGGACAAAAGCGGCCAGGAAACTTCGCGGTCTTCCTAAACCATGAATCCAGACCCACAACCTTTGGTTAGCATCGTGACGCCGGTGTATAACGGCGAGGAATATTTTGTCGAATGCATCGAAAGCATTCTTGCGCAAACTTATCAGAATTGGGAATACATCATCGTCAATAACTGCAGCACGGATCAGACAATGGAAATCGCGCGCCGGTATGCCGCGCGGGACCCCCGGATTCGCATTCACGACAACCAGGAGTTCCTGCCGGTAATTGCCAACCACAATACGGCGCTTCGTCAAATCTCTCCGGCCAGCAAGTATTGCAAACTGGTCTTTGCGGATGATTGGATTTTTCCCGAATGCATCGAGCGAATGGTGGCCGTAGCCGAGAAATACCCGTCGGTAGGCATTGTCGGAGCCTATGTCTTGCAGGGGATGGAAGTAAAATGCGCGGGCCTGCCGTACCAACGGACGAGGTTCGACGGCCGAGAAATCTGCCGCCGGCATTTTTTGGACCGCCTCTTTGTGTTTGAGTCGGGCAACGCGATTGTTTACCGTTCTGATCTGGTGCGGCAGAAAGCCGCTTTCTTTAACGAAAAAAATATTCACGCGGATACGGAAGTGTGTTTCGCGCTGCTCAAGAACTGCGATTTTGGATTTGTCCATCAGATGCTCACTTACACAAGGGTGAGGATAGAATCGCTGCGCTCCACGTCGGAAGATCTGCAAACCCATCTCGCGGGCACCCTCCAGGTCCTGCACGTTCATGGCCCGGGCTATCTCAGCAAGAATGAGTTGGACCGCCAGATGCGGGAGCACATGTCCGAGTATTACAAATTCCTTGGCAAGTGCCTGCTGCGTGGCCGCGGAAAACCATTGGCCTATCACAAAGCGAAGCTGATCGAAGCGGGCGTTGGCTTTCAGTGGCCACGTGTGTTCTTTGGAGCGCTGGCATCCGTTTGGGGCCTGGCCATGAATCCGGGTTCCACGGCCAAAAGATTCCTGACATCTGCGGATCAAAATGCGCCGCGGGCTCACAAAGAATATGAGTGGAGCGACCCTGTTGCCGCCGGCACCGCAAACCCCGGCACGGGAAAAATAAGCGACGCTGTATGATCCCGGCAAACGGAAATTCCCCGAAGATTGGCCTCTTCGATCACATGGGCTACGGCAACCTGGGCGACGCGGCCAGCCAGGATGTGGCCATCGCAAACATCCGGAAGCGCCTCCCGGGCGCGCAGCTCATCGGGTTTTCCTTCGTTCCCGCTGACACCACGGCAAGGCATGGCATTCCTTGCTATCCCATCCGTTGGTGGTATCCGAACTCCGCAAACACGGAAGCCCCGGCTGCGGGCAGGAATGGCGCGAAACAAGGACTAAAATCCGTCCTGAAGCGTATCCCTTTCCTTTCTAGATTCGCGAAATCGATTCTGGAGTGCGGGCGAGACGCAAAGTTTTGGGTGAGTTGCTACAAGGCCGTGAGCGGGCTCGACATCCTGGTGATCTCCGGCGGCGGGCAACTGAGCGACTTGTGGCGCGGTCCGTGGTCTCACCCTTACGCGATTTTCCGCTTCTGTCTGCTCGCCAAGCTTGCGGGCAAGAAACTGTACTTTCTGAATGTCGGAGCCGGACCTCTGGATCATTGGCTGAGCAAATGGTTCGCAAAGCAGGCGGTTCAGATGGCCGACTACCGGTCTTTCCGGGACGAAGATTCGCGGGAATTGGTGCGCCACCTGGGAGTGAAGGCCGAGACGCATGTCAATCCGGATCTCGCTTACGGACTCGAAGTGGAGCTGGCTGAGAACGGTGTCACGCGCGATGCGACGATGGCGCTCGTGGGCATCAATCCCATCGGTTTTTGCGATCCAAGAAACTGGGCCCGAAAGGACGAAGCGGTTTATCGCGACTACCTCAAGAAAATCGTAAACTTTTCCGCTTGGCTTTTGGAACGGGGCTACCAGCTGCGCATCTTCACGACGGAAGCCAGCTTGGACAAACTTGTCATCGCGGATATGACGGCCGCCTTACACTCGCAAGTGTCACCCGAGTTGTTCGAGCGGGTCTCCCTTAGCACGAGCGGCGATGTAAAGGACGTTCTCCGGGAAATGGCGGAGTTCGACTTCGTGGTAACTTCGAAATTTCACGGCATTATTTTTTCCCAGGTACTTGGAAAACCGGTCATCTCGCTTAGCTATCACAAGAAAATGGACTCTGCCATGCAAGCCGCGGGGCAGGAACGTTTTAACGCCAACATCGAGCACTTCGATGCCGACTGGCTGATGGAAGCCTTTCGCTGCGTGGTTGAAGGCAGGGCGGAAATCAGGCGTAAATCCGCAGCTGCTGTGAATGGTTACGCCGCGAGGTTGGCAAAACAATTCGACGGCCTCCTGCTCTAGGAGATCTCTTAGTCGCTCCGTCACTGCTCTACGGGGTTGCTGCGGATCCAAGATGCTCGGCGGAATGAATGGTTGAGAATTTGAAACTGGGATTTGTGCAAAAATAAATGTGGAAGCAATCGAAGAAAATACGCTATGTGTACCCGTTGCCGGCGTCAGCTTCGTTTACCGACACCGGCCTGACCGGCTATATCTTCGGCCCCCTGAATGACCCGGACGTGGAGGTGTGCTACATCGATGCGGCCCAGGGTCACGACACGTTTCAGATCAGCCGCGAGATTACCCGGATCTATTACCTGCTTTCGGGAAGCGGTTATTTCACCATAGCCGGTCAGCGGCACGAGGTTGGCCCGGGCATGGTGATCGAAGTCCCTCCCGGAATGGAATACTCTTACTCGGGAGCAATGAGACTTATCGCGTTCATGAGTCCTCGCTGGTTTGCCGGCAATGATACGGCCACGAAATGGAACCCTGATGTGACTCCACAAAATGTCCGATTCGAGCCCGGCAACGGCGTTTCCTGGCAATCGAAACTCCTTGGTTTCCAAGTCCTCGGAAAGTCTCCCGCCCGCTTTTATTTCCGTCTCAACCAGAATCTTTGGGATAAGCTTCCTGCGACCTTTACCAATCTTCGTCCCATTCGCTTCTATGGAGGGCTGCTCAATAAGCTGGTGCGCATGAAGGGCGACCGCGCGCAAGGGCTCGGAACCTGCTTTTTCCGCAATCGCCCCGCCCTGGAATTGATTCGGCGCATCGCGGAGCGAAAAGAGCAAGGCGAGACCCTGCGGTTGGCGGTTTTGGGCTGCAGCGCCGGCGCCGAGGTCTATTCGATAGCGTGGACCATCAAATCGGCCCGGCCGGATTTGAAGCTTCAGTTGCAAGCCGTGGACATCTCCAGCGGAGTGGTGGAATTTGCCAAGGGCGGCGCTTACCCTGTGGGCCCCTCCGTGAACTCTTCCAATCTTTCGGATCCCGCGCTGCTCGAACGCATGTCCCGCGACGAAATCACCGCCGTCTTTGATCGCGAAGGCGACGTGGTTAAGGTCAAACCGTGGATTCGAGAGGGGATTAGATGGCATGTCGGAGACGTCGGTGATCCCGGAATAGTTGAAAGATTCGGAATGCAAGATATCGTGGTCGCCAACAATTTTCTTTGTCACATGGCCCCCGGGCCGGCCGACAGATGCTTGCGCAACATTGCTCGTCTGGTGTCTCCACGAGGCCACCTGTTCGTGGCTGGCATCGACCTGGACGTTCGGACCGAGGTCGCGCGCGAACTCGGTTGGAAGCCTGCGGAAGAGTTGCTTGAGGAGATTCACAACGGCGACAAGTGGTTGCGGCAATTGTGGCCGGGACATTACGTCGGGCTGGAACCTTTGGACAAACGCAGACCCGATTGGAAACTTCGCTACGCCGCGGCCTTCCAATTTTCGGAAGGCACCCAGGTATCAACGCAAAAGCAATTGAACTCCACTCTTCAAGAAGGTGTTGGCCGCGGAGTTCCCTGAACAAAATTTTGACCACTTGCTTCCTGTTTGGATCTTCGCCGCAAAAAAACAAATTCGGCGCAAAGGTTACGGACTCAGTCACGCGCATTTCTGTTTTCGGCCGCAAATCCGCGCCTCAAAGCAGCTCAGGGCACCTTGGAAAGCACATCTCCACGCTCGCCTCCCGAAGCGCGCTCGTATCTTATTGCCAAGAGTGGGCAACGTTCTTCTCTTTGCCGACAGTGCTTTTCTCTGGCGGCCATTTCCTAGCTCAATCACCGAGACGTTACCCTCCAAGAACTCCTTTCTTTACTTAGGTTTGCTTCAGAATCAGGGACCATTTGGCGTCCCCAAATTGGGTGTCCGATTGCACAGTTCTGACCAAACTGTCCCTCCTTAGAATTGGGAGTAGACAAGTTTCCTTAACGGGGGTGACTTCGGCGATCGTCTCAGCAGATAGTCTCGGCCCAAAGCCATTTAGGTTATCGAAGGTTTGCTGAGAGCAGCAATCATCGCCAGTAATGAGTCGCGCCTCTGGTAACCATTGACTCGGGCCTGGATCCCTTCGCGAAGTGGCAATACAAACATCGGGGATATGACCACTAAGTCTGCATCACCAGTTCGGACCCTGCAGGTTTGCCCAATAGCAGGCATGGCCGGTTGACACGAATTTCGGAGGAAGCGGAAGTGAGAAAACTGACATTGCGCCTGACAAAGCTCGGCGTGTTTATGCTGATCCTCTTCAGCGGAATCCCCGCTATGGGCCAGGTCCCGGTTCTGACACAGCACAACGACAATGCGCGCACCGGGCAGAACCTCCAGGAAACTCTTCTCAACACGTCCACGGTGAATCAAAGCAATTTCGGAAAGGTATTCTGGCGCACAGTGGACGGTTTCATTTACGCCCAGCCGCTCTACGTTCCCGGACTAACCATTCAGGGTGCCACCCACAACGTTATCTACGTTGCCACCCAGCACAATAGCGTTTATGCATTCGATGCGGACAACCCCAACGAACCGGCGCCCCTGTGGCAAGTGAACCTGGGCACACCTGTGCCGAGTCAGGATATCTGCATTCTCACAGGGGACACGAATCCCGCAGACTGCCCCTACTACGACATTAGCCCCGAGATCGGTATCACCAGCACGCCTGTAATTGACACCACCGCCGGAATCATTTATGTCGTGAGCCGCACCAAGAACACCAGCGACAGCACGTATCACGATTATCTTCATGCTTTGGATCTGATCACCGGCGCCGAACGACTCGGCGGACCGACCGAGATCGTCGGACAAGTAAGCGGAACTGGAAACGGAAGCGTGGGTGGCGTTCTGACATTCGAGCCCGCTTATCATCATCAACGGCCGTCACTGCTTTTGTTAAATGGCGTGCTTTATATTGGCTTCGGTTCTGTCGGCGATATTGGCACGTACCACGGCTGGTTCATGACATACAACGCTTCCACGTTGCAGCAGGAAACAATAATCAGCATAACTCCAAATGGCAGCGAGGGAGGAGTGTGGTCCTCAGGACAAGGTCCAGTTGCCGATGCGTCCGGCAATGTCTATATCATGACAGCAAATGGCGACTTCAACGCCAATAGCGGTGGCAAGGATTATGGCGACTCGTTCCTCAAATTTAGTGGCTCAAGTTTGACCATCGCAGACTACTTTACGCCATTCAATCAGGCATCTCTTGATTCCGGGAACGTTGATTTAGGGTCCGGGGGACCCATGCTCATGCCTGGAACTTCGCTACTCGTGGGCATGGGTAAGGACGGGATTTTTCGGGTCGTAAACACAAATACAGGTAGCATGGGCGAATACAACACCAGCGTGGACAACGACGTTCAGGAGTTCTCAGTATCACCTTCGTATGAATTTTTCAGCTCGCCTGTCTATTGGGACAGCCCGAACAATGGGCCGGTTGTGTATGTATGGGCGCCAGCGGATTATCTGAAGGCCTTCCAGTTCAACGGAACCAAATTCGCGACCACTCCGGTTTCAGAAAGCACGATTCAAAATAGTGCAGGAGAATCCAATGCAGCGGCCGTTTCTGTGTCTGCCAACGGGAGCCAATCGGGCACTGGGATCGTGTGGACTTCCTCGTCACTTTCCCAGTGGGCGTCGGGAATTCAAGTGCCTGGTGTAGTTCGCGCGTTCGACGCTACCAATCTTACTAGCGAGCTGTGGGACAGCACGCAAGACCTGACACGCGATGACGTGGGCGGTTATGCGAAGTACGTTCCCCCCACGATCTCCAATGGCAAGGTTTATGTAAGTTCATTTTCCGGTCAGCTGCAAGTCTACGGCTTGAATCCCCCTGCATTTCAAGGAATTCGCTTCATTCAGGTGGCCTCTGCCACTCCACAATCAACGACCTCGTCTGTTTCTGTGGCATATCCAAGTTCACAGACGGCAACTGACCTCAACGTCGTAATCGTCGGATGGAATGACGCTTCAGCTACCGTGCAGTCCGTCACCGATGCTGCCGGAAACGCATATTCGCTGGCGATCGGACCGACCTCCGGCACGAATTTGCGGCAATCCATTTACTACGCGAAGAACATCGCTGGCGGCAGCAACACCGTAACAGTCACGTTCAATCAAGGTGCGACCAAACCAGATGTGAGAATCCTTGAATACAGCGGAGTGGCCACATCAAATCCTCTGGACGTATCTGCTGGCGCAAGTGGGAACAGCAACATTTCCGATAGCGGATTCGTCACAACAACCGCGGCTAACGAACTGGTTGTCGGGGCGGGCATGGTTTCCAGCAACACCACCGTCATGGCGGGCGCACCGTTCACTCCCAGAGTCATCACTTCGCCGGACTCAGACATTGCGGCGGATCGCTTGGTCAATGTTCCGGGTAGCTATCACTCTTGGGCACCCCTGAACGCATCTGGAGTGTGGGTCGACCAGGTAGTCACCTTTAAGTCCGCCGCTGTTAGCCAAATTCCCTTTATAAGCAGCATCAGTCCGAGCAGCGGAACGACGGCGGGCGGGACAGCAGTCACGATTACAGGAATCGATTTCGCCACGGGCGCGACGGTGACGTTCGGCAGTAGTTCAGCGACGAACGTGGTGGTGGTGAACGCGACGACGATCACGGCGACGACACCTGTAGGGACCGCGGGCGCAGTGACGGTCACGGTGACCAACGCCGGCGGGCAGAGCGGGAGCCTGATGAACGGGTACACCTACCTTGCGCCGCCGACGGTGAGCGGTGTGAGTCCGAACACAGGTTCGACTTCGGGTGGTACGTCTGTGACGATCACGGGTACGAACTTCGCGTCAGGTGCGACGGTGACGTTCGGGAGCGGGTCAGCGACGAACGTGGTGGTGGTGAATAGTACGACGATCACGGCGACGACACCGGCAGAGAGCGTCGGAGCAGTGAGCGTGACGGTGACGGTGAACGGGCAGAGCGGGAGCCTAGCTAACGGGTTCACTTATGCAGTTGTGCCGACGGTGAGCAGCGTAAGCCCGAACAACGGGCCGGTGGCAGGCGGAACGTCGGTGACCATCACGGGTACGAACTTCGCCTCCGGGGCTACGGTGATGTTCGGAAGTGCGGCGGCGACGAACGTGACGGTGGTGAATAGCACGACGATCACGGCGACGACGCCGGCAGGGAGCATCGGAGCAGTGAGCGTGACGGTGACGGTGAACGGGCAGAGCGGGAGCCTGACGAACGGATATACCTACGTAGCACCTCCAACGGTCACCAGTGTGAGCCCGAATACGGGTTCGACGTCTGGTGGGACATCAGTCACGATCACGGGAACGAACTTTGCCACGGGAGCGACGGTGACGTTCGGAAGTGCGGCGGCGACGAACGTGGTGGTGGTGAATAGCACGACGATGACGGCGACGACGCCTGCGGGGAGCGCGGGCGCGGTAACGGTGACGGTGACCAACGTCGGGTCGCAGAGCGGGAGCCTGACGAACGGGTTCACTTATGCAGTTGTGCCGACGGTGAGCAGCGTAAGCCCGAACAGCGGGCCGGTAGCAGGCGGCACGTCGGTGACGATTTCGGGAACGAACTTCGCCACGGGAGCGACGGTGAAGTTCGGAAGCACAGCGGCGACAGGCGTGACAGTGGTGAACAGTACCACGATCACGGCGACGACGCCGGCTTCCGGGAGTGCGGGGGCGGTAACCGTCACTGTCACGGTGGGCAGTCAGAGCGGGAGCCTGGCGAATGGGTTCACCTATACGGGTTCGATTGCCATTGCATTCGGACAGGTGGCGGCGGCGACACCGCAAACACCGACGGCGAGCGTGCCGGTGACGTATCCGGCGGCACAGACGGCGGGAGACCTGAACATCGTGGTGGTGGGTTGGAACGACACGACGTCGACGGTGCAGTCGGTGAAAGACAGCGCAGGGAATAACTATGTGCTGGCGGTAGGGCCGACGGCCGGGACAGGGTTACAGCAGTCGATCTACTACGCTTCGAACATCGTGGGCGGGAGCAACACGGTGACGGTGACGTTCAGCGCGGCGGCGGCATATCCAGACGTGCGGATCTTGGAGTACCGGGGAGTGACAACGCTGGATGTGACGGCTGGAGCGAGCGGGAACAGCGCATCGGCGAGCAGCGGAGCGGCGACGACGACGGTTGCGAATGAACTGATCATCGGAGCGAACACGGTATCGACGGGGAACTCGGCGGCGGGGACGGGGTTTACGTCGCGAATCATCACGACGCCGGACGGCGACATTGCGGAAGACAAGATCGTGACGACGGCGGGGAGCAACAGTGCGACGGCAACGCTGACGGGATCGGGGCCGTGGGTAATGCAGATGGCCACGTTCGCGGCGGTGACCGGGCCGGTGCCGACGGTGAGTAGCGTGAGTCCAAACACGGGAACGACGGCTGGTGGAACGGCCGTAACGATCACGGGTACGAACTTTGCTACGGGCGCGACGCTGACGTTCGGCAGTGGTTCAGCGACGAACGTGGTGGTGGTGAATAGTACGACGATTACGGCGGCGACCCCTGCGGGTAGCGCGGGTGCAGCGACGGTGACGGTGACGGTGGGCGGTCAGAGCGGGAGTCTGGCGAGTGGGTTTACGTACGTGGCGCCGCCGACGGTGAGCAGCGTGAGTCCGAATAGCGGCCCGGTGGCGGGCGGAACGACAGTAACGATTACTGGGACAGGCTTCGCGGCGGGCGCGACCGTGATGTTTGAGTTTCAGTCGCGGCAGGAGACGTCAGCGACGAACGTGACGGTGGTGAACAGCACGACGATCACGGCGACGACGCCAGTGACGAACCCGCCGGGTACAGCGGGCGCAGCGACGGTAATAGTAACCAACACCGGTGGTTTGAGTGGGAGTCTGGCGGGTGGATTCACCTACGTTGGTTCGCCGACGATTGCGAGTGTAAGTCCGAGTAGTGGATCGACGTCAGGTGGGACGGCGGTAACCATCACGGGGACGAACTTTGCGGCGGGCGCTACGGTGACATTTGGAAGCACAGCAGGGACGAACGTGACGGTAGTGAGCAGCACGTCGATCACGGCGACGACCCCGGCGGGAAGCGCGGGCGCGGTAAACGTGACGGTGACCAACATAGGTTCGCAGAGCGGGAGCCTGACGAACGGGTACATGTATGTGGTGGCGCCGACGGTGAGTAGTGTGAGTCCGAGCACGGGATCGACGGCGGGTGGAACGGCCGTGACGATCACCGGTACGAACTTTGCCACCGGGGCGACGGTGACGTTCGGGAGTGCGGCGGCGACGAACGTGACGGTAGTGAGCAGTACGACGATCACGGCGACGACGCCGGCAGGGAGTGCGGGTGCGGTGACGGTGACGGTGACCAACACAGGTGGTCAGAGCGGGAACCTGACCAATGGTTTCACGTATGTGGCGCCGCCGACGGTGAGCAGCGTGAGTCCGAACACGGGATCGACGGCTGGCGGAACGGCGGTAACGATCACCGGTACGAACTTCGTGTCAGGTACGGCGGTGAAGTTCGGAAGCGGGTCAGCGACGAACGTGGTGGTAGTGAACGCGACGACGATCACGGCGACGACGCCGGCGGGGAGTGCGGGTGCGGTAACCGTCACCGTGACCGTGAGCGGGCAGAGCGGAAGCCTGACGAACGGATACACCTATGTGGTTACCCCGACGGTGAGCAGCGTAAGCCCGAACAGTGGGCCGGTGGCAGGCGGAACGTCGGTGACCATCACGGGTACGAACTTCGCCTCCGGGGCTACGGTGATGTTCGGAAGTGCGGCGGCGACGAACGTGGTGGTGGTGAACGCGACGACGATCACGGCGACCACGCCGGCGGGGAGTGCGGGTGTGGTAACCGTCACCGTGACCGTGGGCGGGCAGAGCGGAAGCCTGACGAACGGGTTCACCTACATTGGTGTGCCGACGGTCAGCAGCGTGAGTCCGAACACGGGGACGACGGCCGGCGGGACATCGGTGACGATCACCGGGACGAACTTCGCGGCGGGAGCGACGGTGACGTTCGGGAGCGGATCGGCGACGAACGTGGTGGTGGTGAATGCGACGACGATCACCGCGACGACGCCTGCGGGCAGCGCAGGTGCGGTGACGGTGACGGTAACCAACGTTGCGTCGCAGAGCGGGAGCCTGACGAACGGGTTCACTTATGCAGTTGTGCCGACGGTGAGCAGCGTAAGCCCGAACAGCGGGCCGGTAGCAGGTGGTACAGCGGTGACGATTTCGGGAACGAACTTCGCCACGGGAGCGACGGTGAAGTTCGGAAGCACAGCGGCGACAGGCGTGACAGTGGTGAACAGTACCACGATCACGGCGACGACGCCGGCTTCCGGGAGTGCGGGCGCGGTAACCGTCACTGTCACGGTGGGCAGTCAGAGCGGGAGCCTGGCGAATGGGTTCACCTATACGGGTTCGATTGCCATTGCATTCGGACAGGTGGCGGCGGCGACACCGCAAACACCGACGGCGAGCGTGCCGGTGACGTATCCGGCGGCACAGACGGCGGGAGACCTGAACATCGTGGTGGTGGGCTGGAACGACACGACGTCGACGGTGCAGTCGGTGAAAGACAGCGCAGGGAATAACTATGTGCTGGCGGTAGGGCCGACGGCCGGGACAGGGTTACAGCAGTCGATCTACTACGCTTCGAACATCGTGGGCGGGAGCAACACGGTGACGGTGACGTTCAGCGCGGCGGCGGCATATCCGGACGTGCGGATTTTGGAGTACCGGGGAGTGACGACGCTGGATGTGACGGCTGGAGCGAGCGGGAACAGTGCATCGGCGAGCAGCGGAGCGGCGACAACCACTGGCGCGAACGAGCTCATCTTCGGAGCGAACACGGTGTCGACGCTGAACGGAGCGGCAGGGACCGGGTTTACCTCGCGAATCATCACGACGCCGAACGGCGACATTGCGGAAGACAAGATCGTGACGGCGGCGGGGAGCAACAGTGCGACGGCGACGCTGACGGCATCGGGGCCGTGGGTAATGCAGATGGCCACGTTCGCGGCGGTGACCGGGCCGGTGCCGACGGTGAGTAGCGTGAGTCCAAACACCGGATCGACGGCCGGCGGAACGTCAGTGACGATTACTGGAACGAACTTTGCGGCGGGCGCGACGGTGACGTTCGGGAGCGGATCGGCGACGAACGTCGTGGTGGTGAATGCGACGACGATCACGGCGACCACGCCTGTGGGTAGCGCGGGCGCGGCGTCGGTGACGGTGACGGTGGGAGGCCAGAGCGGGAGCTTGGCGAGCGGGTTTACGTACGTGGCGCCGCCGACGGTGAGCAGCGTGAGTCCGAACGGCGGGACGACGGCGGGTGGGACGTCGGTGACGATTACGGGTACGAACTTTGCTTCGGGTGCGACGGTGACATTTGGAACGGCGGCAGCGACGAACGTGGTGGTGGTGAACGCAACGACGCTCACCGCGACCACGCCGGCGGGGAGTTCGGGTGCGGCGACGGTCACCGTGACGGTGAGCGGGCAGAGCGGAAGCCTGACGAACGGGTATACCTACACGGTGCCGCCGACGGTTACGAGTGTAAGTCCGAGTAGTGGGTCTACGTCGGGTGGGACAACAGTAACCATCACGGGGACGAACTTTGCGGCGGGCGCTACGGTGACATTTGGAAGCACAGCAGGGACGAACGTGACGGTAGTGAGCAGCACGTCGATCACGGCGACGACCCCGGCGGGAAGCGCGGGCGCGGTAAACGTGACGGTGACCAACATAGGTTCGCAGAGCGGGAGCCTGACGAACGGGTACATGTATGTGGTGGCGCCGACGGTGAGTAGTGTGAGTCCGAGCACGGGATCGACGGCGGGTGGAACGGCCGTGACGATCACCGGTACGAACTTTGCCACCGGGGCGACGGTGACGTTCGGGAGTGCGGCGGCGACGAACGTGACGGTAGTGAGCAGTACGACGATCACGGCGACGACGCCGGCAGGGAGTGCGGGTGCGGTGACGGTGACGGTGACCAACACAGGTGGTCAGAGCGGGAACCTGACCAATGGTTTCACGTATGTGGCGCCGCCGACGGTGAGCAGCGTGAGTCCGAACACGGGATCGACGGCTGGCGGAACGGCGGTAACGATCACCGGTACGAACTTCGTGTCAGGTACGGCGGTGAAGTTCGGAAGCGGGTCAGCGACGAACGTGGTGGTAGTGAACGCGACGACGATCACGGCGACGACGCCGGCGGGGAGTGCGGGTGCGGTAACCGTCACCGTGACCGTGAGCGGGCAGAGCGGAAGCCTGACGAACGGATACACCTATGTGGTTACCCCGACGGTGAGCAGCGTAAGCCCGAACAGTGGGCCGGTGGCAGGCGGAACGTCGGTGACCATCACGGGTACGAACTTCGCCTCCGGGGCTACGGTGATGTTCGGAAGTGCGGCGGCGACGAACGTGGTGGTGGTGAACGCGACGACGATCACGGCGACCACGCCGGCGGGGAGTGCGGGTGTGGTAACCGTCACCGTGACCGTGGGCGGGCAGAGCGGAAGCCTGACGAACGGGTTCACCTACATTGGTGTGCCGACGGTCAGCAGCGTGAGTCCGAACACGGGGACGACGGCCGGCGGGACATCGGTGACGATCACCGGGACGAACTTCGCGGCGGGAGCGACGGTGACGTTCGGGAGCGGATCGGCGACGAACGTGGTGGTGGTGAATGCGACGACGATCACCGCGACGACGCCTGCGGGCAGCGCAGGTGCGGTGACGGTGACGGTAACCAACGTTGGGTCGCAGAGCGGGAGCCTGACGAACGGGTTCACTTATGCAGTTGTGCCGACGGTGAGCAGCGTAAGCCCGAACAGCGGGCCGGTAGCAGGTGGTACAGCGGTGACGATTTCGGGAACGAACTTCGCCACGGGAGCGACGGTGAAGTTCGGAAGCACAGCGGCGACAGGCGTGACAGTGGTGAACAGTACCACGATCACGGCGACGACGCCGGCTTCCGGGAGTGCGGGCGCGGTAACCGTCACTGTCACGGTGGGCAGTCAGAGCGGGAGCCTGGCGAATGGGTTCACCTATACGGGTTCGATTGCCATTGCATTCGGACAGGTGGCGGCGGCGACACCGCAAACACCGACGGCGAGCGTGCCGGTGACGTATCCGGCGGCACAGACGGCGGGAGACCTGAACATCGTGGTGGTGGGCTGGAACGACACGACGTCGACGGTGCAGTCGGTGAAAGACAGCGCAGGGAATAACTATGTGCTGGCGGTAGGGCCGACGGCCGGGACAGGGTTACAGCAGTCGATCTACTACGCTTCGAACATCGTGGGCGGGAGCAACACGGTGACGGTGACGTTCAGCGCGGCGGCGGCATATCCGGACGTGCGGATCTTGGAGTACCGGGGAGTGACGACGCTGGATGTGACGGCTGGAGCGAGCGGGAACAGTGCATCGGCGAGCAGCGGAGCGGCGACAACCACTGGCGCGAACGAGCTCATCTTCGGAGCGAACACGGTGTCGACGCTGAACGGAGCGGCAGGGACCGGGTTTACCTCGCGAATCATCACGACGCCGAACGGCGACATTGCGGAAGACAAGATCGTGACGGCGGCGGGGAGCAACAGTGCGACGGCGACGCTGACGGCATCGGGGCCGTGGGTAATGCAGATGGCCACGTTTTCGTCTGGCCCGACACCCACGGTCGGCAGTGTAAATCCGAACACGGGAACGACGGCTGGTGGAACGGCCGTAACGATCACGGGTACGAACTTTGCTTCGGGCGCGACGGTGACGTTCGGGAGTGGATCGGCGACGAACGTGGTGGTGGTGAATAGTACGACGATCACGGCGACGACACCTGCGGGTAGCGCGGGTGTAGCGACGGTGACTGTGACCGACCCGGGCGGCGAGGCCAGCAGCTTGGCAAGCGGGTACACCTACATAACGCCGCCGACGGTAACCAGCGTTAACCCGAGTAACGGAGGCCTCGCCGGCGGAATGTCGGTGACGATCACCGGTACGAACTTTGCTTCGGGTGCGACGGTGACGTTCGGGAGCGGATCGGCGACGAACGTGGTGGTGGCGAATGCGACGACGATCACGGCGACCACGCCTGCAGAAAGCGCCGGGACGGTGGCCGTGACGGTGACCAACACCAGCGGGCTCGGTGGCAGCTTGGCCACAGGATTTACATACATAGCGCCACCGACTGTGACAAATGTGAATCCCAACACGGGACCGACGGCAGGCGGCGCGTCGGTGACCATCACCGGCACGAACTTCCTTTCAGGAGCGACGGTGACGTTCGGAGGTACGGCGGCGACGAGCGTGGTGGTAGTGAACAGCACGACGATCACGGCGACCACGCCGGTAGGCAATGCGGGCGCGGTGACAGTCACCGTGACGGTAGGCGCGCAGAGCGGCAGCCTCACGAACGGGTACACTTATTCGAGTCAGGTGGTAGTGGTTACGCCCCCAGGCAGCTTTGCAGGGGTCCTGGCAGGAACCGCAGCCCCGACCTATGTAGCCGGTCAGCAATATTACAATGCGACCGCCGGCACTTCGTTCACTACGGCAGCCTTCAACAGCACCGGGGCAGATCTTCTCCTCATGTTCCTGGGCTGCCACAATGCGACGGTCTTTACGATTACGGACACCTACGGCAACACCTGGATTCCATTGGCGGGTCCCGCCTATAAAGTCGGGAATCCTTCTTACCCCATGGAAGGCGAGTTCTTCTATGTTCCCAACGCAAAAACCGGAGCAGGCCACACCATAACGGTAACGCTCAGCCAGACTGAGCCGCTGGTGGCATCCATCGTCGCTGTTGCTGGAGACAACATCTACTCTCCGATCGACACCTACAGCCCCATCACCGGCGACAACGGGACTCTTTCCAAGTACATCTCCAGCGCTCCGTTGACAACGTCTCAGCCCAACGATTTGATCCTTGGCATTGTGAAGGGATATGGGAACAATACGTATACGGCGGGGACCGGATACACATCCCAGCTGGCGTCCACGGGAAACAACTTCAGCGCTGAAACACAAGCGGCTGCAAGTGTGGGCAGCTACAATTCCTATTTTACCGCCACCACCAGCGACTTCTGGCAGAGCGTTACGGCGGCTATCTCTCCCATGCTCACGCAAACCACTCTGTCCTGGACCGCTTCCACGGGCGGTATCATCGCGAATTACAATGTGGAAAGATGCGTGGGCCTGGGCTGCACGAGTTTCAGCCAGATCGCCAGCATTCCGAGCACGTCTCTGAGCTATTCAGACACAGCCATCGCTGCGGGAACGATTTACAACTATAGAGTCCGCGCGCAAAATAGCGTGGGAACGTTCAGCGCCTATTCGAATACGCTTACGTTCAGCCCGATCATCCCGCAGGTTGTTTCCAACTTCACGGCGACTCAAACCGGGAAACTGGCGTGGAACGTAGCATCCGAATCGGGCGGTTTGATCAGCCAGTATTCCATCGAGAGATGCACCGGAACCGGTTGCACCAACTTCTCCCAGATCGCCACGACTTCGGCTACTTCTTATACCGATACCTCTGTCGCGGCGGGCACCACGTACAACTATCGTGTCCGGGCGCAAGACACCAACGGTTTCTACGGACCTTACTCAGTGGCGGCCAGCGCCAGCCTCCCGGCCTACTTCGACAATGCGGCCGACGGCGGCAACAACGGCGGCACCTCGACCTCTCTCACCTACTCGTACACCGTGGGAACGAATGCCAACCGCTTGCTGTTGGTTAGCGTAGTCGGCGACCCGTCCGTTGACGATATCTCCTCTGTTACGTACGCGGGCGCGTCCATGACCTTGGTTGCCAAGATCCAGACACCAAGTGACCGGTGGCACTATCTCTATTACCTGTTGTCGCCTGCGTCCGGTGCAAACAATGTGGTTATCACGGCGGCCAGCTCCCACACACTTATGTCAGAGGCGTCTTCGTGGTTCAATATTGCGCAATCTGGTCAACCAGGGGCATTTTCCACGAACACATCACCCTCGGACGTGTCCACCATGATGACGTCCCTGCCCGCAAGCTCCAACAATGCCATCGTGGTTGAATCGATGTGGGCTCCGCTGCAGATTCTGCCAGGTAATGGTTCATCAGAGCTGGCTCTTGACGCATCCATGCTGAGCCTCGGAATGTTTTCGAGCGTTCCCAATCCTGTGTCGCAGGCCTACCCGGTGTCCATCACCAACACCTGGGGCGGACAGTTCGCCGCTTCGAGCATCATGTCTTCTTTCACGCTGGCTTCCAACGGCACAGCAGGGATCGCTTACGACAACACGAAGGACGGCGGAAATAACGGGGGGACGACAGCATCTCTCACCTATTCCTACAAGGAGGGAACCGGCTCAAACCGCCTGCTGGTGGTCAATCTCATTGGCGACACATCGGCGGACGATATTTCGTCGGTAACCTACGCCGGTACTCCCCTGACGTTGGTTAAGAAGCTGCAATCGCCGTCGAACAACTGGCAATACGTGTACTACCTGCTCAATCCGACGAGCGGCACCAACAACGTGGTGATTACGGCGGGCAGCACGCACTATCTCATTTCACAGGCCGCCTCCTGGTCGAACGTAAAGCAATCCGCACAGCCCGATGCCGTCACAACGAACACGGCGCCCGCGACCAATACGTCCATTACGACAAGCCTGACGACTGTTGCGCCGGGGTCTTTGGTCGTGCAAGGTGTCTGGTCCTACGGGCATTTGACCGCAGGGTCCGGCGCGGCTCTGATCATTACCGATGCTGCTTTGGATGGGGCGGGGATTTTCGTAAGCGGGCAATCTCCCGTAACACCAGCCGGCAATGTCAGCATGACGACCATCTCAGACGGTACGACGAGTTCCGGCGCCATTATGGTCTCTTTCGCACCCGCCCCCTAAGGCTCCCCGAGGCACAACTCGCCACTCCTCCGGCTGGTCAGTCGGCCGGAGTAGTATATTCCTGCGCAACAAGATCAACGACATCACTGGAATCGTGTGCGCCGCCGTGGCAATTTGGTTTTACGCCTTGGCCGCAGCGCGAACTCGGGGGTTTGTGTTTTTTTGCGGGGCAGCAAACCTTTACTCGCCACCGCTTTCAGTAGTTCAGCCGCATCAATACGCGGTCGCAAAGGCTTGCGGAAGGACTTCATTCATGACAGTTGCATGGTTCTCTCAAAAAGTGTCTCGATCCGGGTTGGCTCCTTTGCTGTTGCTGTCTCTCTGTTGGAGTTTCGTGGCATTTCCGGCTTGCGGCGCTCAACAGCCGATCGCCCCGCCAGCCGTAGGCTCCAAACCTGCTGCCCCGCAAGGCCAATCTGTGGAGCCCCCCACCGTCGCGCTGGACGCACCGGTAATCACCATTGCAGGTCTCTGTGAGAGTCCGCGGACCGACAAAGCACCCGGTACAAATTGTAAAACGGTGATCACCCGGGCGGAGTTCGAAAAAATCATTGACGCGGTGCAGCCCAGTATGAAGCCCCGGGCGCGGCGCGAGTTTGCTCTAACCTATGCCAACGCTCTCGTCATGTCCCACAAGGCCGAGCAGCTAGGGCTTGACAAGGGAGACAACTTCGAACAGCAAATGAAGATTGCCCGCATTGAAGTTTTGACCAGGGAACTGAAGAAAGAGCTGCAAATCGAGGCTTCGAAAATCACCGATGCCGATATCGAGAGTTACTACCACGGTAATCTCCCGTCTTTTGAACAAGCGGAAATGGAAAGGATTTACATTCCCAAGTCTCAAGACCGACCCGGCCCCGCCGACAAAACTCCAACGGAAGCAGAAAAACACGAGAACTTACAGCGAAGCGAAGAAGCCATGAAAGCAGAGGCCGAAAAATTGCGCGCGCACGCGGTGGCCGGAGAGGATTTCAGCAAGCTCCAGGCCGAGGCGTATCAAGCCGCGGGAATCAAAGCCGCCCCCAATCCCAGCCTGGGCAAAATTCGGCGGATTTCGCTGCCGCGCGACCAAGTTTACATCATGGACCTAAAACCCGGCGAAGTCTCGCCGGTAATCGAGGACGTTAATGGATATTTCATTTACAAAATCAAAGAAAAAGAGACGCTGACGCTAGAGCAAAGCCGCGAAGAGATTAAGGGAATCCTGCGTTCCCAGCGCCTTCAGGAGGAGACACAATCGATCGAGGAGTCCGCAGTTTCGACCCTGAATGGAAATTACTTTCGCCGCCAGGGTCCGCCGCCGACGGGCAACAAACCCCCGGCCAAGCCGGACGGGCAATAAAGCGCTCGTAATTCTCTCGCCAAAATCCCCGCGCGGTGAAAATCCGGCGTGGCAGTGCCCCCGCCCAGAGGAGTATGCTTACACTCAATCGCGCGCACTAATTCCCAGGTGGGTCCGCTGCCTTGAAAGCCACCGCCAGCGAAGCATAGTTACCCGCGGCGAGTAACAAGCTCGATTGGGACCAAGTGAACGTGATCGCGCTGGCCGATGTAGAAATGGCGTGGCCCCAACCTTCACTTTCGTGATAGGGATCAGACACGCTCAGCGCGTCGCCAGAAGATATGTACATATCGAAATAGGAAGTGCCTACGTTGGAGCTTAATCCCGTGCCTGGATTGTGGTCCCAAAAAGCATCGGTGAAGATCAGTTCGCCTGACTGCGAGGGCAGGAGGGTGTAGGCAACTGCAAACGGCGCATCTGTTGAGCTTTGGTCACCAGTGGTTCCACTCGTTGTGTCCAATGGCGATGTCGCAGCTCCCGTCACGTCATAAAAGAAGATCGTGTCATCTCCGCTTGCACCAGTCCAATAGACTGTAAGACCTAGCTTGCTAGAGGGTGTGGCGTCAGCCGCGTAATAGGCTTGAACAGTTTCGCCGTTAGCGGTGGCAAGGGTTGATCCGGCTTGGCGCCAACCATTGTTGTTCGAATCGGTCACACTCGTGATCGTGTCGGCATTGCCTCCTCTCTCTCCAATCATGGCTACGAGAAGATTTCCGGAAGAGGGAAGCTGAAGCAGCAGCGGATTGGGGAAGGGACTTCCGGTCCCGCCAGCACTTGCATGATGGGGAATATTCTCGCTCACTAAATGCACTATACGCATTCCCGAAGGAACGCTGCCAGAAGGTCCGGCTTCCAGCAGAATCGCTGCCGACACCCATTTTTGGCTTGTCCCCAATTTCATCGTTGGATGGATAGCGCTCGTCGAATCGTCGACAGCGTATTGCCCCGCCCAGCCATCCATCAGATCAGCACTTAGAAGATCCCAGGTGATGTTTCCCTCTGTGCCCGCGGCGAAGCTCGACTGACTCACCGAGAGGCTAAATACAACTTGATAGGCCAGATCCCCACTCACGGTCGGCGTCAAGCTCCCCGCCGTGGCGGAAGTACCCGTGCCATGGCTGCCAGCCCCTGAGCCGTCGGTGGCAATTACGTTGTTGAATTCCGTCGCCATCGGTTGGACGTACTTGCCAGGATCCGAACTGAAACAAACCGAAATGTTCCTCGCTCCGAAGGACACATTAAACGCAGCTGCGATTGCCACAGACTGGCGATCGGCGTAGTCGTAATAATTCTCCATCATTGCGTACCTATCGCCCTTGTCATCGGTGACGGTTGGCGTCGGATTATTGGAAAATGTAAAGCCCACTATAACGGCGTTTCCCGAGGTCGTTGGGTTCGCTAGCTGGAAGTAGTAGCAGAAGGGACTTGCAAAGGCATTGTTGCGGGTGTTTGAGCTGCTGACGTGTTGCACGAGCGTTGGCACCCCCGGCAATGCTGGATTCAGGGTGAAGCCGAAGCCGTTGCTGGCTCGACCTCCGACAGTCACAACGACATTACCTGTCGTTGCGCCGTCTGGCACGGAAGCTATGAGGCTCGTCGCGCTCCATTTCGTCGGAGTGGCCACGGTGCCATTGAACGAGATCGTGCTTGATCCTTGTCTGGTTCCAAAGTTCATGCCCGTGATCGTTAGCGAAGTACCGACTGACCCCGAATCTGGACTCAGACTTGAGATGCTGGGGCTCGCCGTTGTCTGCTCGAAGCTTGAGCCGTTGCTCGCTTGATCTCCCGCGGTCTCAACAACGTTTCCTGTCGTTACGCTGGCTGGTTTAAAGGCCGCCACTCGTCCGGCCCAGCTTCCTTCTTGAGTGCTGCCAGTTGCGTACGTCCACGTCGCCGTGAGCGCGCTCGTCCCGGAGTCGTAGTAGTGAAACCACCCATTGTTTTGATCTACGCTTTCCGGGCCATTCACGCTGTTCCCGGTATAGGTGGCGGTGTCGAACAGAGCCCCGCTTGGCGAGGTAATGGCGGTGGCCGTGTCCCAGGCATTTCCAACGTTGCCGATGATTAGCTCATCCCCCCCAGGGACTCCGGTGGGACTCAGACAACTGCTGCACGACGTAAGCGAAGTGACGATGCTCGCTTGATTTCCCGTTTGTCCACCGGAGTCCTTGTCAAAGGGGGATGCAGCCGCTCCCGTGATGTCGTACATCATGTACGTCAGGCCTGTAGCCCCGCCGTTCCAGCTAACAGAAAGCGTCATCGAATTAGACGTACTAGCGTTAGCCGCATAATACATTTGGGAAACGACCTGGCTGCCGTAACTGGCGGCGGCTCCCGTACTCGACCAAGTGTTCGACGGGCTGCTCGTTATACCCGTGATGGTGGTACTTCCCGATATAAAAGAAAGCACTAGCAGATTGCCCGACGTTGGAAACTGCATCGCATAGGGACTTGAGCCAGAAGAAGACATCTGGGCGTGCAACATGTGAACGATGCGAAAGGCGTTCGTCGGAGGATTTCCGGCACTCGCCGCTTTGAGTGCCATCACGCAAGAGTCAAAAGGCTTTGCCGTTGCACTGGTGAACGTCGGGTTGAGCGCAGCCGTTCCAACGTAGACCCCCGCCTGAACAGCATCCCCGAAGTAGATGTCCGTTCCGTTGAGCTGCCATCCGATGGCCGATTGCGAACCTGCTGTGAAGGAATTAACGGACGCAACATTCGCATCCGCCGCCCACTGCCACAGAAGGTCTCCAGATGTTCCCGGCGTGATACTTCCTGCCGTGATCGACGTTGAACTCGAACCCGCATTGCAATGGCTGGTGTCGAGCGCGGAAGAAGTAGCGACGTTGTAGTACTCGCTCGCGCTGACTGTTAGATAGCCTGCTGTCTGCGCCGAACTCCTAACGGAAAGCATGTGCGTTCCGGCTGCTACATTGAGAGCGTAGTACACGGCGATGATGTTCCCGCTACTGTCCGAAGTGCTACTCGCCAAGGTCCAGGTATTCGATTTGTCGTCGGAGACTGTCCAGGTAGGGTTACCCGTATTGTCGGAAAAGAACCCGAGAACAAGAGCGTTTCCGGCCTGCGTCAGCTCGGGCAAAGGACACAAGTAAATCGGCGTGCCGCTTCGGGCCCCGCCTACCCCACTCCCCGTCGCACCGGAGTTCGGACAACTGACATGCTGCACTAACTTCGGCACACCTGGCAATGCCATCGTCACAGAGAAGCCGAGGCCATTGCTGGCTTGAGCTCCGACGGTCACAACGACGTTACCGGTCGTTGCGCCGGTCGGCACAGGAGCGACGATGCTCGTCGCGCTCCAACTGGTGGGAGCGGCCGGAGTGCCGTTGAAGGTGATCGTGCCCTGCGTGGCTCCGAAGTTCGTGCCCGTAATCGTTACCGAGGTGCCCACTGGCCCTGAACTCGGACTCACGCTCGTGATGTTGGGAGTCGTTGGGGACACAGTGAAGTTGAAGCCGTTGCTGGCTTGAGCTCCGACGGTCACAACGACGTTACCGGTCGTTGCGCCGGCTGGCACAGGAGCGACGATGCTCGTCGCGCTCCAACTGGTGGGGGTGGCCGGAGTGCCGTTGAAGGTGATCGTGCCCTGCGTGGCACCGAAGTTCGTGCCGGTAATCGTTACCGAGGTACCCACCGGCCCTGAACTCGGACTCACGCTCGTAATGCTCAGGGACGTTCCCATGCCACTGCCGGCGGCTCGGAAAGCAACCATCTGCATAATCCACTTTCCAGAGGGAGACACCGCAGCCGTCGCACTGTAGCTCCCTGCCGTTGCCACCATGCAATCTTCCAGAATGTTTCCGTCGGGGGTTGTGATCACACGACTCGTATACCCCGACCCGGACCCCGTCGTGAGTGTCTGCACCTGGTTCGCCCCCACCAACAGATCGGAGGCATTCCCCGTTGTCACCGAACCGCTGCTGCTTGATGTGCCGCTCCCTTGTGCAGTTGCCACTACATCGACTGGAGTCGTGGGGTCGATTCCGCTGTATTCCGCAATGCGAACATCTGGGGAAGCCGCTGCTTGGCTGAACGATACGGTCACGGTGTTGCTGTTTGCCGCCGCCGCAGCAATGTTCTTTGCATAATAGATTGCCTGGGTTTGCGTACCGCTCTGCACGGTTGGGCCAACCGCCAAAAAATAGGCATTGCCTTTCGAGTCCACGACCGAATTGACCTGCGCCACGGCATCGTTCCAACCGACCACCACGACGTTCAAGTTCCCAGCCGTTTGTGATCGCGTATAGGTCACTGTTACCGGCGTCTGGGCCGCCTGGGGAGTCGCGAAGTTGACCTGTACGAAGGCGAGGGGGGCGATGGATCCAACCGAGAAGGCTACGCCAGCACTCGCTACCCCACCAACCGCGACCACCACATTACCGGTCGTTGCGCCGGCTGGAACAGGGGCGACGATACTCGTCGCACTCCAACTGGTGGGAGTGGCCGGAGTGCCGTTGAAGGAGATCGTGCCCTGTGTGGCACCGAAGTTCGTGCCCGTAATCGTTACCGAGGTACCCACCGGCCCTGAACTCGGGCTCACGCTCGTGATGTTGGGAGTCGTCGGGGACACAGTGAAGTTGAAGCCGTTGCTGGCTTGAGCTCCGACGGTCACAACGACGTTACCGGTCGTTGCGCCGGCTGGCACGGGAGCGACGATGCTCGTCGCACTCCAACTGGTGGGGGTGGCCGGAGTGCCGTTGAAGGTGATGGTGCCCTGCGTGGCTCCGAAGTTCGTGCCTGTAATCGTTACCGAGGTGCCCACTGGCCCTGAACTCGGACTCACGCTCGTGATGTTGGGAGTCGTCGGGGACACAGTGAAGTTGAAGCCGTTGCTGGCTTGAGCTCCGACGGTCACAACGACGTTACCGGTCGTTGCGCCGGCTGGCACAGGAGCGACGATGCTCGTCGCGCTCCAACTGGTGGGGGTGGCCGGAGTGCCGTTGAAGGTGATGGTGCCCTGCGTGGCTCCGAAGTTCGTGCCTGTAATCGTTACCGAGGTGCCCACTGGCCCTGAACTCGGACTCACGCTCGTGATGTTGGGAGTCGTTGGGGACACAGTGAAGTTGAAGCCGTTGCTGGCTTGAGCTCCGACGGTCACAACGACGTTACCGGTCGTTGCGCCGGCTGGCACAGGAGCGACGATGCTCGTCGCGCTCCAACTGGTGGGGGTGGCCGGAGTGCCGTTGAAGGTGATCGTGCCCTGCGTGGCACCGAAGTTCGTGCCGGTAATCGTTACCGAGGTACCCACCGGCCCTGAACTCGGACTCACGCTCGTAATGCTCAGGGACGTTCCCATGCCACTGCCGGCGGCTCGGAAAGCAACCATCTGCATAATCCACTTTCCAGAGGGAGACACCGCAGCCGTCGCACTGTAGCTCCCTGCCGTTGCCACCATGCAATCTTCCAGAATGTTTCCGTCGGGGGTTGTGATCACACGACTCGTATACCCCGACCCGGACCCCGTCGTGAGTGTCTGCACCTGGTTCGCCCCCACCAACAGATCGGAGGCATTCCCCGTTGTCACCGAACCGCTGCTGCTTGATGTGCCGCTCCCTTGTGCAGTTGCCACTACATCGACTGGAGTCGTGGGGTCGATTCCGCTGTATTCCGCAATGCGAACATCTGGGGAAGCCGCTGCTTGGCTGAACGATACGGTCACGGTGTTGCTGTTTGCCGCCGCCGCAGCAATGTTCTTTGCATAATAGATTGCCTGGGTTTGCGTACCGCTCTGCACGGTTGGGCCAACCGCCAAAAAATAGGCATTGCCTTTCGAGTCCACGACCGAATTGACCTGCGCCACGGCATCGTTCCAACCGACCACCACGACGTTCAAGTTCCCAGCCGTTTGTGATCGCGTATAGGTCACTGTTACCGGCGTCTGGGCCGCCTGGGGAGTCGCGAAGTTGACCTGTACGAAGGCGAGGGGGGCGATGGATCCAACCGAGAAGGCTACGCCAGCACTCGCTACCCCACCAACCGCGACCACCACATTACCGGTCGTTGCGCCGGCTGGAACAGGGGCGACGATACTCGTCGCACTCCAACTGGTGGGAGTGGCCGGAGTGCCGTTGAAGGAGATCGTGCCCTGTGTGGCACCGAAGTTCGTGCCCGTAATCGTTACCGAGGTACCCACCGGCCCTGAACTCGGGCTCACGCTCGTGATGTTGGGAGTCGTCGAGGACAGGCCGCTTCCGGACACGGCAATCGACTGCACCCCGCCTGCATACCGATTGAGGGTTACATTAATACTCCCAGAAAAAGTTCCGGCGGTCGTCGGTTCAAACTCAACTTGAAATGATGCGCCTTGCCCAGGATTCACCGTTAGCGGCAGCGAAGGGCCGGTAACTGTGAATTGACTGCTGCTGCTCGCCACATTCGCTATGGTTATCCCCTGGGACCCCGTATTCATCACCGTGAAGCCTTGAGGGGCGCTCAATGCATTAATGCTCACCGCCCCAAAACTCAGGGAAGACGGACTTTCACTCACGGCTAGATTCGGTTGAGCGCATGATCTACACGGATTTCCGAGGATCAACATCGCCACTGAACATACCAACAGCCATGGCCTTGTTGCTGATTGCATCAATCTCTCCTGGTTGGTGGCGGTGAAGGGCATCGTCTGCCGTGGATTCTTGAATTGGAATATCAACGCCGAGATAGCATTCTACTGAGTCGCGAGAAGTCGTTCTGTTCACTTCGATACAATTGCCATCGTGGAGTGACAACTTTGGGTGGGGGAGGGACCACCGTACCGTGGGCGCCCTCGTGAGTCACTCACGACTCGCGTGAGGTCTTAGTGTAATCCTCATTGGTGCGCAAATCTACCTGCGTAGAGATCAGTCTTGGTACAGTACGATTCTCAGGAAGGGTGCGCCCAAACCCGACATATAGCTTGCCGTTGGCCACGGTGGGGATCGTAAACCTGGCGGCTGGCGCAGCCGCACCCGTGCCGCTGGCCGGGTAGCTGTAAAGCGGCGTGATCCTGAAGTCGTCGTCGAAAGTAAATGTATTCGTGTGCCGAGGTTGCGACTATTGGGGTTGCGAAGGCAGGACGCTGCTACACAGCAGACACGCAAGGGTCGCCGTTAAAAGCTGATGCTTCATATCCGGTTCTGAGTTTAGAAATCGGCCGCTGGCTCACATCGGCTTCGAATCGACGCTCCGAATTCGCGAACTGGCTTATTTTCGCCCTTTGCCAGGCGAAGCCGGCGGGCCTAGTCGGAATCGCAAGAGCGCATGCCCGAGATTTTGTATGAACGCATCTGACTCGTACACGTCCGCCCCAGGGTGCAGGCTGCCAGCCGGCGCGGTCGGTTCCACTTCATCAAGCTGGAATTCGCGTGCAACTTCCTCGATGGCTTCCGGCTCTATGGGTCGCTTTTGCTGGGCATAACCGTTAATCAGGGCGTGCTCACAGAGCAAATTAACAACGCGAGGAATGCCCAAGGAAAACATATGAATCGCTTCTAGCGCCTTTGGGCTGAAAATCGGCTCTGACTTGCTCGCAGCTCCCGCGATCCGCAGCCGCTCCAGTACATAGTCAAATGTTTGTTGTTTACCGAGCGCGCTGGTCTTGCTGCGAATCATGATGCGCTGCCGCAACTGCCGCAACTCCGGCAGCTTGAGTTTTTCCTCGAGCTCGGGTTGCCCGGAGAGCACAATCTGTAGGAGCTTTTCCGTCGAGGTCTCCAAGTTCGTGAGCATCCGTATTTCTTCGAGTACCGAAAGCGTCAAATTCTGGGCTTCGTCTATGATCAGAATTACTGTTTCGCCAGCCCTGTAGCGCTCCAAGAGCCATTGGTTCAGTTTCATCAGTTGCTGGCTTTTCGACTGAGAATCACACGCGATCTCAAATTCCGCCAGGACGAAGTCGAACAACTGCATAGAATTCATTCGTGAATTGAAAAGAAAGGCTGTCCTGGTCCTTTGCCCGCGTAGCCAATCGAGAAGGCGGTTTATTAAAGTCGTTTTTCCTGTTCCGACCTCGCCTGTGAGCGTGATGATGCCCTTCCGCGTTTGAATGCCATACATGAGGCTGGCTAAGGCCTCTTCCACCTCTTTTGTCATGAAGAGATACCGGGGATCCGGGTTCACATTGAAGGGGTTTTCTTTTAGCCCAAAGAAAGCTTTGTACATGTTGTCCTAGGTATACCTCTTGGAGGTTCCAGCCTCAGTTTTGCTGATTCTCTCGGCAGTCGATCACAGAATCCGATCCAGATCGCAGTCTCTCAGTGCAGCACAAATGGTCGTGCACGCCAATTGAGACCAACAGTGATCTGGTGAGTCGTGAAGTTTGTGGCACAATTGGCTCTTCCACAGCCCGCGTTGTTGGAAGTTTGGATGTTCGCCGTATAGTTCAGACTCAGGTTCGTGGTGCGGCTAATCGGCCGCTGCAATCCTACGCCGAGATACACACTATCGTATGCCGGACCTTGCACTCCCGATGTTCCCGCGATATTTGTGTTCCGTGCGTATCCAAAGCTGAAATTCCCGCTCCACGCCCGAGTCAATCTCCTGGTACCGCTCCCCGTGACCTGATCCGAGGTTGCCCCCAATAAAACACCACTTCCGTTATTCACGCCGTGGTTGTAGCTCAGCGAGACGCTCCCTGCCGATAATGCGTAGGACATGCTCGCGGAACCAGTTGCCGAGACGTATTGCGTCTGCGTTCCAGGTCCCTCGGGTACTCTCAGGGTTGTTATTTCGGGACCGGCTGAGAGTTTGAGCGCCAAGCGTCCGGTGATCCTTTTTCCGTACATCGCTTGAACGGTATGGTCTCCTATGGCTTGGGGCGATCCCAGATATTCATATGCGCTGAATCGGTACGATAATCCAACGGAATTGTTTCTGCTTAGCTGATAATTGTAGCCGGCGTTCAGGATCACATCATTGGATTCGATGTTTCCCGATTCTGTGAAGCGCAATATGCTGAACACTCCGCCGATGGTGATCGAACTGCGAGGCGTGACTGCGTAGTTGAGTTGCACTCCGGACGAGTTCGAGTACCGCGGTCCCACTGCAGTGGCGATCGATTGGCTGGGAGTCAATCCGCTCTGAAGACCAAGGGGGCTGGGGGCCAGGGAACCACCCACTCCCGGTAACGCAAGAGATGTACCTGCCCCGAATCCAAACAGCGCTGATGGTAGGTAGGAAAACTGGTCTAGGAAAGTCAATTGCGTGCGCCGCCAGTTAAATGTCTGAAGCGCCCCGAATTGCTGAAATTGTCCATTTCCCACTGCAGAGTCCGATGAAAAGGATTCGCCACCTGAGTAGTTAATCGACAACTGAGCCGTGCTCCAATTCTGTAAGAGGCTGAAATTTCCATTGACGTAGCTTGTACTATTCCAGCCGTTCCCCCCTCCTTCTGCCAGCGCATTGGAGGAGACGTAATTGGTATAGGAAATGCCCGGAATCCAGTAGCTGTGCCTCTCCGGCGGTGTGCCGACCGTTAATTCCTGGATCCCTGCTAGTGGACGGTCGTCAGGCTGCATCGCTGGTATCGGCTGATCCTGCTCCTGGTCGTCTTCCGCTCCAATGGGCGGAAGTGCCTTCGCCGCAGGTTTTGGTGGAACGTCAGTCTGCGGATCTTGCGCCCGGATCGCGATTGGGTTCTGCACGATCCACGCCAGCAGCAAAATCGTCGTCAGAATTAGTTTGAGGTGTTTCATTGTGTTTCTCTTAGGGCACCACAACAGTGTCGCCGGATTGCAGTTCGACGTTCTCCCCGGGTTTCTTCCCCTCGATAACCGCCTTGTAATTAAAGGGGATTTTCGTTTGTTTGCCACCTTCGACCCGTAGCACGTAAACTCTCTTGATCTTCGCGAATTGCGTAAACCCGCCCGCGCTCGTCAACGCCTGCAATACCGTCATGTTTGGCAACAGCGGAAACGCCCCGGGCTTAGTCACTTCGCCGGTGACATATACTCGGCGACTGTTGATCGTCGAAACACTCACAGTAACCTGGGGGTTGTTGATGTATTTTTTCAATCCGTCGCTGATTACCGCAGCCAACTCCATCGGAGTAAGTCCCGCAGCTTGCACGTCGTTCAGGAGCGGTAGCGTAATTTTTCCATCCGGTCTTACCGGAACTAGCCGGGTAATTTCCGGCTCTTTCCATACGTCGATCTGAAGCATGTCTTGAGGCCCAATCCTATAAGCAGCGTCTGCCTGAGACGACGATCCAGAGGCTTGGTTCTTGGATGGCTTCGCTTCGGTCTTGTCTTGAGGCCCATAGTTTCCGCTTTTTGCATAGACTCCAGCCGCTACCAAGCCGGCTACCAAGAAAAAAAACATCATCCGTCTCATAGGTAATCCTGCCCTCCTTGCCTAACGCCCCTCGAGGCCCGTCTGTTTGATCTTGTAGAGTAAGGACTTATAGCTAATCTTAAGCTGCTCCGCAGCGCGTTTCCGATTCCAGTGTGTTCTTTCCAGCGCCTCCCGGATCAGCTCTCTTTCCGCCTGCCGCGACGCTGTGCGCGCCACAGCCTTCAGGGAAACTGCCTGTAGATCGCCTCCGCGCTCCGCTACAAACTTTGGTGTCTTTTGGAGCTCCGTTATGGCCTCCCGAGCGCTACCAAACAACGAAATCTTCCTTGCGAAATGCTCGAGCTCCCTTATATTTCCCGGCCAACTATGGGTTCCGATCAAGCCAAGTTCTTCTTGGCTTAGCGTTGGAACCTCGCGGCCATCTGCTTCCGCATTTCGCAACAGAAATTGTCGCAGTAGGAGTGGTATGTCGTCTTTTCGCTCTCTTAAGGGCGGAAGACATACACAGAGACCATTGATCCGAAAAAATAACTCCTTTCGGAACCGCCCGCCCTCAATTTCCTTTTCAAGACTCCTCGACGCTGAGGCGATGAGCCGCACTTCATGATGGTCGTCAGCTTCTTCAGCGCCGTCGGGTAAGACGGAGAGCAGGGCTCTTTGGCCAGCCGAATCGACCTCATCGATTCCATCCAGAAATACGGTTCGCGTACCGCTCATCGACTTGGGTGCAAGGTTTGACTTCAACAGGCATTTCAATTCAGCCAGGAATTCTCCTGACTCGGACGTTCTGCAGCAAACCTTCGCAAGAGCTGTAGAACCGTAGCGCGACAGTCGGTGAATTAAGCGTGCGTAGACCTCTTTGCCTGTTCCACTTTCTCCGACGATGAGTACAGGAATGCCGGTGGCTGCGATTTCGCGAATGTTTTTGTTAACTGCCTGAATTGCGGAAGACAGGCCCAAAACGAACGTTCCGCCTATCTCAACATCCTGGTCGCTTTGGAGTATGACGCTCATAAAGGTCGCTGGGTTAAGGTAGCACGTGCGCTTCCAAGTGAACCCTGTGCAGCTCTTTCAACTGGTCTTATAAGTTGTTTAGAATAAAACATTTAAAGCTGGGGCTGGTTCAATTCCCTCCCCACAAACCTGCATCCAGTTCCCCATTTTCTTCCACGAAATGGCAATCTATTACCCTTCTTGCCGCAGGGTCGGGCTCGGATAGAGTCCTCGCAAGTGCAAAAAAATAGCCCGCCAGTCCTGAACCAGCGAGCCTTCAAGTGGGACTTGTCGGCCCGAGGAATAATCTGTTAGTGGCCTTAGATGCCCGGCTTTTTGTGCCATACGATCGCCACGCCGAGCAATCCGAAGACGAGCAGAATCAGGATGGACGGCTCCGGCGTATAAACCAAGAACTCTTCTACAGTGCCCCGGGTGGGCGTAAGAATCTCCGATCCCTGTGTCGAAAGTGAACTGAAATTCGCAACGGCGGCGGTTCCCACGGCAGCGCTTTGACTACGCCCATGATTCAAACTATCATCCTCGCGCCAACGGAGTTCTTCTAGCTCATGATCGGTCAGACGGTCTCTCATTACCGAATACTCGAAAAACTGGGTGGCGGTGGGATGGGTGTCGTCTATAAGGCCGAGGACTTACAGCTTGGCCGATTTGTGGCGCTCAAATTTCTCCCTCCAGAAGTGGCGGGAGATCCCAATGTTCTCGAGCGGTTTCGCAGGGAAGCTCGCGCTGCCTCCGCGCTCAATCATCCCAACATTTGCACCATCTATGAAATCGGTGATTTCGAGGGACAGCGATTCATCGCCATGGAGTACCTCGACGGGGTGACTCTAAGACATTTAATTTCTTCTGGTCCGATCGAGCTTCAACGTCTGGTCGAGATCGCCGTTGAAATTGCCGATGCCCTCGACGCTGCCCACGCCGAAGGCATCGTCCATCGAGATATCAAACCAGCTAATATTCTCATCACGAAACGCGGTCACGCGAAGATCCTCGATTTTGGTCTCGCCAAGCTTTCCACGGTCAAAGCAGTATCCTCGGTCGCTGAGGTTACCATGACCATTGACACCGACCATTTGACGCGGCCGGGGGTGGCCGTTGGAACGGTTTCCTACATGTCCCCTGAGCAGGTGCGCGGAAAAGAGCTCGATGCGAGAACGGACCTCTTCTCCTTTGGGGTAGTTCTCTATGAAATGGCGACGGGCGTTATGCCTTTTCGAGGAGACACTTCCGGAGTGATCTTCGCGGAAATTTTGAACCGCCCACCGGTTCCCATGGCGCGGTTCAATCCAGATCTACCGGCGGGTCTAGACCATATCATCAACCGCGCCCTCGAAAAGGATGTGGAGTTGCGCTATCAGCATGCTGCGGAGATGCGCGCTGAACTGAAACGTCTTCTCCGTGACAGTGACGCAAACCGCATGGCAGCGTCGAGTGGCGCCCATATCGCGGAACTGCCTGAAGCTTCGCAAGGATCCAGCCCTTCCAGGTCCTTGCCAACTCCTCGCAGCGGGCAGAGTGCTATCCAAACCTCTGCTGCCCTTCCCACAGCTGAGATGCGTCCGAAGATCCCTTGGAAAATCGTTGTGCCCGCTTCCGTAGCGGTTGCGCTTCTCGTCGTGGTTGGCCTCTATTGGCGTTCTCGGCATATAGTGAAATTGTCTAGTAGAGACACAGTTGTGCTTGCTGATTTTACCAACTCGACCGAAGACACCATCTTTGACGACACCCTTAAGCAAGCGCTTGCCATCCAACTCGAGCAATCTCCTTTTGTCAACGTGCTTTCTGACCAGAAGGTCAATCAAACCCTTAAGCTCATGAATCGCCAGCCGAGCGATCGGATCAACCGAGAGACCGCTCGCGAAATTTGCCTGCGCACCGACAGCAAAGCTCTGCTCGAAGGTTCCATTGTAAGTGCCGGCAGCCAATACTTGATCGGGCTAAAGGCCGTGGATTGCCAAACCGGAGACACTTTGACGAGCGCTCAAGCTCAAGCCGTAAACCGCGACCATGTCCTCAAGGCGCTAGGAGAAGCCGGAAACCAATTGCGCGAAAGCTTAGGCGAGTCTCTCGTTTCGGTACAAAAATTCAATAAACCCCTGGATCAGGCCACCACTTCCTCTCTCGAAGCACTCAAAGCCTTCACCGAAGGCCGCAGAATGTCTCGTGAGAAGGGCGAGCCCGCCGCTCTGCCATACTACAAGCGTGCCTTGGAACTCGACCCTAATTTTGCCAGGGCCTACGCCTCCCTGGGAGCCGTCTATTACAATCTCGATCAGGTCAGTCTAGCCATAAGCGACTACCAGAAAGCCTACGAATTGCGAGATCGTGTCAGCGATCGCGAGCGCTACTATATCGAAACGCTTTACTACAGCCAGGTGACCGGTGAGATCGATAAGGCCAATCGTAGTTATCAGCAGTGGATTTCTGAATTTCCCGAAGATTATGTCCCGCACGGGAATCTCGGCCTGAACTACATAACTATCGGTCAATATGAGCAGGCGATTGAGGAGACTCTGGCCTCTCTACGGATCGCCCCCAACAGTGTCGGCAGCTATTCGAATCTTATCGGAAGCTATCTCTCTTTGAATCGTCTGGATGAAGCCAAGTCAGCCATGGCGGAAGCCCAACAGCGCAAACTCGATGGTCCGACCTTGCGCCTGGCCGATTACGCAATCGCTTTCCTGCAGAAGGACGATGCGGTAATGCAGCAGCAAA
This sequence comes from uncultured Acidobacteriota bacterium, assembly GCA_963767755.1. GTDB lineage: Bacteria > Acidobacteriota > Terriglobia > Acidiferrales > UBA7541 > Acidiferrum. Next base: position 277,824 of record CAVYFO010000019.1, on the reverse strand, counting down.
TTGCGTGGGCTACAGGAAGGCCGGGCGCCGAAGATCTTCTTCTCTCCACCCAATCCGACACCGAGGCATATTATGGCAGATTGTCCAAGGCACGGGAGTTTTCGCAGCGTGCCGTCGAGTCGGCCAAACACGCAGATGCCCCAGAAAGTGCCGCGCTGTGGCAAGCTAACGCTGCTCTGCGCGAAGCGGAATTTGGCAACTCCGCTATCGCCCGTAGTCTTATCGACAAGGCTACTGCCTTGGCCTCGGGACGAGACGTGGAAATTCTGGCTGCACTCACGAAGGCCAGAGCTGCAGATCCGGCGGGCGCCGAAAATCTGGCAAATAAACTTGATCGAGACTATCCGTTGGATACCATGATTCAGGATTATTGGCTGCCCACCATCCGCGCAGCAATCCAGTTGGATCGCAATAATCCCCAGAAAGCCCTGGACGTACTGCAGCAGGCGTCAACCTTCGAGCTCGGTGAACCCCAGCAGTTTCAATTTGGAACCATGTATCCGATTTATGTCCGCGGCGAAGCTTACCTGCTCAAAGGGCAAGGGCTGGAAGCTGGTGTCGAGTTTCAGAAGATTCTGGATCACAGGGGCCTGGTAATGGATTTCCCCCTCGGTGCTTTGGCACGGCTTCAAATGGCACGCGCCAAGGCCATGAGCGGCGAAAAGACCTCTGCAAAGGACGCGTATAACCAATTTTTTGTACTTTGGAAGGACGCGGATGGGGGGATTCCCATTCTCGACAACGCCAGGACAGAGTACGGCAAACTACCGTAGCGGAATCGCTTCTCTCGAGACCGTCACGCTTTACAGGGGGAGCCGGGTTTTACAGAAGGCAGAGTACCAGCTGTGCAAAACTTGAGATTAAGAGTCATAGTACCGGCTTTTCTGCTTGACATAATATGGCCCGAAGGTAGAATTGCTGTCACTGTCCCTAGGGGTATCAGGAGATTAATTATGCGCGGATATCTGAAATTTATGGTCTTTTGTGGGCTAGCATCGCTCTTGAGCTGTGCTACCTGGGCCGATGATATTCACGTCGTTCTGGACCCCGAACCTCCGCAAGCGGGAACTTTTGATCTGATCCAGCAGACAGGTACACCTTATCAGGTATCTTGGGGCAGTTGTACGCAGAACGGTGTTCCGTCGGCTCTACAGGGTGAGACGGCCTGCCTCCTGTTCATTAATCAGCTCCCCGACAATGAAACTATTCCTGACTTGACCATCTCGTTCGTCGTTCCTGCGGCCATGAATGGTCAGACCATCTCCTGCACTAACACGGATGAGTTTCTGACAAACAACAGCTGCACCGCTGCTGGTATGCTTTACACTGGTGAGAGCGTCACATTCGACTTCTCCGGCGGTACTCCCATCCCGAATGAATCAGCATTCTTTCTTGGGGAAGATGGAGTTGGCCTAGCCGACCTTGGATCATCGTGGAGCGTCCAGGTGCCCGAGCCCAGTGCATTGCTTTTGTTGCTTGTTGGATTAGGGACTTTATTCATCTTCGGGTTTCGTCGACAACAGACTCTTCACACCTGCTGATAGCGCTTCTGTCGGCCTAAAGTTTTGCCACCTTGGGTTCGCCTAAGGAGCAGCACAAGCATTCGCATATCTGATTGCTCGCCACCACGCCAATAACGCTCCTCCAGCGAACAAGCCAACTCCTAGGCCTTCACAGGCGTAGCGACGCTCTCGTCTCGCGGAGGAAAAGTACCGACTCTCCAGAAACTTCTTCATGACGGATGGGCCGGTGGGAGCTGTAGGCCGAGTCTGGCCGCCTTCTTTCTGAGAAACTCGATTTGATGTTGGCGGTTTCTTTGCTCGTAGTATTCCGCACCTTTGTCGACGTAATGCTGACCATACTTCAACATTCGATAGACCAGTCGGGCGATGCGATGAGCCATGGCGGTAATGGCTTTCGGAGCGCCGAGCTTGCTGCGCAAGCGGCGGTACTGCGCGCCAAGGTACGTTTGGCTTTTCAGTAGGGTCGAGGCTCCCAGACGAAGTGCGGTGGCCGCACGGTTGAGCACGTGGCGAGTACCTCGTGCAAGCACTTTGTCTCCACTGATCCGGTTGTCTGGGCAGAGGCTCAACCACGAAGCGAAGTGTGCCTCGGTTTTCCATCGACTCATGTCCAGTCCCACTTCACTGATGAGCGTTTGAGCGACCATCACATCCACGCCATCGATGCGCGTCAGATCCACTCCGGTGATGCGCTGCAGTTCATCGGCGAGATGGAAATGAGGATTGTTCTTGTTTTGCTTCTTCTGCTTTTTCGGGGGCAGTGCTTCCTTGACTGGCGGCGGGACCGTATCGGCAAAAGCGCGCAGGTGCTTCTGCAATTCCTGGTCGCATTCGGCCACCCGTCGCTGGTAGGTGTCATACATCTCGATTTCCTGCTGCAGTACGAAGATCAACTCCTGGCGCCAGTTGCCTTCTAGGCTTTTGGCTTTTGGCAATCTCTTCGCGGCTGGCTTGAATCCGTGGATGACTGAGTTCTGCAAGCTTCCACGGGTCGCGTTCCCCGGCGACGATGGCCCGCACAATTAGCTGGCCGGTCACCCCGCTCAGATCGCTGATCACATTGGCGAGCTGAATATTCATTTGCGTCAGCGCTTTCTGCATGCGTTGCACACAGGTGGCTGCTCCCGTGACGTGTTGTAACCGCTGCCGCCAGTAGGTACGCAGGATGCGGATCTTGGAAGGTGGTTGAAACGAGTTATTCAACAATCCGTAGGTGTGAAGCTTCAGCAGTCACTGGCTTTCCTGCACATCGCTCTTCCGTCCGGGCAGATTTTTGGTGTGTCGGGCGTTGACCAGATAAACTTCGAGCCCGCGTTCTTCCAAAATGTCGTACAGGGGAATCCAATACACACCCGTGGACTGCAAAGCCACGGTCTTCACACCACAGTTCTGCAACCAGTCGGCTAAGCGATGCACATCGGCGGTGAAGCACTCGAATCGACGAACAGGTTGCGAATCACGATCCGGTCTCACGGCCACGTAGTGCGCACCATTGCCCACATCGATTCCCGCAGCGTGTGGATAGACCACCTCCAGGCCGGGGTTCTCCGATTGCAGCCGCCGCGCTAGTTCCTTTTTTGCCTTGCGATTCCGCCACACCTTTTTGTCCGTCCTCATCCCTGTACTCCTTGATGGAAATAGGGATTCGGTTCGGCCCGGTGACGAATGGTTTAAGAAACTCTCCAACGGGGTCAAAGGACCGTGAACATCCAGATCCTTGCCACCAGACTTGTGATCGCCAGTACCGGAGCCATGCTAATCGTCGGGCACGAAGCGCCATGTCGCATATCGGCCTTAGCTCGCCGAATCGAATCCCGGATCACACTGGCAGAGAGGGAAACTCTAGACAAGTTTCTGGCACTAGCGACGCGTCGAAGACGCAGTCAAGGCTAATCCGGACTCCGAATTTTGGTTTGGTTTCACGGGGAATTTGCTTCTCGATTCGAGCGCAAGTTTAAGTTGCAGCTATGGAATGCAACTTCGGCGATGTCAAGGCACAGGCCTAAGACAGTTTCTAGATCATTTCTAATTTAGGTATGTACATTCCGTGCGATAATCCCTCCTGCTGGTAGAGGGGAGGCATGGATGCAGGCTTATTCGCAGGATTTGCGCGAGCGGGTGTTGCGGGCCCTGGATCGCGGGGATCGTCCGACCGAGATTGCGCAGCGGTTCGAGGTAAGCCGCGTTTGGGTCTATCAGGTTCGCGAGCGTGAGCAAGAGACGGGCGTGCGCAGCAGTTTTCAGATGGGCGGCCATCGCCGCTCGCGGTTGGCGGAGAAGGAACAGGTGCTGCGCGCCTGGATCGCCGCCGAGCCCGATCTGACCCTGGCCGAGTTACAACACCGGCTGGCGGAACAGCGCGTTTCGATCAAAATCGGCGCTCTGTGGCACCAGTTGAACAAATGGAAGCTCACCTTCAAAAAAAACCGTGCACGCCAGCGAGCAAGAGCGCGCCGACGTGCAGGCGGCGCGGCGCGCCTGGAGTGAAGCACAGCCCGGGATGGACCTCGACAAACTTGTGTTTATCGATGAAACCTGGATATCCACCAGCATGACACGGCGCTATGGACGGGCCCCCAGGGGACAGCGCTGTATTGTGCCGCCTCAGCTGAAAATGGAGAATGGCGTTCTTCCGTTAATATAAACGGAGAGGACGCATGCGAAAAGAACGCAAGCACTACCCATCAGAAGAGAAGGTCGGCATCCTGAGACGGCACCTGCTCGATAAGGTGCCGGTATCCGAACTTTGTGAGGAACTGGGCCTACAGCCGACGGTGTTCTACCGCTGGCAAAAAGAGTTCTTCGAGAACGGAGCGGCCGCCTTCCAGGGCAAAAGCCGGTCGGACCACCAAGCCGAACAACAACGGATCGAATTTCTGGAGAAGAAGATCCAGACCAAGGACGAGGTGCTGGCCGAATTGATGGCCGAGCACATCGCCTTAAAAAAAAGTCTTGGGGAGCTCTGACCAAAGTGTGGGTGCCGCACGATGTGCGGGACCTGGTGGTGGATTTCGTCCGGTGCTGGTCGGAAAAAACGGAGATCGGCACCGGACGATTCATCCACTGGCTGGGCGTGCGAGCCAGCAAGTTCTACGACTGGCGAGAGCGCTATGGGCGCGTCAATGAGCACAACGGTTGGGTTCCCCGTGATTTCTGGCTACAACCGTGGGAGAAGCAAGCCATCATCGGCTTCCACCGGGAACATCCCTTGGAAGGCTATCGACGACTGACGTTCATGATGCTGGACGCCGATGTTGTGGCCGTTAGCCCCTCCAGCGTTTGGCGCGTGCTTCAACAAGCCGGATTGCTCTCCCGATGGAAGGGCAAGCCTTCGCGCAAGGGGAGCGGTTTCGAGCAACCACCGCATGCGCACCAGCATTGGCACATCGATGTTTCCTACATCAACGTGAGCGGCACCTTCTATTATCTGTGCAGCGTTCTGGATGGCTACAGCCGTTCGATCGTTCATTGGGATCTGCGGGAATCGATGACCGAAGCGGAGATCGAAATCATTTTGCAACGAGCGCGGGAGAAATATCCGGAAGCGAAACCCCGGATCATCTCTGACAACGGACCACAGTTTATTGCCAGGGATTTCAAGGAATTCATTCGCATCGCGGGGATGACCCACGTGCGAACCTCGCCCGGCTATCCGCAATCGAACGGCAAGCTGGAGCGCTGGCACAAATCCCTAAAGTCAGAGTGCCTCCGACCTGGCACACCGTTGACCAGGGAAGATGCGCTGCGTCTGATTCAAACCTACGTGGAGCATTACAACACCGTACGTTTGCACAGTGCCATAGGCTATGTGACGCCGCACGATATGCTCGCCGGGCGACAGGCCGAGATCCACGCGGCACGCGATCGCAAGCTCGAGGAAGCGCGTCACCAACGGCAGCTCCGGCGGGAGGCAAGATCGCTGCTTGCACATTCTTCGAACACGACTACAATGACCTCGCCAGGTGAAACAGAGGCGGGCTCTGCAGGGATGCAACCATGCTGAGGGATAACCTGGTAGGACTCATCGAGCCGATGCGAATCAGCGCGGGAGTTGATCCTCTCGCGCTGAGCATCCAGACACAGGCATCGGACGATAGATCCTCATGCCTTGAAAATCCCCGCCCCGAAGGGGCGGAATCTTCACTAACGGAAAACGTCGCCTCTCCATTTCAGGCTGAGCCAGCACAAGCGAATATTCGCTTACGCATAATGACCCCAACAAAGAGCAGTCCGACCAGGAGCAAAATTGTCTCCCCAGGCTCCGGCGTAGAGACTAAGAACTCTTGGCCTGTGTCTCCCGTAGGAGTCAGTATTTCAAAACCTTGTCCAGTGAATCCGTTTTCCACGGCGGCTAGAGCATCCGCGACAAGAGCAGCATCCGTTCCATACGGATTCGGACCGCCAGTAAGGCTCCAAATGGCAAACTGATCCTCAGCTTGCTGCAACTGGCTTCCCGAACCCATCATATTCGTAACCAGCCACGCCATCTCCTCGTATGTGGTCTGATTCTGTAGGAGCGTCGCCGAAAAGTTCGATCCAGCCAGATTGGTGATGCTCACGTTCCAACTCATTCCGCCGGTAATATCATGCGTAAAGTCTATGCAATAGAAGGATTCACTCTGACCATTCAATGTCCCGCCGTATGGGGGTATTCCGTAACCATTACTTGCAAAGGAATAACTGCCATTCACCGCGACTGTATCCGCCCTCGTTGTACCCGCGAATCCTAATATCCCAACCACCAACAAGCAGCGCCCGAGTTGTTTTAGGCCCATGGATCCCCTTGGTCAACCTGAATTTGCGGACAAACACCGGTTCTACGTGCTGCAGCCTAGCTGCCAAAACACGTCTCTCATTAACCTACTGAAATTAAAAGATTTACTATAGATTCGCTTCATGACGGGGCATCTGACGGGTGCTCGGCCTCCCAATTATGGAAGTTTGTTGCACAAGCGTAGCATTTCGCGCCAAAGCAAGACATTCAAAGCCGGAGGTGGATCTCACTGACGGAACAAGGTGCGAAGAGTATATTCTGTCTCACGCATCTGGAAAAGCCATCCAGTCCAAGAGGCATCAGCCCGGAAAGATTCCCGAGAGCTTCGGACCGAAATGGATGACCGGGGTTGACAAACTCGATCGGCAGTCCTCATCTAGCGCCAATGCGAGTTCCTGTCCATCCCGTTTGGATCCTAAACAACAGGTCTTAAGCTCAGGGTGCGAAACGTCCAGCGATGGATCGCTCTTCAAACTGATGGTACTACGGAAAACTGTTGCATACATTGCGCTGACTTTAGGCGAGATCGTGCTTGTCTTGCATCAGAGAAGGCTTCTCCCGCCACTTTAAATTGTTGATAAATATGGCGTCAAGACAGAACCAGATATCTCATGGATATGGGCAATGACGTGCTGGACTTTGTTCCGTCGGGGGTGTGTTGCCATGAGAATGCTGCGCTTTTATATCCTCGCCTGTCTGTTTTTGATCGGGGCCAATGCAGCTTTTGCTGATGGAGCCGGTGACCCGAAAATACTAATGGGCGGGAGCGGCAGCTGTCAGAGCTTCGACGAAACTTCACTGACACAAACCTTCACAGGTGTAATGACCGGCTGTATGGTTGACTTTACGAACGACATAACGTCGGATGGCGAAGGTGTGACTCTTGATCTACTCGTGGTAAATGTCGATACTCCCTTTACTGGTGCACTCAGCTGCGCTCTTGGTGCTAACTCACCTCTCAATACGGCCTTTCAGTCTTCCGCGACTTCATGCACGTTCGAGGATGAGACAGAGATATATAGTATCGACCCCGGCACGACTTATAGCCTAAGCTTCGTGAACCCGACCGCGGTCGGTGGCGGCTTCCCTTCCTTGATCGATATTACTCTCGCTCAGACTGTTATTCCCGCTCCTGAACCCACAGCGATACTCCTTCTCTTTGTCGGCCTGGGGGTGCTGCTAGTGGGGTGGAAAAGGCTTAATGTTGCAAGACCCGGGCAGCGTTTAGTTTGGCTTGCTAAACTCGGCTAAGAGCTTCTCGAACTCCGGCTGACTTCGAAGTCGATCCAACTCGGGGTCGCTTTTTGCCTCTTGGACTGCATATCCACGTTTGAAAGCCTCTCGCAAGAGCTTCAGGGAGTTATCCGGATGGTTGGCCAGCGCCTCAACCACCGCCTCTGTATAGATGAGGTCCACGTCCTCCTTGTTAATCGCTCGAGCGTGCCGTATGAAGTTTAGGGCTTGCGCTGGCATGTCCTTCTTCGCGTAATAGAGAGCGAGACTTCCCATCGTGTCGGAATTACGTGGGTTCACTGCTATTGCTCTATAAGCGAGAGCAATCGCTTTGTCGTATGTCGCATTAGCCTTTTCGGGCTGTCCCGACCAGCGATAGGCATCCGCGAGATTCCCTGTTAGCTGTTCCACGTTGGGGCTCATTTCCACAGCTTTCTGAAACATCGGGACAGAGTCTTTATATCGTTTCAAGTAGAAATAGGTAGTGCCGAGGTCGGAATAGGTCTTGTCGTTTGGCTGTAACTGATTCGCTTTTTGGAAGTAAGGGAGACACTCTTCGTATTTTCCCTGTTGAAAGTAAACGACTCCAACATTCAAATAGCCAAAAGAATTCTCAGGCTCAAGCTCAATCACGCGGCGAAGGGCAATCAGAGCCTTGTCGTACTCTCCCAGCTCAGAGTAAGCTTGGCCGATCGCATTATAATTTACCCAGTAGTACGGATTAATTTCGACAGCCTTTTGATACGCGTGGAGTGCTTGATCTTTTTGTCCGAGCGTAAGGTACGCTTTGCCGAGACCTCGATATCCATCATCCGAGTTGGGGGCAAGTTCAAGGGCGCGTTTCAACTCGGCGATCGCTTCGACCGTCTTGCCCGAAGCGTTGTAAACGTTTCCTAATGAAAAATGAACCTCGGGCAGGGCATCGTTCAGTCGCTGAGCCTGCAGAGCGGCCCCCAGCGCCTTTTGCGCCCACAGACCATCTTTAGTCTCCTGGTACATAATGACATTCGCATCGGCTGTACCGGCGTAAGCTAGAGCGAACCTTGGATCTTTTTTTAATGCTTCTTCGTAAAAACCGATGGCCTTCTTGATGTTGCCCACGGCTTGTTGGCCGCGCATTTCTCTCTTTCCTTTCAGATACAAATCATAGGCTTCAACGATTTCGGTGGGATGGGAGGCCGCACGGGCCAGATCGTCATTGCTTGGCTTGAGAGCGAGGGCTTCCACCAGTTGCGCATACATCTGATCCTCAATGATCAGCAAGTCGCCAGTCACACCCGTGAACTCCTTGGTCCATACGAGCCGGTTTTCAGCCACATTCTCTAAGTTGACCGTTACCCGCAGCTTGTCCCCGGATCCTTGCAGAGTTCCATGGATAATCAGGTTAACCCCTAGTTCCTTGGCCACCTGTGAGAGAGGAATTTTCGGGTCAGTTTTGGCAGCCGCCACCGAAGAGGCTAAGCGCACATCCTTCATCTGAAAAAGCTTTGCTGAGATGGCCTCGACAAGCCCGTCGGCTACGTACCCAAGTGACGCTTGGTCCCCGAGCACGCGGAACGGCAGAATGGCGATAAACTTCGCCTGGGAAGTCGAGGGAACGCCATTTGCGTCGGGAGCAGGCGTGCCAACGTTGGACGCTCGAAATATCCAGCGTCTAGTTTTGGGAATTGCGAAAACCAGCAGAACCACCAGAACTAACGCTGTTACCGCCGCGTACCACCACCGTTTCTCGAAAACCGGCAGGGTAATCTGCACTGTTCTCGTGGTCGAGCTAGACGGAGGAAGGGAAGGGCTCCGTCCGGCATCCAGGTCTGCCAGAATCTCTCTGGCACTCTGATAACGATTGGCCGGATCTTTTTCGAGACAGTGCATGATGACCCGCGCCATGTAGTCCGGCAGGGCAGGATTGGCGAGCTTCACATCCTTCGGCGCCACCTGGACGCGCTGATACATGAGTTGCCAAGTCGAATCCCCGGAAAAAGGAGTCGCCCCGGCCACCATTTCGTAGAACACCAGTCCCAGAGCGTAAAGGTCTGACCGGCTGTCGACCGACTTTCCTTCTACTTGCTCCGGCGACATATAGCGTGGCGTCCCCATAACGGCACCGGTACGGGTCATTCCCATCTTTGCCGTTTCGAAAGACGTGGCCAGTCCGAAATCAGAAACGTACGCGTGATCATTCGCTCCGACCAAGACGTTTTGGGGCTTAAAGTCGCGATGGACAACGCCCTCGGAATGAGCCGCATCGAGCGCTTCGCACAGCTGCCGGACGATTTTAAGCGATCGCTCGAGAGGGAGTGGTCCCTCTTCTTTCAGCAATCGGTTCAGGTCTTTGCCTTCGATGAAGGCCATGGTGATGAACTTCACGCCGTCGACCTCGCCGAGGTCGTGGATGCGCAGTATGTTTCTGTGGGAGATCTTGCTGGCGAGCAGAAGTTCTTGCTTGAAGCGTTGCGTTAATAGGTAATCGCTGACCAGCTCTGGCAGCAGGGTCTTAAGGGCCACCGTGCGTGACAGCTCCTTATCGAACGCTTTATAGACGTTGCCCATCCCCCCCGCGCCTATCATCTTTTCGATTCGGTATCGCGGTCCGAAATCCATCCCAGGTTCGAGACCACTCGAGAAATTCGGGCTGCGGTTCGCGCCATCAGTAGTTCGTGGCCTGAAGTCTCCAGCAGGCGACTGAGCTTCGTCATTTCCCATGAGCGCGCTCGGTTCGGAGCTATCCATCGTGCGATCATCTACGGGAACAGACCCGGAAGGTGTCTTGCTCAGTATCGACACCCCCGGCAGATCCTCGCTGCGGGAACCTGCTGAGGAGGCAGCACTCTCAATCGTTCGGTCGGCTTTCTGGTCCAAACCAGGTGAGGGCTGGCTGCCTAATGACGGCTTCGGTTGATGTCCCCAATGCGAAAGCGCCCCACGATCGTGGCTGTCTATTGCTGTTTCCTCTTTCGGGCGATCCAGGGCCGCCCCGCAGAGATGGCAACGTATGGCGAGGGCAGGGTTTTCGCCTTTGCAAGAAGGACAGATCATGATAGCGGGCTGTCTCGACGTCAGCTATTCTGCAGATTATCCTGCACGACTCAGCCCACCAGCAAGCGATATCTATGGGAGCGGTGGCCATGCCCACAACCAAACGCTTGATTATTCAGAAGATTGCAACACCGAAGGAAGACCTTAGGGCGCAAGAGATCGATTATGGTCGTTGCGACTTAAACCGGGGCGGCCTGATGACCCTCAAAGACCGACTGGGAATCGGGAAGAAGCTGTTGACGTATTTATAGCCACATGCGTGGGAAAGGTCGGCCAGAATTTCCGCCCCGGAGATCGTACTTGGTAGGCAAACTCTTATGTAGGCTAGTGGACCGAATCATTCGTAGAGATGCAAGTGCACGTAAGTCGTGGATAGGACCGCTCGATTGCCGGCCGGGCTAGATGGGTCAGCACAAATTCGCCGCCTGTCAGTTCCGCTGATAGCGACACCTGGCGGAGACGTTGTTACGCTGCATGGTTAATCTGCATCGCCCTCGTTGCGTGGCCATCCGCGTAGCGTTGTTAACTTGTTTTTCGGGCTTACCTAGACCAGGCGAATCTCCCAACCATTTTCTGGATCTTCGAGCACGTGCTCCGCTTCAGAACGTTCGAGAAAGCCCGCACGCCCCAGAACTCGCCGCACTCTCGGCAGAGAGTCGACTCAGAACGTGGCGTGTCTCCAGACCCGCCCACCGCTTCCGATCCCGCCGACGATCCTGCGGCGAACCCGCACGCATACACAAGACCCCGTTGGCTGTCTCCATTACCACGCCGGGTAGCGCAGTGGACATTTCGGAGCCGACAAAACCGATTCATGATCGCGCGATAATTCGACTCGCGCAAGTCCTCCGTTACAGTGGTGACCTGGAAAGAGCGCTTGGGGCTGCGAGGCGAGGACGGCTCCTACCGGAGGCTGCTCAGGAAATCTTGCCGGGGTTCGATCGAAGGAGTCTCGCCTTCCTCATTCGTCTGCAGATTCTGCTGCAAATGCTCGATGGCCGAACAACCTGCGCAGGTGCAGGCGGCCAGGCCGGAATATCGTGGTCTGCGGCTCGGACAGGCCATCACGGGGAAAATAATTATTCCTCCGTTTCGTCCCTTTGCCGGGTGAGTAGTCGCTGAAAAAACTTTGGTCCCTCTTCTTTGTATGAAAGTGCCCCCCCTCTCAGGAAAATCTCACACACTTGGGCAAGGCTTCTGTCTTCAGTTTTCGCGATCTGAATCAAGGCTTTTTTCAGCCCTGCGGGGACTCTGAGTCCAATTTGTTCTGCTTTTCGCATTGGATTTCTCAACGAATTGTAAGTTACCTGCCAGGTCTTCGCAAACTATTCGCTTGACATAATGAGTAGCAATGAATAGCATTGTTATTCATTGATAGTCAGGAAGGAGACCGCGTCATGCGAAACCAGAAGTCAAAGTGTTTGCAAGCTAAGCTTCTGACTCGCGAAAACATCCGGTTAGCGAGGAATCGCCGAGAAGACTTATCCTCTGTTGCGATCAAACAGCTGAGGGTTCTAACCCAAAGCTACGGATTCTCCATTGCGTTGGGAGATTTGCTTTACTTAGACAATGCTTGGTATGTCGCCCATGCGGGACTCTTGCGTCTGGCCACGCGCGGACATTGTTCGGGAATACATGTCGAACAGGTTGTGGACGCATGTGATCCGGCGGCCGGTCGGTGGGTCTTTCGGGCCACTGTATTCAAACCTCCATCTTCCAAGGGGTTTGTGGGTTACGGCGATGCAGATCCCTCCAATGTCTCTCACCTAGTTCATGGCGCTGGGATGCGTGTTGCCGAAACACGCGCCGTCAATCGCGCTCTGCGGAAGGCCTACGGAATTGGGCTCTGTTCCGTGGAGGAGCTCGCTTCTCTCTCGAGTTCCCCCAGCTCCGCGAGAGAGCCAAAGCCTACCGCAAATCAATATCCTGCAAACGGTTCGAACAACGGTCAACCGCGTTTAAGGGATCAGCTGAGCTTGCAGATCCGTCAGCACAAGCTCGATCCGAATCTTGTAAAGGCCTACGCCGTCGACTTCTGCGATATCGAAAAACTGAGTGATGCCAGCCGCGATAAAGTCGAGTCGTTTATCTCCCAGCTTGTGAAGTCAGCAAAGGAAAATCGGGACAGTCTCATCTGCAAACTGAATTCTTATGCTCGCACTCAAGAGGTGACGTCATGAGGCGCCAAATTCCCGGCCTGCATTCCTGGCAACCCGACGACCAGAATCTTCTCGAGGGCTTCTTCCTTGTTCGCGTTGATCGCGCCCTCTTTCTTTGGCAGCCGAAGAAACCGTACCTCGAACTGCGATTTGTTGTTCTGGAACCAAGCGCCGCAGAAAAGAAATTCTTTTATGGCCGGTTGTACACCACCGAAAAAGCACTTTGGAAATTCACTTGGTTTCTACGGGACTTCGGTTATGACGCCGAACTGCTCAGCAACGACCAGGTCGATGTCCGGGCGCTGTTGAATCTGCGTGGTGTTGTGCGGATCTCCCACTCTGTTGTCAACGGACGCACCTGCCAAAACCTGGATTCCTTCGCCACGGCAGGCGAGTGGGAAACGCTCTCGTGCACGACTGCGAATGTCACTTCCGCGAAGGGAAGCCAAGCGTGATTCTGAGTTACACCCACATCAGTAACTTCCTGCGCTGCCCGCGCAGCTATCGCTACCGCTATCTTGATGGATGGCGGGAAAAGGACACGCGGGCCGCGATGATCTTTGGTCGTTGCTTCGAAAAAGCTCTGGCCGCTCTTTTTCAGCAAGGAGATTGTGCGGCCACCCTTTTTCGGGAATGGGGCGCTTTCCGAGAGGCTCCCCTCGAATACAAAAAGGGTGAATCCTGGGACCGTTTAGTGCATCAAGGCGTTCACTTGCTGGAGCAATTCGCCCGAGACAATCGAGTGCGCGGTCGCGTTCCACAAAAGAACCTGCAAATCAAAATGGTCCGCGCCCTCCCCAGTGGGCATGAGTTTGTTGCCTATCTCGAGGCCATCGGCGAGCTCGACGGCCAACCGTCGGTTATCGACTGGAAGACGACCACCAGCCGATATCCGCAGGATCCGGAGGGCTTGCTGTCGCTCGATCCGCAACTCCTGAGTTATTCCTGGATCAGCGGGATTCCGGCCGTGGCCTTGGTCGTGTTCATACGCAAGCACCAACCGGAAATTCAGTACCTCAAAGCAGTCATCTCCGAGGAGCGACGGCAGGAATTCGGCCGATTGGTGGAAGCAACAGCTGCGCAGATTGGAGCCGGCGAGTTTCCCGCCCATAGCGGGATCCGCTTTCCCCAGAACGGTTGCATGAGTTGTGCGCATCTAGGGCTTTGCCTCAACAACCAAAAGCTGATCAACGCAAATCTCATCCGCATCGCAGGAGCGAGTGACCTTGACTGGCTTGACGAACTTATGGATTAGCCGACGCCCTTTGATGCCACCCGAGCTCAATCTCAAACGAGCGGTCTTTGTCCTCGGCAAGATCGACGAGATCCTCACCTGGGATAAACATCAGGCGCGCGAACGGGATTTGCGATTTGTGGATTTGGGCCGTTATCTGTGCGAAGTCCGGTCTGGGCAGTACTGGCGCCTGGAGAAGATGAAGTCATTCGATGAGTTTCTCGAGAGGCGCTTTCCAGACTCCCGGCGGAAGGCTTATTACCTGATGGCCATCCATGAGCATCTGACGCGGGTTCCGAAGCAGCAACTGCGGCAAATCGGTTGGACGAAAGCGACGGAACTTGCCAAGGTAGCGCGGAGGGAGGGGGAGCGCTTTGAAAGTGCAACCTGGATGCACAGGGCGCAGGCGCTACCGAAAGAGGAGTTCAAGCGGGAGGTGGAAAAACACCTTACCGGGCGCGAGACGGAAGCTTGGGAATTGCTCTACTTCAAGATCTACAAGAGCCAGCTGGCGGTCATCGAGCAGGCTCTGGAAACCGCGGGCCTAATGCTCGGTTCTGCGAAATCGCGGGGTTATTGCCTCGAAATGATCTGCGCGGATTTTCTGGCCGGGGCGAACTTGCAAGAAGGGAATCCGCAAGCCCTGTTCTTGTCCGTGCACCGATTGCTCGAAATGCTTCCGCCCGAACAAAGACAAAACATTTTCGAACGGGTTGAGGCATCCGGTTGAATGGGCCCCTGACAAAACGGGGACGAAAACGCCTTCCGCCGGAAGCGTATCAAGAGCTATGGAAGGAAGTCTTACGCCGTGATGGCTGGCGCTGCCAATCCTGTGGACGCTCGGAAGATTTGCAGGTCCATCACATCGAAGCGAGAAGCCGCCTTGGTGACGACAGCGAGCAGAATCTGATCACTTTGTGTGCAGATTGTCATCGGGGCATACACGCAAAACGCTATAGCGATTTCTTGGACCTCTTTTAAAGCAAAGACAAATCACAAGGAGGGAAACGCACGAAGTGGGGGCGAACGCTTCTCGGGCAAGTGATTCGGGAGATCACAGGGAGGCGCAATGGTCGATGACCAGAGGGCTAGTCTTGCGTTACACGAACGGATCCGCGCATTCACGCCATGGTTCAGGCGCTGAAGCGCGGAACGCCTTTGGCAAGGGTCAGAGTGGACAGCCGACGCCGGCCTACTTTTACGGTACAACGAGTGCTCGGTGAACAAGGAGGGCCATGGAATCAATCTCTAGGATCTGGCGAATCCCGCTGGAATTCCGAGTGAACGGTCTGGAATTTCAGCGAGGGTATCTCGAGCGGAGCAAGGAGAATCCCGTACGGATGGACGTCCTCATCGAGCACCGATTGCTCGGCCGTCTCCGTTTGCATGAGGAGTTTGTTCTCGAACTGCGCCACGGCACTTCACGAGAGTGGCATAAAGCTACGCTGGTAGAACTAAGAGGAGCTCTGCTCCAGGCCACTAAGAGCCAGAGCATGGAGCCGACGGGGGAAGACGGGCTCGCGGGGTGGGTTTCCTCGCCGCGGGCGGAATTGCCTTCTCGAAGGTTCCCCTTCTTCGCGCGGATCCCTGTCGAAAGAGATGATTCCCATTGGGCACGAGTTCAGGAGGCATTCTCCCTTGCGAGAGAACCGTTTCGCATCGTGGGCGGACTCGACAGTTTCGGCCGCTGCACCGGGCATATCACCATGGCCGTGCAATCGGTCGTCGAAGCTCAGAAACTTCTCGCTCAGGCAGGGTTCTTGCAAGGCCGGGAGTCAAAGTATGAGTTCGTGGACTCTTGTATTGGTTGGAAGATTCGCTTGCTCCCGGATCGCCGTTAATCAGGATTCATCGATAGAGCGCAAGACCGCTCCAAGCAGTCGCTCTCTTTAAGAATGGCGCCTCCAATGTCAAGAGTTTCGCCAGCAACCTGTCCCGAGTGCGGCAGGTGATTGAGGCGGGGGCAGGCCTGTTGCGTGCTGGATTTCTGAGTGCGCCGAGCAATGGAAAAGTCTTGCAGTCGCAGCGTGAACGGCCAGTTAGAAGAGGGATGAGCCACCGACATTTCTGAGCTGAATTTCGGAAGCTTACGCGACTCTTGAAAGACTCCCGCGCTCTTCGAAATGCTTGTGAATACAAAAGTTAAGCGATAGGTGGTGCTGGGGGCCGGATCTCGTCTGTGCTTCAGACCTACCTTGTATATTGACAGCTTGGCGGATGCCGAAGGGCTGCCCTTCCGTCGGTGGACATCGGCCTCATTTGGTATTACCATGGCCAAGATAATTAACACGGCCATGATAATTCACATGGCCAAGGTAAGACCATGCCCGGGTTCTTTCCTCATTCACCGCGCGACAAAGAGGCTCAAGTCGAAAGCCTGGTGGCTGAGGTGTTTCGACGCAGCGGGTGGGAGTTGCGGGAGGAACCGGATGCTGGCGAAGGGAAATCAGATTTAATTGCCGAACACGCAGGCAAGAAATACGTCATTGAAATCAAACGCTCGTCCGAGGGGCGGAAAGACCGACTCATCCCGCTCGTGTCTCAGGCTATTCTCCAGGCGCAAGAAAGAGCACGTCGCCTGCCGGGGCACCCTGTCGCCGTGGCTATTGTTGTGGCCAACCGCATTCCGGAGTCCGTTGCCCGACAAGTAAAGGAGTTTGCGCGCCGGCATGCGCCGGACATCGCTGTCGGGGTGATGGACCTTGACGGCATGCGTTCATTTGATGGGTACGGACTGGAGCAATTCAATTCCGAGAGCCCGCGAGCAAAAAGTACCATATCGCCGGCCCATCGCGCACCTTCTCCTCAGCTCTTTTCCGACCTGAACCAGTGGATGCTCAAAGTCCTCCTGGCGCCGAGCATCCCGGAGCTTTATCTCTCTGCACCGCGTGGACGATACCACGGCGCTTCGCAGTTGGGGGAAGCTGCGGGTGTTTCCGTGATGAGCGCATTCCGGTTCATCGAGCAATTTTCGAAAGCAGGATTTCTTGAGGAAGACCACGAAGGCTTGCGCGTCGTGCGGATCGAAGAACTGATGAACCGCTGGCTGGCGGCAAACCAGAAGAGCGTGTCCGAAATCGGTGTTCGCTGGGTTCTTCGAGGAAGGAAAAATGCGCTCAGGGACGCGATCCGCTCTTACGCACGGTCAGAAGAAAAACAGCATCGCCATTCAGAGAACAAGGATTCCATTGTTTATCAAGCGCGGGCGTGTCTCGCGCTCTTCGCTGCAGCGGAGGCGCTGGGCCTCGGGTTCGTACATGGAGTACAGCCGTACCTTTATATTGAGCGCATGGATTCAGGGATTCTCGAGAAGCTGGGATTCTCGGCAAGAAGCGAGGATGTCGATCCGGACGTCCATGTCCGAGTTCCCCGGAACGACGAATCCGTATTCCGCGCCGTTGTTCTGAACGACGGTGTTCCTGTCTGCGACGTACTCCAAGTCTGGCTTGATGTGGCCCAGCATCCCTCGCGTGGCAGGGAGCAGGCCGATTTGATTTGGCGAAAGATTCTGGCCCCTGCGCTTCTCCCCAAGGAGCATTGTTGAAGGCGGACGCCAAACTCGAGCCGTTTGTCCGACTCCTCGAAGCGCTCGAGCCTTGGCTCGAAGAAGTGGTTATCATCGGCGGGTGGGCACACAGGCTCTATCGCCTCGATCCCCGCGCGCAGGGACTGGGGTACCCACCGCTCACAACTCTCGATAGCGGCATCGCTGTTCCGTCAAAGCTCGGAGCCAAGGAGACGAGCATCCGGGATCGCTTACTGGCCGCAGGATTTCAGGAAGAGTTCATCGGTGAGGACTATCCTCCGGCGACGCATTACAACCTAGTTGGGCACGGTGGTTTCTATACGGAATTCCTCAGTCCGCTGGCTGGAAGCGAATATGGCCGGAAGGGAAAGCGCCAAGCCACCAGAGAAGTGGCAGGAATTTCTTCGCAGCAACTGCGTTACATCGAGATTTTGTTGCTCACACCTTGGCGCATAAGTCTGAGTAAGACCAACGGCTATCCATTCGCATCGACGAAGCATGTACGGGTCGCAAATCCAGTAAGCTTTCTAACGCAGAAGATTCTGATCCAAGACGCGCGGGACCGAAAGGGTCGGGCAAAGGATATCCTCTACATTCACGAGACCATCGAAACGTTTGCCGGGAATCTCGGAGAACTGCAGGGACTGTTTGCCGAGGAAATCAAGCCAAAGCTGCATGAGAAGAGGGCGCGTGATCTGCGCAACGCCGCGGACGCACTCTTCGGAGACGTAAACGATACGATTCGCGAAGCCGTGGAAATGACGGCAGGCAGGAAACTCAGCCCTGGAGCATTGGCGGAGACTTGCCGTGCAGGATTGAAGGCAATTTTTGAGTAGACCGCTGGCGTTACCTGCAAGAACATCGAGAATGATTCGGTTCTCAGCCGAATAGTCCAACGTGAATCGCTGCTTTAAGCTGGCGTAATTCAGCAGATGCGTCAAAACGTTACAAAGACAAGTGCGGGACGAATGCTTCGTGCCCGGCTGGAGTTCCAGTGGGACTGACCATTTTCGACGCTTGCGAATGGGAGCGCTGTGAACGATCTCGACGGAAACTCTTTCCTCTCCTCTTCCTCTCTTCCCCCTCAGCGGGTTCCACAATCCGCAGCGTCTGCGGCCGCGCTCCCTCAGACATTCCGAACACTTATTGTCCTCGGCGGGCCTTTTGCTCTAGGGAAATTTAGAGGGACCGCGAACGCCTCGATGAGGCGACTGCGCAGGCTTGACCGCTTCCGACAGATAGTATATATCCATCGGTACATAAGCCGCGTAATAATTTTATCGTTCTCAGCTCATTCTTGCGCGATGAAGTTCTCATGTGCAAATCCCGCGAATCGAGAGCATTGAAGTTAGGAATCGCCGGGTGTTCCGGCCCGTTCCGCTTTGTTCAGCAGGAAGAATGTGGTGCGGATGGAGCCCGCATACATAGAGGATTACGGAAGGGATTGGTCTTTTGAACCGAATGGTTCTGGAGAGAACAACAAATGAGGGGATTTCAAATGCTTAGCAGGACAACGAATGGCTGAGTCCGACAGCTCTCCTGAGAACACATCGACGACCTCCTGGTCCCGAACCAGGAATCTAAATCCCATAAACGCTTTATTTGGCGTCGCTTACGGGACGAGAAGTCGTTATTTCCCCCTCTCAGTTGTACCTAAGTTGTACCTAGATTTTTGGGGCAGATACTCGACAGCGACCGCACTCCATATATTTTGCTTCACAAAACCTCCCTTAAAGGGAGGTTTTGTGCATCTAAATATTGACATGGAGGGCCAACACTGTTATTGTGTTCATCAAAACCCCCTTTGTCCGGGGGATTTGTGCAAAGGAATATCATGGATCACACCGTCCGGACCTTATCACCGCAGGAAAGCCGGGTCGTGCTTGCCCTTGCCGAACAGAAAAGGCGGGAAGTGGACCGGGCGGAGATTATCGAACTGCTGGGCGTGAAAGCAAAAGCGGCAGACAAGGTGATTGCATCCCTGCGCCGGAAAGGTTGGCTTGAGCGAGCAAGCTGGGGAGAGTACCTCGTCATTCCGCCCGACGAGGGCCCCGATGCGCTGGGCGAAAGCAACCCGTTCGCGCTCGCGAGCCGTATCGCCGATCCTTACTATATCGGGTATGGAAGCGCGGCTGCGCACTACGGCCTGACGACTCAGCATCGCAGAACAGTCATCCTTGTGACACCCGCACACCTGCGGGCCAGGCGGGTGGGGGAGGGACGAGTGACGATCGTCAATCCCAAACCGCACAAGTTCTTCGGCTTTGGTCCGGTGGACGTATTGGATTTCAAGGTCATGATGTCAGATCGCGAGAAGACGGCCATCGACTGCATCGACCGCCCGGTGCTCGCCGGCGGAGTGGGAGAATCCGCTTTGATTCTGGCAGCGGCGAGCCGCCGTTTCGATTGGCCGAAGGCAGTGGAGTATCTGGAAAAGATTAATTCGACAGCACTGGTCCGCAGGTTCGGCTGGGTGATGGATCACGCGAAGGCGGACATGATCGCCGACATCCGCGAACGGCTGCTCCGGCTCGCGGCCCGCGGTCCGCAGACGTGGATGGGGCCCAACCCGACGACCAAAGTGCGTGGAGCCATCGGCTATGACAAGACGTGGCGCTTGCTCGTCAACGTGCCGCGTGAAGAGCTGCGCGAGAGCGCCGGGATCGGCCGGCGAAAAGCGCTGAAGAGGGACGCGTAGGGATGCTCACGCAAACCCAGGTGCGGCGCTATTCCGCTCAGTCCGGCCTTCGCGACATGATGATTGCCGAGAAGGAGGTCGTGGTGACTTTCTTGCTTCAGCTTCTCTCTGAGCGCGGCATTCTGGACCGGCTGGCCTTCAAGGGCGGCACCTGCCTGCGGAAAATGTTCATCGGAAGCCAGGGGCGGATTTCAACTGATTTGGATTTCACGGGCCTTGGGGAACACGATCACGAGGATGTCATCCTCGCAATGATGGGGGCGTTCGAGGAGGAATTCCACGGGATCAGGTTCCGCATTCCTGACAACTACTACGAGACCGTGGACGGACTGTCCTGGGGCGTGAATCCTACCTACGCGCATGAATGGAACGGTGCGGGTGAGAGCGAAATCAAACTGCAGATCAGCCGCCGCGAGACGCCCACGCTGGTGTCGGTGCGGCTGCCGCAATGCGAACAGAGTTATTTCGAGCTCCTGCCTTTCGCTCCCGCTGAAATCAATTGTCTCGCCCTGCCAGAGATCCTGGCTGAAAAGATTCGCGCCTGTTATCAGCGCAATAAGGCGCGCGACATTTATGATCTTGGAATATACGCGAACCGGCCACTCGATCAGTCGCTGATTCGCCGGCTAGTGGTGCTGAAGCTCTGGCAGGCGCGCGATACTTTCGATCCCGCACGCCTGATGAGGAAATTCGAGCACGGCGCGGAATTCGACTGGGATGACCTGAGCGACCTTGTACGGCGCGACGCGAGGATCGACCGCGAGAGAATCTGCGCCGATTGCGTCAGAGGCTTTCGCTTTCTCACGGAGCTGACGCCGGAAGAGCGGACGCTCGCGAATGACCCGCATCAGCGGGAACAGGCGCTGTGGGAGAGATTACGTCCGGGTCCGGCGAGGGGTTGAAGGGCTTCTTCGTATAACTTCAGTTTTCGAGGACGTATTATGCATATGTACCTGATCTTCATTGGAGTGATTCTGTTCGTTTTTCGTCTTGTGGACTTCCAAGCAGGATCCCAGATGCTGTCCGTATTGTCCGCAAGAATTAAGTGGAAGTCGCGGTCGAGGACGCAGCGTACCGCATTGATTTTAAAAGGCAAAAGAGTGATCGAGGGGAATAGCTTTGAACCATCGGCCGCCTGGCCGTGCACTAGGCGCTCAATTGCCTTTCGCATTTTGTAAGTTGCTGATTCTAAAAGATTGGTCGGGGCGAAAGGATTTGAACCTTCGACCTCCTGGTTCCTAACTAAGTCCTTAAATCCCATAAACGCTTTATCTGGCGTCGCTTACGGGACACGAGCACTTATTTCCCCTCTCTTAGTTGTCCGTAGCCACTACTGTCCGGTCATGGGAACTTTGATCATGCGTAACCATTTCCACGTCTTAGGCTTACGAGCGAAACGCGGCGGAATCGATTTGAACTTGCATTCGTCTGCCAACCATGTTTTTCCCTGGTTCGGGGAGGATTTCGCCCATGAATTCGGGAAGAACCATTTTCGCGCAGTTGATGGATTTTGTTCCCGCACGCGGGTTTCGCCGCTGCGTCGAGCGCTATCGGGGAAATCGCAAGGTCACGAATTTCTCCTGCTGGGATCAGTTTTTGTGTATGGCTTTTGCGCAACTGACGTACCGCAAAAGTTTGCGCGACATCGAAACGTGTTTGCGCACGCTCGGAGGGAAACTGTGTCACTTGGGCGTCCGCGGCCGCATCTGCCGCAGCACACTGGCCGATGCCGACGAAACACGCGACTGGCGCATCTACGCCGACTTGGCCCACGTGCTCATCGCTCAAGCGCGCGCACTGTATGCCGGCGAAGCTTTCGCCGCGGAGTTGGACGAAACCGTCTACGCTCTGGATTGCACCACCATCGATTTGTGTCTTGCGCTGTTTCCCTGGGCGCGCTACCGGCGCTTGAACGCCGCCATAAAAGTGTACACGCTGCTCGATCTGCGCGGCAGCATTCCTTCGTTTATTGCTGTTTTCCCCGCAAAAATTCACGAAATTCACATCCTCGATCAGTTGCTCCCCGAACCCGGCGCGCTCTATCTGATGGATCGCGTCGCAGGGCGATGAAACAGGCTATTTTGAACGGCTCGCATCGTTGATAAATATAAGATTGTAGTTTAGAATTCTCAAATGCGCTTTATACCTAGGAAGCTGGCGAATGTCCTTTTGGACGCGAACCGTCATTTTCCCGCTACGGTGGTAACGGGGCCGCGCCGTGCCGGTAAGACCACCTTGCTGCGCGAACTCTTTCCGCATGCCCAATACGTGCTACTCGAAGATCCGGATATTCAGCTGCGCGTGCGAAGTGACGCACGCGCGTTTCTTGAAGAACTCCACGCCCCTGTTATTTTCGACGAGATACAGAACACTCCAGAACTGTTGAACTATGTTCGCACGCTCATCGATGAGCGCCCTCGCCGGATGGGGCAGTGGCTGTTTACTGGATCGCAGGAAGCCCCGTTAATGGGTGGAATCACCGAATCCATGGCAGGCCGCGCAGCCATCCTGCAGCTTTTGCCGTTCAGCCTGTCAGAAACAAATAAAGTGGATCTCCTGCACGGTGGTTTTCCGGAAGTGCTTGCTCGTCCCAAGTCTCGTGAATTGTGGTTCTCCTCCTACCTCCAAACCTACCTGGAGCGCGATGTCCGGGCGATCACGAACGTGCGCGACCTGATCACCTTTCGCCGTTTTCTCGCTCTTCTGGCCAGCCGTCACGGCCAAGTTCTCAATAAAACGGATCTGGCTGCTCCTCTTGGGGTAAGCGTTCCGACAATCGCCGAATGGTTGCGGATCCTCGAATCAACGGGTGAAATCATGGTTGTGCCGCCCTATTTCGAGAACTTCGGAAAGCGGCTAATCAAATCGCCCAAAGTCTATTGGGAGGATTCCGGACTTGCCTGCCATCTTCTGGGAGTTAGATCAGCCGCAGAACTTGAACGCTCTCCCTTTCTAGGCGCTTTGTTTGAGGGATTCGTCGCTTCGGAAATTCTCAAGAGTCAAACGAATCAGGGGCTTCGAAAGGAATTGTATTACTTCCGCGATCAGCAAGGTCTGGAAGTGGATTTCCTAGTTCCCAGGCCCGGCGCCAGCCTCTGGTTGGTTGAAACGAAGGCTGCAAAGACTGTCCATCCTGCGATGGCAACTTCGCTCCTGGCTTTGAATCGTTCGCTTGCAAAGAAGTCCAAACGGCTGATCGTTGTCCACCGAAATTCCCGTTCCTCGATTTCTACATCAGCTATCGCTAAGGGTGTGGAGGCTTTCGACGTGGGGCGATTCATCCAGGAGCTGATACGTCTCCGAAGGTAGGTCGACATTCAAATTAGTGAGCAAGGAGTGAACAAGAAAGCGTGGGCAATGGAATCCCGTTATCGATTGCGTCGCGGGGCCCCCGGGCGTTTCCCCATGACCCCAAATGGAGGAGCCAGTTCGGTAGCGATGAAAACAAAGGAGGAGCATGAGATCCAGTCCGAAGTTGAAGTGGGTTCGCCTAAATCTCAGGGTGAATGATTTGGAATTTGAAGAAGCGCTCATGCGGCCGTGCAAAGAGGACCCGACCGATTTTCAACTCGTCGTTGAACACCGGTTTCTGGGATCGTTCGCCTTGCACGCGGAGTTTCTCCTCGAACGGCGCGAGAGCGGCCCTTGACAGCAACTTCGGATTGCCGTCCCATGACAACACAGATTAAGAGCTATCCGTTTGAGGTGCTCATTGGTGGCGACAGGTCTGCCGCGGTATCGGCTAACTAAGTGAAGAGTCTCGATTGGCGAAAGAGACGGGCCAAACGAAAGGGGGCAATCTCGCCAGCTGAGTTGGCAGAGGTACGTGCCAAAATTCGAGCGCTACTCGGATGAATGTCGATAATTGGGCTCCCACCGGGCTCGATGGGTCTTCAAAGTATTGTTTCGCAAAAAGGCATAGGATGTGAAACCTGCCGGGAGAGGCACGACTTCGGGAAATCCATCTAGCCCAGAATCAAGGCTCAAGATCCGCTCAAGGCCATGCTCTTCCGTGATGGCCGGATGCAAGCGTCACGCGCAGAGATCTGCGGATGTCCCAGAACTATTCCCTTTGCGCGATCAGCCCTGCTTGGTCCACAGGGAGCATCAAAAATCCGCCCTGTCTTTCTCGATAGCATCATGTTGCCATGCCTACGAACTGAATGCGCGCTTTGCCGGCAGACCAAATATGGACTGGACTCCATATGTAGTTCATGCCATACTATAGACGTGAAATGGACCGTTGAGATGGCCGATGAGTTTGAGCCGGAGCTCCATGCGTTGCACGAAGACGTGCAAACGGAGATTCTGGCGTTGTCGGTGGTTCTCGAGGAGTTTGGGCCACAGCTGGGTCGGCCCCGAGTTGACACTCTCAAAGGCTCGCGCTACGCGAACATGAAGGAACTACGATTCAGCGCAGCGGGTGGTGCATGGCGTGTGGCTTTCGCCTTTGATCCAAGGCGCAAGGCGATTCTACTCGTGGCGGGAGATAAATCGGGCGGGAGCGAAAAGCGCTTCTACCGCGAACTCATACGCAAGGCCGATGAGCGTTTTGACGCCCATCTTGCCCGGATAAAAAAGGAAAGGAAATAGCCATGTCTGTGAACGTTCGCGAAAAGATCGCAAAGTTGAGTGCCGCTCAGCGAAAGAAGGTCGAGGACCGCGCGGCTGAAATAATCGCAGAGGAAATGAGCTTGCGCGACCTCCGAAAAGCCCGCAGGCTCACGCAAGCCCGCGTCGCCAAAACTCTTGGGATCACCCAGGATAGCGTGTCACGACTTGAAAAACGCAGCGATCTCTTGCTTTCGACGCTACGGAAAACGGTCAAAGCAATGGGCGGCGACGTGCGCATTGTCGCAGAATTCCCCGACCGCGCGCCAGTCGTGCTGTCCGAGCTATCCGAGGACGATCGGCCCCGCAAATCGTTTCGGAGACGCGCCCACGTTGAGGCGTGAAAACCATGAGCGGATGAGGCGAGCTCAGTTATCATTGGGGAAGCGGCCCGAAAACAGCGGCGCTTCTAGATACTGCTGCTTGGCCTAACGCAAGCCATTGAGAAAATGATGGTTGTGCTCGTCGAAATCGGAGCTAAGCAGAGTCAGGAGGGTCGAAGGAGGGTCAATGGCGCGATCCGGCCCGTTGCTGACCGAAGCGCGATGGAAGAAAATCTCGCCGTTGCTCCCGGAACCGCCCAAGCACCGCGCGGATGGCCGTCCGTAAATCGACAACCGCCGTGTGCTCGAAGTGATTCCCTGGATTCTGTAGAGCGGCACTCCCTGACAAGATCTGCCGGGGAAATCTCGGCATTCTTCGACTTGCTGACTGCGGCTGCTCGACTGGTATAAGCAAGTCGTTTGGTTGTCCGTCTGATCTGCTGTGAGCAAAACTTAGACTTTGCTGTTGCTACTGCCGTAAGAAGCTCGCCCTTCTTCCTTCCTGCCAGGCCAGCGTAACCGGCTGTCTCGCAATCGTGACCAAGCGGAGAGCTCCGGAATCGCTCGTCGACAGATCCGTTGGTCTGAATGCGCATTTTGGCGACGGGCAATAAGGAGATCCTATGCTTCCTCAAGAGCGGCAACGGCGGATTCTCGCGTGACCGTACCAAACCCTTCCAGGTAGCCTAGCAGCGTTCGGTTTGGCACCCGCCTGCCGCGAAAGACAAGAGTTCGACGAAGAACATTCCGATTTCTTGTTATGACTTACCCCACATCATCAAAGCACGCACAGAGTTGCTGCGAGGGCACGCGCCCCCACTATCGCACCTTGATACTGTCCTCGTTTCGAGTTCCCACGCGTCGGCCGGCACTAATGGCTGACCCGACGAAACGCAGAATCATTCCTGCAATCAACGGCCACAGCACGCAGTCCAGTAGCATGTTGAGGGAAAATCTTCCACATGCCATTTGGAGTTCTGCTGAATTCGATCCGCTCCCTACTAACTGTTAACCGACAAGGTTTATTTTGAACATTACAGAGAAGCCAGAGCGTATTCTATGGGTAGATTTGCATGCTCTGCGAGCCGGGAAAAACATGAATTGCAAGCCAGTAGATTTCTACGAGGGCGATCGATTCTGCGTCGAACTGGCCCGGACAGGACCAGACTCGACTTTAGGGCTCATTCTGCACACGGACGGACGCGAGCCACGATCCGTGCCGGAAATAACGTTCCACGCTATCGCGCTCGTCCCGCCGAATGAAGACGAAATCACCCGTCATGTACGCTTCGCCAACAGGATTGGCAAAAAGCTCAAGGTGCGTAACCTCGTCAAACAGATCGATTGTTTCCTAAAAACGTGCCTGGAGCTTGACGAGCCGTATCGATTCTTGTTGGCCTGCTTTGTTCTCAGTACGTGGGTAGTGGATCTGCTTCCTGTGGCACCGTATATTGCGTTCGTGGGCTTGCCCGAATCGGGGAAATCGACTGCACTAGCTGCCCTGTATTGAATCTGCCGGCGTGGTTTGATCACATGCGATATTTCATCTGCGGCCCTCTACCGTGCCTGTGACCGCTTCATGCCCACACTGTGCATCGATGAGACTGCCACGGCTGGCCAGAGCCGAACACTCTTTCACTTATTGCGATCGGGCACGTCACGACACGTGGCCGCATTCCGGGAGGGCCAATCCTACCGCGCTTACGGAGCGAAAGCGATTACCTGGAACCAATTGCCCGACGATGAAGCCTTGAACAGCCGCTGTCTAATCATTCCCATGCAGGAAAGTTCATGCCGGCCTTCGTTGAGGACGACGGACCCAGAGCTTATTCGCGACGCCGACGCGCTTCAAGACAGTCTCTTGCGTTATCGCCTTGAACATCACCGCAAGCTCGTTTTGGCACGGGTTCCTGGAGAAGAACGCTTGCGATCGCGAGCTCGGGACTTGTATGAAGCGCTAGCATTGCCGTTTGATGGAGACCTCGAACTTTGCGCATGTTTGCTCGAATGTTTCGAGCAGCAGGAGCTCAATCGAGAGCCATTGACCCAGAAGCAAGTTGCTGTCCTCGAGAGTTTCTTCAAGCAGATTCATTTTCAGCCGAACGAGGAGAACTATGCACTTCGTCCGCTGAAGGACGAGGCGAACTCGTGGCTGGCGACGGCAGGTGAACGATTTCGTCTAAATGAGAAAGCTGTGAGCGCAGTGTTAAAGCCGTTCGGATTTATCAATCGCAAGCGCATGAATTCGGGTGTTGTCGTGGTGGTTGACCGCGCCGCGAGAAAGCGCATACACGACCTGCTGTCCCGTTATGGCCTAAGCGATTTATCTGCGCCCCCGCCAGCGCAAGCGCTCAGCGCGCCGTGCGAGTTCTGCAGGGATCTGAAGCGCGCTGAAGGCAGCGAAAATTCTAGTCCGGGAAGCCGTGCCCCTGGAGCGTTTTTGCGCTCGAAGGCGTGGGAGGAAGCGGATGAGGAGGTACTCGAGGAAGCCAGGCGCGATTACTGGGAAACGGCGCGTGAGGCCTTTCGCGACACATTCCCTCTACTGGACGAGAATGGAACGTGGGGACCCGAATCCCAAGATATGGAGGACACGCCCCCGGGAAACGCCGGAATTGGTAGTGCCGGAGAAGCCGTTCAAGAAGCCGCAGGCCACAAAGCCGGCCAAGCTGAGCCGTCGACCGATTCACGGTCGAACGGCCGTCTACCTGGTGAACACGATCAACCTCAATGCCGTGCGGGCGAGAAGAGCCCACCGGCAGTGCGATCCCCCGGCCAACTCAGCAAGAATCCAAAGCCAAAGGACGGCGAGGTTGCTTCGGTTCAAGGCCTTGCCGATGGAACACCTCCTGGCACCGGCGCGTTGAACCGCTCGGGATCGAACGGCCGCAAATACGCATCGCGCGAATTCGGTCCAATGCGACCGAGGCTCGAGTCGTGGTATACCCCTGAACCAGGAGATGCCGCCTCGGCCGAGGGTATCTTCGAGTCTGTTGAGAGGCACGAGCGTGAGCAACAAAAGCGCGAAGAGCCCAAGCAGGGACCTCTTGATGACGATCCGGCCAAGTGCCGGAAAACGGTCCGAAGCCGCAATTCCGCAAGCGAAGAGGAGGTCGTCCATAGGGACGATTCAGAGGAAGAAGGAGAGGCCGAAGAACCTCTGTGAACAGAGCGCAGTGAACCTAGTGAACAAGGGAGTGGTGGCGGAGAGAAGCTCGTCCTATCTCATAAGTAACCACACGGCTGGCGGTGAAGAGCATAAGAGGGCCACAACCTCTTATGACTGAATAGGTTACACTCCGATCTTGCCAAATACCGCTAATTCGGCCCATTCCGGAACGGATGGGAGTGAATGATGTGAACATCGTGACCGAGAAAGCAGATAGCCAGAAACCCTGCCCAACCAGAGTGTGTTTTGCGAATTTCGCTGCGCGCCGCAGGTGCAAGTGGAAGGCGACTCCAGTCATCTCGTCCGCGCGACGGAAGCATCCTAGCGCGGAGGAGTCCGCTACCAGATCGTTGGCGGAGTAGGCAGCCTTGGGCAGATCTGGGGCCACGCTACATTTCTGGTGGACTCCCTTTAAGGGGCCTGCGTCTTTCTCCGCGATGGGGGTTCGTACCGGGTCCTGACTCGCGGCAGGTTCTGGTCGACTCTCGAAGCGGCTGGAAGATACGCCTTCCCGAGGAGCCACAAGGCTGAAAGACCCGAGCATCGTCCAGCCAGAGGTAGTTCTCTCTCTGACGGACTCCTGATGGGCGACCGTTTGGCTCAACGACGGCCCCCAAAGCGGCAGAAATTGATAGCATATTGTGCGATTGTATCGCATATTATGCACATGTGGATTCCTCGCGACATCGAACCGCGTTTGCAGCGATCCGCGCGTACGCGGCCGGTCGTGGTCCTAACCGGGGCGCGCCAGACCGGGAAGACCTCCACGCTTTTGCGGCTCTTTCCAAAGTACGCGTTCGTTTCTCTCGATCTGCCCACCGAGGCAGAGCAGGCGGAGAAGGAGCCCCAAGAATTCCTGCGCCGGCATCCGGCACCGGCGATCATCGATGAGGTGCAGTACGCGCCGAGTCTGTTCCGTCATCTCAAGGTGGCCATCGATGCCAGCCGCTCACGCAACGGGCAGTTCCTGTTGACCGGGTCGCAGAAGTTCACGTTAATGAAAAGCGTCGCCGAGTCTTTAGCCGGGCGAGCGGACATTGCGGAATTGGAGACGCTTTCGCTCGCGGAGATCAGGGCGGCGCTGCCGCACACGCACCTTTCGACGGCAATCGTGCGGGGCGGTTTTCCGGAGCTGCAAGCAAATTCGGAGATTGACCACGTAGCTTTCTACAACTCTTATCTGGCCACCTATCTAGAACGAGACGTGCGATCCCTGGCTAACGTCGGCAGCCTGCGGGACTTTGAACGTTTTCTGCGGGCCTGTGCTTTGCGTTCGGCGAATCTGCTGAACAAGGCGGATCTGGCCCGTGACGTGGGCATTGCTCCGTCTACCGCGAACCACTGGCTTTCGATGCTGGAAGCTTCCGGCCAGATCGTGCTGCTCGAGCCGTGGTTCTCAAATCGCACGAAATCGATCATTAAGACCCCGAAACTCTACGTCGCAGATGCGGGACTTCTGTGCTCTCTGTTGAATGTGCGTTCGGAGGACGTGCTCCGCGAATCGCCGGCAATCGGCGCAATCTGGGAAACCTTTGTTTTTGCGCAACTGCGTGCGCGGGAACGCCGGGCCGGGCGTGCAGGCAGTTTGTTTTTTTGGCGGGATCGCACGCGAGAAGTTGATTTCATCGTGGAAATTGCTGGGCGGCTGGAACTCTTCGAATCGAAATGGACGGAATTGCCAGCCGATAGCGATGCCGTTAATCTCGAGTTCATGAGGAAAGTTGTAGGAAAAGCAGGGATCAGCGCAGGCGCGGTAATTTCACGCACGCCGAACAGCTTCCTTCTCAAAAATGGCTTTCGGGCTTTGGCGGTCACCGATCTTGCCTGAGTTGGCGAGCTGGGCAGGTCGAATGGCGCAGAGAGACGCGCTCAAGAGAATTCGCCAATTAGGTCGGCCGCGAGATAGAGACTCTAGAAACGGCTGGAAGATACGGCTTTCGGATCTTTCAGCCTTTAGCCAGAGGTAGTTCTCTCCCCGACGGAACCGCATGTAAATGCCAGCGTCGAACCGAAGCGGACAGCCAGCAGTGAAATCATCTTATTCGTTGGAGCGCGTCCAAAGACGTCCTCCGGCCCCCCGAGCTTTCTCCCGCTTCGCAGGACCTCAAGACCTGTTTCCACAGCCAACCGCTCGTCGATTACTCGTCGCACCACTTGAGAGTTGGTGCGTGACCGGAGGGCCTTGCGAGGTGCTGAACCCGCTCGACACCGAGTAAGAGATTGGTCCGTGTCAATGGCGTCCTGCTCATGGCGATTCTCCAGGGGTGCAACTTCAAGTGCAATGAAACACAACTAAATGGGTACCTGCAACGAAGGCCCGTCGCCAGCGTCCACCGAAGTAGAGAATATGCGTGGGGACCGGGTCAGCTTCAGATTGAGGCTGCGTCCGAATCCGAGGAGTCTTGTCCGCGGCAGGCGTTATCGAGTGCCGCGACTGGGGGACGGACGGAATCATGGGCGGCCGCAATGTGAACCAACTTGCCGTGGTCAGGCATTTTTTCGCCTCGTCTGGTTCGCTCATTTTGGCCCCTGCTCTTCGTCGCTGTCATGCTCTCCGAAGATTGGGGTCGGAGTTGCGTATTGCCGAGACCCGCGCCGTCAACCGGGCCCTGCGCAGAGCTTATGGCATCGGCATCTGCTCACTCGAAGAAGTCGCCGCAAAGAGCCATGGATAAGTGGAGGGAGCTATCCGCACTCAACAAGGAGAGTTTCGACTGGCGGACATAGAACGTGCGTGCCCTGGTGTTCGCCGGGAATGGATTCGAAAACTCTTGGTGGATTCAAGAAGCTCCGGCGAGGTGATTTGTCGGGGCAAGGGGCTAGCTGCCTGCTGGCGATACAAGTAGGGTAACGGTAGTAACTCTAAGGGAATATATGTGTTAGTGCATCATAGATTATGGTATCACCAACACCCTGGGTCTCCTGACGTGGTTCGTGACATCCAACTCTCCTGTACCTGCGTTTGTACGTTCGGGTCACAACTACGAAAATGATCTTGTGCGGATGGACCCCGGAACCTACAATCTCCAGCCGCCGGAGCGAGATATGTGTGAAGAACTCGACGCTTTGAAACGCGGGGCGGTTCTGGTTTTCCGCGAGGCCAGGAAGATTCGCAGGTCTAGAGATGTGTCATTTCATGAAGATGCGGAACTGAACGGCGAAAAATACAAAAGTATCAACGCCGTGATTAAGCACCTGCTCGTTGGGCATGATGGGAAACCATGTCCCGCAGGGGACAGACCCATTGTAGGGCAGGCCCACGTTCGAGGGTGAGGCCGACATGGCACTGACCAAACTTCGCAGAGCGAATGAGGTCCCGAAAACACGCGACAATTGCCTGCACACTCATGGAAATGTGTTTCCCAAAGAGCGGTCCAAGATTTCCCGGAGGCCGCTCATCGCTTCAGCTGTTGCACCGGGATGTGCCGTCGTAGGTTACGGTTAGCTCCGTTCATGAAAGTCGAAGAGCTGCGTCTTGCTCGGCCTCAAACATGCAAAACCACCCCTTGCGGGCTACTCGGTCGGACGCCTCAATTCCCACGGCTCCTAACGCCAGCCGGAAATCTAGAAATAGAATTAGGTTCAGTACTGGTAGCCCGCGCCACAGTAGGGGTGTGGTCCATGAGCACCGATTTTAAACCTGGAGATATTGTTCGGCACAAGTCTGGCGGCCAAGATACCATTATTATCAGGTTGGAAGACGAGAGCGTCGCAGGTGTTACCAAAAAACTAGCGTTTTGTGGTCGGTTCGAAGGCCAGAATTTTCATCAGGAGACAATTCCGCTGGAGATGCTGGAGTTCGTGAATCGGCAGTTCCCCACGTAAAGGTCAGTCAATCCCCTCAAAATGCCCTGGGATCCCGGGATTCCTAATCAGTTCGAGGAACGCTGTCGATCACGGTTATGTCATTCACTTTTTTCTATACTGAATGTTGGACGTGCCCTGCCACGTCATGCCGCCACGGCCCGCCACTCGAACAGGCCATCGACTTTACCCGTCCGGTTTCTCTTGTTAATCGTCCATCTCCAACAATGTCGACCCCTGTCAAGTTCTTTTTGAAGACACTTCTTTCTTTTGACCTAAAAGAGTTTTTTTCTTTCGTTTTTCTCTCCTCTCTGCATCGACGACCACGGCTCGTTTGTAATCTGTCGTTCATCGCCACCGCCTGCAGCTGATTCATGATCCGTGTCCGCATCTGCACCAGCCGATGCCGGTGCCAAAGCAGTTGCCGCAGATCACGATTCTCTGGAGTCGGCACCTAGATGATCGGAAAGTGATTCTCGAGTTGCAACCTCAGCAGGAGTCGCGCGTCCTCGCGGTCGGTTTTCTTTTTTCGGACTCGCTTGGTCTTAATCACCGCCGGATCTCCAATCCACAGCTAGAAACCCAGCTCTGCGAGTAACCGCTCGAACCAGCGTGCATACCCGGTGGCCTCCATTCCCACGCGCACGCTTGCTCCTCTCTGCTTCAGCTCCCGATAGAACTTCTCTGCTTCTCCATCGCTGTGGTTCAATTGCTCGTCGGCTTGTCCAGGTCGCGACCGTTACGCTCGTTCCACCAGACGAGATTCTGGGTCTTGTTGTCGCTGATCTCAATGCCGTGCCAGACGACGTCAGACGGCAACCGAGGCTTGGAAACCCGCGCATCTGTTCTGGATCAGTGCGGAATTTGAACTCAATAATGCGTGTGAGTTCTGTTTCTAGGGGGCAGGATACTCGTCGATCCTGCCCTTTCGTTTTTTGGAGGAGGACAGCCGACCGTGTGATGCATCCCAATCGCCTACCCATAGCAGAATCATTTTCGAAGAAATGTCCGCAATACAAACTTCCGGTCCGACTCAAGAAACCCACCGAAGGGTATCCGGGAGAACGGATTGGCAACGCGCTCCAGTGATACGGAGCGAGACCTCGCAGAATCAGCAGTGAATCGATCAGGCCGGCCACAGGGGCTGCGCTCCTTGGATATCGGCTTAAGAAGTACGCGCGGATGTATGCCAACACGGCGCCCGCCAATTCGGACCAGGTGATGGTCCTGCCCACGATTAGGAGTTTGGTCGGCAGCACCAGCAGCAGGAGAGGGGACAATCGGCGGGTTCGTTCCGCGCCCAGCACCTTTTCCAGCAACTGGGCTACGACCAACCACGCCGAAGAAGACCGCATGCCCACTCGCCGTAAACCGAAGAACGCGAACGGGTCGCCGCCGAGGCACTAACGCGATCACCAGACCTTTTCAAGATTCTTGAGTCCCTGGAGGTAGTCTTCTTTTTCCAGCCGGCTTTCGACTCCGAATTCAGTCAGGATCGTCATCATCTGTCCGACGGGAACCCCCGCCAATTCCGCAGCCCTGCCGAGCGAGGCCTCTCCCTTTTTGTACCTCTCGACCGCGAGCAGAATTCTTCCGCGCGTCACCATGTCCCGAACAGCTTTGGAGAGACCATTCCCCTCCTTTTTGGTCATCTCATGAAGGAAATCATAGTTTTCGCGATCCATGCGAACGCTCATCGTCTTGCTCATGGCTTGGCCTCCAATTTCCGTCTCGCGTCCTCGATAATTGAATCCTTGTACCGACCGTACTTCGCCAGTAGCGCGAGTTTCTCAAGGGCCTCAGACTCTTGCAGCAATCTCTTTTCCGGGCTTCTAATCAGGATGCCCACCGCCGTGGTGAAGGGGATTCCCAACAACTTGCACGCGTTGATCCCATTTTTGTCGTCAATGCCAAGTAGTTGAGCCTTCTCGTTGAGCGCAAGCGCGATGGCCTCTGCTTCGCCCTTCCCTAGGCTGAAGTCTGCCTGGAACTTGGCGACTAGCCGGCGGTTCTTAACCACGACCGTTTCGATGCGCGACTCATCGAGGGCTCGTTGAATGATGACCGCATCCAGCGCCTTCTGGGAGCCGCAGCATTCCCTCTCAACCTCTCTGGGAATCGTTACCCGTACACCGACATTAGCAAGGAAGATCTCGAGCAGCTCGGCTTTGGCCATCAAGATCAGCGTGGATGCGTCGAAGGAAATCATTATGACACATTATTACAAACGTAATTCTACCATAGACTTCAGTTTGATGGCCCCGAATCTTCAACCCCGACACCCTCGGCTGGCGTGCGCAGTACGCCTGCCCGAATTTCTTCGTCGTCCCGGCCAACATGGCACCGTTCGACATGACACGAGCGCAGCAGCGCCTCGCGATGCCGGTCGAGTTCGAGGTCGACATCTACCTGCAGCTGGACAGGGAAGCGAAGGTCGGCGGCGAGAGGATTCCCATGTGGATCAAGGATTTCGGTTACAGCCAGCAGGGTCTGTCGTGGCTGGTCGGTAAGCGCAAATAATGGTACACCCGCAAGAGCAACCGCACGCTCGCCAAGGGCGACCGCATCGCGGTGCTCAGCGACGTGAACGGCGGCGGCATCGGCGATGTGACCAAAATCGGCGGCGAAGAGATGTGCTACACGCTGTTCCACCCGAACGTCGTCTACCGCAAGAAGCTCAAGGACGTGGTCTGGAGCGAGAGGAACCGGCGATAGGAGACGACCGGGCTGGGGATGATGCGCAAGCTGGAGCAGCAGATGGAGAATTGACATCGGCGAGGTCTAGCTATGGACGGAGGAGCGCTGCGATGATCAAATGGCTCAAACAGATGCTGCTGCTGAACGCGGTGCTGTTGCCGCCGATGCTCCTCTTCCCCCGCTCTGTGCCTGCTCCCGCTCTTCGCCGGGCACCCTAACCCCGGCTGGGCGCAGGCGTGCTTCGCATACCGCCCATTTGCCACCAACATCCAAGTAATGCAAGGGACCTTCTTCGTGCATATGGGCGTTCGTGGGATAGGACTCCTGCAGAATTTCCTCGCTGGAAACAACCTTTCTGGCCCGAGAAATAACTTTGGACCACCTTCCGGGTCCATCATGAAGCCCTCCGTCAATTGCACGCCAATCTCTTCCGGCCGCAGCAGCTTCCAAATCCCCGCCTGGTCATCGAGATGCGAGCACGCGGGATAACCAAAACTGTACCTCTTTCCGCGTGTCAAGATGGAGAGAAGAAACTGTGTGGTGGCGGGCAAGTCATACCTGAAATAGCTATTATAGAATATAATTCCTAGGAACAGCTGTAAACGCATATCATACATTCAGATATATGTATGCTATAGTAGCTGCACATGGAGATTCAGATGCTTAAGCATATTGGAAAAACCCTGCAGCAGGCACGAATCGGCCGGGGCCTGACACAGGCGAAACTGGGGGCGCTAGTAGGGCTGCCGCAATCGCATATTTCGAAAATCGAGCGCGGGGAAACCGATTTTCAATGGACGACGCTTGAGCAGATTGCCAACACGGTGGGTCTTTCCCCTGTTCTTTTCCCCACCGGGCTGGTTCCCCTGGTGGAAAGCCTCATGAACGGACGCGAGGGGAAAGACGAAGGCGAGCCGGTACCGCTCGTCGGGAGCCTGACGGAGACGGAAGGATAGAAGGAGATTCCTGATACCCACGCTGAGAATCAAACTCGGAAATCGGCTGGTCGGCACGATCACGAACGTCGTTACCGACAAGAACATCTTTGTGTTTGATCCGGGCTATATCGAAGACGAGCGTCGCCCGGTGCTCAGCCTCAGCTATTACGATATCGAGCGCACGCTTATCACCAGGCCGTGCGAGGTTCAGCGGCGGCTGCCTCCTTTTTTCTCGAATCTGCTGCCCGAGCGCGACGGGGTATTGCGCGACTATCTCGCGCAGCGCGCCGGAATCAGCCCGCAGAGAGAGTTCCCGCTGTTGTGGCTCGCCGGGGCTGACCTGCCTGGGGCGGTGATCGCCGAAGACAATGAAGGGCAACCGTGGCCGCCGCCCGAGGAGAAATCGGAAACGCGCGAGGCGAACAAGCAAGAAGTGCTGCGTTTCTCTCTCGCCGGAGTTCAACTCAAATTCTCGGCGATGGGGAGGGACGGGAAGCAACTTCGGATTCCGGCGCAGGGACGGGATGGCCAATGGGTCGTGAAACTGCCGTCGCCAAGATACCAGAAGGTACCGGAAAATGAATTCGCGATGATGACCCTGGCCAGGGAAGTGGGAATCGATGTGCCGGAATTCGGCCTGATTCCGGTCGGCTCCATCGGAAATCTGCCGGCTGAATTTTCGGAAGACAAGACGAACGCTTACTTTATCCGGCGTTTCGACCGGGGGCCGGACGGGGAGCGGATTCACGCCGAAGACTTTAATCAGATCTACGGACAGTATCCGGAAAGGAAATACGAGCGGCACGGATACACGGGCATGGCAAAAGATATCTGGGCTCTTCTCGGGGAGAAGGGCTTAACGGAATTCATTCGGCGTGTAATTTTCAATGCGGCGATCGGAAATGCTGACATGCATTTGAAGAACTGGTCGCTGCTTTACCGCGACGGCCGAACGCCGGGGCTTGCGCCCGGTTATGACTACGTTTCGACGATGCGTTACATGCCAGAACGGGGCCTGGGACTGCCACTCGCCCGAACGAAGGACGTCGCGCGTCTGGACGACGAACTCCTGGAAAAGGCATCGGCGCAGGCTGGCGTTCCTCGCGGCCTCGTGAACGACGTAGCGCACGAAACCGCACGCGCGTTTACGAGAGCATGGTCAGAGCGCAAGGTGGGATTGCCGATCGACGACCTCTGTCGCCAAAAGATCGATGAACAACTCCAACTGGTACCGCTATTGAAGGCCCATCTGGCGGTCGGAAAGCCAAAGAGAAAGAAGGACTAGTCAGCAAGGTTGGTGTAAATCCGAACCTGATGGTAACTTCCCATTTCCCTTCGCTAACGATTTCGAGCTTCTCACTCTCCATAACGAGGCGCGCGACGTTTTTGTAAACGCGATTCTGCATCCTCCAGCGCCCAATGCAGACGCGAGCAAAGCTGCGAAACGATACAAGGAGCAGATGGGGCGCTGATTGGTCGGCGATACGGAGAAGCCACGGTTCGTCATTGAGCTGCTCGACCAAAAACATGATCGGGCGGCTTTTTCCTGAGGCGTCGAGGCTCTGGACACCTATC
Organism: uncultured Acidobacteriota bacterium; assembly: GCA_963767755.1. GTDB lineage: Bacteria > Acidobacteriota > Terriglobia > Acidiferrales > UBA7541 > Acidiferrum. Next base: position 240,524 of record CAVYFO010000019.1, on the reverse strand, counting down.
TTCACAAACAGGCAGGGCAAGACCTCGAGAAGCGTGCGGCAGTTCCCTTCGTAATCACGCCCGACGGAAAGACGATAGCAGGCTATTACACCTTGCAATCGCCGGCGATCGGCGCTATCTGGGAAACCTTTGTTTTTGCGCAACTGCGTGTGCGGGAACGCCGGGCCGGGCGTACAGGCAGTTTGTTTTTTTGGCGGGATCGTACCCGAGAAGTTGATTTCGTAGTGGAAATCGCTGGGCGGCTGGAACTCTTCGAATCGAAATGGACGGAATTGCCGGCCGATAGCGATGCCGCCAATCTCGAGTTCATGCGAAAAGTTGTAGGCGAAGCAGGGATCAGCGAAGGCGCGGTGATTTCGCGCACGCCGAACAGCTTCCCTTTCAAAAATGGCTTTCGGGCTTTGGCGGTCACCGATCTTGCCTGCGTTGGCGAGCCGGGTAGGTCGGATGGCGCAGAGAGACGCGCTCACGAGAATTTACCAATTCGCTTGGCCGCGAGATAGAGCAATAAAGGTTCGGATCTGCAATGACGATGAGCACTGCTCTGTACAAAAACGACGGCCACGTCACAGGCCGATGAAGCATGCTATCTTGAACGGCTCTCCGCCGCTGCAGCGATCCCATGTCGCTGCAGCTCGATCATTAACTTCTTAACGTCGCGGCGGAACCTATCCAAAGTGCCAAAGCCGTTCATGGGCACCTCACTCTATTACAGAATTTGCAGGCCCACGATTTTTGCAAGTTTCTGCTGGCGGTCGTCGAAACTCCAAAATCGCTCCGCCTTGAGTTCGAGAGCGGTGGCCACATGGAGACTGTCAAGGGTGCGGACACCAAGTTTTGGCCCGTAACGGCGGCCCAATTCCTCGCATGTGTCGAAGGCGTTTTCGGGTATGCCCGCTGGCATCCAAATCCCGTTGGACTGATCCTGCTCCAGTTGGCGGTGCATCTCGTTGGCCTCCCGGGCGGACAACTCTCCGCGGAAGACGTGCTGGGCAATGGCGTGTGCCCATTCGGCTCGGTGCAGTGCTGTTAGCCATAGGCTCGGAGCCATCAGGACGCGCTGCCGGGAGACAGTGGAATGTTGGTCGGTCACGTACAAGGAAACAAGAAAACTTGAATCCACATAAACACTCAATAGCGTCCTCGTTCTTCGATGACAAGATCGGCGCCTGGCAAAATGCGGTCGCCAAAAACCTTTTTTGCGCGAGCCGCAAAATCAGGAAACTTGACGGGCCGCTCGCTCCCCCGAGCGGCAGGAATGATCCGGGCGATAACTTTGTTGCGTTCTCGCAGTTCAACGGTCTTCCCGGCGCGTAGCCAGGCCTTGAGTTTGCGGGTGTCGCGAAGTTGGCGGATGTTCACGTTCGGCATGTCAAAATCGTGACACAATATGTGCCACATTGTCAAACGCTACGTGTCATGTCCGCGGAGGGTCGGAGCCCGGTGTACTGCTAACAAAGCACTCGTTGCAAAGCAGATGAATCCGCGATTCGCTTGGCAAAGGATTTGATCCATGCAACGATCCTGCGGAAGCGGTCCTCTGTCTGAATGGCAAAGCCGGCGATGAATGCGTGCGCTGCGTCTGGGTCTACTTCAAGAAACCACCCGTTGGCTCGAAGCATGATATCCGCTAGCAGGAAATTAACCCGCTTGTTTCCGTCCATGAATGCTTGGTTTTGTGCCCAGGATTCCATCAGAGCGGCCGCTTCCTCAAAGATGTCCTGGTCGTAGCCGTTCTGAGGTCTAAAAATGGCGGATTCCAAGAGGGCGTGATGCGGGCTTTTCAAGAACACGAACATTCTCCATCTCCCCGACTTAACCACCCACAGTTTCTGACATTCCTTTCTCGCGGGTCCCCGAATCATCCGCGGAACGCGAGGAATCCGCAACGGTTTCAAAGACCGTACCAGCGGGACACCCTTCGGCTCAGTACCGAATTCGCGCTGTCCGGCAGGGAACCGAATGTTCTCGCGCTAACCAAACTACTTCGGGGCCACTCGCGGCTCTCTTTCCTCTTAAAGGAGTACGAAGTCTCGACCAAGTTCGTCGGTTTTGCCCTCGCTCAAACCCGCTGCCTTTGCGTGCTCCGTCCAGTTGTCGAGGGCGGAGCGAACATCTCCAAGCAATTCTTCTTTCCGTGGAACCCCAAACCTGTCCGCTTCCGCAAGTAAGTCCGGCCTCGAAATTCCATCGAACTTCCCGTTGACGCTCATCAAGTGCTGGTACGTCCACTCGCCTCTTGGATTGTGCGCGTGTGTTACGTCGTACGCAGGAGCCAATTCCCAACTCCGGCCCTGCTGGAGGAGGAAGCTGAAATTCTTCGTGTGGTCGTCGTAGTTTCGGGACATGACATTGAAAGTCATGCGCAGAAACGCCTGCTGTAGCGCATCGTCGCCTAGCCCCAACTCCGACAGGGTCATGAATAGCTGGGAATAGGCATGCGTGCCGCGCTGCTTGTAATCCAGGTGGTTCATCGCGCAAAGTGTCTGGATGTGGTGTTTGATCGTCTTGCCTCGCTCCACGTCCCGGTCGAAGCGCCGCGTCATGAAGTGGGCGCGATCGTTCTCTTCGAGCAGCCGGCACGGGGACATCACAATTCCTGCCTGCGTCGCCATCTTGTAGTATGCATATTCCGTACGGCCGTAATCTCCGCCCGTCCCTAGCTCGAAATCTTTTCCGATTCCATCAAACTTGACAATCCACGGTTCGAACCCAGAAGCCAGATCGAACTGACCACTGCGAATTTGATTTGTCACCCGATTCCAAGCGACGACTGCTTTAGGGCGTGCGCCGCCCGCGGATGCGCCGACTCGAATGATATTCGCCAAGGCTGCTCTTGCACGGGTATCTGCGGACAGATCGCCCTCCACCGCCTTCCTGGCCTCTTCGACAAGGAACTTCATCCGGAGAGGCGCGGCGCTTTCCCGGTGCGAACCCAGAGCCGGCTTGAATTCCAAAGCTCCCATGCCGCGTTTTCCCATGTAGGCCAGACGATCAAGCGTCGTTACTTCCGATTTCGCGGTTCCGTGCTCTGCCATCCAGGCATCGATCAATGCGTTGCCGAAATCGTCGGGCAGCGCGTCCGCAAACAATGCGGGCAGCCGCCGAAACGTGGCCTCCGGCAGGTTCGGGAAGATGAATGCTTCCCGGGAATCTGTCACGGGCATCGTGAGAGGCGCGAGTTCGATTCCCAGACGACGCCAAGTAGGATGATAGGCAAATGCGTAGTAGCCGATGTTCGGATCGGGCGCCAAAGCTCCGACCAACTTTCCCCAAGCACGAACTTCGATGACTGGAATGCTCAAGGATTCGTCTTCCTTGGCTGAGCCGATCGGCGGTGGCGCGCTCTCTGCGGCGGCGTCTTAGTTTTCAGAAGCGCCAGTGGATTCACGGTTGGTTGCGGGGCCAGCATCTCGATGCCCTCGAGGTAATTCAACGCCTTCAAAGTGCGAAGCAGCGTCTGCACCGACGAGCCACGGCCCGCCTCGAGATTTTGTAATGCGGCTCGCGCAACTCCGGCCTTCTCTGCGGCGGCTCGCTGATCAATATTTCGGGACAAGCGCAGCTGTCGGATGCGTCGGCCCAGCTCGGTTTGCAGCTCCCGCGGAGACTTAAATTGTAGGACGCTCATAGCCTATAATTATAAGCTTTACAGACATTACTTGCAACAAGGCCTATATTTCTAGGCTTTAATATAATACAATCAAACGTCTATAACGCCTAGAGTTATAGCCTTTACCTACTTTTCATAAGATAAAAGCTAGCCGCCCGCTGGCGATACGAGAAGAGTAGGGGTAGTGACTCTAACTGAGGGTATAAGTGAGGGTAGTGTCGAGTTTACTGTCACAAACGCCCTGGGTTCGCGGTCGACGCACCTGAGCCGGAACATTGCCTGTAGTGTAGCCTGCCCTGACCGGCATTGACCTTGTCTAGCTAACGAAAAGAAAAGATTATATAGTTTCGTTAGCTAATTTCTAACGAAACGATGGTTTTGCGATGGCCACGCCAACCAAACCGAACAGCCGGCTCGGGACTTATGTCGTCAAGACCTTCAAGGACGAGTCCTTCAGGGCCTATGTGCCACCCCCATTGCCGCCAGACCCTCCGCTGGTCCTCCAACCGCTCTTGCCATTGCTTGAACGGGCGAACCAAGCACTCGGACGCCTGGACGGACTCGCATCCATTCTGCCCGACCCGTCGCTATTCATCTATCTGTACGTTCGAAAGGAAGCCGTGCTCTCCTCGCAGATCGAGGGCACACAGTCGTCGTTTTCTGACCTGATGCTATTCGAGAGCGCCGAAGCTCCCAGCGTCCCGCTAGAAGACGTTCAGGAAGTCTCAAATTATGTGGCCGCGATGAATCACGGACTTCGGCGGCTCCGCGAGGACTTTCCGCTCTCTTTGCGCTTGTTACGAGAAATTCACAAGATTCTCTTGTCCAAAGGTCGAGGCAGTCAGAAGCGTCCGGGTGAATTCCGCGAAACCCAAAACTGGATCGGAGGAACCCGGCTCGGCAACGCAGCGTTTGTCCCGCCACCACCTGAGAAAATGATGGAATGTATGGGCGCGCTCGAAAAGTTCCTGCATCGCGAGCACGAAGAACTGCCGATTCTGGTCAAGGCCGCACTCGTACATGTGCAGTTTGAAACTATTCACCCCTTCCTGGACGGAAACGGACGACTGGGCCGGTTGCTGATTACATTTCTGCTGTGCGTGGCCGGCGCGATCCGTGAGCCTATTCTTTACCTCAGCCTTTATTTCAAGACGAACCGGCAGAAATATTATGAATTGCTTGACCGCATCCGCACCCACGGAGATTGGGAGACTTGGCTCGAATTCTTCCTAACGGGCGTGCAAGAGACCGCCCAGCAGGCAGCCGATACATCGAAGGAAATACTCGCGCTCATCGAAAAAGACCGCCGGAGGATCGAGGAGCTTGGCCGTCCCGCTGCATCTGTTTTGCGAGTTCATCAGCACCTTCAGCGCAAGCCGATCATTACGATCCCCGCGACAGCCGAGCAACTCTCCCTTTCTTCGCCCACTGTGGCGAAGGCTTTGCAGCACATGGTGAAGCTCGGCGTGGTTCGTGAGACAACCGGCAAACAACGCCATCGCCTCTTCACGTATTATCGCTATCTGGAAATTCTCAACCGAGGCACGGAACTACCAAAAGTGATTGGGTGAAAAAGTTGAGCGAATATTCTTCAAACCGGGACACTTTGGGTCAGCTACCGATGCTGAAAGTCGAAATCTTTGCCGAATAGGACTGAGGTGCTTTAGCAACAAGATGATGTTTGGCTACTGCCAAACCGGCGGGTACTTGCGCCGCCGGCGTGCTGAATGGCTCGTTTTCGAGATATTTGAGGACCTAAGTTCCGATGCGACTACCTGACTTAGGGCCCACGCAAAAATAACTTCACAGATTGGGAGTGATCGTGTAGTTCCAAGCGGGCAGTGTCTTATGGGGGCGAAGACGAAGTGAGCGAAAGAGTGCGGGATCGGCATCGAGGCCGGTAGGATAGTGAGCACGGTCGAGGTAGGCGGACACTGCCAAACCGGTCTTGGTTGTGGTGGTGCGAAGGAAGTTGAGAATCTTCTGATAGCTGTTCAACGGTTCGGCGGCCCAGTTCTTGGAAATTTCGGAAAACAAGCGATGTTCGATGGGATTCCATTTGGAAGTGCCCGTCGGATAGTGAGCCACAGTCACGGCCAGAGCGAAGGGGTTGGAGAGCTGCGCTTGGAGTTCGGTCTTCCAGGCATGGCGTCGACAACTATTGCTGCCACCGGTGTCGGCGAGAATGAGGAGTTGGCGGGCGCGACGGTAACGGAGTGAGCCTTCCCGTTTCCACCAGCCGGCGATGGAATGAGCGGCGAATGCGGAGGTATCGTGAGAGACTCCGAGAAAGACGGAGCCGCGATTGGCCAACAGATCGTAGATGCCGTAAGGAATGGCCACACCGGTGGAATCGGAGCGGAAGTCGTGGTCGTTGACCAGCACCGGAGAGCGATCCCACTTGACCCCGGCGTTGTTGAAGTTGCCCACTAGTTCGCGCTTTTTGGTGTCCACGCTGATCATCGGAAGACCGTGACGCTGGAAGCTATGGCGAAGCGAGGAGATATATTGGAATTGTTGGTCGCGGAAGGGGCTGGCGGCGGAGGCAAGATTCTTGTGATTGGCGCGTAGAGAGTAGTTCATGCTGTGCAATAGGCGGGCCACGGTGTTGGCGGAGACAGGGATATCGACTTGCTCGAGGAGTTGGGCGATCTTCTGGGGGGTCTTGCGGGTCCATTTCAGTCCGGTGGTGGGATCTCCCGCGGTATCGTGTTCCAACAGGATTTCGATGGCGTCGACTATTTCGACGTTTTTTTTTCGGTCCGTTGGCGTCCGCCACCCAGTTTGCGTACCCGAGCGAGGGCTACGTCCTGGTCTAAGAGCTGCTGTCGTCCGCGAGCTACGGTATGCGTGTCCAGATTAAGAAACTCGGCCAGTTGATGATCCCCGCCATGCCCCAGTTTGAGAGATTCCAGTCCGGCGTAGAGCCGACGCTGCTGTTCGTCGAGCAGGCTATAAAACAGGAGGATCGCGGCTTTTAGTTCGTCCGGAGAAATCTCCAGTCGCGACGCATCCACCAGGGTGGGGACGGTCTGGACGCTGCGGCGTGTCAGGAGTTGTCGGCGGCGGCGGACCGGATCGCTGGAGCAATAGAGATACAGGCCGGACACGAGTTGCCGTGCTATCCGGCGCTGCTCAACGAGGTGATAGAGCGCGTCCTGCACTTCGACATGCAGGCACTCGGCCAGTTCTTCGGCAAAATAGCCCTGAGAGGAGTGCTGCACCCAGACCTCGGCGGTGGCGAGCAGCGTGCCGTGACGGGAGAACCACACTCCCTCCTGAGACCAAAGTCCATCGGCGGCGAAGCGGGGGATTTGACGCAGCGTGTAGTAGCGAGCGCGATGGGAATAGCTGGTGAGATAGTCGAGTTGTTTGAGTTTTCGGAAGACGGTCAGGTCGACCTGGGTACCGAGCGCGCGCTTGAGTTCATCGAGGGTGGCCATCTTGTCTTGGAGCAGGTACTGACGCAAGACATCGGCGTGAAAGAAGGTTGGTCTCATAATGTTATAGTACCGACTAAGAGCATCTCTCTATCGACACTATAACAAAACAAACAGACGGACGTCCACAACGGCTGGAGAACGCACAGACCGCTTCTTCATTGATCAGGAAGCAACCAAGCCGTACGAAACAGCCATTTGCCAATCGCTTTTTAATGATCAAGAAACGACTATTGTAGGAAAGTTATTTTTGCGTCAGCCCTTAGTCCCCCGTTAGTGCTGCTTACGGCCGCCCTCCGATTGTGATGATCTCTTGGATCCGTCCCGCGTTGCCTCATCTATGCCCCATTCAAGCAGGAATTCGAGCTGCTTATTTAGAGAGCGGCGCTCGCCCCCGAGCTTTTTCAGGCTTCGCAGGGCCTAAGACGCGAACCCAGCATTCACGATTTTGATCGTGACATCCTCGCCGCGCCATCATTAGATCGCTTGCTCGGGTAGGGAAGCAGCACAAGCACGGTGGGCACGAGCGAAGAAAAAACGTAAACGCCCAGCCGGAACGTAAGGCGAGGTAAGGCGGGCCGCATTCGCTTTGAGGAATTACGGCCTGCGGTGAGCCCTTGAGTGCCATTCGGATCGTTCTTCTATCGAGAAACATCCGTTGAAGGCCACCCTCGGCTGTCCCCTCCAGGGCGACGAAACCTGTAAACGCCGGAGCGAAAATAGACCGAGTGTGAGCGCGGCGAGGATACAGTTAAAGCATTCCCGATCAGGCGATCGTCCAGGAAGGCCTAAGATCCCCTGTGTTACGGCCCTTATAGTGGGCAATATAAGACCTAGAGTGTAAGATAGTGGACGTTATGAACCCAGATCCCAGAACGCATTTGGGTCTGCCTTTGCCCGCAGCGAGGGCTCTCCACAAATTGGGTAGCGACATCCGAGATGCCCGCCTCCGACGCCGCGTTCCAATGGACGTGATGGCGGAGAGGGCTTTTGTAAACCGAAAAACCGTCGCCAAGGCCGAGCATGGAGATCCCACCGTTTCGATGGGGACCTATGCCACGTTGTTGTTCGTTCTCGGAATGACCGAACGACTCGCGGACCTCGCGGACGTGCGCAATGACCGGGTCGGCCTGGCGCTAGAAGAAGAAAGGCTTCCGAAGCGCATCCGCAACCTCCGCAATCATTCGCCAAAGAATCATGGCCAATCGTGATGGAGGAACACGTTTACGTCCATGCCGATTGGGAGGGCACGCCTGTCCTCGTCGGAGAACTCTGGACGCGCGCACGCCGCGCCGGAGAAGAGAGCGCATCATTCTCCTACGACAAGGACTGGCTGGAAAATCCCGCACGTTTCTCGCTCGAACCCGCATTGCTGCTGACATCGGGAGCCCACCACACCCCTGCTGGCAAAGCCCTCTTTGGAGCCATCGGGGACTCGGCCCCCGACCGATGGGGCCGGACTCTCATGGCCCGCGCCGAAAGGCGTGCCGCACACGCCGAAAAGCGCACGCGCCGCACCCTTCACGAAATTGACTACCTTCTGAGAGTGAACGATCAAGCAAGGCAGGGAGCGTTGCGCTTTGCGAAGACAAAGAGCGGCCCGTTTCTCGCCGAGGCACAACCCCATCAAATCCCCCCGTTCGTCAAATTGCCGGACTTGCTTGCCGCCACGGAACATCTGGACGAGGGCAAAGAGACCGCCGAAGAGCTTCAATTGCTCCTAGCACCTGGATCATCGCTCGGCGGCGCCCGCCCGAAAGCGTCCGTGGAAGATCGTCACGGGCGCTTGGCGATTGCAAAATTCCCACGTAAAAACGATACGATCAGCGCCACTCTTTGGGAAGCTGTCGCACTCTGCCTTGCGGCAAAAGCCGGCGTGCCTGTTTCCGAGTGGCGTCTCGAATCTGTCGCAGGCAAGCCAGTTCTTCTATTGGTCCGGTTCGATCGGCGAGCAAAGATCCGGATTCCGTTCCTCTCGGCCATGAGTATGCTGACGGCGAACGACAATGAGGAACACAGTTATTTAGAGTTGGCCGACGCGATCCGCCGGCACGGTGCTGCGCCCACCGAGGATCTCAAGCAGCTTTGGCGCAGGATCGTACTGAACGTTTTGATTTCTAACACCGACGATCACCTCCGCAATCATGGATTTCTCTATGCCGGAAATAACGGCTGGCGGCTTTCTCCGGCGTATGATTTGAACCCCGTCGCCGGCCCACGCCTGCTCTCCCTATCGTTTGATTTCGACGATAGAACCGCATCGCTCGATTCCGCATTCGCGGTTTCGGACTACTTCGGGCTCAATGCAACAGAAGCTCGCAGCATCGCCATTGAAGTAGGAAAGGTGGTATCGGGCTGGAGACTGGTTGCTCAGAAGAAGGGCATCGCATCTGGTGAGATTGACGATATGGCCCCGGCTTTTGAGCATGACGACCTGAGGAAGGCCCTCAAGTCAGCTGTTTAGATTTTCTGCAAAAACCGCAATAGTCTGACAAGCACAAGTATCGTTCCGAACCAGCCTTCAAAAGACTTGTCCGTTAAACTGGCTCTAAGATTTCAGGATCATATTCTGATCGGGATCGTCACTCGTAAATGAGGGTTGCTGAAACGCAAGCGCCCCTCGCACAGAAAAGAAGCGCCCCGAGATGGAGCCCGGGGCGCTTCCGTTTATCGGTTTCGCAGCCGCTAGAAGATAATCTTCAATGCCAGCTGCAGATTGAACGCCTCGCCCGGCCCAATCCCCGGCGCACCGTTATAGTCCCCAATCGTATCCGCCGTCACGCCGAGTCCACTCGACGCCAGGCAAACGCGATTGGCTTGCAGCGGGGACAGCGGGTCAGAGACTCCGCAACCGGAATTCGGCGGTGCCAGATTGATGCGGTTAAATAGATTGAACAGCTCGATCCGGAACTGCGTGCTGACGCGTTCGGTGATCTTGGTGTTCTTGACCACCGAGAAGTCCACGTCGCCGAAGCCCGGACCATAGAGGAAATTGCGCGAAAGCGTCCCGTATGTCCCAGGCGCGGGCGCGGCAAACGCAGCTGGATTGACCCATTGCACTCCGCTCGCGCTGAATGCATGGGATACTCCGGCGTAAGGATTTCCAATGAGGTCGACTCGTTGCACGCCTTCGCCGGTTCCAGTCGTGTCAACGTTTGTGGTGATGTTGAACGGCTGGCCGGTGTGGAAGGAGAGCAGGCTGCTCAGCGTCCACCCCGTCGTCAGCAGCTTCAAGCGGGAACCATTCGGGAGGTCATAGTTGAGCAAGCCAGTAAAGTTCTGCCGCGTGTCAAAATCGCTGTTGCCGTAGTCTCCTTGAATAAAGAAGCTATCCTGCGGTGTCGCACCACGATAGGCGGTCATGTCGTCCAGCGCGTGCGCCCACGTGTAGGTAAACTGTCCTGTAAAGCGATGCCACCGGCGCGTCTTCAAAACGGCTTGCAGAGAGTTGTAGTTCGAGTTCCCATTGCTCTCGATCTGGTTGATGATCCCAAAATCAGGGAACTGGCCATAGTAGGGCCGGGAAGATTGCACCACATTCCCCGTGGGATTAAGTCCTGCTTGGTTGATATCCTGCGTTGTCAGCAGCCGGTGCGCTGCGCTGCCCACGTAACCCACCTGCAGGATAAGCGAACTTCCCAATGCCTTCTGGACGTTCAGGCTGTAGTTGTAATTGTAGGCATTTCGGAAATCCTGGCTGACGGAAAAGATGTTGTAGATTTGCCCGCAGCCGTTACCCGTCGGGCAAACGCTGCCCGCCGCCGGGAAAATCGCCTGGTTGGCCACAATCGTGCCGCTCAGCGGCGCGACCGTGTCTACAGGGCTCGGTCCGGCAGGGTTGCCTTCCAAGCCATTGGGCGCTCCGTTTGCCGGGCGGTTGTCCAGGAAGGGATTCAGGTTTGGAGTATCAAAATAAATTCCAAAGCCGGCGCGAACAACCAAGTCGCTGTTTTCCTTCGGCCGATACGCGACTCCCAGCCGCGGCGCGAAGTTCTTGAAGTCCTGCGGGTAGACGGAACCAATTTCAGCTCCTTGAAATACCAGCCCGCCCTGGCTGGGAATAAACACAGAGAGATCCTTCTGGTCGTCTCCCAGTGGGCCTTCATAATCCCAGCGCAGGCCATAGTCCAATGTCAGCTTTCGGCTCAGTTGCCACGTATCTTGGGCAAACAAGTTTAACGTTTTCACAAAGACGAGCCGCGTGGGATCTCCCAGCGCGATGCTCGAAGTGTCGGGATTTAGATAACCGGCCAGAAAATCCGCAAGGCTCTTTACGTTCGGGTCCGTGATGGTCGGATCGTTTGCCCAGGGCCCTTGTGATCCGTCGAATTTTAGATTTCCCAGGGCGTGCCGGTGGTAGAACTCCTGCAATTGCGCGCGCCGGAACTCTCCTCCAAACCGGAATTGATGCTTTCCGACCGTATAGGAGAGTGCGTCCGTCAAATGATTTCATAACAATGCTGGCTCCGTCGACCCGAGTAGACTGTGGTTGCATTACGACCAAGGCTCGGGAGGAAGGAGCCAACATGATCATTATAGGAGTAGATTTTCACCCGAGCATGCAGGAGATTGCGTTTCTAGATCAGGAAACCGGGGAGTATGTTGAACGGCAATTGAACCACAGTGATGGGGAAGCGGAGAAGTTCTACCGAGAAATGGCGGCAAGAGGAGTGCGCGTTCGTGTGGGGATGGAGGCCACCGGCTACTCCCGTTGGTTAGAGCGGTTACTGGCCGAACTGGGTATCGAGGTATGGATCGGCGATGCCGCGAAGATCAAGGCCAAGCGCGTCCGCAAGCAGAAGACCGACCGCGAGGATGCCCGACTGCTGTTGAGGCTGTTGCTGGAAAATAACTTTCCCAGAATCTGGGTACCTACTCCGGAGAATCGTGATCTGCGGCAACTGCTTTGGCATCGGCATCGGCTGGTGCAGATGCGCACGCGGATCATGAATCAACTGCAGGCGGTGGCGATGAACGAGGGCTATCGCTGGAAGAAAAAACTGTTTAGCCAGCAAGGACGAGCACTGCTCGAGAAACTGTCGTTGGCTCCGTGGGCCAGTCGGCGCCGAAAAGAATTATTGGAGCTGCTGGACCAGCTGGATCCAAAGATTAGGGAGTTAACGGCAGCGGCTCAGCAAGAAGCCCAACAACGACCCGAGGTGCTGCGGTTGATGACGCACCCTGGGGTGGGGCCCATCACCGGGCTGGCCTACGTTCAGGTCATCGGGACACCGGACCGCTTTTCCTGTGGCAAGCAGATCGGTAGCTACCTTGGACTCATCCCGTGCGAGGCGTCCAGTGCCGGCAAGCAACGACTGGGGCACATCAGCAAGCAGGGCAATATATTGTTGCGCTACTTACTGGGAGAAGCCTCGCAAGCAGCGGCGCGGTGTAACCCCGACTGGCGGCGACGGTATATGCACCTGGCGATGCGTCGACACAAGAACATTGCCAAAGCGGCGATGGCCAGGAAACTCGGTGTTCGCTTGTACTGGATGTGGCGGAATGGGTGGGACTATTCGCAATTGGTCAGTTTCGGTTCGCACGCGGGAAAGCTCGCTACCGGACATGGCGTGAAGTCGAGCGTCGTCCACATGATTGGGCATCCCGCTCCCTGAAAGGGGAGTTCGCAGTAGTAATCATGGTCGAAGTTTTGATCGAAGAGATGTTTGGGTCGAACTGAATTCGCCCGACAGATTACCAACGAGCCGTGGTCGTCGATGCAGAGAAGTAAGAAAAAGAAAGAGAAAAACTCTTTTAGGTGAAAAGAAAGAGAAAGAGAGAAGTGTGCTCAAAAACAGTTTGACAACGCCAGCATTGTTAGAGATGTCCGGTAATATCCTCGCGGCCTTCCGGTGGCGTCTGGCCCACCCCGTCAAAACCGCTGATCTGTATATTTGGCGCCCCTCTCAAACCGGTGGCATCGAAATTCGGCGCCAGCAGCAGGCCGTAAGTCGCCACATCGAACCCGTTATTGAAGTCGCTGAAAATCTGCCGAAAGTAATTCACACCCGCGAGCACCTGGTTTGACCACTTCGTCGAGAATGTCGAGTTCCACACCACGGCGTAGTTCGAGACATGAATCGGCGCCACCTCGTAGTAATACTTCAGCTCGGAGGCCGCCTCCGAAAGCGCGGTGCCTCCAACCGGCGCGACCTGATTTCCTTGTCCCACGAAGTAGTGGAAGGACAAGGTATTCTTGCTGTTGATCTGATAATCGAGCTTGGCCAGGCCGTTATAGCTATAGCCATACTCCGGATCCGGACTCGAATAGTTGTTGGGCACCGCCGCTCCAGTTAGCGCATAGCCAGGCCAAAGGTTGGTCAGCAAGGCTGTGCTTACGGGATTGACTGGAACGTTGTAAGTCGCGAGAACGGCCTCGGCCTCCGCCTGATAGGCCTGCGAGGGCTCCGTAGCTAATCCCGGCAATCCAATCGTAAATCTCTGCTTCTCGAAGGTAGTGAAGAAGAAAAGTTTGTCCTTGAGGAATGGCCCACCGAAGGAAAACCCATAGTTGTAGTTACGATTTTCCTTTTTTGAGGTCACGAAAGGCGAAGCCGCGGCAAAGGCCTCGTTCCGGTCATAGTAGTAGGCCGTGCCATGAAAGTCGTTCCCGCCGGACCTTAGCGCAAGATTGACCGTTCCTCCAGGATTCCTCCCGGACTCCGGGCTTCCTTCCGTTTGAACGGAGAACTGATCGACGGAGTCGATCGGCAAAATGATGCCCGCAATTCCGGAAACTCCGCCCTGATTCACCGCTGGAATGTTATGCCATAGGTCGTTGTTGTCCACTCCGTCGATCTGCCAGTTGACCTGATTGGCGCGCGTACCATTTAACGAACCATACCCACCAGCCGAGTATCCCGCGTAGCCAGGCACCAATTGGATCATTTGCGTGAAGTCGCGCCCGTTTTGCGGCATCGTTTGCAAGTCTCCCCCCTCAACGATCGTTGTTTGGGTGGTCGTGGTCGTGTCCAACGTCAGAGCGGCGGCAGAAACTTCGACTGTAGTCGATTGCTGCGTAAGGACGAGTTTTACAGGCAAGGTGTAAATGGCGCCCTGCGTCACGAGAACATTCTCCACCGTCACTACCGGAAATCCCGCCGCGGTCACCTTAACCGTGTAAGTTCCGACCGGAAGGTCTTGGAAGGCAAAAATTCCGTCGCTGGTCGTGATTGTGGCATGTTCGATCCCGGTGGCTTTATCCACCGCTTTTACCTGGGCATTTGGGACGACCGCGCCAGCCGGGTCTGATACGGTGCCGTTTATCGCCCCACGGAAGGTCTGCGCGTAGCTTGCGCAGATAAGAACCGCCATGGTCACCGCGGCAATTCCAAAGCGCAAAGCGCCTGTCGTAATCCCCCCGATAGTTTCTTTGCTAATTCGCCCGGAACTCCATCGTTCTGGCCATCGCATAGAGACACCCCTCCTCTTTCCTATTCGTTTTCCTCGGAAATGATTGGTCGACCACTCCCCCGAATGTGTGCTCTAAGTAGCACCAAATTGGCTGGGTGTGTCAATTTCAACTTTTTCATTTAACTAGGCAATATATTGAATGCATTGACTCTGGAGAATCGACGCGGCCGCAGCCCCTTCGGAAACCCGGATTTTCCGCTTCCTCATGGACACCCGGGGATCCTGGCGGAGCTGGCTCGGCGGCTTTGCTTTAGCGCCCACGGGCAGCCATGGCACCCGCTTGCCGGTCCGTTCTTTCCATTGCTGGGGACTGTGGCCTACCGCGCCATTTCTGGTAGAGTGCTGAGCAGAGAAGAGATAGCCCCGTCCTGCGATATTGCTATTTGTTAAGATCGTGTTAGTTTTTGGGGCTCCCCTGCGTACTAGTCTATGGAACCGCTGAGACCAGGCCCGATGAGCGTGCCGGGAGTGACGGAGACGACGGAGGCTGTGGCCCGGGCTCGTGCTGGGGATGCCGAGGCTTGGGGTCAAATCTATCGAGAGATGGGACCCGCCATTTTCCGGTTTTGCAGGAGAGCGCTGCCGACCCGGGAAGATGCGGAAGACGCAACTATGGAGATTTTCTCAAAATTGTGGGAAGGCCGGCTGAGCAAGTACGACGAGACGCGGTCTTTTTCCGCGTGGCTTTACCGGGTGGCCGCCAACCATTGCTGGGATATTCTGCGGCGGCGCAAAATCCGCCAGGACAAAGAGACCGAAGACATAGACACTGTGCCTCTGGAACATCCGGACCCGAACCAGTTGGACAGGTTGATCGAGCAGAAAACGAGCGAGGAAGTGCGCCACGCCTTGGATAAGCTCGGAGCGCGGGCGCGCATGGCTCTGGTCTTGCGCTATTACTCTGATATGAGTTATGACGAAATCGCCGATGCGCTCGGCGTGCGGCGCGCCTTCGTGGGCGTCGTACTGCTGCGCGCGCGGCATGAACTTCGGCAGGCGCTGGAGGGGAAGAGTGCGCTGGCTGCGGGAGGGACCTCGTGAGCGAACCTGCAAACCCGGTTGCGCCGGAAGGACCGGGCGGAACGCTGGATCATTTGGATGAGATGACCTGCCTGCTGTACGCGGAGCGGCAACTGGACCGCGCCCGCGCACAAGCCGTCTCCGCGCATACGCAAGATTGCGCGGCGTGCCGCACTTTGCTGCGAGCGCTCGAGCGCGAATCGCGATTGCTGACGCGCGCCATGCTCGAGGAAGACGAACCGCTGCCTTCGCGGCTGGCGGAATTTCAGGAGCGCGCGCGGAAATCGTTCGGCTGGATTTGGGGCGTGGTATTGGGCTTGGCGGCGACTGGCGTCTACGCTCTTTACACGGGTTATGTCGAACCTCTGCAGCAACGCTTCGAGCAGGCGGGATTCGGCGGGACGAGTCTTCTGAGCATGCTGATTTTTCAAGGCGCCTTCTGGAAGGGATGGCAATCCATGATTACACTTTTCGAGGTGCTGGCGATGGTGACTGTAGCTGGATTTGGCGCGGTGATTTTTCGGCGGCATCTGCGGCGCGGATCGGCGCTGGCGCTGGTGCTGGCGGGATTGTGCGCGGTGCTGGCGTTGCCTGCGCCGGCTGGCGCGACGGAATTTCACAAGGGCGAGACGTATGAACTGGCGAAAGATCAGACCGTCAACAGCGATCTCTTTATCACCGGTGCGCGGGCGCGCATCGATGGCACCGTGGATGGAGATGTTTTTTTCTTTGGGCAGAGCATCGACATCGGCGGGCATATCAAGGGAGATGCCATCGTTTTCGCGCAGTCGGCGCGGGTCAGCGGGCAAATCGACGGCAACATCCGGTCGTTTGCGAATAATCTGACGGTTACGGGAACGGTGACGAGAAATGTGCTCACATTCAATCAAACAGTGACCGTGGATGCCGCGGGAAAAGTGAACGGGAGCTTAACGGCTTTCGCGCAGACGGTGACCATCGACGGCCATCTCGGACGCGATCTGCTCGACATGGCCGACGAGACCATCATTTCCGGGACGATCGATGGCGAAGTGCGATCCAAAGGAAATTCCATGTCGATCGCTTCGACGGCGCAGGTGGCCGGGCCGATTCGTTTTGAAGGCGAACATCCGGCGACGGTCGACGCGGGAGCGAAACTAGCTTCGCCGGTGCAATTTACCCAAATGAAGAAGGAGTCTCAGTACGAGCAAGGCCACTATTACGTCTGGCGCATTATTTGGACGGCGGCTTTCGTTTTGTTTGGGCTGGTGCTGTTCCTGCTGTTGCCGAAATTCGCGGGCGAGGCTGTTAGCGCCGGGGAGCGCGTGGGAGCGCCGATCGGCCTGGGAGTGCTGGTGTTTTTTGGTGTGCCGATTGCGGCCATCATCGCCTGCGTTACCGTTGTTGGCATCCCTCTGGGGATTCTCACTTTGTGCCTGTGGTTCCTGGTGCTGAATTGTGCGGAGATTGTGGTGGGCACGGTGGTCGGCAACTGGATTCTCGGCAAGCCGGCGGATACTTGGGCTTTGATCGGAAGAATGGCAATGGGTTTCGTGATTGTGCGCATCGTATATACGCCGCTGGCGCATGTGCATGTGATTGGGTTCCTCATCGGGCTGGGAATCTGGATTTGGGGCATGGGAGCGATTGCGCTGGCGATTTATAACCGGATTCAGCCGACGGCGACGCAGAGCATTATGCCAGGGCCGATGCCGCCGATGTCACTGCCCCCGAATACGACGGTTGGCGGAATCCAGCCGGCCTAACCAGCGAAGCACCACTCTAACGGTCCACCGCGATTCTAGAGGCATGTGGTGCGTCCGTGGGCCCTCGGTGGCGGCGGCTCCGCGGATCGATGATCCCTCCCCCCAGGGTTTTTTTCGGAACTGTTCATTCTAAAAAGTTTTAAGTCCTTTGTTTTGAAACTGGCATTCTAAAGGGGTTATGGACCTCTTTTTCGAAAGTGCGTATTCCAAAGGGCTTACTTTCGCAAGGCCTCAGCAACCGAATTCAGGCTGCAGCAACAACCCACCTGGGTGTTTTTCGCAAAGACTGCGCAATGGATTGAAGCCAAGAGAGTTGCTGAAACGTCCGCGTACGCAGAGTGCGTAAGAGCATGATTCTTAAGGGCCACAGGTTCGAACAAATACACAGGTAGACGAAAGAGTGCGCAAGCGGTTCCAGACAAAAGAGTTATGGACTTTAGGGAAGACCGGAACGTGAGTCGGTCAGAACAAGGCGAGCGCAGAGTTACCTGATTTATAGTATAGCAGAAAGTAACAGATTGTCAATGCCAGCATTTTCCGACAGTCCATCACCACGGCAGGGTGGAAAAGAACGGGCCGGAGCATTCTGGAGGAATGCTCCGGCCCGTGGCCTTTTGCGGAGGCGGGTAAAGACATGATTTCGTCAGTGTTGGCGAACCTTGGCGGCAAAGAAAGCAGGATTCAGGGTGTACCCGGGGTCTTCCAGATAAAGGGCGCGAATACCCAAGGATGGAGTGGCGGAGGGAGGCGAGCCATTAGCAATGCCGTCGAGGTTGGTAACACCTTCCTGCCCCTGAGTTCCCAGGAAAATTTGCACGCCAGGGGTGCTCGCCGGGTTGACACCGAAATAGCCGGGTATTGCGGTGACGTTAAACTGGCTGTTCGTGGAAGCTTGCGCGACAGGTGCGATAAAGCGCGACCAGCGGAGCGTCACGGTAGTCACACTATTTGCGATCGCCGGGGTGGCGCCGTTGGCGGCAGTGAACAAGTTAACGCGGACGGCGACGACCTGGCCTGGATGAAGGGCAGTGGTATTGGTCTGGCCGTAGAAGGCGTTGTAGCTGTTGGGTGCGGAGTTCAGCACTTGCAACCCCTTGGTGTCGACCCAGAAAGCTGGTCCAACGCCTAGATTCACGGTTAGCGGATCTCCGATGCTTAAGCTACCGATCTTTGAGCTGGTGGTAGCTGGGATTATGTCCGAGATAATAATCTCAAATTGCGTTTGAACGTTGGGGTTGATGTAGACGACCGTACCTTCGACGGTGTCCACAATCGGGCTGTTTAAGAGGGGCTCGATTTCCTGGACGGTAAAAGTGCCGTCGGAGTTGAGAATGGCGTCCATGCTCGCGGCTTCGTTGGCGGTGGTGAGACAGCCCGACAGAGAAGTGGTTCCGGACGGGCAAAGAGTCTGAGTAGGATCCTGGTCGTAGACAGTGTTGGAGGAGGAGGAGGCAGTGATGGTGCCGCGGCCCGCCGCCGGCTGGGAAACGACCTTGACGCTGGTTCCCGTGACGTTTGCGACGCCCGTGAAATCCTCGATGAGATCGAGCTGGCCCGCGGCAAGATTGGTATTTCTGGGAAGAGCGAAGGAGCTGAGGACATTGGCGGTGCCGGAGTTCGAGAGATTGATGCTCAAGGTGGTGCCGGTGACGGTAATGGCATTCGCAAGATTGAAATCGATTCCAAAGCCGGTGTTGCCCGTAATGGCTTGGGAAGATGTGATGACGGGTGTGCCATTACCGTTAAAAGTGGCGATGCAGGTGGCACCAGCCTGGCAGACCGGGCTGGTGAGATTCACACCGGTCCCGTTGTAAAAAGTGATTTCTCCGCCCGTAAGTTGAACGCTGATGGAACTGTTGGTGCCGGTGGGAACGCCTGCGATGGTTCCAAGGTAGATGGAGTCGGATTGGGCGCGGGCCAAGTCCACAATAAGATTGCCGGTGTTGAGGGTGGACGTGGTGCCCGTGGAGGAGGTCAGCACGATGGAGCTGATCGCCACCCTGAAACTGACGATGCCAATGGTTGCGGGAAGAGTGTCGGAGACCAAGGTCAGGCTCACGTTGGCTGTCGTGGCACCACCTCCACCGCCGCCCCCTCCGCCACCTGAGAATTCGTGATAGCACGAGGTCAAGGAGAGGCACGGCACTAGAATCAGGAAAAGAAAGGCTTTATAAGACTTCATCGGGCACCCCACGAATGATCGAGCTGGCGCTTTCCAAAGGCAAAACGGACACGCTCAAGTTCCCCAGTTTGACTCTAGCGCGGCCTCGTTGCTCGCGGGGTTTCAAAACGTGGTTCGTTGCTCAAACGCTCAATCCCCGGACGTTGGGACAGGGGGGAAAGAGGCTCTCAATTCAGAAAGAAATTAGCGGATGGACTGGAGATCGAAGACGGTTTCGGCGCGCTGGCCCTCGGGTGTGTCGATGATGATGGTGAGGTCCGAGGAGTCGATTTTGTCCCCGCTGAACTCGAGATGGATCGTCTCGCCGATCGGAGGCGGGGAAGACTATTTGTCGGACGCCGGGAAGTAAGCGGAGCGCTGGAAAGAGCTTGGTACGAGATCTTTTTTGTTTTGGACGATTCTGACCTGAAGGGCGTTGGGTGGGGCGTCGAGCATGTAGCAGACATCCAGACGTATGTGAAGCAGAACAGGTTTTCCCAGAAAGTCCTTTACGGCGTCTTGCGCGCCGTAGTTGAGTTTCTTGCTCGAGAAAATCGCGACTTGAATGAAGGGAGTCTCCAAGCTCGCATAGGAACGGAATTTGCCGACAGTTAGCTTGGGAATTTCGTGAGTGTATTTGGCAGTAAGTGCGGGACCCAGGGCATCTTGTCGAGTGCCGAGAAAATAAGCGTCGCGGATGGCGTTTTCGGATAGCGGGGAATCGTAAGCTCCGGCGGGATTGGCGAGAGTGGGCGCGAGAAGGGCGGCGGCGGAGGCTAGCCAAGTCTTGAACATCATGTTGTGGGACCGGGGCATGTGCTTTACCAGTGGACGGCGGCCGCAAATTTCTGTCTAGAGCATAGCATTTTGCATCGTAGGTGTGGCGAACAGGGGTGGGAAGCGAGTGTGCTATCGTTACGGAATCGAGAGACAGTACGGATAGACGAAGAGCGGTCCGCCTCCCCGATCCGGTCAGGTTAAACGGCAGGCGGACCCTACGAGGATGGGCTTGGCGAAGAGAGTTGCCAAAACGGGGTATGCGCGCGTGAATGGCGAGGGGGAGAAAGCGGCCGCATTGCCGAGGCGCGAGTATGAGGCGATGGATGAGGATACGCACACGTTGGGGTCTGACGATGGTGGGGAAACCGAGGAGCTGACTGGCGCACGCGAAATCGAGAAATCGGCAGACGAGGCGGCTAAGCCTTCCATGCGAGATGTGTTTGGGCCGGGGGGATTTTTGGAACGGTGCATGATTGGGGGGTACGAGCACCGGCGCGGGCAATTGGAAATGGCGGAGATGGTGCACGATGCGTTCGAGGGGCATCATCACGCGATTTTGGAGGCGGGGACGGGGACGGGGAAGACGCTGGCTTATCTGGTGCCGGCGATTTGCAGCGGGCGGCGCGTGGTGATTTCGACGGCGACGAAATCGTTGCAGGAGCAGCTCTTTCAGAAGGATATTCCGTTTTTGCAGAAACATTTTGCGCCGAATTTGAAAGTGGCGGTGATGAAGGGGCGGTCGAATTTTTTGTGCGTGGCGAAGATGAACGCCATGGCGGATCAGGCGCTGCTGAAGGGGCTGGAAGAGTTGGATGCGTTTCAGCAGATCAAGCAGTGGTCGAAACTGACGGAGACGGGGGACCGGGCGGAGCTGACGTTTTTGCCGGATGATTCGGATTTGTGGACGCGGTTGGATGCGCGGCGGGATACGTGTTCGGGGCAGAAATGTCCTTCATTCAATCCGTGTTTTGTGACGGGTATGCACCAGCGGGCCAAGGACGCGGACCTGATCATCGTGAACCATCATTTGTTTTTTGCGGATTTGGCGCTGAAACAGGACGATTTTGGGAGCATTTTGCCTGAGTATTCGGCGGTGGTGTTTGATGAAGCGCACGAGATGGAGGATGTGGCGAGCGATTATTTCGGGCGGCAGATTTCGAATTTCCGGTTCGAGGAGCTGGCGCGGGACGCGGATCAGACATTGCGATTGCTGCATTTGGGTACGCCCGCGATTTTGAGGAGGACACAGAGAATTCGCGAGAGGAGCCGGACGTTTTTCGAGACGTTTCCGCCGAGGGACGGGAAATTTCCATTTTCGCGGGCCGAGAGGGAGGCATTTCTCGAGCAAAATCGCGAAACGTATGACGATTTGGCTTCGGCGCTGAAGGGATTCGAGACGGAATGCGCGGCTATGACGCAGAAGCCAGAAGAAATTTTGCGGATTGCGCGGAGAAGTTTTGAGTTGCGGCAGGAGCTGACGTTTTTGTTCGAATCGAACGAGCGGAACTTTGTGTATTGGTACGAGCGGAGGAATAAGGGAGTGTTTTTGGCGGCTACGCCGATCGACGTGAGCCAGATTTTGCGGGAGAAATTGTTCGAGCAGTTCGATTCGGTGGTGCTGACCTCGGCGACTCTTACCGTGGGGAACCGATTCGAATTCATTCGACAGCGGCTGGGGCTGGATCACGCGAAAGAGCGCGGGTTGCCGCAGGAGTTCGATTACACAGAACAGGCGATGCTGTATTTGCCGCAAGCGATGCCGGACGTGCGGAATCCGGCGTTTACGGGACGCGCGGCGGATGAAATTGTGAATTTGCTGGAGACGAGCCAGGGGCGGGCGTTTTGTTTGTTTACGAGCTACTCGCAGATGAATGAGCTTTTTGAGAGAGTGCGAACGCGCGTCCCGTTTCCACTGCTTTTACAAGGGACGGCGCCGCGTTCGGCGCTGCTGGAAAGATTTAAGAACACGTCGGGGGCGGTGCTTTTTGCCACGGCGAGTTTTTGGCAGGGAGTGGATGTGCCGGGGGAGCAGCTTTCTTGTGTGATTGTGGACCGGCTGCCGTTTGCGGTGCCGAGCGATCCAATTGTGGCGGCGCGAGTGGCAGCTTTGCAGGAGGATGGGCGGAATCCGTTTGCGGAATTTCAGGTGCCCGAGGCGGTTTTGGCGCTGAAGCAAGGGTTTGGGAGGTTGATACGGACGAAGACGGATCGGGGGGTTTTGGCGCTGCTCGATAACAGGATTCAGCGGATGGCGTATGGTAAGATTTTTTTGGAGAGTTTGCCGAAATATCGGATGACGAATAATTTGGCGGAGGTTTCGAAGTTTCTGGAGAAAAAAGAAAAGAAAAAGAATTAACACAGAGGACACAGAGGATACAGAGACACAGAGGTCACAGAGAAGAGAAGAAATGTTCCAGGTTAGCGTGGAAGAGACATTTTCGGCGGGGCATGCTTTGCGCGGATATAAGGGCAAGTGTGAGAACGTGCATGGGCATAATTATCGCGTGCGCGTGACGCTGGAGGGGCCGGAGCTGGATTCGATTGGGTTGCTGGTGGATTTTACGAGACTGAAGGCGATGGTGCGGGAGATTATGGGGCGGCTGGATCATCAGTTCGTGAATGATTTGGAGCCGTTTAAGACCGTGAATCCTTCGGCGGAGAATATGGCGAAGTATTTTTATGAGGAAGTGACGCGGGGGTTGACGGATTTGCCGGCGGGGGCGCGGGTGACGGACGTGGTTTTGTGGGAGACGGATACTAGCCGGGCGCAGTACCGGCCGGGGAAATGACGAAGCAGGGGAAGTAATGAAGTAACGAAATAAAGAAGGAAAGAAGCAGAGAAGAAGCGATGAATCGCGCGTTTTATATCATTTTGATTCCGGCCTTGCTGGTCTCGATCGGGTACGTGGTGGTTTTTCGCGCGATGGGGGTTTCGCCGGCTTATTGGATATTAGTCTTTCCGGTGGCGACATTGGGTGGCGCGTGGTGGTGGCTGAGGCGGAGAGCTATGCGCAGGGCGGATTTGGGCGCGCGGTAAAGCGCGTGGCGAGATTGGGGCCATTGAAAAAGCGGGAAAAAGCGGCAGCCGGGCTGCCGCACTCCATATTATGTTCATTACCGAAATATTTAAATCCATTCAGGGGGAAGGGACGCGGGCGGGGTTGCCGTGTGTGTTTGTGCGTTTGACGGGTTGCAATTTGCGGTGTACTTGGTGCGATACGGCTTACGCGTTTCATGGCGGGACGAAGATGAGTGTTGAGGATGTGCTGGCGCGAGTGGATGAGTTGGCGGGACGGACGGATGGGTCGTCTGGAGCTGCGGCTCGGGTGCCGTTGGTGGAATTGACGGGTGGAGAACCGTTGTTGCAGGAGGAGATTTATCCGCTGGCGGAGAAACTGATCGCGTCGGGATATACGGTGATGATTGAGACGAGCGGGGAGCGCTATGCGGGGCGGCTGCCTGGAGAAGTGATCAAGATTATGGATGTGAAGTGTCCGGACTCGGGCGAAGCGGATACGTTTGAGATGAGGAATTTGGAAGTGCTGGATGCGAAGGATGAAGTGAAGTTCGTGCTTTCGACGCGGCGGGATTACGAGTTTGCGCGAGAGTTCACGGCGGCGCACCGGTTGGCGGAACGTGTGAGACAGGTTTTGTTTTCGCCGGTGTTTGACGATCCGGCGGGGAAGTGGCAGGGGCTGGAAGCGCGCAAGCTGGTGGAGTGGATATTGGCGGACGGTTTGCCGGTGCGGCTGGGATTGCAATTGCATAAATTTGTTTGGGATCCGGCGACAAAAGGAGTGTGAGGTAGAGGAGGTTGAGGAAGAAAAGGAAGTAGAGGAAGTAGAGGAAGTAGAGGAAGTAGAGGATAGGAGATGCGCCTGCGCGGTGGCCGGTTAGTCAGCGGGCTTCTGGGGAGAGCACGGATACGAAGATGAGCAAGTCAGATTCGAGGACGGCGGTGGTGCTGTTGAGCGGGGGGATGGACTCGTGCGTTTGCGCGGCGATTGCGCGGGAGCGGCACGGAGCAGCTAGCATCGCGTTGCTGCATGCTGGTTATGGCCAGAGGACACAAGAACGCGAGCGGCGGGCATTTGAGGCGATTGCGGATTTTTACGGCGTGAATCGGAGCCAGCGGCTGGTGGTGCAGCTGGATCATTTTCGCGCGATTGGCGGGTCGGCGCTTACGGATACGAACATTGCGGTGCCGGAAAATGAGCTTGGCGCCGCTGGAGCGCACGGAAGCGCGGTTCCGGTGACGTATGTGCCGTTTCGAAATGCCCATTTTCTTTCTGTGGCGGTGAGCTGGGCGGAGGCGATTGGGGCGGGGGCGGTTTACATTGGGGCGGTGGCGGAGGATAGTTCTGGCTATCCGGATTGCCGGGCGGAGTATTACAAAGTGTTTCAGGAATTAGTGCGCGTGGGAACGCGACCGGAGACGGAGATCGAAATTGCGACGCCAGTGATCGCCATGAAGAAAAACGAGATTATTCGGCGCGGGCTGGAACTGGGCGCGCCGCTGCATTTGACGTGGTCGTGCTATCAGGGTGAGGAGAGAGCGTGCGGAGTGTGCGATAGTTGCTTGCTGCGATTGAAGGCGTTCGCGGAGGCGGGAGTCGCGGACCCGATACCGTACCGGGTGGCGGTCAGCGCGCACTCGTAGCGAGCGGCCGGCGGCACGCCTGGGACTTGGAAAAGAGCTAGGATTAAGGATAATAGGGCCATCCCGCCAGCCAGGCCGGGCAGGGTCGCCTCGGCAAAAGGAGAATGAAGTATGAAGAGATTTGCGAAGTCATGGGCGTTGGCTGCGGTAGCCGCGGCCGCGTTGATTTGCTTGAGTGCGCCGCGAGCACAGGCGCAAGGTGGTGGGTCCATCAGCGGAACGATTTACGATGTGGTGGGCAAGCCTTGGTACAACATCACCATGGACTGCGTGAGCGATCAGGGCGCGAAGCAAGAAACGAAGACGGACGCGGAGGGAAAATATTCGTTCCACAACCTGCGGCCGGGAATTTATCACGTGTATGTCGTACTACCGGCGCCGAACAAACCGTACGACATGCAGATCCAGGTACAAAGCGATACCGAGAGCAAGGCAGATCTCAACTTCAAGGACGTGGTGGCTAAACAGGGAGCGGCCGCGGAAGAACAGGTGAAGAAGCAAGCGGAGGATAAGGCGAAGTTTGAGAGCATGAAGGCGCACTTCGCCGCGGGAAACGCGATATTGGTCCAGGAGCGGAAGGCGAAAGACGATTTACTGAAGGCGACTCCCGACCAGCGTGATGCGTTGAAACAAAACCTGAAGGATCTTTCGGACAAGGCGGCGGCGGAACTGGTGGCTGCGCAAAAAGCGGCGCCCGCGAATGACACAAACCAACATTTGTTGTGGGCGACGCTGGGCGAGGCGTATGACCTTGCAGGGCGAAATGACGAAGCGGCTCAAGCCTACCAGCAGGCCATCACTGCCAAGCCAGACGATCCCGGCTACTACAACAATCTGGGAAACGTGCTGGCGCGAGCGGGGAAGATCGACGAAGCGAAGGCGGCGTACACGAAGAGCGCGGATCTGGACCCGACGCACGCGGCGACGGCGTGGCGGAATTTCGGAATCAGCTTGTACAACGCAAACCGGCTGAGCGATGCCGTTGCGCCCCTGCAGAAAGCAGCCGAACTTGACCCCAAAAGTGCGCAGACGTGGTATTTGCTCGGAGCCTCGCTGGTGAGCGAGATGACGACCAAGAAGGTTGGAGATAAGGAAGAGGTGCAGTTTGCGCCTGGGACCGTCGAGGCTTATCAAAAAGCATTGGAACTCGATCCGAATGGGCCGTACGGGGTGCAGGCCAAAGAAGGGTTGGCCATGCTGCAGCAGCTTGCGCCGGGAATTGAGACGAAGGTAAACGTGAAGAAAAAGAAGTCCTGAGCAAGCTTCGTTTAAGCGTTAGTGGGCCAGTTCCGCGTTGCGGAGCTGGCCTTTTTATTGAAATGGCAAAAGCTTCGCTGAGGATTTCGCGAGGGAATCGCCGGGGCAAGTCGTTAGCGCACGAAACCCGCACGAACGGCTAACGGTGCATCAAGGTTCCCGTTGTTTTAGTCCGACGAAGAGCCCAGGCGAAGACGGCCATAGACAACGGCAGAAGGATCGCCGCGAAAAGTAGCAAGACAAGGAGCGGCCGCCAGACGGCGCGGAACCCATCCCCGCCGAGCAAGGCCGCGCGCATGGCGTCGAGCGCGTAGGTAACGGGATTCAGCCGGGCCACCATCTGCAACCAATCGGGAAGCACGGTGATGGGAAAGAGCATGCCGCCCACGACGCTGGAAAGACCGAGGAAAAACCACTTGGCGGGATTGCCGCGCTTGAAAAGCAGAAGATAGCTTGCGGAAAGAATTCCGAGCCCGGAGAAGGCGAGCAAAGTGGCGAGAAGAACCGCGGCGACGGCCAGCCAGTTCGCTGCGCCGAGCGGAAAGCCGAAGAGTACCGCGCCCCAGGCGAAGTAGACGGCGATGCGCAGCGTGGAAGCGGCGAAAGGATACATCGCCGAGCCGGCGAGAATGACGGGAAGGGAAGTCTGCGTGACGAGAAGGTGTTCGAGCGTGCCGGAGTCGCGCGCTTCCATCAGGCTGCGATCGAAAGAATCTATTGCGGCGTTGAGATAATCGAGAAAGACGAAGCCGATGAGAGAAAAAGCGAAATAGCTTTCGCTCTGCGGAAGCGCTTGTCGAAGCTGGGGGCTGTCGACGAAGCGCGCGACATAAAAAAACATGGCCACGCCGAAGAGAGCCTCGATAGCGTCGAACAAAAAAGCGGTGCGATAGGTGCGGGCGATGGAGAGGTCGCGGCGGAAGAAAAGCCATAACTCGCGCAGCGTGCTGGTCATTCCGGTTTGTCCTCGGGACCCGAATGATGGCTGCGACCGGTCAGGCGCAGAAAGGCGTCCTCTAAGGAAGACGCGCCCGTGCGCTGCTTCAGATCGCCGAGCGAACCGCAAGCCAGCAGGCGTCCAGCGTCAATGATGGCAATGCGGTCGGCGAGGAGCTCGATTTCCGAGAGCGCGTGGGAGGCGAAAAGCAGAGTTGTCTCACCGGGGCGAAGAACCTCGGATTTCAGGAAGCGGCGAAACTCGGCGGCGCCAATGGCATCCAGACTGCGCGTTGGCTCATCGAGCAAAAGAACGCGGGGCTTATGGAGGAGAGCGCGGCAGAGGCTCAGACGCTGCAACGTGCCGGAAGAAAGAGTGCGCACCTGCCGGTCGAGAGCTTCCTCGATATGAAATTGTTCCGCGAGTTGTGCAATGCGTTGCGTGGCAGGGGCACCCGAGATCTGGTTGAGTCCAGAGAAAAATCGCAGATTTTCCCTGCAGGTGAGTCGCGCGTAGAAGCCCGCATCGCTTCCGGAGTGATAGCCGAGATGGCGGCGCACAGCGGCGGGATCGCGAAGGGCGTCGTGTCCGGCGATTTGCGCGCGGCCGTTTGTGGGAAGAATCAGAGTGGCGAGAATGCGGAGCAGAGTGGATTTGCCGGCGCCGTTCGCTCCCAATAATGCGAACGCTTCGCCCGTCCGCGCTTCAAGGGATATCCCGCCGAGAGCGACGACGGAGGGCTTTTCGAAGGGCTGCAAAAGGGCGCGCCAGCCGCCGCGAGCGGGCGGAAAAGACTTCTCCAGTGCTTCCACAAGAATGGCTGCTTCGGACACTCCGAAACTTATAACCTGACTTTGGCCACGAGACAATCGGTTAGCGGACCGATGAGGCTGCAACTAAATGGAGAGCGCCGGGTTGTGAATCCCATTCTGGTGCACAAATTCCTTGTCTCAGGGGTAGAAGTGCCTTTATTATGCAAGGGGGGAGGTCCAAATCGGAAATTCCGGTCAGAAGGTTTCAGGAGGGTGCCATTCTGGAACGGAGTGCCAGTCCCGAATTGAAATCGGCTGCTCCTCCCGATAGGCTCGCATCTGATGGCATTTTTTGTGGTGCGGACATTTCGTGGTACGGGAGCGTGGCCTTGCCGGAGATTGGCTTTCACCGTACGAGCGGTTCAAAAAAAATCATCGTGCGCGTCCCAGCCCACGCGGAGATGTATCGACTTCGAGTAACCGGTTCGTGCGGAATTTTTCAGCAGGACCGTGGGCGAGGATGAAAATGTTACGGAACCACTTGCGGCGAGTTAGACCAGCTCAGATTTTAATCGTTGGCGCGCTAGCGATCACACTGGTGATTGTCGTGAGACGAACGAGCGCGCAACATGGCCCAGTTCCCCTGCCGACCGACTGGAGCCACGGGCACCTAATCTTCTCGCAGCCCCACTCGCTCTTCGACGCATTCAAGCTTTCTGCCAATCCGAGATACGTGCAGCAGTGGATCCGGCGAAACGCGGAAAAGAAGCCTGATCCAAATGGCCGGCGGGGACATCAGCCGCAGACCAATGAAATCCAGGGCGACTGGAACGTCTACCTCGGCAACCTTGGAACGGTGGGCGCTGGAAATTATCCCGCAAAATATTCTTTCGATGTGACGGCAGCCAGCTGCACCGCCCCCCAGCCGGATTTCATCGTCTATAATACGAGCCTGCCCGGATCGATCACAGCGATCGCCGCCGCTGACACCGGCGCCTTTACGGCTAGAGCCGGTCTTGGCTTGACAATTACGATTACCAATGGCGGGCTCACCCTGGTCATGACGGCGGCCACTGCCGCGGGAAATACCGGGACAGGTATGGGCACGTTTAACAGAGCAGGAGTTGGCGCAAGCGCGGCCACTCGTGCGACCGATCTCGCGGCTGGAATCAATTTCGCGGGCAACGGGAGCTATGTTGGCGTTAACGCTGCCGCCGCGGCGGGAGTGGTGACTGTCACGGCGACAACTGCGGGAGCCGCCGGGAATAGCATCACGGTCGCGAGCGATCCGGCGAGCAATTTCACATGGAACTTCAGCAATTTCGTGAACGGCGCATCTGGCGTAGCCACTATCGCCGCCTTCGACAATCTCTATTCGGGATGCACTGGCGCGGTTCCTGCGCCCTACTGGGCTTACAACACGGGAACAGGCGCGACCGCAGCGACTTCGGTGACTCTCTCTAAAGATGGCACGCAGGTGGCGTTTGTCCAGAACGTCGGTGCGGGTGGCGTAGGCGCCCAGCTTGTTTTGCTGAAGTGGGTCGCGGGAACAAGCAGCGTAAATAGCCCGCTGGACCTGGCTGGCGGAACAACCAACGTGAGTAACGCCAGTTATCGAGGTTGCACTGCGCCGTGCATGACAACCATCAATTTCAGCGGCGGCACGACACATACGGATACGAACTCTTCGCCCTTCTACGATTATGACCCCGACGATACTCTCTATGTGGGCGACAACGTTGGCGACCTCCACAAATTCACCGGCGTCTTTTCTGGAGCGCCCGCGGAAACAATCTCGGCGGGTCCGGCGGATGTCTGGCCTGCTGTGGTGCGTGCGGGCAGCGTCCTGACGAGCCCTGTCTATGACGATACCGTTGGCGAGATTTTCGTGGCCGACGGTGCTCGAATTCTCCACCGCGTCAGCCAGACGATCGGCAGCGGCGCGGGGGGCATCGTGTCGACCGCCGCTTTGGGAACAATCGGAATTACGGCTTCGCCCACAGTGGATGCGTCCATAGGCAAGGTGTATCTGTTCGTGAGCGGCGACAACGCTGGAGGTGCCGGAAAGCGCGCCGTTGTCTGCCAATTCTCGACGAGCTTTGCTGCTGCCGCCGCCTGCACGGGCACCGCTCAAGCGGTGGTGGCGTCCAACAACACCGCGCCGGCAACGGCCTTTAATTCCGGAGATTTCGACAACATCTATTACAGCTCGGCCAATGGAACCGGGAACCTCTACGTGTGCAGCACCGCACTACAAGCCGGAGCAAGTCTCACAGCGTTATGGCAAATTCCGATTACCGCCGGAGTGCTGGGTACGCCGGTGCAAGGACCCCAGCTGACGACCGCCAATGTCGAGTGCTCGCCGATGACGGAGTTCCTGAACGGAGCCACGGACAGAATTTTCGTGAGCGTCGAGGCCAGCGGCCAGACGACTGCGCCCATCGGTTGCCCAACGAATACGGGATGCATTATGTCCTTTGAAATCACGAGCCCTACGGGCTGGGGCACGGGCACAGCCACTGCTGCAACAGCGGCCGTGGCTGGCGGATCGAGCGGGATCATAGTCGATAGCTCGTCGGGAACCGCGGGAGGATCGCAAATTTACTTTACGCCGTTGGCTGCGGGCACTTGCACGACAGCATCGGGTCAGGGCATAGGCGGCTGTGCGATTCAGGCTTCACAAGCAGCAATACGATAGCAACCGGGTGGGAAAACTTGAACAACGACAACTCAACCAGAGGCAAGGCGCCCGAAGCGGCGGCTACAACCAAGAAGCCGTACCAAGCTCCTTCTTTCCGGTTCGAGGCCGTATTTGAAGTCTCGGCGCTGGCCTGCGGCAAAGTGCACACCACACAAGCAAGTTGCCATGCCAGCAGGAAAGCATCCTAGCCCTCGGCGCAAGAGTGTTTATGAATGGCGTGGGGAAAGCAGCGACGACGCTTGGTTGTGAGCTAGCTGGAGAAGTTGTCAGCAGGTTCGGAGAAGTGCGTCTCCGTGTTTTGGGCACGAGCATGGTTCCTTCCATTCGTCCCGGTGATTTGATTTCCGTGCAGCGCGCCGCGTTTTCTGACATTGCAGCGGGCGAAATCGCACTTTATCTGCGAGAGGGGCGCTTGTTCGCACATCGGGTCGTGGCTCGCGCGGGTGGCTCCCAGCAGCCGCTTCTGGTCTTGCGCGGCGACCGGCTCAGCCAAAACGATGCTCCGGTTTGCGCCTCGGAATTTCTCGGCCGGGTCCACCGGATCGAGCGTGACGGCCGGCTGCTACAGCCTGCCGCGAGGCTTAGCATGTGGGAGCGGATAGTTGTCTTGCTGCTCCGATCTTCCGATCGCGCGACTTCTCTTTATCTGTGGCTGGATGCGCGCCGCCAGAGACTTTTTCCAAGGAGAACCGAGTGCCGGGTGTAAGGGCCGCCAAGCAACGCTCTGACGTCGTGGTCGAAATCGGTGGCCTGCCTATACGTTTGCGTTCCTCGAGTGCAGACTTCATCCGCGTGATTCAAGAACGCTACGCGGGATACACGAGTTCCTCGAACGTTCCGCAGTTCAATTTTGATATCGAGCTGGCCCCCGCTGCTACGGAATCCGGCGATGAAGATCTGCAAGTGACTTGGGAATCGGGCCGCTGGCTTATGGAGCGGGGCGATTTTCGCGCCGAATGGAATCCCTCGACGGCCCGCGGGCGCATCGAGCAGACTCTCAATCCCTACTCGCTGGATTCCGTCTTGCGCATCGTGCACACGCTGCTGCTCGCTGGAAAAGGCGGCTTCCTGGTGCATGCCTCGAGCGCCATTCGCAACGGCCGCGCGTTTTTGTTTGCCGGTGTTTCCGGCGCAGGCAAGACGACGATGGCGAGGCTGGCTCCGCCCGATGCTGCGCTGCTCACCGACGAGATTTCCTATGTGACGCGGCAGGATGGCGGTTACTTCGCCGTGGGCACGCCGTTTTATGGCGAGTTGGCGCGTGCGGGAGAAAATTTGCGCGCGCCTATCGAGTGCCTATACCTGCTCGCGAAGGGGCCCGAGAATAAGATCGAGCCAATTGGCCCTGCCGACGCCGTTCGCGGTTTGCTCGGTAATATTCTTTTCTTCGCGCGTGATCCTAAGTTCGTGAAACTTGTTTTCGATGCCGCGTTTGATTTTGTCGGTCGTGTGCCCGTCCGCCGGCTGACGTTTGTGCCCGATTCCCGCGTCTGGGAGCTGATCGTATGAATACCAAGCGCTATGTGGCTCGGAGCACGGCCATCGCGGCGCGCGCACTGGGCGATGAGACGATGGTCATGTCCGCCACCAATTCCACGCTATTTACGTTGAACGAAGTCGCCACGGTGATTTGGGAAGCGGCTGATGGGGCGACTCCGCTCGAGGACATCGTCGCGAATAAGATTTGCGAGAAATACGATGTCGAGCCGGAAGTCGCGATGAAGGACGCCGAAGGGCTCGTGCTGGAATTAGCCGGGCACGGGCTTCTGCTGGTTTCCGACCAGCCGATTCCGCGCGCGAAAGGGGCGGCCGCGTGAGCGTTCTCGTCGAAGAGATGGCCCGCAAGGCGCTCAAGCTCCGCGTTCCGTTGAGCGTGCAGCTGGACCTGACTTATCGCTGCAACGAGCGCTGCATTCACTGCTATCTGGATCACCACGATCACGGCGAGATGACTACCGCGGAAATTAAGGACCTTCTCGATCAGATGGCGGCCGCTGGCGTTTTCTATCTAACGATCAGCGGTGGCGAAATTTTGATGCGTCGGGACTTCTTTGAAATTCTGGAATATGCCCGCGAGCGGACGTTCTGTATAAAACTCAAGACCAACGGGATTCTGATTCGGCAGAAAGAAGCGGACCGCATCAAAGCCCTGGGCGTGGAATCGGTGCAGATCAGTATTTATTCACACGTGCATGCGGTTCATGACGCCATTACGAAGCTGCCCGGCTCGCTTGCGCAATCCATCGAGGCTGTTCGCCGGCTGCGCGCGCACGGCATCCACGTCATCATGGCCAACGTGCTGATGCTGCGCAATGCGCGGGATTATGAGGGCGTGCGGGCGTTGGCCGCTGAACTCGGCGCACAATTCATTCTTGATCCGACGATTACTCCGATGATGGATGGAGACCGCTCCATTCTCAGCTTGAACGTCGATGAAGCTGCGTTGCGGGAAGTTTTTCGGAATGAGGCGCTGGTCGGAGGAAATGTTGAGGAGTTTTGCGCGCCTCCGCCGGGGCCAGATGATGACGCGTTGGATATGCTGCCGTGCAGCGCTGGGCACACCGCCTGCTATGTTTCTCCGTACGGAGACGTTTATCCCGTGCGTGCAGTTTCCTTTGCCGAGCGGCAACGTCCGGCGGATGAAGTTCGTGGACATCTGGCGCGATTCGCCGCAGCTCAATGAGGTGCGGTCGATCACTTTGCGCGACATGCCGTCTTGTTCCAAGTGTGCGCATGGCGGTACGTGCACGCGCTGCCCGGGGTTGGCGTTCCTCGAAGGGAATATGCGCGGACCTTCGACGCAGGACTGCGAGAAATCTTTCGCCCGAACCGGGATTCCCTCTGTCAATTTGATGGCGAAGAAATCTGCCGCCGCAGAATCGACGCCAACTCGATTGGTTCAAATTCAAGCTGCCCCTGCGATGGCTGCGGCGGTGCCCGCGGCGTCCGCCTGATTCGTGCAAGCTATTCTTTCCCTCAAAACGCAGACTTTCCAAGACGCACACGATGGCTCTGCCAGCGGGTCCTGCTTGGCGCCAGACGCTGCCTTCGACGCCAAAGTGACCCACGCAGACAAACATGCCACGGCGTAGAATAGCCACGGGGGCCCACCTGAAAGAGCATCCATTTATCGGCGCAGCGAGTTCGAGCAAGGAATGGGCGCTGCTCGTCGAATGCGCGCACGCGCGGCCCGACCGACAGCGTTTGATCGAGATGCTCCGCAATCCGGTGGACTGGCGCGTCTTGTCGGAGCTTGCCGAAGAGCACGGTTTGCTCGGCCTTTTGGCGCTCCGGCTTCGAGAGTGCGGCAAAGCAAGCTTACCCGCGGAAGTGTCACAAACATGGCGCGAGCGTCAGCGCTCGCAGGCGCTCTTCACTCTGCGCCTGACTGCGGAAATGTTCCGGCTGTTCAAGCAATTTGCAGCGGCGGGTCTCGAGGCGCTGGTAATAAAAGGTCCAGTGCTTTCTATGCGCTGCTATGGCGATCCTGGCGCGCGTCAGTATGGCGATCTCGATTTGATCGCGTGCGACAAAGACATTTTGCGCGCCACCGAATTGATGATTGGCCTCGGATACGAGCCGCGTGTTCCGCTAACCGCGATTCAGGCAGATAAAGCGCCGGGCGAGTATGCGTTCCGGCAGGCCGATACGAAGCTGCTGGTCGAATTTCACACGGAGCGAACGTTTCGCTATCATCCCCAGCCGCTGCCTTTGGAAAAGCTTTTCGAGCGGCAGGCTCGCGTAGCAATCGACGCGCATGAAATTCCCGCGCTTTCGGCCGAGGACGAGCTCGTCCTGATTTGCATTCACGGGGGAAAACATTTTTGGGAGCGGCTGAGTTACGCCGCGGACGTGGCGGCTTTTGTAAAGAGGCAGCAGCTCGATTGGGGTCGTGTAAAGTCCGCCGCCGATGAAGTCGGCGCCCAGCGCATGCTCTACGTGGGGCTGAAGTTGGCAGCGGAGGTGCTAGGCGCGCCGCTGCCGGGAAATATCGCAGCATCTGTTCGATCGGACTCGGCGGTTGCAAGGCTCGCCAAACAGATCATGCGCTGGCTCCCCGCTGCAGGTTCCGCGCCCCCGGGAATTTTCGAGCGAGCGATGTTCCGGATGCACATGCGCGGCGGGTTTCTTGCCAGCCCCGCCTATCTGCTTCGACTCTCTTTTTCTCCAACAGAAGAAGACTGGGCCGACGGCGCGGAAAATAAACGCCACGGTTTCTTGGATGCTCTGGGCCGGCCGTTTCGTCTCGCGCGCAAGTACGGCCGCGCGGCGAAGCCCTGACTCGGCCAGAACCCTGTCAAATCCAGCTCGTAGTATCGCCGGCCAAAAAGGAAAACGGGCCCGGACAATATGTCCAGGCCCGTCATTGCCCAGCCTACTTTAGATATTGGTGCGGCGCGAAACGATTCTTGAACTTCTTGAAGGCGGTGGCGGCATCTCCACGGTGAGCGACGTCTCGCTCTTATTGCGCAGCACGCCAAGTTTTACCGTCTTATCTTCTCGTTTGTCGGCCAGTTTCTCGCGCAGATCGCCGAGGGAGCGAATGCGGTCGCCATCGAGCGAAGTGATTACGTCGCCGCTCTTCACGCCGGCTTTTTCCGCCGCGGAGCCCGAGTTCACGCTGCGGACCAGCACGCCTTCGCCGTCCGGCGCGCCAAAATAAGCGCCCAGCTGCCCGCTAAGATCTTCCGCATCGATTCCCAGGCGAGGCCCCCCGCCGGCAAGCACGCCAAAGCCGCCCCAGTCCATACCCGGTCCTTCCGCCACGTTCGGCAGGTCCGGAATTTCAACTCGCGGAAGCTGGAATGAAAACGCGCGCGGCGCGGTCCTGAACCACGCATTGCCACGTTCTTCGGACTTGCCGAGCGTAACTTCGATCGATTGCGCGCGGCCATCGCGCCACACCATAAACTGTGCCGTCCGCCCTGCGGGAATTTCGTGAATCATCCGGCGGAACTGTGCCTCGCCTTCCACGCGTTGCCCATTGATTTCCGTGATGACGTCGTTGTCTTTCAGGCCCGCCTTGGCGGCTGGGCTGTCCGGAACGACGTGGCCAAGCAAGGCGCCGCGTTCCGCAGGCAGCTTAAGTTGCTTAACGGTATCCGAGGTCACCTCCTGCGATTCAACGCCCAGCCAGCTTGCGCCCTCATCGCCAAGTAACATCATCGTGTCCGGCCCATCCGGTCCCGGGGAAGTCTCGATCTGCCCCTGCTGGCGCCCTTCCTGTTCTTGTTCCTGCGCTATCCGATCGGCGATCCTCGTCGAAAGTTGGACCGCGCGATCCTGCGCTAGCTCCGCCATTTTTTCCTGCTGGCCCGCGAGCCTTTCCGCCAGCCGCGCCTGCAGCTCTTCGATTTGCTTCTCCATCCGCGCGATCCTTGCATCCGTTGAATCCTGTGGTGCCGCGGACAAGCCGGGCATTATCACCAGTCCCAACGCAAGCCCAAGCGTTACCGCCCCGCCACCCAAAAACAAATTTCGCTTCCTCATGATTTTTCCGTCCTCCTGTTTCCCTTAGACGCAGCGCTCCTCAAACCGTCGACCGCAAAATCACAATTTGGATCCCGCCATTGACCGTATTCAGCCGGATCGACGCTCCGCCCTTGCCGAATTTTCCGCGCATCTCGCGCGGAAGCATCGTGGCCTCCTGCGAAAACGGCAGCTCCGAATAAAAATTGCCGTTCAAGGAACGCGCCTCCAGATTCGCTTGGGTGTTTTGCGGCACGGCCAGAAGCACGGAGCCGTTCGTCGTCTCCGCCGCCAGGCCTTTTGCATCCAGGAAATGCGACAGCTCGAGGTGCACGTTGCCGTTCGTCGTCCGTGCGTGGAGGCTTCCGCCGCCTTCGTAGACTTCGATGTTTCCGTTCACAGTATGCAAATCTTCCACTGCATCGACGCCCGCGACTTTCAGCGTGCCATTCACAGTGCCGATATGTTCAACGCGCGCGCCATGCGGAACGCGCACCGTGTATTCCACCGCGACTTCCACGCCTTCATTTTGCGGGTAGCGCGTGACGACCGACACGTCGTTCGGTTTGGCGTCGACGTTGATCGACACGCGATCGAGGTCCGATTCTTTATCCCGGGAGATTTTTACAGCATCGATTTCAATTACGTCGCGGTCCCAGCCTTCCACTTCGACCGGTCCATTGACGTTCTGCAGCTCGAACGTGCCGCCGGGCTGCAGCGGATAGGATTGATGGAACTCTTTGCTTCCCGCAAAACAGGGTGCGGCCGAAGCCGCCGTCGCGATAAGAATGGACAACACCGCCGAGCGCAATCCAGGACGCAGCATCATGTTCTTCCCCCTTCGAGCACATTTCACGGGCACAAGTGGGTGCCCGTTTTCTTTAAAAGGCCGAGGAACCCGGGGCCCGTACAACTGAAAACTCACGTGTTGTTCCGCGTCTGCAGCAAACGGCGTTAGTGGCGCAGCTCAAAATTGAATGTGACCGTCGAAATCGTCTCGACGCGAATTCCATTGATCAACGCAGGTTTTGCGCGCCACTTTTTCAGTGCATCCATTGCCGCGTCCGCCAGAACCGGCTCGCCCTCCAATACCTTTTGCACCTCGATGCTCCCATCCGTCTTTACCTTCACTTGCAATTTCACAATTCCTTCAATGCCCGCGCGCCGGGCCAGGTCCGGGTAGACTGGATTGGGCGCCGCGGTAAGCCGCTTAAAGAAATCGTCCGAGTCTTCCCGCAATCCGCCAAGCAGAGCGATCTCCAGCTTGTCCATCCAGCCTTCCAGCCAGTCGCTCTTTTCGTCGAGAGGAGGCGGCTCCGCAACCGGCGGCGCGGGTTCAAAAGAATTCACCGGCAAAAAATCTGGATCGTGCCATCGATTGATCCGCTCGCGCTGTTCGCGAATCAGCGAATCGCGCAGTCCCGTATCCGCATCAAGATACTGCAGCCGGATTTTCCCCACGGTCGAGCGCAGCTTCAGGACTTCGCCTCCGCCGTTCAACATCCCAATCGCACGCACCGGCCCGGAGCTGCGATTGCCGAGCGGCTGAATATTCAAGAGCAGCCCCGGGTCGGCATCAATCCGGGTGATGCCGCCGTTTTCGACCATGGCATCGATGTTCGCCGCAAGATTCCTCGGCAGGAAAACGACAATGTCTCCCGCGCCGGAAGAAAGCTGCGAAGGCCCAGGAAGGCCGACCCTTGCTCCTGGCGAGCCCGCATCCGGATTGATCCACGCCTGGATGTTGCCGCCCGCCGTCGCCGCTTGCACTGCGCCCGCCACGCGCGTCAGGCAAATGCTTCCGCCGTTCGATTCCACTTCCATTGGCCCGGACACCGTGATGATGCGAATGCCTCCGCCGCCCGTCTGCGCCCGCACCGAACCGCGCACTTCGCCAAAATCGATCTGCCCGCCGCCCGTGCGCACGCTCACGAAGCTTCCTGCCTGCTTCAAAGTAATGTTCCCGCCATCCGTTTCCAGCCGCGCGCGGCCGCCAATTTGTCCCGCGCGGATGTGTCCGCCGCCGGTGCGCAACAACGCGTCGCCCGTAATATTTCCCGCGACGATGTGTCCGCCGGCCGTAAACGCATCCAAATCGCCCGCCACGTCCTGCACTTGAATGTGTCCGCCCTCCGTAGACAACTTGGCCGTCGGATGGGCCTGTGCTACGTTTGGCCATCCGATATATCCGATGCGCCCCGTGCGAATATTTCCGCCCTGTGTGATCAAACTCGCGGTCCCCCCGATATCCTGCGTAACGATGTCGCCCACGCCCGTGTTGACGTCCAAGCTGTACGTAGCCGGAACGGACACCTCAAACTGCACATAGAATTGCGCGTTCGCTCCACCGCGGCCGGCTTGCGAAGGAGATGTCCCCACAATTTCCACACCGGTTGCGGTCGCCTTTGCCGTCAGCGAATAACGCTGCAGCAGCATCTGAGCCAGCGGCACGCGAGCATCGGTCTCGATATGCACGGTGTATCGAACCACCGGCGCCGCACCCGGTTCGAGCGCGACAACGCGCACCGAGCCCAGGTCCGTCGTCAGATGCAGCGTTAAGCCGTCCTGAGTTGGCACCACTCCCGAACGGTCCATGGCCACGCGCGGCGCCGGATTGCCCGGGACCGGTGGATCGATCTTAGGCGGGTCGATCGCATTCCGGCCCAAAGCCAAACTAGGCAAAAGCGCCGCCGAGAAAAAAAGCGCGAGCGCAAATCGAGACGCTTTTTCAACGGGCGTGCTGATTGGTTTGAGAATCGTAATCGTGCTCATCTCTATGCGAAATCTTTATCCGGGCTACTGAACTTCCCGCTGAACTTCCTGCGGCCCGAGCTGCCGCAAAGCCGCGGCGCTCCGCAAGCGAACGTAGCGGTTGGGATCGTTGCGTTGAAGGTCTTCAAGGGTGCGCACCACATGTTCCATCGCGGGGTCCAGGGGACGGTCGATCCCTTCCGGCGCAAGAGCAGGGTCAGCATCCGGCGCAGCTTCCTGCGCGTCCAGTTCAAGCGAGCGAACTAAAAGGTTGACGGCTTCGACGCGTACCCCGGGGTTCGCATCGTGCTCTAGCGTATCGAGCAGAGTTTCGCGCACGCTCTTATCCCCGGCCGCGCCCTGTAAAGCTTCCAACGCCTTCATCCGCACCGCCGGATTCTGATCTTTGCGCGCCGCAAAGAGCAGCGCACGCCGCACATCCAAATCGCTCGCGCGCGCCCGCAGCGCTTCCAGGCAATCCAGCCGCACTCCGGGATCCGTCTGCTCGCCGTTTTCAATCACGTAGGTCAGAACTTGCCGAAGGTCGGGGTCGTCCACGCTGCCGGAAAGCACCAGAGGCTCTTCCGTTCGCACTTGCACCTGCACCGTTCCCGGCGCGCCACCCGGCGTTGGCGCCAAGTTGATGCCCGCAATGGCCATCTTCGCAAGCTGCTCCTGCGTAAATTTTGCCGCCGGAGAAACGTTCACCGTCTGTCCATTCGAAGCCGGTTCGAGCCGCGCGGAAATCCACGGCAAGAGTTGCGTCCCGAGCGCTGCGCCGATCAGCAATAGGAAGGAACCACTTAACACCGGCCGCAAAGCCATGCACCGCCGCAACCAGCCAAACGGCCGCCAGCGTTCCTGCACCGCCGGCGCGGACAAATCATCCAGCGCTTCGGCAAGCTCGCTGCGGCACTGCGAAAGAAGAATCCCGCCCGTATCTGACTGCTCGGAAGCCTGCAGTGCCTCCATCAAGGATTCGTGCAGCGAGCGTTCCTCGGCGAGCTGCGCCGCGCACGTTGCGCAAGCCGCAAGGTGCGTTTCAATCAAAGCGTTTTCTCGTTCGCTGGTCTCGCCGCAGGAATAAAAAACCAGCAATCCCGCAACTTCTTTACACTCAAACTGTCGAGGCGCGCTCATCGCAAGCCTCCCAGTTGGCTGCGCAGCTTGCGAGTCGCGCGAAATAATGAATTCTTCACCGTTTCTTCCGTCGTCCCCAAAGCGTCGCCGATCGCGCGCAATTTTAATCCCTGATAATGCTTCAATTCAAAAACAATTCGCTCGCGCGGCGAAAGCCTCTCCATCGCCGTGGCAATGCGCGCTTGAATCTCTTTGCCAAACAGCTGCCGCTCCGGATCCAGCGTTGGACGGTGCTCTCGCTGCCGTTCGAAAAAATCCGTGATGCCTTCTTCATGATGCGCGGAATTCATCTCCGGTGCTTGGTCCTCAGGCCGCGCCTGCCGGCGCCGCAAATGATCCAGGCAGACGTTCGTCACGATGCGGTAGAGCCAGGTATAAAAGCTGCACTCGAAACGAAACCGGTGAAGATTGCGGTATACCTTGAGGAAGGCTTCCTGATAAACGTCCCGCGCGTCTTCCGGACGCTTCATCAGATTCAGCGCCAGCCGCAGCACGTCGCGGTCAAAGCGGTGCACTAGCTCTTCAAAAGCCGCCCGGTTGCCGGCTTGCGCTTCCGCAACAAGGGTGCGCTCGTTTAGGTTGGGCAATGCATCCACCGCGGCCAGGGAGGCGCCGGTGCCACCCGCCAGGCCTGCATTATTCGCCAAAGCTAGAGCCCATCTTGGAAGCGGCATATTTCGCTTTCTTTTCGCGTGCGCTGGCGTTGCTGCTTATGAACAAAGACCTTAGCCCGAACCCCGCCACCCCGCCACACACGGAACATCGCGCGACCACCCAATTTGGACGTGCCAAAACACACTTGGGTGAGCATCCACTTCCCACTTAGAGAACGAACCGCGTAGCCTGTTTGTTTCCGAGTTGTAAAGTCCGGCAAGGGTTGCCCGGCCGTCGACATCCTTAGGAAACGCGCTGGCCTGCGTCGGACTTTCTTCAGCCGCCAGTAGACGCCCGCATTCGCCATACCGACAGCGGCCACGCCAGCAGCAGCATCATCAACAGGAGGGTGGCGTACCCGTTCGTGCGGTAGAACGCATCCGGTTGCCCAAGCAATTGCGCCGCGGCACCGAGCAGCGAAACGCAAGCCGCAATCAACAAATATCCCATCACGTTGAATCGAATCAGTCGCCGAACCGCGAAGACAATCACTGCCAGCCAAATCGCCGCGGCAACAAACTGTTTCGCAAAGTCCGTTCCGTTTCCCCAGCCGCTGCCTGCAAGAAACATGGCGCCCAAAAGGAAAAGCGAAATCCTTAGCCAGCGCGCCCTGACTGTCGAAGCCACAAACGCCGCAGTGAAGCCTATCAATCCAGCAAAGAAAAGGCTGCTGATCAGCGCGCTGCCAAATGCCGCCTCGGACGGAAGGACGGCGTCAAAATATTGACCGAGAGATAGGGGCAGGCTGCGATGCGCCGTCTGCCAGTGCAAAGCGAGAAACTCCATCAGCCGCCGAAGACCAACTATCCCGGCCGTGCCGCACACACCGATCCACAGCGCATCGCGGTAATAAATACCAGGCATGCGCGCGCCCACAGGAAGGCGTTCTTCCCCAAACGCACGATTGCTGAAGTAGGCGGCGACGCCGAAGAGCATGGCCAACCCCCCGGCATAGAACACTGCTCCTAGAAGCAGGCCGATGACGATGCCGCCGAGCATGGTCTTAAATGGAATTGCCGTCTGATAAGAGTTTAAGAAAAATTGTATTCGGTTGCCGAGACCGAAGACCAGTCCATAAGCGACCAGCCCCCAGAGTGACCAGAAAACCAATGGGCGCCAGGGAATCGCCCGCATGCTCTCCGAGCGCAAATTTTTGAAGAACAGCACAATCGCCGTAATCCCCAAACTGCCGAACAACAAGATCGGCACCGCGAAACTATAAAGGGTGCGCGAGAGCGTCTGTTCTTCTTGTTTACGGCGCCACTCGTCGGGAATTTTGATGAACATCCATGTCGTCCCGCCCTCTTTCTCCTCCAGTTCCTCTCGCTCTTCTGGTTTCGAGTAATACGAGCCGCGGTAATCGACGACTTCATCGCCGAGAACCGCCACTTTGACGCGCACGAATGCGTGGCTCACCACGTCATTCGACGAAGTCGAGCCGGAGTCGATCGGCGTGCGTTGCTGCCAGGCCAGTTCGTGGTCTGTTCGGTGAACGCGCTTATCGGAATAAGTTTCAACGAGATTCCACTGGCTCAGGTCTAGCTTTTTTACCTCGCGCAGATACTTTTCGGCCTTGGCGAGAGCTTCTTCTTTGCTCAGCGAAGCTCCTGGCGCATCCTCGGGAAGTTTGTGGTTGAAGGCGAGAAAGGAGCCGTCCGGACCAAGCTTGATCGAATACTCTTCCGGCTGGCTATCCTTGAAATAGCGCACCTGCCAGATCGCCCCAGGCACCTCCTTTGCATAGATCTGGTTCAGCCGGGCGATGCCTACGCGCTGCCGCAGGAATTCGTTCGTCAGCGGATCCGTCATATCCACGAAAATCGTTGCATGGCGGTAAGAATTCGGATCGCGGCCGTGCTGGCGAAGAATTTCATCGGCGCGCGCCCGGGCGCCTCTCGCATCCACCGACAGTTTGAGATAATCGCCAAGCGTTGGAGTCTTTAGGCGCCACGCGGCCAAGCCTCCGACAACCAGGCAAACGGCGAGGAAAATCATCGTCGCGGGCGAGAGTGCGTCATAACGCCGCGTTGCCGCCGCCGCGCCCGGCTCCGCCGGAGCCGGCGCAAAGCTGATCTCCTCGATCGGCTCCGCGCTGTTCAGCAGATCTTCATTCGTCTCGAACCGCCCGCGCGCTATGTAAGAAACGCCCGCAAAAATCAGCGGTGCAAGCGCCGCCGCGCCCACCACCACGCCGGAAATTTTGAAGTACAAGCTATTCGAACGAATCAGCAGCAGCCCAACCAGCGAAGCATCCACCGTGTAATGCCAGATCAGCGTCGCCATGATGCCCCAGCGCAGCATCACGATGCCGGCTACGATTCCGATCAGCCCGACTTCCAATCCGCGGATGTAC
This sequence comes from uncultured Acidobacteriota bacterium, assembly GCA_963767755.1. Lineage (GTDB taxonomy): Bacteria > Acidobacteriota > Terriglobia > Acidiferrales > UBA7541 > Acidiferrum. The sequence continues at coordinate 197,675 of CAVYFO010000019.1, read as the reverse complement.
GGCGGCTCGTTCGGATACGCAGAGTGCAAGAAGCTCCAGCAGAATGCCGGCACAATCACCGCAACAATGCTCGATCCCGTCAGCCGCTTTAAGAAGGGAATGGCGAACAACCGAAAAAGAAATTCCTCGCTCGTAGCCGCCAGCAAGCCGATGGCGATGCCGGAAATCCACGGAAACATCGTGTTTACGGAATTTTCGTAATTCAAATCCTGCGGCGCCCACGCCCCGAAGTGCCCGGCCACAATATAAAACGCCACGATGAACCCGATATGCGCGGCCGCCAGCGACAATCCCACGGTAGCCGCCGAGAAAAACTCTTTCGACCGCAGTCCGCGCAGCGTGAGCAATTTCCCAAGCCGCAAACGCGCCGGCTGCGATGCGCGGTACAGCGGCTCAGCCCCGGGAAGAATCAGTGAAATCGTCAGCGCGGAACCGATCCCAAAAAGCAGCGCCTTCACGATTTCCTCGAACACGAAGCTTCCGTAAGCCGAATTGGTGTCGTAGCCCATGCGGTCCAGCGGCCAATTGTTCAGCTGCATGAACGTCAGCAAAATGGCCACCACGACGCCCAGCTTGATGGCCAGGCCCCACCCCGTTTCCCCGCGCTTTGTCAGCAAAATGCCCAGCCACAGCGCCGACCCCATCAGCAGCAAATACGGAATAATCGCCACCTGGTTGTAAAAAATATTCGTCGAGCGCAGATGTTCGTAGCTGCGTTCCCAGCTTTCCGGCACATGCAAAAACTCTTGCGAACTTCCTGCCCGATCGCCCTGCAACGTCACGCGCAGGCGGTACGGAGCATCCTTGGCCTTAAATCCGTGCTTCTCCCATGTAAACGACCAATCCAACCGGTTCGGTTTTTTGCTGGAGTTCGCTTCTTCGGAAAGAAAATCCCACTTGCCCAGATCCACGCCCATCTTGCCCTGCAAAAAATCCCGCGCCGCCGTTTCCGCCGCCGCGCGCTCCGGCGACGCTCCCGCCTGCGCCTCGGGAATTTTGTGCTCGTAGCCGACAATCTCCCCTGCCGGGCTCACCCGTACTCGAAACTCTTCCTCCTGCCGTGGCCGGAAAAACCGCACATCCCAATACCAGATGTTCAGCTCGCTGGACATCAGCCGGTTCGCTTGCTGCAGCCCGACCTCGCGTTCCAGATAGGTCTTCGCGTTGTCGTCCACATCAAAAACAATCGCCGACTGGTACCCGCTGATGTTCTCGCTGAGGCCGCCAACAAACGCCCGCGCCCGCCCCAGCGCCTCATTCCTCGAAACCTTGAAGTCCACCGACGCTTCCGGAAACGCCCGGAAAAAATATCGATGCGCAAACACCGCGCCCATGATCCCCAGCACCACCCACAGCACCAGCGCGCGCTTGTCCGAACCTGTCAGCCGGTCTTCCGCCACAAATGCCTCCAGCACGAATCGCGACACAAAATGCTTACCTTAATAGTACGCAGCAGCATAGCGCAAGTATCGACGAATCAGTGAGTTTCCGCCGCGTCCGGTCTGTTCCCCGCAGGAATGATATAAAGAGGTGTTCATGACTCTGGCCCTTTCCACCGAAGTCCGCATGATCAAAGGCGTCGGCCCGCAGCGCGCCGAACTCCTGGCCAAGCGCGGCATCTACACTTTCGAGGACCTGCTCGGCTATCTCCCCTTCCGCTACGAAGACCGCATCCATTTCTCCAACATCAAGGACATCCAGCCCAACGGCGTCTACACCATTCGCGCCCGTGTCATGAGCGGCCAGGCCATCCCCAACAAGTTCGTCCACAACGCTATCTACCATCTCCTCGTGCAGGACGCCGCCGGCGGCCTCCTCCCCTGCAAATTTTTTCACGGCGGCTATCTCGAAGGCCGCCTCAAGCCCGGCCAGCTCCTCGTCCTTCACGGCAAAGCCGAAATCGATAAGCTCCGTCCCGCGCGCCTCGAAATGATCAATCCGCAGCTCGAGATGCTCGGCGACGGCGAGCCGGACTCCACCGAAGTTGGCCGCATCGTTCCCATCTACGAAGCCATCGGCACCTTCGGCTCACGCCAGATTCGCCGCGCCATGTACGCCGCCGTCCAGCAACTCGTCGAAAGCACCGTCCCCGACATTCTCCCCGAAGAGCTGCGCGCCCGCCTCGGCTACCCTTCGCGCCGCGAAGCCCTGATCCACGTCCACTTTCCCGCGCCGGACGAATCGCTCGATGCGCTCAACATTTTTCGCACGCCCGCGCAGCAGCGCCTCATCTTCGAGGAATTTTTCCTCTATCAACTCAGCCTTGCTCTCGACCGCCAGGCCACCCGCAAGGAAAACGCCATCGCCTTCCGCGTCCGCGAAGAAAAAGTCCGCGAAGCCGTCAAGCGCATCCTCCCCTTCAAGCCGACCGCCGCTCAATTCAAAGTCTTGAAGGAAATCGTCGCTGACCTCGAAAAGCCCGCGCCCATGAACCGCCTCCTGCAGGGCGACGTCGGCAGCGGCAAAACCATCGTCGCTCTCCAGGCCGCCGTCATCGCCATCGAAAACGGCACGCAAGCCGCCCTCATGGCCCCCACCGAAATTCTCGCCGTGCAGCATTATCTTTCCGCGCGCCGCATCCTCGCTCCCGGCAATTACAAAGTCGAGCTGCTCATCAGCGGCCTCAAGCACGCCGAAAAAACCGCCGCCCTCGAGCGCATCCGCACCGGCGAAGCCCAGCTCGTCGTCGGCACCCACGCCCTCATCGAAGACCAGGTCCAATTTGCGCGCCTCGGCTTCGTCGCCATCGACGAGCAGCACCGCTTCGGCGTCCTCCAGCGCAAGCGCCTTATGGATAAAGCCGCCGCGCACGGCCACGCACCGCACGTTCTCGTACTCACCGCCACGCCCATTCCGCGCACGCTCTCGCTCACTCTCTACGGCGACCTCGACGTCTCCGTCCTCGACGAACTTCCTCCCGGCCGCACCCCCATCCAGACGCGCCTCACCTCCGAGCCGCATCTCCCCGGCGTCTGGGAATTTCTTCGCAAGGAAGTCGCCGCCGGCCATCAGACTTACATCGTCTATCCGGTGATTGAAGAATCGAAGCTCGAACTAAAAGCCGCCATCGACGAATACAAGCGCCTCTCCAAGGATGTCTTCCCAAAGCTGAAGCTCGGCCTCCTCCACGGCCGCCTTTCCAGCGAAGAAAAAGACGCCGTCATGGAAAGTTTCCGCAAAAACGAAACGCAAATCCTCGTCTCGACCACCGTCATCGAAGTCGGCGTCGACGTCCCCAACGCCACCGTCATGGTCATCGAGCACGCCGAACGCTTCGGCCTCGCCCAGCTCCATCAACTCCGCGGACGCATCGGCCGCGGCGCCGCCAAATCCCATTGCATCCTGGTCGCTCCCGCGCGCAGGACGGACGATGCCCGCGCCCGCCTCGAAACCATGGTCCGCACCGCCAACGGCTTCGAGATCGCAGAAACCGATCTCCTCCTCCGCGGCCCCGGCGAATTCTTCGGCACCCGCCAATCCGGCGACCTCGGCTTCCACATCGCCAACCCCCTCCGCGACAAAGATCTCCTCGAGGCCGCCCGCCGCGAAGCCTTCGCTCTCGTCGAAGACGCTTCGCCAGCGCCGCCCGCACTCCGTCACCTCCAACGCCTACTCCGCCATCTCCCCGCCGAATGGCAACGCCGCTACCACCTAGCCCGCATCGGCTAAGGATGAGAGGGCTATACTTGGACCAACGAGTTTGCCGAAGGCCAAGCTGCAGCGGGCGGACGGGAGGATTAGATGACTAGAAATGGATTCTGCTCTGCCATGCTTGCCCTCGCATTTTGCTTGCAGCCAATGGCTCGCGCCGATGGACCACTCAAGGCAGGCGACTCCGCGCCCCCGCTCGACTTCAAGCAGCTTCTGCAAGCTCCGGCAGGAGTTAGCGGGACTTGGGGAGAACTGAAGGGCCAAGCAGTCGTCCTCGAGTTCTGGGCTACATGGTGCGGCGGTTGCGTCGACAACATTCCCCACATAAATGAGCTGGCCGCTGAATTTAAATCAAAGCCCATCCAATTCATTTCGATCACGGATGAAACAGATTTTGATCTTGTGAAGCAATTCCTGACACGTCACCCTATCAGCGGCTGGGTGGCTTTTGACGACGAAAGCAGCACGTTTAAGAGGTACGGAGTCGAAGGCCGTCCGCAAACGGTATTGGTGAATCCAGGCGGGGTCGTCGAAGGAATAACAAATATTCCCGGTTCGCTCACGCCGGAAGTTCTGAAAGATTTGCTGGACGGCGCTCCACTCCACTTCTCGGAAGTACTGCCAGGGCCGCCGATGGGCTCCGAACCCGGCGCACCCGCACCCCTCCTACAAGTCATGATCCGTCCCGCGGCTCCAGTTGCGGTGAGCGGCACTTCGCCCGGCCTGGCGCTCGATCAGAACGGAAGACATGAGGAGTATGGCGTAACTCTTCGCTCTCTTTTGTCAGAAATCTACGACATCCCCGAAGACCTCATCGACGCCCCCGAATGGTGCAGCCGGTCGAGGTACGATTTGTCAATTGTAACGCCACAGCATCAGGAAGCTCTGCGCGGGCCGCTCTTGGCGCAGACGGTTGACGCGATCTTTCAGTTGAAGGTTCACAGGGAGACGAAACCAACGCGCGTTTACGTCCTCAGCAGACTCGATGCGCTTGAGCCGAAGTTACGAGCCACAAACAGCAAAAAGAAAACTGCCTATTGGATACGTGACAAGGGGAAAGCGCAACTCATAGACGCGTCGGTTGAATCTATTGTTCATATTGCGCAATTCGTTCTCGGCGCGCAGATTGTGGATGAAACGGGGTTGACCGGACGGTACGATTTTGATCTCAGCTATGACCCGTCGCATCCCGAAACTCTCGCACAGACAGTTCGCGACCAGTTAGGCCTGAATCTTGTGGAGGGACAGCGCAACCTCGTCGAATTCAGTCGTGGATTCCGTGACAGAACCTAAGACTTGGTAATGGTTTGTGAAGGAGTACGGCCCCGGCCGCGACTCGTTCCACGCCCTTTAGCCATTTTTCTTTCAAACTCATGCGCATCATCGCCGGCAAATATCGCAGCCGTATTTTGAAGAGCCTGAAAGGCCTCGCCCTACGTCCCACCAGCGACCGCCTTCGCGAAACGCTTTTCAACGTCCTCGGCCCCGCCGTCGCAGGCTCGCGCTTCCTAGACGTCTTTGCCGGCACCGGCGCCGTCGGCATCGAAGCTCTCAGCCGCGGCGCCGCCCAAGTAACCTTCATCGAAAATCACGCGCCGGCCGCAAAACTCATCCGCCAAAATCTCGACTCGCTCAAAATCACCACCGGCTACACCATCCTCGCCGCCGACGCGCTAACCTCCCTCCAAAAACTCGCCGCCCGCCACACTCCGTCCGCTCCGCCGTTCGATTTCGTCTTCGTCGATCCTCCCTACGCCGCCCACGTCGATTACGCCCGCACCTTCGAATTCCTCTCCTCCGCCTCCGCCAATTTCCTAGCCCCGAACGCGCTCATCATCTTCGAGCACCACCACAAATTCCAACTCCCCGACCAATCCGGCCAACTCCGCCGCACCCGCCTCCTAAAACAAGGCGACGCCACTCTCACTTTTTTCAGTTCCTCGCGACCCATCACCGCTCGCCCGCCACTCTTCTGTTCTTCTCCTCACTATTAAAACAATCCAGGCTAGTCCCTCTGCTACCGACGTCGCGCAACATCAACAAAATCGTGCTTGACAATATGCTCTATATATGTAGACTTTAGCTGTGGCTATGAAAACTCCTCGCCTATCCCCGCAAACGCTGCGCGTCCTCGAACGCTTCATCGAGCGCCCCACCGCCTGGCGCTACGGCTACGAACTCAGCCGCGAAACCGGCCTCAAGTCCGGCACGCTCTATCCAATTCTCATGCGCCTCGCCAAATTTTCCCTGCTCGAAACGAAGTGGGTCACGACCGAGGACGGCGTCCCTCCGCGACATACCTATCGCCTCACTCCCAAAGGAGCCGCACTGGCCCGCGCCCAGCAAGCGACTTCGCGGTCTGCAGCGCGCGCGGCCGCACGCGCCCGCCGTCCCGCCTTCAGCGGTGGCAAAGCATGATGCCCGTCGCCTTCCCGCGCAGCCTCGCCGTTCTGCTTCTGCGCTTCGCCATTTGGATTGCGCCGCACGACACGCTCGACTGGGGCCGCGGCATGCTCAGCGAACTCCATCACGTGGAAGGCAATTGGTCGGCCCTGTTCTGGGCCGTCGGCGGCGCGGGTGTTCTCGCAAAGCACGCCTTGCTCGCGTTGATTCTTCCCGGCAGCCATCGCCGCACCGTTTCTTCCGCCAGCGAACTTTTCGCCAAGGAGCTCCCCATGCGCAAAGCCACTCTAACCGCCACCGCTGCATGCATCGCCGCCTCTTTGCTCTTTTTCCTCGCGCCCGTTTTCCGCCAAGCCTTCCAAGTTTCTCTCGCCCAATGGCATGACGTACTGCATGTCGATCAGCGCTGGCTTGGCCGCGGCCCAGCTCTCGAGCTAGAAGCCCTTGCACGAAAAGCCGAACAAAATCACGACGCCGAGGCGTTGGTCTTCGTCGCCGTTCGCGCCGCCAATCAAAATAATCAACCCGAAGCCACGCGCCTAGCCGACGAAGCCGTTCATCTCGACCCGAACCTCGCGTCGATCTACGGGGTGGTTGGCATGCAAGACTTGCCTTCCGCCGAGGTCAACCGCCGGGTTTCCGCGTTGGAGCAATGGGATCCCCAAAACGCGCTCCCGCATCTGGTGGTGACCAAGAAAATTAACTGCGAAGATTTTAAGTGTGGCCAGAGCGCGCGATGCCTTGCGAAATTCCGCGGCCTGGAGAGACTCCATGGCCGCCGCATTCCAATCTCCGAAACTCGATACTTATTTCAGCCGTCAGAAGGACCTTGATCGCCGTGTCATGCTTCGTTACGAACTTCATGATCCGTTTCAAGCCATATCGGACGGTTTTGGCTTTCGTTCCCTAGCTACGGCATCGGAGACTCGCATGACTACGCGAAATTGCTCCTCGAGTCCGGCCTGGCGCTCGAATCTCGTGGCGACCGCAAAGATGCCTTCGAGAAATAACTCGGCCATGGCCTGCTTCGGCCAAATAATGGGCTCAGCAACCGGAGTGATGTATTGGTTCAGCGATTCCTGGCAGTCGCCTCCAGCGTCTTGCGGCTCTTTCGGAAACGGAAGGAAATCATGCGGAGGCCGCATTTTATTTCTCTCTCGAGGACCGGACGATCAGGCTACGCAAAAAGCCCTAGCCGCCCTGCGTGGCGAATCCAGAGGCAGTGACCTTTCCCATGGGAGCGCTTTCCTGGTGAGGTTGTCCGGACTTTTGTTGCTCGTAAGCGGCGGTCTTGTGTTGATTTGCGCAGTCGGCGTCGTCATACGTGGTAAGTTCTTAAGTTAATCCGCTTCGACCAAGCCCCTCATCTCTCGCAGTCCGCTTTGCCGGAGCAATAGGCGCCCTGCTCTCCAGCGTCGTGCTTTACGCCAGCTACCGGCCGTACTCGGAAATCCTTCAGGGGTTTGTTAGCAAGGGCGACGAGGCCGGCCTCTCCGAACTCTCCAATTTTCTTTTCGCAACGCAGGTCCCGCTCGGCTCGCGGACCTTCCTGGAGGCGTTCGACGCCCTTTTCCATTTCTGGAGTATCGTGATAGTGCTGTGTGTCGTCGCCCTATTGATGGCCCTGTTAATCCACTACCTCCAGCGCCGCCCAGCCGCCCCGAGTGTTTAACCGCGCGTTTAGCCCGTCGCGCCATACATCGTTCGCCGGCAGCGCCGCATCTATCCAATAGCTTTGCGACCGGCCGTTCCCAGCGATGAGCCGCGCGTATTTCGCTCAGCCACGGTATAATCGGTCACTTTATGTCTTTGGGCCAGGTCAACGGTGGGTACAACCTCTGGGACAAGGCGGCGCGGCCACGGCTGCGCGCATGGCTCCCATTCCTGAAGCTGTGCCCGCGCCTCAGTCCATCCTCGCTGAGCCCAAGCTCGGCATTGCTTGGGGTGATTTCCATCAAGGCGTCGCCAGCAACATCCGCACTCTCTTTTCCTGGCCGCTCGTTCCGAAAAATCTCCTCGGCGCCGATTATTTCAAGGAGTGCTGGATCGAACGCCGCATACCGTGGCGCGCCGTAGCAGCTGCCGCCCTTTGGCACGTAGCCTTTGTCCTATCTCCGTTTTCGCTATTCAACACTGCGCTGCCGCACAATTCGGCATTCGACAACACGCAGCTCACCTGGTCCGGCCCAATGCAGGATTTCCCCACGCTCGAAATTCCCGCCGCAAAACCCAAGCCCGTCCTGCACGCCGAGCCAAATAAATCCGTCGCTCCCAAAACAGCCGACGCGTTCCATCCGCGCCAGCGCATCATCACGGATCCGGTCCGTCCAAATAATCCGCGCCAAACGCTCATCAATCCCGCTGCGCCGCAGATCGCGCCAAAACTTCCTCCAAACTTGCCCAATATCGTTCAGCTCCAGGCAACGGCAACTCCTCCACGCCCGCGATCGAGATCAGCGCGCAAACCCCGCTAAACTTCATCCGCGCGAACATCGCGTGGCCGCGGTAAAAGCCACTCCGCTGCCGGAGGTGCCCGCCTTCGAGCAAAAGCCAGCGGATATCACTCTTCGACATGGAAATCAGCCCGCTCGCCCAAGCTTGATTTGAACGCCGGCGCCGCGCCGCGCGTAGCCGAGCGCAAGCAAACAGGAGACTCCGTGGCCGCGCCGGAACTCTCGGCAGCGCAACCCTCCGGGGCCAGCTCCTCCACTCTCATCGCTCTTTCTGCCGAACCAGCGCCACCAAAGCCCGATATGCAGCCGCCCGCAGGCAATCTCGCTGCGCGCATTTCCATGTCGCCGGAAGGGAAAAATCCGCCGGAGCAAGCGGCTCGCCGAGCGAATCTGCAGGCGCAGAAGGCGGCGGGAAAAGTCCCGTCGGCATCAGCATCAGCGGCGGAAATCCCAAGCCGAACGTCGTTGTCTCTAGTTCGGGCGGTACTCGCTTAAAGTTATTCTGCCGTCCTCGCGCGATCTGACCGCCCGCCCTGACGCCAGTTATGAGCGCGCACCCGAACGAACCGGCCCTCCCAATTTCGCCATTCTTCCGCCCGGTGCCAAACCCGAACAGATTTTCGCCGACAAGCGCGTCTTCACTCTCAACGTCCAAATGGCGAACCTCAACAGCGCCAGCGGAAACTGAATTCTGCATTTCTCGTAGCTTGGTTTGGCGCGTATCGTCCAGGGGATCCAGCTGCGGATTTGACGGGCCTAGCTCCCATTCACAAGGTCGATCCCAAATATCCGCCCGACCTGATCGATCACATGTCGAAGGCGAAGTCATTCTCTACCCGGTCACCGCGCCGACGGCTCCGTCGACAGCGTTCAAGTTGTTCGCAGCGTCGACCCCGTCCTCGACGCCAACGCCAAAAGCGCCCTCAGTCAGTGGAAATTCCGCCCCGCCATGAAAGCCGGAGTACCCATAGCTCTCGAAGCCATCGTCCACGTCCCCTTCAAAATCGCCGATAACCGCTAAGCTCCGTTTCGCAGCGGCACGCTATTTCATCGAGCTGCCTCGACGGTTAGCCGCAATCCGATGACTTGCGTAACCGCGACCAGTGTCGACAGCCTAGGATTGCCTTCTGGATAACGCGCGGTAGCGGCTCTCGCGCTCGATGCCGGCGGCCTTTGCCACTTTGGCGATGCCGTGCGCCTGCGCCAGCCGCCGCAGCGCCACGAGCAGTACGCGTGGTTATCAGACTCCTCCAAGGCCGCCTTAAGATATTCCGCTGCGAATTTCGGATCTTTTCGGGAGGCGCCGGACCATCGCGTCATCATGCGGAATGCTCGATTTTCGCTTCATTTTGTTTTGGTCCTTTCCTTGTACCCTTCAAATAGCCGAGTGCTCGCTCGATATCTGCACCCTGCTTTCGCTTATCGCCAGCGTTGAGCAGCAGCACGCGATCTTTGCCTGCCGTCGCGTAAAAACTCGATAGCCCGGTCCCAATCGATTCGCAATTCCCGCAATTCACCTCGCAAAGCCTTGCAGTCTCCGGCGTTTCCTGCTGCCAGCCGGTCAATGCGCACTGCAATCTTCACCTGAGCGCGGAGATCGGGCAGTTGTGAAAGCCACTCGTCGAAAATGTCGCGCCCAGCGGGGCTGACGTAGTGGCGAACTTCGACCATTGATTCATTGTAACTTATAAATTACAACAAGTCAACCCGATACGGCGCTGCCTTCGGCGAGTTTGACCAGCGTGGCGAGGGCTTGGTTGACGGGGGTGGGGACGCCGAGTTCGGCGCCGCGGCGGGCGATGTAGCCGTTGAGGGAATCGATCTCGGTGCGTTTTCCGCGCTGGAGATCCTGGGCGGTGGAGGAGTAGGGTCGCGATGAGTGGCGACTTTGTAGGCGCCGATGAGGGCGTTTTGCGGATTTTCGAAATCGGGGAGATGGATTTTTGCGGCGCGGGCGACGGCGAGGAATTCCATTACGAGATTGGCGACGATTTTTTTTGCTTCGGGGCTGGCGGCGATTTCTCCGTAGCGCGTGGCCGAGCGCGGAGATGGCGTTGAGCGCGCAATTCCAGGTGAGCTTGGTCCAGAGTTCGCCTTCGATGTTGTCGGAGATGCGGCAGGGGACTTGCGGCGCGTTCGAAGAGGGCTGAGATTTTTTGGTCGAGGTGGCGCGGGCCGACGACGAGATCGCCGCGGCCGCCGTGTTTGACGGTGCCAGGTTCGGGGACGAACGCGCCGATGTAGACGACGGCGCTGATGGCGTCGATTTTGGCGGCGGCGCGGAGTTGGTCGGCGTTGTCCACGCCATTTTGCATGCAGACGACGGTTGCGCCGGGCGCGAGGAGCGGGGCGATGGTGCGGGCGGTGGCGGCGCTTGTCGATTGTTTTCACGCAGAACAAAACGAGATCGGCGCCGCGGACGGCTTGAGTTCGATCGGAGGCTTGGGCGCGGACGCGCTCTTTGAAGGAGCGTGTCGAGCAGGAGGCCGTTGGCGTTGACGGCGGCGGCGAATGGGGCGCGGCCGATCAGGACGACGGGCGCTCCGGCGCGAGCGAGCATGCCACCGAAGTATCCGCCGACGGCACCTGCGCCGACGACTGCGATGCGCGGCCAGTTGCTCGGCGCTCACGTGGTGATCACCGAGATGAGGCGGTCGATGTCGCGCTCGGTGTTGAAGAGATAAGGCGAGACGCGGATGTTTCCTTCGCGCAGGCTGACGACGACATTTTCTTTTCGCAGTTTGTCGTAGAGCGCGACAGTTTTTTCGGGTGTGCGGGCGGCGAAGCATGCGTACGGGCCGCGATGCGCGCGATCGAGCGGGCTTGCGGGGATACAGCGATCTTTCGGCAGGCGCTGACAATTGCTCGATGAGATTGTGGCAATGCGCGAGCGCTCCGGGCCCACCGCAAAACGAATTCGAGGCTGGCGTCGAGCGCGGCGTATTGAATTGAAATAGTTCGCGGTTTCGGCGGCGTCCCAGCGCTTGGCGCCGGCGGCGGGTTTGGGATCGGCGAAGCTCATCGCGGAGAAGCCGTGCTCCATGCCTTGCGCGGCCATCCAGTAAAACGGGCCGGGACGCAGACTGGCCACGACTTCGGGCGGGCCCAGCAAAATCCTGTGCCGAAAGGGCCGAGCAGATATTTGTATCCGGCGGAGACGAGAAAATCGATGTTCATCCCTTCACGTCGATGGGAACCGCGCCGCAGCCCTGGCTCGCGTCCAGGACAACAGTGCGCCTTGCTTGTGGCACGCGGCGCCGATGCGGGCGGCGTCGATGAGCACGCCGTTGTCGAAGCGGACGAGGCTGACGGAGACGACGCGGGTGCGCGGCGTGATCGCGGCGATGATGTCGTCGGCGTCGAGGAATTTGTCGCGAGGAGAGACAATTTTGACGACGCCTTCGCGCTCTTCCATCGGCTTCCACGATGCGTATTGCAGCGGGAATTCGCCGGTAGCGGTGAGGACTTCGTCGCCGGGCTTCCACTCGAGGCCGTAGGCGATGCCGGCATTCCGGAGCTTGCGCCGGTGGTGAGGGCTATGTCGTGGGTTGCGCGTTGATCAGTTTTGCGATCGACGTGCGAATGCGATTCGGGACGTCGAAAAACGCGTTTCGGGAATGCGCTGCGGGAATTTTTTCCACTCGAGCGAAGCCTGCACGGCGCGGAAGAGACTTTCGGCATCGGGCTCTGGCCGGCGAGATTGAGGTAGATCGCTTCTTCGTTCTCGAACCAGTGCTCGCGCCAGTCGGTGCGGGGGGGGGTAGCGGGAGTTGAGGCGATGGGAGTCTCCTTAGGTGGACTGAAAGAATAGAGTGCGGAAAGCGCCTCGCAATCAACGGCCAAATTGGAAAATAAGAGTGCGTTACTGGAGTGCGACAGTGTCGCCGACGCTCTTGAAAGTGGCGCGCGCGACTCTAAATGCGCCGAGGCCCAATAAATCGACTAGAAGTGGCCGCGGAGTTCGCGGAAGGAAGGGAGGATGACGAGTTTGCCGATGCCGGCGAGGACGGGTTCGTGCTCGAGCTGCCAGGTGTGTTGATGCGGAATGTAGACGGCGTTGAGGCCGATTTTCATGGCGGGATTGATGTCGCTGCGCGGGCTGTTGCCGATCATCCAGGCGTGATTCTTTACGATTTTGTGTTTGCGGACGAGGAGATTGTAGGTCTCGGGATCTTTTTCGCTGACGATTTCGATGAACTCGAAAAATCCCTGGAGGCCGGAGCGCTCGACTTTGGCGGCTTGTTCGGCGGGCTGGCCTTTGGTGAAGAGAATGAGGCGGTGGCGCTCGGTGAGATAGGCGAGGGTTTCGGGGACGCCGTCGAGAATTTTTGGCGGCGTGCGTTCGAGTTCGACGACGCGATCGTGAATTTGCGCGAGCGTTTCGCGCCGGCCTTGTGCTCGGCGAGCTTTATGTAAGTTTCTTCGAGAGAACGGCCGAAGCTGCGGACGCCATAGCCGTGCTGGCGAATATTTTTGCGCTCGGTTTCGTTGAGGATGTGGCGGACGTAGGCGCGTGTGTAGCCGCAGGATTCGACGAGGGTGATGAAATCTTCGATCAGCTTTTCGAAGAAGACGTTGTTTTCCCAGAGGGTGTCGTCGGCGTCGATGAGAAGGGTGTTTCGGCGCATGGGGACTCGTGTTCAGCAACCCTTTGGAATCTAAAGATAATTCGTGCGTTGCTTCAACGCTACGTCAGTCTACCAGTCTCAGAGCGTCTTCGGCGATAACGGCGGCCGCGCCAGGCTTGGCCATGCCCCTGGCGGCGTCCCGCATTTTTGCGAGGCGCGTTGTGTCGTCCAGCAATCCTGCTATTTTCCATGCGGCCGCGGGCAAATTGTTGCATCGAATCGCAGCTCCGGCTTCTAGCAAATGATCCGCGTTGCGCTCTTCCTGCCCCGGGATCGGTTCGATCAGAGCCATTGGTAAGTGCCGCGCCAGAGCTTCCGAAGTGGTCAGACCGCCCGCCTTGCCGACGAGCAAATCGGCCGCAGCCATGTATTTGTCCATATCGGTGGTGAATCCTACGGGAAAGAGCCGCGCTGCGCCGCTGGGAAGCTCTCCGGCATCGCGCGAGATCTCGTCGAGGCGCTTGCGAACTTTTTCGGCTTTACCAGCGATAGCGACAATCTGCCACGGGCTCTGCAGCGCCAACAAGTCGTTCACGAGTTGCTCGACCGGGCCGATACCGTAACCGCCCGCGGCAACCAGAATCAGTGGAGCGGACGCATCGAGGCGCAACAAGCGGCGCGCCTCTCCGCGGTCCACCGGTTTTGCAAACACGGGATCGATGGGGATTCCTGTGACGCGCAATTCTTCACGAGGCACCCCGATGCGCGCCAGATATTCGGCGGCTTCATCGATAGCCACGTAATAGCGGTCGACCGTACGGCAAAGCCACATGGCATGCACGTCGTAATCCGTGACGACAACGGCGTTGTGCGCGCGTAATTTTCGTTTGGCAATCAGCCAGGCAATGATTTCGGCGGGCAGGAAATGAGTGGCGACACAAAGATCCGGCTGCAGGCGCTTAAGAAGCCGAATCATGGGCGCGGTGTTCAGCCGGTCCAGAGCCAGGCGGCGCCGCGGATGATGCCAGGGTTGGTCCGTGCGTTCGTAAAGCACGCCCATAAACTCTGGGGCGCGCCGCACCATGGAGATGTACGCCTTGTCGTAAACGCGCTGGAAAAGTTTGCTGACATATTGAATTGCATCGATGTGCTCGACGGAGCAATCGCCGCGCGTGGCAAACGCTTTTTCGAGCGCTTGCGCAGCACGAACGTGCCCCGCGCCGGAGGATGCTGACAGAAGAAGAACCCGCGGTTTCGATTTCATCCGCGCCGCACTCGCGTTTTGGCCGCCTGTCTCACGAGGGTTTGCGGCGGCCGGCGGCGATCTTTTCTAGGATGCCGCGCGCAACACTTTGCAGCTCGCCGAAACGCGTCAGGTAGTCCTGGAATTCGTGGTTCAACACTTTTGCTTCTTCGGGGCCCAGCTGCGTGCGCAGGATCATGTCGCGCAGCTTGACGGGATGCGGCAGAAGCGCGTCCTCTTTCAATTCCTCGAGCGCAAGGCTCGCGTCGTAGTGATACATGACTTCCTCCGCTGGGAAACGAGCCGCAGTTCATTTGATGCGGAATGGACGGCCCCCGTCATTGTACTCGCACGGCGCGGCCGCAAGCGAGCGGCAGGATTAGGGCGAAATTGGCGTTCCGAACGCGCGGGGCGCGCAATTAGGAAGAAAAATAAAATAAATTACGCAGCCGTGGCCGTAGCCGGCATGAATTCGTAGCGTTCGATTTTCGCAGCGACACCCATGCGCCCGTTGTTTGTGGGCTCGACGCGGACGATTTGGCCGAGACAGCGGATATTCACTTCGTTTGATTGCGTCGCTTGTTGCGGCAAGGTGATGACGAATTCGATTTCGCTACCGATATCGAAATTTTTCTCCGCGAGGAAGTAAAGTCCGCGGTAACTGACATCTCGCGTTTGCGCCTCGAAGGTGTGCCCATGAGGTTCGTGCGGAAGTACGCGCAGCGGCAGCGTCATGTTGAAACGCCGTGCTTCGCGGCGGTCGGCTCCGTCGCTCATCGCTCCTCCCACTGGGGCTGGAATTTGAGGAACGCTAACATTGGCCTTGGCAAACTGCAACGCGAAAGTCAGAAAATTATGTCCTAGTACCAGGGTTTGGGACCGGTACGATATATTTCCGAGCATCGCGGGTTCTGGGTAGTACTGTTACCCCCGCATAGCCGGATTCAGCAGCAATGGGCGTGGTCCTCCTTTTCCGCGTTCAACTTGGAACAGTCCGCGCGCCGTCGCGACGGTCGCGCATCCGCCGGCTCGATGAAAGCGCCCAACGGTTCGCCGATGAATTCGGTCTTTTCACGCGGTTGCGCTAAACTCGCATTTCTTTGACGGTGTCCATGAGCGCAACGCACGAATCTCGCAGTCTCTTTTTGGCTGGGCCGGCGGTCCGCTTGGAATCGATTTTGTGGAGTCCTAGCAGCGGTGCGCCGTCGATGGCCGCGGTCATTTGCCATCCGCATCCGCTGTTTGGCGGGACGATGCACAACAAGGTCGTTTACCAAGCGGCGAAATCCCTGGACGCGCTTGGACTTCCAGTTTTGCGTTTCAATTTTCGCGGAACGGGATTGAGCGAAGGAAAACACGATCGCGGCGAAGGCGAACGGGATGATGTGCGCGTCGCACTCGATTTTCTCGCGGCGGAATTTCCAAGCATTCCTCTGCTTGTGTGCGGATTCAGTTTCGGGTGCTGGGTCGGACTTCGAGTGGGCTGCGAAGATGTGCGCGTGAGATCGCTTATCGGGCTGGGAGCGCCGGTGAACAATGTGGACTTTTCTTATTTGTTGCAGTGCGAGAAGCCGAAGCTCTTCGTGCACGGAGCGAATGATATTTATGGCGCGGTGGAAAAGACTGAAAAGTGTGGTCTCTTCGTCTGCCGGGCGAAAACAAGCTCGATTGTCGTCGAAGATGCCGACCACTTTTTCGTGGGCAAGCTCGATCAGGTAGACGCTGCCATCAGCGAACGTGGATGAGCCAGAGAATTGTGGGATGCATGGAAAACAAAGTTGAGCATCGACAGAGAGATTCCTCGCGTCAAACAGTGCTCGATGGCGCAGAGATCGAAGCAGAGATTCCTCTCTACGCAGGCCGACACGTTCGCAGGAGAGAACGTGAAAGAAAAACGTCGTCCTGCTCCGCTCGGAATGACAAATTTTGGGACATGGTGACTAAGCGCCCTCGCCACGCGCAAAGAGTTCGGTGAACTGGTCCACGGTGGCGGGCGCGACGTTCACGAGTTTCGCGTTGGCGTGGACGTGCTCGACATGGGACATGCCCACCAGAGCCGTGGTGATTCCCGGCGACGATCTTACAAATTGCAAGGCGCGCTCGGCGTCATTTTCGAGGCCCAGAGCCTGGGCGACAAATGCAGGTAAATTCCGGGCGACCTTGCCTTGCAGCAGCGAAGCGCTGGCGACGAGCGTAATTCCCAATTCGCTGGCGGTTTCCATGACGGTGCGGTCCTTTCCGCCAATGGATTGATTGCCGAGCGTCAGGGCTTCCGTCATTCCCATGTTGAAGGGAAGCTGGACGAAACGGAAGCGGTGCTTTTCGCCCGCGATATCGACGGCGATTTGCGCGAATTCGGCAAGCTGCATGGCGTCGTGCGCCTTGGCTTCCTGGCGGAAGCCATTCCAGGTGGCCATGCCATAGAACTGAATTTTACCTTCGGCTCGGCGGCGGATTCGAGATAGATGAAAGCATCGCGCACACGCTCGAGAAAATCGGGGCGGGAAACTTCGCTGAGTTGCGTTTCCGGATTGTGGAGATAGTAGACGTCAATGCAATCCGAGCTCGAGATTGCGCAGGCTGCGGTCCAGCTGATTTTCCAGAAAGCGCGGCGTGATGCAATGGCAGCCCGCGACGATATCTTTCGCGGTGAGGACGCCGGGCTGAATATACTCGTGGAAAAAATATTCGTTGGGGTCCTCGGGCATGGCGCCGTCGGGGGTGAGATAGCCGCCTTTGGTGCAGACCACGAGCTCATTGCGGGAAAATCCTTTTGTGGCGAGCTGCTTGATGGCGGCGGCGATGCTGCGCTCGCTGCGCTGGAAGCGGTAGTTGATGGCGGTGTCGATGAAATTGATGCCTGATTCTGCGGAGGCGACGATAGCGGCGGTGTAATTGGCATCGACCTTCGGATCCGGCTGGCCGAGATATGTACCGATTCCCAGCGAGGAAATCACCAGGCCATGTGCTTCGCGGAAATGGCCGTCAGCGGCACGGCCGGCGAAGCGATTGGCATAGCGTTTTGTGGCTTCGAGTGTGGCGGATTTGGTCATTTTGTCCTTATCGTTTGCGATCACCCCAAGAGGGCACGACACGTCGTGCCCCTACAACGTCAATGTCCTTACGGCGATGGATCGCCGCTCGCGGCGGGTTCGCTTGTCGGCGGTTCTGTGGATTTCGGATTCAGGAGGCGCGAACAGGCTCGAAGAATTTTACGGTAGGGCCAGTCTTTTTCGCGAAAGAAAATCTCGCCTTCGCGGGGGTTGCTATAGAACCAGCGGGAGAGGAGGGCGAGATGCTCGCTTAATTCTTCGCGTGCGGTGGTTGCGGATGCGGCGGGCTTCTCGGCGTCTTGCGGTGCGATGGTGGCTTGGCCTTCCAGATAATCTTTGAAAATGTGTTCGGCGGAACGGGGCTGGCTGGCGATTTCGGCGAAGCGAAGGAAGAAAGGTTCGGCGAGGCGCCCGGCGTGAACGGCGAAGACGCCGATGGATTGGTCTTCGGCGGCGCGCTGGAGAATCACGGCGTTGAGATTCTGCGATGCGGCGGGCGAGTTCGGGACGGAGGCGGAGGGCGTCGTCGAGTTTTTCGATGCGCTTGTGAAGTTGCGCGGCGCGCTCGAAATCGAGATCGGCGCTGGCGCGCTCGCGGTCGGTTTCGATCGTGGCGCGAAGCGAATTGCCGCTGGTGTCGAGAAACTGCACAAGGCGCTGCACTTCGGCGTCGTATTCCTCTTTGGTGCATCCCGCGAAACAGGGAGCGAGGCACATTTTCATTTCGGAATAGATGCAGCCGGGGAAAGTGGGATCGCGGCGAATTTTGATTTGACAGCGGCGGACTTTGAAGAGGTCGAGCGCCTGCTCGGAGAAAGCGAGTGCGGATTTTCGGGAAGGGAAGGGGCCGTAGTAGGCGCCGGCGGTGGGAGCGCCGGTTTCGTCGACGGGGATGCGGCGCGTGACGTAGCAGCGCGGGTAGGCGTTGCGCAGGCTGATTTTTAGGACGGCGGGAGGGCGGAGGCGCATGAGTTTGCGATAGCGCTTTGGGAAAATTTGCTTGGCTTGGCGATAGTAGGTGAGGGACTGCTCGAATTTGGAGCCGGTGAGGCGATAGCGAATGCTGTGGGCGAGATCACGTAGATTGAGGCGCTTGCTGGCGGGATCGGGAGGGCCGAGCAGACGCTGGAGGCGGCGGCGCAGATCTTGCGTGCGAATAAGAAGGGGCTCGGCATTTTCGCCGCGGGTCTCGATGAGGCAGACGGCGGGTTTGGGCGGCAGCGCGGCGAAGAAGTCGTCGTCCGCACGAGCAGGATCGAAGGCGAGGCCGCAGTCGAGTTCGAGCACGGTGACAGGATATACCGGAACAGGACAGCCGACAGCTGACAGCTCACAGCTGACAGCAGGAGAAAGAAAGAGGTTGACCGTCGAAGGTTGAAAGTCGAATGCCGGGCAAAGGCAGGGATCAAGGGAGCCGACAGCGGACAGTTCGCAGCCGACAGTAAGAACAGAGTGAGGAGGAACCTCTTAATCAGGGGGAGCCTGCCCCTCCCCGGTTTTTTCGTAACTGCTGATTCTACAGAGTTTTAAGTCCTTTGTTTTGAAACTGCGGAATCCAAAGGGGTTACGGGCGTATTTTTTGTGACAGAGCTAATTGCAAAGGGGATAGCTGGTCATAGTGCGTGTCGAGTCGATTTGAGTGTTTCGACTCGATAGGGACAGGCACCATGAGCAGAGAAAAAGCGGAAAACTTCCTTCACGCACCCCAAGGGTGTCCGCTAGTTATGAAGTAACGGCATAAAGGGAAAGGGTTTGCGGCGTTTCCTGAGTGGGAGCGGAGAAAGGTAGTGGAGTAGCGGGAGGCGGATGAGAGAGTAGAAGGAATCCCAGAGACGTAAAACGTATAGAAATCATAGGGAATGGTAGCATGGATTTTTATTCTTGTTAAGGTAACAGTACCATTATTTTATCATTCCAACGTCAAACGGGGAAGTGGAGTGGATAGAAGAAGTTGGCAGGAATTTTGCCATTTTGGTGAGACGGATAGGGAAGTGGGGAGTCAGTAGTGAATAGCGGTGATAGGCGGGAGTCGCGGCTGGCGCGGTGCCGGAGAGTTGTGCGATGGATCGAGATCAGAAAAAGAAAGACCCACCCTTGCGAAAACCAAACCCGCAAGGATGGGGCACCCGGCGCGCCAGTAATGGACAGTGAGGAGTGAAGAGCGAACAGTGGAAAACTCATCGCATTCGGCGTCAAAGCTGAAGAGTTGATCCAGGATAATCGCATCGGTTACGTACGTGACCAGGGAACCATGCATCTGATAGGCTACGCCGGTAAATCGGGAGTTTCGGCGATGTCCGACGAAAAAGAGATTCGAGAGGTGATGCGGGCGGAGCGAAGGCACAAAACCGTCGAGCAGCAGGAAGCTGATTTGAAGCAGTTCATGTTGAAGGCGATACGGGATTGCGACGAGGAAAGCTTTTTGTGGGCGGTTACCGCGCTCGGGCACGAACCTGGGTCGGACGAGTACGAGAAGTTTCGGAAGAAGTGGCGCGCGTTGGTCGGGAAGCGCGAGATTTAGAAACGCGGCGGCCAAACTCGGCGATGCGAGCTTCGCGTTCTTCCTCCGGCAGGGTTTTAAGGTGCTTCATGGCCATCGAGGCCAGCTCGTTGGCAATTTGCCTGTCGGTCGGTTTTTTTCTGGCTGCCATGTAGGACTCCTGCCTTGACGTTCATTTCTGAGTTTATCAGGGGCGACTCGATGGGACAAGGAATGCCTGGGGCAGTCAATGGTTCCGCAACCAGAGCTAAGAAATCAACTAGGCCGTTCCAAATTAAGCAAGTTGGGTGAAATTGACGAGGTCTACCAGCTTCGCGGTGCTGTGGGAGGAGCGAATCCGCCTCTGCGGCTCGTCCCTGGCAGTGGGGGAGAGACGCCTCTGGCGATGTGGGGCGAGCGGCTGTGAAAAGAAATGCCCATCAACGACGAGTGGCGGTTATGGGGAGGGACCCTCGAAGAAGCGACCCGCCTCAGCGTAGAGCTCCGCAGCGATCAGGTGCATCCAGAACCCCTGTGGTTTGCGCATCCGGATTTGCGGCTTTAGGTTCAGAAGTAAAAACGCGTGATAAAGGTTATAGGCGAGCATGGTCATCAGTAAGAAAGCCTGGATGGCCTGGGCGTCGTGTTTGTAGACATGATCGGCGTGCCAACCCTGAACCAACTCTTTAAATCCGTGGTTTTCGATGTCCCAGCGCTGGTGCCCGAGCTGCACCGCCCACTCCGTGCGCAGCTGCGCGGTCGGCAAGGTCGTCACCCAGATCCAGTCACTGGTCTGCTGCTCCACCTCTTTCGTCAGTTGACGACGTACCGCATAGGTTTCCTCCGAACGGATGACCCGTACATGTGTTTGCACCTGAGGCCAAGAACGCAAATCAGAAAAATCCCACCATCGACACGAACGGGTTCGATAACAACAACCAGGGCGTGACGGTGTCAGCGCCAGCAGACCGTGCACGTCTTGATAGAGATCGCGGCGCTCCTCTTTGAGCACAACCAAAACATGTTTGCCAGCGGCCAACAGAAAATTAAAGAAGGGGGCCTTGGCGTAAAGAGCGTCAGCCAGCATTAGGTCGAAGGCTCGGGGATAATCCACCAGAACCCGTTCTAGCAATCGCAAGGCGGTGGCGACTTCATCCTCTCCAGGCCGTTGCGGTTCGGCATCCAGCAACAAGCGCAGAGGCGCGTGCCCCGGCGGGGACCCGGGGAGCAGCATCAGCGTGACGTGGCGATGATAGTACTGGATATGATCGCCCGGCGCGCCATGGATGGTCCTCTGCAAACAACCTGAGCAGTGGCGCCGATAACTGGCGTGACTCTCATGGCCATCCAGCACCGCCACATCATGCCCGAGATTGAGAGGGAGCGCTTTGTTGCGCTTTAGCCGCTCGTAAACCTGGTGCAGGCCCTGGCGCAGATCGGCAGCCCTGAGCTGGGCGTGAATACGTCCAATGGTATGGATATGCACAAGGACTGGCCCAGCCAGCGTGGCCAGACAGACCCCCGAAACGGTCTCCACCGCATGGAGGCTTCCCAGTTGCGCCCAGAACATGACCAGGGTGGTTTTCAGTCCCACCATCGTGGGAATGCGCGGCGCAAGCCGCCGATTGGCGACGTTCTTCAGAAGGCTATGCGTTAAGCCCGAAGATCTTCTCCGCGTACCCGATCAGCCGACGCAGGATCGCGCACCTCTTATTATCGTGCCTTGTCTTTCCGCAATTGTTTCCACTGCAGTTCAGAAATCTCTTCGATGAGTTCCTGCATGCGCTGGTAGTTGTGTACCGCCTCTCGAACCCGATCTTCCCAGGCCCGGGGAATAGCCAGCTGACGCAACTTCCCTCCGTGGCTCTGCACCAGATACAAGGAGGCGTGAAGTTGGCCCCGGACACAACGACAATTAGGCTTGCCGCACTGGCGACTGCGCACGGAAAGGGATCCGCGTAAAAACAAAGCTTGATGGACTAACTGGGACAGGCGAGAGCGGAAATTACGTTGCGGGGCGGAGGGATGGGGATACAAGGGCCTCCTTGTTGATATATACTTATTATCTCAGATCAGCACCGATGTCAAGCATCAAAATCGAATGCGAATTTGCTCAGGAGTCAGGATGAGGTCAAAACAGGAACGGAAACAAATAATTACGAGCGAGGAAAAAGGTTGGTTGCGGAATCACTGTGGGGCAGTGCCGTTAGGACTTCAGGACTGGGGCGAAGACGAGGCCCTGAAGGGCGTCGCTACGCTGTTCGGCTCGAGGCGCGCCGTAGACAAGGCAAAGCGGCAGCAGGGCTGCCGCACTCCACATTAGGAGCGGAGGAGCCAGGAGGAGATGACTAGGCGCTGGATTTCGGAGGTGCCTTCGTAGATTTCGGTGATGCGGGCGTCGCGGTAGTGGCGCTCGACGGGGTATTCGCGGGAGTAGCCGTTGCCGCCGTGAATTTGGATGGCTTTGTGGGTGACGCGAGTGGCCATTTCGCTGGAGAAGAGTTTGGCGATGGCGGCGTCCATGGTGAAGCGGGCGCCGGTGTCCTGCTTCCAGGCGGCTTTGCGGACGAGGAGGCGGGAGGCGTCGAGGTCGGTGGCCATATCGGCGAGCAGGAACTGGATGGCCTGGAATTGCGCGATGGGATGGCCGAAGGCGAGGCGCTCCTGGGCGTAGGCGCGGGCGGCTTCGAAGGCGCCTTGGGCGATGCCGAGGGCTTGCGCGGCGATGCCGATGCGGCCGCCGTCGAGCGTGGAGAGCGCGATTTTGTAGCCTTCGCCTTCGTTGCCGATGCGGTTGGCGGCGGGGACTTCGCAGTCGGTGAAGATTAGTTCGCAGCAGGCGGTGGCGCTGATGCCGAGTTTTTTTTCTTCCTTGCCGGTTTTGAAGCCGGGCGTGCCTTTTTCCACGACTAGCGCGGTGATTCCTTTTTCGCCTTTTTCGGGATGGGTGTTGACGTAGACGATGGCGGCGTCGGCGGCACCGCCGTTGGTGATCCAGGCTTTGGTGCCGTTGAGGATGTATTTATCGCCGCGAAGGACGGCTTTGGTTTGGAGGGCGGCGGCGTTGGAGCCGGCTTGCGGCTCGGTGAGGGCGTAGCAGCCGATTTTTTCGCCGCGGGCATACGGTTCGAGGAATTTCTTTTTTTGTTCGGCGGTGCCGTAGCGATAGATGGGATCGCCGTAGAGAGAATTTTGTACGGAGAGGATGACGCCGGTGGAGGCGCAGCAGCGGGAGATTTCTTCGATGACGATGGTGTAGGAGATGTGGTCGAAGCCGGCTCCGCCTTCGGATTCGGGGATGGCGATGCCGGTGAGGCCGAGTTCGGCGGCTTTGGCGAAGAGGGCGCGGGGGAAGTGGCCGGATTCGTCGAGCTCCTTGGCGACGGGGCGGACTTGGATTCGGCGAATTCGCGGACGGTTTTTTGGAGGAGGGATTGTTCTTCGGTGAGATCGAGATTCATGAGCTGGGATAGTTTAGCGCAGAAAAGAGCCGGCAGCTTACAGCTCACAGCGGACAGCTGACACGGGAAGAGGTTGAAGGTTCAAAGTTGAAAGTTGAAGTCGGAGGAGCGGGAGTGTGAAAGGTACGGGAGACGCTTTCACGGCGCGACCGTGTTGAAAGTCGACGGTGTTCTTTTAACACAGAGTGCACAGAGAGCGCAGAGAAGAGAAGAAAGAAAAAAGCAGATTCCTCGCTTCGCTCGGAATGACAATTTTGGGACTGGGGGTGACTTTGACGGCGATGCGAAAAGATTAGCTAGCGAGGGCGTTGCGGAGGCGTTGATAGGTAACGCTGAGTGCTTCGGGCTCGACGCGGGTTTCGGCGGTTACCGTCATGAAGTTGGAGTCGCCGAACCATCGAGGGAGAACGTGAAGATGTAAGTGACCGGCTACGCCGGCGCCGGCGGCTTTACCGAGATTCATGCCGAGATTCATGCCATCGGGCTTGTAATTGGAGTGGAAGGCTTTTTCGACGCGCTGGGCTAGGTGCATCATTTCTGCGAGGGCTTCGGAATCGCAGAGGTTCAATTCGGCGACGTGGGCGTATGGGACGATCATGACGTGGCCGGAGGTGTAGGGGAAACGATTTAGGATAATGAAACTTTTCGCGCCGCGATAGGCGATGAGCGTTTCGTCGTCTTTGTGGAGCGCGACGGCGTCGCAAAAAAAACAGTCGGATTGCTTGCCGGCGGTGACTTGGGACATGTATTGATAGCGCCAGGGGGTCCAGAGATAGTCCATTGAAAGGCGTCCTCAGTAGCGAGAGTTGAGCGGACAGGATAGCGCAAAAGGGATTGAGACTGGTGCGGTTGCTTTCGGCGGTAGGGAAAACGGAGGTGTAGTGAGGATACGCTTGCGCGGCTTAAACTTAGAAAATTCAAAGGCCAAAGAGCACAGGCTGAAGCCTGTGCCACTAGGAAAGCTTGGCGTCGCCAGATGAGGGGGCCGACGCTGTTTCGGCGGAGGCGGCGGCTTCGGAGCTGTTCACGAAATCCTTGAGCTCTTTGCTGGGCTTGAAGAAAGGGATCTTTTTGGGCGGGACTTCGACTTTCGCGCCGGTTTTGGGATTGCGGCCGATGCGGCCGCGGCGCTGGCGCGTGCGGAAGCTGCCGAATCCGCGAATTTCGATTTTGTCGCCCTTTTGGAGAGATTCGATGATGCTGTCGAAGATCGTTTCGACGACGGTCTCGGAGTCGGAGCGCTTGAGCTCCGTGATGCGCTCGACTTCTTGAATGAGGTCGGCCTTCGTCAGCGTAA
The DNA here is from genome assembly GCA_963767755.1 of uncultured Acidobacteriota bacterium. Lineage (GTDB taxonomy): Bacteria > Acidobacteriota > Terriglobia > Acidiferrales > UBA7541 > Acidiferrum. Next base: position 173,067 of record CAVYFO010000019.1, on the reverse strand, counting down.
GTTGCTTGGTCATCGTGCCTATGCCTCGTTGCAGAGCCAGAATAGCAGCGCCCGCAGGTTCATGGTGCGAAACGGCTTAGCAGGGCGAAACGCACCCGGTTGCCCTTCTTCCTATCATTAAATTGACCCGCAGGTAAATGAAATTGTGTTGCCCTAGTACTTTACGGCCGAGCACCCCTGGGAAGCGTAGCCCGGTTTGTTACAAGAAAAGTTGCGGCCTGGTCTTTGCTGAGCTTAACGGGCCGACAATTTCGATTTGAGCGCGTCGCCGATCGTCGCGGTCGATGAGGACTTTGACGTGGAGCGATATTGTTCGATTTCCTTGCGCTCGATTTGTTTGGCGGCGGCGCGATAGCTCAAACCGATACGGCGCGTCTCCGGGCTGATCTTGATGATCTTGAAATCGTACTCCTTGCCAGGCTCGAGCGGACCGGCGCTCTTGAGCGGGCCGGTGCTGGTGCGGTGCATGGGAGAGTGGCCGTCGTCGCGGCGCTTGCGGTCTTCGATTTCGGTGTTGTGGCAGAGAGCTTCGATGTTGTCGCCGAGCTCGACAAAAGCGCCGAAGGTGGCGATGCGCGAAACTTTGCCCTTCACGATCTGGCCGACTTTGTGCTGCTTGAACCATTCGCCCCAGATGTCGTTGACCTGCTTGATGCCAAGAGAGACGCGGCGATTATCCGGATCGATCTTCAGGACTTTTGCGGTGACCGGCTCACCCTTCTTGAAAACTTCGTGAGGATTCTTGATGCGCTCCGTCCAACTGACGTCGCCGACGTGGACGAGGCCGTCGAAGCCTTCTTCAATTTCGACGAAGGCGCCGAATTCGGCGATGTTGCGAACTTTTCCGGTGACGATGGTGCCGACGGGATATTTTTCGGCGATGAGTAGCCAGGGATCAGGGAGCGCTTGCTTGATGCCGAGGGAGACGCGGCGGTCGCTGGGCTTGATGTCGAGGACGACGACGTCGACTTCTTCGCCGACTTTGAAAAGCTTGGATGGATGCTGGACTTTTTTCGACCAGCTCAGCTCGGTGACGTGAACGAGGCCCTCGATGCCTTGTTCGAGCTCGACGAAAACGCCGTAGTCGACGACGCCGACGATTTTGCCGCGGACTTTGCCGCCTGCGGGATATTTCTCCGCGGCGTTGACCCAGGGATCGGGGCTGAGCTGCTTGAGGCCGAGCGAGACGCGCTGCTTTTCCTTGTCGAATTTCAGGATGATGACGTCGAGCTCTTGCTCGGGCTTGACGACGTCAGAGGGGTGCTTGACGCGGCCCCAGCTCAGGTCGGTGAGATGGAGAAGGCCATCGATGCCGCCGAGATCGACGAAGGCACCGTACTCGGTTACGTTTTTCACGTGGCCGTGGACGATTTGGCCCTCGGTGAGCGTATCCATCAATTGGGCGCGCTTGGCGTGTAACTCTTCTTCGAGAATAGCGCGGCGGCTGACGACGACGTTGCCGCGGCGGCGGTTGAGCTTGGTGACGCGGACCTGGACTTCGGTGCCGGTGAGGTCGTCGAGATTCTGCGTGGGGCGGAGATCAAATTGCGAACCGGGGAGGAAGGCGCGGACGCCGATATCGACGACGAGGCCGCCCTTGATGCGATCGACCACTTTGCCGGTGATATTTTCCTTGGCTTTGTAGGCGGCTTCGATTTTTTCCCAGGTGCGGCGGCGAAGAACTTTTTGATAGGAGAGAATGGTGAAGCCGTCTTTGTGTTCGCCGGTGCGCTGGACTTCGATGGTGGCGTTGGGCTCGGGGCGCGGAATTTCCGTTTCGGAGAATTCCGCGGCGGGGATCAGGCCTTCGGTTTTTCCACCGAGGTCGACGACGACACCGTGTTCCGTATAGGCGACAACCTTTACTTCGATAATTTCGTTTTGCGAGGCAGCTTCGTGCTGCTCGTCGTACTGCTCCATCAACTTGCTCATCTCTTCGGAGCCGGCAGCTTCCTCGGCGGCAGCCGTGGCTTCGGCATCCGCGGGAGATGGGGTCGTTGTTGCCTGCGTTTCGGCAGGAGCTGCGGGCGCAGCGGCTGCGCCAGTTCCTGGGCGGCATCCGTGACTTTTTCCGCAGGCGCCGTGGCACTTTCGGGCGCAGCAGGTTCGGGCGTGCTCGCCTGGACGGCGTTCACTTCTTCCTGGGCGCTGCTTTGAGTTGGCGTTGCTTCTGAATCAGGTGCGGGTGCAGCTGCGGCTGCTGAGGACTGGTTGTCTTGGTCAGGAAACATGGTTGTTGGCCTCCGGTAGATAACTGCCATTCTGTCCAGCCCGGCTATGCCGGGATAAAGCAAAACGTCGATAAGATTCCTTGAGAATTCCCTGACAGGGTTTCTACAAGGAGGTGAACCGCCGAGCGGTCATTCGGGACAATGCTGCGAGCGTTTCGAGGCGCGCTGCAACCTTAAAAGGATACTCGCCGCGTCCGCTTTGTGTCAATGAACCGGAATGAACGAAATGAATGCGCCGTCGTACACTGCCGACCCCAGATTGAAAGTGTGGGCAAGAATGGAGTATCGCCATAGTGTATAGAAGCAGCGTAGAATAGTAAGTGCAATTATTGCTTGCGGGCAAAAGGCAGGAATCAGCCGATGCGGAAGAAAAAACGGACCAACGTACAAGTTCCCAGCGTGGTCGAAGAACTCGCGCAAATTATTGAGAAGGGACTCAAGCGCTTTCCAGAAGACGAGCGCGATGCGAGGCTGGACCGAATTCACCTCATCTTGTCGGGCGCCGTGAAACCGCGTCGCGGAACTTCTTCAACGCGGCCTCAAACTCGGTTGAATCCTCCTGCCACCCGGCGGCGAGCAGGGCGATCTTGAAACCGACTTCATCACCTCCTCGATAAGCCCTTAGGATGTCCTGACGCAATCGAGCGGCACGATTCTTCTCCTCCGTGTCCAGCTTTCTTCGGCGGGTGCCGCGGCTTCGTTCCTCAGCCTGCACATCGCGCAAATCGTCTTCTTGTCGCAGCGGATCGTCGATCATCATGGGAATGATTAATCAGAATGGAATGTACAGTTTTATAACTGAATGGCAGAGAATTCAAGCGCGGGCACGGCCGGCTTGGGTGCTTTCGCGGCGGAAGTCGGGGGCGAGAATTTCGACGGTGCGGCACATTTCGAAGAGGCGGGAGCGCATGCGGCTGCCGATACGTTGGTCGAGGGAATCTTCGCGGGTGGGCATGACGAGTTTTCCGCTGGGGAGACGGGTAGCTTCGCCTTCGGCGGCGGGATTGTCGTAGTAGTTCGTGGTGATGATGGTGGTGCGGCGTTCGTTGTAGCGGGCGTTGAGGACAATGCCGACGATGTCGCGGACCCAGTCGGAAGGTTTGCTGGCGCCGAGATCGTCGAGGACGAGAATTTCGACGGTGCGTATCGGTTCGAGGATGCCCATCTCGGTGGATTCACTGGCGGGGTTGTAGCTGGATTGGATTTCTTTCAGAAGCTCGCGGTAATCGCAGAAGAGGCCGGCGTGTCCGCGGCGAATCAAATCTTTTAGCGCAGCGACAGCAAGGTGCGTCTTTCCCACGCCTGACGGGCCCATCAGTAACAGTCCCTTCTCGGCTGCGCCTGGGTAGTCGCGAACAAATCCCTGCGACAGGAGCTTGGCTTTTTTCAGCGAGTCCGTTTGTTGCGGAGTGGCGCCGACGTCGGTGCTGTAGCTTTCGAAGTCACAGTGTTCGTAGCGTTTGGGGATGTGGGCGCGCTCGATGACCCGTTCGGAACGTTCTTCCATACCGCAATCGCAGGCAACGGCAACCTTGCCGGCTACCCCATCGGGACGTGGGACGAGCTTCCAGCCGGTTCCTCTGCAAAGCGGGCAATTCTCAAGCGCCATGCGGACAGCATACGTTCGCGGAGGCCGGACGGCAAGACACCCGCTCTTCGGGCCGTTGGGCAAGCTTGGGCATAACCCAATCGCACCAGCGCTGAACCCGTGGCATGATTGAAAAATGAAGGGGCGATTACGGAATCGTTGCTGATCATTACGGGTACGATGGGGGCAGGCAAGACCACCGTCCTCGGCGAAGCGTCGGACATCCTTGCACTGCGTCGCATTTCCCATGCGGCCATCGACATGGACGCGCTGGGGCTTGCGCATCTACCGTCCGCAACTGCCAACGATGACGTAATGTACCGCAATCTCAAATCTGTTTGCGAAAACTATGTCTCCTCCGGAGTTAAGCGGCTCTTGCTGGCGCGCGCTCTGGAAGACCGCGACGAACTAGAACTATGTCGTGGTGTTGTTTTGGCCGCAAATACGTTGGTATGCCGTCTTACTGCCAGCATCAGCGCGATGGAGAAGCGTGTCAAGATGCGCGAATCCGGTATATCGCAACGGGGATGCGTCGCTCGCGTCGCGAAATTGGACATCATGCTTGACGGCGCGCGACTTGAGGATTTCAGCGTCACTAACGAGGATCGTTCGTTGACTGAAGTTGCCCGGGAAATGCTGGTCAAGGCTGGCTGGATTGCAGATTGACAGACAGGAATGTCTGTCCCACTAGGACGTACGTAGCGCGCGGGGAGTAGCGCGGACGATAGCATGGCGCGGTTCCCTATCTTGGGAATGCGAAGATGCGACGCGTGAGAGCTCTTGCTGGACAACGGTGGCGAATTCGGTCATTTGGCGTTCCATCTCGACCATTTTCTCGCGCATGTTCAGGATGATTTCGATGCCGGCGAGGTTAACGCCCATGTCGCGAGCGAGGGTGAGGATGACGTCGAGGCGCTCGAGATCGGAATCGGTGTAGAGGCGCGTGTTGCCTTGGGAGCGAGAGGGCTTGAGCAAGCCAACGCGCTCGTAGAGGCGCAGGGTTTGCGGATGTAATTTATAGAGCTCGGCCACGGCGCTGATCATGTAGCCGGCTTTGGCTCGTTTTCTGGCTCGTTGCGGCATTTGGTGCTCTTTCTAACAGTCTCTTTATCGTAGGCGCACGATGTATCGTGCCTCTACGCGGCCCAAGGAAAACCAAGACTGGCACGGCGTCCCGTGCCCCTACGCTCAAGATTCAGACGCCCGCTTTCGTGAATAAATCCTTACGGGGATCTTCGGGCGCTACCGTTTCCAATTCTTTCATCAGATTGCGCACGCGCTCATCCGTTGGCGGCGGCACGACAACCTGTATTTCGACGTATTGATCCCCGCGCGTGCCGGTGCGGGCACTGGGCACGCCTTTTTCTTTCAGGCGTAGCGTTTTGCCGCTATTCGTGGCGGGCGGAATACGCACCAGCGAGCGGCCATCGATTGTTGGGACTTCGACTTTGGCGCCTAGCGTAGCTTCGGTCACTGTGACCGGGACTTTCGTGTACAAATCGTCGCCGCGGCGCTCGAAAAAGGAATGGGGCTTCACGTCGACGCGCAAATACAAATCGCCAGGAGGCGCGCCCATCGTTCCGGCGTTGCCTTTGCCGGGTACGCGGACGCGGCTGAACCGCTGGCTACACCCGCGGGAATCCGGACGTCGATGGTTTCGGTGCGGCGCAGGCGGCCTTCGCCGCTGCACGTTGGGCAGACTTTGCGGATTTTGCCAGTGCCGCCGCAGCGAGTGCAGGGGACGTTGAATTTCATTTTTCCGGCGGCTTGCTGGATGGTGCCCGAACCGTGGCAGGTCGGGCAGGTTTGCGGAGACCCGATTGCTCCGGTGCCGTGGCACGTGTCGCAGGTGTCGAGGCGCGTGATGGTCAGTTTTTTGACGGCGCCGCGGACGGCATCCCAGAAGTCTATTTCGATCTGATATTCGAGGTCGCCACCGGGTTCGTGCTCGGGTTCTGCGCTGGCACCGCGGCCTCCACGAAAGAATTGGCTGAAGAGATCTCGGAAACTCGCGTTCCCGCCTTGCGCGCCCGAGCCACCGCCGAAGTCGAAGCCGTTGAAATCAAAATTGACCCCTCCGCTGTCGGCTTCGTGTCCGCCGCCTCCGCCCGGACCGCCGGGAGGAATGTTGTCGCTGTAGAAGCCATACTGGTCATACATCTGGCGCTTTTTCGTGTCGGAGAGAACGTCGTAGGCTTCCTGCAGTTGCTTGAATTTTTCTTCGGAGGATTTGTCGCCGGGATTCAGGTCGGGATGGTATTTGCGCGCGAGTTTGCGGAAAGCGGTGCGGATGTCTTTCGCGGTGGCGTTCTTCGAGACGCCTAAGAGTTCGTAATAGTCTTGTTTTGCGGTTGTGGCCATGGAAACCAATAAGAGCTAAGAGTCGACAGTTAAGAACTTGAAACTTCAACAAAACAGCTGGTGCTACCTTGTGTCACAAAGAAAGAAGGGGCGGGACAAGCCCCGCCCCTACAGGCTCTGGTTCGTTTAGTTAGGCCGCTTGGTTTCGTCGACGTCGACGTATTCGGCGTCGATTACATCGCCGGGTTTTTTGTCCTGAGTGCTGCCAGCCGAGCCCGAACCTGGGGCACCGCTGGCGCCAGCGCCTGCGCTTGCTGCGCCGGCTTGCTGCGCACCTGCCGCTTCATTGGCCTTGTAGAGAATCTCGGCAATCTTGTGCAAAGATTTCTCGAGGTTCTCGGTGGCGGAGCGCAAGCGAGCCGTGCCGCCTTCGGCGATGGCTTTCTTGGCTTCTTCGATGGCGTCTTCGGCCGTCTTGACGTCCGATTCCGCAATCTTCTCGCGGTTCTCGCGGATCATCTTCTCCGCTTGATACATGATTCCATCGAGCCGGTTGCGCGATTCGACTTCCTCCATGCGGCGGCGATCGTCTTCCGAGTGGGATTCGGCCTCGGCGCGCATCTTTTCGGCTTCTTCCTTGGTCAAACCGCTCGAAGCAGTGATGGTGATTTTCTGCTCCTTGTTGGTGGCCTTGTCCTTCGCGCTGACGTTCAAGATGCCGTTCGCGTCGATATCAAAGGTCACTTCGATTTGCGGAGTGCCGCGCGGCGCCGGCGGAATGCCATCCAGCTTGAATTTGCCAAGCGAACGGTTGTCCGAAGCGAACTTGCGTTCACCCTGGAGAACCTGAATCTCCACGCCGGGCTGATTGTCCGCGGCCGTCGAATACGTTTCGACTTTGCGCGTCGGGATCGTGGTGTTGCGCGGGATCTGCACGGTCATCACACCGCCGAGCGTTTCGACGCCGAGAGAAAGCGGCGTCACGTCGAGCAACAGGATGTCCTTCACTTCGCCCGCGAGGACCGCGCCCTGAATCGCAGCGCCTACCGCGACGACTTCGTCGGGGTTCACGCCCTTGTGCAGCTCTTTCTCGCCGAAAAACGTGCGAACGAGAGACTGCACTTTGGGAATACGCGTCGAGCCGCCAACCATGACGACTTCTTGAATGTCGTTCGGCGACATTTTCGCGTCCTCGAGCGCTTGCCGAACCGGCTTCATCGAACGCTCGAGCAGATCGCCCATCAATTGCTCGAGGCGCGTGCGCGTCAGCTTCTGCTGCATATGGATAGGGCCGTTGGCGCCCGCGGTGATGAAGGGAAGATTGATTTCCGTCTCCATCATTTGCGAAAGCTCGATTTTGGCTTTTTCCGCCGCTTCCTTCAGGCGTTGCAGAGCCATGCGGTCTTTGCCGAGGTCGATGCTGTTCTCTTTCTTGAACTCGTCAATCAACCAGTCCACGATGCGCTGGTCGATGTCATCGCCGCCGAGGTGGGTGTCGCCGTTGGTGGACTTCACTTCGACCACACCCGCGCCAACTTCCAGCACGGAAATATCGAAGGTGCCGCCGCCAAGGTCGTAGACGGCGATGGTTTCGTCGCTCTTCTTTTCCAAGCCATAAGCCAGCGCCGCCGCCGTTGGCTCGTTGATGATGCGAACGACCTCGAGGCCTGCGATTTCGCCAGCTTGCTTGGTCGCCTGGCGCTGCGCGTCGTTAAAATATGCGGGGACCGTGATCACCGCTTTGCCTACTTTTTCGCCGAGAAAATCTTCGGCGGCGGACTTCAGTTTGCCGAGAATCATCGCGGAAATCTGTGGCGGGCTGTAAATCTTGCCGAAAATCTCGACGCGCGCGTCGTCGTGCTCTCCCTTGACGACCTTATAAGGGATGCGCTTCATTTCGTCGCCAACTTCATCGTAGCGGCGGCCCATAAAGCGCTTGATCGAATACACCGTGTTTTCGGGATTCGTCACCGCCTGGCGCTTTGCTACTTGTCCCACGAGGCGTTCTCCGCCCTTGGTGATGGCGACAACCGAAGGGGTCGTGCGCGCGCCTTCCTGGTTGGGAATCACCACCGGCTCGCCGCCTTGCATGACGGCCACAACCGAGTTTGTGGTCCCCAGGTCAATACCGATAATCTTGCTCATTTGTCTTAGTCCTTCCGGAACCCGTCTGCATCACTGGCCGCCCGGAAACAAAGCAATCCGGGTGGGGCCGAAGTCAATGGCGTGCTCCTGTTCCAGTTCGAGGGGGAGTATACAACTTGAGTGTGTCTTTGTCAAGTTTTCTTATAGTGTCTGTAAGGTCTATTATTTCAATATTTTACAAAGACAAAGTTTCCCCTTGCTGCCTCGCTCCTTTGATGCTCCGATTTTAAGGCTTGGCTATGGCTAAAGCGCCCTTTAGGGTTCAGACATCTATCCATGGAAACCTGTGATAACCTGACAAAGATAGTGCATCTCACACTTTGAGGTATTTGCGGGAGGGTCGCGTGAGCCGCCGTGCTTTCTTAGCTGTTGCTGTAGTTTTCGCGCTGGTCGGGGCGCGTCTTTTGGTGAGCAAGGGCATACGCCCCGTTTCCGCGGCGCGATACAGCGCCAGGGCGCGTGCCACTGTTACGCCGGAGCCGAAGATCGCGGTAACCGCGAGCGAAGTTAGCGCCGCCGCAGCCACTGCGGAGGAAGCTCCAAACAGCAAGGCGGTTCTGACGGCGGCATCAGAGAGTGCGCGGGAGTCGCGCTACTCGACTCCGCGAGCTGTGGCGACGGAGACGGTGGATGGCGTCACGGATATCGATCCGCATAAGGCTTTCGGCTCGAAGAGCGCGCCGATTGTCATGGAGGTTTTCAGCGACTATCAGTGCCCTTCGTGCAAGGCGTTTTATCTGAATACGAACCGGCAGTTGATGGACAACTACGTCAGCACGAGCAAGGTTTTTCTGATTCACCGCGATTTTCCATTGCCGATGCACGCGTATTCGCGTGTGGCGGCGCGTTATGCGCGGGCCGCCGCAGAGATCGGCAAGGTTGAGCCTGTGGAGCAGGCGCTCTTCGAGAATCAAGAGAAATGGGAGCAGACCGGGGATGTCGACGGGACGGTTGCCGCCGTGCTTACCTCCGCGGAGATGGCCAAGGTCCGCGCTCTGGTCAAAGGCGGAACGCTCGAGCCGCTGATCAGTAAAGATTACGAGCTTGGGGAAATTTACCGGGTGAATTCAACGCCGACATCGGTCTTCCATTATAAAGGGCAGACATATCCTTACGCGGGCGTAATGAATTACGAAATTCTGAGCCAATTTTTGAATCAGCTGTTGAGCCAGAGATAGAAGAGCCTTTTGTATCAGCGCGCGAGAAGCTTGCCATGATGCAATCTAGCCCGCTCAATTTGCGCCGCGCGGTTATCTGGGTCGGCCGGCTCGTTCTCGGCGGCATTTTTATTTACGCGGGTTACTCGAAAGCTTTCCTTCCTAACACCAATTTCTGGCCTTTTTTCATTTTGAGATTTTCGATAAACATGAATATCTCGAATTTCGCGGCCCAGGTGGAAGCATTCAAATTGCTACCGCCTTGGGGAGTGCAATTCGTCGCTCACACGCTGCCTTTCACGGAGATTATTCTCGGGCTGCTGGTGCTGATCGGCTGGCGTTTGCGCATCTGGGCTACACTGCTCACGCTCATCATGCTGGGTTTCTTCAGTGTTGTGCTGCGAGCGTATCTGGTGCATATGGACATCAATTGCGGCTGTTTCGCGACGCCCGAAATTATCGGTCTCAAAAAGGTTTTGGAAGATGCGGCGCTTTCGGGCCTTGCGCTGCTGATGACTGTATTCGCCTTTCAGGAAGCGCGCCGGCCGCATCCGTGGGCGTCACAAGAAACGAGCCGGGCGCAGGTCTAGTTCTCCAAGGCCAAGGACATTCCCCGTAGTAGACTGAACCGATGAAGACTCTGGAGCAGTATCTGGAACTTGCGGCAATTGCGCACGGGCATCTTTGCGCGGGGCAAGTGCTGGGCGTGCGGCTGGCGATGCTGGGCCTGCGCGAGCTGAGGATCGACGACCCGATCGCCGAGCGGAGACGCATCGTCACGTATGTCGAGATCGACCGGTGCGTGACGGACGCCGTTGCGCTGGTCGCCAATTGCAGGCTGGGCAAGCGCGCGCTGAAATTTCGCGATTGGGGCAAGGTGGCCGCGACGTTCGTGGACCTGCAGACAGGGCGCGCCGTGCGAATCGCGGCGAAGGGATCTTCGAAGCAGGCTGCTCGCGAAATGTTCCCGGAGATGGCCAAAGATGCGGGGCAACAGAAGGCTTACGCGGCGCTTGCTGACGACGTTCTTTTTGACAAACAGTGGGTAAAGGTCGAGGTGTTGCCCGAGGACCTGCCGGGGTTCAAAGGCCCGCGAGTAGTCTGCGCCGAATGCGGCGAAGGGATTAATTTCAAGCGCGAAGTCATGAAGGATGGCCGAATCCTCTGCCGCGCCTGCGCCGGCGAACGATATTACGAGCCGGCTAGTTACTCCTGAAAGGCGACCATTTTCTGCAAAACTCATTCCCGCAATTCGTTCTGCGATAGAATTAACATTCGATGCTGAGTTTGCCTCCGATAACGTTGCGGCTGCGCGGTTGGAAACTGATTGACCGCGTTGCGCTGGCGTTTCTCTTGCTTTGTTCGATTGCCATTGGCGCGGCTTGCGGATTGTTGTTTGTCTACGCCAGCGACCTACCAGAAATCCGCGCGCTGGAAACCTATCGCCCCACCGTTGTCACCGAGGTCTATGCCGATGACGGACAGCTCGTCGGAAGCTTCGCGCTGCAGCGGCGCATCCTGATGACGTATGAGCAATGCCCCAAAGTTCTGTACGATGCGGTTACGGCTATCGAGGACCAGCATTTTGAAGAGCATTGGGGCATCGACTTTCCGCGCATCGCAGGAGCCGTCTGGCGCAAGCTTCTGCACGGCGGGAAAGCCCAGGGTGCCAGCACGATCACCATGCAGTTGGCTGGCAATCTTTTTCTGGATCGCAGCGAAATCAGCATACGCCGTAAAATTCAGGAGGTTTTGCTGGCGTTGCAAATCGAGCGGCGCTATACCAAACCGCAAATCTTCACCATGTATGCCAATCAGGTCTATCTGGCGCATGGCAATTACGGCTTCGCGGCTGCCGCGCAATTTTATTTTGGAAAGTCCGTCACCGACTTGAAACTGCAGGAGGCTGCGCTGCTTGCAGGAATGATTCGCGGGCCGATCTATTCGCCGCTGGCCGACCCCGCGCGCGCTTTGGCACGCCGCAACCTGGTGCTGCGCCGCATGGCGGAGGAAGGAAAGATCACTCCCGCCGAGGAAGTGGCTGCGCAGAAAACGCCGCTTGGCCTGCATCTGCAATTTCCGCGCAATGATCTGGCACCGTATTTTTTTGAAGAAATTCGCAAATATCTGGAATCAACTTACGGAACGGAAGCGGTGCATGAGCGCGGCCTGCGCGTTTACACCACCCTCAACGTCAAAATGCAACAGGCTGCCAATCAAGCCGTTCGCGACGGACTGCACAGCTACGACCGGCGCCACGGCTGGCGCGGCAATCTGCCCAATGTCCTTCGCGACAATCTGGGGAAGCTCGATACCTACGAGGACGAAGACTGGCATCATCCCATCGAAAAAGGGTCGTATGTCACAGGCCTCGTTCTAGCGGTGGATGATCGTTTCGCGACGATTAAGATAGGCTCGTACCGCGCGATTCTTTCGCCACCGGATTTCGCCTGGACCGGCCGCAAGAAGCCCACCGACCTCCTGAGCGTTGGCGACCTCGCGCAATTCTCGATTGAGGAGCTCCACGAAGCCACGGCCCGCGTGCAGCTCGAACAGCAGCCCGGCCCCCAAGCCGCGCTGTTGGCGATTGACAACGCCACGGGGGAAATCAAAGCGATGGTCGGGGGTTACAGCTTTGAAGACTCGAAATTCAATCGCGCCACGCAGGCTTACCGGCAAGTGGGCAGTTCCTTCAAGGTCTATCTTTATGCGGACGCCCTCGAAAAGGGTGCTTCGCCGTTTGACACCATCTCGGACACACCGTTTACAGCCATCAGCGGCGGCCAACCGTATTCGCCGCACAATTACGATGAGAAGTTCGAAGGCACGATCACGCTGCGCCGCGCACTGGCCGACTCTCGCAACGTTCCCGCGGTCAAGCTCGCCGAAAAGGTGGGCATCAATTCGGTTGTGGATATGGCGAGGCGATTTGGAATCACCACGCCGCTGCCGCCTTATCTTCCGCTTGTTCTCGGCGCGGCGGATATGCGGCTGATCGAGCACGTCTCTGCCTTCACGGTTTTCCCGGATGATGGCATTCGCATCGATCCGCACATGATTCGCCGGGTGACGAGCTACGACGGCGCGCTGCTCGAGGAGGCGCATCCCGAGGTGCACGACGTAATCTCTCCGGAAGTTGCGCGGACGATGACGGCGATGCTCGAAGAGGTCATAAAGTTCGGTACTGGCGTCCAAGCCAAGGCGCTAGGCCGCCCCGCCGGCGGAAAAACCGGCACGACGCAGGACTACACGGACGCCTGGTTCATGGGCTTTACGCCGCAGCTTACGTGCGGCGTTTGGGTCGGATACGATGACAAGCAAATCTCCCTTGGAAAAAAGGAAACCGGAGCGCGCGCGGCGCTGCCGATCTGGCTGGAGTTTATGAAGACCTCGCTGGAAGGCCAGCCGGTGCTCGATTTCGCCAACGTCATCCCGCTAGAACAGCAAGCCATCGAACACAAAGTTCTCGTGGACACACCGGACACCGCGCCGGAATCGGACGAAACTGCCGAACCCAAAGCAAAGCCGCCAGTGCCAGTGCCACCCACCAAAACGGGCGTGGCGCCTACTACCTCGGGAGTTTCTCCCGGCCATTAGGGCCGGCATCGCGCGTTACGTTGCTTTCTGAACGACTACGTTCAGCGATGAGCTCTGCACCCCTCCCAGATTCACCTGCGCGGGGTTCATTCCCAGCGTCATTTGCCAGAGGATGTTCCCTGCTGTGTCCGCCAAACTCAGGGTCACCTGAAACTGCGTGCTGATTCCCATCGAACTGGGGTTGGCGAAAAGCTGGCATTGCGCGGCGCCGTTTACGAGCGCTTGGCTGCCTTGAAAGCTCAGCAGGGAAGACGAGATTGTATAGCTGAGCGTCCCCGAGACCGCAGTGCCGTCCGGGTATGTGAAGTTCAACGTTAATGCTGGACCCGTCGTGGCATTGCTAGCCGGCAGGATTTCGATCGCGCTAATTTCGGGATCGAGGCCGGCGACCCGCGTGAAGCCAATCGTTAGCGTCCCATTTGTGACGGAGACGTTCGCGGATTTGATAAGAGCGGCGTTTGCGCCGGCAGAGGCAAAGATGTCGAGGTCAGAAAGAACGACTGTGCCTTGCGCGCTCACATCGAAGACGCGGGCGCTGACTCTCTCAGCCTTGGCGTTCGCCTCATCGAAGTATAGGTTCAACTGATATTGTCCATTCGGGACTTGAAAGGAATAGCTGGTAGGATTCTTCCGAAAGTTTTCGTAAAGCAAAGGGTCGGAAGTTCCGGCAACGGCTCCTGTAACGGAGCCCGCAGAGCCTCCATTGAACCCGAAGTCCGCCTGCCAAGCTTGCCCCCTCGAATCGGAGTAACTTGGGCCGCCGCAATTCACGCGAACGGTAGTTTGCGCCGCGACCGGTAAAGAAAAAGCCAAAGCCAGGACAAAAAAATTGAAGAACTTCTGCACGAGCCCTCCTCAGATCAGGTTTTGGTACTTTTTTGCAAGTCAAGCGAGGAGGGCCGGGGGAGAAAAGGTCCCGCTTACACTTCGTAGGTGAAGATAGTTAGTTTGCACGCTTGGAGCAATTGTTCGGTAGAACGGAAATGGGGCAGCGGCGGAGACAGGTTTCTCACTGTCCATGAGGATTGCACCATTTCGACCCACGGAGGAATTCAGCAAAATCCGGGAAGGGCGGGCGATGACGAGGCCTACGCAAAATGCCGTGCGAAGATTGCCGATCATCAGGGATTTCGGAAAGGATCCCAGCCGCGGTTGGGAAGCGGCGATGAACGCCCTTTCTCGTCGATTAGGAGCGGCGACCGTTCCTGGGTGATTTCACCGATCCTTGTAAGAGGGACGCCGTGGAAAAAACGTGGGACTTGCTTCGATTTGCGTCGCGGCACAGTGAACAGCAATTCGTAGTCATCGCCACCGTGCAAAGCCAGGTCGACTGGTTCGCGGCCGCTGATCTGCTTTCCCTTAAGCAGTCGCACGGCCGGAATCCGCCGTGCCTCGACGCGCGCCCCGACGCTGCTGGCCTCGCAGAGACGCGGCAAATCGGTGGAAAGACCATCGGAAAGATCCAGCATTGCCGAAGCCAGGCGCTTTTCGCTCAGCCAGCGCCCCAACGCCAAGCGCGGTTCCGGATAGAGATGCTTCTTCAAGACTGGATCGCGGCTGTCGACTCGCCCTTTGCTCCTGCGGAGGAACTCCAAGCCCAACTCGGCCTGCCCGAGCCGACCACTGACAAAAAGTACGTCCCTCGGTCGCGCCCGAGAACGCAATATGGCTCTCCCACTTCGCACCTCACCAACCACCGTTACATTTATAAGGATCTCGCTGCGTCGGGTCGTATCGCCGCCGACTAACTCGCAGCCAAACCGCCTGGACGCCCGCCGTAACCCTCGGAGAAATTGTTCGAGCCAGGGACCGGTGTGCGTAGTCGGGAGGGCCAGGCTTAAAAGAAAGTATCGCGGAACTCCACCCATCGCCGCAACGTCGCTCACGGCCCGAGCCAGACACTTCCACCCGATGGCGTCGGGCGGATGCTTATCTCGCAGAAAATGCGTGCCTTCCAGGAACCAGTCGCAAGTGAGGATTTCGTCGTAGCCGCTCCTACCATCCATCAGCGCCGCGTCGTCTCCCATTCCCAATCCTATGCGGTTTTTATGGATTCCCACGCAGCAGACAACCTCTTCAATCCTCGTCAAAAGACCGGCTTCCCCTTGGCTTGCGTCCTTCTCGACCTGGCGCTCTGCTTTTCTCATAGCCGTCGTTGAGTATAGCTCCCAGCCCACTTTTTGCGGGCGGCGATAATAGCATTGGCAAGCGGCTCAAGATGATGTATAGAGTCCTCATCTCACCCTGTACCTTCGAACAGGTGGCCGGTTTTTAACACCCTGTTCTTCGAGCAGCAAAATACAGGGTTGACGGGCAACTCTACAGAATTTAGTATGAGCTAGGTCGCGGACCGAGGCTTACGGTTCAGATTTGGATTCATGCAGTTTCAAAGTGGTTCTCTTCGGCGGGCGCCAGGGTACTTAGCCCGCTTTTGACAAGCTAGCAGGCCTGAGGGGCCAAGAACGTGATTACGAGTAAGAACTATACGTTCTATATTGCAACGACGCCCGGTAAGCTCAAAAAGCTTATCGTGCCGGCCTACCTGTTGCACGGGCTCGCTGCCCTAGCCCTGATTGGCGCTGTCACCGTCACAGTCGCCGTCGGTTCTTACTCGCGCATGCTTTGGAAGGTCGGCAATTACAACGCCCTCCGCCACGATCAGGAAAATCTCAAAAAGCAGTATCAGCAACTTCAGAGCACCGTTACCGATACCAACCAGCGCCTCGATTCTCTCCAATCTCTAGCCACCGAAGTGGCCATGACGTATGGCGTGCTCCGTTATCACCCCGCGGCTTTTGATACAACCGACAGCGAAGCGACCCCGGAAGATGCTTTCGACCGCTCCATCGAGCAGTACACCTTCTTAAAGAGAAACGCGGCGGTCATCGCCGTATCGTCCGGCGGCATGCAACTCATGCCCGCGATGAGCTTTGCCGACTCGAGCTATACGCCCTCCATTTGGCCAGTGATGGGGCACATCACGGACGGTTTCGGCGAGCGGCTCGACCCCTTCAGCGGTGAAGGTGCTTTCCATACGGGCGTGGACGTAGCCACGGATTATGGCGCGCCCGTTCATGCAACGGCTGACGGCATCGTCACCATTGCGGAAAACCATTCCGGTTATGGGCGCCTGGTCGTGATTGACCATGGCTTCGGCATCACTACCTGGTATGCGCATCTCTCGTCGTTTTCGGCGGTGCCTGGCACGCGCGTGAAGCGCGGCGAGGTCATCGGCTACACGGGCATCAGCGGCCGCTCCACTGGTCCGCACGTGCACTATGAAGTTCGCGTGAACAATGCGCCGGTAAACCCCTGGCGTTACATGAAGGGGAGCATGGTCGGCGACTAACTGGCGCCGGCCTCTGCCGTGAATCTGTCGTGCCCTGATCTTTCGGGGCATTTTTTTTCGTCCAATCAATTCCGGATGGCGCTCTTGTTTGGCGGGACTTTGCCTTGCGGAGGCGCTGGCGTGGCCGGTATCGCTGCGCGCGCCGCTTCGAGGAACTTGGGCGTCAAATCAAAGACTAGACGTACCGATTTTGTCTCGCCCCGATCAATCTCGGAAACATCCGCGCTCTTCAGCATTTCAAGATACGCTTCGCGCACATCGGGCGGGAGCTGCTCACGCATCTTTGGTTCGCTCAGCCCCGCCTGCGCCAGTACCAGCAAACCGTTTATGACGTCGGACAGCTGGCGCGTGGGCGCGTCTGGAGCGCCCTCGCCCTCGAGCACGACGCGCAAGCGGTCTGCGTCGGGTTTTCCTGCAACAGTTAGCCATTCGAGCTGGTTGATGAGCGCCGAGAGCTGCGGCGACCGCAAAACGCCGGGCGCCTGCTCATTTAAGGATGCGCCGACAGCTCCGTCCTGCCGAACCACGGCGAATAGAGGCGAACCGGCGAGCCGCCGGAATCGCTCACGCCAGGCCTGTGTGTCCGCATCTGCCGGTGTTCGAGAGAAGAATGATTCGAGGTTCGGGCCGTTCGTCAGCGCGATGCGGCCGCTTCGCAAGAACGTGAACGTAATACGTCGCGTACCGGCGGTGGCAGGCACCGAAAAGATCTCGAGTCCGCCGCGATTCTCGTGCGTTCCTGTTTCCAACGCGTACGCGGAAATCTTTTTTCTGTCGAAGCGTCCTTCCGCGATGGCAAAAAGAGTTGTTTCTTTACCGGCATTTAAGACCGCAATGCTCACGCGGTTCAGATCCGTCTCATAATTGAATCCCGTGGATTTCACGAACTGCGTGTAGTCCGCGTCCGTTTTCGTTTGTGGCGCCCACTTATAAAGTTCCGCCAGAAATGGCGATTGCCGCAGCGCGTCAAGATCAACAAAGAGAACCGCACTGGCATCCGCGGGCATCTGCGCGAGCAAGTCGTTGCGCGGGTCGGAGCCGGAGCCGCTCCAGCGCTGGTAGCCGTAAAACAGACCAACCCCAACCACGATTACCGCGGCAACTGCTCCGGCGATTTTCTGCTGGTTCATCCAGTGGACGCCTATTTTCAATTTCTTGAGAATCGAGGCTGTCGGCGTTTTTACCCGAAAAATGCAGGCCTAACTGGAGCAAAATCTTTATCCCAAAATCTGCTCCTTGAGCCCTTTTTCCTTCGCTCCATCCGGAAACGCGGGAGTTATGCTAAACTATAGAGGAATCGAAAGATAGGGGCGCTAGGAGTGCGACACAGGGAAACGGTTTTTCCACAGACCTGGCCCCGGACGTGCTCAATTTTCTATCACCCCCTTGCAATTTGCATGCCCGTTCTGCTATTCTTACTCGGTTTGAGCGACGCTGGCGTAGCTCAGCTGGTAGAGCATCTGATTTGTAATCAGAGGGTCGGGGGTTCAATTCCCTCCGCCAGCTCCACCAGGATTTAGCAGGGGAGTGAGGCGGAGCAAATCCTTGCTGGAAAAATAAACGGGCTGGTGTCTTTTGACACGAGTCCTTTTTGTGTTTTTGTTTTGCGCGACGGTTTGCGCTGCAAGGATCTGCTGGCAAGGCTTTTGGAGGACAAGCAGTTAGCGTCCTTTTTGTTTTCGCGGGACGGGTGGGTGAGTGGCTAAAACCAGCAGACTGTAAATCTGCCGCTCCTTGCGGGCTACGAAGGTTCGAATCCTTCCCCGTCCACCAGTCGCTCGCTGTTCGATTCGGCCGATCGCTTGGGTGATCGTCCGTGATCAGGTAACCGCAGGGCAATCGCATCAAGCGATGTTCGAGCGCGGTCCAATTCGCGGCATAGGCGCTGCTCAGGAATGGTGCGCCAAGAACGGTTGAATTTTGGGGGGGCGGGTTAGGCCTGGGTAGCTCAGTTGGTAGAGCGCGTCCTTGGTAAGGACGAGGTCACCGGTTCAATCCCGGTCCCAGGCTCCAGGATTAGAAGGACGCGGTGGCGGGAAAATTTGCAGTAATTGGGCGGGGGTAACTCAACGGTAGAGTCTCACTCTTCCAAGGTGATGGTTGCGGGTTCAAATCCCGTCCCCCGCTCCAGATTTTGCAGTGGCGAGTGAGTCGGCACGATTCGCACAGGCGAGAAGACTTAACGCAGAGGGTAGAGGAAAATGGCGAAGGAGAAATTCGAGCGCAGCAAGCCGCACGTGAACATCGGGACGATTGGCCACATTGACCATGGCAAGACGACCTTGACGGCGGCTATTACGAAAGTGCTGTCGAAGCACAACCCGAAAGTGCAGTTCCGGGCGTTTGACACGATTGACAACGCTCCGGAAGAGCGCGAGCGCGGGATCACGATTGCCGTTTCGCACGTCGAGTACGAGACGCCGAACCGGCACTACGCGCACATGGATTGCCCGGGTCATGCGGACTACATCAAGAACATGATCACCGGCGCGGCGCAGATGGACGGCGCGATTCTGGTGGTGGCGGCGACGGACGGGCCGATGCCGCAAACGCGCGAACACATTCTGCTGGCGCGGCAAGTCGGCGTTCCGGCCATCGTGGTTTTCTTGAACAAGTGCGACATGGTCGAGGACGCGGAGCTGCTCGAACTGGTCGAACTGGAAGTGCGCGAACTGCTGAAGAGCTACCAGTTTCCCGGCGACACGATTGCGGTGGTAAAAGGTTCGGCGCTGCAGGCGTTGAATGGCGACGCGAAGTGGGAAAAAGCCATCGACGAGTTGATGGAAGCGGTGGACAAGAACGTGCCGCAGCCGGTGCGGGAAATAGATAAGCCGTTCGCGATGCCGATTGAAGATATTTTTTCGATTTCCGGACGCGGGACGGTGGTGACGGGCCGAGTCGAGCGCGGCAAAGTGAAAGTCGGCGAAGAAGTCGAGATTGTGGGCTTCCGCCCGACGCAAAAGAAAGTTGTGACGGGCGTGGAGATGTTCCGCAAGCTGCTGGATGAAGGGTTGGCGGGCGACAACGTCGGTCTTCTTCTCCGAGGCACGGAAAAAGACGATGTCGAGCGCGGGCAAGTGGTGTGCAAACCGGGTTCGATCACGCCGCACACGAAGTTCAAAGCGGAAGCGTACGTGTTGACGAAGGAAGAAGGCGGACGGCACACGCCGTTTTTCACGGGCTACCGGCCGCAGTTTTATTTCCGCACGACGGACGTGACGGGCGACGTAAAGCTGCCGCAAGGCGTCGAGATGGTGATGCCGGGGGACAACGTAAGCTGCGAAGTGACGCTGATCACGCCGGTGGCGCTTGAGAAGGGTTTGCGCTTCGCAATTCGCGAAGGCGGCCACACCGTCGGCGCCGGCGCCGTAACCGAAATTATCGAGTAACGATTTTCCCCTTGTGGTTTGAGGGTTGGGCGAGACAAGGAAACTAGACCATGCGAGAAATCATTACGTTGCAGTGCGGAGATTGCAAAAACCGCAACTACACGACAACCAAGAACAAAAAGAAGCACTCCGAACGCGTGGAGACCAGAAAGTTTTGCAATACGTGCCGCAAACACACCGGGCACAAAGAAGTGAAGTAGTTTTGCGTTTTGGAGCGGGCATCGGGCGGAACGGTTTTGGGTTTTAGGGGAGTCGTCCAACGGTTAGGACTCCGGTCTCCAAAACCGGGTATGGGGGTTCGAATCCCTCCTCCCCTGCCAGAGATTGAGAACGGGTGGCGCCCGTTCCGTGAAGAGGACGTATGGCCACGCAAGCGATAAAACCGAAGCACGATGAATCGCAAAGCAGTGCGATCACGGGAGCGGCGTCCGGAATCGGCCAGAAGATCACCGGCGCCTACCAGGACTCGCGGCAGTTTCTGCACGACGTTCGTGTGGAGATGAAGCAGGTCACCTGGCCGACCCGCGAGGACGTCTTTTCGACGACTGGCGTGGTGATCGCCACGGTTTTCTTCTTTGGCGTGTTTCTGGCGGCGGTGGATTGGCTCGCACAATTGGGCGTGATGCGCATCTACAAAATTTTTGGCGTCTGAAGGGGATCATAGCTTGACGGCAATGCAGTGGTACATCATCCATACGTATTCGGGCTTTGAGCGAAAAGTTAAAGAAAGCCTCGAGAGCCGCGTGTCCGCATTCAGTTTGCAGGACAAGATCGGTCGCGTGCTGATTCCGATGGAAGACGTCGTGGAAATGCGCGGCGGCAAGAAGGTGGTTTCTTCGCGGATGACGTATCCAGGCTACGTGCTCGTCGAGATGGACCTCGACGAAAACACCTGGCACATCGTGCGATCAACGCCGCGTGTGACCGGCTTTGTCGGTTCGGCCACGGCGCCGTCGCCGCTGTCCGAAACCGAAGTGGATGCCATCATCAACCGCGTCCATGTTCCGACAGACCGCCCGAAGCCCAAAGTCGTCTTCGAGCGCAACGAGCAAGTGCGCATCGTCGATGGGCCGTTCGCGAATTTTAATGGAACGGTCGAGGAAATTGACAACGACCACAGCCGGCTGAAAGTTTCCGTCACGATTTTTGGCCGCTCGACGCCGGTGGAGTTGGATTTCGCAAGCGTCGAAAAGCTGGGCTGAGCCGCGGCGCAGTAGCAGAGCAAGCAAAAAGAGATTGAGGCAGGGACATGGCTAAGAAAGTACAGACGACCATCAAATTGCAATTGCCCGCGGGCAAAGCGACTCCGGCGCCGCCAGTCGGCACCGCGCTCGGTCCGCACGGTTTGAACATCATGGATTTTTGTAAGCAGTTCAACGCCAAAACAGCGAAAGAACCGGACGGAATGATTTTCCCGGTGCTCGTGACGGTCTATACCGACCGCACGTTCACCTTCATTCTGAAGACTCCGCCGGCTTCGATCCTGCTGCTCCGCGCGGCGGGCATCGTCAAGGGCTCGGCTGAACCGAACCGCAACAAAGTCGGCAAAGTCACGAAAAAGCAGGTTCAAGAGATTGCGAAGATTAAGCTTGTCGATCTCAACACCACCAATCTGGACTCCGCGGTGCGCACCGTGATGGGCACGGCGCGCAACATGGGCCTGGAAGTCGTGGAAGCCTAGAAGTTCAGGCGTTAAGGGATCACAGAGGTAAGAGCCATGACAAAGGTAGCAGGCAAACACGTCGAGAATGCGCGCAAGAAAGTCGAAGCGCGTCCGTACAAGCTCGCCGAAGCAAGCGAGCTGATTAAAAAGACGCATCACACGAAGTTCAATGAGACGGTCGAGCTGGCCATAAATCTTGGCGTCGACCCGAAGCATTCTGACCAGGTGGTTCGCGGCACGGTGGTTCTGCCGCACGGCCTTGGCAAGTCTGTTCGCGTTTTAGTGATCGCCAGCGGAGAAAAAGTCCGTGAAGCGCAAGATGCTGGCGCGGATTTTGTCGGCGGTGAAGACATGGTGCAGAAAATCATGGGCGGCTGGACGGACTACGACGCCGTGATCGCCACGCCGGACATGATGAAGTCCGCCGGCAAACTCGGAAAGGTGCTCGGTCCTCGCGGCCTGATGCCCAACCCGAAGACCGGCACGGTCACCTTCGACGTGGCCAAAGCAATCAAGGAAACCAAAGCCGGCAAAGTCGAGTTCCGCGTCGATAAAGCCGGAATCGTTCATTGTGCCATCGGCAAGATTCAATTCGACGCCGCGCATCTCGCGGAAAACGCGCACGCGGTTATCGGCGCCGTAATCAAGGCCAAGCCTGCGGCAGCCAAGGGCAAGTACGTTAAGAAAATCACGCTGACCTCGACGATGGGCCCGGGCATTCCGATCGATTTGCTTGAGTCGGAAACGCTTGCGGCAGCGGCTTAAGCGAAATGTTTAAGGAAACGGGATCATGAAAAAGCGCAGCGAAAAACAGCAGGACTTAGACAAACTGAAGCTGGAACTGGCCAAGGTCTCGACCGTGATTCTCACGACCTTCCAGGGCATCACCGTCGAAGCCGACACGAAGCTCCGCCGCGCCGTGCAGGCCGCCGGCGGCAAATACCAGGTCGTCAAGAATACGCTTGCGGAGCGCGCCGGAGCCGGCACACCCGCGGAAAATTTGCTCAAGAACCTGAGCGGCACGAATTCCATCGCCTATACGCAAACCGACGCGGTGGCGCTGGCCAAGGCGCTTACCAAGGTGGCCAAAGACGTTCCGGCATTTAAGTTCAAGTCTGGCGTCGTCGAAGGCCGCGTCATTTCCATCGCCGAGATTCAGCAGCTTGCGAATCTCCCGTCGAAGGAAGAGTTGCTCAGCAAGATCATGTTCCTGCTGAACGCTCCCGCGCAGCGAATCGCCATGGCGTTGAATGGCCTGCCGCGCAATCTCGCGGTTACTGTCAGCGAAGCGATTAAGGCCAACAAGTTTGGGTCCGGCGGGGCTAGCAGTTCCGAACCGGCTCCTGTACCTGCAACACCAGCACCAAGCCCTGAAGCGGCCCAGTAAATTTATTTTTAATTTTGAGAGGAGAAGCAAAAGTCATGGCGAAAGTGGATACGATCCTGGAAGAAATCAAGGGGCTGACGCTGCTGGAAGCGTCTGACCTTGTGAAGAAGATGGAAGAGACCTTCGGCGTCTCGGCAGCTGCGGCTACGGTCGTGGCGGCGGGCGGCGGAGCGGCGGCAGGCGCGGCGCCGGCGGAAGAGAAGACGGAATTTACTGTCGTTCTCACCGACGTTGGCGGCAACAAAATCAACGTCATCAAAGCGGTTCGCGAAGTCACGAGCCTAGGCTTGAAAGAAGCCAAGGATCTCGTCGACGGCGCTCCCAAGACCGTCAAAGAGGGCGTCAACAAGGAAGAAGCCGCGACCATCAAGAAGAAGTTCGAGGACGCGGGCGCCAAGGTCGAAATCAAGTAGTTTTTGTTGTACGGGCTTCGAGAGGGGGCGTGGCTGCTTGCATCGGCTGATTTCTAGGCTGGAGCAAGCGGGATCCGCCGCGCCAAAGGATTCACGTACGCAAGTCGAGGCTGGTTATACCCACAACTCCATTGGTCCTTTTTGGACCCCATGCAGCCGTGTGCTCGCTGACTTCGGGCAGGAAGCGCGCCACACAAGCTGCATGCCGTTCTCCGTTTTCTCCGCAAGTTGCCCGAAAGGGAAAAGGTAGATCAAGCAATGCCAAATAGTCACCAGCACGTCAGGGAACGCGAGCGTCTCGATTTCGCGAAAATTCAGGGCTCGATTCAGATTCCGAACTTGATCGAAGTCCAGATGAAGTCCTATCAGCGCTTCTTGCAGATGGACCTCCTGCCGAGCGAGCGCGATGACGGCGGTCTGCAATCCGTCTTCACGTCCGTGTTTCCGATCAAGGATTTCCGCGAAATGTCGCAGCTCGAATTCGTGGACTACTCGATCGGCAACTGGGAGTG
Organism: uncultured Acidobacteriota bacterium; assembly: GCA_963767755.1. Lineage (GTDB taxonomy): Bacteria > Acidobacteriota > Terriglobia > Acidiferrales > UBA7541 > Acidiferrum. Next base: position 149,335 of record CAVYFO010000019.1, on the reverse strand, counting down.
TAAGTGCGGCAACTTGAAGGGCCTGCACCATCTCCGCGCCACTTGCCGCAATTGCGGCGCGTCCGTTGTCACCAATCCCTATCAGACCGGCGATGTCATCTGCCACAAGTGCGGCACTTTCAATAAAAACACGCCGACGTTCTGCAACAAGTGCGGCGATCCGGTCGCGATGCAATTGAAGTACGACGTGAACGAGTGCCAGGAGCGCGGCATGACCTATTCCGCGCCTCTGAAAGTCACGATCCGTCTGACCATTTACGACAAGGATCCCGACACCGGCGCAAAGACCATTCGCGACATCAAGGAACAGGAAGTTTTCTACGGCGATATTCCGCTGATGACCGAGAACGGAACGTTCATCATCAACGGCACCGAGCGCGTCATCGTCAGCCAGTTGCACCGCTCTCCTGGCGTCTTCTTTGAGAGCGCCAACAACCGTTCCTACTTCCTCGGCAAAATCATTCCTTACCGCGGGTCGTGGGTCGAGTTCGAATACGACACCAAGAATATTCTCTACGTGCGCATCGACCGCAAGCGCAAATTCCTCGGCTCGATTTTCCTGCGCGCGCTGGGCATGAAGTCCAACGAAGAAATTCTGCGCACCTTCTATCAGGTCGAGCGCATTTCGCTGCGCGACAAGGATCTTTTCTGGAACGTTTCGCCGGGCATCGTGGACCGCAAGCTGGCTCACGAAATCCGCAATCCGCGCTCCGAGGAAGTGATTGTCGGCGCGCACAAGCGCATCACCGAAAATCTCTTTAAGGAACTCATCAAGGCGAAAATTTCGCAGGTCCGTGCCGCTTTGGCCGACCTCGAAGGCGCCTACAGCGTTGCCGACGTGGTCAATCGCCAGACCGGCGAAGTTCTGCTCGAAGCCAACAAGCCGTTGACGCCCGAACTCTGGCAAGCGTTTGCCGAAGGCGGCATCACCGAAGTCGACGTCTTCTTCCCGGAGCGCGACGACATCGGCCTGGTGCTCTCGCGCACGCTCGATAAGGACGCCATCCGCTCCTCGAAAGAAGCGCTCATCGAGATCTATCGCAAGTTGCGTCCCGGCGATCCTCCGACGCTCGAAACGGCCACCAATCTCTTCCGCGGCATGTTCTTCGATCCGCGAAAATACGATTTCAGCCGCGTCGGCCGCCTGAAGTTCAACATCAAGATGGGTCTCGATACTCCACTTGATAACCGCACGCTCGATGCGCCGGACTTCGTTTCGGCCATCAAATACCTCTTCAAGCTGCGCAAGAATATCGGCGTCGTCGACGACATCGACCATCTCGGCAACCGCCGCGTCCGCGCGGTCGGTGAGTTGCTCGAAAACCAGTTCCGCATCGGCCTCGTCCGCATGGAACGCGCCATCAAGGAAAAGATGAGCGTGTACCAGGAAATGTCCACGGCCATGCCGCACGACCTGGTCAACGCCAAGCCGGTTATGGCGGCGATCCGCGAATTCTTCGGATCCTCGCAGTTGAGCCAGTTCATGGACCAGACCAACCCGCTCAGCGAAATCACGCACAAGCGCCGTCTTTCGGCTCTTGGACCGGGTGGTCTCTCGCGCGAACGCGCGGGTTTCGAAGTGCGCGACGTTCACCCGACGCACTACGGTCGCATTTGCCCGATTGAAACGCCGGAAGGCCCGAATATCGGTTTGATCAGCTCGCTCTCCTGCTTCGCGCGCATCAACGACTACGGCTTCATCGAGTCGCCTTATCGCCGCGTGAAGGGCGGGCGCATCATCGACTACGTTCAAATCGTCAACGCCGGCGACAGCGAATTCAAAGCCGGTGAAATCGTCGAGAAGGACAAAGTCGAAGAACTCAACGAAGAGCTCAAGCGCCGCAAAGTCGTCTACGAGCCGTACTGCTTCTATCTCTCCGCTTGGGAAGAGGACAAGTACGTCGTGGCGCAGGCCAACGTTTCGCTCGATGAACGCTTGAAGATCACCACCGAGCTCGTCAACTGCCGCCAGGCCGGCAACTTCGTGCTCAAGAGCCGCGACGAAGTCGATTACGTCGACGTTTCGCCGAAGCAGCTCGTCTCCGTGGCCGCCAGCCTCATCCCGTTCCTCGAAAACGACGACGCCAACCGCGCGCTCATGGGTTCCAACATGCAGCGCCAGGCCGTTCCGCTGATTCGCGGAGAAGCCCCGCTCGTCGGCACCGGCATGGAGCGGGTCACTGCGCGCGATTCCGGCGCGGTCGTGCTTTGCAAGCGCGAAGGCATCGTCGACCAAGTGGACTCAGAGCGCATCATCGTGCGCGTCGAATCCGATCACTCCGGCGTGCTCAGCCGCGAAGTGGGCGCGGATATCTACCAGCTCATCAAATTCAAGCGTTCGAACCAGAACACTTGCATCAGCCAGAAGCCGTTCGTTCGCGTGGGCGATCGCGTAAAGAAAGGACAAGTCCTCGCGGACGGTCCTTGCACGGAACGCGGCGAACTCGCTCTCGGCCGAAACGTTCTCGTCGCGTTTCTTCCCTGGCGCGGTTACAACTTCGAAGACGCCATCCTCGTCAGCGAAAAGCTGGTGAAGGACGATTACTACACCTCCATTCACATCGAGGAATACGAAATCGAGGCGCGCGACACGAAACTCGGCCCCGAGGAAGTTACTCGCGACATTCCCAACATCAGCGAATCCTTTCTCCGCAACCTGGATGAAAGCGGCGTCATTCGAATTGGCGCCGTGATCAAGCCGGGCGACATTCTGGTCGGCAAAGTCACGCCCAAGGGCGAGACCACGCTCACGCCGGAAGAAAAGCTCTTGCGCGCCATCTTCGGAGAAAAAGCCGGCGATGTTCGCGACGCTTCTCTCTACTGCCCGCCGGGCATCGAGGGCACCATCGTCGACGTCAAGATCTTCACCCGCAAGGGCGGAGAAAAGGACGAGCGCCACAAGGCCATCGAAGCCAATCAGGTCTTCAAGCTCGAGAAGAACCTCGCCGACGAAATCCGCATCCTCACGGATGAGCGCCTCAAGCGCCTTTCGGATCTTCTCGGCGGAAAAATTCTCCAGGCCGACTTGCACGACGAAAAGACCAACAAGCGCTTGTTGACCAAGGGCGTCGAGCTGACCCGCGACCTGATCGAAAAGATCTCGACGCGCAACCTCAAGCGCCTGAAGCTCAACGAAAAAGACCCCCTCCTCATCGAGAAAATCGAAGAAATCGAGGAGATGACTTCGCGCCAGATCGACGTCCTCCGCAAGATCACCGAGGAGCGCAAAGAGAAGCTGAAGAAGGGCGACGAACTGCCTCCCGGCGTCATCAAGCTGGTCAAAGTCTATATCGCTATGAAGCGCAAGCTTTCCATCGGCGACAAAATGGCCGGACGCCACGGCAACAAGGGCGTCATCGCCCGCATCGTGCCGCAGGAAGACATGCCGTACCTTCCCGATGGCACTCCGGTCGAAATCGTTCTGAATCCTCTCGGCGTTCCTTCTCGTATGAACGTCGGACAGGTTCTCGAAACGCACCTCGGCTGGGCTTCCAAGGAGCTGGGCAACAGCCTCAAGCGTTTACTCAGCAAGGAAGTTAAGGCTGAAGCTTTGCGCCGCTGGTTCCGCGAAGTCTTCACCGAGACGACCATCTGGAAAACGCTCTCGAAGCTCAGCGACGACGAATTGCTTGACTATGCCGAAGGCTTCAAGGACGGCATTCCCTTCGCCACGCCTGTTTTTGACGGCGCTCGCGAACCGGAAATCCGCCACTTGCTCGAAGTCGCTGGTTTGCCGCATGCCGGCAAGATCAACCTCTTCGACGGCATGAGCGGCGACATGTTCGATCAGCCGGTTACGGTCGGCTACATCTACATGCTCAAGCTCTCGCATCTCGTCGACGACAAGATTCACGCGCGCTCCATCGGTCCGTACTCGCTCATCACCCAGCAGCCGCTGGGCGGTAAAGCGCAGTTCGGCGGACAGCGCTTCGGCGAAATGGAAGTGTGGGCGCTCGAAGCTTACGGCGCCGCGCACATCCTGCAGGAGTTGCTCACGGCGAAATCCGACGATGTCTATGGCCGCGCGAAAATTTACGAGGCCATCGTCAAAGGCGAACCGGGGATCGAACCCGGCGTGCCCGAGTCGTTCAACGTCCTTGTCCGGGAGCTGCAGTCGCTCTGTCTCGACGTCGAATTGATGAAGCGGCAAAAGCCGGCGTCCGACAAAGCCGCCGATTAGCGTAGGGGCACGGCACGCCGTGCCCGTGTTACTTGATTTGTTGGTTTCGGTTTTTGGGTTCTCAGCCGGCCTGGTGCAAAACATCAGGCCGCAGCCCCTGGCGAAAGCCGGGGGAGGGAGGAAACAACCTTGTATCGCAGCAGCCCTTATGATCGCGCCAGTTTGATTGCTGATTTCGATTCCATCCGCATCAGTTTGGCAAGTCCGGAAAAAATCCGTTCGTGGTCCCACGGTGAAGTCACCAAGCCGGAGACCATCAACTACCGCACCTTCAAGCCCGAGCGCGACGGCCTTTTCTGCGCCAAGATTTTTGGCCCCGTCACCGATTGGGAATGCCTGTGCGGCAAATACAAGCGCATGAAGCATCGCGGCGTTATCTGCGATAAGTGCGGCGTCGAAGTCACTCTCAGCAAAGTCCGCCGCGAGCGCCTCGGCCATATCGAGCTGGCTTCGCCTTGCTCGCACGTGTGGTTCTTCAAGGGTCTGCCCAGCCGCATCGGCTATTTGCTGGACATCTCCATGCGCGATCTCGAGCGCATTCTTTACTTCGAGGCTTTCGTGGTCGTCGATGCCGGCGAAGTCGCCGTCCTTCGCGAGCGCGAAGTCCTGCTCGAAGACAAGTACCGCGAACTGCAGAAGGAATACCCCGGCCAGTTCACCGCCAAGATGGGCGCCGAAGCCATCAAGGAGCTTCTCCGCCGCGTCGAAGTTGAGAAGCTTTCCGAGGAACTTCGCGAGAAGATGAAGAACGATCCTTCTCTTCAGAAGCGCATCAAGTTTGCCAAGCGCCTGAAGGTTCTCGAAGCTTTCCGCAAGAGCGGCAACAAGCCGGAGTGGATGATTCTCGACGTGGTCCCGGTGCTTCCGCCGGAGCTGCGCCCGCTCGTGCCTCTCGACGGCGGCCGCTTCGCTACTTCCGATCTCAACGATCTCTATCGCCGCGTCATCAACCGTAACAACCGCCTCAAAAAGCTCATGGAACTTCGCGCCCCGGACGTCATCGTGCGCAACGAAAAGCGCATGCTCCAGGAAGCCGTTGACGCGCTCTTTGACAACGGCCGCCGCGGCCGCGTTCTCCGCGGCACCAACAATCGCCCGCTGAAATCCTTGTCCGACACGCTCAAGGGCAAGCAGGGCCGCTTCCGTCAGAATCTTCTGGGCAAGCGCGTCGACTACTCCGGCCGTTCCGTCATCGTCGTCGGCCCGGAGCTGAAACTCAACCAGTGCGGTCTGCCCAAGAAAATGGCGCTCGAACTTTTCAAGCCTTTCATCTATCACAAGCTCGAAGCCCAAGGCCACTGCACCACTATCAAGCAAGCCAAGGAAATGGTCGAGCAGCAAGAGCCGGTCGTTTGGGACATTCTCGAGGATGTCATTCGCGAGCATCCCGTCCTCCTCAACCGCGCTCCCACGCTGCACCGCCTCGGCATTCAGGCATTCGAGCCGGTTCTGGTCGAAGGCAAAGCCATTCGCATTCATCCGCTCGTCTGCACGGCGTTCAACGCGGACTTTGACGGCGACCAGATGGCCGTGCACATTCCGCTTTCCCCGGAATCTCAGGTCGAAGCGTCCGTGCTCATGCTCAGCTCGCGCAACATCTTGTCTCCGGCGCACGGTTTGCCTCTGGCCGTTCCGTCGCAGGACATGGTCCTCGGCATCTATTACCTGACCAAGTCCAAGCCCGGTGCCAAGGGTGAAGGCCGCGTCTTCGGTCAATCCGACGAAGTCGTCCTCGCGCTTGAAGCCGGTGAAGTCGAGCTGCTCACTCCGATTCGCCTGCGTTACAGCGGCGAAGTGATCGATCTCACCACCGCTTACGACGATCAGGACGTGCCGCACACCGAGCCCGTCAAGATGGAGCGCCAGTTCATTCAGACCACCGTCGGCCGCGTCATCTTCAATTCGCACTTGCCGGCGAAGTTCCCTTACGTGAACGGTCTTCTCAAAAAGAAGGGCGTTCAGCAGCTCGTCTATTACGCTTACTTGCGTTACGGCTTGGCGGACACTGTCGTCCTGCTCGATCATTTGAAAGAGCTCGGCTTCACGTACGCCACGAAGTCCGGTATCTCCATCGGCATCGATGACATGCTCATCCCCAGCGACAAATACAAGCTGGTCGAAAACGCCGAAAAGGAAGTCGTCAAGGTCCAGCAGCAATACCTCGACGGCGCCATCACCAACGGCGAACGCTACAACAAGGTCATCGCCATCTGGGGCGACGTCACCGAAAAAGTCGCCGACGAAATGTTCAAAGCCCTCGAAAACCAGGACAAAGAGGGCAACATCAACCCCGTGTACGTCATGGCGGACTCCGGAGCTCGCGGTTCGAAACAGCAGATTCGCCAGCTTTCCGGTATGCGCGGTTTGATGGCCAAGCCCAGCGGCGAAGTCATCGAAACCCCTATCACCTCCAACTTCCGCGAAGGCCTCACCGTGTTGCAGTACTTCATCTCGACGCACGGCGCGCGCAAAGGCTTGGCCGATACGGCTCTCAAGACCGCCGACTCCGGCTACCTCACCCGCCGCCTTGTCGACGTCGCTCAAGACGTCATCATCAATGAGCGCGACTGCGGCACCACCGACGGCATCTTCGTCGAACCCATCATCGAAGCCGGCGTCGAAGTCGAGCCGCTGCGCGACCGCATCGTCGGCCGCGTCTCCCTCGACAAGATCAAGGACTTCGAGGGCACCGTCATCGTGGACATCAACCAGGAAATCACCGAGGACCTTGCCAACCAGGTGCAAGCAGCGGGCATTGAGCGCGTTCGCATTCGTTCCGTGCTCACTTGCGAATCCCGCCGCGGAGTCTGCGCTCTCTGCTACGGCCGCAACCTTGCCTCCGGGCGCATGGTCGAGCTCGGCGAAGCCGTCGGCGTCATCGCTGCGCAATCCATCGGCGAGCCTGGCACTCAGCTAACGATGCGGACGTTCCACATCGGCGGTACCGCCACCCGCGTTTCCGAGCGTTCCACGCTCGAAGCGCGCAACAACGGTGTCGTTAAGTTCGTGGACCTCAAGTTCGTCGAGGGCCGCGGCGGCACTTCCATCGCCATGAACCGCGCCGGCCTCATTTCCATCGTCGACGAGAAAGACCGCGAAAAGGAGCGCTACCACGTCGTTTACGGTGCGCGCCTCCGCGTCGTCGACGGCGAACACGTCACCCACGGCCAGATTCTTGCCGAATGGGATCCGTTCACCTTCTCGATCCTCACCGAAACCGCCGGCTCCGTGAAGTTTGACGACTTGCGGCCCGGCTTGACCATCGAAGAGCAGGTGGACGAAGTGACCGGCCTTTCCCAGGACGTCGTCACTTTGCCTCCCGGCGATGAAAAACATCAGCCCGCGATTCTTGTCCGCGATTCTTCCGGCAAGGTCCGCAAAAAGTACCTCATGCCTTCTCGCGCTCACTTGATGGTCAAGGATGGCGACGAAGTCCAAGCCGGAGACGTGCTCGCGAAAATCCCGCGTGAAACCACCAAGACGAAAGACATCACCGGTGGTCTCCCGCGCGTCGTCGAACTTTTCGAGACTCGCAAGCCCAAGGATCCAGCCGTCATCAGCGAAGTCGACGGAGTCGTCCGCTACGGCGATATCGCCAAAGGCATGCGCAAGGTCTACGTCGAAAGCGAAGATGGCAAGACCACCAAGGAATATTCCATCCCGCGCGGCGTGCACATCAACGTTCAGGAAGGCGATCACGTCAAGGCTGGCGAAGCTCTCATCGATGGCCCGCTTAACCTGCACGACTTGCTCGCCGTCCTCGGTGAAAAGTTCACCCAAGCCTATTTGGTCAACGCCATTCAAGAGGTTTACCGCCTCCAGGGCGTCAACATCAACGACAAGCACATCGAAACCATCTCGCGCCAGATGATGCGCTGGGTCAAAGTCGAGGACGTCGGCGACACCTCGTTCCTCCTCGAGGAGCAAGTGGACAAGTTCCGCTTCCGCGAAGAGAACGATCAGGTCATCAAAGACGGTGGCCGCCCGGCTACGGGCCGTCCGCTTCTCCTCGGCATTACCAAGGCCTCGCTCTCGACCGATTCCTTCATCTCGGCCGCGAGCTTCCAGGAGACCACTCGCGTGCTCACCGAAGCTGCTGTTGCCGGCAAGGTCGACTACCTGCGCGGCCTCAAGGAAAACGTCATCATGGGCCGTTTGATCCCCGCTGGCACGGGCCTCGAGCACTACCGCAGCATTCAGTTGCTGACGGAAATGCCCGCCCCCGCGCCCATCGAGGAAATTCCGGAAGCCGCCGAGCTCACCGCGGAAGAAGCCGCAGCTCTCGACTTCCTGCAAAAGGACGCCGAAGCCGACGCCGCCACCGAGGGTTAATCGGCTCCGTCATCTTCTTGAACGGCGGAGTTTCCCGCCTCCGGCTAGTAGAAGCCGGCAAAGCGTCCCGGTTCGCGCCGGGACGCTTTGCTTTTTAAGTAGTTTCTACAGGTAACTTTCAGGCACGTTCCGCGGTCACTGCCGTTGCCCGTGGCTCGTACCATTCCTACAATAATCTTTGCAAACCTGAGGTGGTTTTTCTGGCCTCCTTCGCCAGGCGCCGCCCGCGGCACTATGCCAAAACACGACGACTTCTCTCCAGGTCAGGCCAAGCAGTCTCCTTCAGACGGTTCAAGCCGCCCTACGATTTCCGCTCGCCTCGAACAATTCGAAAAACGCCAGAGCGAACTCTGGCGCCTGACTTTTCTCCTGCTCCTGATCCTATCCGTCGTATTCGCCTTCACTTCTTGGGGCACGATTCGCTCCCTCGCCCACCGCTTCGAGGCCTTGCCCATCGGTCTCGTCGTCCTGGTCGGTCTCTTTGGTTTCTACGCCTGGAAGCGCACCCAGGAAATCTCCGAACTCCGCGGCCTCGTTCGTGGCCTGGAGCACCACGACGCCGCACCTCCCAGCGACCGCCAGATGGACCAGCTCTTTGAGGTCATCTCTCGCTCCCAGCAGGGCTACCGCGACCTCATCGATTCCTTCGACGACATCCTCCTCGCCGTTTCGCTCGAGGGCGAAATCCGTGCCGTAAATCGCAGCTTCGCCGACCTCGCCGGTGCCACCTACCAGCAAATTATCGGACGCCCCGTCACCGATTTCCTCGAGGAGGGCGGCGGCGAAGGCGCCGAGCTAATCCGTCGCGCCATGCCTCGTTTTCTCGAACGCCGCCACTGGTCCGGCATTATTCAGGTCCGCCTCAAGAAACAAAATGCCATTTGCTATTTCGATTGCGTCGCGCATGCCATGACCCGCGACAACACCGTCCACGGCCTCACCGTCCTCGGTCGCGATATCACCGCTCTCCGCAAAAACGAAGCCCGCTTCACCGAACTCTTCGAGACTCTCCAGGAAGGCATCTACATCACCATACCTGAAGGCACCATTCTCGACGCCAATCCTGCCCTCATCCGCATGCTCGGCTATGACTCCAAGGAAGAATTGCTTTCCATGCGAGTGCCCGACCTCTTCGCCGATCCTGCCGAACGAAAAGTGCTCCAGGAGGAGGTCGAGCATCAGAACGCGCCCCAGGGCCGTGAAATTACTCTGCTGCGCAAGGATGGCTCTCCCATCATTTGTTTAAACACCGCCACCGCCGTGCGTGATACCTCCGGTCGCGTGATTCGTTATCAGGGTTCCATCATGGATATCACCGCCCGCCGCCAAATGGAGCGCCAGCTCTACAAGGAGCAGGAATTCGCCCGCCGCCTCGTCGACAGTTTCCCGGACCTCATCCTCGTTGTCGATACCAATTCCCGCTACACCTTCGTCAGCCCCCGCTGCCAGGAAGTTCTCGGGTACGAACTTTCCGAAACCGTCGATATGGAATTCGGCGACCGCACGCATTCTGAAGACCGTCCCATCCTGCTCTCGCTTTTCCAGGATATTCTCGCGGGGCGCCAGACTTTAGGCTCTCTTGAAGTTCGTGTCCGCCACAAGCTCGGCGACTGGCGCCGCATCCGTTTCAACTTCAGCCCCCTCGCCGACGAAACCGGCAAAATCGAGGGCGTGGTCCTATCCGGCCGCGATGTCACCGAACTCAAGCGCCTCGAAGAGCAGCTCATTCAAGCCGAGAAACTCGCCGCCATGGGCCAGATGCTCGCCGGCGTCGCCCACGAGCTCAACAATCCCCTCACCGCCATTCTCGGCGTCACCGAATTATTGCGAGAAGGCCAGAGCGACCAGGAAGCCACCAAGCGCCAGCTTGAGCTCACCCATCGCCAGGCCCGCCGCGCCGCCCGCATCGTTCAAAATCTTCTCGAGTTTTCCCGGCCCGCCTCGCCGCAAAAAAAGCCCGTCGATCTCAACAGCATCATCGATCGCACCCTCCAATTGCACGAGCACTCCCTCCGCCGCAACAATGTCGAAGTCGATTTTCGTCCGCAGCCCGATTTGCCCGGCGTCGTCGGCGACGCCAACCAGCTCATTCAAGTCTTTCTCAATCTCGTCACCAACGCCGAGCAAGCCATCCGCGAAGTCCGCGAATCCGGCCGCATTCAAATTCGCTTCGCTCGGCTCGGCTCACGCGTCTCCATCGCCTTTCAAGACGATGGCGTCGGCATCCGTCCCGAATCCGTCCCCCGCCTCTTCGATCCCTTTTACACCACAAAACGCCCTGGCGGCGGCACGGGCCTCGGTCTCAGCATCTGCCTCTCCATCATTCGCGAGCATGGCGGCACCATCGAAGCCGAAGCCCTCCCCGCAGGCGGCTCCGCCTTCACCGTCTATCTCCCTCTCGCTCTCGGCGAGGAACCTCGCGCCTCAACTCCTGCCAATCCCCCCGGCATCGGAACGGGTTCGTCTCCTCTGCCCGATCTCAATTTGCTGAAAGGCCGTTCCATCCTGGTCCTCGACGATGAAGAAACCCTCCGCAGCCTCCTCTTCGAAGGCCTTACCGCTCGCGGCCTCGACGTCGATTGCGCCGCCACTTTGGACGAGGCTCTCTCCTTCGTCGCCCAGCGTTCTCACGACGCTCTTCTATGCGATCTGAATCTTTCTAAGGGTGGTGCGTATGTGGATGGCAAGGCCGCCGCGGAACAAATTCTCGCCGCCTCCGGCGCTGGCAAACCCGCCGTCATTTACATGAGTGGCGATCTGGTGGATTCCCCGGGCGCCTCATCTGGCCCCGGCGCGCCTCGTCATTTGCAAAAACCCTTCCGCGTTTCTGACGTCCTAGCTACGCTGCAGGAAATCTTCGCTTCCGCCCCAGCCGGCGAAAAGCCTGAATAAACTTTTCCGACGCCTGCGATTACCTGGCTCGCGCCCGCCGCGGCTCGTGCGCACCTTTCTGCGCGTCCCGGGCCATGTTTTGTCTCGCCTGCCTAACTCTCCCGTCGCGACTTCAGCCCGAAACCCATGCTACATTCCACCACGGTAAATCGTTCTGCCTCACTTTTCCGGTATCACCATGTTCCGGAAGATCTTCCAGCGCCCGTCCGCCTGTCTCTGCCACACCGTCAAATATTTATCCACCAGTTTCCCGCCATCGAACGTCGCCTCCGCCTGCCCCCATTCGTACACAAAATTTCCGTGTTCGCTCGATCCCCAGGTCTTCACCGACGCCTCCCGCGCCCTCCCGCGGCTCGCAATCAAAGCTTTGATATGCGCCTCAATCTCCGCGCGTCCCCGGAAGCACTCTCCCGTCGGCCCGCAATCAATCCCGCCCTCCGCATACGTCGCCGTAATCAGCCCCACGTTCCCCGTTTTCATTCCCTCGATCCACGCCTGATTCCCTGCATCAATCCCAGCCCGCGCCGTCACGCCCCGCGCCCCGCTCCGCGCCAGCACCCCCGCCGAAAGCAATCCACCCACCACCACGATCAATACATATTTTTTCATCTCTCCGATTCTCCTCTCCAAATCGTCCCCCTTTAGTTGGACGTGCGCGCCCCACCCTCACTTCTAAGCACGTCCTCTGCCTCTCTCCGGGTTGCCCTTCGTACGGGCCTTTCCTCGACAGCAAACTGAGAACTGCCAGCCCTTCGCAGGTAGGGGCGGCATTTAGGTACAGGAATGTTTTCGCATACTTTTCCTTGCGAGGCCGAACCGGCACGAAAAACGTCCCGTCCTGCCCTAGCTCTCGTCCTCGATTTCCCTCGATTTTCGAGGTAGCTCCCGCTTCGTTGACTCCTTTGCGTCATGCAACCTAAGATGTCCGCTACATGGCCGAAATGGATCCTCTCGTTGGAAAAACCCTTTCTCACTACCGCATACTCAAGAGGCTTGGCGAGGGTGGGATGGGCGTTGTTTACAAAGCGGAGGACGTGCGCCTAGATCGTCCTGTAGCGCTGAAGCTCCTGCCCGAAGAGCTTGCCCATGACGAGCAGGCGCTTGAGCGCTTCAAACGCGAGGCGAAGGCCGCATCCGCGCTGAATCACGCGAACATCTGCACCGTATACGACGTTGGCGAGGCGGACGGCCGCGGTTTCATCGCCATGGAGTGCCTTGAAGGGCAGACTCTGCGCGAACGAATTCGCGCGCAGGGGATTACGGAAGACGAGTTGTTGCACTGGGGCATCGAGATTGCCGAGGCGCTCGATGCCGCGCATTCTCGGGGAATCATTCATCGCGATATCAAGCCCGCGAACATTTTCATCACCACCGGCGGCCATGCCAAGATTCTGGATTTCGGTTTAGCGAAGCACGCACCCCACAGCACAAACATGGGCGTTTCGGCGATGCCAACGCAAACTGCGGAAGCCCTCCTTACGAGCCCTGGCTCGGCCGTCGGCACGACGGCCTACATGTCTCCCGAACAAGCGCGTGGCGAAGATCTCGACGCGCGCACAGACTTGTTTTCCTTCGGTGCGGTTCTCTATGAAATGGCCACGGGGCAATTGGCCTTTCCGGGGGCTACCTCCGCGATTGTGCTCGATGCAATTTTGAACCGCTCGCCGATTTCGCCGCTGACTTTGAATCCAAGGTTGTCTCCTGAGCTGGAGCGCGACATCTTCAAGGCGCTCGAGAAAGACCGCAAGTTGCGCTACCAAAGCGCGGCGGAAATGCGCGCGGACCTGCAACGTTTGAAGCGGGATTCGGACACCGGAAAAACAGCTGCCCTCAGAACAAGCCATGCGGGTTCCCGTACGAGATTGTGGGCCACGGGAATTGCCGTCACCGTGATGGCATTGTCAGCGATGGTGTTCCTTTACTGGCGAACGAGCCGGCAGGCGCCAATAAACCCCGGCAAATGGGAACAGTTGACGTTTTTCACCGACGCGGCCGTATATCCGGCGCTGTCTCCCGACGGACGGATACTCGCTTTCATTCGAGGGCCGGACACATTCATAGGGAAGGGAGATATTTACGTGAAGCTATTGCCATCGGGCGATCCGGTACAGTTGACGAAGGACGGCTCGGCGAAGCTCAGCCCGGCGTTTTCTCCAGACGGCTCGCAGATCGCCTACGGAACGGTAGACCCCTGGGACACGTGGGCAGTGCCGGTGATGGGAGGAGAGCCTCATTTGATGTTGAAGAACGCTTCGTCATTAACCTGGATTGAAGGCGGGAAGCGTCTGCTTTTTTCGGAGATTAGGCAGGGGCTGCACATGGGCGTGGTGACGACCGACGAAGGGCGTGGGCAAAGTCGCGACGTGTACTTACCGGCAGGAGAGCGCAGCATGGCCCATCATTCGTATTTGTCTCCCGACGGCAAGTCGGTCCTGATCGTCTTGATGGATAACCTGGGCCAAATCACGCGATGCCGGGTCGTGCCGTTCGATGGCAGCGGACCAGAGCAATTGGTGGGACCGGAAGGCGCAACTTGTACGACCGGAGCGTGGTCGCCGGACGGAAACTGGATTTACATCAGCACCGACCAGGGAGGGCGCTTCCACATCTGGAGGCAGCGCTTCCCCAACGGAGAGCCAGAGCAAATCACCAGCGGCCCGACCGAGGAAGAAGGAATCGCCATGGCGCGCGACGGCAAATCGTTCCTGACGTCCGTGGGTATTCGCGATTCTACCGTCTGGATTCACGACAAAAAGGGGGAGCATCAGATCTCCTCCGAGGGGGATGCCGTTTGGGGAACTTTTTCGAGCGACGAAAAGAAATTCTTCTACATTCAGTCCCTCGGACAAAGCGAAGAGGCGGAGTTGTGGAGCACGGATCTGGCCAGCGGCCAGAGCGAGAGAGTCCTTCCCGGATACGGAATGGTGCCCGGATTCGCAGCGAGCAATTTTGCCATCACCAAGGACGGACAGACAGTGGCCATCGCGCGAAAAGATGAGAAAGGGATCATGCATCTGTGGCTTGCCGCAACGGATCACCGTACCTCGCCGAAGGAGCTGCCGTCGGCGGAGAATGAAGACTCGCCGCACTTCCTGCCGAATGGGGATTTGGTCTATCGCGCGACCGAAGGTGGCAAGAACTACGCCTATGCCAGAAAGCAGGACGGATCAGGACGGCACCGATTGGGCGACGAGCCATTAATTGACGTCGTGGCAGTTTCGCCAGACGGCCGTTGGGCGATCATTTCGCAGAGGAATGACCAGAATAAAGATCATCCTTACCAGGTGGTGGCCTATCCGATTGCCGGTGGAAACTCGCTAACAATTTGCAGCACGCTCTGCCTCGCGGGTTGGAGCATCGACGGAAAGTTTCTGCAGGTCGAGTTCGGGGCGGACCGCGAGACCGGAACGGTCCTTCTCCCAGTGCGCAAGGAAACCGGCTTGCCGGACCTGCCACCCGCCGGCTTCGCGACAACTGCAGAGTTAAAGGCCAAGGCAAAAAACCCCGGCCTCTCCGTCGCGGTAGACTCCCTCATCAGCCCCGAAAAGTATTCCTACACAAAAACCACCATTCGCAGAAACATCTACCGCGTCCCCGTTCCTTGAGCCCCGTTAACGGATAATCGACGTCTTAAGTGAAGGCGTCGACGGCGACGAGGCTGACGGGAAATTCCCCGAGCTATCCATCACCAATCCGTCTCACCAAAGTACAAAATCCCCGGCGGATGGGCCAGCCTCAGCGTGCCGAGGCTGGTGGCCGCCACTTGCGATCTCGGCAAACCGTAGAGCCTTGCCTCACAGCGCGGCCAACGCCTTGAATTTTTCAAGCAGCCAGGCGCGGATTTCGTCATCAGTTTGGCCGCACTCGCGGGCAACGTGGACATCATCGGCGAGTGGGCCATATTCGCCGAGCGCCCTGCAGTAGTCCGCGTCAACCCACATTCGAAAGAAATCGTCGGCGTGCTTTATCGGGTCCTCATTGCTTTGCAGAATCTGTCGCACCCGGATCTTGGCCATGCGAAGCGCGGCCTCTTCAGGAGAGAGCTGCTTCATACCCCACTCCTGCAGGACCGCTGGAAGGACCTCCCGCACTTCGAAAAACGTCGGGAACCGCAAGGCCGCAAGAGGCCGTGTCGCTGGGCCGTCGAGTCCGGCTTCAAGGGCCTCCCAGGCCAGCTTCGGCATGTCGGTCGTTCCCGATTGCTCAAGCGCCAACTGCGCTTCAACAAGCTCTCGGTCAAAAGTCATTGGTATTTGACTCCAGGGAGCCTCTGCAATGCTAAAATATATGCTCACCGATGGTTCCACAATGGTGGAGATCCGCGAATATCGCGATCGCGCCACCGCGTTGAAGTCCGTTCGGTGAATGGCGCAGCGCATTGGACTCCCTTAGTGGGCGCGGCTAAAAAGTGACCAAGACAGTTTTGCGCATTGGCCTGGAGAATTTTTCAAACGTGTAAGGGAGTTGGAGGCGGCATTTTTGAGTTCAGGATCTACTTTGCGGCCGGGATACCGCGGGTGCACTTTGGCAATGACGGTCGGAGGGACGATCGTTATCACTTCTGGGTGGCGGAACGAAGAGACGCCAGGAGAACGACATCCAGATCGCCTTCCGGCGGTGGGAAGATTACAAGCAAAGGAAGTAGCATCCGAAAGCAGAGGAATGATAATGCCATTGACGACTGACTTTAGAGAATCGATTCAAGCAGATATGCGACGGAATCCAGAATTCCGAAGAGGCATGCTGAGCGAGGCTCTAGAAAGCCTGCTCTCAGGCGAAGTAGCCCTCGCGAAAGAGATCCTGCGCGACTATATCAATGCGACAGTCGGGTTTCCGAAGCTGGCGGAGGCCACCAATATCCACGTAAAGACGATTCATCAGATGTTCGGTCCGAAAGGGAATCCGACCGCAAGCCGCCTGTTTGAAATCATTTCGTTTTTGCAGGAAGCCGAAGGGGTTCGCTTCGAAGTTCGCCCCGCACGCGCTGCAACACGCAAGAAAAAAGCCAGGCCCGCAAGAAGAGTCAAGCGAGTCGCCCCAGCCGCGCTGAGCCGCTGATTAGCCGAGCCCGTCCCTCGTCGCAAGGAGGCGGCTGTCGGAGAGGGGTGCCGCATCCCTTCGCAGTTAAGGGTGCGGGTTTTGAAGTTCGTCCCATTCCGGTACGCCCGAGCCCCTCTCGGTGAACCTTCCAACCCTCAAACCTCCGAACCTGTAAACGCTCCCACAATCCGTCTCACCAAACTCCCAATTTCCCGCCAACTCCTTCCATCCATTCCACTTCCGCGTCTCACGTTCGAATTAGCTATATCGAGTACTATGCCTTGACAGTAATCCAATTCCGCGCTACCATTCCCCATGGCTACAACGCCAAACCCGCCCGCACACCTCCCATCGTCTCTTCTCCCGCTACCCTCCGCGTACTCTGCGCCCTCTGTGTTAAGAAAAACCCTCACAATGTCAGGGACCCTGCCGCCCTCCTCCTCCTGTCTTTACGTTGTAACCTCGTTACATCCTTACTTCACCCCTGCGGAAGGACCAGCTTCCTCGCACTCTCATCTATCCACTAATCCCTCACCACTGCGCACGATCCCCTTTATATTCCGCACTTCCGCAAAACACTTCCGTAACTCCTGTGGAATGCGCAGTTTCAAAACACGGGACCTAAAATCCTTTCGAATCAGCAGTTACGAAAAAACCCGGGGGGGGCCCCCCTTCTCCAAAGCTTCCTCCTCGCTGTCTCTTGCTTGCGGCTGTGAGCTGTCAGCTGTGGGCTTCCCAGATCTCTGGTTTTGGTCGTCCTCTTCTCTCAGCAATTGGGGTTCGGAATCAGTGCGAAACGGAGCTGGCTGTAGGAGCCGCGTCCACGCCAAAATCCCACACATACAAGTTCAATCCATCCTGCAGGATTTCGGCGATGGCGTACTCCCCTGGGGGCAACGGCGAGCTCAGCGTGAACCGGTACACCTCCGGCGCCACTTCCCAGCGCTGCGTCACAATGTCATTTCGATCTTCCGAGATCTCCTGTCCAAACATGCTTCGGACAGACTCGATCAATCGCTTATGCCCCTTTATCTTCACTCGCACCAAGACCACATCCGGTCCATCCACGCCCTGCCGCCCGGTCCGCCATACCGACGAATCGTCATCCGTGCCTGGCGCCGCTTCGCGCAAATAAAACTCGGGAGTCGCCGTCGTGACCCTCACTTTGGCTCGCTCTCCTGGGATTTCGATGTTTTTCTTGCTGGGAACAATCGGGATGGGCGAGAGAATCTGTTTCAAGACCGTCTTCTTGTCCGTTTTATCTTGCGCGCCGACCTGACCGAGCCGTTTCACGGCCTTTCCTTCCAGCGCAAACATGCCTTCGCCGTCAGGCAAAAACACTCCCGGGGCGACCAACAAACTAGCGTCCACATCCACTGGCGTCTCCGCCCTCGCCGCCGTCTCCTGGATATGAACCTTCTCGAGCAGCGCCGCCGCTGTCTTGTCTTGCGCCGCTTCCGCCTTCTTGGTCGCGTCCCAATCCACCAGCTCCGCTGGAATCACTTCCCATTGGCCGCGTTCCACGCTGTAATAGCGCACCCGGTCGCCGTTTTTCTCGTAGCTCCGGACAAGCTGGAAGCTCCCGTCCTTCAACATCAGCTTCTTGCCCCGCGGAAGTCCGGTCAGCTCTTCCTGCGGCACCGCCTGGCTAGTAGCGGTCTGGTTTGTCGTGGCCTGCGCACCGTTCGGCGTAGCCTGCTGGGTGTTCGACGAGGTCTGCTGTGTGGTCGGATCCTTGGCGGGAGCGCCCTGCCAGGCCGCCGCTCCCCAGCCAAGCAGCAAGGCTGGCAGGATCAAAGCGAGATTAGAACGCAAGTTCATGGCAGTTTCTGGCCTATAGGATGCCAGCGCAAAGAATCGGTTTGCCCTCAGCCGAGCATACCCCCGTGTCCGCGCCGTCGCAACTGTCCCAAAAAGCAAAAAGGCCCTTTCCGGTGTTCCGGAAAGAGCCGGTTATGAGCCCAAGCCCGTGTTCGTTTTAGTGGGTGCAGCGCGGAAACAGCGTCACCAGCACCATCAAGTCCGACAGTGTGAACAGCCACTGGTCCGCCTGCTTGCCGGCCGCTTCCGCGGCGCGCGCGATGAAACCCAGATGACGGCTCTTCGCGAAATTGCGAATGTGATCGACGCAAATCCCAGTGAGGCTGGCGATCTCCGTGTCTGTAAAAATCTTTTGGCTCGACTTGACGGTTACCATGGGCTTATTCCTTGTGCTGTTTGACACACCGTGCCGCCTGCACTCGCTTCTAACTTCTTTGATGCTTTGTGCAGCGTACCCGATGCACCTTTCTATGAGCAATAGTCGTTCCGTTCTCTCAACTAAAAACGAAATGGCTAGTACTTTTGTTCCAACCTCCTGTGTAAAAAGACATTACCCATTTTCCCTCGCCTGGAAGTGCCTTGGTACGAATCGTTTAGAAGTGGAGAGGAGGCTGCAAGAATGTCCTACTTTTGCAATCTCTCTATGACATTCGGTAGGCTTGCCGCAATTTCTCGCAGCTGCTTTGTGTGGCGCACTTCGTGCGCCGAGATCATCCGCATCCATCCATAAGTGTTCAGCATTCCAAGCGCCGGATGCGGCCAATAGTATTCGCTCAGATCGCGACCCCGCGTCTCTTCCAGGAACGCAAGCGAACGCCCGCGAACTTCGCGCAACGCCGCCAGCATCGCCTCTTTATCGCGCACCATTTCAGTGTCAACTGGGATGGGAGACTTCAGCCGAACCAGCCGCACTTCCGCCAGCACCACCGGCAGGTGAATTTTCTTTAACAATGGGATTCGCTTCGGCGTCTTCTGCGCGAGCCGGTCTGCTTTTCCAATCACCGCCCGCTCGACCATCATCAGATGAGCGACCACTTCCGCCGCCGACCATCTCGCTTCGCTTGGCCGGATCTTCCACTCGCCTGCTTCCACCGCATCTGCCGCAGACAGGAGGGAGGCCTGAGCTTTGGCCAGATCGGCGATCAAGGATTCAAGCGTGGAAGCCACGACTAGTGGTCACCACGGCTCATCAGACGGAGCCGCCGCCGGCCTGCTCGAAAGCATGCGCCACCCGCAGCACGTTGGCTTCGCCGAATGCGGGGCCGAAGATTTGCAGGCCCACCGGCAGCTTGCCGCAGATTTTTCCGCAGGGAACAGAGATGCCGGGAACGCCTGCCAGAGAGCCTGTAACTGTATATATATCAGCAAGATACATCTGGAGCGGGTCGTTTGTTTTCTCTCCCAATTTGAACGGAGGAATCGGCGAGGTCGGCGTGACAATGACGTCCACTTTCGAAAAGGCATGGCGAAAATCCTGCGCAATCAGCGCACGAACTTTCTGCCCTTTGAGGTAGTAGGCGTCGTAGTAGCCCGCTGACAGGACATAGGTTCCGAGCACAATTCGTCGCTTGACCTCGGGGCCGAATCCCGCGCCGCGCGTTTTTCGGTACATCGCGAGCAGGGAATCGTCTTCGACGCGCAGGCCATAGCGCACGCCGTCGTACCTCGCCAGGTTCGAGCTGGCCTCAGCCGTCGCAATGATGTAGTAGGTGGCGATCGCATAGTCGGTATGGGCCATGTGAATTTCGCGCAGTTCGCAGCCCAGTTTTTTCAGGAGTTCGATGCCTGCTTCGATTTTCTTGCGGACTCCGTCGTCCATGCCCGCGCCAAAATATTCTTTGGGGATGCCGATGCGCAGGCCTTTCACCGGCTGTTCCATTGCGGCGCGATAGTCGGGCACTGGCGCTGTGGTTGAGGTCGCATCGTTTGAATCGCGCCCTGCGATCACCTGCAGAATCGACGCGACATCGCGGGCGCTTGTCGCGAACGGGCCGATGCGGTCCAGTGAGGATGCAAAGGCGATCAGCCCGTAGCGCGAAACGCGGCCATAGCTGCCCATCATCGCGGGGATTCCGCAGAACGATCCAGGCTGTCGGATCGAGCCGCCCGTATCCGTCCCCAAGGAGGCCACGGCCAAACCCGCCGCCACGGCAGCGGCTGACCCACCGCTGGAGCCGCCGGGGACGCGGTCTGTTGCTTCCGGATTTCGGACCGGGCCATAGGCGGAGTTCTCGTTGGAACTACCCATGGCGAATTCGTCGCAATTGGTTTTGCCGAGAATGACCGCACCTGCGGCTTCCAGGCGTTCCACGGCTGTGGCGTCGTAGGGAGGAACGTAGTTTTCAAGAATTTTTGAGCCGCAGGTCGTTCGAACGCCACGCGTGCTGATGACATCTTTGATCGCGATCGGAACGCCCGCTAGCGCGGGCAATGGTTTACCTGCGGCGACGAGCGCATCTGTGCGGTCCGCTTGCGCGTAGGCGCGTTCTTCGGAGAGCGTCAAATAGGCATTTAGCTCGGAGTTTCGCTCACTGATCCGCCCATAAAATTCACCGGCTAGCTCCCGCGCCGAAATTTTCTTCGCGGCTAGGGCTTCTTTTACTCCGTCAATCGTCCAATTTGTTGTCACATCGCGTCCTGTTGGGCAGTCAATCTTAGCTTTCATTTTTGCGATTCTCTATTTTGAAACCGTAACGCACAGACAGGAGTGTCTGTGCTACCGCTCGATCACCTTGGGCACCCTGAAATAAGGCGGCTCTGGATCAGGGGCTTGCTTTAGAATTTCTCCCGCCACGTTGCAGGGCACTACGACGTCTTCGCGCAGCGTGGCGTCGGCGGTTTGGTCGTCCGCGAGCACTTGCGCCATGGGTTCGACATTCGCGGTGTCCAACTCGTTCAGCTTTCCGATGTATTCCAGGATTTCATCGATTTGCGCGCGGTAGGTTTCCAGTTCGGTTTCGCTCAAATCCAGATAGGCCAACTCCGCCACTCGTTCGACATCTTCGCGGCTGATTTTCACGCTGATTCCCGCCCTTACTGCGTTCGAAACGCAGCAAAATTCTAGCATATCCGCGCAGGGTGCCCGAGGAGCAGGAATGCGGGGCAGGTCTAGCGCCTTGCCTGCGGAAGCGCGGCCGATTCCCACTGCATGACCGAGTGATGCATGCTGGCCATGCGCCAGTGTCCTTCCGATTTCTTGCACATGGCCATGCCGCGGCCGTGCAGCCTGCCGCGCGACGAGTCAATCGTGAATTCGTATTCGTACCAGACGGCTTCGCCGATGGGATGAAAGGCGCTCTCGCGGATTTCCAGGCGGGCTGCGGGATGCTGATGAAAATAGCGCTCACGGAAATAACCGACCACCTGTTTGCGGCCAGAGAGCTCCGTGTCGTTCGAAAACAGTACGATCTTGGGGTCCAGGCAATCGCCAAACTTCCGCTCGTCGGAATCGTTGAAAGCATCCACGCAGCGGTGCATAGCACTTCGCATTTCGTTGACTAACCGCGCGTCCCGTTCTTCGTCCATTGTCGTTACATGGATGGTCCGTGCCTTCAAATTGATGCTGGCTCCGAGTTTTCCCAGGAGGTCGACGCCGAGGATGCCATCGATGTTGCGACCGCAGGCTTTTCCGATAGCGGAGAGATCGATGGCTGGCAATTTCAAATCCAGCAGCTTCGTTTGGCCGACGGTCAGGTCGGGGAGGGTAACTTCTTTCGCGCTGGTGGCGAGCGTGCCGCTCCAGGAGGTGACACTGACGTCTCGAGACTGGCCTTTTGCAAACGACTCCAAATTCAGGATGGAGGTTGCCCCGGTATCGACGAGGAACCATTTGTGCAGGCCGGCGACTTGCACGTCGATGACGGGAAGGACGTCGCAGCGTTCGAGCGGGATTTCCTGGGCGAGTGCGACACGTGGCGCGACCGGGGCGGAGAAGAGCAGCGCACAGAGGGCAGAGGTGCGGAGCAAAGTGGGGAAAGGCAGAGAAAGTACGGGGGAGACCAAGGAGTTTTCCATGGGCACACTCCAGGGTGGAGAGGATAGCACAATAAACGAACGTTCGTGCTATTTAATTTTAGTGTGTTACAGTACTTTCATGCTGCAAGCGGTTCGAGCTAGTTCACGCAAAAAGCCGGTTCGGAAGCCGGTTCCGCGCCGACAGGCAAAAGGGGTGCGCACACGCGAAGCCATCCTTGCCCGCGCCGTCGATATCGCCTCCGTTGACGGGTTGGAAGGGCTCACCGTGGGCTCGCTTGCCGAACAGCTCGGGATGAGCAAGAGCGGGCTTTTCGCGCACTTCGGATCGAAGGAAGAGTTACAGCTCGCGACGATTGAAACAGCGCGCCAGATTTTTATCGAGAAAGTGACCAAGCCGGCGATTGCCGCGCCCAAAGGCGCGCCGCGTTTGTGGGGACTGGTTGACCGCTGGCTGGCTCTCGTGGAAGAGCGCGTCTTTAAGGGCGGGTGCTTTTTCAGCGCCGCCTCGTTTGAATTCGATGGGCGACGCGGCGTTGTGCATGACCGCATCAAGGCCATCATGCACGAGTGGATTGCCGCAATTATCCGCGCCGTTCAGGAAGCGCAAAAAGCGGGACATCTCGATGCGAAGCTCGACGCTACTCGAGTCGCCTTCGAGTTCCATGGACTCGCCATGGGCGCGCACTGGGCGCATCAACTGCTCGAGGATCGACAAGCCTACTCGCGCGCGAGAATGATGGCGCTCGACAGGCTACGGAGTTTCGCAACTCCACGAGCACCGCGCTTACCTTAAGCTGCCAACCATTTAGCTTGATTTCCCGATCCGATTTGCCCTGATTCCAGGGACTCTTCGTCGCGCACGCGTAGCTGTCAGGCCTTCAGAACCGCTTGTACGTAAGCAGGCTTCAGAGGAAGCCGCCGAAGGACCTTTCCGGTCGCGTCGTGGAGTGCCGCGGCGATTGCGGGAGCCGCAAGTGCGTTCGCGGCTTCCGATCCCCCGCCGTAACTGCCGACTTTTGGATTATGGAGCAGCACGACTTTCAATTCGGGAGTGTCCGTCATTTTGGCAATGGGATACGTATTCCAGTCGCGGGAAGTAATGCCGCTTTCATCGAACATAGCTTCTTCGTAGAGCGCATGGCTGATGCCCATCATGGCCCCGCCTTCGACTTGCCGTTTTAGTTGAGCAGGATTGACGACGATGCCGGGATCCACGGCGATGGTGTATTTTTCGACGGCGATGGCACCAGTGCTCGGAGTAACCGCGATTTCGCAGACGCATGCCCAATAGGTTCCCGAGCGGAACATTGCGGAGACGCCGCGGCCGCTGACGGCAGTTGAACCGGTGGATTTTGCACCCGGGCGAGGCGATGGACGCGTGTCCCATCCGGAGGCGTCGCGAACTTGCTTGAGAACGTTGATGAGCCGCTCTTCTTTGGCGTGGTCAATGCGAAATTGAATCGCATCGGCGCCGGCGAGCGCTGCGGCTTCGCTGAAGGCGAGTTCGCGCGGATAGTTTTGCTGGTACTGTCCGGGCGTACGCATGCTGTGATCGCGAAGGCCAACGGCGAGCGGTGAAGCTTTTTGTCCAACTTGAAATGTGCCGTGGCCGCGCTCGGCC
The DNA here is from genome assembly GCA_963767755.1 of uncultured Acidobacteriota bacterium. Classification (GTDB taxonomy): domain Bacteria; phylum Acidobacteriota; class Terriglobia; order Acidiferrales; family UBA7541; genus Acidiferrum. The sequence goes on along the minus strand of CAVYFO010000019.1, from coordinate 125,474 downwards.
ACATTGGGAACGAGATCGTAAAACCAGGGATCGGATACGAAATTGGCCGTAGAAAGAAAGAATCCAGCCCCACCTCCCGGCGCGGGCATGGTAGGAAGTCCGGCAAGGATGGCGCCTATGGGCCGATCATCCTGAAAAGCGGGCATGTAGTGATCTATCTGGTAGCCAGCGATTCGACCTTTTTCGTCGAGAGCGAATTCGACATCGGCGAAAGCAGCCGGGGATTGCGTGGACCACTGCAAATCTTCGGCACGCATCCACTGAACGCGCACGGGCTTTCCAACGGCCTGGGACAGGATTACGGCGTCGTCTTCGGCGCCAGAGTTGCCGCCGTTGGAGCGGCCGTAGTGCCCCGCTCCAGGATGCGTGTGAACGATGACGTGATCGGGCGTGGTGCCGAGCATCATGGCAATTTCGCCGCGTAAGGCCTGGGGATTTTGATTATGTGTGTGGAGGTGGACTGTGCCGTCGGGCTTGACGTCTGCGACAGCCAAAGTGGGACCGATGGGTGCGTGCTTCATGAAGGGAAAGTGATACGTAGCGGAGAGCTTCTTCTTAGCGGAAGCAAGCGCGGCAGGTACATCGCCTTTGCTGGCGGGGCTTTTTGTAACTTGCGCGGTGGTCCAATCGCCATCCTTGCGAAGGGAATCGTAGAGCTTTTCGTTACCGGGCAGACCTTTCCATTCGGTCCATTTTGTCGTGGCGGCTACTTGCTGTGAAGCTTGAATGGCTTCCCACTCGGTTGGAGCGACGACTCCGACGAGATTTCCTTTCACAACTACTTGCGAATTGGGGAATTTGGACTTGTCGAGCTGGCCGGCAGAGACGAGCGTGGAGCCGAGTGTTTTCGGATGCACCATGCGTCCATGCAACATTCCGGGAAGGCGGATATCGGTGGCCCAAGTTTCTTTTGCGGTGACTTTGGAGGTGATGATGGAGTTCGTGTGGGATTTGCCGATGACGGTGTAGGCGCTAACGGGCTTCATTGGCGGATCGCCTTCCACTCTCAATCCCATAATGCTGGTCAGATCTCCACTGACGGGAATGGTGAGCTTGAGTTGCTGATCTTTGACGAGGTCGCCGTAAGAGATGGATTTGCCGCCGTCGGAAAAGACGCCGTCTTGGGCAGTGAGCTGAGTTTTAGGAACTGAGAGACGCTCAGAGGCGAGATCGAGAAGCGCTTGATAGGTGTATGCAGCGGCTTTGCGAATATTGGGAGTGCCGCGGCCGAGGAAATCGAAGGCGCCACTGCCGTCGGGCGTCTGATCGGTATTCCCCGCGATGACGGTGGTGATGGATTCGAAGGAGACGCTCAATTCGTCGGCGACGATTTGGCGATAGGCGGTGAAAGTGGTTCCCTGGCCGAAGTCGCTTTTGCCGGTGCGAATGAGGACTGTGTTGTCCGGATGTATTTCGATCCAGGAACTAAGTTGAGTCGGATCGAGAGAGTTCTTGAAGGGAGCTCCGGTGACTTTCGGGGCCTGGAAACCCTGAGCTTTGAGGAGGGAAGGACCGACGAATGCGACGCCGACGACGAGTGCGCCGCCAGTTTTGACGAATTGGCGGCGGGAGAGAGTGGCTTCATAAACCTTGACGGTGTTTTCAGCGGCGGTAGCCATGGCTTACCTCCCCTTTCCCATAAGCGATGCAGCGTGTTTAACGGCGTCGATGATTGCGGCATAGCTGCCGCAGCGACAGAGGTGCGGCGATGGCCCTTCGGTGGTGAAGGCAGCCTTGATTTGTGCGTCGCTGGGATTGAGATTTTTTTCGAGGAGTTCGGTGGCGACGATCATCATTCCGTTCTGGCAGAAGCCGCAGAGAGGAGTTTGTTCGGCGATCCATGCCTGCTGAACGGGGTGAAGTATTTCTTTGGCCTGCTCGGGAGAAAGACCTTTTAGCTTTGCCCAGCGCGCGGGCAGACCTTCGAGCGTGGTAATTTCCTGATTGGCGATGGTCGAGATGGGGGTGACGCAGGAACGGGTTTCTTTGCCGTCTATAAGAACGGAACAGGCGCCGCACTGTGCGAGGCCGCAGCCGAACTGTGGACCGCTCAGCTGCAGATCGTTTCGCAAGACATACAAGAGGGGAGTGTCGCCGGGGGCCTGTACCTCGTGGCGGACTCCGTTTACTGTGATGGTTACCATAGAGATCGCCTCCCTAAGCGTGAGCGCATTGCAATTCTACTCCCCAAACCATTCATTCGAAGCGGTACGCCAACTCCTGAGGGCCTTCCGGCCTCTGCGCGGAATGCTCGGCGATTGCGGAAGCTGCCTCATTCGAGCTCGGCGAGCACGGCGACGTCGAGCTTCGAATACAGCTTCAATCCGCTGTCCCCGTATTTGCCTCGAAATTTCTCGATTACTGACGACACCTGTTTGGCGTTCGTAGCGGGGAGGGCCTTCAATTCGGCCGCCCCGCTACCCGCGCCGATTCGAATCGACGGCTTCTTCAGCAGGTTTTTGTACCACTGCGTATCCGAGCCGTTGACAGGCAAGAGGTAGAGTTTCTGGCCTTCCAACACGAACCACACCGACATCGAAATTGTTTTTCCCGACTTTCTGCCGGTCACGCCGATGTTAATTTCGCGGGATCGCGAAAGACGCTCTCTTAGTGCTTCGTTCTGTGTTTGATGGCTGCTCATGCGGCCGTTCGATCTCCCGTATGTAATATCAGCGTCCCACCATCTTTTGCAGTTCTTCGGGGTACCGAGCTCCTACCACGGCGATCTTCGAAGCTGCGCTTTCCAGTTCGCGGAGATCGTCGGGCGAAAGCTCGATGTTAGCGGCCCCGAGGTTTTCTTCGAGTCTATGCAGCTTGGTCGTGCCGGGGATGGGAACCATCCAGGGTTTCTGGGCGAGAATCCACGCGAGCGCGATTTGGGCGGGTGTGGCTTTCTGTTGTTGCGCAAATCGGCCGACCAGATCCGCCATCGCCTGATTTGCTTTTCGGTTCTCTGGGGTAAAGCGAGGGACGATGTTGCGGAAGTCGCTTTTGTCGAATTTGGTCTCTTCGCTGATTTGCCCCGTCAGGAAGCCTTTGCCAAGAGGACTGAAGGGAACAAACCCGATCCCGAGTTCTTCGAGGGTAGGGATCACTTCCGCTTCAGGTTCTCTCCACCAAAGAGAATATTCACTCTGGAGTGCGGCGACGGGTTGAACGGCGTGCGCGCGACGGATCGTTTTCACGCCGGCTTCCGAAAGCCCGAAGTGCTTGACCTTGCCTTGCTGGATCAGGTCCTTCACCGCGCCCGCGACGTCTTCGATGGGCACTTCGGGGTCGACGCGATGCTGGTAGAACAAGTCGATGACGTCGGTGCGGAGGCGTTTCAGGGAGGCCTCGGCGACTGCTTTGATGTGCTCCGGGCGGCTGTCGAGGCCGACCTGTTTGCCGGTGACTGGATCGATTTTGAAGGCGAACTTCGTGGCGATCACGACCTGATCGCGCACCGGAGCGAGGGCTTCGCCGACGAGTTCCTCGTTGGTGAAGGGGCCGTAGATTTCGGCAGTGTCGAAAAACGTGACGCCGCGCTCGACGGCCGTGCGAATCAGCGAAATCATTTGCTGCTTGTCGGCGGGCGGGCCGAAGCCGAAGCTCATGCCCATGCAGCCGAGGCCGATGGCGGATACTTCCAGATTGCTTTTTCCCAGTTTGCGTTTTTGCATTGTTTCTCCTTGCGACGGCCGAACCGTTTCTCTCATCCCGAGGTTAGGACTAAATGCCGGGGAAGCGGTAGCCCGATTCTTCCGATTTATTGCCTATTCCTCTCGACCCGTGAGAAATTGTTGGTGTATCTCGGTCCGAGAGTCTATCTTTGGCAAGGGACAAAGGACACCTTTACAATGAAAAACACTAGCAAACAGGCCGGTCCGCTATCGAGCCGAGCGCGAGAATTGCGCGCCGAGCTGGCCCGGAAGATTGCCTTTTTCATTGGGAGCAAAGAGAGACTGATCACCGACGTTCCTGGCTTGCTGTTGAGCCGGCGAACCGCCCCTACGACGCCAATCTCGGCGACCTACGAGCCGAGCCTGGCCGTGGTTGCGCAAGGGCGGAAGCAAGCAAACCTCGGCGGAACTACCTTCATCTTCGATGAGTCGCGATACCTGCTGACGTCGCTCGACTTGCCAGTGATCTGCAATGTGATCGAGGCAAGTAAGGCGGTGCCGTATCTCTGTTTCGTGCTGAAACTCGAAATGCCCGTAGTCCGAGAGCTTCTGGGCCGAGAGGAGATTCAGGCGGCTGAGACGGCGTCGGAAACTCCGGCTATGGCGACCGGTGAGACGACAGCGGAATTGCTCGATGCGTGCTGCCGGCTCGTCGATTTGTTGAACGTCCCGCAAGACATTCCGTTTCTGAGCGGACTGATTCAACGCGAGATCATCTACCGAATCCTGCGGGGACCGGAGGGCGCGCGACTGAGAGCGATTGCCACGTTGGGAGATCAGAGCCACCGGACGGCGAAGGCCATCGCCTGGGTGAGGGCGAACTACGCGAAGCCGCTGCGGGTGGAGGAGCTCGCAAGAATCGCGGGCATGGGTGTCTCGACGCTGCACCATCATTTTCGGGCGCTGACCGCCATGAGTCCGCTGCAGTATCAGAAGCAACTTCGGCTGCATGCAGCGCGAGAACGGATGCTGATGGATGGTCTGGACGCGGCCAGTGCGGCGTTCGAGGTGGGATACGAGAGCGCCAGCCAATTCAACCGCGAATATAGCCGCTTCTTCGGCCAGCCACCAAGGCGGGATATTCGGATTTTGCGCGCGCCAGGCGCTTTGCCCATGGAGTCGGTCAACGATCAGCAAAGCGCGAGCTGAGCGTATTGCTGGCACACGGATGGAGGATTGAATTGCGGGTCGGCGTTTGCGGCGTCACGCCCGAGAAGTGTTTCGGAGAGAATCGCGGAGAGGATGGGACTCGGACTCGCGAGCTTTCCCGCAACGGTCAGCGGCGGGCTGGAACAGTTTCAGCGGTCTTGCGAGGGTATTTGTTGGCAATGTATTTGTCGACGAGCGCCTGGAATGCGGCGGCAAGTTCGTCGTAAGTGCCTTCGAGCGTGACATCTTTTTTTCCATCAATATAAATAGGGCAGCGGGGGGCTTCGCCGGTTCCCGGGAGGCTGATACCGATATTGGCGGCCTTGGATTCGCCGGGGCCGTTCACGATGCAGCCCATCACGGCGAGCGTCATGGTTTCGACGCCTTCGTATTGCGTCTTCCAGATGGGCATGCTGTCGCGGATGTAGCCCTGGATGCGCTCGGCCAGTTCTTGAAAAGTCGTGCTGGTGGTGCGGCCGCAACCGGGGCAGGCCGTCACGCTGGGAGAAAACGAACGGAGGCCAAGCGCTTGCAGGAGTTCGCAGGCGGCATAGACTTCTTCGCGACGGTCGCCGCCGGGTTTTGGCGTGAGTGAAATGCGAATTGTGTCGCCGATTCCTTCGTAAAGCAAAACGCCGAGAGAAGCTGCGGACCAGATTTGGCCCTTCATGCCCATGCCGGCTTCGGTCAGCCCGAGATGCAACGGCTGCTCGGTTTTGCTCGAAAGATCGCGGTAAACGGTAATCAAATCGCGAGGGCGCGAAGTTTTGCAGGAGATGATGACTTGATCGTGACGCAGGCCGCTCTCGATCGCCAGTTCCGTCGATTGGAGCGCGGAGAGCACCATGCAATCGTTGATGATCTCTTCGGACTCTTTGCCAAGATTCTTGTCGGTGTTCTCCTGCATTTTGTGCATGACGAGCTCTTGATTGAGCGAGCCCCCATTCACGCCAATGCGCACGGGCTTTCCGTTATCGCGGGCCACTTTGCAGATCGTGGAGAATTGTTCGTCGCGGCGCTGGCCTGCACCCACGTTGCCTGGATTGATGCGGTACTTGTCCAGCGCCTTCGCGCATTCAGGATATTTCGTGAGAAGGACGTGTCCGTTGTAATGAAAATCGCCGATGATCGGCGCATTGCAGCCGGCATCGAGCAAGCGCTTCTTGATTTCCGGGACGGCCGCCGCCGCCTCGGGCACGTTGACCGTCCAGCGCACAATTTCAGAGCCAGCTTCGGCCAGCTCAACGGTTTGTTTAAAAGTTGACGCTACGTCGGCGGTATCCGTGTTCGTCATCGACTGCACGACAATGGGAGCGCCGCCGCCCACGAGGACGTGGCCAACGGGCACGCCGTACGTCTTGCGCCGCGGCCGTCCGACGGTCGCCGCGTCTGTGCCTTTAATCTGTGTAAGCATTTCTACTTTATTCTAGCCTGATTTTGCTTCCATTGCAGAAGGCTGTGACCACCGGCAGATGGGCGGCCGGAACCTCGTTCATAAAGTGCCGCGGAGGCCGAGCGCGTCGGCTTGTTCGCGAAGGGCCGCGATGCAGAAGCGGATGTGCTCTTCGAGCGGGATGCCCAGTTCTTCGGCGCCTTTGCGCACGTCCTCGCGGCTGACGCCTTTGGCGAAGGCCTTATCTTTCAGGCGGCGCTTCACGGAGTCCACCTCGAGATCGAGGATGCTCTTTGAGGGGCGTACGTAAGAGCAAGCGGTGAGGAAGCCGGCGAGCTCGTCGCAAGCGAACAACGTGTGCTCGAGTGGCGACTGACGCGCGACCCCGGAATAATCGGCGTGCGAAAGGATGGCGCGGATAGTTTCGTCGGAGTAGCCGCGCTCGCGCAGAATTTTCGCGCCTTCCGCGGGATGCTCCTTGTCGGGAGCGTGATCGTTGTTGGGCCAGCGCTCGTAATCGAAATCGTGGAGCAGCGCGGCGAGGCCCCACAGCTCTTCATCGGCGCCCTGTTTGCGCGCGTAAGCGCGGACGCAGGCTTCGACGGCGAGCATGTGCTTACGCAAGCTCTCCGATTCCGTGAATTCGCACAGCAATTTCCAGGCATCGTCCCGTGTGGGCATGCATTTCTCCAGGTGAAGAAGGGATAGTGTAGCGCAGGAAGAAAGAGCTCGACAGTCCCGGCAGGGAATGCGTCTCGGATTGACGATGGAGAGCGGAGATTTGAGAAGCGCTCATGAATTTAGGAATGAAGCGCCGACTCGTGCCGTCGCGAAGAAAAAGCCTTGGGGGTTCTTGCCTGTGCAACGAAGCCCTTCGGCTGCGCACACGGCTGGCGGCATTCCATGCCCTCGCCGGGTGGCGAGAGAGCAGGGTCGTTACTGCGCTCGTGGCAGGAAACCGCCTACGTTACCTCGCCAACGTTCCTTCTGCCGCTCTCGTGTTGATTTACGCGCTCGCCGATTTTGCAAGGGGGCGCGCCGTTTTGGATTCCCAGGCCTTGCGGAGGCCCTCGCGTTGTTTGAGGACGGAGGATTTGGCTTCGTCGAAGCTGGAGTAAACCTTGGTGCCTTTGATGGTGTTGCAGGGAGAGCAGCAGGCAACCAGATTGGCGGGATCCTTTTTGCCTTTGCGGGCGCGAGGATGAACAAAATCGACGCGCATGGCGAGAGCGTTTTCAAAGCTGGCGCGGCCGTCGAGGCCGCAGTACTGGCAACGATAATCGTCGCGTTCGAGAATCTTAAGACCTTCTTGAACCGACACCGGGGACTCAACCAGGGAAAATGTTGCAAGGCTTAATGGCATGGGTACCTCCAAAGCGGAAATCATCGAAAGCAGGCGGGGGATTGCGACTTCCACTTTCTAGAAGAAAAACACTAGGACAGCGGGAGTATGCTGTCAAGCGTGGCGGGGCGGAACGCGAGGCGCCATCTGTGGAGGAACAATGAGATACGACTTTCTTGTAGAAACGTATGAAACCGAGCGCGTGAAAGTCGTGAGCGTGTGGAGCGAATTTCGCGATCAGGAGTTGGAGTTTCGGCCAAATCCCAAGGATGCGCGGGGCAGGAGCGTGCACGAACAGATGGTGCATCAATGCGTGAGCGAGGATTTGTGGTTCCGTAGCATGCTGAGCATCGAGGCGGGCGCGCCGCCTCTGCCGGCGCAGGAGACGCGCCTCGAATTCATCAAGTGCTATACAGAATTCAGTGGGAAGCGGCTAGAGGCTTTGCGCGCGAAAGACGAAGCGTGGTTCGAAGGCGAGACGAAGTTTTTCGATGTGGCGCGATCGCGGGCCTGGGTCCTGACGCGGCGCATCGCGCACACCGCGCATCATCGCGGCCAGCAGATGGCCATGCTGAGAATGCTGGCGCACGATCTGCACAGCAATTATGGGCCTACGGCGGATACCGGTGGCCTGATGCAGAATCATGCGCCCACGATTTACGCTTATCCTAACCTCGAGACGCTGCTGCAAAGCGAAGCAAGCGGCGGGCACAAGAGCGCGTTGCCGGGCGGCGGAGGAAAGCCGGTGACGGAGCGCCCCTAGAGATTTGAAGGGGAAGCGAGGCGCTCCGAGCCCGGTGCTTTCGCTATGGCCGTCTGATGACGCCGCAGGCAATACGCGCGGGAGCGGCCGATCCGCCGCCTTCAGACACCGCGTGGATCACGATCGCGGTACCTCCATTACTGAAGACGGAGTGGTCATCGTCGCCCAGAGTGACATTTGGCGCGATGACGGAAACGTGGGCGGTGCCATCGGCGGCAACGATGAGCGAAAAATTCGGGATGTCGCCGGCGGGGGCTGCGTCGTGGTGGTGTTCAGCGCCGCCGGGATTGAAGTGCGGTCCCGCGGACTTGAAGTCTGGCGGTTCGCATTTTGCGATTTGATGGATATGGATGGAATGTTCGCCTGGCGGAAGATCCTTGATGTCCAGCGCTATTTTGACCCCTTTGGGCGTCCTGGAGAGCAACGCCGTTCCAATATTGTGGCCATCGGAATTCCTGAATTCGACGGTCACCGCTTTTGACCCAGAATGGCTATGCGATTCCTGGGCCTGAATTGCGCAGGGCACGGCGAAGAGCAGGCACACCCCACATAGGATTGCTCTCATCGGAATTTCCTCTTTCTTCCATGCTGAAGGATTTCAAGGCGCTGCACGAAGCAGGCCCGTTCTTTTCACTCTAGCCTGAGTTCCACCCCGGAAATACAAGCTGAATTGTTTTGCAGATTGCATTCTCAGTAACTTACAGAAAACATGGACCGTTAAAAAGGATAAGGCCGGGAGAATAGGGCCAGATCATGCCAAAAACCTGCCAAAAAATCAATCGGGTCCCTACTGATACCACTGAGTCAACTGATAAAAAGGCTTGCTTTTCCTGAATTTTGTGCTATTCTGTGTTTCGTAAGGGCGGGGAACACGCTTTCCGCGCCAGCGGTTTTGCGGAGTAGTAGGCAGGGTCAACCCCTGATTTGCCGCATGATCGCCCTATCTCACCGCCGCAGAGAATAAACAACGGCAAGAGTCCCTCTCCGGGCCTCCCACCAAGCGAATCCAAAAAGCTTTTCTACAAGGATTCGTCATGTCCGCTACAGAACGTCATTTCAGTACCCGCGAAATTGGAAAATTGTGGGGAATCTCGCCCGATCTCGTCCGAAAAATCTTCCGCGATGTACCCGGAGTCCTCAAGATAGGCGAGGCCGAGCGCCTGCATAAGCGCGTTTATTTGACCCTTCGTATTCCTGAAAGCATCCTCCAAAAGAAACATGCCGAGTTACGCGGCGGCAGCGCCGCAGCCTGAGATCGAGCATCAACATTCAAAAAAAAAAGGAGAAGAAAAATGATGCAGGAAACTGTTTTGACTGAATCAACGGCGCTGTCTATCCCGGAAGGGACTGGCAGGTCCGAATGGGAAAAAATGGGCGATCAACTTGCGCCCGCAATTCAAGCCGCCGAGGAAGCTGGACTAGTCGGCTGGGCGGTAGGGGATTGGCTCGCATACGGTATCGCGGCTTTCGGAAACGCCAAGGGCAAGGGCGGAACTTATGATTCCGCAATGCAAAAAACTGGCTACTCGAAAGCTACGCTTCAAACCTACGCCAGCGTCGCAAGGTCCGTACCCGCTTTGAATCGGATTAAAGGTCTCTCGTTTACTCATCATTTTGCGGTAGCGGCCCTCGCGCCGGAGCCGCAGGGCGCAATGCTACAAATGGCGCTCGAAAAACAGCTCAAGGTCCGCGATCTGAAAAAAGCAACGCGCGCCTTTCAGCTATTCGAGCCAAAGCTCGGCGCGGAAACCGCGTTTGGCGAAGCCGTAATCGTCGCAGAGGGCGGCAAAGGTAACAGCCTCCAAAGCCGCCTGAAAGCCTACGGGATAGAAACGCCGGAGGCGAAGGAGAAGCGGGCAGCGAAGGAAACGTTTCCGCCTCTGGGCGAGTTCGAGAATATCGGTCCTTACTTAATCGCGGCGGTGAATGCCTGCCCGAATACTCGCGTCCGCGCGGAGTTTGAAAATAGAACTAACTCGAATCAGTTTTGGGATGGCGTTTTTCAATGGCCGGGGTACCAGCAAGGTCTCGCGGACGCGCTAGAAGAATGCGCCGCCCGCTGCGCTTCCTATGCTGCTTCAATGCGAGAAAAGATCGCGGCTGCTTTTGAGACAGAGCTACAGCGGGTCGCGAACGGAGATCGCATAGCTCCGGGTTCGACGCCGCAGGTCTTTCGGATGATGAATCCAGACGCGCTAATCGGAAAACAAGAACCTCCCTTTGTTGCGCCTCCGCATTTCGCATCCGCGCTGGAAGAGGCTTTCGCGGAGCGCCGTCGGCTTGCTGCTTTAACTCCCGCCCCCAGCGAGCTTGCTACGGCTGAATTGGAAGCAGCGTAACCCTGTAGCGCCGGGCGATTTGGAATGCAGGGTCGCCCCCGGAGGAGATCGCAGAGGGAAGGAAAATGGAAAAGCAACCACGAGATCGGTACCCGTTTCAAACTTTCTTTTGGCCACTGTTTGTAGAGGCTTGCGGAAATCGTTGCTGCGGCGAATGTGGGCAGCCGGGGACGGCGGAAACGCTCCAGCGCGGGCACATTCGCAGCCACCAAAACGAGGGCGAGGCCGCGCCCGAAAACCTAATGCCCGTATGCGTGTCCTGCAATTCAAAAGCACAAGGCGAGGATATGCCGGATAACCGGCCTCCCGCTTGGCGCGACCGTTTCGCCCGCCTGTTTTTAGGCGCTTTAGGGGTAGAAATCAGCCTCAAAATTGAGGCGCAAAAGGGCTGCGCAGGGGTAGAAACTGCCTGCGCAGGGGTAAACGGTACTCATACTACTGATTCTAAAGAAGTTATTTCTTGGGAAAACCTCGTTTTTACCCCCAAAAACAGCTATTCGCAGCCCTCCCTGCGCCCCCTACCCTCCCCCTCTTTGGCTGAGGTAGAAAACGCCCTGACTGCCGCTATCAATTTGGGGCGTGGTATCGGTTTGCCTAGCTACGTTGACTTGGGCGTGACGATAGTACCGCCTTTCGAGAATGCCCGGAGGCGCTTGGAAGGAATCATCCGCCACCATGGTTGCGCGGATTTCCTCGTTGGCGTCAAGGAATTCCTACGCTTGGGCGAGTGGTACGACCACGAGGAGTTGTATCCCAAGCCGGGCGGCGGGCTGCCGTGGCAGACTTTCGCGGATAACTTTTCCATTTACCTTGATTCCGGTCGCCGGTTCGAGGTGAGGCTTGCCAAACAGCGTGCAGCCGAAAAGGAAGCCAGAGATAAACGTTTGGCGGAGGAGGCTGCCCAAAAAGCAGAGTACGAGAGGCAGCGGCGCGCGGAGTTACCCGCCAAGATCGCCAAAGTTGCTTGGGCGGAAATGACCGAGGAGGATAAGGCTTTCAGAAAGCGAATGGCTGGATTTAACCCGGCGCAGCCCCTCTGCGACGAGGACGCAGCGTACGCGGACGATTACCTTGCGCGCTTTGCGCAGGCAAAGGCCGTAATGACCGGATTCAGAAAACGATTGGACAAAGAGTATTTAGCCATGATCGCGCGCGCCGTAGTAACTGGCGAAGCCACAATCACCGACGAATTTGCCTCGTTGGTGGAGAAAATCCGGAAGCACCACGAGGCTGAGAAAATAAGCGAGGACACGGCCAAGCGTTACATGGACGAGATCAGCACGGCGAGTAAGACAGGCTTTACGCGCCGATAGTTTTGACTACGCACTCTGGATGCAAGTGAATGTAGTCAAGAATCACCGTGCAATGGTCAACAATCGACATTGTTTCGTACTCGGCTAACAAATCTTCAGCGAGTTTGGCGGCGGTTTCGGCGGCGGCTTTAGCGCGAATTAAACGAGAATTTTGTGGCAGCATTTGTTTTGCCCTCCGATATTCCCGGCAACTGTTACACCTGCTAACTCGTTTTCCTCAGCGAGTTTGCGGGAGCAATGCAAATTCAGAAAGTGAAAAAGGAGCAACAGAAATGGCAAATAAAGCAACGATCACGGCACACGAACTAAGAGACGGCTACGGACTTCGGAAAGAACTCCTCGCCCTGTTAGATCGTATGGCGGACAGCGAAAGCGAAACACAAGAATTGGCACACTACCTCAACCTGAATTACCCGGAGCAAAAGATACTGACAGCCTCCCACGTACTCGGCTTGGCGCGTACGCTGCTTTTGGACGAGGTCAGGATACTTAACAATCGCCTCGGCCTCTCTGTGATTGACGGGACGCTGTACACACAAAAAGAAACGGACGAGCGCATAGCGGCGTTGCAAAAGGAGCAAGAGGAGGCGCGGCTACCAACACCGGTTGAGTACAAAGAGTTTATCACTAAGCGTGCTGCCGCACTTGTGAATGCGCTAACGAAAGCCGGTCACAACAACGGCGGCGCGCGGCTACAAAATTGGCTGTTAAGAAAAACAGGTGTGGAGTCCCTGAAACAGATTCCCTTTAGCAAGTGGCAGCGGATTCTAACCCGGCTTGAGGCACTCCACGTTTGTTCCCTGTATCAGCTTCTCAACGGCGACGACCGCTACTACCCCGAAACATGCTGAGGGTAGATTGCCGCTAACCACGGCAGGCAAACGTAGGCGATACCGGAAACACCAAACGATTTCCAACGATCTTCCTTGACCGGAAGCCTATGCGCCGTTCGACCGACCGCCCCGGCTGGTTGGACGGCGCATTGCCTATCCATTCGCAAAACGAAAGAGGCACACAAAATGGCAAGCGAAGCATTGCCCGTACTCAGTTTCAAAGAGAGAACCGAGGCTCTTGCGCAGATCGTTTCCGTTCTCGCCAAGCAAAGCGATGAACTCATCGCCGAAACCGCAAACAGCCTCCTCGCGGGCGGTACCGACTCTCTGACCGTTGGCCGGTTTATCCCGCGAATCCTTGACGCCCAAAAACAGAAGGAAAATGAGGCCACGAGAACGCATAGGACGTTGGCCCTCGGCGAACACAACGAGAGGATAAGCAAGGCATTCGATCTCCTCGTTAATGGGTTTGAGTCGCTGACTGCTACCACGGACCCCGAATTCCCTTCCGACCGAGTAGAACGCGCCCGCTTCTTGCTTGGGCTGGCGTTTCAGCAACTCAGGGACGAATTGAGTGTCAATGGAGCCGAACTCAAACGCCTCAAGGCGGCGTCTGGCGCTTCGGTACTCATTTCCCCGTTTCGCCGCACGCTGAGGCCGCACGCAGATCACCGCGACGCGTAAGAGTAGCGCGAAACGACAAGACCCTATTCGGAAAACGGAAAGAGAGGCACACGATGGCAAATGAGACGCAGCCCAAGAAGCAAACAGACAAGGAATTCGTCGGCATTACCGGCAACGGCCACGAGACGATAGCCGCCGATCTCCTCAGCCTCCCGGTGTCCCTCGAATTCCGGGCCGATGGCAGCCTCAAGGCGGTAGTCCTCGGAACCGATCTCGCCTCGCGCCGGTTTGCGGTATCGCGCTTGGCTTGCGCGCATTGCGGGCGGTAAGGCAAGAGAGGCGCTAACCCTACGGTAGAGGCCGCGTAAACAGGGCGCATCCACTCGCAACACGACGCGGATGGAGTAAAGAGGCAAGAGAAGCAGGACGGCGCTACAACGGGGACTACAGCCGTACAGCTACGGCGCTACAGCAAGTGTAGAGGCAATGGCAGCACATTCGGAAAGCGAAAAACGGAGGAAAGATAAATGAAGCCTACGACACAGAGAGAAGTACCCCTGACCTATGAACGCCTGAGGCTGCTAAACGCATACGGCTACATGGCAAAGGAGCTGATAGATATTCTCGGAGAGATCGAGGTACAAGGGCGGCGGCTAAACCTCTTGGCTGATTACATGGGCGATTACCCGGACTGCGAGCTACTCTTCGCGGCCTACTCGATTCGCGCGGCGGCGCGGGCCGTTATCCAGCGGCATGAATACTTCCAGCGCCAACTTGGACTCAAACCCAGCGGCGCTCCGCTGACTGTACCATAACCAAACGCCGCTACAGGCGCATAGGTCGTGTAACAGTTGCCATTCGAGGGTGGCGCTGCCTCGCTTGGCAGGCTGGCAGCAAGCATAGCTAACTCTTTTGTTATGTTAAAGATGGGTATGGGGGAGCGAACACCGCATCCACCCTGCCTCAAACCGCAGCGCCAGTTTCGAACGCGCACGTTAGGTTTTGTAACAGTTTACGTAACATTCGGGCCGAATTCAGAGGACTTTAGGCGAGATGAGTAGGCGAAAATCAGTAACGGAAATGCAGGGCAGGCTTTCCAAAAAAGCCCGCGAACAGCGCGAAGCCCTTGAAAATCCGGTATTTGCACCCGGCGAGCCTCTCCGTCCGCAAGGGCTGCCCCCGGCTGCGCGCCGCGCTTGGAACGCCCTCGTTGCCAAGTATGAGGCCGCGCGGAAGCTGGCGCTGACTGATACAGACGTTTTGTTGGAAATGATTGAGGCCCGGCGAACAAAGGACTGGCCTCGCCTCAAGGAGCTAACGGCGCAGATCGAATCCCGCGAGCCATTCCCGGCCCCGGAACCGCCCGCGCCGGTAGAGATCGCAGCCCCGGCCCCGGCTGCCGCCTCGGATTGCGCCAGCGCCGCGCGCCAGTATGCCGCCGACGTTCTCAGCGGCGCGATCTTGGCAGGCCCGTACGTCCGGCAAGCCTGTACCCGCTTTCTGAATGATCTGGAAACCTGCGCCAGCCGTGGCCTCAGTTTCAGCCCGGCAGCCGCGCAGAAATGCGCCGATTACATCACCGCGCTCGGCCTCACCCTCCTCCCGTGGGAAGCGTTTCTCGTCGCCAATCTCTTCGGTTTCTTGAACGCCAAAGGATACCGGCGCTTCCAGAACGGTTTTATCGAGATCGCCAAAAAAAATGGCAAAACAAGCCTATGCGGGGCGCTTGCCCTTTTTATGACGGACCCGGAGGGCGCTGGCGAGAACCGAGGCGAAAGTTATATCGGAGCTACGAGCCGCGACCAAGCCCGCCTGTGTTTCGAGGCTGCCGAAAGGCTCCGCGAGAATAACTCAGCGGTTGCGGGCCGCTCAAAACAGTTTCGTTGGACTACGGACTTCGGCAAGGGCAGCTTCCTCAAAGTGCTTGCCTCAAATCCGGAGCGATTAAATGGCCGTGATATTTTTTTCTCTGTGCTCGACGAAATTTGCGAGCACAAGACTGAGGACTTGTATCAGGTTTTCGTCTCCTCGACGGTAGCTCGCACTCAATCTTTGGTTCTAGGCATCTCTACGGCGGGTGTAGATCGCGAAGGACAGATCGGCTGGGCGCAGAGAAATTACGCGCTCCAAGTTCTCAGCGGCACAATCCCGGCTGATTATTTCTTCGCGTACGTAGCGGAGCTGGACCCTGAAGATAATCCCGACAATGAATCGTGCTGGATAAAGGCAAATCCCTCTCTCGGTTGCGCCGGGACCGTCTCGATGGACCAACTCCGAAAGCAGTACGACGCCGCGCTTGGTTCTCCGGGCGGTATGCTGAATTTTCGCCGCTACCATTTGAACGTTTGGCCAGTTTCCAGCGCAACATCTTGGCTCGGCCACGATACGCTTGCGAAAGAAGGCAACGCCTACCTACCCGGCGAGGAAAAACTCTCGCCAATGGAAAGAATCACGCGGGCTGAGGAGAGGCTCAAAAGACGGCGGTGCTCGCTTGGCCTCGATCTTGCAGAAAAACACGACCTCTCGGTTTTGTGCATTCTCTTTCCACCTCTCGATACGGAAGGAATTTGGGAGGCGCTATTCCGTTTTTATTGTGCGGAGCAGGACATAGTTCTGCGGACGAAGAAAGATCACGTTCCCTACACGACTTGGGCAGACCAGAAATACTTGATTGCAACGCCCGGTGAAATCACGGATTTCAATTTCATCAAAAAGGACATAGCGGAAATTCGAGGCCGCTATGCCGTTGACTCCCTCGGCGCTGATACGCACATGGGCGGCGGTTTGCTACCGGCCATCAAGGACGATGGAATGAATATCATCGTTGATGTTAAGCCCGGATATTACCAGAGCGACATGATCGGGCGTGTAGAAAGGCTATTCCTAGAACAGCGGCTCTGCGTACATTCTCACCCAATTGCAAATTGGAATTTCACGAACGCCCAGCTTGAGACAAAGGAAAACGGTTGGCGCAGGTTTGGCGATAAGAGAAAACAGCGCGAGCGAATTGACGCCTCCATCGCGCTCGTAAACGCATATACGCGGGCGCTCGACATGGCCCCCGCCAATCCGTACGAGACAAGAGGGATTTTGTTTTTGGATACACCTCGTCCGGGGACGCTGGAAATATGAAGGAATTTCTCGCGCGCGAATGCAAGGCGGGCTGTCATAAGGCCACGACGGACCCCTCCGGTTACTGCCCTCAGCACAAAGAGGAGGCGCGGCAAAGAGAGAAGGCTGCGGACAAGGAACGAAACCGCGAGCAGCCGTGGCACAAATGGTACTCGGAAGCGACGTGGCGACGATTGCGGAAATGGTTTCTGCACCAGCCGGAAAACGCGATTTGCGCTTGGGTTGATGATCGCGGCGTTCGTTGCACCTGCGAAGCTACCGAATGCGATCACATCGTTCCGCACCGAGGCGATTGGTGGAAATTCGTGGATACGAAAAATCTGCAAGGGCTTTGCAAAATGCACCACAGCGAAAAGACTGCGCGGGAGGTTTGGCATCAATGAAGGACTATCCGACACAAACGCTAGACGGAAAATGGCACGGAGTTCCCGTGCCTGACGATTTCGACAAAAGAGGTGTAGCGGCTGTTTATTTTCCCAAAGACCCAAAAACCGAGGCCCTGATTGTTGTCTATTCAATATGCACGCCCGGCCTGCTTAATCTTTCCTGTGAGATCGCTATTGATGATGACTCCCAAGTTTTCCGCTCTACCACCAAATGCAAAGCGTGGACAGAGAAAGTTCACGTTATGCCACTGCGAGATGTGGTTGACGAGCGCGCCGCTAATCAGTACCGGCTTGAAACGGTGGCGGATATTTTCAAGAACGCAGGTTTTGACCGGCGCGAAGGCGACCCTAGTTTCATTGGTGACTGTAAGCTCAGCGCGCTTGCCTCAAACGTTCCTTTGGACCACCCAGCGTTTCGCATTCTGAAAAAGGACTGGCGCAGCCAAGCTGAGGAAATGGAACAAACGATGGAACTGTTCCTGAACGGCGTTAGCGGTTGTTATAGCTATACAGAAGAGGAGGTTCGCGCTCTTCGATACGAAGACGCTTTCACGAAACTACGTTTTATCGCTTCGCGCGGCGGAGACTATGCGCGGGAGGTTTTCCTCAAAGCCTTGTACCTCGCCGTGAAAATGGAAGACCAAATGATTAAGGAGTTTTCGGAGGGCGCTGCCGCAAAGGGTTTCACCTGGGTGCCAACAGAGAGTTTGGAGAAGAGACTAGAGAGATACGACACCACTTGGGATGGCACAGTCAAATGGATTTAAGCGGTCTTATTCGCCGGACCGATAGCGTAGGGCCGTAGCAGCTACCGGAATATGCAGGGAGAAAAAACCAAATGAGTGTTCCGATTTTAACGACTCTAGCGTCAGACAATTTTCAGCGCGCCAACGTCTCACCGCTTACCTCGCCGTGGGAACTTGACGCTTTCTCGGACCTCGCATTGGCGATTGAAAGCGAGCTATGCGTCCCGTCTGTTTTCGGCGACGGCTATCAATGCGGTCAGTTTTATTCCTACCCGGCGCTGCCCGACGATCAATTCTGCTCTGCGACCATCACTGCCGCTGCCCTGCAAAGTACAGGCGGCAACGTCCGCCTTACTCTCAGAGTGCGCAACGATAATTCCAGCGAATTCTACGCTGGCCCCGGCTATCGGCTATATTGCGATTTAGACCCAAGTGGCGGAGGCAGTTGGTCGCTGCTCAAAGATAAGCCGGGTACGGTTCTTCTCGCTACCGGGACTACAGCCTACAACGCGGGTGACGTCCTCATCATTGCAGCCATCGGCAGCACGATTTATGTTCTTCAAAATTCCACGATCTTGGCGCAGGTTACAGACACCGACTGGCCCTCGTCGGGCGGCGGAGGAGTTCTAGGACTCTACAGCGAAAGAGGGAACAGCTCTCTTGGTCTTGTTTCCAATTTCGCGGTAGGCAGCGCCTCTCTAACTCCGCCTGCCCCTCCATCGGGCGGCCCGGTTTTTCTCGGTAGTGTCACCGAGATCGAAACGGCCCCGTCCGGCGCAAGAAATCCTTTCCTCGGTACATTCACCGTGATTTCCAGCGCGCCTGCGGGAGAAAACAATCCGTACCTCGGAAAAATTGTAGTGGGCAGTGTCCCGGCTGGCGCAAGCAATCCCTCGCTTGGACAGATCGTAGTTATCGGAAGTGCGCCCGCTGGCGCGCGCGATGCTTTCCTCGGCACAGCGGCGTCAACGGAGTAAATCTATGAGCGAATTTACATTCAAACGCACCGCCTTCGCTGGCCCGATAACGGTCGCGCCGTGGACTGGCCCTTTGCCGGGGGAACCTGAGAAAAAACCCTCGCAATGGATTGACCGCGCCCGCCAAGCGTGGCCGAAGCTGAAAGTTGTGGGCGATGGTCAGTTTTATTTCGTATCGAAATGCGAGGGCGTCGTGAATCTCTTCAAGACGATTGACGAGGCACGCGCCCGGCGCTGCGAGGCTGGCGCGTTATGCGACCCGATTCGACCGAATCACGAGCGCGGAAAAATCAAATACGTGCCGCCAATGCGACCTTGCTGGGAGAAAGATTAACGCCTAGCGAATTCAGAAAACGGAGAAACGACAATGTGCAAATGTATAACGCGCGAACGCCAGAAAGACGGTACCTACAAGGCATCGCCCTGCGCCTGCGAAGCGCAGCGGCAATCCGGTACGCCGATCTCCGACGAGGAGCTACAGCGCGAACTCGCAAAACTGGCGCGGATTGGCCGCGAGATTGAAGAGTACGGCACGCCCGCAGCCAAACCCGGCACGGTTCAGGTTCTTGTTAGCAAGCGCGCAGCGGTAACGCCGTAACAGCACCCGGCAAACCTGAACTAGAAATTGCAGTTATTTCAAAACACAAAAGAGGAAAACTATGAAGGTCCAATCTCTCAAGGGCACGATTTTCCACATCGACGCCTCGCCAATCTCCCAACTCTTAATCGACGCCGGTATCGCAATTTTGGTATCTGACGCGCCTCCGAAACCGCAGCCTGTCAAGTGGTCAGTCCACCGCAGCGAAGAGCAATACGGTTCAAAACTCGGAATTCTCGCAATGTACGGCGGCGAACGGATGATCTTTCGCGGCCCGAACGCAGCCTCCCAAGTATTCCACAACGAAACTGTGCCGCCTGAAATCGCGGCGGAATACGAGCGCCTGCGCAAGAAATAAACGATCTCGCGGAGATGAATCGCGCTATCAAGACCTAAGACGTCGAGACCGGCGCGCGCCGTCACCTCCGTTTGAGCGGGGCGCGAAAACCAATGTGAGTTGGGAGTACGCGCCCTCAAATTTTTGTTTGCACCAGAAGCACAAACCGAAACAAGAAACGGAAAAACATGAGCAAGACTTACGTACCCGGAGTGCAGAAAGCGATTGCCTCGCTGTTGGACGAGGTAGACGCGATTTCAAAGAGGGCGAGGCAGACCCCGCAGGACAAACTGCGTGCCTCTGCAATTCTCGCCAGAGTAGCAAGCCTGCGGGACTCCGCAGGACCAGCGAATTCCTTTTCCGAGGAAGGCGAGTTTCGAGAAGTCGAAAACCGCAAAGCCCTCGTTCGCGCTTGGAAAGTATTTCACCGAGGTGGCGATAACGAGGAGTTGCGCGCTGAACAAACCGCAGGACAAGGCACGATCTCGTATTCCGAAGGCACGAGCGGCGGGTACTTTGTCCCGACGCAATTCGCGTTTTCTGGCCTCAACGTTGCCCTGAAATCTTGGGGACATTGGTTTGATGAAAACAAAGTAACGCGCATTGATACGTCAAACGGCGGCACGGTTAACCTCCCCGTGGCTTCTGACGTGGAGAATGCCGCTACCGCGATCACGGAAGCAAGCGACGCCTCCGCCTATACAAACGTCCACGGACTCAGCAACGTGAAAAGCAACACGTACTGTTTTCGTACGATGCCGCAGGCAGTTACTCAAGAATTCTTCGAGGACGCGCTTGGCGGCGACTACGCGGTTACGTTGCTTGAAAGAGTTCTCGCAGAGAGAATCTACCGAGGCGTGGAAAAATCCATCGTTTCCGGCAACGGCAGCGACATTATCGGAATTATCCCCAGCTTGCAAAACTTGGGAGTTGTTCCGGTTATTGCCAGCGGAAGCGTGGTTAACGACGGCATTTCCGGTAACACCGGCGCAAACTCAATCGGCAGCGACGACCTCGAAGCTTTGTACACGGGAGTAGACGCCGCGTACCGGAGTTCTGCAAAATGCGCATGGACGATGAACGACAATACTCTGCAATCCATTCGCAAAATAAAAGATACCTCCGGACGGCCGATCAAGATGGTTCATTTTGAAAACGGTCAGCCTTTTCTACTCGGCAAGCCGGTTTACGTCAGCCCGACGGTGCCAGCAATCGCGCCCAGCGCGGTCGGCACGGTGATCTTTGGCGATTTCTCCCGCTTCCTCGTACGTGGTACTCCCGCAAACAACTACGTGAGAAAATTTGCGGAGTTGCCGGGTTTCGCAGAAAACGGAATGATTGGATACAGCTTGTTCTCTCGCTGGGGCGCAAGCCTCCTCGCGGAAGATTCCAGCGCCTCTCCCTTCAGCTATCTAGCGCAGCACTCGTAAGACTTTCGCGACCGCCCACGATGCGCCGCTGAGGAGTTCCCTCGGCGGCGTTTTCGTCTCAGCCAGGTTAACAGCGCCGCGCGATACTGACATGCGCCATCTCGTTGACCCATTTCGGGCTTTGCAACTCTGGAATTGTGGCCAGCAAACTCTTGAGCAAATCGCGGACCGCTTTGCTGGCGTAAAGGCGAAGGACGTTCGCGCCTCGCTTGAGTATGCCGTCGCCTCCAATCTTGGAGGCCTCGCGCGGCCTCTGCCTGTGCCTCCGCCGAAAGTTGAAAAGGTTCCCAAGCCTCCGCGCCCGCCGAAGCCGATCAAAGAACCGAAGCCCGTCAAGCCTCCGAAACCTGCGAAGATCAAAGAGCCAAAACCACCTCGCATTCCGAAACCGCGCCCGATCTCCGCAGTCAAGGCGCGCCGCGAGGAGAAGCAAAGATTAGCCGGTTGGCTGGTCGAAATGATGGAAAACTTTTTCGTAGCCGGAAATGATGCGTGGAGCGGAAAGACGTTTCGTCCGTGGATAAACCCGGCCTATGTTTACACTGGATTGCGGCGCGCCAAGCGCGAGGATTTGATAGCTCGGTGTGAAGAAGCGTTGAAACTTTGGGAGAAGCGCGTTAAATCAGGGCACTGCGGCGCTTGCAGGCTGAGGGAGTTCCTACCCGGCGCGGAGTATTGCCAAGAGTGCTTGGACGCTTGCAGCCCGGCGCGATCTGCGGCAGCCTGCGCAGCCACTGTCTAGCTTTCGCTCACCTTCATCGACACGTAACCAAAAATGGCACCGACCAAACTAAAAACTACCAGCATTCGGATGCCAAAGGCTGAGACTGAGAAATCCCAAGAGATCAACGAATCAATCAGCCACATCGCGGCGACCATCGCGGCGACCATCAGGCCGCAAACTCTTGCCATCGGTAACGCGTCTGATTTACTAGCCACGGGGAAATCTCCTCGTTAAGTATAGGATAGCTGGGACTGCACTTGTTTTCCTTTTGTGTTTTTCTTGTCGCAAAGTGTACGGCGTTGAGGTCTCTGGCCTCTGGCCTGCGTAGTTGTCCCACAAGTTAAGTGCTTCGTGCTAGAATCCGTGCTCAGAGGTAGCCTTATGCAGGTCAGAGACTTAGGAAAAGTCACAAAGTGTATGAATCCTGAGACCGATTGTCCAAACGACCCAGACCCAGCCTCGGCTTATGTCGTTGTTTATCGCAACAAACCCTTGGTGCTGTGCAAAGTGTGCGGGCCACAGTTCAAGCTAAAAGCGATTCAGGAAAAACAGAATCCCACTTGAATTTTCGGCCCCGCCGCGTATCTAGCGGGTGATGTTGACTACTTTCCTGCCCTTGCTGGCTTTGGGCGTAGCCTGCGCCAACGCCTTTCTCGCCTCTATGATATGCGCGTCCTCCAATTCCTTAACCCACGGCAAGTACGCTTTAGCGGTAGTCAGAGGATTCGAGTGGCCTAGCATTTTGGCTACAGCGTGCAGCGGCGCGCCATGCCGCAAGTTCCAAACGGCGAATGTATCCCGCAGCATGTGCGGGTGAGGAGGGCGGAGTTTCTTTTGCTCCGTGCGTACCTCTTTGATACCCGCCAACGCAAACAGTACGGTCAATCTTCTTCGCCACGTTAGCGTGTCGGAATGCTCCGAACCTTTCATGCGGAAAGGCATTGTCTCGCCTACGCTATCCCTTTCCATCGGAATATCCCGCAGGCTGGCGAGGACTTGCGGAGGGAGGACAACCGTGGCCAAAACTCCCGTTTTCTGGCGGCGGTAGCGCAGCACTCCTTCGCTGTCCAGCAATTCAGGCCGAAACTGGACGGCATCTATAAGCGACATTCCGGACCAGCGCAGCAACTCAACGAATGCGTTCAACCGCTGTTGCCACCCCTTGCGGGTTTCCTCTGGAACATTCTCCGGGTCATACTTCGCTACGGCTTCAAGGATTGCCTCGTACTGCTTGTCCGTGAAGATCGCGGTACGGGAGCCTTTCTCGTACCTCATTCGCTTTAGCTTGCGCGCCGGGCTGTCTTGTATCCAACCTTGCGCCTCGCAGAAGTTGAAAAAAGATCGCACCATTCCCCAACGCTGCGCGCCGGTAAAGTCTCCAAACTTCCAAGAGGCTCGCCAAGCGGTGAGGTGCGCCATCGTAATATCCGAAATGTAGATAGGGCGGTTGGCAGGGAGAGAGTCCAGCCAATCGAATAGATGGCCGTTCTTTTTGATGGCTTTCGTTTCGGGGTCAATGTTTCCGAAGAGAGCGCGCGCTACAGCAACCGTGCCCTCTTTCGCCCGCGTCGTCATGTCCGCGAGGTAGAGGCTGACGGCATCTTCTATCCGCACTTGCTGGCGTTCTTTTTCGGCACGTAGGCGTTTCAATTCTTGTTTTTCTGGATTGAAAGAGTCGAGGTATTCCTGCGCGAATTTCTCCGCAGCCTCCCATGATCGCGTCTTCGCGCTGGCCCGTATTGTTTTTCCGCCCTCATAGATCACAAGCCCTTTGCGGCAGCCGCAGCGCCGCCAATCAGGGCCGCGCCCCTTATCCTTGCAATCAGCGGAGTGGCGGGTAACTACTGTGACGGTGCGGGTGAAAACGCTACGGAGTCTCATGCGGTTATAGTACCGCACTCTGCCAAATTCATGCCAAAATTTCTTTTTGATTCGTGAGTAGGTTGCTAAATTCTACTGTATCAGCAACTTACGCATATTTTTCCGCCAGCAACGCAGTACAAGCTGTACTCATTCAGATACCCATGGGAGGGATCGCAGCGTACTGCTAGGCGAGGTTTTGATTCCGCTGAATTGGAGCTGGAACTTGAGCGAATTTGCAGAGAATCGAACGCGTAAGAATCAGTGGTTGCGATAGAGATCGGGGAATTCTTTTTTCAGGCTGCTAATCTTAGGCAGGTCGTTGATCATGATGTAGGGCTCGTAGGGGTGGAGTTTGAGGTAATTCTGGTGATAATCCTCCGCGGGATAGAAGGCTTGCAGAGGGACGACTTGCGTGACGATAGGCTGCGAATAAATTTTTGCGGCGCTTAGCTGAGCAATGTAGGCTTCGGCGATTTTCTTTTGTTCCTCGTTCGAATAGAAAATGGAAGAACGATATTGCGTGCCGTAGTCGGGCCCCTGGTAATTCAGTTCGGTGGGGTTGTGGCCGACGGAGAAAAAGATCATCAAAATCTGGCCGTAGGTAATCTGTGATGGATCGTAGATGATTTTCACGGATTCGGCGTGGCCCGTTGAACCGGTGCTCACGTCTTCGTAGTGTGCCGTGCTGGCCGCGCCGCCCGAATAACCGGAAGTGGCGGAGACTACGCCTTTCAGGTGCTGGAAGACGCCCTGAATCCCCCAAAAGCAGCCGCCAGAGATCACCGCCGTTTCCTGACCTCTTGTAGCCGAGATCGCAGCATCCACCGTGGGTTTGGGGAAGCCGGCTTTCGCGTTGGCGCGGCCGTCGTTGGGCTTGGCCGTGGCCCAGGCGAGAACGCCGAGACCCGCCAAGATTAGGAATGCAAAGAAAACTGCTCGCATAGGCACCACCGCTCAACAAGCATGCGTCTAATATTATACGTCTGCCGGCAGCGATTGGATGATGCAAGCTGGCGGTGCGTTACGGGCTCGAATTGACGGCGCGCAGGGCTGACGGGGCGCTCCAAAAGAGAGACGTTTTCTTTCTGACGCGATTTTGGGTGACTCTTGTGACAGGAAAATGGACAGCACTCAGCCTGATGGGCGCGCTTCTCGGGTTCGGCGCGCTGACGGGAGCGTGGTCAGCCCAGAAGCCGGCGAAAACCAAGGCGCCCCGGGCGGATGTCGCAGCGGGAAAACAGTTGTTTGAGCGGCATTGCTCGTTGTGTCATGGGATCGACGGCAAGGGCGGTCGCGGGCCAGCGCTCAATCGAGTGCATCTCGCTCACGCACCGGACGACGAGGAGTTGAGGTCCGTGATTGTGAACGGCATCCCGCCCAATATGCCTGAAGCGTGGTTCCTGCAAGATAAGGATGTGGTGAATGTGGCGGCGTTCGTGCGGTCGTTGAGCAAGCTACCAGCGGATAAGCTGCCGGGAAATGCGGCGCGCGGTGCCGTCGTTTACGCCAAAAGCGGATGCAGCAACTGCCATATTCTGAACGGCGCGGGCCAAGGTTACGGGCCGGAATTGACCGGTATTGGCGAGCGGAGAAGCGCTTCCTTTTTGCTGCAAGTGATTCGCAAACCCAGTGCGGCGCTGCCCGAGGGTTTTCTGCTGGTGAGGGCCACGACCGGTTCCGGAGAAACCCTTGAAGGGATCCGCGTGAACGAAGATACGTTCACGATTCAGATCAAGGATGCCGGCGGACAGTATCACAGCTTGCAGAAAGCCGAGTTGACGGAGTTGAAAAAGCTGCGTGGCGAAACACCGATGCCGTCGTTTGAGGGCGTTCTCAGCACCCCTGAAATCCAGGACTTGGTGGCCTACCTGGCTTTGCAGCGAGAAGAACAATGAAAGTTCTCTGCGCCACATTGTTGAGCACCGTTTTGTCCGCTGTGTCTCTCGGACAGGTGCCGTTCGAGCGGATTGTGAATGCCGACAAAGAGCCAGGGAACTGGCTCACTTACTCGCGAGACTTGCTTGGGCACCGATTTTCGCCGCTGACTGAAATTACGACCGAGAACGTCACGAATCTGAAAGTCAAATGGGCGTTTCAGCTTCCGAACGAAAGGAGCGAGGTGTCGCCCATCGTTGTGGACAACGTCATGTATGTCACGGGGCCGAACTGGGCGGCGGCGCTGGATGTGCATACCGGGCGCAGGCTTTGGAGTTGGGACCGGGAGATTCCCACGGATTATCACAATATTGGTTTTGGCCGAGTTAGCCGGGGGCCCGCGGTGCTGGACGACAAATTGTACGTGGCGACGCTCGATTGTTATTTGGTCGCGCTGGACTTGAAGAGCGGAGCGGAACGCTGGAGCACGAAAGTCGGTGACTACAAGTTGGGATACAGCATGACCGTGGCGCCGCTGGCTATCGAGGGAAAGATTGTAGTGGGCGTGAGCGGCGGAGAGGCGGGAATTCGCGGATTCCTCGATGCCTATGACGCGAAAACCGGAAAACAAGCCTGGCGATTTTGGACGATTCCCGGTCCGGGCGAACCTGGGCATGAGACTTGGGCCGGTGGGAGCTGGAAAACCGGCGGCGGGCCAACTTGGGTGACGGGAGCGTATGACCCCGAATTGAAACTGGTGTATTGGGGAGTTGGCAACCCAAGCCCAGACTGGAATGGAGACGCGCGCGAGGGCGACAACCTTTATACCTGCTCGTTCCTTGCTTTGGACGGCGAAACTGGCAAGCTTCGCTGGCATTTTCAATTCACGCCGCACGACACGCACGATTGGGACGCTGCGCACACGCCGGTGTTATTCGACGCGAAGATTGCTGGACGTGAACGCAAATTAATCGCGAGCGCTAACCGGAACGCGTTTTACTACGTGCTGGATCGCGAGACGGGCGAATTCGTCGCGGGCCAGGCTTATGCGAAGGAGACGTGGGCGAGCGGGCTGGATGCAAAAGGGAGGCCGATCCTGGCGGCGAATGCGGCGCCGACGGAGAAGGGCACACTGATCTGGCCAAATTTGAACGGAGCGACGGTCTGGTTCAGCCCATCGTACAGCCCGCAAACGGGGCTTTTTTACGTAGCGGTGCGCGAAATCGGTTCCGTGTATTTCAAGCGAGAGTCGGAATTCAAGCCAGGGACATTCTATGCGGGCGGCGGCGAAGATGAATTGCCCGCGGACGATGCGTGGGGCGAGATTCGCGCGCTGGAAGCCACGACGGGCGCAATGCAGTGGACTTTTCGGTTGCATACGCCGCCGTGGGCGGGCGTACTGTCGACAGCGGGCGGCCTGGTTTTTTCCGGATCGGACGAGGGCAATTTTTATGCGCTCGATGCGCGGACGGGCAAGCCATTGTGGGATTTTCAGACCGGCGGCACGATAGCCGCGAATCCAATTTCGTTCGCGATGGATGGCCAGCAGCGGATCGCCATCAGCGCCGACCGCGTGCTGTACGTTTTTGGATTGTGAAAGCACGATTCGAGCCAAAGTAGGAAGCAGCTACTCCGGCTAGGTTTCCACAAAATTCAATGCTGGTGCAGAGTACGATGGCGCGGCATGATACAAAAGAAAAGAAAAAGGAGCCGAGGAGATTTTATGAAAATGGGCATTCGCGCTGTTTCTGTGGCCGTGGGATTACTGAGTTTGCCAGCGATGCTTTCCGCGCAGATTACGCACGGACAGAAGCCGAAGCTGCCCGCGCCATACGCGACAAAATCCGCGGGCAATGGGCCGGATAAGGAAGCGCCTCCCGAGGGTTTTCTACCCACGGTGCCGCCAGGATTCCGCATCAATGTATTCGCGGCAGACTTCAAGGTGCCGCGCTGGATGATGGTAGCTCCCAACGGCGACATTTTTGTGGCGGAAAATGGAGCTGACCAGGTGGACATCCTGCGCGATCCGGAGCACACCGGAGGCGCGCAAGTGCGCGAAGTATTCGCGAGCGGATTGCGGCGGCCCTTTGGAATTGCGTTTCACGACGACTACGTATACGTGGGAGACACGAACGAGCTTTTGCGATTTAAGTACGATCCGAAGACATCGAAACGGCTCGGCGAGGCAGAACACTTGATGGATTTTCCTGGCGGAGGACATACCACGCGGTCCGTGGCTATCGCGCCCGATGGCAAGCATCTGTTTGTTTCCGTCGGTTCGGGCTCCAACATCGGAGTGGGCGAGCCACCGATTCGCGCGGCGATTACAATTTGCGATCTGGACGGCAAGAATGCGCGGCTCTATGCAACAGGGCTGCGGAATCCAGTTGGGTTGGCGATCGAGCCGGTCACCGGAGAAGTGTGGACCAGCGTGAACGAACGCGACGAACTGGGAGACAATCTGCCGCCGGATTATTTTACTTCGGTGAAGGACGGCGGATTTTACGGCTGGCCGTACAGTTATATCGGTAGCAATGTGGATGACCGCGTGAAGCCGCAAAAGCCGGAGCTTGTGGCGCGGGCGATTATTCCGGATGTGCTGCTGGGCGCGCATGTGGCTCCTTTGCAATTCGCGTTTTATACCGGGAAGCAATTTCCAGAGAGCTATTGGGGCGGCGCGTTCATCGCGGAGCACGGCTCTTGGAACCGCGCGACGCGCGCGGGATATCAGATTTCGTTTGTGGCGTTCAAGGACGGGCAGCCCTCGGCTGACCCCGTGCCGTTTATGACGGGGCTGGTTCCTAATCCGCTTGGGCCCGACGTCTATGGCCGGCCCGTGGGAGTTGCCGTTGCGCCGGACGGCTCGTTGCTTGTTGCGGACGATGGCGCCGGGAAAATTTATCGCATCTCCGTTGCGAAATAAAAAGCGCGTTCAATTCACAGTCAGCGACAACTGAATCGGTTGCAACTGCAGCGGATTGCCGGAAACCGATGTTGCCGCGGGCGTGACAATGATCGTGGATGTCCCTTGTGGCGTAACGCCCTGCGTTGAAGAAGCTGCCGCGATTGCTGGTGCTGCCGCCGCCACAGCCTGCGGCGTCCAACGTTGTTCCGAGCAATACAAATAGAAGCATTGCTCCCAGCGCGCCGCCAATAGCGAGGCGTCTCGGATAGTCATTGGGTTTGTGCTCAACGCATAATTTGAACCCGAGCAGGAGGAGCAGGAGAATACCCGCGGCGATGCCCGTTAGAGCTCGGGGAGCAGGGAAAGGCGCGAGGCGCGGAACGTTCGAGAAGGGCAGGTTTCCGCTGGCACCAGTGGTTGTTACAGACACCGTGAAGGGAGTGGCGGTGGCGTTTGAGATTTGCAGCGAGGACGGTCCTTGGATGGCTGCGCCAACGGGCGCGCCGCTACACGTGAAAGAAACGCTGCCGGTGAAGCCAGCGCCAGGCGTGATTTGGAGGTTGTACTGCGCAGTCTGACCGGCGTTGATGGTTGCTGATGTAGAGCCGGAAAGCGCCGCGCCGAGTGTTAATGCGGAATTGGCGAAGCCGCCTAAGTTAATGATTTGAGGCGAGTTCGTCGCATTATCGGTTAATGTTACGGTGGCCGCCCGAGCGCCCGTGCCCACGGGCGCGAAAGAAATCCCAAGCGTGCAGGTGGCGTTCACCGCGTAGGTGGTCGCCGTGCAGCCGTTGGCGATACTGAAGTCGCCGCTGTTGGCTCCCCCTAGAACAACGGAAGAGATTTGCAGAGGGGCTCCGCCAGAGCTCGTCACCGTGACATTTTGCGGGCCGATGGCTGTGCCTTGCGTGATGGCCGGAAAGGAAACGCGGGTGGTGGAAAACGTCACAGCCGGCGAAGTGGATGGAGCCAGCATGGCCGTGCCGCCGACTTGGATAGACTGAGGAAAATTTGAGGCGTCGTCCGCGATCGAAATGATTTCGGAGCGCTGACCGGCGGCAAGAGGCGTGAAAGTTAGAGTGATCGTACAGCCGGCGTTTGGCGCATAGAGGCCGCTGCAGGCGTTCGTCATTGTGAAGTCGCCAGCATTGTTACCCCCGAGGGTCACGGAAGAAATATGAAGCGTTGCATTTCCGGAGTTCAGAACGCTGAGAGGGATTGGGCTGCTCGTAACGCCTTGTACGGTGGAGGGGAAGCTGACCGGGTTTGGCGTCGCAGTTACTGCGGGGGCGGGCGGAGGCGGGGCGGTGCCCGCGCCGGTGAGGATCACGGATGGGGGGCTGCCCGTTGCATTGTCTGTAATCGAGAGGGTGGCTTGCTGCGAGCCCGTAGCTGTGGGCATAAACGTGATGCTTATGGAACAGAATTTGGTGGGTTGAAGGACCGCCGGAGTTTGGCAAGTATCTGTTTCTTGGAATTGGTCGGGATCCGCGCCGCCCAGTGAAATGGAATCCGCGCTAAGAGCCTGGCCGCCGTTGCTCGTGAGAGTGATGGTTTGAGGCATGCTCGGCGAGCCAGTCTGGATCGAGCCGAAAGAAAGGCTCGTGGCGGAAAGCGAAATCGACGGGCCGCTGACGCCTTGTTGGCCAGGCGGAATACTGAAACTGAGAGCGCCGTTTATCTGCGCGATGGTGAACGGGGAATTAACTGTCGGGACAAAGTAGCCGGTTTGTGGATCGACCGTATAGGCGATCGCCGTGTTTTGGTCCATGCCAAATCCAGAGTTGAAAGAGCCCGTGGGGTCGGCGTGGTAGGGCGGGACCGAAGTGTAGCCGGGGAGAGGAGAGCTGAACGTTTCGGTGAGCTGTCCGGTTTGCAGATTCACGGCGTAAATGTTTACGACGATGGGATTTTCGAGATCCGACGTGGCGACATATAAAAAGGCTCCTGTGCCGTCGATCCAGAGGCTTTGGGGATAATTATCCGAAGAAAGTTGGATATTGCCGAGAAGTCCGTCTCCGCCAATCCCCACAAGCTGGAGCATGCCGAACTCGAGGAGATTGTCTTGCGTTCCGGTCACATAGTAACGGCCTTGGGGATCCATAGCGAAACTGTCGCCGCGCTGCGGGACGGCGGCATCCTGCTGATAGCCGGTGATGAAACCGGATTGCGGATCAATAGAAAGCTCCTGAAACTCCGAACCGAGGACAATGTTGGGGTCTTGCGATTGCGGATTCGGTCCCATGAAGATCAGAAATTCTTTGTTGTCCAGAGGTTGAGCGAAGCCAATGGCTGTGGAATCAAGCTCGGTGGCCGAGCCCGCCACAGGAATTAGAGCAGGTCCGCCGGCGGCCGCCGGTGCGATCTGGAAAGTTTCGACCATGCCGTCACCGGGGTTTTGTCCGACGCGATTGACCACAGCAATGTATTGCCCGGTCGGCTCGACAGCGATGAACGCGGGCTGGTTCGTGACGGGCGAGGCGAAAGGTGAATTGGCGACTTCCTGATAAGCGCCCGTGGTGGAATCGGTGATCTGATACATGTGAATGCTGCTTGTGCCGATGGCAAACAGAAAGCGGCCCTGGACGTCAATTGTTAATGATTGGTTAGCGGGTGTGAACGGAGAGCCATTGGCCGCGGTGAGAGCGCCGGTCTGGTCGTTTCGCACGGCGACGGCGCCCGCGGAGGAGAAGACCAAGGGTTGCTGAAATTGTGCGAGAGCGGATGGGGCGGAAACGGTTATGGAAAAGAGAGCGCTGAGAATTATCAGAGTATTCCAATAATCTCCAGCGCGAGGGCGTGGTACTTTGCGCAAATTGGCGCGGAAATCTCGTTTTTGGGCCATGTATCTTCCTTGGCCACCGGAAACAGCGGCAGTTCGCAAGACTTGAGAGAGAAGCAAGACCGAACTGAAGTTAGTCCGAAAAAGCCCCGGCGTCAACAAAATATGTACACTTATTTAATATACTGATCGGTTTACAATCGAGAGGCTTTTTGATGATTTCGCGTTCTGGGCGATTATTAATGAATATTAATGTTGCGGCCGCGTTTGCTGCGATAATGTGCGGTGCGTATGCAACCGTCACAACTTGATCTGGAAAAACTTTCGGCCTCGAACGGCAGCAATCTCGTAACCCGGCTCAATGGAAGGCTTAGTCTCGAGACGGTCCACAACTTCATTCAAACCCTGCGGCCCGAGCCCGCGGCGCACTTGGTGCTCGATATGAGCGGCGTGACCTTCCTGGATTCGGCGGGAGTCGGAGCTTTGGTGTCGATCTTCGTCACCCGGCGGAATACTGGGAAGTCGCTGGCGATGGTGGGGCTTACGAAGCAAGGCTTGGCGGTGCTTGAGGTAGCTGGGATCACCAAGCTGATTCCTACTTTCCCCACAGTGGAAGCCGCGCTCGCCGTAAAGAGTTAGCGGGGAGCCGGCTAGAAAAAAGCAGACGGCTTAATGTGTGGGCATGGGCCCCCTCCCCTTTTTTCGTAAATGTTCAATCCCGCTTAAAGCCATTTGTTTTCATGGGTTTGCGAAACTGTTCATTCTAAAGGGCTTGTATGCCCCAATTTGCACTAAAATTGTGCACAGCTCAAAAGTGTTGTGGACAAAGGGCTTAGGTTGATTGGTGGCCAGAAAGCAAAAAACGCCAGCAAGATGCTGGCGGTGTAGCTACAAAACGCTTTATTACCTCGAAAAAGCATACGCTAAAGGTAGCTAATTGTCAATAGAAATCAGGCTTCGCGGAGGATGCGAATCAGCTCGGCGGCGGCGTGGGGCAGACGCGCGCCGCGGCGTGAGACCAAGTAGACGTGGCGCGGCATGTTCATCTGCCGCACCTTCACTTCCTTCATCCATCCGTGCTCGATCTCCCACTGCACGCACATGCGCGGGACGATGGCCACGCCCATGCCCATTTGCACGAAGCGTTTGATGCTTTCGATGGTGGGCATTTCGATGGGCATTTTCAATTCGGTGCGGTTACGCGCGAAAAGCTCGATCACACGGCGGCGGAAGGGGGATTCGACGCTGTGAGCGATAAAATCCTCTTTGCTGAGGTCCTCGATTTCGACTTCGCGCTTTTTGGCCAGGGCATGTTTGGGCGGGACGACAAGGGTGAGCTCGTCTTTTAATATTTCCGTAGCTTGGAGTTGCGGGTCCTGCGGGACGTAGGAAATGGCACCCACGTCCAGGCGGTAATTGAGCACTTCGTGGGGAATGTCGCGGGAGAACATGCGATGGACGCGGACCTGGACGCCGGGATGGAGTTGACGAAAAGTCGCGAGAGCCGGCAGGAGCGCATGGATGGAGCTCTCGTTCACGCCAAGGGACAGCTCGCCGCGGCTTAGGCCTTCGAGTTCGGTAAGTCCTTTCTTTACTTCGTCGCGGAGATTGATTAGGCGTTCGGCGTAATCTTTCAGCAGAGTTCCGGCATCGCTGAGGCGGACCGGGCGCGCGCCGCGGACGAAGAGAGGCTGGCCCAGGCCGTTTTCGAGCTTGCGGATCGTGAGGCTGACGGCGGGCTGCGTGCGATAGAGGCGTTCGGCGGCGCGCGAGAAGCTGCCTTCCTTGGCAACCATCAGAAATACCTGGAGTTCGCCGAGATCCATGGCTGCGACCTTCGAGTAGAGCAGTAGCACAGGCAGGAATGCCTGTGCTACGCAGTATAAGGCAGAATTATCAAAAGCAGAACAAAGATAAATTTGACCGTGAGGCGGTCTTTCTGTCCTACTACTATCCTGGAGGAATTCCCGCTATGGACTCGGTTCGCATCTTCGACACCACGCTCCGTGACGGCGAACAATCGCCGGGCTTTTCGATGAACACCGAGGAAAAGATTCGCATGGCGCGGCAGCTTGCGGCGCTGGGCGTGGATGTGATCGAGGCGGGGTTCCCGATTTCATCGCGGGGCGATCTTGAGGCTGTGAAGCAGGTGGCGCGGGAAGTGCGGAACGTGCCGATTGCGGCGCTGGCGCGAGCGAAACAGCAGGATGTGAATGCCGCGATTGAGGCTTTGGAACCAGCAGCGGCATCGCGGCTGCACATTTTTCTGGCGACTTCGGACCTGCATCTTCGCGTGAAGTTGAACATGACGCGGGAGCAGGCGCTGGATGCGATTCGGTCGATGATTCGCCTGGGGCGGAAGCATGTTGGGGAAGTGGAGTTTTCGGCGGAAGATGCGGGACGCACGGACATCGGATTTCTTTGCCAGGTTTGCCAGGTCGCGGTCGAAGCAGGGGCGACGATTTTGAATCTGCCGGATACCGTGGGTTACGCGGTCCCGGATGAGTATGGTGCGATGTTTGAGCAGGTGCGGGCGCATCTGGATGATCCGCAGGGGATTACGCTGAGCGCGCATTGCCATGACGATCTGGGGCTGGCGGTGGCCAATTCTCTGGCGGCGGTTCGCGCGGGCGTGCGGCAGATTGAGTGCACGGTCAACGGAATCGGGGAACGGGCGGGGAACGCGGCGCTGGAAGAGATTGCCGTGGCACTGGCGGTGCGCAAGGATAGTTTCGGAGTGACGACGAACATAAAACTGGATGAGCTGTTCCGCTCGAGCCGGATGCTTTCGGAGATTACCGGTGCGGTGATCGCGCCCAACAAGGCGGTGGTGGGCGCGAATGCGTTCGCGCATGAGGCGGGGATTCACCAGGACGGGATTATCAAGAATCCGCTGACGTACGAGATTATGTCGCCGGAATCGGTGGGCGTGCCTTCGCGGTCGTTCGTGCTGGGGAAACATTCCGGGCGCAATGCGCTGAAGGTGAGCTTGCGCACGCTGGGTTATGAGCCGAGCGAAGAGGAGTTGGCGGAATGCTACAAGCGAGTGACGACGCTGGCGGATGAAGCGAAGCAAGTGCGGCCGCGGGACCTTTTGGCGATTGCGCATGAGGTGATGCGGCGGCGGCCGGCGACGATGGCGGCGGAAGCGACGTCGGTCGGGAAGTGAGCAGTGGGGCGTGCGTAGAGGCTGGGACTCGAGTGTTTCGCATCGAAGGTTATCGTGGAGCCGCAACTCGTAGGTTGAGCTATTCGGGGCGTTGGGAAAAGCGGCAGCAGAGCTGCCGCACTCCATAGTGGGACTTAGCGGTGATTCGGGGATCGCGATGAAAGTGAAGAAGAGTATTGTGCTTTTGCCGGGAGACGGCATCGGGCCGGAAGTGACGCGGGCTGCGGCGACGGTGCTGCGGGAATGCGCGCAGGAGTTTCATCACGAGTTTGATTTGCACGAGTTCCCGATTGGCGGGGCGGCGATTGATGCGATTGGGACGCCTTTGCCGAATGAGACGCTGGAAGCTTGCCGCAAAGCCGACGCGGTTTTTCTGGGCGCAGTCGGAGGAGCGAAATGGGATGCGCTGCCGGTGGGCAAGAGGCCGGAAAGCGGGCTGCTGGGATTGCGGAAGGGGCTGGGGCTTTATGTGAATCTGCGGCCGGTGAAAGTGCTGGAGCCTTTGCGCGGGATTTCTCCCTTGAAGCCGGAGCGTTTGGGCGATTTGGATATTGAGATTGTGCGCGAGCTTGCTGGAGGCATGTATTTCGGCGAGCGAGGCAACGCCACCGAAAATGGCGTCGAGCGGGCTTGGGACACGGAATCGTATTCGACGCCGGAGATCGAGCGGATCGCCACGTTTGCGTTTGCACGGGCGGAGAATCGGTCGCGGCGGGTGTGCTCGGTGGATAAGGCTAATGTTTTGGCGAGTTCGCAGCTATGGCGGCGGACCGTTAACGCCATGAGCGGCGTCTACTCCTCGGTCAAGCTCGAGCACATGTACGTGGATAACGCGGCGATGCAGCTTACGCTGAAGCCTTCGCAGTTTGACGTGATGCTGACGAGCAACATGTTTGGGGACATTTTGAGCGATGCGGCGGCGGCGCTGGTAGGTTCGATTGGGCTGATTCCTTCGGCGAGTTTTGGGACGGGAGCGCCGCTTTTCGAGCCGATTCATGGGTCGGCGCCGTCGCTGGTGGGCACGGATTCGGCGAACCCGGTTGGTTCGATTCTGAGCGCGACGTTGATGCTGCGCGATGCGTTTGGGCTTTCGCTCGAAGCGGATTGGGTCGAGCAGTCGCTGCATCGCGTTCTTGCGGGTGGGTATCGAACGCCGGATATTGCGCAGCCGGGGGCTAGCACGATTGGCGGGTCGGTCTTTACAGAAATGTTGCGCGAGGAGATGCAGCGCACCCTGGAACATGCCGAGCGCTATGGCTGGGGCGTGTAGATTTAAGTTGACGATAGAGAATGCTTCTCACGTTTTTCGGCAGGGATTCCCTTAAGCCACTTTCGGAATCTTGGATACCGCCAACGCCATACCAATAAAATAAAGGTCGGGAAAACTAGCATCCCAATCGCTATCGCATCCAACTCGTTTCTGAGCATCGGTTCAGGATACCCGATGCAGGACTGCTGAGGGTTCTCAGGGAGATAGTAGACGACATTGTCGTGACAAAATGGTGAAAAGTCGCTCCCGCTGCTACTCGCGCCGCCCTGCTGAACGCCGGTATAAGTCTTGCCATTCGCTTCGTAGGTGTAGTGAACGGAATTGTGATTTCCGGGCTCATATCCTGTTATGGTGCCGCAAGTCGGAACGCCTCTATGAACAAGACGATATAGAAAGGGTACGTTCAAGCTCCCGATTCCGAAGGCTATTAGCAGGGCCCCGGCAATCCATAGCAGCAAAAATCTTTTCATCGTTTCGCCTTCGAAATAACTGCTAGGTCGCCCGCCTATTCAATTGACTGGCGTCGCCTCAGACAGTTTTCCGCTGAGCCGTCATTGTCATACCAAAGCGCCCCGCTCGGGTCGGTGCAGAAGGCGCGGACACCCGATTTCCCTGGCTCAACCGGAACAGCTGTTGCCAGGTAGTGCGTGACCAAACCCTTAGGGTCGGGGTTGCATTCATCGAGCTTGATTCTGTAACCAGAATGGGTGTCCAGCAGCAGGAACTGTTCTGGATCATAGTCACCGGTGGAAGGAGTCGTTGATTTGAGCAGCGACAGCTGGCACGTAAATCCCCTCTCTGGGTGGGCTGCAGAAAAACGGTTTTGAAGGCCTACCAGCCTGCGAAGGTTCCCAAGCGCAGTAGCTTCGCGCGCAGCGCGATGGCTATTCGGACCGTCGAGTACAGGTATGAAGGAAGCAAGCACACAGAGAATGAAAACTACCACGAGAGCCGGAATGAGATGCTTTTGCCAGCGCCCCTTGCGTGTGGATTTTTGATCTGGAGCGTTTCCCTCGTCCATGGGTTAAGTGCCCCCTTCTCAATGTTAGCGTGAAATTTGGGTTTGGCCCTTTGAACGACAAGCACCTTCGACGTGTGGTAACCGTCTAGCTTGCGGTAAGCCGCTGAGGATGCTACTTTTACACTTTCCTAGGCAGCCGACGACCGCACAGGTCGGGGGGCACACATGGGTGTGCAAGCGGGCGGCGACTGGGCATTCGATCCTGAATGAAGTGATTTAGGGTGCGAATCATTATTCAATCTCTCAGAGTAGATCGGCTTCACCTTGCACGAGTGGCCTGACGCGGGCCGGCAATTTTCAATGGTGTTCGACGGCAATGGCTGACCCAGCTTCCAACTCGAGACCCGTGAGCGGCGAACCAGTGGCGCGCCCGGCGACGTATTGGCGCATTGAAGGCTCTTTGCTGGAGCTGGGCGCGTTGCGGCCGCTCGGATTTTTCACCTGGAACGCGCAGAGTTTTGCCGAGCGATGGGCACGACGTGCGGGAATGGCGTGGCTGACGGTGACCCGGCCGATCGATTATGCGATAAACCGGACGCTGGCGACGAGGCTGCTGCACACTTTGCTGCGAGGCGTTAGCCGCGACCGGCTGGACCTTCTTGGCGAAGAGTATTTTCATTATGTGCTGAAGCCACAGCTGCGGCGCGAAGCGGTCGAGAAACTGATGGAGGCGGGGCAGAGCGGCGAGCGGATCGTGCTGGTTGGGCAACTGCTGGACCATATATTGCGGCCGCTGGCGCGGCATCTCGGCGTCGAGTCGTTTATTTCCAACCGAATGGAGTTTCGGGATGGCTACGCGACCGGGCGCTTGGTCGATCCCGTCGTGCGGCCGCGCGGGCCGTTTGCGTGGCTGACCAGCGGCGCGACCGACGGCCGCATCCCGCGCGAAAAGCTGCTGCGCCGGCTGGGCTGGACTAAAAATCCGGCGCAGCTCGAAACGGCCATGCAAACGGCGGTGCGTTCTGCGCTTCCCGCGAGCAAGTCGGTCACGCTGTTTGCGGATGGAGCGCGCAACGGCCCGCTGGCAGTTCGCGAAACCCTCGCGAATCGGAACATCCTCTTGATTGGTGTAACCGGATTTATCGGCAAGGTGTGGCTGGTCGATCTGCTGGAAAACATTCCAGAGATTGGAAAGATTACGCTGCTGATTCGGCGAAACCGGACGACTTCAGCGCAGAAGCGCTTCCAAAAAATAATCGAAGAATCGCCGGCCTTCGACACGTTGCAAGAAAAATATGGGCGCAAACTGGGCGCACTGCTTGCGGACAAAGTGGATGTTGTCGAGGGCGACGTCGGCCTGCCAGGGCTGGGCTTG
The DNA here is from genome assembly GCA_963767755.1 of uncultured Acidobacteriota bacterium. Lineage (GTDB taxonomy): Bacteria > Acidobacteriota > Terriglobia > Acidiferrales > UBA7541 > Acidiferrum. The sequence continues at coordinate 87,526 of CAVYFO010000019.1, read as the reverse complement.
GATCCGGCCACGCAGGCGCGATTGGCGAAATCGCTCGATCTGGTCGTGAATAGCGCAGGTTTGACGGACTTCAATCCAGACTTGCGCGATGCGCTGGCTTCCAACGTGGATTCAACGCAGCATCTGCTGGATTTTTTGCGGAAGTGCGATCACGCCGGGCTGATGCACCTTTCGACTTGCTATGTGGTGGGCATGCGCGACGGGCGTGTGACCGAAGAATTACACGACAACTACAATCCGTCGCGCGATCCGGCCTTCGACGCCGAGAAAGAGATTGCTTCGCTGCGCGAAACGATCCGGCACGTCGAAGAGCGCGCGGAAAGCCCCGAGCTTTCGAAAGCGCTGCGGCGGCAGGCGCTCGGAAAGGGCGGCGATGCGTCGGCCGTGCCCGCGACGGAGCTGGACGGCGTGCTGAAGCGGAATAGGCTGCGCTGGGAGCGCAACCGGCTGGTGCGCATTGGCCTGCGCCGCGCGCAGCATCTTGGCTGGCCCAATACTTATACGTTCACGAAGAGCCTGGGCGAATCCATGCTCTCGCGCAGCAGCGGCGAATTGCCTATCGCCGTTGTGCGCCCTTCGATTGTGGAAAGCTCGGAGCGCTCGCCCTTCACGGGCTGGAACGAGGGCATCAACACTTCCGGCCCGCTTTCGTATTTGCTCGGGCACAACTTTCCGGCAATTGCCCTCAAACGAGCGCAAATGCCTCGACGTCATTCCCGTGGATATGGTGAGCCGCGGGATGACATTGATTGCGGCGGCGGTGATTTCGCGGCGCCACGCGCGGCTCTATCAACTGGCGACTTCGGCGATCAATCCCGTGAACATGGGACGCAGCATCGAGCTGACCGGCCTCGCGCATCGCAAGCATTATCGCACCCAGCAGGGAATTGAGCATTGGCTCAAAGTGAAATTCGAAACGATACCTGTGTCGAAGCAGCGCTACGAGCGGCTGTCGATTCCGATGCAGAAAGCGGTCGTCTCGCGCATCAATCGCGCCGCCGTTTCGATGCACATGAAGAAAGCGCCACTCGCCAAACAAGAGCGTGACCTCATTCGCGCCGAAAGATTAATAGAACTCTACGAGCCGTTCATTCTCCACAACGAGCACGTCTTCGAATGCGAAAACGCGAGGTTGCTTTCCGCCGCGCTCTCACCGGAAGAGAAAGACATTTTCGATTTCGCTCCCGAATCGATCGATTGGTGGGATTACTGGATTAACGTGCACATACCCGCGCTCCGCCGGTGGTGCTATCCGTTGATGGAGGGCCGTCCGCTGGAAACACGAGCTCCCCGCGAGCTGGACTGGTCTCCCGAGAACGCACGGGCCGCTGTAATCACAAATTCCTCGACTCCGCCGGATCCACTATGGCGATCTTCGTAACCGGTTCGACCGGATACCTGGGCAGTTACGTTGCCGCAGGGTTGTTCGCCGAGCACCGCGACAAGCTGAATCTTCTGGTTCGCGCAAAGAACGAAGAAGAAGCGCGCCAGCGGTTGTGGACTTCTCTGCAGCTTCATTTGGGTTTCCGTGAGTTTTACGATTACGTTTCCTCTCGTGTGCGCATCTTTTGCGGAGACCTGACCAGCCAGCGATTCGGCCTCGCCGCTGACGAATATCACGCGCTCGTCGACACCACCGATTCGATCATTCATTGCGCCGCTTCGCTGAACCGTAAATCGGAACGGCAGTGCCTCAACGTGAATCTACGCGGCGGCCTCGAAGTGATTCAGTTGGCCCGACGCGCCCAGAACCGCAACGGTCTGCGGCGCTATTCCCATGTGTCCACGGTGGCCGTTGCCGGGAAGCGCCACAACGAAGTCGTCAGCGAAGATGCGGCCATCGATTGGGCGCGTTCCGATTACGATCCCTACGCGCGAACGAAAAAATTCGGCGAGCACATGATTCACCAGCTTCTCGCCGACGTTCCGCATACGATCTTCCGGCCAGCGATCGTCCTCGGCGACAGCCGCCACGAGCAAACCTCGCAATTTGATATGGTGCAGGCCTTCGATGTTTTGGTGCGATTGCCTGTTCTTCCGCTTCGCTCTCGGGATAAAATCGACATCGTGCCGGCGAATTACGTCAGCAAAGCTATTGTGACGATTCATCAGAAGGCAGAGCCTGCTCACGGTATTTATCATTTGTCGTCCGGTACCGGCTCGCAGACCTACAAGGAATTGACCGATGCGCTTGCGGAAGCGGGCGGATGGCGTCGTCCTGCGTACTGGCCGTGGATGGGCGGCCCGTTTTCGAGTACCGTGAATCGTCTTTCGAACGGGAAAAGCGCCATGGCTCACGGAGCGTCGCTCTTGAAAGTTTTCTGGCCCTACCTGGATTGGAACACGGTCTTCGACAATTCTCGCGTCGTGGCTGAACTGGGAGAAGCGCCCGCAAAGTTTTCGAGCTACGCCTATCCGCTGTTAAAATTCTCGCGCCAAAATAAGTTTCGCTATCCGGCAAAACCGTGGCCGAAAATGGAGCTCGGCATGGACTCCCCGGAAAAATCCGCCGCGGCCGGAGGCGCCCGCGTATGACGGACTTTCTTCTCGTTGCGTGGGTCAGCGCGCTGATTGAAATCAGACGATTGGGCTGGACGTTCGGTCTCGGCAAGAGATGGACACCCGGCGAAAAGCTGCGCTTGCTCTTCGCCGGTTACAACGGCACGCGCAACACCGGCTCGGACGTCCGCGTGCAGGAAATGTTGCGGCAAGTGCGGCACGTGCTCGGCGCGGAGATTGTCGACTTCAGCGTGATGACGCAGAGTTTCGACCGCACGCGCGGCTATTTCGATGGCACGCGGCAGGTTTATCTCCCCGATGTGTTTCCACCATTCTTGTTCCGCGAGGTCAAACAAAGTCACGGCGTCATCGCTTGCGAAGGTTCGATGTTCAAAAGCAAATTCGCCAACGCGTTGACCACCATGATGATCGGCTCGCTCGGCCTCGCTTCCGCGGAAAACAAACTTTCTCTTGGCTACGGAGGCGAAGCGGGTCACATGGATCGCCTCGTTGAGAAAATGTGCGAGCGCTACGTCCACGACTCGCTGGTGATCACCCGCAACGAGGAATCGCAGAAGCTCCTGAGTTCTCTGGGCATCCCCACGGAACTCGGAACGGACACAGCCTGGACATTCGAACCGCACCCGCAGTCTTATGGCCGCAAAGTTTTGCGCGACGCCGGCTGGGATGAGAAAACTCCCGTGCTCGCGGTTTGTCCCATTCATCCCTTCGTCTGGCCGGTGAAAGCCTCTATCGGGAAATATATCGCGCGCGCAACCACGGGCGCTTACAAAGACAGCCAGTACCGCACCGTCTACTTTTTCCAGTCAGGAACCGAGGTCGAAGCAAAGTATCGGCGCTACATTTCCGCGTTCATCAACGCAATGAAGTCTTTCACCGAGCGCCACCGTGTCTTTCCCGTTCTCGTCGCGATGGAAAGGCTGGACGCCGTGGCCTGCCGCGACATCGCGCAAGCCCTGCCGGGAATTCCGATCTTCACTTCCGACGACTACGACATGTTCCAGATGGTTTCGCTCCTTCGCTGCGCTACCTACATGGTGTCCTCGCGCTATCACGGCATCGTAACGTCCATGCCCACGCTGGTGGCCTCGGCTGGCGTGACGATGGACGAGCGCATCCGCAATCTCATGCGCGAACGCGGGCATCAGCATCTCTTCCTGACCGTCGACGATCCCGAACTCGAGCCCAAACTTATAAAAATAATGGACACGCTGGTGGCCGAGGTGGATTCGGTGCGCGATGGCATCGGGAAAACCGTCGTGCGCAATCTCAAAGTCATGGCGCGCATGGGCACCTTCCTTGAAGACGCCATGCGCCGCACGTATCCGGAGTTTCCGCTGCGTTCCGGCGTTTTCTCCTGGGAGGACTATCTCCCGCCGCTGAGCGATACGCTGCTGCAACTTGCCGGGCGCTACGACGCTTCCGCCGCCCCGCAACATTCTGTGGCCGGGACCGCGTCGCGATGACCACCGCCGCGGCCGGGACCTAGACTCCATGCCGAATTTTCTCGAGGATATTTTCGCGCAGTTGCAACGGGCCGATAGCCGAGTCGTCCTGCGCGAAATCCATGGCGAGCAGTTCGTCAGCGTTTCCGGAAAGGAATTGCTCGAGCAGGTTCAGCGGGTGCGCCTGCATCTGCGCCGTACGGGGCTTCAGCCCGGCGAGCGTTGTGCGCTCCTCGCGCCCAATTCCGCGCGCTGGGTGGCCTTTAATCTCGCAATGCTTGCCGAAGGCCTTATCGTCGTGCCTCTTTATGCGCGGCAGGCGCCCGCGGAACTCGCCGCGATGATGACAGATTGTCTCCCGCGATTTCTTTTTGCCAGTGACGTCTCGCTGGGTGAGGCCGTGGCGAAAGCGCTGCCGCCGCAATGGTCGAGCGCGCGAAGGCTCGTTCTATTTGACGAAGTGTTGCAAGAGGCCGCGGCGGAAGCGCCTCCGCTCGAACCGCCGATTCCTCGCCAGGGAGCCGATCTCGTCACCATCATCTACACATCTGGCACATCCGGCGAGCCCAAAGGCGTTTGTCTGAACGTCGGCAACGTCACGCACATGCTTTCCTGTACCCGCGAGCGGTTCGACTTACTAATGGGCGCGACACACGAACCCGACCGCGTCTTCCACTACGGACCGTTTAATTTCGCGGCTTCGTGGATCCTCCTGCTCACCTGTCTTTCGCGGGAGAGCGTTCTCACCCTTTCCACGGATCTCACCAAGCTCGCGGACGAAATTCGCCTCGCTTCTCCGCACTATTTTTTGAATGTGCCCACGCTTCTTGAACGCGTTCGCCGCGGCGTCGAGGAGGCGCTCGCGAAGCGCGCCGCCCCCATCCGCAAACTTTACGCAAAAGCGCGCGACGCATGGTCGCGGAAACACGTTGGCCGGGGTCGCGCCATGGATGCCTTTTGGCTTGCTCTGGGAAGGAAATTTATCTTCAGCAAGGTCAAGGATCGCTTCGGGCCAAATATTCGCATTCTGATTTGCGGATCGGCGCCGCTCGCACCGGAAACGCAGCAGTTTTTTCTCATGCTCGGCATTCCCGTGCTTCAGGCGTATGGCCTCACGGAAACGACCGCCATTTGCACGCTGGATGATCCTCGCATTCCCGTGGAACCCGGTTATGTGGGCACGGCGGTGAATGGCATCGAGATGAAGGTCGGCCAAAACGAAGAAATCATCGTCCGTGGCCCCAATATTTTCCCCGGCTATTGGAATCGTCCCGAAGAAACGGCGCGCGTGCTGCGAGATGGCTGGTTTCACACCGGCGATCAAGGGGAATCCAATGTGAGCGGCAATTGGCGCATCATCGGCCGCATCAAAAATCTGATTGTCTTAAACTCGGGCCACAAGATTGCTCCCGAGCCGCTTGAAGAGAAGCTTGCTCGTTTGCTTCCCAATGCGCAGCAAGTCGTTGTTGTTGGCAATGGACGCGGCTTCCTCTGCGCGCTTGTGGCGGGCCCCGTCGAGCGCGCCGCTGTGCAGTCGGCCTTGGACACCTTGAATCAAGAGCTTCCGCACTACCGCCAAATTCGCAATTTCACGGTGCTTTCCGAGAGCTTCACTCCCGAAAGTGGACTCTTAACCGTCATGGGCAAACTGCGCCGCGACGCCATCAGCGCGCGCTTGGCCACGGAAATCAATTCCATGTACGCCGAGGCGCTGGAAAGCAAAGCCGCCGCCGGAAGCCAGTCATGAAGTCGTTCACCGGCAAAACCCTGCGATGGGTTTGGTGCGACGGCGTGATCGAGTTAACGCTCGACCGCGAACCCGCCAACGAAATCGGCACCGCGATGTTGGCGGAACTCGAACAATTTGTCGCCGGTTTTCCGACGCTCGCGCCGGAAACCGCCGTGTGTATCATCTCCAGCGACCGCAAGCATGGTTTTTCCGCCGGCGCCGATCTGCGCGAGCTCTATCACGCCGCTGCGCAACTCCTCGAGAAAGAGCGCCTCGCCGGCGTCCGTTCATTTATCGAGCGCATCCATGCGGTCTTTAACGCTATCGACGCGGCGCCCTTCACCACGATCGCGGCAGTTCACGGCGTGTGTTTTGGCGGCGGATTCGAACTCGCCCTCACTTGCGACATCATCATTGCGGATAAGATGGCCCGTTTCGCTTTTCCCGAACTGCGTCTCGGCCTCATCCCCGGCTTCGGCGGCATCCCTCGCTTGAAGCGCGACCTCGGCAATGCCTTTGTCCGCGATCTGCTTTTGACGGGCCGCAGTATCAATGCTGCTCGTGCGCAGTCCGTGGGACTTGTCGCGCAGCTCGCCGCCGAAGGAGAGGCACTTCGCATCGCCCGCGCGACCGCGGCTCAAATCGTTAAGTTTGACGCCGTCACGCGCGCCGCAGCGAAAAAATTCATCAAGCCCATACCCCACGAAGACCTGCGCCGCGAAATCGATCTTTTCTGCGAACTCTTCGCGCGCCCCACGGTCATGGCCGCACTCAAAAAATTCGTCGAATCCACCGACGCTATGCCCTATTTGCCGTAATGCTCTCGCCAGAAGAGGCGCGGTATCGTACTGCACGGCATTTTCTTTCTTCCTCCGGAAAATGGTAAATTTAAGCTTCCATGCGCACCCTTGAGCAAACCACCCAGGAAATTCTTGATCTGGCGTCGAAGCACTTCAATGTGCCAGCAGGCTCGCTCGCGCCAGAAGATGATTTTTTTAAGAAGCTCGGCATCGACAGCCTGCAAACGCTCGAAATGCTCAGCCGCCTCGAAAACCATTTCGGCATCGAGCTTCCTGATTACGAAGTCCAAGGCGTGAGCGATTTCCGCACTCTTGCTTCGAGGATTCAGTCCCGCCTGTAATGCTGGACCTCTCTAAATATCAATCCATCGGCGCGGCGCTGAAGGATGCGCTGCAGGAATTTTCAAACGAAGTCTGCCTGATCGAAGCCGACCGCGAGCGCGAAAAAGAGCGCCTGACCTACCGGGATTTCAAAGATCGCGCGCATCCGCTCGCCAGGGCGCTGCAAGACGCGGGCTTCGCTGCCGGTGATCGCGCCAGCATTATCATGACCAATCAGTCCAAGTGGCTGATTTCCGCCTATGCGATTTTTTACGCCGGCGGCGTTTTGGTTCCCCTCGATTACAAACTCACGCCGGATGAGCAGTGGCAACTCCTCACGCACTCCGGGGCAAAAGTTTTGGTCACTGAGTATCCCATTTGGCGCCAGCTGAGCGGCGCAGCAAGACGAACAGCAGCCAACGTTCAAACCGTTCTCGTGACGGAAGCCCCAGCCAACGCCGATCTCGCCGGCGCCCAGCGCTGGGAAGAATTTCGCGCCGAGGGCGAACCAACTTTCGTTCCTCGCTCGCGGCGGGACGTTGCCTGCATCGTCTATTCTTCCGGCACCGGCGGCCGCCCCAAAGGCTGCATGATGACGCACGAAAATTACCTCGAACAGTGCGTCGCGCTCACCTCGATTTATCCGTTTGCCCCGGGCGTTCGTTACCTCAGCATCCTGCCGACAAACCACGCTATCGATTTCATGGTGGGCTTCTTCGGCCCGTTCATTTGCGGCGCAACGGTCGTCCATTTGCGCACGCTTCGGCCCGAATACGTCCGCGAAGCATTTGCAAAATACAAAATCACTTACGTCAGCCTCGTTCCCCTCGTCCTAAAAAATTTGCAGAAAGGCTTGCAGGCGCGATTCGACGGGCTTTCATCGGGCAAACGCAAAGCGCTCAACGCGCTAATCGCCATCAACAAGGCGTTCACGAAGGGCCGTCCGCGCCTCGGTCTCAGCCGCCGCCTGCTAAAACAAGTCCACGAACCGTTCGGCGGCGAGCTTCGCACCATCATCGTCGGCGGCGCTTTTACCGAGCCGCAAACCCTGCAATTTTTCTATGATCTTGGCATCCCTGTCGCCAATGGCTACGGCCTGACGGAAGCAGGCACCGCGATCACCGTAAACGACCTCAAACCATTTCGCGCAGACACCGTTGGCAAGCCTCTTCCCGGAATGGAAGTTCGCATCCTCAACCCAAGCGCGGAAGGCATCGGCGAAGTCTCCGTTCGCAGCAGAACCATCATGTCCGGCTACCTAAATGAACCGGAGCTGACCGCCGAAACCATTCTTGACGGCTGGCTGATGACCGGCGATCTCGGCCGCTTCGATCCCGCCGGCCACTTGCAGCTCTTCGGACGCAAGAAAAACATGATCGTCACCGAGGAAGGCAAAAATATTTATCCCGAGGACATCGAATCGGTTTTCGAAAGTCTTCCCGTCAAGGAATTTTGCGTCTTCGCCGCCAACTACATCTGGCCGCAGCGCACGATGGTTGGCGAACAGCTCTTGCTTGCGCTCCATCTCGAGCCCGGCCAGACTTACTCCGAGGATCTCCGCCGCGACATTTCTGCGCGCAACAACAAGCTTCTGAATTACAAGCGCATTCACGGAGTGGTCCTGTATAACGAAGATTTTCCGCGCACCGCTTCGCTGAAAATAAAGCGAAACGCCCTTGCCGAGCGGCTTGCAAAGCTCGACCGCGCAGCTGCATTTTTGCCGTTGTGAGACAGAGCATCTCGCTTGAGGAGCTAGTCTGGTTTTGAAACAGCACTTCTTCGCCATCGTCAACCCCGCCGCCGGTGGCGGCCGCTCGGCCAAACTGGCCGGGCCTGCCCTGGCAGGTCTGCGCGAAAAAGGTTTGAAGATTGACGTCGTGGCCTCGACCGGGCCCGGTCATGCCGTCGAGCTTGCACGCGAAGCGTACCAGCAAGGCTATCGCCGCTTCATCGCCGTGGGCGGCGACGGCACCGCGCATGAAATTCTGAACGGCGTTTACGAACGCGCCGATGGGAAAGAACGTATCGAGCTGGGCTTCCTGCCGCTCGGAACTGGCAATTCGTTTCTCCGTGATTTTGCGAAGGACGGCTCCGAAGCCTCTCTGCAAGCCTTAATCGAAGGCCGAAAGCGGTCCGTCGATCTCTTGCGCCTCACGCACACCAAAGGCGAGATCTACTCCTTCAATCTTCTCAGCCTTGGCTTCACCGCCGACGTCGGCTCCCTCACCAATCGCTATTTCAAGCCCTTCGGCTATCTGGGCTACCTGCTCGGCGTTTTTGTGCGCGTCATCCAACTGCGTCGCCGTGCGTTTCGCTTGCGCTGCGACGATGACAAGGATTGGAACGAAACTCGCTGCCTCTTTCTTTCCTTTAGCAACAGCAAATTCACCGGCGGAACCATGCTCATCGCTCCTCAAGCCGATCCCACGGACGGATTGATCGAATTTGTCCGCTGGGGCCCGATCGGTCGAATTGGTTTGCTGCGCATGTTGCCCAGGCTCTACGACGGCACGCACATTCAACATCCATTAGCCTCGCGGCGCGCTGTCCGCCACATCGAATTTGGCATCAAAGTTCCCGTGGATGTCCTGATTGACGGCGAAATCGCCGCTCTCGAGTGTGTTGCCCTCGACGTCATCCCCGCCGCCGTGGACATCTATATATGAAGCGCGGACTGCTTGCGCTCCGCAGCGCGTTTCTTTGGATTCTCAGCGGCCTGCATTTCTTCGTTGTCGCCCCGCTGCTCGTTCTGCTCGGAATTTTCCTGGACCCGCACAAGCACGACTGGCTTCAGCGCAGCTTTTGCCGCCGCATCGCTTATCTCTCGGGCGTCAGCGTGGTAGCTATGTGCTCGCCAGGATTCGATCCCCAACGCACTTGTTTCTTCATGGTCAATCACGTCAATCTCTTCGATCCCTTCTTGCTCTACTGCGCCATTCCACAATACGTCCGCGGCTGGGAACTCGAATCCCATTTCAAAATCCCCGCCTACGGCTGGCTCATGAAGCGCTTCGGCAACGTTCCCGTTCCCGATGTGCGCCGCCCCTCCGATCTTAAGCGCATGTGGCGCCTCACGCAGGACGCCATCGACAGCGGAACCAGCCTCATCATTTTTCCGGAAGCGAAACGCACTCGCGACGGCCACGTCGATCAATTCGAAGAAGGCGGTTTCCGCGTCGCCCAGCAGCTCGGCATTCCGATTGTGCCCGTCAGCCTGGTCGGTTCCTTCAAACAGCATCGGACCGGCCACTGGATGCTTTGGCCCGCGACCGTCACCGTACATCTTCACGACATCATCGAAACAAAAGGAATGACCAAAAAAGACGTGCCGGCGTTGCGCGAGCGCGTGCGCAAAATCATCTCCGCTCCCGTCGAAGCAGAATTAGAAGAACCGCAAACTTAATCTCCTGAATCGTCGCTAAAGGCTGAAGGAATAAATTACGAAGGAAGCTTGATCCAAGGAATCGTGCGGCCCGCTTTCGTTTCCTGCCAGGTAAACACAATCCGGTCGATCACCGTGATCGTCGAAACCACCGCAATCACCCAAAGCACCGCGCCCATGCGGTTCGTGATGCCGCCAATAATCAATAAGACCAGCCGTTCCGGCCGCTCCATGAAGCCCACTTTGCACAGAGGAATGAGCGACTCCGCTCGCGCCCGCGCGTAACTCACCATCACCGATCCCGCCGTGGCCACCGCCGCCAGCACCACATACGGCGTCCGCCCGCTCACCGAGTAATACACCAGCAGCCCCATGTACAGCGCCATGTCCGCGTACCGGTCGAGCGTCGAATCATAAAACGCGCCAAACGCCGTCACGCGGTTCTGCCGACGCGCCACTTGCCCATCCAAAATGTCCAGGAAACCCGCAAAAAAGATGATAATCGCGCCAATCCGGAAATTGCCCAGCGCAAAATTTGCCGCTGCGATAAAATTCACCACCAAACCGAGAAACGTCAAAAAATTAGGGTTGACGCCTGTCGCCGCGAGCACGCCGACAATCTTGTCGAGCAGCCATTTGCTTCCGGTTCCTATTGCGCCTGTAAAGGTAGCCATTCTTTTGCTGCGACCAATCGGGAATTTGATTTTCCCCTTGTGTGAGCGAAATCGTACACTAGCCCCGCAATATTCCGCAAACGAGCAGGCCAAATCGGCCGGAATGGCTTGCGTGCTTGGGCGGTTTCCGCTTGACCCTGTTCCGCCCACAGCATACATTCACTTCGCTCGCCTTTGCGCCACCATTTATGAAGAACACTTTCACTCGCCGGGAACTTCTTTCGCACGGTCTGGCCGGCATGTCCGCCGCCTGGGTCGCCGCGCACTGGCCCACCATGCTCTCGGCCGCCGCCCATGCTCGCGAGGCCGCAAAATCCACCGCGCCTCCCAATTTTGAATTTTTCTCGCCCGAACAAGCTGCCGAAGTCGAAGCTGTCTCCGCCCGCATCATCCCCAGCACCGACACGCCTGGTGCTCGCGAAGCAGGCGTCGTCTTCTTTATCGACCGCGCCCTAGTCACTTTTGCGAAGGCCAGTCAAAAAGTCTACGCCGAAGGCCTTCCCGAACTTCACGCCAGAGTAAGCGAAATGTGTCCCGGCATTGAAAAATTTTCCGCCGCCACGCCCGAGCAGCAAGACCAGGTCCTCGAGTCCCTCGACGACCAGTCTCATGCAGCCAAGCGGCAGTTCCTCCGTCGTCGCGGCGCCGCTCAATCTTTCTTTGAAACGATTCGTGTAGACACCATCTCCGGTTTTCTGATCGACCCCGACTCCGATCGCCGTGGCAATCGCGATGCCGTCGGCTGGAAAGCCATCGGCCGCGATCCCGCCCACATGTTCCAGCCCCCCTTCGGCTATTACGACAAGGACTATCCCGGTTGGCAGCCGAACCCGCCCGACCCGGTCAAAACGAAATCATGACCATCGACCAGCCCCAATATAAAACCACCGACGAAGTCGACTTCGTCATCATCGGCTCCGGCGCTGCCGGCGGCATTCTCGCCAAGGAATTATCCACCAACGGATTCCGCGTCGTCGTGCTTGAGCAGGGCCCTTACATGACCGAAAAAGATTTCGTTCACGACGAAATCAGCGTCTTCACCGAAAATCTTTACACCAATCATCCCGACCTTCAGCCTAATACTTTCCGCAAAACGCCCGACGAAAAAGCCAAGCTCCAGCGCGCCGTCATGTACGGTCGCCTGGTCGGTGGCACGAGCATTCACTTCACCGCGAATTTCTGGCGCTTCCACGACATCGACTTCACCGAAATAAGCCGCTTCGGCCCCACTCCCGGCGCCGATCTCGCCGATTGGCCCATCACCTACGCCGACCTCGAGCCCTACTACACCAAAGTCGAATGGGAGATCGGCGTTTCCGGCGAGGCCGGTGCCAGCCCGTTCGATCCGCCTCGCTCCAAGCCCTATCCCATGCCGCCTCTCCCCACGAAATCCTCTGGCGTCCTTTTCGAACGCGGCGCCCGCAAACTCGGCTGGCATCCGTTCCCCGCTCCCATGGCGATTCTCTCGCGGCCTCGCCCGGGACGCAGCGCCTGCGTCAATTGCGGCTTCTGCCTCGGTTTTGCCTGTGAAGTTGGCGCGAAATCCAGCTCGCTCGCCAGCGCCGTCCGCATGGCCGAGAAAACCGGCCGCTGCGAAATTCGCCCGCACTCCTATGTTCATCGCATCGAGATGGACGCCAACGGCCGTGCCACCGGCGCCATCTATTTCGACAAAGACCGCAACGTCCAGCGCCAGAAAGCCAAAGCCGTAATCGTCTCCGCAAACGGCGCGGAAACTCCCCGCCTCCTCCTTCTCTCCGCCAACAAGCAATTTCCCGATGGCCTCGCCAATAGCAGCGGCATCGTCGGCAAGCATTTAATGTTCAACAGCGGCGCGAGTTCCTTCGGCGTCTTCGAATATCCCTTGAACGATTACAAAGGCTTCGCCGTCAGCCGCGTCCTCCACGATTTTTACGAACTCGACCCCAACAAAGTCGGCTTCCGCGGCGGCGGTGGCATGGACGCGCGCTTTGACATGACGCCGATCAGTTTTGCTCTTGGCACTCTCCCTCCGGGCACTCCCCGTTGGGGCAAGGCCTACAAAGATGTTTTGAGCCACAATTTCCCGCGCACCGTCGAAATCCTTTGCCACGGCACGTCGCTTCCCGTCGCCAACAACAGTTTCTCGCTCGATCCCGACGTCAAGGACGCCTGGGGCCTTCCCGCCCTCCGTATGACCTACAAGGATCATCCCGACGACCTCAAGCTGAGCAATTGGCTGAACGTCCGCGCGGCGCAATTGCTGGATGCCGCCGGCGCCCAAAAAGTTTGGTCCTATCCCGCGCAAGAACAGGAGTTCAGCGTCCATCTGCTCGGCACCTGTCGCATGGGCAACGATCCCAAGACCTCCGTCATCAATTCCGATCACCGCACTCACGACGTAAAAAATCTTTTTCTCTGCGACGGCAGCAGCTTCGTCACTTCCGGCCGCGGCCAGCCCACCATGACCATCGAAGCGCTCGCTTTCCGCGCCGCCGACCGCATTACTGCTCTCGCAAAGCGCGGCGAACTTTCCGCCTGAGCGGCACGCTCCGAGCCGCGGCAATTTCCGCACGCCCGGTCGAGGCCTGCTTCTGATACACTTTTCCTCGCAAAATAATCGATAAGGGAGCCGCGCATGATCTCGAACCGACGCAACGTAACCATCGTTCTCTGTGGATTGGCATTGAGCACAGGCTTGGCCCTTGCCGGTGCCAAAGCCCAGCCCCGTCCTCCGCAAGCTCCCGCCGCTCCCAAACTCGCGGGTGACCAATTCAAGAATCTCAAGGTCCTCAATGACGTTCCCGCCGATCAAATCTTTCCCGCCATGCAATTCATCACCGCTTCGCTCGGCGTCGAATGCGAATTCTGCCATGTCCGCGGCGAGCACGGCATGGAGTTCGATAAGGACGACAAGAAAACCAAACAAACGGCGCGCAAAATGATGAAAATGATGTTTGCCATCGACAAGGACAATTTCGAAGGCCATCTCGATGTCACCTGCTATTCCTGCCATCGCGGCGCCGCCGATCCCGTTGGCACTCCCATCATCAGCGATGTCGAGCCCGCGCCCGAGGCCGAACACGCGGCCGCGCCCGGCGCAGCGAAACCCGTCTTCCCGCCCGCCGATCAGCTTCTCGATAAATATCTAGCCGCCATCGGTGGCGAGCCCGCCCTCAAGAAAGTCACCAGCCTCGTCCAAAAAGGCCAACTCACCGCCAACGGCCATCAGCTTCCCATCGAGGTGTATTCCAAAGCCCCCGACAAGCGCATTTCCATCATGCACATGCCGAACGGCGAGAGCATCACCGCCTTCGATGGCCAGCAAGGCTGGCTCAGCAACAACGGCCACGCCCATCTCATGTCCGCCGCCGAAAATGAAGCTGAGCGCATCAGCGCCGACCTTTATTTCGCCGCTGACCTCAAAACTCTCTACAAAAAGTTTACCGTCATTCCCGGCGAAAAAATCGATGGCCACGATACTTATCTGGTCGTCGGCCACAATGAAGGCCAGACCCCCTTGCGTCTCTATTTCGACCAGCAATCCGGCCTGCTGCTTCGCCTCGTCCGCTACGCGCAGACTCCTCTAGGCCGCAATCCCACGCAAATCGATTACGCCGATTACCGCGACCAGGACGGCGTCAAAATTCCTTTCCAGTGGACCCTCGCCCGTCCCGGTGGTCGCTTCACCATCCAGGTCGAGCAAGCTCAACTCAACGTCCCCGTAGACGACGCCAAGTTCGCTCCTCCGCCCATGCCGCCGCCCCCCGACCAGAAACCAGCCGGCCACTGAAAACACCCATAGCGAGGTCTGCGTTCAAAATGCTTGAACGCCCAAGAACCCGAAAAAAACCACCAGCTGCCAAAAGTTTTCTCGTTTCCACTTACGCCTGGCCGGGCATTGAGGATGGGCTCGATTTTCACTTTTCGGATAACCGCTTCCAGGGCCTAAGTCACTACTTTCGGGTTGCCCGTCACACGGGTGCAATCCGAGGGGCACTGATGAAACCGAAAAAAGACACTTTGAAGCAAGCTTAGATAGTGATTTGCAAATATCTGACTGAAACAACTTAGCTAGTTTGGTTCATGAGTGCTCTGTAACTCGCGATAGAAATCTTGCAACACAAAGAAGGCTTTTTTCTTCTCGCCTAGATTTGTGAGCAGTCCTTTGCGATTGAAATAATCCTCAAAACGCGGGAGCGTTCGCCGTGGACTGCGAAAATCCATGAGAACCCATGGCGTCATTCCGCGAAGAAAGGAAATGCGCTTCAGCATGGCGAGCTGATGCTGGTAGAGATTTTCCTGATATTCCTCGGTCCAACGCGTAGCGGCATCGCCTTGAGCGCCATAGAGGGCGTCACCCCCGAATTCGCTCATGATCAAGGGCTTGTTGTAGGGCGAGATCCAATCGATCCTATCCGCATCCTCAGCGCGTCCGGAGTACCAGCCGATGTATTCATTATTGCCGAGAACGTCGAGATCGCCGGCGATGGGATCATCGATGTGAATGGTCATGCGGTTTCCGGCCGCAACTTGCGTGCTCTGAAGGGCGGCAGATACAAGGCGCGTGGAGTCGGCGGAATGGGCTTCCTGAATGAGTTCTCGCAGAAAATGATTCCGGGCATCGCTGATCGGGGTCTCGTTCCCAACGGAATAGATGATGAGAGCGGCGCGATTATGGTCTCTGGCGATCATATCCTGTAGCTGATTTTCCGCGTTCTGCAGCGTGCTTGGATCTTCCCACTGAATTGTCCAATAGACAGGCACTTCAGCCCAAACCATCAATCCCATCTGGTCGGCCATGCGCAACGTGGATTCGTTATAAGGATAGTGCGCGAGGCGAACGAAATTGCAGCCCAGTTCCTTTGCCCAAGTCAAGAGCGTCCGCGCATCGTTTTCGCTCCAGGCGCGGCCAGAGCGCATCGGCGCTTCTTCATGCATGCTGATTCCGCGCAGGAAAACGGGCTTCCCGTTGAGGAGAATGTCCGTGGAGCGAGCTTCAATCGAGCGGAAGCCGATGCGATCTACAACCTTGTCGGTCTGGCCAGCGACCTCCACCGCGTACAGTTTGGGATTCTCCGGGGTCCAGAGCGTCAGGTCGGCGGCAAAAGAAAATTGCGCGCGTCCTCGCGCATCCGTCTGGAATATTTTGGTCAGCCCCGCCTCTGGAATGCGAATGGTAACTGTCTGTTGAAGGTTTGGGCCATTGAGTTGAACCCAGCCCGCGATTTGGCGAGTTGACCCTTTCTGAAGCTGGATGAAATAGTCTTGAACAAAAGTCTCTGACACTTCGAGCAGTGTCACGGGGCGCGTAATTCCCCCGTAATTCCACCAATCCGTATTATCGGTGGGGACTTGATCTTTTTCTCGTTTGTCGTTGACCCTGACGACGATGAAATTGCCTTGTTCTTTGACGCGGTCCGTAATTTCGAAGTCAAATGGGGTGAACCCGCCCTCGTGCTCACCAAGCTCTTCCCCGTTCAAATAGACCGCGGCGAAGTAATTGCACGCTCCAAAATGAAGAAACAGCCGCTTATTTGGAGACTTTGCATAGTCGAAATTCCGCTCGTACCAGACGCTTCCTTCATAAAACAGCAGCGACTCGCGCTGCGTATTCCAGTCCCCGGGCACATGTAGCTGGCCCGAAGTAGCGAAATCATATTCAACAAGTTCAGACTTGGATTGAGGCTTGTAATTCTTAAAGAAGGCCGAATTATTCCGCAGCGGCTTGTCACGATAGTCGAAGGCGCCGACATCGTAGGGATCCACGATCGCCTGCCATTGGCCATCCAAGCTGATAGTCTGACGCGCACCGACATTCGCAATTAGCGGGGCAACCTGCGCTGCGCCGCGCGTTTGCACGAGAGCCAAGCACAATGCGATTGCCGAAAAGCGGAGCAGTTTGGTCATGAGCGAGTTTTATCCAAGAAAACACAAAGGTGCCGGAATCGATGCGCGTGTTGGCAATCGACCCCCGGCAGACCTGGAATCAGAAAATAAATTTTCCTCCAAACTGAAGCACGCGGGCCGGCAGGGATCCAGTGATCTGTCCAAACGTGGAGGATCCAGCGTTGCCGACGTTCGGATTGTTCCAGTTGACCCGGTTGAAGGCGTTAAACGCATCTGCCTGGAACTGCAGGCGCATTCCTTCCCTGAAAGGCAGATTGAAAACCTTCCGCAAGGAAAGATCCCACTGATAAAAGTTGGGGCCTATGATGTCGCCAATGGAAGCGTCACCCGCGCCTAGTGGGCTCCCCAGTGCAAAGGCGGCTGGATTGACCCAGCAGATCGCCTTCGGATTCGCGCACGTACCGCTGAATGACAGCGATTGGCCGGGAACAAAAGCTCCGCGCCTGGACACATTGGAACCGTTGAGACCGAGGGCTTGCGACCCCGTCGCAGTGAGCGGCGAGCCGGACTGATAGTGCATCAGCGCGCTCAACGACCACCCTTTCACCACTCCACCCTCGGAGCCGGTCATATTTTTGCCCCAGGGTGACTCGACGGTGAAAGTAGCGGCCACAATGTGCGTCGCGTCAAAACTCACTTTGCCATAATCATATTGCTTCCAACTCTCCACCACACCGCCTGTTTGCGTTCCACCGGCTACCGCCTTGATTCCACCGTTGACCAGAACGGGATTGGAAGCAGTGCTGATAAGGCAAGTAAACGGACATTCTGGCTCGGGATTTTCATTGTAAGCGTCACCCGCGCCACCGCCATCTCCCATCGTCTTCGAATACGTATAGGACATGGTGGAAGTCAAGATGCCGGTGCGCTTCGTCAGGTTAACTTGCAAAGCGTTGTAGTTGGAATTTACGTCGCTCAGGGCCATGCTGATGCTGGAATATCCCAGATACGGACGAATCTGATCCTTAGACAGGCCCGTTGGGGCAAAGCCCGCGGCCGAGCACTGAAAGGCAGTGCTGTTGATTCCGGCCGGGCACGCGAGCGTATTGGGATTTGGCGAAACGGGGATGTATGCCTGGTCGGTCCAGCTTGCATTGTTGAAGCTGGGAGTGCGCAGCAGGTGCCGCCCCAAATTGCCTACGTAGGCAACCTGCAGCAACATGCCTCGCGGCAATTCACGCTGCACGCTCAAGCTGTACTGGTAACTGCGGGCAACCACCAGATTTGGATCAACTCCGCTGAGGCTTATTGTGGATGGCGCCGTAACCGTGCCTGCGCCCGGCGCGGAATCGTACTCGGAAAGTGAGGCGTTAGTCCCCGAGATCGATGCAGACTGTGCCCACGGTACATAGCCTTGAGAGTTGACCCCATTCCCCAGGACGTTGCCTTCTGGATGGTCGTAGAAAATTCCGAAACCGCCTCGAACAACCGTCTTGTTGTCAGAGAAAGGCGTAAATGCAAAGCCCACACGCGGGGCCCATAAATTCTCGGGCTTGTAGAAACCGCGGTACGCAGTTGGAGGTATCGAAGCCAAAAGCTGGGGATCGGTATAGGTAACCGGGACTCTGCCTTGTTGATCGAAAGGCACTCCACCGGGTCGTTGCAATCCGTTGCATACGATGGTGAGCGTCGGAGTGCCGACAACATTAAGGAGAGGTCCGCTGCAAAGACCGGGCGAAGCAGGGTTGATGCTGCTAGTCGCCAAGCCACCTGTAAACGTCGGGTCGAGCCCCGTGTTGAAAGTGTATGGGTCGAAGTTCGTCATGTTGTTGCCTTGGGCATAGGTGGGCGTCGAATAGCTGTAGCGCACGCCTAAAACCAGGCTTAGCTTACGGGTGACCTTCCAAGTGTCTTGGAGGTACGCCTCCACAACGTTGAAGCGGAATTGCCCCGTGGTGACAGCCGAACTCTGCCCGAGGCTGTTGAAGTTGCCGAGGAGCGCGTCGGCAAAAGGGTCGCCTGTTGAATTCGATCCGGTAGTCGCCCCGGCGTTGGCGCTGAAATTGATAGTGCCGTCATAGTTCGTGCGCGAGTTCTGAGTCTTTCGGTTTCGCGCGAACTCCGCTCCGAACTTAATTGAGTGATTGCCCCTTTGCCATGTAACGTTATCAGCCGGATTTATATCCGCGGTGGGAGACTCAAGGTAGTTTGGTGCTGGACCGTTCACGCCCGCTGGGGCGGCCGTCGGAAAATTCGTGACCGCCGTGTAGCTAATCGTCGGAAGCCCGTCAGCGAACTGCGACGGATTTCCCAGTGGCGGGATGAACTGGAACCCATAAGGGGTCTTCATCCAGGCCGTGCCTTGGAGTGGGGTCGTTTGGCTATGCCAGTCCGCGTTGAATTTGACTTCGTTGATCAGGGTTGGCCTTATCACATAGACCCACCCCAACTGGATGTTGTATCCAGGACGACTTCGCAGGTCCGGGTCTACAGGAACCGCCCCGCCAGCGCCGAACGTCGAATAAGGATTATAGATGTCGACGTTGTCGTGAATATACCGGAAATAAAAACTGTGCTTCTCATTTAGGTGTTCATCCAGCCGAACGATATCTTCGCGCAGGTTTAAGGGGTTCGCGAGGTTAAAGGTAGTGTTGTTGGAGGCCGTCGAAGTTGGCAAAGCGCCCGCCACCGACATCTTCGCCGCCGATGTGTAGAGAGCGGCAACGGCCGCTCCGTCGCCGGTGATGCATGTGGGGTTTATCACGTTAGGCGCGGTAAAGAAAACTCCTCCGCAGCTCGCGGGGATCACCGCCGGCGTTTTAAGCACGAGTCCGGTCCCGCCATTATAGACGTCGGTAAAATTTCCCATTGCCTCCGCGGCTGTGGGAAATGTCTCCTGCACTGATGCCGCCGTCAACCCTGGGTACACCCCGCGAAATTTTTTCCACTCCTGTCCGGCAAAGAAAAACAGCTTGCCTTTGGGTTGGATATATGGAATCGGGCCGCCAGCGGCCCATCCAAAGTCGTTGTAATGAAAAGGTGGCACGGCTGCGTAGCCTGTCGCAGTTGGGTTCGTGAGCTTGGTGCCTGCGTTTTCCGCATTGAAGTCATTGTTTTGGACGAATTCAAAAGCCGCGCCGTGATATTGGTCGCCACCACTTCTAGTAACCACATTGACCGTGGCCGAAGCAGAGCGCCCGAACTCGGCGTCATAGTTCGAAGCCTGCACGTCCACTTCCTGAATAAAATCGATCCCGACCTGATTGAACGTGCTGGCGTTTGATCCGGAGTCCAAGTTGAACCCGCCGTCCACGCTCCAGTTCTGCCCGTCCGACCGTTGCCCGTTGAAGTCCGCGACGCTGTTATTGTAGTTGGACGTTAAGGCGGCAGGGTTCGTTCCCGAACCTTGCAGGGCGGCGCCGGGAACCAGGCTGACGAGCGACTCGTAGTGACGCTGATTTAAAGCCATATCCAGCACTTGCTGCTGCGTAATTGTCGTCGAAATTTCTCCCGAGGTCGTGTTTACAGTATCTCCGTTCGCAGTCACGGTTACAGTCTCCGTCACCACGCCGACTTGCAGTCTCAGGTCCACCGTCAACCGGCCGCCAGCCGACAAGACATTGCCCTTACTTGTGGTGGTCTTGAACCCAGTTCGCTCGCCAGTCAAACTATACGTTCCCGCAGGCAACTCGTCCGCTGCGAAATAGCCACTGCTGTCGGCCATAACAACGCGTCTTATGAGCGTCGCCTCGTTCACGATGGTGACCTTCGCCTCTGCCACAGTAGCGCCCGAGGAATCAGTTACAGTGCCCGAGATGCGCCCGAAAATATCTTGTGCGCCAGCGAAGCCTGCAGCTCCTGTTAGAAACCACAGTGCGAGCAAGATCAAAAGAACACTCAGCGTCACCAACTGAAGGCGACGTGAAGATCCGGTGCCAAAAAACATGGAAGAACAATTCCGCTGAGCCAGAATCATTTTGGTCACTCCTCGGGCGGCACGATAGCTTTTCCACTGCTCCACTTCTCTGACCGGCCGCCGATGGGACGGTTCAGGAAGTTGCACCATGAATGGGGTGAATCTGATTTCTCAATGCAGGGAGTAAAGCAGTAATTCTCTTACCAGGGGAAGTTAGCTAACCGTGAATTCACCGTTAGCGAGCGGGGGCGGACGATGTGACAGGGTTATGTCGCTTCACTACACCGCGCTGCAGTGCCTCTTAACTAAGTCGATGAGATTTCAAGGGGTTGGCGCAGTGGCATGTTCCGAAATTTGGGTTATACTCTCCCCAAATCACCGGATGGTAAGTCGAAGGGACCATTCTTAAGGGGATGACCACGTGCAATCGCAGGTCAGCAAGCTTGAGGCCGAGCGCGCTGAAATAGACGGCATTTTGTCTTCGGGTGTGTTCGGGCGGACGAACAACCACGTCCGGTTCCTAACTTTTGTCTGCGAGAAATACTTCGAGGGGTCGATCGACGAAATTAAGGAGTACAGCATAGGGGTTCACGCCTTGGGACGTGCGGAATCCTTTGATCCGCAGGTAGATACAATAGTACGCGTTACTGCTCACGCGCTCCGGAAGCGACTCGAAGATTACTATCGAACTGCCGGGGCAGAACACCCCGTTCATATTTGCCTGCCTCCCGGCCACTACGTTCCCAAGTTTATTCACATCAATGGGCTGGAAGAGGCTGCAGGTGAATCGAAAGTCGGCAGGCCCACTCACACTCAAGCTTTGGATGAGCCTTCCTCCCCCGAAAATGGCGTAGCTCAAGAAAACCAGGAGATCCCAGCTCGGCCACTAGAAGAGTCAACTCTGGAAAAAATCGGACTACAGGATAATAGCAGCAAATCCAGAATTAAGCTCGCGCCATTCTCACGGATTATTCCCGTCGCCGCCATTTTTGCTATTTCCATCTTAGCATTCTCGGTTTTTCTTTGGAGGAAATGGGACCAAAAGAGCGTCCACGAAGACTCCTTGCAAGCCCAAGCCGTTGTTGCCCCGGGCTATAACTCCGCGAAAATTCTTCGAGCGCTCGTGGGAAATACTTCTGCCCCATACATCGATCGCGCAGGTACTAGCTGGGATAGCGATCATTTTTGTTCAGGAGGAACCCCATTTTCCGTTTCGGGGCACACCATCCAAGGGACCGAGGATCCACTCCTATTTTCCGGCGGGCGACGCGGAGTCTTTCACTGCAGGTATCCGGTCACGCCGGGAACCTATGAAGTTCATCTTCTCTTTGCTGAAACATCCGGTCTGCAAGAGGCTAGTCGTAATGTGGCGTTCACCATCAACGGAGGACCGCCGACAAATCTGGATGTGGTGGACGATGCGGGTGGAGATGATATTGCCACCACAAAGATATTCACCGATGTGACTCCAGAGAACGACGGAGCGATACACCTGGACTTTGCCAATTCCGAGGCCTTCGTAAATGCGGTTGAAATTCTGCCAGGCACTCCGCATCACATGCTCCCCGTCAGATTGGTGGTCGGCCACTCTCCGTATCGCGACCCCAACGGCGATGTTTGGATCCCAGACCGGTATTTCTCTGGCGGTCGCCTTAGCAGCTACGGAGGCGATCTATCCAAACTCCCCGATGGCCGACTGTACGAATGGCATCGTTTTGGCCACTTCCACTATGCAATTCCGGTCGTAGCGGCAGGTACATACACTTTGATACTGTACTTCATGGAGCATTGGTTTGGCGTCCAAAATGGTGGCATTGGCGGCGTGGGCAGTCGAGTGTTCGATGTCTCCTGTGACGGAGAAATGCTTCTAAAGGGATTTGATATTTTTCGCGAGGCCGGCACGCAACCGCTAGTCAAAACCTTTCCGCACATCGAACCAACGCCGCAAGGAAAAATCGAGATTTATTTCACCCCCGCAGTTAACTATGCCTCGATCAGTGCGATCGAAGTCATCCCTGAATAGAACAGTTTCTCAGGTTATGCGGCTCCCGCAAGTGCGAGGCGCCGAGTCACACCTTTAGTGCTCGCAAAAAAAAACGGTCGGCATCGTTAAGGCGCGAGCAGAACGCAACCATTCAACAATAAGCGGCGGATTCAAGCCTTCTGAGCGAATTGTCGGCTTAACCCGGAAGTTGGGGTGAACGGCGTCGCTAGCTTCAGGTTTGCCGAAAACTCGGAATCTGAGCGTCGGTGAATGTGCGGATACGCAACAGTCTTTCCCGAAACCGAACAGTTCCGCGCATTCTGCGTTGTCGATTTGCCGATAAATCTAGATTACAAATAGACTTAACTAGGAGCAAGCGCGGAAGAACATCTGCGCTCAGTCCTTCGGATTTCAGGGGGTGGACCTATGCGGACGCTCTGGCAAGATTTGAAATACGCCCTGCGCATGCTGGCGAAGTCGCCGAGTTTTGCGGCAATCGCGATTCTGACGCTGGCCCTCGGCATCGGCGCCAACACCGCGCTCTTCTCCGTGGTCAACGGCGTCCTTCTCAATCCCCTGCCGTATCCGCATCCCGACCAGGTCGTCAGTCTCTATGGCACCCCACCAGGATTTGGCCAAGCCTCCATCTCCTACCCCGACTATCTCGATTGGGTGCGCGACAACCGGACTTTCTCCTCGCTCGCCGCCTACAAATCATTTCTGGACTTTGACCTGCTCGGCCAGGGCGAGCCCCAGCGCGTCTCCGCCGACCGCGTCACCGCGAATTTCTTTCCGACCTTGGGAGTGACCTTCACCCTCGGCCGGAACTTCACACCGGCGGAAGACCAATTGAACGGACCGCCTGCGGTTGTTCTCAGCAATGGTTTTTGGAAAACGAAATTCGCCTCTTCCCCGACTATTCTCGGCAAGACTCTGAATCTCGACGGCGCCGACTACACTGTAGTCGGCATCCTGCCCGCCAGTTTCTACTTCTGCTGCCGAGACAACAATTTCCTCCCCGCCGAAGTTTACGTCCCGTTGGGCGCTTACAAGAATCCCTGGATGCAGAATCGCAAAATGCATCCCGGCATCAGGGGAGTGGGGCGGCTCAAAGCGGGCGTCACTCTCGCGCAAGCGCGCGCTGACATGGACCGCGAGGCTGGCAACCTGGCCGCCACCTATCCTGACGCCGACAAAGGCGTGGGTATCGGCGTAACTCCCGTCAAACAGGAAATGGTGCAGAACATACAGCCTTTCCTGCTGGTGCTCCTCGCTGCCGTCGGATTCGTCCTCCTCATTGCCTGCGTCAACGTCGCCAACTTGCTGCTCGCGCGCTCCACTGGACGCGCCCGCGAATTCGCCATTCGCGCCGCGCTCGGCGCCGGCCAGGGCCGCGTCGTTCGCCAGTTGCTCACCGAAAGTGTGCTCCTCGCTCTCGCCGGAGGCGCGCTTGGCCTGCTTCTCGCTTCCTGGGGCACCAGCGCCGCGCTCTCCGTTCTTCCCAGCGCTTTGCCGCGCGCCAATGACGTGCGCATCGATCCGCGCGTCCTGCTCTTCACCTTGATCATCTCGCTTCTCACCGGAATTCTTTTTGGACTTGCGCCCGCGCTGAAAATTTCCCATCCCGATTTGCACGAGGCGCTCAAAGAGGGCGGCCGCGGCGCAAGCGGCGCGCGGTACCGCACGCAAGGCGTCTTCGTTGTCGTCGAAATGGCGCTGGCTGTCGTTTTGCTTGTCGGCGCTGGCCTGACCATTCGCACCCTCGTGGGCCTTTGGACCGTTAATCCCGGATTTGACACGCACAACGTGCTCAGCTTCAAGGTCGGCCTTCCGCCGTCGGTTACCAGCGGCAGTGCGGCGCAAATTCGCGCCAGCGTCCGCCAGTTGACCGAGAAAATCGCCGCGGTTCCCGGAGTGGGCGCCGTTTCACTGATGAATGGCGCCTTCCCCATGAATGAGGAATCGGATTTATCCTTCTACGTTGACGGAACACCTAAGCCCGCCAATGAGAATGACATGCCTGATGGGATCTGGTATGAGGTCGGACCCGACTACCTCCAAGTGATGCACATCCCTTTGCTGCGCGGCCGCTTTCTCAACGCGCGGGACGACGCCAATTCCCCCTCCGTTTGCGTCATTGATGAAGACCTGGCGCGCGAATATTTTCCGCACCAGGACTCCATCGGCCAACGCCTCGATTTCGATGGGGTGGTCTATAAGCAACTCCAAATCGTGGGCGTGGTCGGGCACGTCAAGCAGTTCGGGCTGGACGAAAATGCGAGTTCACCCGTACTCCCGCAGTTTTATACTGCCACGCTTCAACTTCCCGATCCCTTTCTTAAGGCTTTTGCAGGATTCGCTGGCTACATGGTGCGCACCGAAGGTTCGCCCGACGCTTTCACCAGCACCCTTCGCCAGGCCGTCCACGGCTTCAACAGCGACGCCGTGGTGTTCGACACGGACACCATGGACCACGTTGTTTCTCAGTCGCTCGCGGCGCGGCGTTTCTCCATGATTCTGCTCGCGGTGTTCGCGGCGCTCGCGCTGCTGCTTTCCAGCATCGGCATTTATGGCGTGATTTCCTACGTGGTCGGCCAGCGCACGCACGAAATTGGCGTTCGCATGGCGATGGGCGCGCAGCGCAGCGACGTGCTGAAAATCGTTCTCGGCCAGGCCGCCTCCCTCGCTGTCCTCGGCGTTCTGATAGGACTCGCTGCGGCTGCTGGATTGACTCGGCTCATGGCCAAAATTATTTACGGCGTCAGCTCGACGGACCCGCTCACCTTCGCCCTTGTCGCCATCGCGCTCACGTTGGTCGCGCTCGCTGCCTGCTACATTCCCGCGCGCCGCGCCATGCGCGTCGATCCCATGACCGCGCTACGGTATGAATAAATCATGGTTCTGCGAACCACAACGAACCATGAAAATAACCTAGAGATGGAGGTATCTTGGAGCACCGTCAAGTGGACGAAGGCCGAGCTATTCTGGCGCGATTCGAGCCCGAGTATGAATATGACCTGGACGTCGATGGGCACAACGAACTGTTGCCTCTGTCGCAAGACAGAGAGCACGCTAAGGAATTTCGGTAATTTGCTGACGTCCTCCGCTAGGCGGTGGAAGGAGTTTGGCGATGGAAGTTGTACATGAAGTGTGTTGCGGTTTGGATGTTCACAAGAAGAGTGTAACGGCGTGTGTGCTGTGGGCTTCTGGCCGACGGCGACAGACGCGGGCGTTCGGGACGTTTACGCGAGAACTGTTAGAGTTGGGCGATTGGCTGCGCGCCTGTGGAGTAACCCATGTGGCGATGGAGTCCACGGGAGTGTACTGGAAGCCGGTGTGGAACCTTCTGGAAGGACAGTTCGAGGTACTGCTGGTGAATGCGCAGCACATCAAGGCGGTGCCAGGACGGAAGACCGATCAGAAGGACAGTGAGTGGATCGCCGATCTGCTGCAACACGGGCTGCTGCGCGCCAGTTTTGTGCCGCCGACTCCCACACGGGAGCTGCGCGATCTGACGCGCTATCGGGCGAGCCTGGCACAGGAGATCAACCGCATCGCCAACCGGATCCAGAAGGTGTTGGAAGATGCCAACATCAAGCTGGCTTCGGTGGCTACCGACACCTTGGGCGCTTCCGGCCGGGCCATGTTGGAAGCGCTCGTGAACGGCGAGCAAGACAGCCAGCGGCTTGCGGAGATGTCCCGCGGTCTGCTGCGCAACAAGATTCCCCAATTGCAGCAGGCTCTGGAAGGACGCGTTACCGCACATCATCGATTTCTGCTGCGCGAATTGCTGGATCATCTTTACTTTGTGGAGTCGAAGATGGGGCGGATCGAGGAAGAGATCGCGGAGCGCCTGGCCCCTTTTCAGAGTGAGGTCGCGCGGTTGTGTACCATTCCCGGAGTGGACCGCGTAACCGCCTGGGGATTGCTGGCGGAGATCGGGATGAACATGAAGCAATTCTCCGATGCACAGCACCTGGCAAGCTGGGCGGGACTCTGTCCGGGCAGTCACGAGAGCGCCGGCAAGCGCAAGAGCGGAAAGATCCGCAAAGGGAGCCTATGGTTGCGTCGCTGCCTATGCCAAGGAGCCTGGGCCGTCTCGACCAAGAAGAACAACTATTTGTCGGCTCTCTATCGCCGGCTGGCAGTGCGAAGGGGATCGAAACGCGCGACCATCGCGGTCGCCCACAAGCTCCTGATCATTGCCTATTACATCTTGCGAGACGGAACTTGCTACAGCGACCTCGGCGCAGACTACTTCGATCGCCTGAACCCAGAGGGCCTGCGCCGGCGCTTAACCAAACGACTGGAAGGTTTGGGCTTCAAAGTAACCGTGGAGCCCTCAACTCAAGTCGCCTAGAAACGATTTTCTAAGGAATAGCTCTTTGTAGACCGCGCGCAACTTTTCCTTGGAACAATCTTGCGCAAACATCTGGAGATTTAGTGGGTTTCCGGACCGTCCCTCCCGAGTAACGCGCAAACCGGAAGTAATCCGAACGTGCCTGGCACGGGTTACCGGACATCTCTAACAATGCTGGCGTTGTCAAACTGTTTTTGAGCACACTTCTCTCTTTCTCTTTCTTTTCACCTAAAAGAGTTTTTCTCTTTCTTTTTCTTACTTCTCTGCATCGACGACCACGGCTCGTTGGTAATCTGTCGGGCGAATTCAGTTCGACCCAAACATCTCTTCGATCAAAACTTCGACCATGATTACTACTGCGAACTCCCCTTTCAGGGAGCGGGATGCCCAATCATGTGGACGACGCTCGACTTCACGCCATGTCCGGTAGCGAGCTTTCCCGCGTGCGAACCGAAACTGACCAATTGCGAATAGTCCCACCCATTCCGCCACATCCAGTACAAGCGAACACCGAGTTTCCTGGCCATCGCCGCTTTGGCAATGTTCTTGTGTCGACGCATCGCCAGGTGCATATACCGTCGCCGCCAGTCGGGGTTACACCGCGCCGCTGCTTGCGAGGCTTCTCCCAGTAAGTAGCGCAACAATATATTGCCCTGCTTGCTGATGTGCCCCAGTCGTTGCTTGCCGGCACTGGACGCCTCGCACGGGATGAGTCCAAGGTAGCTACCGATCTGCTTGCCACAGGAAAAGCGGTCCGGTGTCCCGATGACCTGAACGTAGGCCAGCCCGGTGATGGGCCCCACCCCAGGGTGCGTCATCAACCGCAGCACCTCGGGTCGTTGTTGGGCTTCTTGCTGAGCCGCTGCCGTTAACTCCCTAATCTTTGGATCCAGCTGGTCCAGCAGCTCCAATAATTCTTTTCGGCGCCGACTGGCCCACGGAGCCAACGACAGTTTCTCGAGCAGTGCTCGTCCTTGCTGGCTAAACAGTTTTTTCTTCCAGCGATAGCCCTCGTTCATCGCCACCGCCTGCAGTTGATTCATGATCCGCGTGCGCATCTGCACCAGCCGATGCCGATGCCAAAGCAGTTGCCGCAGATCACGATTCTCCGGAGTAGGTACCCAGATTCTGGGAAAGTTATTTTCCAGCAACAGCCTCAACAGCAGTCGGGCATCCTCGCGGTCGGTCTTCTGCTTGCGGACGCGCTTGGCCTTGATCTTCGCGGCATCGCCGATCCATACCTCGATACCCAGTTCGGCCAGTAACCGCTCTAACCAACGGGAGTAGCCGGTGGCCTCCATCCCCACACGAACGCGCACTCCTCTTGCCGCCATTTCTCGGTAGAACTTCTCCGCTTCCCCATCACTGTGGTTCAATTGCCGTTCAACATACTCCCCGGTTTCCTGATCTAGAAACGCAATCTCCTGCATGCTCGGGTGAAAATCTACTCCTATAATGATCATGTTGGCTCCTTCCTCCCGAGCCTTGGTCGTAATGCAACCACAGTCTACTCGGGTCGACGGAGCCAGCATTGTTATGAAATCATGCGGAATTTGCGGGTGGAGCACGGGCGAGCGAGGGCGCCGCATCCCCGCGGTTTTCAGGGTGCGGGTTTTGACTTTCTGTGCAGATACCGGAGTCTAACTTTCACGAATCTCGCTCGAACCTCAACCCTCGGGCTAACTGCTGTACTTCCTGTTATATACAGAGGGTATGTATTTATCTTGACAACAAAATCAATCCGTGGTATTCTTCTTTATGATTCGCTCGAAGTCCGCCCTCCTACCCCGCTCTCACCCGCAAACCTATGAATTTCCAGGCAATCCGGTAGCTTTTCCCCGCTCAGCCGAAACTCCCGGGTCGCTCGCCCCCACGTCTCTACATCCTTCCGTCACCACGCCGCCACTCGACACACCCGATCTCCCGCAACCCCAATCGCCTCAATGGTTTGCGCACAGTTTCCGTTACATAGGGGGTGTACCCCTCCTGTGCTCGATTTTTGAGTTCCCAATTTTGACCATCGCTCTCTCTAAACTGTCCGTAAGTCGTTTGTTTGCTATTCTTATACGCAAAATCATGCTTAACTTCTTTGTTTGTCACTCTTACAAAAAACGCCCGGGGGTGGGGTACTCTTGCGGTTCGCGAATCTACGTTCCCCCTCCTCACCTCTCCCGGGAAACTTTTCCGTCAGTTCGCCGTACTGTAGCCAGGGAGCCGTCGGCGGCTAAGCCCTGTCTCAGTCTGCCTCGGCCCGGCGTTCCGCGAGGTGCTGCATGACCACCCTCTGGCAAGACATCCGATTCGGCCTGCGCATCCTGGCAAAGTCTCCCGCTTTCCCTCTCGTTGCCGTTCTGACCCTCGCACTCGGCATCGGCGCCAACACGGCCATCTTCACGATCGTCTACGGCGTCCTCCTCCGCCCGCTTCCATTCCCACATCCCGAGCGCATCGTCGAGCTCGCCGAAAGCTACAAAGAGCAGAGCGACGAAATGGATCTCGATTCTCGCGAGCTGAAGCAATTGCAGACTTACAAAAACCCGTTCGAGAATATCGCCGGCTACACCTCGGTCGGCTACAACTTGGCTGTCGGAAATGCCGCCGAACACTTGCGCGGCATGCCCGTCGACTCCTCCTACTTCAGTGTCCTCGGCATCCACCCCGCGCTCGGCCGCGACTTCACTCCCGAAGACAACGCCGGTGACGGCCAGCACGTCGCCATCATCAGCCACAATCTCTGGGCCCGCCGCTTCGCATCCGATCCCGCGCTGATCGGCCGCAACATTCTGCTGAATGGCGAACCCTTCATGCTGATTGGCGTGATGCCCCGGGATTTTGCCTCCATCGCAATTGCCACGGATCTTCCCAATAGCGGATCGGCCGATGTGTGGACGCCTCTCGCGCTCGTCGCCGAAACCGCCGGCAGCGGAGGAAACATCGGCGTGCTTGCCCGCCTCAAACCCGACGTCACTCCCGCGCAGCTTCAGGCGCAAATGGACATCGTCACGCAGGACTTCCGCCGCGAATTTCCCAACGTCGTCGGCAAGGAACTCGTCATCAGTTTCCGGCCATACCGGCAAATGATCGGCGCGGATGTCCGGTCCTACCTCCTGCTTCTTCTCGGCTCGATCGGTTTCGTGCTGCTGATCGCCTGCGCCAACGTTGCCAATCTCTTCCTCGCCCGCGGCAGTTTGCGCGGCCGTGAAATTGCCGTCCGCATCGCCATGGGCGCATCCCCCGGCCGCCTCTTTCAGCAGTTGCTCACCGAATCCATGCTCGTCGCGCTCGCGGGCGGCGCTCTTGGCCTGCTCGTCGCCTATCTTGGCCTCGGTTCGCTTCTCGCGCTCGCCCCCGTTGATCTGCCTCGCGCTTCGGATGTTCATCTCGACGGCTGGGTCTTCGCCTTTACATTTTTCATTTCGCTGTTCACCGGCGTTCTCTTCGGTCTCGCTCCCGCTCTCGAAGCCAGCCGCACCGGCATCAACGAAGCTCTCAAGGAAGGCGCCGGCCGCTCCAGCGCTTCCGCAGGCCGCGCTCGCCTTCGTCAACTACTGGTGGTCGGCGAATTCGCAATCTCCGTCATCTTGCTCGCCGGCGCTGGCTTGATGATCGCCACATTTTCAAAGCTGATTCACACCGATCCCGGTTTCAATCCTCGGCGCATCCTTACCGCGCAGTTCTGGCTGATCGGCTCGAACTATAATTCCGAAGCGCAAATCGCCAGGTTCGATCGCGCCATCGTTCAGCGTCTCGAAGCCATTCCCGGCGTGGATGCCGCCGCCGTCGTTGCCGCAGGCCTCCCGCTCGAACGCGGCGGAAACAACGGCGTCCGATTGCCCAATTCACCTACGGGCTACAACGTCGATTACCGCGAGATCACACCCGGTTTTTTCCGCGCGTTACGTATCCCGCTGCGTCAAGGCCGCACATTTTCTGAATCGGATTCCGAAACGGCCGACAACGTCGTCATCGTCAACCAGGCCTTCGTTCGCAGATACTTTCCCAAGAGCAGTCCGGTAGGTGAACACATCTTCATGGGTAAGACTTCCTGCGAAATCGTAGGCGTGGTCGGCGACGTCAAGTCATACCTCGATCAACCGGCTCGTCCCACCACGTTCGTTCCCGCTGCCCAAGCCTCTTACGCCATCTCGGCCGTTTTCGAGGGATGGTTCCCGCGAATCGTCCTCGTCCGCTCCAACGTCGATCCCCTCAGCCTCAGCCGCTCCGTCCGCGACGCCATCACCGCAGTGGATCCAACCGTTCCGACTGGTTCGGTCCGCTCCATGGAGCAGGTTCTCTCTCACTCCCTGGCGCTGCGCACCTTCATGATGTTTCTCTTGGGGCTTTTCGCTGCTCTCGCCTTGATTCTCGCCAGCGTGGGCATTTACGGCGTTATTTCCTTCGCCGTCTCGCAACGCACCCGCGAAATCGGCGTGCGCATGGCCCTCGGCGCTCACCCGAGTGATGTGCTCCGCCTAATTTTGGGTGAAGGCCTGAAGCTTGTCTTGGCCGGCGTAGTCCTTGGAATCATCGCCGCCCTCGCCCTAACCCGCCTTCTCTCAACATTGGTCTATGGCGTAAGCGCCACGGACCCGCTCATCTTTTTGTCCGTCGTCGTGCTTCTCGTCGCGGTCGCTCTCGCCGCGTGTTTCGTTCCCGCGCGCCGCGCTATGCGCGTCGACCCGATCGTCGCTCTTCGCTATGAATGAGCGCGAGTTCCCCGCACGGAATTCCGATCTCTGTGAGTATTGAGCGACCGTATTTGAAAATGGTGGGCCTGGGTGGACTTGAACCACCGACCTCGCCCTTATCAGAGTGGCGTGGTTATGTTTTACAACAACATACAAGGCCGCGGGGAGTGCCAAACTACGAGGAAGTCGTACAAGACATCTCATGTTGTGGGCTGGGTTGTGGGTTGAGAAAAAGGCTTCGCTACGACTGTCAATGATCAACCTCTACCTCTCGAATCTCGGAAGGACCCGTTCCTTCGCGTTCTAGTGCTCGGCCAAACCCGTGAGCATGGTAGAGGGGCGCGCCTGTCTTTGGCGCACAGCCCGCGACTCCAACCACTCCATCCTTTACTTCTAACTCCTAACGTTTCCAACAAATCGGGGAATCTGCTTTCGCTCAACGGTAGCTCGAATGGATTGAAAACGTTGGATTCCCGCACAGTTCTAGCACAGCGATACTAGAACTACGTACGAAACATCCAGACGGGACAAAGTAAGAAACTATTTTGCCGGTCGTAGAGGTCCGAGGCTCTCAGCGAACGCCAACTGTAACCCCTTACCTATTTAAGGGACATCGAGAAGAAGAAAGCGGAGAAAAAAGACTTCGTGGCAGCACTTTTCTCGAAGGCCCGTCGAGAACTAAGCCACAGGTGGAATGAAAAGACGGGGACTTCCGGCTCATCCTTTTCCCGGGGAATAAACTAATCGTTCTTGAGCCAGACTCCGCGATTGCATGACACAAAAGCAATCTTGGCTCCATGAACTGAATGATATGCGAACTTTCAGATTTAAGTTTCGCATCTGATTCCGAAAAGAAAAAGCCCGCGCATGGTCACAAAACCCAGTACAGCACACGCTACAAGCGGTCCCAGGCCTTACGAACGATTGCGATCACGCCCTACGGTGACGGCCGTCACCGCCGGCGTCGCGGTCTTGAGCGAACATGGCCTTTAAGAGCGGCAGGTCAGCACGAGCTGCTGCAGAGATTCGCGCGCAATGCGCCCTGCGGGGGCCGCTAAACAGGGATCCCCCCGGCCATACAGGCCGAAACGCGACAGGGCTTGGCATAATGCGGAAAAGAATCTACGGTCTCCTTGCTAGAGACGCGGTGGAGCTAAAATGGCACAAAGGCTTCCAGCGATTTTCCTAGGTCATGGCAATCCAATGAATGCCTTAAAGACCGACTCTTATACCAAGGCGTGGGAGCGGTTGGGTCAGAGTATTCCAAGACCGAGGGCGATCCTCTCTATTTCCGCACATTGGTTTGTGCCTGGGATCGCAGTGACGGCATCGGCGCAGCCACGAACG
Organism: uncultured Acidobacteriota bacterium; assembly: GCA_963767755.1. GTDB lineage: Bacteria > Acidobacteriota > Terriglobia > Acidiferrales > UBA7541 > Acidiferrum. Next base: position 54,531 of record CAVYFO010000019.1, on the reverse strand, counting down.
ATTCACGATTTTGTCGGATTTCCGGAAGAGCTGTATCACGTAAATTATCCGGCGCCAGGTGATCCGCAGCTTGCACAGAGGTTGCAAAAATTGCTAGCGCCTTTGCCGGTGAGGCTTGATGAAAACCGGGGACTCGACCATGGAACGTGGTCCGTTCTGCGCCATGTCTATCCTTCGGCCGATATTCCGGTGGTGCAGTTGAGCATGGATGATACGAAGCCGGCGTCCTTCCATTTTGATCTGGGCAAAAAGCTCGCACCTTTGCGGGAGGAAGGCGTGCTGATCCTGGGAAGCGGAAATCTGGTTCATAACCTTGAGGCGATCGCCTGGGGAGTGGAGGTGTTGCAGCCGTATGTTTGGGCGGTGCGTTTTGAGAGGGAGGCGCGGCGTCTGCTCGGTGCCGGAGACAACCAAGCTCTGGTGGAGTATCAGAAACTAGGAAGCGACGCGCTCCTAGCGATTCCGACGCCTGAACACTTTCTACCTTTGCTGTATGCGATTGGATCGAGACAGGGCGATGAGTCGATCAGCTTCCCCGTCGAAGGAATTGATCGAGGTGCAATCTCAATGCTGGCCGTGCAAGTAGGTTAGGGAGGACCGCTAGCAAGAGATGATTCCTCACAAACGGTTGGGAAAATCAGATTTAGGGCTGGATAGAAGGACGTCGCTGCAAATTTGACGCAAAGTAGCTCTCTCTTGGCTGACGTGCTTGCTTTGGTAGGGGTGTTGTGTTGACGATGGGGTTGCCTACATCGCATGGCCCCAAGTGAAATGATATTCTAGCGAGCTTACTCAGACTCTTCGAACATGCGAGAGACATTTCTTCGCCAGTCTCGCCCTTCTTGAAGCTATTCTTTTAATACCTAGTGAGCGGTGAGGCCATATGACGGAGCTTTCAAAATCTGTTCTTCTTGGATTCTATGATCAGCGAAGTGAATCACGCGATCATAGGCATCGCGAATCAGATCGTTCAGGGGCAGAACAGTTCCATTGATCCGCTGTTCCGCCAGCAGGTTCAGATCAACATCCGCAATGACCATTTGTTCCTGATTCAGGGTGCCTTCGGCGGCGATGCCATCGCGAGCAAAGAAATAATCGCAAGGGGTTAGAATAGCCGCTTGGCCGTAGTGCGTGGCCATACAGGGAACCTCTGGCAAGTTTCCGACAGTTCCGGTCATCGCGACGTAGATCTGATTTTCGCTTGCACGCGCCTGCGCACAGTAGCGCACGCGGAAAAAGCCTTGGCGTTCGTCTGTGCACGATGGGACAAAAATAATCTGCGCGCCCGCTTCCGCGAGCACGCGAGCCGCCTCCGGAAACTCGACGTCATAACACACGAGAATCGCAATCCTGCCAAAGTCCGTATGATACACATAGAAGCCGTGGCCACGACTCATCTGGTAAGGGCCCTTTTCTGTCTGAGTCAAATGCACTTTTTTCTGCCGAAAAACCTTGCCGTTTGGCGTGAAAAGATGCGCGGCATTGAAAAGCGCTCCGTTCTGTATGACCGGATGAGTCCCCGCGATGATGTAGAGCTCGCTCTCTTTGGCCAGCCGCATAAACAGAGTTTCGTACTCAGGCGTGAGTTGAGCGAGACGCCGGACTGCTCGCGCGGGCGCCGATTCATGCAGGTAACTCAAAAGCTGCATCGAAAAATATTCCGGGAAAAGCGCGAACTGGCAGCGATATTCTCGCGCGCTCCGCACAAAGAACTCGACCTGCGTGGCAAAATCCTCGAAGCAGTGGATTGGGCGTAATAGATACTGAAAAGCCGCGATTCGAACACGAGATGGCACAACGCGCTCTCGTGCCGCTTCATTACCCGGCAACTCCATGGCAGCCGCCTGCTCGGTTTCCTCTAGGCTGACGGTCACGGTGTATTCAGGATTCAGCCATTCGAGAAGGGTCGCATATCCACGCGAGTCAGGATCCTCGAGATATTCGGGAACGACATCCAGAACGATCAAACCATTCGCCAATTGGAAACTGAGAGTCGGATCCTTTCTCCGGCCGTGAACAACCTCAGCCACGTACTCCTGCGGGTTCATCGTCTGCGCGACTTTCGCATACCCTGGAATTCGTCCTCCGGTCAAGAGGCGCTTCAACCCGCGATCCTTGACCAACTTTTTGCGAGTTTCATAAAACAGCGAACCCACTCCACGGCGGCGGGCTGATGGATCGACGCACATGTCCGCGCCGTAGAGCGTTTTGCCCAAGGGATTGTGCGTGCGAAAGCTACCGTAACCCGTAATGGAAGACCACTTCGCGGATTCCGCATAGTCATCCCAATCGATGATCAACGAACTCGCGGAACCAATAGGTTTGCCCGACTCATCCGCAGCCACAAGTTGACCTTCCGGGAAGACGGCGAGATGCTGTGTTAGCTCCTCCGAAGTCCATGCCAGCATTTCCGGAAAGACGCGTTCCTCGAGCTCGACTACGGCAGGTATATCGGCAGCGGTCATCTGCCGGATCGTCGTGTTAGGGTGCTCCTCGCTCATATCGAATACCCACTTGGCTGCTCGGATGGCGTCTGGGCCAATGTTTGACCGCCAGTTTCAAGCTTCCAGCTCCCGTTGAGTAGGCGCACAGGAACTCAAAGTCCACAGGTAATTAAGGCGCTCGAAGGCCTCTGGATTCGGCGCGGAACGATAGCTCATGCTGCCCTGCATTTGTTGGATGGATTCGTACTCGTGTTGTTCCATCCAACGAGTGAGGTCGGCAAGAACAAGAGAGCCATGCCGAATGCCTCGCTGCAGAAGGGCCGAAGTCATCATGGCGACTTTGGCCCCGGCCATCACGGATTTGATGACATCTTCGGCTGAATGTACGCCACCTGTGATGGCCAAATCAGCTTTCACATTGCCGTAAATGATCGCGACCCAGTGCAAACGAAGGAGGAGCTCCTGCGGGTCGCTGAGTGCCAGCCTAGTCACCACTTCCAACTGCTCGATGTCGAAATCGGGCTGGTAGAAACGATTGAAGACCACGAGCGCACTCGCACCTGCTTCATCGAGCTGCCCGGCGAGATTTGCCGGCGCGGTGAAGAAGTGAGAAAGTTTTACGGCGACGGGAATCCGTAGAGAGCGCTTCAGTTCGCGAACGAGCTCGCAATAGTCTTTTTCAATTTGGAGAGACGTACGCGCCGGATCGGTCACAAGGGAATAAAGGTTTAACTCGATGGCGTCACACCCGGCTTGCTGCGCATCGCGCGCATACCTAATCCAACCGCCGCGTGACGTGCCATTCAAGCTTGCAATGACCGGTATCGCCACGGCTGATTTTGCTTTGCGAATCAGCTCGAGATAGCCGTCTGGACCAAGATTGTAATCGCGTAAGACTGGGAAGTAGCTGAGAGCCTCGCCAAAACTATCCATACCTCGAGCGAGATTCCGGTCAAGCGATTCCCCCTGTCTCTGCAGCTGCTCTTCAAAAATGGACGGAAGAACGACAGCGGAGACGCCGCTATCTTCGAGCGCACGAATGTTCGGCACGGATTCCCACAAGGGCGATGAAGACGCGACAAGGGGATTTATCAGGTTGAATCCCAGATACGAGGTAGTGAGATCCATCATTTCTCTCCCGCTGGCTGCAGCTCTCTTGGAGGCACCGGCTGAGGATTGAGAGGCGAGCCAGGGGCTCCCTTCTCTCGTCCCAGCATGGCAGCCCGTGCTTCATAGATTTCCCATCGCCGAGCGACATCCTCTTCGGCGGCGCGCAAGAGAAACCGAGCCGTTTGTGGGTCGCTACGCGCAAGCATGGAATAGCGGGCTTCGGCGTAAGCGTAATCGCGAAGAGGAATCGTCGGCGCCTTCGAATCGAGTTGGAAAGGATTTTTCCCTTGATGCCGCAAGCGTGGGTCGTAGCGCAGCAGCGGCCAGTAGCCTGAGAGGACTGCGGCTTTCTGCTGCTTCATGCCGAAAGCCATATCGTATCCGTGGGCGATGCAATGACTATACGCGATGATAAGGGATGGTCCCTCGAAGGACTCCGCCTCCTGAAAGGCCCTAATCGTATGCGTGTCATTGCCACCCATGGCGACGCGGGCAACATAAACGTCGCCATAGCTCATCGCTTCGAGTGCCAGATCCTTTTTGGCGACGGACTTGCCGGCAGCAGCAAACTTCGCGATTGCTCCGCGAGGAGTGGCCTTTGACATTTGCCCGCCAGTATTTGAGTAAACCTCTGTGTCGAGGACCAGGATATTAACGTTTGCGCCCGAGTTGAGCACGTGGTCCAGCCCGCCGAAACCTATGTCGTACGCCCAGCCATCGCCGCCAACAATCCAGAGACTTTTCTTAACGAGCGAATCGCAAACGGCAAGAAGATCTCTTGCTTCGCTCGAAGCAGCATCGCTCAAAATTTGCTTGAGAGCAGAGACTCGTTCTCTTTGGGCCGCGATCCCCGCTTCCGTGGATTGGTCGGCGGAGAGAATTTCCTTGCTCAGTGCAACGCCGATTTGGTTCGAGAGGCGCAAGACGAGCTCGCGAGCGTATTCGGACTGCTTATCGAACGCCAACCTCATCCCGAGACCGAATTCCGCATTGTCTTCGAAGAGAGAATTTGACCAGGCAGGACCGCGTCCAGCCAAATTCTTTGTGTAGGGCGTCGTCGGCAAGTTGCCGCCATAGATCGAAGAGCAACCCGTCGCGTTCGCGATGACCGCACGATCGCCAAACAGTTGCGTAAGCAGTTTAATGTATGGCGTCTCTCCGCACCCCGCGCAGGCGCCCGAGAACTCGAACAAAGGCTCAAGAAGTTGCACGTCCTTCACCTGAGAATGCGAAAGAACTCCTCGATCCATCTCGGGTAGGGACAAGAAAAATTCCCAGTTCGCGCTTTCGACCTCTCTGAGCGGAGGTTGAGGAGCCATATTGATGGCTTTGTGTTTTGCTTCGCTCTTGCTTTTCACGGGGCAGACTTCAACGCAAAGACCGCATCCAGTGCAATCCTCGGGAGAGACCTGGAGTGTGTATTTCAGAGATTCAAATTCGCGCCAGCGCGGCTTGGCCGACTTGAAAGCAGAAGGGGCATCATCGAGTAACGATGAATCGTAGACTTTTGCACGAATCACGGCGTGCGGGCAGACTAGTGCGCATTTACCGCACTGAATGCACAAAGGTGCATCCCAAACCGGAATCTCCTGGGCGATGTTGCGTTTGTCCCATTTGGATGTGCCCGTCGGGAAAGTGCCCCCGGGCGGAAGCGCGCTGACCGGCAGATGATCGCCACGCCCGGAGATCATTGCACCGAGCACGTCGCGAACAAACGATGGGGCCCGAGAGGAAACAGGAGGCAAGATGTTGAAATCGCTTGAAGCCTCATTAGGAACAGTCACTTGGTGCAGGTTGGCGAGAGTCGCTTCCACAGCGGCAAAATTCTTCTGGACGACGGCTTCGCCCAATTTTCCGTATGTTTTTTGTATCGAAGACTTGATGGCAGCAATTGCTTCTTCGCGAGGAAGCACGCCGCTGATAGCGAAGAAGCACGTCTGCATGATGGTATTCATGCGCGAGCCCATTCCGGTTTCCCGCGCGACTGCATAGCCATCCACTACAAAGAACCTCAGCCGCTTCTCAATGATTGTTTCCTGAGTCTGCCGCGGCAGGTGCTGCCACACAGCATGCGGCGAGAAAGGAGAGTTAAGCAGAAACACTGCTCCTGGTTCCACGGCTCGAAGCACATCCATTCGCTCAAGAAAGTTGAATTGATGGCAAGCGACAAAATTCGCCTTGCTAATCAAATAAGACGATCGAATGGGCTGAGGGCCAAAACGGAGGTGGGAAACGGTGATGGATCCTGATTTTTTCGAATCGTAGACAAAATATCCCTGCACAAAGTAGGGCGTTTCTTCGCCGATGATTTTGATGGAGTTCTTGTTTGCCCCCACTGTTCCATCCGAGCCCAAACCATAAAATATTGCTCGCGTGCCCAGGAGATTTTCAGCAGAGAAGGTCGGATCGTATTCGAGGCTTGTAAACGAAACGTCGTCTTTGATGCCAATCGTGAAATGATTTCCGGGAGTTTCTCTCTTCAATTCGTCGAAGACGGCCTTGGCCATCGCTGGGGTGAATTCCTTCGAAGAAAGGCCATAGCGTCCGCCTATAATTCGCGGCCGCGCCGGGGAAGGCGCCCGAAGATCGGCACGATGATCGAATGTCTCTGCAATCGCCGTGACAAGATCAGTGTAAAGCGGTTCGCCGACGCTCCCCGGTTCTTTGGTGCGGTCGAGCACGGCGATGGCGCGTGCGGTGGCAGGAAGAGCCGAGAGAAAAGCTTCCACGGCGAAGGGCCTGAACAAGCGCACCTTAAGAAGCCCGACCTTCTCGCCTCGTGAGTGCAAGGCGTCGATTGTCTCTTCCACGGTTGTTGCCGCGGAGCCCATCAGAACGATGACGCGCTCGGCATCCGGAGCACCTGAATACTCGAAGAGCCGGTATGAGCGGCCGGTGCGTGCCGCAAAGCGATCCATGACCTGCTGCACAATGACCGGACACGCCAGATAAAAAGGATTTGCGGCCTCGCGCGCCTGGAAAAAGACATCGGGGTTTTGCGCCGTCCCGCGCAAGACCGGCCGGTCGGGTGTGAGTGCTCGATCGCGTTGCTCTCGGACCCGCGGCTCATCAATCATCGACTGCAGGTCGGCATCCGAAAGCGGAATTATCTTTGCGACCTCGTGGGAAGTACGGAAGCCATCAAAAAAATGAAGGAACGGAATTCGCGATTCGAGCGTCGCAGCCTGGGCGATTAGCGCCATGTCTTGGGCTTCTTGCACGGAATTGGACGCCAGCAGGGCAAATCCCGTGGACCGCGTGGCCATCACATCGCTGTGGTCGCCGAAAATGGAAAGAGCGTGCGTGGCAACAGAGCGAGCCGCCACATGGATCACCGTCGGCGTCAGTTCGCCGGCAATCTTATACATGTTGGGGATCATCAACAGCAGGCCCTGGGAAGCGGTAAATGTTGTTCCCAGCGCCCCCGCTTGAATCGCGCCGTGCAAAGCGCCGGCTGCCCCGGCTTCGCTCTGCAATTCGACGACGCGGGGCACAACGCCCCAGATGTTTTTGCGCGATTCGTGAGCCCACTGGTCCGCCCATTCGCCCATGGGCGAGGCCGGCGTGATGGGATAGATAGCGATGACCTCGTTCAGGCGATAGGCAACCGAGGCCACGGCTTCGTTTCCGTCAAGAATGACCTTCGGAGCAGCGACGATGTCTGTCATTGACGTGGCTTCCTTTAGGTTCCAAAGGACCTATCAAGTAATCTAGCTTCAACTCATATGGTTAGGACATGCGGCAAATCACGGCGGAATGTGACGGGCATCACATATCTTAGGACAGCCTGGGGGGGTTCGTTTCGAAGCCTTTATTGAGCGAGCACATCCGCCAACTTGAGGAGATCCATATCTAGTTCTTTTCGCTTGCCGACGATGTCGGCCAAAGGAGTGATTGCAATCTCGCCTTTAATAAGTCCAGCGAGGACGCCGAATTTCTCACATGCAACGCACTCGGTGGCTGCCGCGCCGAATCGAGTAGCCAGCAACCGGTCGAAAGCGCCCGGTGCGCCGCCGCGTTGGACATGACCTAACTTTATTTCGCGCAGGTCGAAGCCGATTCGCTCGCGATGCTCCTTAAAATAACTGGAAAGCCCTTCCGCATTGTATTTGGATCCTTCGGCAACAACCACGATCGCATGGGATTTGCCACGCTCATACGCTTGCCGCAGTTCCGTCGCGATCCACTCGGGGTCCGTTTCCGCCTCTGGCAAGACGATGCACTCGGCGCCGCCGGCGATGCCGGAGATCAGCGCCAGATAGCCGCAATTGCGGCCCATAACTTCCACGAGGAAAGCTCGCTCGTGGGATGCCGCAGTTACTTTTATTCGGTCAATTGCCTCGAGCGCGACGTTCAGGGCGGTGTCGACTCCGATAGTGATTTCAGACCCGAACAAATCATTGTCAATCGTCGATGCGATGCCCACTACTGGGAACCCTCTTTGAGAAAGGGCAAAAGCGCCGGCTTGAGAGCCATCTCCACCGATGACGATCAGCGCATCGATCTCCCGTTGCCGCAGAAACCGAACGGCCTGCACTTGGGCTTCCTCAGCTTTGAACGCTGGACAACGCGTACTGCCAAGAATCGTGCCGCCACGCTCGACGATTCCGCTCACATCCCGGCTTCCCAGCTGCACAAATTCGTCGCGCATAAGGCCGGCGTAACCGTGACGCGCGCCGAAAATCTTCCAGCCTCGATCGACTCCCGTACGCACCACCGCCCGAATCGCCGCGTTAATTCCCGGCGCATCTCCGCCACTTGTGACAACGGCAATCTGTTTCACGGATTGGTCACCCAAGTCTCTTTTCAAACACTCTACTCGGATCTTAAAGCCTCGATCGGATCCAAATAGGCGGCTCTTCTTGCCGGGTAATATCCAAAGCTCACGCCAACGAGGGCGGAGAACAATACGGCAAGGAGAACGGCACTGAAGCCTATAACAGTGTTCCAATGCGCCACATGCGAAATGACGGTTGACGCTCCTATCCCAAGAACAATTCCGACCAGCCCTCCTGCAACCGACAACGCCACGGCTTCGACCAGAAACTGGGTAAGGATATCGCGTGTTTTGGCGCCGACAGCCTGACGCAGACCGATTTCACGCGTCCGTTCGCGGACCGATACGAGCATGATGTTCATAATGCCGATGCCACCCACCACGAGGGAGACGGAAGCCACCGCTGCGAGCATGAGGGACATAATATGTGAGGATTCCGCTTGTGCGGCAAAGATCTCTTGCATATTGCGAATCGAGAAATCGTCATCTTCCGATGTCTGCAGATGATGGCGTTGACGGAGCAGCGCCCTGGCTTCGTCTTGGGCCGACTGGATCTGTTCGCTGGTTTTCGCTTCGATGAGAAGTTGATTTACGGCATCTGCGTTGGCCGAATTGAGCCCGATCACCTTACGTTTCGCCGTGGAGATCGGGAGCAGGATGACGTCATCCTGATCTTGTCCCGTGGGCGACTGGCCTTTCGGACTCAGCACGCCGACCACGAGGAACGGGACGTTCTTAATACGGATCGGTTGCCCGATAGGGTCTATATTCCCAAACAAGTTATCCACTACAGTCTTCCCGAGCAGAGCGACTTTGGTAATGCCGTCGACGTCCTGTTGTGTAAACGGAGCCCCCTCAGCTACAGAGAGTTCGCGAATCTGTAAGTACGCGGGCGTTGTCCCCAAAATAATCGTTGCCCAATTACTGTTTCCGTAAACGACCTGGGCCCCCCCGCGCACAGTGGGAACTGCAAGCGAGATATCCGGACATTGAGCAGAAAGTTCACGTGCGTCCGATTCGCTGAGTGTAATGGCATTTCCGGTACCCATCCTTAGTCCAGAACTCGTCAGGCTTCCTGGTAGAACGACAATGATGTTGCTGCCGATACTGGCGATCTGCTCTTGAATGCGCTGTTTGGCACCCGAGCCAATCGCGGCTGTCGCAATCACCGCAGCGACGCCGATGACGATTCCCAGCATCGTAAGCGCCGAACGGAGCTTGTTGGTTCTAAGTGCGCGGAAGGCAATGCGCATAGTCCAGATAAAACGTTTCATGGATGGACTCCCGCGAGAGTTCCATGCCCGACCAATTGCGGGGTGCCCCGGGAAGACGGTGAACGACTTTCATCAGCGATAATGAGCCCATCGCGGAAAGTGATCAAGCGGCTGGCGTATTTCGCGACTTCATCCGAATGCGTTACCACCACGATCGTAATGCCCTGTTCTTGGTTCAGCCGCTGGAAGACATCCATGATCTCGGCGCCAGTATGGGAATCAAGCTGACCTGTCGGCTCGTCCGCGAGGACGATTTCTGGCCGGTTGATCAACGCACGGGCAATAGCTACTCTTTGCTGCTGACCGCCCGACAGCTGGGTCGGTAAGTTATTTTCGCGCCCTTCCAAGCCGACCGAGCCTAATGCGCGCCTGGCCATCGCATCCATGTCCGATGCAGGAGAACTTGTGTAGAGGAGAGGCAACTCGACATTCTCAAGCGCTGTCATGCGGGGGAGCAGATTAAAATTCTGAAAAACGAAACCAACCTTCCGATTCCGTATTTCGGCCAGCCGGTCCCGATCAAGGCCTTCGACCGGAATTCCATCGAGCAAATACCGGCCCTGTGTTGGCGTGTCCAAGCAACCGATGAGATTAAGAAAAGTAGACTTACCGGAACCGGATTGGCCCATCACTGCTAGAAACGATCCGCGTTGGATGGTGAGCGTCACGCCGCGCAGCGCATTCACCCTCAACTCTCCGAGCCGGTAAGTCTTGGTGAGCTCTCGCACGTCGATGAGCGGGGCCATTGATTTGTCATATCCTCGGGCCGCTCGGCATCGATCCCGCGGGTGGATTATTGGTCGAGGCCGATCCGATCGTTGCCCTGACCACAAGCTGCGCGCCAGGTTGAAGTTGACTCGAGCTTATAGCCGTATACTTTCCGTCGGAAAGACCAACCTTGACGGGCACAGCGCTGACCTTCCCGCCTGCAAGCACGTACACTTCCTGTTTGTCCGCTTGCACTGGCGGCAGGCCTACCTTTTTCACCACAGTCGCCGAGGGCCGGAAGCGCAAAACGGCGTTCGGCACCTTAAGCGCGTCATCCAGTTTTACTGTCAAGATTGTGACGTTGGCGGTCATTCCCGGGAATAATTTCAGGCTCGAATTGTCCACCGTGATCACCACATCGTAGGTGACCACGTTTTGGGTGATGATGGGTGCCTTCCTAATGTCAGCGACGATTCCATAGAAAATTGTGTCAGGGTAGGAATCCACGACAAAGCTAGCCTTCTGGCCCGTAACAATGTTGCCGACGTCGGACTCGTCCACGTTGGTGTCCACCTGCATTTTGGTCAAATCCTGAACAATCTCAAAAATCGTTGGAGGGTTGAGCGTCGAGGCGACGGTTTGGCCCACATCCATGCGGCGTGCAACGACTGTACCGTCGACCGGCGAAATGATTCGCGTGTGGTCAAGATTTATCTGTGCTTGCTGCAAGGCCGCTTTCGCTTGACGCTCCTGCGCGATGGCCGCTGCTAATTGACTCTGCGCCACTTGAACGGAAGCCTGTGAGGATTTAATGTTTTGTTTCGTCGCGTCGATTTGAGCTTGATCGGCAGTCACTTGCGCCAGGGAAGCTTCGTAATTCGCCTTGGCCGTATCGGTGTCCTGCTGGTCTGTGACCTGCTCGCGGAACAGCTCGTCCGCTCTTTCCCACTGGGCTTTCGCATTGGTTTCCGTCGCAAGATCTTTCGCGGCAATCGCCTCGGCGTTCTTCTCTGTTGCATTCGCTGAACTCAAATCCGCTTTTGCTTTTGCCAGTAGTGCTTGCGCGGTGAGCGTTGCGGCATGGGCAGAGCGTAATGTCGCGTTAGCCTGATCCACTTGTGATTGAAAGAGCTCCGGGTCAATCAAGGCCACAAGTTGGCCTTTTTTGACTTTGCTATTCCAATCCGCATAGAGAGCTTTGATGTTCCCGGAAACTTGGCTGCTTAGCAGGACATCAACAACTGCGTTGAGCGTACCGGTCGCGGTAACTTTTGCCTGTATCGATCCGCGTTCAATCGGAACTGTCTGATAGTGAATCGTGCTTAGTGCATGTGCTCTCCAAGCAAATCCCCCTCCAGCCAGCAGCACACCAAGCCCTGCAGAAATCGCCCACTTGAGCCATTTCGATCCGATGCTTTTCTCAGGGAGAGGCAAAGGGAGCAAGGTCGGTCCTGTTGGAATTTTCTCCACGACAACTTGCGTCGCCATCGTTGACATTCACTGTCTCCCATTCCGGAGCCGTACTATCAGCATGAACATTTCCCATTAGATTCAAGCGGCGGCCGCCCTAATCGCCACCTTCGGCTTTGCCTGTGCCTTCCTCAAGAGAATTTCGAGAGCCCGTCCATTGAACCGTGCCCTTACATTCGCAGGATCAATTTCGATGGGAAGCGCGACCTCGCGAAACACAAGGTCTTCCTCTGGATGTGAGTTCCTCGGTAGCAGCGAGGCAGCTTGCCTTTTTGCTCGCGGCTTCCCGCAAACGGTAAGCCTGCGGGGCGCAACCCAAAGGTTGATCGTGCCTTCCTGAAAATGAGTGCCGTCCATGCTTACCCAAAGACTATCGTCTAGACTCATCCGTCCAACGCAGAATGGCTGCAGTAGAGCCGATTCGGCCTGCCGCCAATCTTCCTGTTCGTGCAGCCCAGAACCCCGGTTCTCAAAAATCTCATAAGCCCGACGCGCGATAGCCGCATGAATCCTTCGCGCTTGCTCTTCGGCATCGACCGCCGCGATCCCAATATTCTCGGTTGCCCTGGAACGTTTTTCTGCTCTTTCTAGTGTCATAATCCACCCCGGTGCGCTTCATCACTCAGCTGACACTTCATGTTCCTGTGCTCCGGCCCCCGCCCGATATGACTTCAGTCACGCCAAATTGTGATCGGCATCACGACTTCGCTGGCTCACGCTGGAATGAGTCCTGAATCGGCGTTAACATTCGTGTGAAGCTTTGAAGGCGTGCCGGATTTTCAGCGGCCCGGATGATCAGGACCACATTAGTTCTGTTGAGTCTCGGCGAGGTGAAACTTTGGAACAAACTCCAAACGAACGGCTGACCACTCCTTTGATCCGCAAAGACGGAGAGCATCGTCCGGCCTCGTGGGAGGAGGCTCTAAATCGCGTGACGGAGGGCATCCGCGCTGAAGTCGAGCAGCATGGCCCTCGCACCTTTGGCATGTTCAGCTGCTCCAAGACCACCAACGAGCTCAACTACATCGCGCAAAAATTCGTCCGCTCGGTCATTGGTTCCAACAACATCGATAGTTGCAACAGGACTTGACACGCTCCGAGCGTCGCCGGTCTGGCGGCGGTTTTCGGTGCCGGAGGGGGAACCAGCTCCTACCGCGAGGTGGAAGAGACAGACGTCATCCTTCTTTGGGGCTCAAATGCACGGGACACTCATCCCATCTTTTTCCATCACGTTCTGAAGGGTATCCGTCGCGGCGCGAAGCTTTTCGTGGTCGATCCTCGGCGCACCAGCTCCGCGCAGTGGGCTGATGTCTGGCTGGGGGTGGATGTAGGCTCGGACATTTCGCTCGCCAATGCGATGGGCCGCGAAATCATTGCCGCCGGCCTCGCAAATGAACAGTTCATCGAGAGTGCGACCAGCGGTTTTGAAGCATACAAAGCATGCGTCGAGAAATACACTCTGAAAAGGGCCGCGAGCGAAACAGGTGTTCCTGCCGAAGCGATACGCCAAGTGGCCCACGCGTATGCGATGGCCGCCCGCGCGGAGCTTTGCTGGACTCTGGGCATCACGGAGCATCACAACGCAGTGGACAACGTTCTGACACTAATAAACTTGGCGCTTCTGACAGGTCACGTTGGCCGCTACGGCAGCGGCATAAATCCGCTGCGCGGACAGAACAACGTCCAGGGCGGCGGAGACATGGGAGCGATTCCCGACCGTCTGCCCGGCTTCCAGCACGTAGAGAATGACGAACTGCGAGTGAAGTTCGACAAAGCCTGGGGCTGCAAAATTCCTCCGAAGCGGGGATGGCACGTGAGCGACATGTTGCAGGCGATGGAACGAGGCGAATTGACCGCGCTGTACGTCCTCGGAGAAAATCCCGCGGATTCGGAAGCCGATCGTCAGCGAGCTCTCAAACTTCTTAGCGGGCTGAAATTCCTTGTGGTCCAGGATCTTTTCTACACACACACAGCTGAACTTGCGGACGTAGTCCTGCCTGGGGCGGCCGGTTGGTGCGAAAGTGAAGGGACAGTCACGAGCAGCGAGCGCCGTGTCCAGCGTATACGCAGAGCCGTGCCTCTTCCTCCCGGCGTGCGCGATGACACAGAAATTCTCTTCGAACTGGCGCGGCGGCTTGGTCACGATTGGGGTAACCCAGAACCTGAGCGCATCTGGAACGAGCTACGATCCCTAAGTCCGATGCACGCCGGTATGAGTTACTCGCGAATCGAGAAATTCGGCGGAATTCAGTGGCCCTGCTACGACGAAGCCCATCCTGGCGAGATGTTTCTCCATAGCCGTTTGTGGCAAAAACCGGTGCTGGGTCCTCGCGCGCCCTTCAGTGCTGTGGAACTCGAACCGCCAGTGGATCAGTTGGACGAGCAATACCCGATCCGGCTTACCACGGGCCGTCGCCTCGATTCCTACAACACCGGAGTTCAAACCGCACGTTATCCCTCTCCGCTTCGGCACGACGAAACTCTCGATCTTTCTCCCGAAGATGGAGCGCACTACAACCTTCGCGAAGGCGAGAAAGTGCGAGTCAGCTCGCGCCGCGGTTCGGTTGTAGCTCCCGTTCGCTTTGACTCTGGGCTGCGACCTGGGCTTGCGTTTCTGACGCTTCATTTCCACAATCAAGTGGCAACTAACGACCTCACAATCGATGCCATCGATCCCAAGTCCGGCACTGCCGAGTTCAAAGCAACCGCCATCCGAATTGATAAGCTGCGAGAGCGCTGAATGGACCTTCACTTCACTGAACACCAAGCAACAAGTACGGAGAAAGCGGCAATTGATGGTGTACTCGGCCCAGCAAAATCAGGCTGGGAAGGTGGCCAGCGCTCAGAGATAGGAAGCCAAGCTGCTTCCAGTAACGTAACCCGCCGCGACTTGCTTCTTCCCGTTTTGCACGCGATTCAGTCCCGCGTTGGATGGATTAGCCACGGTGCGCTGAACTACGTTGCTTTGCGCATGAATCTGCCGCCCGCAGAGATTTATGGCGTGGCTTCGTTTTACTCAATGTTTTCTCTTGTGCCCCGTGCCCCCATTCTGGCTCGCGTATGCGACGATATTGCCTGCTTAACCCGCGGTGCGAAGACTCTGTGCTCAGATTTGGAGAAGACCCTTGGCCCGGCGGGATGTCCCGACGACCAGAATCGTGCGGCTTGGTTCCGCAGTCCGTGCCTCGGATTGTGCGAACGCGCCCCAGCGGCGCTCATTTCTTCCGCGGGGGAAACTCCGCGGGAGTGTGTGGTTGCTCCCGCGACCTTGAATTCGATCCGGTCGGTTTTGCACGATGCAGAACTTGGACGGCTGCCGGCCAAACCAGATAAGTTCGATCCAAAGATTTCCGTCCCTCTATCGGGTGGCTTGCAACTTCGGATGCTTCGGCGTATCGGAAAGATGGATGCCGCTAGCCTGGACGACTATCGCCGCTTGCGAGGCTATGAAGCTCTTCGCGTCGCCATCGAGATGGGGCCAGAAAAAATCGTGCGCGAAGTGATAAAGTCGCACCTCTTGGGTCGAGGGGGAGCTGCTTTCCCAACGGGAAAGAAATGGGAAGCGCTGTTTCTACAGCGAGGTTCCGACCGCCCACATTACATCGTCTGCAACGCCGATGAGTCCGAGCCAGGCACCTTCAAAGACCGGGTCTTGATGGAAGGCGATCCTTTTGCAGTCCTGGAGGGCATGACAATTGCTGCAGTGGCCGTCGGCGCCAAAAAGGGTTTCATATATGTTCGCGGCGAGTATCTGTCGGCATGCGGGCGTTTGGAGCATGCGATAATGACAGCGCGAGAACAAGGTTTTCTAGGCCAACGAATTCTAGGTTCTTCGATCCAATTCGATGTGGAAGTCCGGCGTGGAGCCGGAGCGTACATTTGCGGCGAGGAAACGGCTCTCTTCAACTCGATCGAAGGCTATCGAGGCGAACCACGCAACAAGCCTCCTTTTCCGACAGAAGCTGGCCTCTTCCATCAGCCCACTTTGGTCAATAACGTGGAGACGCTCGTCAATATCCCCGAGATTTTACTCGGCGGGGGCGCGGCATTCGCCCGCATCGGTACCGAGCAGTCTTCAGGGACGAGGCTATTTTGCCTCTCGGGACACATCAGCCGACCAGGCGTGTATGAGATTCCGTTTGGCGGTACTCTACGCGAAGTCATCGACCTCGCAGGTGGAGTGAGCGGGACGGGCAGACTCCAAGCGATCCTGTTAGGCGGCGCGGCAGGCGCATTTGTTTCACCAAATGAACTGGACACACCGCTCACTTTCGAAGGCACCCGTGCGATTGGGGCGACACTGGGTTCCGGCGTCATCATGCTTTTTGACGACGCCACGGACTTGAAACAGATTCTGCTGCGTATAGCGGAGTTCTTCCGGGAAGAAACCTGCGGGCAGTGCGTCCCATGTCGCGTCGGAGTCACTCGACAAAAAGAAGCGCTGGAACGGCTCATAGAAAACAGACCATTCGGCTCAACCGCGCAGGAGCTGCGCCTGCTGCAAGAAATGGCGCAGGCCATGCGGGACGCCTCGATCTGCGGCCTTGGACAAACTGCCTCAAGCGCATTGTTATCGGCCGTTAAACGTTGGAATCTTTTCTCATGAGCGAACCCGAGAACGCACCTTCGCCCCTCATTCCAGTCCCGCGTGGACCTGCGCCAAACGTTCCGCAGGATGCTTCGCGGCCGAATGTTGAGGTGCAGATTGATGGTCGGATCGTTACGGTCCCCGAAGGGGCGACCATTCTGGACGCTGCTCGTCAAGTTGGCATCGAGACGCCGACACTCTGTTTCCTGGAGAATCTGACTCCCGTCAACGTTTGTCGCGTCTGCGTGGTCGAACTGGAAGGTGCGCGAACACTGGTTCCTGCGTGCTCGCGAAAAGTCGAAGCGGGGATGAACATCAAAACGGACTCTGAACGAGTGCGGTTGAGCCGTCGCCTTGTTCTGGAATTCCTGGCCTCCTCCGTGGACGTCTCCACCGCGCCCTCGCTTCAGGCGTACATGGACAAATATGATGCCAATGCGCGGCGCTTCGTTTCGGCCGCCACGCGCGCAGACGAACCGCCCAAAATCGATAATGAACTTTACGTTCGTGATTACGCGAAATGCATCCTCTGCTACAAGTGTGTAGAGGCGTGTGGAGTGGACGCCCAAAATACGTTCGCCATCACCACGGCCGGGCGCGGTTTCTCTGCTCATATTGCCACTGAATTTGACATTCCTCTTCCCGATTCCGCATGCGTCTACTGTGGAAATTGCATTGGCGTGTGTCCGACGGGCGCGCTCATGTTCAAGTCCGAGCACGACATGCGCAAAGCCGGTACTTGGGAAGAGGCTCACCAAACTCGCACGGACACCATCTGTCCATATTGCGGCGTGGGCTGCACGCTAACCGTTCACGGTCAAGATGGGAAAATCGTCCGCGTCACTTCGCCACTCGATCACTCGGTGACCAACGGCCATTTGTGTATTAAAGGCCGGTTCGGTTGGCAGTATGTCGAGATTCGCGAGAAAGGCCTGGACGCCGTGTCTCCTCTGGACGACCGGCCGTGATTTGATTCGTTTACTTGGCAGTGAAGGATCGTCTCGCCTCGCATGTTCAGCGACGGGACCAGGGCTGGACAGTGACCAAACAGAGTGCTGGGCTGCTGATGTTCAGGAGAAGAGGAAGGACGCTCGAGGTTTTTCTTGTGCATCCCGGCGGTCCTATGTGGGCGAAGAGAGATCTCGGCGCATGGTCCATTCCCAAGGGTGAATACGAAGACGGAGAAGATCCATTGGCTGCGGCGCGGCGAGAATTCGCGGAGGAGACGGGCATGACGGCCAAAGGAAGAATGTTCGCCCTAGGTGAGATTAAACAACCAAGCGGAAAACTCGTGAAGGCCTGGGCGTTCGAAGGCAACTTTGATCCATCTGAGGTCCGTAGCAACACCTTCACGATGGAATGGCCTAGAAAGTCCGGGAAGATGCGAGTATTCCCCGAGATCGATCGGGGCGGCTGGTTCCCTATTGATGTGGCCAGAACGAAGCTACTTGCGGGGCAGACAGGCTTTCTGGACGAGTTTGTCGTCAGGTTAGGCGAGAGGAAAAGCCGTGGTGATTAGCGGTGGAAGGGATAACCCTGTTCCAAGGTTCGTTCCAGCTCTGCATCCAGGCCGTAAATGTCCTCGAAGAAATGGACCATCTGATCTTCGAGTACGATGGCCGTGCCATAGACAATGAGCACAGGAATCGGATGTGTAAGGGTCACTTCTTCTGTCTGATCTCCGTTCATCGCTGCGCGAACGCGCTGCGGATTCCAATCGGGATTGTCACGCAGAACCCATGCGGCTAGTTCAGCAGGTTTTTCGAGCCGAATGCAGCCGTGGCTAAAGTCGCGGCGCGATCTTGAAAAAAGCTCGGTGGCAGGAGTCCCGTGCATGTAGACGTCGTATTCGTTGGGAAACATGAACTTGACCAAGCCAAGCGAATTCTTCGGACCGGGCCGCTGCCGGAAGGAAAGCGTTCCGGATTCAAGCTGCTGGAGAATTTCCGGCGTTATACCTGCGGAACTAGCTACAATCCCTCGACTATCCAGGATCTCGAGGTTCTCCTGGGCCATGTAGTCCGGAGTCCCCTGAATGGCGGGGAGAATTTCCGCCTGTGCGATGGAGAGGGGAACATTCCAGTAAGGCCGGAAGATGACCGACCGAATTTTGTTCACAAAGACCGGGGTGTGGTGCCCATAAGCTTGGCCCACAACCACGTTCATCGTAACGGCGATACGGAATTGGTCGTCGTAAGCGCGCAAACGGAATTCCGGAATATTCACAACAACGGGCGAGTGCTCGTAATCGCTCGGAATCCAATGCCAGCGTTCGAGCGTGAGCTGTATCTGGCGGACGCGACGATCCAGAGGAACGTTAAGTGCCGCAAGCGTATTGGCATCGATTCTCCCATCGGGCGCGAGGCCGTGCCGTAGCTGAAAACTCCTTACAGCATTCACGAGGGCGCCTTGGTAGATAGTTCCGCCGTTGGCCAAAACGGCGTCGGCTGGAAGATCGCCGACTAATCGCAGAAGGCGAATGAGACGGGGCACACCTGGATATATTTCTCCGGGTGCGACTGCTTTCTTGGCTGGTGGCAGAGGTTCGTAATTGTCTTGCCGGGCCAATTGTAGATATTTGTGGAGCGTCTGAATCATGCGGCGGTACATGGGATGTGGAGGCGCAAGCCGCAATGGAATGTTTGCAATGTCCGATCCTTCGACGACTTGCTCTTGTAGAAATTCTGGCAAGTTGTAGGTCTTATCTCCGATTGGAACTTCGAAGCTGGGATGCAGTGGATTTGCTTTGCCAACCCGAAGGTCCGAGAGATAGCGCATCATCGAAACGGTTAGGGCTAAATCGAATTCGACTGCGTCTGACTCTTTCGGGTGGTTCGACTTCGGTTTGAGTCTTGATAAACGGTCCGTCCAAAGGGACCCGTCATAGTCGTCCGCGGAGAGTCCTTCTTGATCGGCCTTCGAGAGGAGGGCGATTGCCGCTCGCGCCTGCGAGGCAGGCTCGAAATCGCGAACCCAGGGAAGGCGCTTATCAAAAGAATCGTAGAAAATCTTGACATCCTTCTGGTAATCGGCGAAATCGGGCCACCGCATGTCTGGAAGTTTTGCGCCATCGATCACAGCACGAAGGGAGGATTGGCCTGCGGGGCTGAGTTGATCCGAGTTCGGGACGGGAACCAGCTCGGACGCCGATCGAGAAAACCGTCTAGTCATCGATTCGAACTGTCTGCCGCAGCCGGATGCGCCCAGCACGAGCAGTAAAAGGACAGTTCCAAACGGAGCAGCTTTAAGTCTCATGAGGTTCTTCCCGGCCATTCATATCTAAAGCGTTTTTCGGCCGGCAACTTGTGTTCTAAAAGTATGGTCAGCTCGCGACCGCAAGCGCGCGGCGCTCAGCTGACGCTACACGCAGCGCCGTCTTGATCGCGGTATCCGGATTCAGAGAAATCGAGTCGATACCCTGCTCCACCAGCCACTCCGCGAATTCCGGGAAATCGGAAGGCGCCTGGCCGCAGATGCCAATCGGCTTTCCCGCTGCGTGTGCGGCGCGAATCACCTGAGCGATCATCCTCCGGACGGCTTCATTGTTTTCGTCGAAAAGATGAGCCACGGTGCCGGAATCGCGATCCAGCCCGAGTGTCAGCTGGGTGAGATCGTTCGAACCTATGGAATACCCGTCGAAGATTTTCAAGAATTGGTCCGCGAGGATGACGTTCGAGGGAATTTCGCACATGGCATAAATTTCCAGGCCAGCACCGGATTGTCCTAGACTGTGACGTTTCATTATCTCGATGACTTTCCGGCCTTCCTCGACGGTTCTGCAAAATGGGACCATCACTTTCACATTGTCCAATCCCATTTGGTTGCGTACACGTGCCATGGCGGCGCACTCGAGCAAGAATCCCTCGGCGTAACGAGGATCGTAGTAGCGCGAGGCGCCGCGGAAACCGATCATTGGGTTTTCTTCCTCCGGCTCGAACGCGGCGCCGCCCAGCAAACTTGCGTACTCGTTCGTCTTGAAATCGCTCATTCGAACGATGACGGGCTTGGGATAAAAAGCTGCCGCAATGCGCGCCACGCCTTCGCTCAACCGGCGGACAAAAAATTCTTTGGGATCCTCTTTGTAAATTCGGTTGCGAATTTCATTGACCGCCTTCAGATCTTTAAGGTTGGGAAAATGAGCCAGGGCCATAGGATGGATGCCGATATGGTTGGTTACGATAAATTCGAGCCGGGCAAGACCAACGCCTTCATTGGGGATGAACGATAGGTGAAAAGCCTGCCCTGGATCGCCGACGATCAGCATGATCTTTGTTCGGCTCTTCGGAATGGCGCTCGCCTCGACGTGTTCAACATCATAGGGCAAGGAGCCAGAATAGACATGGCCTTCACTGCCCTCGGCGCAGCAAACGGTCACTTCCATGCCAGTCCTTAAATCGCGCGTGGCATTGCCGGTCCCAACGACGCAGGGGATGCCGAATTCTCTCGAGACAATCGCTGCGTGAGCGGTGCGTCCGCCTTGATCCGTAACGATTGCCGCCACGCGCCGCATGACTGGTTCCCAGTCGGGATCGGTATTGACCGCGACTAACACCTCACCCGTTTGCACATCATGCAGTTTACCGACGTCGGTTACGACGTGGGCTCGCCCCGCGCCAATCTTTTCACCGACGGCTTGTCCAGTGACAAGCGGTGCGCCGGGTTTTACTTGCAAGTGATAAACGTCCGCGGTCACCTTCCTGGATTTTGTGGAATGGACGGTTTCGGGCCGCGCCTGGACGATGTAAAGCTTGTTGGTAACTCCGTCCTTGGCCCATTCAATATCCATTGGCTGATGGTGCTTGACGAGATTTGAATAATGATCCTCGATCTGGCACGCCCATTTTGCGAGTTGAAGAACCTCGGCATCCGTGAGGCAGAAGTGCATGCGGTCATCGGCAGGCGTCAACTCGCTCCGTGTCGTGCGGGTCCCTTGTCCATAGACAAGCCGGACCTCTTTTGATCCAAGCTGCCTGCCGACAATAGGCTCATGCCCATTGCGCAGAGTGGGCTTGAAGACTCGCCACTCGTCGGGTATGACGGTGCCTTGAACGACAAACTCGCCCAGTCCATAAGAGCCAGTGATGGTCACGACATCGCGGAAACCCGATTCCGTATCAAGCGTAAAAATGACTCCGGAACAGGCGAGATCGGAACGAACCATGGGCATGATGCCGATTGACAGGGCGACTTTGAGTTGTGAATATCCCTGGCGGGCGCGGTAGCTGATGGCGCGATCCGTAAATAGAGAAGCGAAGCACTGTTGCACAGCCCTCAAAAGGGCTCCTTCCCCGCGCACATTCAGGAATGTCTCCGCAGCGCCGGCGAATGAGGCTTCGGGCAGATCTTCTGCACTTGCCGAGGAACGAACGGCAAGTTCGGTTTCATGGCCCGATCGTTTGATAAATTCGCGGTACGAGCTGAGGATGTCCGTGCACAGGTCGGTTGGCAATGGAGTTTCGAGTATCAAAGTGCGAGCGGCGTGACCACTGGCAGCAAGTAGGTCCAGATTTTCGGGGTCGAGCTTAGAAAATAGCGTTTCGAGCTTGGTTCGCAGGCCATGTTCTTGAAGCAGGCGCCAGTATGCGTCCGTCGTAATGGCAAAGCCATCGAGCACGCCAACTCCTTTTGCCGCCAAGGCGTTAAAGAGTTCACCGAGAGATGCATTTTTCCCTCCGACTTTGGCAACGTCGCTCATGCGAATTTCGGAAAAGCCCAATGTGTAGTTGGTCTTCATAGCAACTCCTTCGACGGCCCTCGCGCTCCCGCAAGTCGAGTGCAACGGCACTTTCTGGATATTCTCCAAAAGTAAGCATGGCATTTCATTGAGTCGACAACAGCGGCAGGGGTCACCCCCGGAAGTGACATAAATCACAGATTTGTCGGGAGCTTCAGGACGGAGCAATGCAAGGCGATAGAAAGGGATGAAAGCCGCTGCAGCAGATAACCGCTACTTAGCCGCCTGCCAGTAGAGAAGCTCACAGAAGTAGGATCCAGCTCGATTGGCAGCCAGAGGCGGTTTCCATCGGTCAACGGTTGATGTGGCAGTCGAAGGGCAATACGAGAACCGGTTATGCCTCCGCTCTGGAAAATAAGAGGCGCTTGGCTAGTTCCACCAAGAGCAGGTAGGTTACGGTGGAAATCGCTAGGAAAGCAAAGAAGGCTGATGGAAGGCCTGTGAATCCGAGCAGACCTTTGAGCGGTGAGTACGGAAGCAGGCAGCCGATGACTACTATCAGGAGCGTCGTAACGGTAAGAGGCAAGCTGGGCCGGCTCTTTAGAGGATTGCCCATCGTGCGGATCACGAACAGGACGAGCGTCTGCGTTGCCAGCGATTCAACGAACCAGCCCGTGTGAAATTCGTTCTGTCCGGCGTGGAAATAGCGCAGAAGAACGTAGAAAGTCAGGAAGTCATAAATCGAACTGATAGGCCCGATGAAGATCATAAAATTCCGAATCAAGGTCATGTCCCATCGGCGAGGTGCTCGGATATATGCCTCATCTACATTGTCCGAGGGGATTGTGATTTGGGCAGTATCGTAAAGGAAATTATTCAAGAGAATTTGGGTTGGGAGCATGGGAAGAAACGGTAGAAAAACGGAGGCGCCTGCCATGCTGAACATATTTCCAAAATTAGAGCTGGTGCCCATTAAGAGGTACTTCAAGACATTCGCGGAGGCCCTGCGCCCTTCAATGATTCCTTTGTGAAGTATTTGAAGACCGGGCTTCAGCAAGATGATGTCAGCGGCTTCGCGCGCGACGTCGACAGCTGACGCCACGGAGATGCCCACGTCGGCGGCGTGCAGAGACGGGGCGTCGTTGATTCCATCGCCCATGTACCCTACTACGTGGCGCCGCTGCTTGAGAGCGTGGATGATGCGGTGCTTCTGCATTGGTGAAACACGTGCGAAGACGGTGGTGCTCTCAGCCAACTGTTGAAGCGCGGTGTCATTCGTCTGCTCGAGTTCTTCTCCCACGACAATCGTCGGATTGGTGAGTCCAACTTGTTCGCAGACGTGCCGGGCCACGAGCTCGTTATCCCCGGTTAAAATCTTGACTTCGATGCCATCGCGCTTCATTGCCTCGAGAGAGGAGGCTGCGTCGGGATTCGGAGGATCCGCAAAGGCCAGGTAACCGGCGAGAACCATCGATTCTTCATCGGCCGGAGTCAATCCATCGAGAGCCTGAAGGTTGCGATACGCGACCGCAAGGACGCGAAACCCCTGGCTGCTCAGGTCATCAAACGTCTGGCGGCACCTGGTTCGGATGCTTGTATCGAGGGGGATGACGCGATTTTCCGCTTCAAAGGATTCGCAGATTTGCAGAATTCCTTCGGGCGCACCCTTGGTAATAAGGACCCAGCTTTTCTTGTCTTGATTCTTGCTTCCAACAACAATGGAAAGCCGTCGCCGGTTGAAATCGAAGGGAATTTCATCGAGCTTCACGTACCTGTCCGCGTCTCGCCGCTCATTCCTCAAAATGGCAACATCGAGGGGGCTGCGGATGCCTGTTTGAAACTTACTGTTCAGGTAGGCGAGAGCTAAAGGGCGATCCGAAACCTTGCCAGTGGAATCGACAGAGGACTCCAGAACCATCACGCCGGTAGTCAAGGTGCCGGTCTTGTCGCTACAGAGCACATCAATCGTGCCGAAATTTTGAATGGCAGGGAGATGCTTGACGATCACCTGATCCCTAGCCATGCGCATGGCGCCGCGCGCAAGCGTCACCGAAGTGATCATGGGAAGAAATTCCGGAGTCAATCCCACAGCCAGCGCGACAGCAAAAACGAAGGATTCAAATGCGTCTTTATGCAGTCCGATGCGGACTGCCAAGATAAAAAGAACGAGGAAAAAGACCGTACGCATGATGAGCTGGCCAAAGCGTTTCATGCTCCGCTCGAACTCGGTTTCTTCCGGCCGGGCAGCAAGGCGCTCCGCAATGGCGCCGAACGCCGTGTGCGGTCCGGTCGCGAGGACCTCAGCCGTCGCCGTACCGCTCACAACCGATGTTCCAAGAAAAACAAGACTGGGTGAATCGGGACCATCCGGAGTTGCATTGTCATGGGCGCGGGCGTTCTTTTCCGAGGGCAAGGACTCACCTGTGAGCGCGCCCTGTTGAACATAGAGGTCACGTGATTCCAACAATTTAGCGTCGGCGGGAACCAAGTCTCCTGCTGTGAGCCGAATGATGTCGCCCGGGACAATCTCTCGCCGGTTGATTTCGAGCCATTGTGCATCCCGCATAACGGTGGCCGTCGGAGTGACATGTTCCCGCAACTTTTCGACAGCGCTTTGGGAGCGGTAGGTCTGAAGAAAATTAATCGAGATGCTGAGCAAGACGATTATCAGAATAATCGCCGCATCCACCTTATCTCCCAGAACGAAGGAGAGCAGGCACGCGACGAGGAGAATGATCACAAGCGGGTTGAGAAAAAGGAGGAACAATTCCGTCGTCGCCGCACCACGTTTTACGGATGCGGGATCGTTCACGCCGTATTGAGCTAGGCGGTCCGTCGCTTCTTTGGAGCTCAAACCTTTCGGCGGCGCGGCGGATGGTTGATTCGGGATCTCAGTCGGAGTCATTTGCGGTTCGCTATTTTGGCAAATCTGCCGCGAGCATCCGGGGGAATCCGTTCTCTGGCCTCAAGCGAAATCTATTGTAGGCAGAGCTCCTAAGCGTAACGCCGAGTTTGCGCGTTGAACAATCGTGTGGCAAGCAAATTGGCGTTGGCCATGAAGAATCTCGAATCGCTAAGTGGCCCGAGATGCTCACGCGAGAACGGATCCACCGAGATGCCAAATACTTGAGCCCCAGTCGCTTATGGCAGATCGGAGAAACTCTCGCCTTTACCGCCTAAATCGGATCGGCATACCGATCGCTGGATTCGCGATGACCTACTTCGCTCGGAAATCTCTTTTATCCCTTCCCGTTTCACAGTGACTCTGACCACATTCCGGCCGTGATCTGCATCACGGCAATATCGGTAACATTTTTGAGAATCTTATGTTGACTGACAATTATGCATACGGCTTGGATCACCGGGTTACATGTATGGGAACGATAGGTGATCCGAGGAGGAATGAGATGCTTTCCCCAGATCAGCTCGAGTCGCTCGACAAACTCCCGGAATCTCTTCTTACGGTCTATTTGAACACGCGAGAGGATAATCCCGCTCGGCACCTACTTGTGCCCACCTCTCTGACGTGGCTCCGCAAAGAAGCTAAATCCGTGGCTGACGGGCTGAATGCTACCGATCGCGCTCAGTTTGAGACTCAATGGAATCGTGTTGAAGCGTTCTTCGCCGGGCGGCATCCTCACGAAAAGTCTTTGGTGATCTTCGCAGGACCGCATGTCTGGCAGCTGGCGTCTTTGGCGGTTAAGGTAGAAAACGAGATCCGGTGGGGCAGGCCCGCAATCTCACAGCTCCTAATCCTAGCGGAGGAGCACAAACCTTATTGCGTTGTTGTAGTAGACAAAGCGCAAGCTCGCTTTCTTCGCTATCAATTTGGCGAAGCGGTTGGGATCCAGAATCGCTCATTTACCTTGGATGTTTCTCAATGGAAGGCTAAGGACATGGGCCATGTGACCGGCCAAAACGTCCATAAGACGAGGGGGTCGCAAAGAGATAACTTCGAGCACCGGGTTGAAGCACAATACGCAAGATTGTGCGGTGAAGCAGCCCAGCAAGCTGCGAACCTATGCCGGAGAGAAAAACTAGCGGGCATTTTTTTCGTTGGCGCTAGTCATCTCGTCGAACCGATGGCGGCACATATTCCGGTGGAATTTCGTGAATCCCTGGGGATCATTCGAGAGGACTTTGGAGGCATTGAGACTTCTGATCTTGGCCGTCGGCTTGCGACACCAATTCGCGAGTGGGAGCGGGAACACGCCGGAGCTCTTGTACAAAACCTGCTGCATGCCGAACACGGTGCGGTCACGGAGCCGGATGAACTGCTTGCCCAACTTCAACGAGGCGCCATTGCGAGCGTCGTTGTCGCCAGCGATTGCCCGCTGAGTCTCCATGAATGCGACCAATGTGGCTGGGCGGACCGTGCGGCCGATCCTGTGTGCCCGAAATGTGGCGCGGGCCGGCACGGGGCGACACTTAGGGACGTACTACCTCGATTGACAAGGAAATACAAGACGCAACTCTGCGTCGTAGATGGCACCGCCGCAGAGCAGCTTAGAGAAGTGGGCGGCATTGGCGGTTGGCATCGCCAGGCAAAGCAAGCCGCGGCGGGATAATCCACGGAGCGCGGATCTGAAATCCTTATAACGGGTAGCCTGATTGCGATCCGCGCAACGAATTGTTTAATCCTTGACGAATAATATCTCGATGTCGAATGCGGTAGGTGCCCGCCCGCCGGAACAAATGCCTCACCGCACAATCGTGCGCGTACAGAGCGTCTGGTTTGATAAGCTCCCCGATGAGCAGGCTATGGCGCTGGATGAATATCGTAAAAAGCGGCGTTTCGTTGCTACGCCCGAGCCACAGGGAGAGGAAGTGTCTCCGCGAAAGACTTGCGGGCCATTTGTCTACGTGGTACAGAAACATCGTGCGTCTCAGCTTCACTACGACTTCCGGCTCGAGTGGGGTGGAGTGCTGCTCTCCTGGGCAGTTCCCAAGGGGCCTTCGCTCGATCCCCAGGTCAAACGCCTGGCTATGGCCACGGAAGACCATCCGATCGAATACGCAAAGTTCGAAGGAGTTATACCGGAAGGGGAATATGGCGGCGGGACGGTCATGCTGTGGGATGAAGGCACATGGGAACCGGAGCAAGAATATGTGGCCGCAGCGTTGCGGAATGGAGACTTGAAATTCACCCTGCACGGAACAAAACTAAAAGGCTCGTGGGTCCTGGTGCGGACACGCGGCTTCGGCGGCAAGACTGGGCGCTCCGCGTGGCTGCTCATCAAGCACCGGGACGCGTTCGCTTCCGCCGACGATGTGACGCAAACCAGACCTCGTTCCGTGATTACAAATCGTCTCCTGGCAGATATCGCTCGTGAGGGCGGAGGCGACATAAGCAAAGCTGCGACGGGCGACCCGACGTCGAAATCAAAAGCATCGCCCGGCGGAGCGAAACGCCAAATACGCAGACGGCGTGCGGCCGATTGAAACCGCTATTCAAATGACGCTTGGCACCAATTCGTCATCGCGTACGCAGATTCCTCTTCGCGTCAGTCCCATGCTCGCTACGCTCGTCAAAAAACCGTTCAACAGGAAGGGCTGGGTTTATGAAGAGAAGTACGATGGGGAACGCATTCTGGCGTACAAGGAGGAAAATCGGATCAAGTTGTTGTCAAGAAATGGCAAGGACCGGACCAGAAACTTTCCAGATATTGTCGAGGCAATCGGCAAACTCGGGCCAAGCACATTGCTTCTCGATGGCGAAATGGTGGTATTCGAAAGCAGCAACGTTTCGCGATTCCAACTTCTCCAGCAGGAGAAAGGCGTACCCGTGTATGCCGTCTTCGACTGCCTCTATCGCGATGGTGGCGACTTGCGGCAAGAGCCGTTATCTTTCCGTCGCGCTGCGGTGGAGGAGACGGTCCCAGCAAGCAAAGCGATTTCCCCTTCAAAGAGGCTCTCTGCAAAAGGTCTTGAGGCATTCAGTATTGCAAAACGGCGAGGTTTTGAAGGTATCGTGGCAAAGGATATGGCATCTCCTTATGCTGAACAGCGTTCGAAGTACTGGCTCAAAGTGAAAGTGAAATACGAAGATGAATTTGTGATCGGAAGATTCATGGAACCGGCGGGCGCGCGCAAATATTTCGGCGCTCTCTTACTCGGCGCATATAGAGGCAAGAAGCTGTGTTACGTAGGCAAGGTGGGCACGGGATTCGACGAGAAGACGCTGACGCAGCTTTACACTAAGTTCAGGCCGCTATTTCAGGAGCAGCCGGCGTTCGTTGATCCACCGCGTGAAAAAACGGTGCATTTTCTTGATCCCGTTCTCGTCGCGCAGATCGCTTATTCGGAATGGGCCGCCGACCAGAAATTACGCCAGCCCGTCTACTTGGGATTGCGGGACGACAAACGGGCAAAGGAAGTGAATTTTCCCGAGGCGCAGAAATGAATTCTCCCATTCCCCGCTCCCCACGAAAAAGGAAGGTGTCAAGTCCCATATCGAGCCCCGACAAGATTTTTTGGCCTGAGGAAGGTTACACGAAGTTGGACCTCGTCAAGTTTTATGAGGTTATCTTCCCTAAGCTTCAGCCCTACGTTAGTGGGCGTATTATGTCGCTTGAACGTTGCCCCGATGGAATGCTCGGTGAATGTTTCTATCAAAAAGAAGCGCCCAAAGGCATGCCTCCTGGTACGCCAACAAAACGCATTCCTCATTCCGGCGGCTCGGCCAAATCGGCAAACTACGTCGTTGGCGGCTCGTTAACTACGCAAATTGTGCTTGTCAACCTTGGCTGTATCGCGGTCCACGTGGCGAACAGCCGTGTCAATTCGCTCCGCCAGCCCGACTGGGTGTGCTTTGATCTCGACCCAGGATCCGGAAAATTCGGTGATGCCGCGCGGGCTGCCCTTTATGTCAAGGAAGCCCTGGAAGCGCTGCATCTTATCGCCTTTGCCAAATCTTCTGGCAGTCGGGGAATACATGTGCTCGTTCCCATTCGTACCGGGCCGGCGACTGACGAAGTTCTGTTCTTCGCCGAAACTGTTTGTGCGCGCATTGCTGCGGCACATCCGCACGCGCTGACTGTAGAACACTCGATTGCCGCTCGCCACGGCCGGGTCTATCTGGATCCGTTTCGAAAT
This sequence comes from uncultured Acidobacteriota bacterium, assembly GCA_963767755.1. Taxonomy (GTDB): domain Bacteria; phylum Acidobacteriota; class Terriglobia; order Acidiferrales; family UBA7541; genus Acidiferrum. The sequence continues at coordinate 25,391 of CAVYFO010000019.1, read as the reverse complement.
GGCTTCCTCCAGACTGTTGTCGCGCCCTACTCTGTGCGTCGGCGCCCGCACGCGCCCGTGTCCACTCCGCTGGATTGGTCGGAAGTACGCTCGGCTTTCGATCCCTCCGATTTCAACCTGGGAAATTTTGCGAACCGTCTCAATGGCCATGATCCCTGGAAGAATTTCTTCGAACACCGCCAGTCATTGGAGGATGCCGCTAAGCGATTACGCACTCTCTACGCTAAGCGATTACGCACTCTCTAGAGGTCACTTTTGTTAGGCTTACTTACATTGAAATTGCCCGAGCAAAATCGTCCTTTGCATTTTTTAGTCGACTCAAGAAATGCGCGAACCACGGCCGTGACTCGCATCACAGCTTGGCATGCTCTCTTGACACTATCTTCTGCTGTATCGAAGGTTGTTTTATGAGCAGACTGGCGTCTCGGAACGTATTCATGGCGTGCATCCTGGCCGGAGCTATATCCGGGACTTGTCTTGCACAGGTAAAAGAAAAGGAGAAAACCTCAGTCCAGTCGTCCGGGGCGACGTCGGGCGCACGACTTTACAAGCAACACTGCGCCGTGTGCCATGGGATGGATCTCAAAGGCACGGGCCCGGTCCCTTCCCCCTATCGACCACCGCCCGACCTAACGACGCTAGCCCGCAGGCATGGCGGCAAATTCCCTGCCGCCTATGTTTCGAATGTGTTGAGGAATGGCGTTCGATTACCAGCCCATGGCCCGGCTGAAATGCCGGTCTGGGGAACGGATCTTGCAACGAAAGACGAGCGGGACGAGGCGCAGGTCAGCGAACGAATAAAGGCTCTGACGGATTACATCGAGTCACTTCAGCAAAAATAGGACAGGCGCGGTCGAGAACGGTCAAGCACGGTCACTTCTCTCATCGCAACTTCCCCTTACACACAGCATATCTTCGCCGACCGGCTCATCAGTGCTAACCAATGAATTTAGGTTTGGGATCGAATAGAACATCGACAAAATTACGGACGCTTGACGGTGATGTGAGTCACAGCGATGTGCTAGGGATCGATGCCATCCTTTGCGCAACATGGTTTTCAGACGCACATGTAGCCGAGCTCAGTATTCAGAGCGACAGAGTCGGGTCGCCAAGGGCTTCACGGAGACTCGTTTGGGACTCCTCAGTTTGCAAAGCGTTAAGTTAAGCTTCATGGGAAGAAATTCCAACTCGAGTGCCCAGTAAAAAAAGGAGACCGTATTTAATTAACAACATTGAAAGCGAAAGTCTAGAATGACCATCCTCAAGAAGGACGCGATCCCGGCCCGGGCTCCCCGGCAGAATCTGGTTGAATTCTTTTCCGAATTCTCGAACTCTCAGATTGAGTTCATCCAACACGATGATGGGTATCGAACTTGGACATACACGTATAAACAGATAAGTCTTGCCTCTTGTCGTTTCGCTGAACGGCTTTCAGAAAACAACATTCATAAAGATAACAAAGTCATCATTTGGTCAAAAAACTGCCCTGAGTGGGTCGCTGCATTCTGGGGTTGCGTTCTGGCAGGTGCGATCGTGGTACCGATCGACTATCGGAGCTCACCAAGCATTCTTCGGCATGTTTGCGAGATCGTGGATGCGAGGGTGATTATGATTGGAGAGGAAGTGCACTTCGCATCCTGGGAACAGGAGCCTATCGTCTGGCGACTCAGCGAACTTGAATGGAGCACGAAGCACTGCGAACTCCCTAACGTTCAGATCGAGCGGGATGATGTGGTTGAGATTGTGTTTACATCAGGCTCGACCGGAGAGCCGAAAGGCGTCCTGATTACGCATCGGAATATTTTGTCCAACCTGGTTTCACCATGGGAGATTATTTCTAAATATCGGAAGTGGTTCCGGCCCGTGCTGCCACTTCGTTTTCTGAGTCTGATCCCTTTGAGTCACATGTTCGGACAAGTACTCAACTTGTTTATCTTGCCGCTCATTCCCTGCACCGCTGTCTTCATGCATGGTTACAGCCCGCGTGAAATCGCGCGTCAGATCCGGGCGCGCCGGGTGTCCGTGCTTGTAGCTGTTCCCAAGATCCTAGAAATGCTGCAGAAACACCTCATGCGCCAATTTCCGGAAACTGCTGAATCCTCCGTCGCTGAAGATCATTGGATTTCCCGCTGGTGGCGCTACCGCCACGTGCATTGGTCTCTCGGATGGAGATTCTGGGCGTTTGTCGTGGGAGCGGCGCCACTTCCCAAGGAGCTCGAAGAGTTCTGGACGCACTTGGGGCTGCCGGTCATTCAAGGCTACGGACTTACTGAAACGGCTCCCATTGTTGCGTTCAATAATCCGTTCGACATTGAAAAAGGCACCGCCGGCAAACCGGTTGGCGGAGTTGAAATAAGGATTGGATCGGACGGCGAGATCCTTGTTCGCGGCGAAAGTGTAACTCCCGGTTATTACCAGGAACCGGCGGAGACTGCCGCGGCCTTTAAAGACGGATGGTTTCACACAGGCGACATAGGAAATTTGAGCCGGGCCGGCAACCTGACGGTTCGAGGCCGCAAGAAGGAAATGATCGTCACACCCGATGGACTTAAGGTCTTCCCTGAGGATGTGGAAGACGTGCTCAACCGAATCCCTGGAGTTCGCGAATCCGCCGTAGTTGGGAGGGAACAGGTCCATGCGGTCCTGATACTGCGGGAGGGCGCCGATTCAGATGAAATCGTACGGCAAGCTAATTTGACGCTCGAAGACCATCAGCGAATCCGGAGCGTCTCGGTATGGCCGGACGAGCGGCTACCCCGCACTGAAGGAACGAAGAAACTGAAGCACGGTGAGATCCAAGCTTGGGTGGACACCGGACACTTTGCGCCGACGGCATTGACGGGCGGCGGTACGGTTATCGATCTCCTTAAAAAATATGCCCCGAACCGTACCATCACCCCGGATACGACACTGGATCAACTTGGGCTGAGCTCGCTCGATAGAGTTGAATTGATGCTGGATCTCGAAGAACAGTTCGACACCAGTGTCGACGAATCGCTCTTCACCGGCGCAAACACTGCTTCCACTTTGGATGAAATCAGCGCACAACAAAGCAGGCCACCGTTCCCCAGTTGGAACCGGCTTTGGTTCGCAAGAATCATTCGCAGGGTGGCTCTTACACTGCTCTTTCTGCCTTTTGTTCGCGTGTTTGCCCGCGCTCGTATTTCAGGGAGGGAAAACCTAATTTCCTTGCGGGGGCCTGTCATTTTCGCACCCAATCACGAGAGTCACTTGGACTCGCCGCTGATCCTCTCTGCCTTGCCTCCTCGCTTTCGTTATCGCGTCGCTCCGGCGATGTGGAAGGAATATTTCGATGGTCATTTCTCCCCTAGCCGTCACACGCGCTACGAGAGATTTCGTGACACTCTCTTGTATTGGTTGGTGGCCTTGTTCTTCAATGCCTTCCCCATTCCTCAGACCGAAACTGGCGCGCGCCAGTCGCTGAGATACCTTGGGGACCTGATCAGCGACAATTGGTCCATACTATTCTTCCCGGAAGGCGAGCGAACGGAGGCAGGCGAAATAAAAACCTTTCAACCAGGCATCGGACTGATTGCGGCTCGGCTTGGAGTACCTGTTGTTCCCATTCGCTTGAGAGGTCTTGAAAAGGTCCTCCATCGACATCAGCGTTGGCCGCACCCTGGTCACGTGGAGTTAGTGTTCGGAGCGCCGTTACTCTTGAGGGGACAGGATTATAGCGTTGCCGCAACAAAGATAGAAGAAGCGGTGCGAGCGCTCTAGTAAAACTGGCCGTGAAGTCTAGGACCACAAGTTCACTGGTAGCGCCTCTCCATCCGTTTCTTACTGGCTCTTTGACGACGCTCCTTGAGCCTTCAGAGTGGGCACAAAATGGCGGCTGAACCACTCGGCCGCGAGTCTTGCCGCTTCTTCGAGCGTTCCAGGCTCTTCGAATAAATGCGTGGCGCCCGGAACTATGGCCAGCTGTTTTTCGGGACATTTCAGCCGACCCAACGCTTCACGATTCATCGCGATGACAGGGCCATCTTGCCCACCAACAATAAGCAAAGTTGGTGCGCGAACGAGGCCGAGCGCATTGCCCGCAAGATCGGGCCTGCCCCCGCGGGAGACAACCGCAGAAACAAGTCTTGGGAGCTCCGCGGCTGCAACGAGGGCTGCCCCCGCTCCGGTGCTGGCCCCAAAATAGCCTATCTTCAAGTCACGCGTGCTCGAATCGTTTGCAATCCAGCGAGTCGCGCCAACGAGTCGCCTTGCGAGAAAGGGGATGTCAAAACGAAGCTTCGCATTGTATTGATCCACCGATTCTTCTTGGCGTGTCAACAGATCAAACAACAAAGTCCCAATATGCTGCGACTGGAGTATGCGTGCCACGTAGCGATTTCGTGGACTGTGGCGGCTGCTTCCGCTGCCGTGTGCAAACAGAACGACTCCCCTCGCCTTATCGGGAACAACCAGCGCGCCTTCGAGCGGTACTCCGTCGACAGCGATCACGACCTCGCCTCTGTCGCCATCGAGCTCCGGTTTTCTATCGGAAATCATTAAGGACCTCCTTCTGGTGGCCGCGATCTCGCCCAGCACACTGCTCTTTCTTCAGCCGAGCCAGTAAATTTCGGCCGGATTTCGCCCGATGGATTCGGGCCAGAACTTCGGATGTCCAAGCACAATGGGCGCGATCACGCTATATTCGACTCGACCTTGGTCCATCGTCTGAATATCTTTGTCGGACAACCCAATCTTGTTTTTGAAGAAGGCCTCCGGATGCCGTTGAGCACAACCAAGAGAAGCGCCAAAGCCCAAGGTGACTGCGAGGATCCCTGCTGCTAGAGCTTCGCTAGTCAATTTAGGGTCACCTTTTCATTTCTTTACAACTTAGGGTGCTTAAAGTCGTCGATGGAGCCTAACTCCATCCATATTCAGTCACAGTTTATCCAGCGTACGGCCTAGGCCCTTTCTATAGCATGGAGGGATAGGTTTCTGGAACTTCGCCAGCCTCCCAGGCCGCAGTTCTTTCCAACGGCTCTACGGCCCGAGTTTCGTCGTAGTGCAGAACCACGTCGAACTGATCGGGAAGCTGCGCGTGGAAGTAGTGACTCGCGCGCTCCGATTGTGGCAGGTAGATCACCCCAATGGCCCTCTCCAGGCGCGGCTCACGCAAGGCGGCTGTGACATTTTCGTTCTCCCGGAGATGAAGGAGGAAATTTGAAATATCCGCGTCGTGGAAGAGCGCCTCGTAGCTGCCAGGCAATGCGGGCCGGACATGTTTGCGCTCAGCGGGACTGTCCCATCCCGATGCAGCCGTCACAGTCCCTGTATGCGTTGTAAATCCAATAAGAATTGCTTCCTTGCCGTAACGCTCGCGTACGAGCTGTCCAAGATTTAGTTCGCCGCGCTGTCCCATTTCTGTCGCGCGCGCATCTCCCAGGTGAGAATTATGCGCCCAAACGACGACCTTCGACTTGCGCCCAAGATGGTGCATCAAAGCATCCAAAGTTTCCGCCATGTGCGTGTCCCGCAGATTCCAGGACGAGACTCTTTCATGAAACATCGCGCGGTAATACTCTTCCGCGTTCTTCACGAGACGCGCATTTTGTTCCGCAAAAAAGAATGCATCCCGGCCAACCCGGCCATCGCGCCTAGCCAAATCTGCCGCTCGTCGGCGCATTTCCATCCACTGGCTGACAACCTCATCTTCGCAACTCTTGTTGAGGCCGAAACTCGTTGCGTACCCGTATGCTTGGGTGTCCTCGCCATAATTGTCGAAGCAGGCGTATCGATTTCGCGCACGGCGGGCAGCTTCCGGATCCACTTTATCCAGAAAATCCAACACGGCTCGCATTGAGGCATGCAAGCTGTACAAGTCCAATCCGTAGAAACCGGCGCGGTGAGAGTGGCGATGCTCGTTAAAGTTGCGCAGCCAGCCGACGAAGTCGAGAACGTCGGCGTTGCGCCACATCCAAGCCGGAAATCTCTGGAAGCCGGATAAAGCATCAATCGCGTCTTCGTCGTCGCCCTCGAATCGCACATATTGGTTAACACGGTACGCGTCTGGCCAATCGGCTTCTACAGCAACGGCGTTGAACTCTTTTTCCGCGATCAATCGTTTGGTAATCTGCGCACGCAGTCGATAGAACTCATGAGTCCCGTGGGACGCTTCTCCTATTAGAACGAAACGAGCCTCGCCGATGGCTTTCAGCAAAGGATCAAAATCCGTGCTCTCTCCCGTCAAGGGGTGAGCCGAGCGTCGAATTGCACTAACTAAAGAATGTTCCGATTTGCCGAGCATGCTTTCACCTCCTCGCTACATCACTCCACAGTCTTGAACGAGCAGTGGTGTCGCACCGTTCGACTTTCTACCTGCTAACAATTACCGGCGCGTGCTTATGGCAGCGCCGCGATCGTGCAACTTCTCTTGCTGGTGGGCAACGGCTTCCAGTAGCTCGATGACTTCTTCGTCCGACACTTGTGTGAAGTCGTCGTAAAACTGCCCCACTCCATAAAACCTTTCGGGGACGGCGACACAGACAACATCGTCCACTTCCTGCTTTAGCCGATTTATCGTCGCCTGAGGGGCAACCGGCGCTGCGATTACGATGCCCGCTGGTTGCAGCTGCCGTAAGGCGCGCACACCTGCTCGCAAACTCGACCCGGTAGCAATCCCATCATCCACAAGAATTACAGTTTTGCCGCGCACGTCCAGCGGCGGCCGTCCTCTTCGGTAGGTCTGTTCACGTCGCGCTAACTCGGCTCTCTCTGTTCGTGTGACCAGATCGATGACTGTATTGGACAACCCGATGCCCTCAACAACTGCTCTATCCAGAACTCGAACACCGCCACTTCCTATGGCTCCAAACGCCAACTCTTCGTGACCAGGCACACCCAACTTCCGCAGGACAAATACATCCAACGGCAGGTTGAGCGCTGTAGCAACCTTGAAAGCTATCGGAACGCCACCTCGGGGCACTCCCAGCACAACTACATCCTCGCGGCTGGCATATTCCGCGAGGCGCGATGCCAATTGCTCGCCTGCCTCATCTCGATTTCGAAAAATCATGGAACTGCCTCAACTTCCCGGTGTAATTCTCTCCGCCGGTTCAGCAACATGATTTCGTCCTGCTCATGCAGCTGTCCGCAGTAGAAATGGTCTTTCTCCAAATTAAATTCGCCCTGTGGCTTCGAAGGTTCTGAAATTTCTTTGACCATTTTCCCGACTCGCACAGGGGGAGCGAAACGTGCAAGATCAGCTTGCGAGACTATCCCAACGCAGCGTCCTCGCTTGTCTACCACGGGAATTCTGCGAACCTGATTCCGTCCCATGAGCGCTTCGCAATCCTCGACACTGAATTCCGGTTCACAACTGACCGGGACCGGTGTCATTAGTTCCGAGACCCTGACGAGATCTGGGTTCTTCGCGTCCACCAACACTCCGCAACAAAGATCACGATCGGTCACAATACCTTCAAGCAATGGATCTGAATGTTCTAAGACCACGGGGATGGCTCCCACACCGTACGTATTCATCAGGCCTGCCGCCGTCCGGGCCGTGTCCGATGGCATACAAAAAACGACTTCCATCTTCATGAGTTCTCTGACGAACATTTCTGCTTCCTCACTTAGAAATGCTCTGCCCGCGTACATCTGAGTTCAGTGAATTGGCTCACGCCTCAAGGTGAGGTGGGTCACAGCACCGGCTTTTCGCAAAAGGGCTGCGACACTTATCCGCCCTGGGATTGCGAAATCATTTTGTTGCAATCGGCGCGGCGACGAATGACTTTCGATCCAAGTGTGGTTTTGCCGGCCACCCGCACCGATACAGCAACAGCACTCGTGACGGCACATCGGAATTGAGGGTAGCCGATAGCAACTGGCGCTCCCTGCGTCAGGTCAATCAAACTTATGGTAACGAAAGCTAACAGAGATTTGCATCCGTGACCAAAGATACGGGGAGCAGTGACTCCGGGCACAGAGGTCCAAAAGCAGCGCGAGTACGCTGAACGAGGTTTCGAACAGAGAATTACTTGATTTCTGACAAATTACGAATATTGCAAATTCTGTACAGATGATTGGAGACACAGGGAGAAGTGAATGAAAACTAGATTTGTCCCACTGCTTGTCCTAGCTCTTCTCTCGGCGGGGGGCGTATCCGCGCAGCATCCGGCTGCCCCTCGGGGTGGCGCGCCACATGCAAACCAAGGCCATCTTCCGCCACCGCCGCCGGCGCGGAAAAGTCCTCAGGCTCGGCCAGAGGTTGAGCGCGATCAGAGAGGGCACGTAAACAGCACGCCCCACGTCAACAACAATCACTGGTACGGACACGATCGTCCAAATGATCCACGCTATCGCCTACCGCAGCCGTTCGAGCACGGTCGCTTCGAGACATTTGGCCCTTCTTATCGTTACGAAATCGTCCGGATCGACCGAGGCCTTCATCGCTTCTGGTTTCCTGGGGGCTTCTATTTTGAAGTGGCGTTGTGGGATTGGCCAATTTGCGCAGATTGGTGCTGGGATTGCGGCGACGATTTCGTAATTTACCGAGATCCGGACCATATCGGCTGGTATTTGTTCTACAACGTCAATACTGGCGTGTATGTCCACGTCCAATACTTGGGAATGTGACGACGGACGAATTAGCCCTGCCGATGGGCTTTCATCTGGACGTGAATCGCGAGTTTAAAAGAGAAAAGGAGTTGTTATGTTTGGCAAAATTTCCGCAGGGTTTGCAAAAATCACTCTGTCTTTCGCATCGCTGGCCCTTGTTCTTCTTTTCGCAGTCAGCGGAATTTCGACAGCGTCACACGCCATAATCGGACCCACCCTCCAGAATCACCAAGAAGACCAAAATCGGTCAGCGGCAATGTCAGAATCTCAAACGCCTGTCGATCCTCAAGTGAAAGCTGTCCTGGATAAACTGGAAGCAGCGGGCGTCGCTCACCCAACCACCGTTGAAGATGTGCGTAAGGCCTATTTGTTCTACCCAAAGCTCTCGGGCGTCCCTGAGAACGTTTTCCGCATTGAAGATCGACTGATTCCCGGTCCTGCCGGGAATCTCCCCATCCGTATCTACACACCCAATTCAAGAAAGGGCTTGCCCATCCTGGTTTTCTTTCATGGTGGAGGCTTTGTGGCCGGCAGTTTGGACACGCACGATGCGGCGTTGCGTGCAGTGGCGAACCGCTGCGGCTGCATCGTTGTCTCTGTTGCGTATCGGCTTGCACCTGAATATGAATATCCAGCCGCCCCTGACGACGCCTACGCAGCGACGAAATGGCTCGCCGAGCATGGCGCCGAAATCGGCGGAGATGCACATCGAATCGCGGTTGGGGGAGACGGTTCTGGAGGTAATTTGGCGGCCGTAGTTACTCTGATGGCGCGCGAGCACGGTACGCCGCACCTCGTCTTTCAACTCTTGATTTACCCCATGGTAGACGCCACGATTATGCGGCCGAGCTGGTGGACAGAGTCGAACGAGCTAACCGTTACAAGGGAAGCCAAGAACAGCATTCTTGGCGTGTATTTACCCGTTACGGGAAATCTGAGAGATCCCTTTATCTCTCCGCTTTTTGCCGAGAACTTAAAGAATTTGCCGCCCGCCCTGGTTATCACCGACCAAGATGATCCCATGCGCGATGAGGGAGAGGAATATGCGAATCGTCTTACGGAAGATGGTGTTATAGCTAAAGTTTCTCGGTACCCCAACATGATCCACGGTTTCTTCTTAATGGCCGGGGATTTGGACGCAGGAAAAAAGTGCATCGCTGAGGCGGGCAGAGCTGTAGAAAATGCGTTCAGCCGCACTCCGCAAATCGTAACGCCCATTTCGCAATGATAAGCGCGAACGATCCAATTCCTCTCTCCGGGCCTAAGTTCCCTTACAAGACCATCGGGATTTCCATTTTCAAACGTCAGTTGAAAATCGAAATTATCCGCCTTCGCATTCCGTCATATCGATCGAAGACTTCCCTATTGCGATAGGAACACAATCGTTCCGGCCCGCTTCTCCACATTTGCTTCTGATTAGTCACCGCGCATATTGAGTTCCGCTGCGCAGTGTCACAGCGATGCGTGACCTGGCTCACGGAATTCCCCTCCCTGGCAGCGTACTAATTTCATTAGGAAAGGCTGAATTTTGTAACCAACTTTCGCGTATGGAAGGCGGCGCAATTACAGCTTTGAGGGGCGCCGCAGAAGAGCAACGGTTCAGCCCGTGAGGAGGAAGAAGTCATGAAGATTGTCAAAACATTGTCAGTTTTACTGGGACTCGCAATGCTGGTCGCCGTAATGGTCGGCCCAACACGAGCCGATACTTGGAATAAAGAAACTGTATTTACGTTCAACCAGCCCGTTGAGATTCCTGGTGGTAAAACGCTGCCCGCCGGGACCTATGTTTTCAAGCTGTTCGATTCGCAAGGATACCGGCACATTGTGCAGATCTGGAATGAAGACAAAACACAACTTTTCGCCACTATTCTTGCGGTCCCCAACTATCGGCTGGAACCGAAAGGCGAGACCGTGATTAATTTCGAGGAACGGCCGGGTGTTTGCCCGTCTGCTCTTCGTGCCTGGTTCTATCCTGGAGATCTCTTCGGCCAGGAATTTGTTTATCCGAAAGAGAGGGCCAGTGAGCTCGCAGAAAAATGCCGCGAGGTAGTGCCTGCAGAAACGATTCTGCCCACAGAGAGCAACTTGAAGACAGTGCCTCTTACCGCAATCACACCAGAAAAGAAGGAAGAGCCAGTAACCCAAGAGATTCAGGTTCTTCCGTCAAACGTCCCAGAGCCGGGACCGGTCCAATCGGTACAGCCCGCCGAGAAACTGCCGCAGACGGGCAGCACCATTCCGCTGACTGCACTCCTTGGATTCGCTGCCATCGGAATTGGAATAGCGCTTAAGATGCTGGCGAAGCAGTTTTCGTAATACATGTCGAGGCCTAACGCGCCGCGGCGCGGAGGTATACTCCGCCGCCGCGGTGCGAAGGGGTCGCCCATGACGTCACCGCGCAACGCGTTCGGATGTAACCTGCTAATAGAAAAGTTGGGCGCCGCCCTTCTGCTGTTCGCAACCGGGGCGACTCTTGCACAGAGATTCACGCTGCCATCTTCCGCAGCTGTAGCGGCTGCACAGGCGAAAATCACCAGCACTACAACCCTCGTCGTCCTCCCCGTCAATGTCACCGACGCGAAGGGAGCGTTCGTTTCCGGGCTCAAGCCGCAAAATTTCAAAATCTTCGAGGACAGCCGGCTCCAAGGAATCACGCTTTTCAAGGAAGAAGACACGCCCGTCACTGTTGGATTGATCGTTGACCACAGTCGAAGCATGGGACCGAAGTTGTCGGCCGTCGCCTTGGCGGTAAACGCATTCGCGCATTCCAGCAATCCAGAAGATGAAATGTTTGTTGTCGATTTCAACGAAAAAGTTTCCGTCGAGCTAATGCGTGGCAAGCCGTTCACGCACGACGCTGCCGAATTGCAGCAGGCGCTTTCCGCCGTTTCCGCTCAGGGACAGACCGCTCTCTACGACGCGGTAAGCGAGGGGCTGCTCCATGTCGACTTAGGCCAATGGGACAAGAAAGCCCTTATCATCGTCAGCGATGGCGGGGACAACGCCAGCCATACTACATTTTCAGAACTACTGAAACTTGCGAGGCAATCCCGTGTGGTCATCTATTCGATCGGTTTGGTCGACGAAGCCGGGGAAGAAGAAAATCCCAAGGTCCTCACAAAACTATCAACCGCGACGGGAGGAATCGCATTTTTTACCAAGCGAAGCGATGATGCCGCCAAGTTTATAAAACAGATTGCCCGCGATCTGCGCGAACAATACACGCTGGGATACGTGCCCCCAACAAAAAACAGCCGCGATTCGTTCCGGAAAATCGTGGTGCGCGTTTCTTCTCCAGACGCCCGCAAGCTGCGCGTAAGAACTCGGCCCGGCTATTTCCCAAGCCAGCCAAAATCCGAATCGGGGAAGGCGCTCGGAGAACGGCAATGACTGCCGCCCACGGCGTCCCCGCGAGACAACTCCAACGCGATATTTTTCTGCTTCGATGGGTTTCCTTTGTTTTCCTGCTTGCGGGAGTCGTCGCGGTTGCCTACGCCAGCTTCGTGCTTCTTTACGGCGAAGCTTTTCAAGCAATCGAGCTGCACAAGTTTGAACACGTAGTGCCCGCAGCCGAGCCGCGCCTCTTGAACATCGGCGAAGTAATCGGAGAGATCCAAATCCCCAGACTAGGAGTCAAGGCAATCGTGGTCGAAGGTGATGCGCCTCAAGTTTTGGATCGCGCAGTAGGGCATCTTCCGCAAACCCCTTTGCCAGGGCAATGGGGCAACGTCGCCTTGGCCGCTCACAGAGATAGATTGTTTCGTCCCCTTCGCGAGATTCATCAAGGCGACACCATTATCATCACTACTCCGAATGGTGCCTTTCAGTATGAGGTGCAGTCCACCTTTGTCGTCCCTGCCACCGAAGTCGCAGTCTTGCGCTCGTCCGATGCGAAGGAGTTGACACTGATCACCTGCTTTCCATTCAACTACATAGGCCACGCTCCAAATCGGTTCGTTGTCCGTGCCCGTGAAGTTATGCCCGCTCACAAATGATTTGGTCCTTGAGCTTGATGAAGTCGTCGCGTGCACGCAACCGCGTCAAGGGGGAGGCCTCATGAGCTGTCGTGATTGCGCTTGCGACTCGGAAGAAATGATTATTTGTTGTCTCACCAACTCCAGGCAAGAGCAAAGTCGAGTCGACAAATAGCCTCACCCTGAGAACACGAGAGGTTTCGCTGGCCGAGCCACAAATCGTCCATAGGATACGGTTCCCTAGACGGCTGTAGGTAGCGCACCTGCTTGGCAGCCAGGTGCTCTGACCCACTTTTTTGTTGAGATGAATGACGCGGACGCCCTGTGGTTCGCCAAAACTTCAGCCGAGACCCAAAACGGGGCGGTTCTGGGTGGAGTAGGTAAGTAGGCAGACAGACGATTATCGGTTCGATACAGCAAGAAGACTCTGGAGGGGGCCAACCCGCGTGCGCGTGGAGCGCACATATATAAAGGATCGGTCGAAAAAATGGATCCGGACTATGCCGTTCGATTGTAACGATGGTGCAGCCCTCCGAGTCGCTCCTGTGAAAGGACTCGACCCGAAGCTTCGGAACGCATTCGGCCCTCAGGTGTCCCCTTCTCAAGTCCGAGATGCGTACGGTCCTCATGATGGTAACGAACGTACTCGGAGAGCAATCGATTCAGATGGCGTTCATTCAGCGCAACAGTGTGGTCCAGGAGGTCTCGTCTACAGCTTCCCACCCACCGCTCCGCGACGCCATTGGCATGAGTGTTCAACTGCGCCGCATGGCGATGTTGAAATTCGACGTTTCCGAGTAACACATCCGTACCATCCGCTTTTCCAGCAAGAGTTCGAGCTGGTTTCCTATCGCCAGGACTGGGGTGAGGACAGGGTCTGGTTTCAGGACAAGCTTGGTCGCCTACGTTCATTACCGACAAGCTGGACTGACGCCGGCGCTGTCGATCCTTTCGTTGCTCTCGCGGCTGGGCGATCGCTGTTTCGAGTGGCGGATCTGATCGAACTGGCGCGACAGATCGACGGAGGGAAGTCCCAGCGAGTCGCGAGAACTGTAAAGGAAAACATGTCATGACTGTAAAGTTAATGTTGTCGGGAGTGTTGGCCGCGAACGGCACCGGATTGCTTGCGTATCATAGCATATGCATGTTATTATCAATCACTTTCCGGCAAAAAAGACTTGACAAGATTGCTGCTTACGTCGTAATTATCCTTACAGCTGTCAGGCAGCCTAACCGAGAAAACGAGAATGCCGCGGGCGAAAAACAACTCCGACAAGCAGAAGGCGGTACAGCAACACGGAACACGCAACCCCCGCCCGCAGGAGGTGCGCCATCCTTTGTTCCAGAACAGCGAATTCTTCGATCCCAGCGACTTGCTGCAGGTGAAATACGAGATGCTACGACAGGTTCATGTGGACAAGCGGGCGGTTTCCCGAACGGCCAAGGAGTTTGGTTTCTCCCGCCCGTCGTTTTACCAAGCGGAATTTGCTTTCGAGCAAGGTGGTTTGCCGGGATTACTTCCCCAGAAGCGTGGTCCGAGAAACGGTCACAAGCTCACTCCGGAAGTGATGAAGTTCGTGGCCGAACAGCAAGCCCTGGAGCCATCCCTGAGTTTCGCTCAGCTGGCAGAGCAGGTGCAGCACAACTTCCACGTGAAAGTGCACCCCCGCAGCATCGAGCGGCAGCTTCTGCGGGAAAAAAAACTGCGATAAATTCGCTGCCCGCTCACACTGCCGCACCGCTGGAGAAAGATGGATTGATTGCCGCGTACGAAGAGCTGCGGCGTCAGATCATGAACGGACAGCGGGGACCAGGGTTGGCGTTATTCATGCGACGGGGCATGAGGGAATGGATGAATGCCTGTTCGCTTTGCCTCGCACCGTCCCCAACCAAGGAATTTACTGCCGCACCTGACGAGGCGGTTCTTCCTCAGGGCGCGCGCACCGAGGTCGTTCTGATCCTCGCGGGAATGCTGCTGCACGGCTGCCAGGAGAGAGTGCCATGAATCAAGAGATGCATCAGAAAGTAAAGACGACTCATCTCAAGCGAAATGCCTATCTCTACATCCGGCAGTCAACGCTGCGCCAGGTGCTCGAGAATAGCGAAAGCACTAAACGCCAATACGCTTTGCGCCAGAGGGCCGTCGCATTAGGCTGGCCGGAGGATCGCATCATCGTTCTTGACAGCGATCTCGGACAGTCAGGAGCTTCTGCCGCCGACAGGGAAGGCTTTCAACGGCTGGTTACTGAGGTCAGCTTGGGACGAGCCGGAATCGTGCTGGGGCTGGAGGTGTCGCGATTGGCGCGCAACTCGTCCGACTGGCATCGGTTGTTGGAGATCTGCGCTCTCACCGATGCTTTGATCCTAGATGAAGATGGTATCTACGATCCGGCCCACTTTAATGATCGCCTCCTATTGGGGTTGAAAGGCACGATGTCAGAAGCGGAACTGCACGTTCTGCGTGCGCGTTTGCAGGGCGGAATCTTGAATAAGGCTAGACGCGGCGAACTGGTGATCAGTCCGCCAGTCGGATTGATCTATAACTCCGAAGGCGCGTTGGTGCTGGATCCGGACAAGCAGGTGCAACAGTGCTTACGCTTATTGTTTGAAACCTTCCGCAGCACGGGATCTGCAATGGCCACAGTGAAAGCGTTTCAAAAGCAAGGTCTGCAGTTTCCCAGACGCGTTCGCACAGGAGCCCACAAGGGAGACCTGGTGTGGGCGGCCTTGGGACACACCCAGGTGCTGCGTATCCTGCACAATCCGAGGTATGCAGGAGCCTTTGTATTCGGACGAAGCCACGTTCGCAAAACTGTGGACGGCCGTTTCACTGTTGTGCAGCTCTCGCAAGATGAATGGCAGACGCTGATTCCTGGTATTTGTTTAGCGTCTAGACACTTTTTCTCAAAAATGTAGTTGTCTGCATCCGTGAAGTGGTTATTTTGTCGGTGTGGCAGAAGAGCATACCGCAGAAGAGTTCGCGCGGCTCGAGGAAGAAATTGAAGTATTGAAGAAAGAAAACGAACGTCTGCGGCGGCTGTTGGAAGAGGCTCTTCGAGCCGCGAAGCGACAAGCGGCCCCCTTCTCGCGGCAGAAACCCAAAGGTCATCCTCAAAAACCCGGACGCAAAGCAGGAAAGCAGTATGGGCGCCGCTATCGTCGGCCCCTCCCCGATCAAGTCGATGAAATCGTGGAAGTACCGCTGCCGGCCCGCTGTCCGCGATGCGGAGGTGGGTTGGAAGAGTGCGAGACCGTTTCGCAGTTCCAAACCGAGATTCCGGAACCGCGGGTCCAGCTCATTGAGTTTCGCATTTCTATCGGGCGCTGTAGGTGTTGCCGACGGCGAGTGCAGGGGCGACATCCACGGCAAACCTCGGATGCCCTGGGCAGTGCTGCCTCGCAACTCGGACCGCGAGCGTTGGCGCTGGCCACGCAACTCAACAAAGGTTTAGGACTGCCCTACGGCAAGACGGCCACGGTGCTCCAGCAAGCCTTCGGATTACAGGTGAGTCGCGGCGGCTTGTGCCAGGCCCTAGCGCGGGTGGCGAGTCAAGCGGAACCAACCTATAACGCGTTGGTAGAAGAGGTTCGCCGCAGTGCGAGTGTAACCCCGGATGAAACTGGTTGGAGAGTGGGTGGAGAGCTATGGTGGATGTGGGCCTTCAGCACTTCGCAGGTCACCGTCTATAGCATTCAGCCAGGCCGCGGATTCGAACAAGCAGCTATGGTGTTGGGAGCGGATTTTGCAGGATTCTTGGTGCGCGACGGGTGGAGCATCTATCGTCAGTTTATCCACGCTCTGCACCAAACCTGCTTAGCGCACCTGCTGCGGCGCTGCCGGGAGATGATTCTGGTGGCGAGAAGTGGGGAAGCGGAATTCCCGCGCACCGTCGAAACCATCTTGCAGGAATCTTTGCAGCTGCGCGATCGTCGCCAGCAACGACAGATCAGCGAACACGGATTAGCGGTGGCCCGGGGAAGATTGGAAGTGCGGATGGATCGGACCTTGGAACGGCGCTATCGCTCACCGCAGAATCGCCGTTTGGCCAACCATCTGTTGCGGGAGCGGGAGGCTCTATTCACCTTCTTGAGATGTCCCGGTCTGGAGGCGACGAACTGGCGAGCCGAACAGGCCATCCGGCCGATGGTGGTGACCCGCAAAGTCTGGGGCGGGAATCGAACCTCGCGCGGAGCGCACACGCAAGGCATTCTCGTAAGCATTCTGCAAACTTGCCGTCAGCAACTCCGCTCCGCTTCTTCTATTCTTCAAAAGCTAATCTGTGCTTCTCAGCCCAAGCCTTTGGACTTAACTGTCCCTACGCGCTAAACAAGTACGATTCCTGGAGCCTGCCCAGGCTATGTGTCCTGGGAAGACTATCAGCAAAATCTGAAGCGCCTTCACGAAAGTGCACAAGCGATGGGACAGGACCGGCGTAAGAGCCCGGCCCGCGAAGGGCCAGCACTGCTGCAAGGATTGATCCTCTGTGGTCGCTGTGGCCAGCGGATGACGGTTCGCTATCACGTCCGCCACGGCCGGCTGTGGCCTGAGTATCTTTGTCAACGCGAAGGAATCGAACATGCCCAGCCTATCTGTCAACAAGTTCCGGGAGGTGGGATCGATGAGGCCATTAGTGAACTGTTGGTCGAGGCAGTGAGTCCAGTCGCTCTCGAAGTGGCGCTTAGCGTGCAGCAAGAACTGCAATCACGATTGCAAGAAGCCGACAGGCTGCGTCAGAAACAAGTAGAACGAGCTCAGTACGAAGTGGATTTGGCACGCCGCCGCTATATGCGGGTCGACCCGGACAACCGACTGGTAGCGGACTCACTCGAAGCCGAGTGGAACAGCAAGTTGCGGACGCTGAGCGAAACGCAGCAAAACCGTGAGCGACAGCGCGAACAGGACAGAAAGGTCCTGAGCGATCAACAGCAGGCTGCCATTCTCTCGCTGGCTACAGACTTCCCGCGGTTGTGGAGTGATCCAAACACGCCCGACCGCGAGCGCAAACGGATGATCCGGTTGTTGCTGGAAGATGTCACCTTGGTTCGCGGCGAGAAGATTACTCTACACATTCGTTTCAAGGGCGGGGCCACCAAGACCTTGATGGTGCCCGCTCCTCTCAATGCGTGGCAGCAACGGGCAACCAACCCTGCCGTGGTGGAGGAAATCGATCGGCTCCTCGATCACCACACCTATCAGCAGATAGCATCAATATTGAACGAACGCGGCCTACGCTCGGGAGAAGGAAAGTCGTTTTCAGTGCAGATCGTCGCTCGCATTCAAAGACGGTACGGCCTGATGCCGCGCTATGATCGGTTGCGCAAGACAGGTATGCTGACCGTGAAGGAAATGGCCGTGTTGCTCGGCATCTCCCCACAATGGGTCAAGATATGGAATCGCCATGGACTGATTCGTAGTCACACTTGCAACGATAAAAACCACTGTCTGTATGAACATCCAGGTGACAATCCGCCCCGAAAAGCACAAGGCATAAAGCTGTCACAACGACGCCTCGCGAGCGAAGTAGTATCACAGCGTACCCAGGAGGTGCAGTGTGAAGCATAGTCCTTCTGCCAGGGACTTCGGAATGACGTTTGCTTGGGAATGATCCTTGTGGCTTTCACCGCTGCGATGACCTCGAACCCAAACTTCTGATCACGATCAAAGATCAGGTATTTGTGAGAGGCTTCCAATGGAAACGCCTCCCGCAACTGCTGGATGATCCAAGCGCTCCTCGGATGCTTCGTGACGTTGACGTGCAGGATTGGTCGACGATCGTGGCTGATAACGAAAAAGCAGTAGAGCACGCCGAACGTAATCGTTGGCGCGGTGAAGAAGTCCATCGCGGCAATGGCCTCGCGATGGTTTCGAAGGAAGGCCCGCCAGTGCTTGGCCCGGTCAGGGTCTTTCGGCGCTCGTTTCATCCAACGGGAGATGGTGCTCTCGGAAAGGTCCAAGCCGAGCATGAGGAGTTGGCCATGAATCCGCGGCGCTCCCCAAGTTGGGTTCTCAGCGACCATCCGAAAGATCAACTCCCGAACCTCCCTCGGCGTCTGTTTCCTTCCAACCTGCCTCCGGACTCTGGAAATTAGCCGCCAGTACATACGAAAACCACTCCGGTGCCAGCGGACGACGGTTTCCGGCGTGACCAGGATGAGAGAATGTTTCCAAGCCGACCAAACCCACCGAGCGATTACCCAGAAAAGCTTATCGAAGAGGTCGAGACTAGGGCGAGGATGTCGACGCTTCAGCGCGACGCGTTGTTGACGCAAAGCGAGATTCTCAAGAAGGAGACTTCGCCGTTCACGAAAGAAGCGGACCAGCATTCCGAAGCAGAGCGCGACGAAGCGAAACATGACCTGGATTTATAACAGAATGGCGGTGGGGTGGCAGCAGCGATGTTATTGATTTCACGGCCGGCTGGAGTTTTGGCGAACCACAACCAGAAAGTTTCTCGTCGGAGACCGTATCTGCTTCGAAGCCTGCCTCGCGAAGGATCGGCGCGTATTCTGTGGGAAGGTTTTCGTCGATTTTAAACTTCAAGCTTTGATTTCCAGCGGCAAATCCACAGTTCCCTCGCGGGTCAACTCAGCCGCGTAGGCCAATGCAGCATCGACATCCGGGTCGGTCAGCGCCGGGTAGCTCCGCAATATCTCTTCGCGTGGTACACCTGCCGCAACGTTATCCACTACGGCGGACACTAAGACACGTGTTCCGCGGATGCACGCTCGGCCGTGGCAGACGGCCGGGTTTACGCTGACTCGCTCGCGCCAATCTTGCATACGTTTATTCTAACCAGATTCAGCCCTCAGCGCCATCGTCGGCGCCATAGCAGTTTATATGTCTTCTGATTTGTTTCGGAGGACCAGGCCCTCGCAGGATTTTCAGAAGGGTGACTTAGGCGCCCCCTAGATCAAGGTCGCTGGCTTCATCGTGTCGATAAAGTAGAGTGCGTCGAGGGGCGGCGCGCGATTCAGCACAAACACCAGCCTACGGTCCGAGTTGGCCGTCGCCAACGGCCGCGTGAACTTCTTGTGCCTACAGGTTTGCCTTGGCGAGTCGGCTCAGGAAACTCTCCTTGGCGGCGTGTACTTGTCGGACCTTCTCCAAAGCCGCTTGAAATTCGGCTGTCTGGCGACGGCAGACGGCGAGGTCATGCAGGTCGATTAGCAAACTGACCGCTCTATCGTAATCTTTGGGCTGCCGCGTCTGGACATGCGCCGCAACCTGTTTCCAGATTTCCGGTTGGCGTCGTCCCAATTGATCGAGATACCGGGCCCGGTTTGCCAGGTCTTCCGCTCTGCGTTTTGCCGCTTCCGCTGTGCGCTGTTCGTTCAGCAAGCGGGCTCTCTCTTTCGCGCGCGTCTGAGCCGCTGCCAGAAGATCGCCTACCTTACGCCGTTCGCTTACAGCGAGGGGGTCGGAAGTCTGCTGTAAGTTCGTACGTCGAAAACGCCGCACCACGTCGTTTCGCCAGCGCTCGTCTTGATCCACGACCGCAGTGATCAGCAACTCGCTTTTGTCCTTTTCCGGCAGGCCCCGAATCCATGCGGATAGCTCTCTGCAACTCGGTCCGGCGGCGAGAGGTTTTGAAGCCTGGGCTGCAACCTCGACAAGGTCCTCATCGATTTCGAGAAATTCGATCAGCGCATGTAGCGGACCCGATAGCTCTTCCAAGCCCGCAGGAACGGGCGGTTCCAGTTTATCTTCCTCAAGTCCCCCATCCTGAGCAGAGCGAAGCCACCCGAGATAAAGGCATCGGTGGTCGTCGCGAAGCAAATCTGAGCGCAGAGGCATCAGGGAGGCCATCCAACGGGTCCCGTCGTCCTCGCCATCCCACTCCGACTCGAATCCAAATTCAACGATCACGAACGCCCCGGTTTTTCGTACCCGCAGGGACTCGCCTCGCGGCATGGCCTTGAGCAACTTGTAGTCGATCGATCCCTGCGGAAGCCGAATATGAAAATCACGCGTTCCCCAGTTCGCGACGTAGACAAAAACGTCGAAATACTTCTCCAAAAGCTTGCTCGGATTGGCTTTCAGGTCACCCCATTCGTAGTGGTTCGTGAAGCTCGTGGCGGTAATTGCTGCCCGCGTGGAGATGGAACGTAGCGTGGTCATCTCGTTTCTCGTCAGCGGACGGTCGAGGGCACGGAAATCGTAGTACTGATATTCGCTCACCGAAAACCTCGGCACCAATGGCTATAAGCGGCAATCCATTCCGCGCCTGCCGGAGTCGGCGTTGGCAAAGGCAAGTCCAGGATTGGGATCTTCTGCCGCGTTTTGCCCCGGCGGCAAATGCCAACAATTTGGCCATCTAGTGTCATGTCGACCTTCTCCACGTCAGCGTCGACGCCAAAGATCTTCACAGAAAACGGCAACGCCAGATGCTCCTCAATCATCGTGAGGAACCCGGTTGCTTGTTCTTCTTCGGTGTAAGCATCCAACACCGCTTCTTCGATCAGTTGCATCAGCTTAGCCCTGCTGAGCGAAGGGACATTTGTCCCAGGTCCTCCTTTCAGCTTCCGCAGATGCAGAACCGCCGGGCGACTGTTCCGTCTCGTCATATTTCTCCGTTGATCGAAGGCTCTTTGGGAGCTTGATGCTCAAGCAAGCGCTGCACGTCAGCAAGAGCCGTCCGCAGATCTATAAGCTTGGGATCAAATTCGTTCACGTGAGCCATCGTCGCCGTCTACCATCTGTCACTGGTCGAGGAATAATCTCACAGTTTGCGGACCGGTTGTTGCCCCGTAGGAACCGTCTATTAGGTGCCTGGCGCGTCGCACGACAGCGAGTGGCTGACTGCGGGGCGCTTGTTCGCGAGAAAGCTCTCCAGTCATCCCAACTTAGCCCGACTCTTGGAGGGACGGTGAAGAACCCCTTCCCGAGCCGGTTGTCACGCGTCTGGTTGGTCTGGTCAACTCTTCAAGCTGGCAGAGGGTTGGCTGTCTAGATGGACGCGTATTTATCGGTGATTTATGGTGGGCCTGGGTGGACTTGAACCACCGACCTCGCCCTTATCAGGGGCCTTTAAGGTGCTATATGCATAGTATTTTCTTCGTGAGGAGAGGCGATTCACTGTAGCAGGGGCCTCGCTAGCGAACAATCCTACGCGGTCACTTTATGATAGAGCTGGTAGTGCTCATCGCCGATTGCGTGCGTCCGCGAGCCTCCTCGATCAGACTCAAGCAGGCTAGGGACGAAGCCAGTTCTCTCGTTGTAGGCCTCGCACCTGAGCAAACTCTCTTGAGTTGTCGCTAACCAGGGTATAACCAAGCGTAAGAGCATGAGCAGCGATGAGCAGGTCGTTGCCGCCGATCGGTTTGCCGACCCGCTCAAGCTGTGCTCGAACCCGGCCGTACGTAACATCTGCGGGCGAATCGAAAGGAAGAACCTGCAGAGCCCCCAGCACCACTTCGAGTTGTGTCGTGAGCCGCTGCGACCCTTTCTTCTCTGCACCATAGCGGAGCTCTGAGGCCACAATGATGCTGGTGCAAACTTTTGTTTCACCCACCTTCCTGATGCGCTGCGCAACAGTGCCCTGTGGATTGCGAACCAGATCCGAGACCACGTTGGTATCAAGCAGATAGCCCGTCATAGATCGACCCGATCAGGAGGCTCATCCAGAATCGGTGCGAAATTCTCATCGAGCCGGGTCAGGGTGGCAAGAACGGACAACAGGGACTTGGGCGGTGCAGGTTCGATGATCAGCCGGTCTCCCTCCTTGCGCATGACGGCGTCCTCACCGGGGAATTCGAACTCCCGAGGAATCCGCACAGCCCGGTTTCGCCCATTCTTAAAGACCTTCACGTGTCTTTCGGCTGTGACTAGTCGTCTTGGCATATGTCACAGCCTATGCCAATTCTAGGTCTTTGTCAATGGCGCGCCATTCCCACTCGAAGACCAGCACCGACGATTGCCCGCAGACTACCCGTCCCTGATAAGGCGGACTATGGTCCAAATAACGCAAGTGTCGATGACGGTTACCCCTCGAACCTGTGAACGCTGGTTTTGGAGGGAGGACTTCCACAATCCAATATGCCGGGTTCTAGGAGCTTGTCGGAGAGAAGTTCGCGACGAAGTCCAAGGCATCGGGTTTATCGATAAACATGGTGGGATTGTTGGGGTAATGGCTTGGTGAGCCGTATTCGGCCTCTGACAGTCTTACTGCACTGCTGTAGAGTGCAAAGGGAGACCGCGGGTTTGGCACTGTTAAGTGCTCAAAGGCTGCATTTTCCATCCTGACCGGAAGAGCTTCAACAGATTGTGCGTGGCACAAATAAGTCTCCACTCGCTGCGCACATTCCCTAAGCCGCGAAAGCTGAACCGGCGAAATCCTCGTCCCTCTTTGATGTATCCAAAAACAGGTTCGACGATTTGTTTCCGCATCTTGTAGAGGGCTTTACCGGCCTCCGTCTTCAGTTTGTCTCGCATCTGCTGTAAGGCCGAACTTCCTTTCGGCCCTCCCTCCACGGGAACGTCCTGGCTCTCGCCGTGCTGCTGTCGTTCTGTGGCCACATGCAGGTCGATGCCTTGCAAGCTTTCCGCGGTGACGTTGGCCTCGCTCCAGTAACCCGTGTCGGCACTGGCCACTTGTGGTTTGCCATGCACGTTCTCGATCACCTGTTGGAGCATCGGCACCAACTGCTGTTTGTCGTTGGTTTGTTGCGTGATCTCTGCTGCCACGATGATTTGTGCCGCGCTATCCACCGCCGCCTGAGCATTGTAGGCCTGCACGAAACTCCCCTTGTGCGCTCCATCCGGCATAATCCGACTTTCCGGATCGGTGAAATTCCGCTGCGCCGAAGATTCTGGTTTAGCCTCCTCGGGGTTAGGAACCTGAGGAGCCCGCCCGCGCGGCTTTTGCCCAGTCTGTTTCTCTTGCTCCTGCCGTGCGGCGATCTTGGCTTCCGCCTCCGCTTTCTGCTCCTCTGCTTTTTGCTGGGCTTCGGCCTCTAAAGCCTCCTTGGCTTCCCGAATCTTTTTCAGCCGACTCTCCCGCCGCGCCAATTCTGCTGGCAATTCATCGCCTCGCTGGCCCTTCCCGTATTGCCTATCTTCGGCTTCGTCCACTTCCTCCGCATGGCGCAGCAGGGCTTCCACTTCGGCCCGCAGTTTCTGCTCGGCTTCCCCCATCCGCCCGTAGCTCATGGCTTTGTGTTTGCTCGCATTCGCCTGCATCTTGGTGCCATCGATGGCTACGTGCCCCAGCTTTACTAATCCGGCCTTCTGGCACAATTGCAAGGCCTGCACAAACAGTTCTCCCAGCTTGGCCAGATGCTGTTTCCGAAAATTCGCTATGGTGTCGTGATCCGGATGCTGGTCCGCCGCCAGATAGCGGAACGCCACATCCTCATAGGTCTCCCGCTCGATGGCTCGCGAACTAGCCACTCCCACGCAATAGCCATACAGCAGCAAGCGCGTCATCAACAGCGGGTGGTATCCCGCTTGCCCCCGGCCATCCGGACGATCGTAGGTAGAATAGATGGCCGACAGGTCCAGCTGTTCCGTTACGTCGGCGAGGAACCTCGCCAAGTGCCCTTCGGGAAGCCATTGTTGCAAGGAGGGAGCTAAGAGAAGCGGTTGATCCAACGTGCAGGCTCGGAATTGGAAGCTCATGCACGCATACTAACGAAGCCTCTGAAGAAAGGAAATAGTTCACCGCAAAAAATCTCGCTATCCGACCAATTTTAGGAGATTTCTCTCCGACACCCTCCTAGAGAGTGGTTTGTATATTGGGAACTGTCAAAAAATACAGTGTCGCAGGGTTGTATTAGGGGCAAACCCTGTTTTTTTTGCCAAGCGGCAGGCGCGTGCAGGTAGTCAACATTCGCGATAGCACGCAAAACTACTCAAAACCCTGGAATCTCCCTTTACGCCCGGGGCCTGGCCTGGAACTTTCTGAGCGACACTCATATCGACAGCACTCAGGATCACGACAGGATCGAGTCGGCCTTCGGCACGGCCCGTTCCGCGCGGTTCAGTCCCGCGTGAGCGCCCCCATTTTCATCCAGCGGGTGGTCGTCTATTACACTAACGGAACGTCCGAGGAGTTGATTATCGGCGATCGCGTTTCCCCCGAAGGACGAACCCACGTCATCGACCTTATCGTGGAAGGCCGCGCCCTCGACAGCGTGGAGCATTGGTATTTCGAAGAACACTGGGAACACCCTCCGCGAGTCATCTTGTACGGCACGCATTAATCGGGACTAACAGCCAATTCCAGCTGGGAGATTCCAGGAACGATGTCCCTGCAATTTTTACCGCTTCATCGAATCGCATCCGCTTCGATGATGACCTATCATTCTTGGATTACAGATAAGCTAATCTAATAGATCTGATATGGGAGTCGAACCAACTCGTTTCGTGTTCAGTATTCAGCGGCCAGCGCGTTTGCCTTCTAAGTAGACAGGCGGCAGCTCAAATCCTCCGCGGTCCTTGCTTCCCCTTTTTTCGCTATGCGAAGCGGGTGGAACATCGGTGCCAGCCCGTCCGCGATTTGGTTCGGAAATTCAGACGGTTCAGTTTCCGTCACGGGAACAATCCGGGAACAATAAAAGTTCCCTGCTGTAACTTAATGCGGTTTTCTGTTCCTGCCAGTCCCCGTAAGTCCTTGAAATTCCAAATTAAGCTGCTCTGTTACAGTAGCAGCCAGAATTCAGCGAAGTACGGAATTGTGTTTCAGGCTTTTCGAGCGAGCTAGCGGTGCCACCCTCGAAGCTCGTTTTGCTCTCTAATGCCGCCTTTTGCCGCCTCGACAAATCGCTAAGTTGTTGTTGGGAAAAAGGATGGTTGGTAGGGGCGGGGGGGATCGAACCCTCGACCACCTGCGTGACACGCAGGCG
>CAVYFO010000018.1:0-136984 GCA_963767755.1 uncultured Acidobacteriota bacterium | reverse complement strand
ACGCGGTTCTTCGCGTGATGGCCCGCTCCGTCGATCGCCATCACGACCAGCTCATAATTTCCTGGCGGCAGGTCCTTCACTCTGATATCGAGTCCCACAGGGACCATCGGGCTGCCCTTTTGAATATAGTCGTCCAAGCGAACCGCGCCCGTCTTCAAGACGACTTTCCCGGTGGCCCGATCGACAATCGCATAGCCCGCGGCAACCTCCGGCGGATTCGCCGACGTGAGAAGCGGTTCGTACACTTCGGTATAAAGCGCAACGTTGTCGGTCTTCTTAAATCGATTGCTGGCCGACGGATTAATTTCCATGCCTTTCACGACCAGAGGCGTGTGATCCTCGAGCAGCGCGGAATCGAGATCCATCGGCATGTCCGTTAGCCGCTGCATGGAGTTCGAAAGCGCCACTCCTCCCAGGCTGAACTCCTTGCCATCGTATGGATCGATCTCCAGCGGCGCTTGGTATTTGCCAAAGGTGTCGCTCCCAGAGCTCACCACGACCGTCAATTTATAGTTGCCGGCGCCAGCATCGAACTGGTTTTCGTAGGAATACGG
Organism: uncultured Acidobacteriota bacterium; assembly: GCA_963767755.1. Lineage (GTDB taxonomy): Bacteria > Acidobacteriota > Terriglobia > Acidiferrales > UBA7541 > Acidiferrum. The sequence goes on along the minus strand of CAVYFO010000018.1, from coordinate 136,430 downwards.
CTTCTGTTCGAAGGCCTTCATTTCGTCTTTTTCGAAGTCCAGATTGACGGTGTCGCTGAACTTCGCGCCAACCGATCCATCCGGTTTATAAGCGATGCCCAGCACGTTCAGGCTGGCGTGATATTTCCCTTTCTCTTTTTCGAAGTGCACCTCGTTTGAGGGTATTTCCATCGAAAGATTCACCCTCGCCACGTTAGGTGCCGTGTAAAAATACGGCGCTTCAAATGGGCCCTGGATCGTCCCCGCCTGGTTCCCCGTGGCCCGCGCCTCCAGCTGCTTCTCTACCGGAGTGCCTTCCAGGACGTTCGTCGGCTTGGTGTTGCAATAGCCGCTCCGAGACCGCACGTGCAGTCCGCCGCGCTCCATTTTCACCTTTAATGTGTGGCAGCTTCCCTCGGCCGTCTCCGGCGGGACGTAGCCCAGGATGTAGAACTCGTTCGCCTCGCTCCCGATTTTCTCGAGCCCTCCAAGCAAATCGTTGGTATTGAAGATAGTGAATCCGCCGGTGCCTTCCGCAAGGGCCGCGAGAATCTGCTGGTTCGTCGAGGCAGAAGAAAGAAACGGCGGAACGATGCTCCTAGGCTGCGTATATATGGAATTCGGGTTATTGGTATTGGGATTTGCGTAGCCTCCGGTGCGACCGGTAGTTCCGCCACCAGTTCCGCCGGTGCCACCTTTGCCACCCGTCCCTCCAGTGCCACCGGTTCCGCCTGTGCCTCCCTTTCCTCCGGTTCCCCCTGTCCCACCGGTTCCGCCTGTGCCTCCAGTTCCGCCTCCTGGACGTCCTCCACCGCCGCCTGTTCCCCCACCACCAACAGGATGTTGTGGCTCAAACGCAGCGGTCGAGTAGGAAGCTAAAACCACGCGGCCTCCGCCGTAGGCGCTCTCCGAGCTTGGCCTTTGCGCAACTTCAATTTTCTCGTTGCTTCGCTCTTGCAGCCGTGAACTCCCTCCCGGAGGAGTCGCCAGCAGGCCGCGCACATCCACAGAATAGATTGCGACATTGGCTTTGTTGCAAGCGTCGATCGTGGCCGTCAACTCCGATTCGCTCTCGCCCGTCAAAGGAAATCCCGCGGAAAACAAGATCACCATCTTGCGTCCCGGCACTCCGCGCAGATTCTTGGCCAGACTGCGCAATGACAGCAACATGCTTCGCGCACCAAAGTCTGCTTCTGCGTTGTTCATCGACGAAAACGGCGAAGAAAATCCCGTTGCCCCGGATGTCGGGGAAAGGCCCGCAGAAGCTACCTCTACGGGAGCCTGGGCGTTCGGATCTACAGAGGAACTCTTCACTCCGCTTACCGCTGCCTGCAGCAGGTTCGCGTTCGCCGTAAAATTCTGGACGATGCGCAGGGTCCCGCCGAAATCCACGACGGCCATGAGCTTGTCCGGCCCCGCGTTACCGTCAATGAACTTTTTTGCCGCCGCTCTCGCCTGGATCTGATCCGGCGCAGCCATCGTTGAGTTATCGAAGAACAGGATCATGTACCTCTTCTGGCCCTGCGCCTGAATGGCGGTATCCGCGCCAAAAGAAAAACTCGCCACAGATTGTTCCTTGTTGTCTTCATAGACCTTGAAATCGTTCTGCGTCAGGTCGTGGACGTAGTTCCCCTTCTTGTCGGTAACCACCGCGTCCACCAGGACGAGCCGCGATTCCGTTTTGATCACCGCACCCGGCGCTTTCACCGCCTCAGTTGCCGGTGGCGGTGCCTGAGCCGGCGCCTGAGTCGCGGGCGTCTGCCCTGCAAGTTGCGCCAAAAATAAGCACGATGAGGCCGCTGTGAAAGCGGCCACCCAGCCCCAAGTTCTCCGCACGCGGTTCATTTTCGTATTCATTTGCTCCCCCATCAGTTCGGTATCACTACGGCGCCGTTGCGCGCCGCAAGTTGCGCTCCCTCTGAGTCGCGCACGACCTGCCTAACCAGATAACTCCCGGGCTTTACCTCGAAACTCGTCTTCAAATTCAGGCCCGAGCGCATCAGCCGGTCGTACGTCGGGTCCAAAAGCTTCATTTCGATGATTTTCTCGCCGCCAATCACGAAATTTCCATTTTCATCGAAGATCGCCGTCGCGACCGTCAAATCATCACGCGTACGCCCGTCGGCCTTCCGGAAGTGCACGCCTGTGATATCAACATGCGTAATCACCGCCAGGCGCGCCTGATCGGCGGTCGTTTTGAAAAACTGCGTGTGCAAATCCACCGGCAAATCGCGAATTTCGTCTTGCGAAAAAAGAGCTTCCTGAATTTCCTGCTTGGCCTCCTCGACGGGGTCCTTGACGTGCCGGGGCGCGAAATATCCATGGCGCGCCTGAATCTTGTAGTTGGTCTTGCGAACAAAAGAGACTTTCAAGGTATGCAGGCTGCCGTCGAGCTTCAGGTTTTGCGGGGAAAAACCGAGAAGATAGGTGATTGCCGGTGCGGCTCCCGCTTCGCGCAAACCCTCATCCACATCGTTTCGATTATGAAAGAAAGTCCCGCCGGTCCCTTCCGCAAGCTGCTGCAGGACATCTTCCTGCGCCAGTTGTGCGGCCACCCGGTAGGAATCCTTGAATCCCGCAATATTGGGCGGGTCCCTATAAGGGTCACCGATATCGCCCATATCCGGCGTGTACAATCCCCGAGCATCGATCGTGTTGATCACGATGTTCGACTTGGTCGCGCGATCCACGATTCCGCTGGTTTCCAATTCCAGTGTTGACGGAATGAATCCCGGCGAAACGAAGACCATAATCCGCTGCCCGGGCATCGACGCCAGCCGCCGCATGACGTCTTCCATGTGCCGGTAGGCATATTCCGTCGAGGAATCCTCTCGCCCGAGCACCATAATGGCGGTCGACTGGGCCATGGCTTGCGCTGTAGCCCGTTGCGTTTCATCGCCTTGGAACGCGCACTGCACCGCGTCTTCTGTCGCTATGGCCAGTGCCTGCGTGTCGCTTCTGTTTTGGATCAGGTCGGCCTGATAGTAACTGACGTCCGGACAGTCATGCATTCCCGCGGAAGGCGAGCGAGGCAATATCTGGAGTAGAGCCTTGCGCAATTGCTCGCGGTCACTCGTAAATTCCACGGTGAATTGGCCGGAGGTCGAGTAGATGCCTATTCGATCGGAAGCCGCCAGCGAGTTAAAAAACTTGCTTGCCGCGTTCCGCACGAACATGGCATCCGAGATGTTCAAATGCTGATCGTCGAATACCAGTGCGACAAATCGTTGTGGCAAAGCGGCCACCGCGGCGGCGGCACCTGGGCTGAGAGCCGCTCCCGGCTCGACCGTCGTCGTCGCGGGCACCAGATGCGATTGCGGCGTTTCCACACTGAATGTCGAGATCGTCTGCGGCTTGCGATTGTCAGAAAGCTGAAAGTCTTCCTTGTGCAGGTTCGGCACCACGTGGCCCTCTTGATCTCGAACCACTACCCGCACCAGAACAAGGTTGACGCGAACTTTGAACGTTGGAGCCGTATCGCGGCTCGACAGTTCTGCGTTGTCATTCGTGGAATTGGGCGCTTGCGGCTTCGCCGGTTCCGCAGGCGCCTGAGGCGCCGGAGTCGTAACAGGAGTCGTTGCGGGGGGGGCAGGCGAAGTCGGCGTTTGTGCCCGAATCGGCGTACTCACGCACGAGAGCAGCAGAAGCAAAAAAGCACACCCGGAGAGCCGCGACAACGGGAACTTCAGTAGGTAGGACATCCCTTTCCTTCTCTGATCCGTGTCCGCAGGCACCGCCGGCTCAGTGGGCAGCCGGCACTACGGGGGGAACCCAAGCACCACACTCGCGAAATGACTATACGCTCTGGTTAATTTTTGTGTCAACGCGTTTACCAGCCGCGCGAAAGGCCGTCAAACTCCACACATCCTGCGCATCATCGTGCCGCAAGACGTAGCGGTCTCCAGTCTCCGCAAGCACGCGAAAATATGTCGCGCCCGGCGAGTACCAACAGTCTTCCACTTCCGCAATCTCCAACGATTGTGCTTCAAATACGATGCGCACGGGACGCTCTTCCGCTTTATGCCCCGAATAGCACTCCACGCGTACCAATTGCTCCGGCATGTCGCTCACCCGTTCTGCACGTCTTATGTCGCGCCGCGACGGTTCTCTGCAAGCTCCGCGTTCCACGCGGCTCCCAGGAAAACAATTACCGCGGAAAGCTGCATCCAAATCATTAATCCGATCACCGCCGCCAACCCCCCATAGACCACGCTGTACGGCACACGCCGCACATAAATCCCGAATATCACGTTCACCAGCCACCAGAGCGATGTCGCCACCATCGCTCCCGGTAAAACGTTTCGCAAGCTATTCTCTCCTGGACGCGCCACCCGGTAGATTACGGTCAGGGCCAGCATCGCTAAGACGATGGCCATCGCGGGGAAGAAAATGGCCCACCAGCCCTCCATTCGATGATGTGCGCCCACTTCGCGCGCCAGCCAATGCCGCAGCGGACGCCCTAGAACCCCCAAAATCGCCGCCGCCAGCAGAGGCGCAATCGTCACCACCAACAACAACAATCCACGAAGCTGCCGGTGCAAAAAGCCCGGCTGTTCTTTGTCTCCGTAAATTCGATGAATCCCTTCCATCAGCAGGCGCATCACTTGCGAACCTGCCAGGAGCGTTCCGGCCCAGCCGATCAGCGCCACTTTCCACGCTTCGGGCCCGCGCTTGACCAAAAACTCGGAAACAATGCTCTGGCTTCCCGGCGGCAAAAACTCCGTAAGATCCCGGATCAAATCGAGCAGGCTCGTTCGCCCGCCGATGCGGCTCGTTGCGAACCCAACTGCAATCAGGAGCGTCGGGAAAAACGCCAGAAACAGATTAAAGGCGATGGCCTGCGAGACCATGCTGCAGCGCGGAAAAACGCGGGCCACTGCGCGGAAAATTCGTCGGAGGTAGGATGGTTGCGAATTCATGCCGCGACATTATACGCATCCATTGCCGCGTGCCGCATCAAAGCCTTCGATGCCTTGGCTCGTGGACATTTGTTTGTCTCCACGCGTGCGCTTTACAACTGCCTGTACATGACCAGCGCATCGACGGCGCCGAACGCTGGATGCAAGAACGCGCCCGGAAGCCGGCCCACAATTTCAAATCCCAGGCTCTGCCACAAGCGCACCGCGCGTTCGTTGCTGCTTACCACGAAATTGAACTGCATCGCGCGAAACCCGCGCGCTTTGGCGTGATCCAGCGAATGCTGGCACATGGCCCGCGCTACGCCACGCCCGCTTGCCCAGGGCGCCGTCATGTACCCGCAATTCGCGACGTGCGCTCCCCCGCCGCGCTGATTCGCGCGTAAATAATATGTGCCGAGAATCTCGCCATTCTCTTCCGCGACGAACACATCGTGCCCCGCCGACCGCCAGTAGGCAAGACCATCCTCACGGCTCATATCCGCCGGCAAGGTGTACGTATCCCCGCCGCGAATCACTGGCTCGAGGATTCTCCAAATCGCATCGTTGTCGCTGGCAGTTGCCGCTCGGATGTTCATCGGGGAATCATCAGTGCATCTGGGCAGGCCGTTCCGCGCCTTCATCCTGCTGCTGCGCCCCGTGTTGTATGGCCCATTCCACAAACCCGCGCGGCGCATTTTTCACGCCAAATATATTCGCGTTCTTTACATTTGCGATGTGCTCCCAACGCACATCGCTCAGATCGGCACGAGTTAAATCCGCGTTTACGAGGCTAGCGTCCGTCAAATCGGCTCCGGCCAAATCCGCGCCGGTTAAATCGCTATCGTCCAGATTCGCGCCCTGAAAAGAAACTTGCTCGAGACTACTTCTTCGAAGGTTCGCTGAGTGCAAATCCGCTAGCGTGAAGTCCGCCGCCGCAAATTTTCCGTCGCGCACGTCCGCCGCGGAAAAATTGGCCCGCAGCAGCCGCGCTTTTTCGAGCCGCACTCCTTGCAAGAAGGCTCCTGAAACGTCCACACCGACTAACGCAACCCGATCCGCGTTCAATTCCTGGAGCGCCTCAATTCTCCCCCCGCTCCCGCCCTTCCCTTGCGACGTGTTCACCACCTGCCACGCCTGATAATGCCGCTGTTTCACCCGATCGCCCGACTCCGAAAAATAAAATATCACCGCGACCAACACGCTGAACGTTTCCAGATAATCCAGAACTTCCAGAAACGTCCAGTTGCTCAGCGCATACGCAACCCATTCCCAAAACCACTCCATCGCCACAAACGGAACGATCCAAACATGTTTCGTGTGTTCTCGTCGCTCCGCCCAAGCGGCAGGTCTCTCTTTTCGGGTGTGTATCTTCATGTTTCCTCTCCTCGCGGAGCCTGCCGCAGTACGCATTAAATGAAAAATCCCGGCGCCATGCAACTGCGCCGGGACTTCTTCTCCGCGCCTCGACAAACGTCACATTGTCAGCACCACGCGAAACTCCGCCTTCCCGCTCATCATTCGCGCGAACGCCTCGTTCGCTTTCTCCAGCGGAAACTTTTCAACCATCGCCTTCACGCCGGCCTGCGACGAAAATCGCAACGTATCCTCCGAATCCATCGCCGAGCCGCTGGGCCAACCCTGGATATCTCGACGCCCCGAAAGCAGCGCTATCGCCGAGACTTCCATCGGCTCGAACGGCGCTCCCACAACCAGCAGTTTTCCGCCCACGCCGAGTCCGCCGACCAGCGCGGCAATCGACTTGGCATTCGGCGCCGTCGCCAAAATCACCTTTGCGCCTCCCATTTTTGCTAATTCCTCGGCGGGGTTCGCGGCATTCGTATCGATGTAAACGGACGCTCCCAATTTCTTCGCCAGCGCCGCGTTCTGCGGCCCGCGGCCCATGGCCGCCACACGATACCCGGCCTTTGCGGCATACTGAATTCCCAGATGTCCCAACCCGCCGATTCCCTGCACGCCCACTAAGTCGCCCATTCTTGCTCCGCTATGCCGCAGCGAATTGAACGTCGTCACACCCGCGCAAAGCAGGGGACCTGCTTCCGCCGCATCCAAATCGTCCGGGATCCGAGCCAACGCTTCGTGTCTCGCGAGCATATATTCTTGGTAACCGCCGTCGCGCGTAATGCCCGTGATCGCTTGATTCTTGCAGGTTACAAAGTCTCCCCGGCGGCACGACTCGCACACAAAATCATGCCCTCCGTGCCAGCCCACTCCCACGCGATCGCCTTTCTTCCATTCCGTCACTCCCTCGCCCATTTCATCCACCACGCCCGCAACTTCATGTCCCGGCACTCGCGGATACGCGATTCCCGGCCAGGCTCCATCCTTCACGAGGTGATCGCTGAAACAAATCCCGCAAGCTTGCACCTTGATGCGCACTTCGCCAAATCCCGGCTTCGGAATTTCCCGCTCCTGAATCTCAAAATCCGCACCCGGCTTCGTAACCACGGCAACTTTCATCTTCGCCATCTCTTATCTCCTCGCGTCAAGTCGCTTTCGCTTTCGAAATACCCCGCCTTTGATGCGCGGAAGCACCAGTGAGTTAGGTGGGAATCGCCCACGGCGCGTTTCGTTATGTTTTGAAGAGATGAGTTCTACGATGATCGCGCAGAAAAATAAAGGCCAATCGGGGAGTCCGTGAGCTCGTCTACACTCAACGAGGAGTTCGCCCCAAGAGCGGCGCCTGATGAGAAGAGGACCGCCTAGCTTGTGGAAACTTCCAAGGGCTGGACGTCGCGCGTAACCTTGACCGCGATTTCATCCTCAGCAACTTCCAAATCATAGCGGGTCTGCAGGTTCATCCAAAAAACCGGCGCATTCTTAAAGTAGCGAGCGAATCGCAACGCCGTATCCGCGGTGATTCCTCGCCGCTCGTGGACGATGTCGGCGATCCGTGTCACCGGAACGCGCAGATCCATGGCCATCCGGTTCATGCTCAATCCTAGAGGGACCATGAACTCTTCGCGGAGAATCTCTCCCGGATGCACTGGTTTAATTTTCTTTCCCATCGAAACTCTCCTAATGGTAATCCACGATCTCGACGTCGTATGCGTGACCCTGCAACCAGACAAAACAAATTCGCCACTGCCCGTTAATGCGGATGCTGTACTGCCCCTTCCGATCGCCCTTCAAAGCTTCAAATCTGTTTCCCGGCAGCGTTGCGAGTGTTCGGATGTTCGGCACCGCGTCCAGCATGTCCAGCTTGCGTAGAGCTTGGCGCTCGATGGACTTGAACCGAAGCACCGATTCCCGCCGTAAAAGGCGTTCGGAATCCGCGCAGCGGAAGGAACCGATCACAGGTACAGGCTATACTGCTTTCCGGTAAACGTCAATCAGTATACGGGCTGTCTCCCTGCGGCTTGTTTGTCCGCATCGCCCTTCCCCCAGCTCGTGTCATAATATTGCGCGGATAAGGAGCTGATTCCGTGGACAGTTTGCTTTCAAGGATCACTATAACCCCCGGCCTGCGGTCGGCCCAGCCCTGCATTCGCGACCTGCGAATCACAGTTTGGGATATTTTAAAGTGGCTGGGAACTGGTGCGTCCCACGCTCAGATTATCAGCGACTATCCTGAGCTCACCGAGGAAGACATTCTTGCTGCCCTCCAGTGGGCCTCCACCTTGAAAGACCATTCCGCTGTGCGCTAGCCGGAATGAAACTCCTCTTCGATGAAAATCTTCCCGGCGATTGGTGGATGCGACCCGGGATCTTTTTCCGGGCTCGGCCCACGTCTCGCATGTGGGCTTGACTGGCGGCACCGCTGACAGCCAAATCTGGGACTTCGCAAAGCAGAACGGCTTTGCCATCATCACTGCCGACACTGACTTCGTGACTCTGGCCAATAGCTACGGCCCGCCCCCAAAGGTAATACTTCTCGAGAATGGCGACTATCCTACAACTGTCGCTGTCCGGCTAATCCGCTCTAACGCGGCTCACGTTTCGACGTTCGAGCGCGATGACAACGCGCTCTTAATCCTGAGAGAACAGTGAAGGAGCCGACTTGGGCGGCACAAGCTTGCCGCACTTTTCTCCGCATCGTACACTCGAACAGCACAAATCTGACGCTTAGGAAGCGCCCATGACCACGCCCGCAAAACCAGTTCAACCGGCAATGTCACGCAGCGAAGAAATCGTCGCCAAGCACAAAAAATATATCTGGCCCTCGGTGACCAACTATTACCAGCATCCGCTCGTCGCCGATCATGCCGAAATGCAACATGTGTGGGACATCGAAGGCCGCAAATACCTAGATTTTTTTGGCGGTATCTTGACCGTCTCCGTGGGCCACTGCAATCCCAAAGTCACGAGCAAAGTCACCGCCCAGGTCAATAAGCTCCAGCACCTCTCCACGCTCTATCCCAACGAACAGATCGTCGCGCTCGCCGAAAAAATCGCGCAAATCACGCCCGGTAATTTATCATCGAGTTTCTTCACCAGTTCCGGCAGCGAAGCCGACGAAGCTGCGATTCTGATCGCGCGCATGTCGACCGGCAGCTACGACGTGGTCGCCCTGCGCCATGCCTATTCCGGCGGCTCTTCGCTCATGAAATCCGTAACGGCGCACGCGCCGTATCGCAAAGCGGCGGTCATCAGCGTGGGCATCGCACACGCGATCAATCCGTATTGTTATCGCTGCCCGCTTCACCTCAAATATCCCGAATGCGAAGTCGCTTGCGCGGGCGACGTGGAAAATCTTATCCAGACGGCCACCAGCGGCAGCATCGCGGCCTTCATCGCCGAGCCGATTCAGGGCGTCGGCGGCTTTATCACGCCGCCCAAGGAATATTTCAAAATCGTTTTCAACATCGTCAAAAAATATGGCGGCCTTTTCATCTCTGACGAAGTGCAAACCGGCTGGGGCCGAACCGGCAAGAAATGGTTTGGCATCGAGCAGTGGGAGGTGACGCCGGACATTATCACCAGCGCAAAAGGCATGGCCAACGGCGTTCCCGTGGGCCTCACGGTGACCACTCCGGAAATCGCCGCCGGCTTTCAAGGCCTCAACATCGCCACGTTCGGCGGCAATCCGGTCACCTGCGCCGCCGCCCGCGCCACCATCGAATTAATCGAAGAAGAAGATCTCCGCGAAAACGCCCACACCGTCGGCAATTATTTCCGCGCCAAGCTCGAAGAACTTCAACAAAAATATCCGCTCATCGGCGACGTCCGCGGCATGGGCCTCATGCAAGCTCTCGAACTCGTAAAAGACCGCAAAACCAAAGAGCCCGCTCCCGCGCAAACCACGCAAGTTATGGAGCGCGCCCGCGACAACGGCCTGCTCATCGGCAAAGGCGGCCTCATGGGCAACGTTCTCCGCCTCGCCCCCATGCTTAACACCACCAAGCCCGATGTCGACGAAGCCATCCGCCTCCTCGACAAATCCTTCAGCGAAGTTCCAAATTGATTTCAGCTTTGAAGCTCGGTCTCGTCTCGGCGCTGCTCGTCGCTGCGGCGCTTCCCCAGAAGCCCGCCGGCGAAAAAATCCTATGGAAGCAGCTGCAATTCGCGATTGTGCGCTTCAATGATAAGGCGCCGCAAGCGTGGAACATCTATCACGCGGAAAAACACGAAGCCTTGCTCCTTAAGCTCTGGAAACGTTATCTCCTGCTCGACATGAAGGGCCAGGAAGTCTACGAAGTTGATCCGCAAACCGTAAAGCCAAATGGCGGCAACGTCGAATGGTCTCTTTCCGATTTGCCCAGCGATCCCATCGAAACTTCCGAATGGAAAGAACGCGACGCCGGCCTTGTCGAAACCATCCGATTTCGATTCGGCAAGACAGGCCACTTCGTCGAGATCGAATTGCCCCTCAAGCCCAACGGCAAAATCGCCTATTGATCACCAGTTGAACTGAAAGCCAGTTGAATCGGTGGCACAGGCTTCAGCCTGTGCTCTTCTCTGTTGCTCCTATTCCAAGCTCACCGCCGGTACACGCCGTAATACCACGGAATTCCCAGCGCCCCCGGCTCAACCGCGACAGTCACCGTATCCCCATCCTGAAACCGGTCAAAATCATCCAAATCAACCGCCAGCCGCTCCACTTTTTGCCCCGGCCGCCACGAACGCACCAAGAGCCGCCGGCTTCCCCGCACAATCCCCTTCATATTGAATTTACCCACCACGACGGTCGGGTAGTACTCCAGCTGTTTCTGCGAATCAAGCCTCCCATTTACAAACAGCGTCGCGGCCAAAATCCACGGCAGCGGAATGAATCCGGCATAGATGCGCTTAAGCACCTCAAGCTCTTTGTGCTGCCTCGCGCGGCTCTCAAGCACCACGGCAATCGCCAACGCCAAGAAAAACAGCAAACCGAAAAACACCAGCATCAGATCCAAATCCAGCGGAGGAAAAATCTGGCTCACATATGGAAACGCCAGCGAGCCAACAAGAAAAAACGCCGTCCTGGCCACCAGCCGCCGCCGGAACACCAATTCCGCGGCATTCGATGTCAATCCGCATGACGGACACTGGTCCGCAATCCGTGGTGAACCGCAATCAAGACATCTGGTCATGCCACCTCAAACAAGTCTCGAACCACGACGCAATACATACTTTCACGCAGAGCACGGCCTCCAAACAAAATCGCGCCGCAGCCAGCATAGTATAAGACGACCTTACAAACCTGTCTTGGAAAGAGACGCAAGAAGATCTTGATAGCGTTGCTCGTGCTGTTGTTCGGAGAGCGTCACGGAAACGCCCATCCCCCGCCCGGGTTCGATGCGCTTGACCGAACAATCCACCTTGACCGGCCGGTCCAACACCAAATGCGCCGTGAATCCCGCCCCAATCCACAGCGGATCGGGCGATTCGATGAACATTCCATTTGAGCTGATGTCGCGCGTGCTGGCGCGAAGGACTGCCGAGCCCCACTCGATTTCGAGGTTGGCGCGAAACGAATACCGCGGCGCCCATCGGCGATCGGATCGCCGGGACACATGTTCCCCACTGCCCATGGACCTGGTGAGCCCCCCTGCCAAGGATCCCAAGGTGCGGCGCTAGGGCGATCTCGCCGCTAGATCGTCTTAAGCATACGCCTGCTGCGAGCACTCCCATACGACGCCGTAAACGGATGTTTTGTTCCCGGCAATCCGTTGCATCTGGTTCGAGACGTTTCCTCGCAGCTGCGCGCCGGCCTAGGAGCACCCGCTGTAAGACTTCTTTTAGTTTTCGTTAGATGCAGCGGGTGGTTCGGAGGTCTCGTCCCTTCGCGTGGATTTTTCGCCCTTCTGTATCCGCCGCTGCACTTCCGCCCCAAGATACTTTCGCAGACTTTCCGCAACGATTCCCGGCGATGCCAGCTCGCGCAAATCGGAAACCGTCAGCTCCGGCAGATAGCCGAGAACGGTAGCCAGCGGCGACTGAGGATGCCGGACCAAGGCCAGGCGCACGTTGTACGTAATCGACCACTTGCGGTGCCGCGCGATCGTGTACACGACCACCGGCGGCAGCTTCTCGCGCGAAAGCACCTTCAACACTTGGGCTTCCGTAAGATAAGTATTGTCCAAAACGATCGCGACGATCTGCGCGTGCCCTTCCGCCAGCAGAGCCCCCGCCAAACGCGCTGGCCCGCGTCGCGCCAGCGTAATCTTTTGCCCCAGCGGCAATTGCGGCAGCCGCGCAATCAACTGGTCTTCGGCATTCAGCTTCAACTCCGTCGGAATCCCGGGCAAGAGCGTCAATTGCACGACGTCCATCAAATAAAGATCTCGCAGCAGCCGCAACGTGACGAGCCGCGGCGTCCGCGGATGAAACGCCAGCGCTTTTTTGACGCGATAGCTTTTTAGTAGCCGCTTGCGCCCGGCCACCTCTTGGAGAATCTCCGCGGGCAGGTTTTTGCGCTCCAGCAAAATGCAAAGTTGCGTATCCTCAAGCGAAGGATTATCGAGAAGCGCCAGCAGAATCTCGGCGTCGGCGTGGTGGAGAAGGGCCGTCAGCTCGTCGCCCGTGGCCCCAAGCGCTCGATCGAGATTTTTCTCCGAGCCCGCCATCTCAATGCCTCGCCGGATTCCCGCCAGCCGCATCCCCGCTCGTTTCCTCGGTGGCGGTCAGCAGCCGCAAAGCCAATCGCCCCGCCGCTTCCGCCGGAGTCATGCGCAACTCCCCAAGCTCCGCTGATGGAAACAGATTCCGCAGCCGTTCCTCAAGCTGCGCCTCGAGAAACTTGCAGCGCCCTATCATTCCGCCCGTCTTCGCCAGAAAAAATTTCGTGTCGCGCAACTTCAGCCGCTCCGCAAGATTCTCCGTTAGCATCGCCAGGTCAAACGCAGCCGCTCGCAAGATGCCTTGCGCCGAAGACTTGGCGGCAGGTCCTACCGAAGACTCGTACGAATCCGCCAAAGCTGCCGCCACGGAAAACAGTCGCGGAAAAACTTCGTCCGAAGCGGCCTGCGCTCGCGCCTTCACCCCGGACCAATCTGCGCATCCAACCTCGCGCAAAAGCCGCTGCCCCAGCACCGAATCCTCGCCCGTGCGGTCGTTTTCGTGCATCGCCGTCAAAACCGCGCGCCGCCCAATGTCATACGCGCTGCCCTCATCGCCAATTTGCGAGCCGTATCCTCCTGCCCGCGCCGTCTCGCCCGCCGCATTCCGCCCGACTGCAAACGAACCCGTCCCCGCTAACAGCACAATCGCTGGTCCGTCGCCCGTCGCGGCCAACGCGAGATCGAGGTCGGTGCAAACGTGGACCTTCGAGTCCGCAAATTCCGCAGCAAGAAGCGCGCTAATCCTTTCGGCGGACTCGGGCGGTCCCGCTCCCGCAAGGCCAGCGCAAATCGCTGCCGCATGTGAGTCACTTGCCATCGACGCTTGTGCAATCGCCTGCCGCGCCGCGTCGCGAATCGCGGAAATCGCTGCGCCAAATCCCACGCGCAGCGGATTCGAAGGTCCCGCCTGCGTCCGCGCCAGGATTTTCCCGGACGCGTTCATCAAGACGCAGTCCGTCTTCGTGCCGCCGCCGTCAAACCCCAAAACAAAGCGCATACAAAAAGCATAAGCGAGAAACGCGCCCGCCGCATTCGCGGAGACAAAGAAGGTGCGCAAAAGTGCGCCCTGACCCAGGGCTTCGCTAACCTGGCCAAACTGCCAGTCTCTCATTCATCTTTCGCACTGATTTCTTGACCTGCGTAAGACCTGCCACTATTCTCGGTTCACTTTTTGATCGAGAAAGTCTGGGCAACGGGAGCTGATCGCCGCAACAAACCACTAATGCGCATCCACCCGCTCGACCTCGCCATCGTCATCGCCTATCTTCTCGCCGTAACCGCGCTCGGCATGCGTTTCCGCCGCAGCAAAAAAGACGTCGCCGGCGAAAATCGCGAAGCCGTCAGCCTCGACTATTTTCTCGGCGGTAAAACCGCTCCCTGGTGGGCCCTCGCCCTTTCCATTGTGGCCACCGAAACCTCGACGCTCACCATCATCGGCACGCCCGCGATCGCCTACGCCGGAAACATGACCTTCATTCAACTGGTCATCGGCTATTTGATCGGCCGCGTCCTCATCGTGTTGCTTCTTCTCCCCGGCTATTTCCGTGGCCAATTCCTCACCGCCTACGCGCTCATCGAAAGACGCTTCGGTCAAAAAATGCGCGCCGTAGCCGCCAGCACGTTTCTCATCACCCGCGCCATCGCCGAAGGCGTCCGCGTCTCCGCCATCGCGCTCGTCGTCAGCGTCGTCCTCGGCACGTCCGAGCACCTCGCCATCGTCATCGTCATCGCGCTCACCATTCTCTACACCTTCGAAGGCGGCATGACCGCCGTCATTTGGACCGACGTCGCCCAACTTCTTCTCTATCTCGCCGGCAGCGCCGTCACCTTTTGGATTTTGCTACATCGCATTCCCGGCGGATGGGCGGAAGTCGCGCAGGTCGCCGCAGTCGCCGGCCACAAATTCCAATTCCTCGATTTCTCCTTCAATCTCGCCAAAAAATACACTTTCTGGTCCGGCCTAATCGGCGGCGCATTCCTCACCATGGCCAGTCACGGCACCGACCAGACCATCGTTCAACGCCTCCTCGCCGCGCGCAACGAGCGCGACTCCCGCCGCGCTCTCCTCACTAGCGGCGTCATCGTCCTCATCCAGTTCACGATTTTTCTGCTAATCGGCGTCTTGCTCTACGTCTTCGCGCAACACACTCCACTCCTCGCTCCCGGCGACCGCCCCGACCGCATCCTCCCGCTCTTCCTCGTCCGCAAAATGCCCACCGGCCTCGCCGGCCTTCTCCTCGCCTCCATCATCGCCGTCGCCATGTCCAACGCCAGCGGCTCGCTCAACTCCCTCGCCGCTTCGAGCGTCCTCGATTTTTCAAAGCTGTGGGGCCGCTCCGCAGACTCCGTCAAATTCCTCCGTCTCTCGCGCCGCATGACGCTCGTCTGGGGCCTCATTCTTATGGCCTTCGGCTTCATCAAGTGGGGCCCGCTCCTCGAAGCAGGCTTGACCGTAGCTTCCCTCCCCTTCGGCAGCTTGCTCGGCCTTTTTCTTCTCGGCACGCTGGACCGCAGAGCCACGGTCATCGGCGCTGTGACAGGCATGTTCCTCGGCTTGGCCACTATCCTCTGCGTTTGGCGCTATACGGAAATAGCCTTTACGTGGTACGTCTTAATCGGCGCCGCCGTCACGTTCCTGATCGGAGCAGCCGTAAGCCGCGTGCGAAAAAATGAACTCGCGCCAACATGAAAATTTCGTGCACGATTTTGTAGGGGCACGATATATCGTGCCCTTCTGTGCCAATCGTGAAATTTGAGGAAGCTTTCGATTAAGTGCCCATGCCAGAAATGCCAGAAAAACGTTTAGATCTAATTCGCGGCCTCGGCGCCTGGGCTTCCGGCGCCATCGTCGTCGGCACCATGATCGGAACCGGCATCTTCCTCAAGCCCGCCGAAATGGCCCGCGTGGGCGGCACCGTCTCGATAGTTTTCGCCGCGTGGATTGTCGGCGCGATTCTTTCGCTCTTCGGCGCTCTTTCATTTGCCGAACTCGGCGCCGCCATCCCCGAAGCCGGCGGCGAATACGCTTACCTCCGCCGCGCTTTCGGCCCCGCATGGGGCTTCCTCTTCGGCTGGATGCACGCCATCGTCGGCCGCCCCAGTTCCCTCTCCTCCATCGCCGCGGGCCTGATGCGATTCATGAGTTTCCTTCTCCCCGTCGTCGCCGTCCCCATTTTCACGCTGCACATCGCCATCCCCGGGCTGACAAGTTGGATCAAGCCCTACGATTTCGTTTTCACCTGGGCGCAACCTCTCGCCGTCCTCTGGATCGTCGCCATGACCGGCATCAACTATCTCGGCGTCCGCCTGGGCGGCGCGGTCCAGGTTTTTCTCACCGCAATTAAAATCACTTCGGTTGTGATTGTAATTGGAGTAGCGTTCTTCGCGCCCGCTGGCACGCCGCACGCCCCAGATCCGATCTGGCCTCATGCGCTGAATGGCAGCGTCTTCGGCGCGTTTCTTGCCGCGCTTGCCGCCGCCCTGTGGGCCTACGACGGCTGGGAAGACTTGAATCTAGTCGGCTCGGAGGTGCAAGATCCTCAGCGAAATTTCCCGCGCGCCATGTTCGGCGGCGTCACGCTAGTCGCAGCGATCTATTTCCTCTTCAGCGCCGCCTGCCTCAAGGTTCTTCCCTTTTCATCGGTTGCCTCTTCGCCCCACATCGCCTCTGACGTTGTCCAACACGTCGCGGGCACATCCGCTGCCGCTTGGATCACCATCGCCATGATTATCAGCGCGCTAGGCACCATGAACTCCTCGGTGCTCAGCGGCGCTCGCCCCGCCTATGCCATGGCCCGCGACGGCATCTTCTTCAAAATTGCCGACGGCGTTCACCCCAAATATCGCACGCCCGCCCGCGCCCTGATTTTTCAATGCGTCCTGGCCAGCCTCATGGCGCTAACCGGAACGTTCGAGGAACTCACCAATCTTTTTATTTTTGCCGGCTGGATTTTCTACGGCCTCGCGGTCGTCGCCCTCTTCCGCCTTCGCCGCACCGAACCCGACATGCCGCGCCCCTACCGCTGCTGGGGCTACCCCGTCGTCCCCGCCATCTTCGTAATCGGCGCCATCGCGCTCACCCTCAACATCTGGCTCGACCGCCCCGGCCGCTCCTCCCTCGGCCTCCTCCTAATCCTCGCCGGCCTCCCTTTCTACCGCCATTGGAGCCGCAAGATTTCAGCGGCTAGGGAGTCCACGAGGGTTTAGCCGTCGCGAAAGAAACAAGTGAGTCGGCAGTCCGCCGGCGAGCAGCGCCACGGCGGGCAGCAATACCCACTCGGCGCCAACGGCGAGAAACGTTTTTGGCGCCAGACCGTGACCCATTGCTAAGCCAATCGGAAAAGCAATCAAGAACACTGTCACGAGTGGAAGAATTGGGAACAAACTCGATGCGAGAACCATCCGGGAAGACCCTCGCGCTCGATGTGAAAGATAGGCCCCCATGGCGCCGGCTAGAGGCAACATCACCAACCAACTGGTATAAAACATGAGGATGGGAATTCCCTTGTCTAAGCTAAGGATGATCGGCTTCGGACCGATTCTCTGAACTATCTCGAGAAGAACCATCGAGACTAGAAATGTCAGCATACCGGGAAGCCACAATTGGGTCACGCGAGGTGCCATTGGATTCTCCTTTGTCCGAGCGAAGAATATTCTCCGTTTCAAATCGCCCCAATCGGAGACCTGCAACAGGGTGCGCCGCGCCGCTTCACGTTCGGAAACCCCCTGCTGGCAAAACGCTTGGTGGCTTTCCTCCAGATGGGCTGCCAGTTCTGAAATTACTTCGCGGCGTTCTCGAGGCTCGAGCTTTAGCCCCGCAAGTTGTTGCCGTACAATCCTCTCCCAATCACGCATCGGTTTCCTCGCTAAACGATCGCCATCTCTTGCGATGATGGCCGCGGGCTGGTTACAAGCTGCGCAAGCAAACCGCCTATGAGAAGCGCGGCCCCGGAAAACAAAAGCCAGCCAACTCCATCTCTCAGCAGGGCCGCCGCCACAACGTCAAAATCGACGCGAGTTCCGGTGATTCGTTCCCAGCTCCAGCCGAGGGGAGACATCACCAGAAATGCAAAAGTAAAAGCCAGTGCAGGAAAAACGCTGGCAAGTAGCATCGTTCCCCGCGAGCCGCCGGCCCGGGACGAGAGGTAGGCTCCCAGAGCTCCGAAGAAAGGCAGCGAGAACAGCCACGGCGTATACAACAGAATGCCATTCAGGCCGCTTCCGAGGTCTCGAGGTTGCAATCCGAGTTTCCGAAGCACTGCCAGGCAAAGCATCGAGAGAATCAACGTAAGGAACCCAGGAATCCAAAGCTGCCGGATGCGTTTCTCCATGATTTGTTCACTCCTTCTTGCGGCGAGAATCTTGCGCTTCAAATCCCGCCAATCCCCAACTCGCGACAAAGCCCTCTGCACCGCCTCTTCTTCCGTAATTCCCTGTCGGAGCATCTCCTCAGAAATGTTTTCTAGATGCGCCGCGACTTCTGCGATTACCTCGGCTGTTTCTTCCGGCTTCAGCGCAAGTCCCGCGAGCCGCTGTTCAACAAGCGCATTCCAATCACGCATGCGACACCTTGGTGAGGCGCTTCAACGCCAGAAACAGCTCCGCCCATTCGCGGCGTATTGGCGCAAGCTTCTTCTTCCCCTCATGCGTCAGTCTGTAGCAGCGTCGCCGGCGTCCCGATCCGCTCGTTTCCCACGCGCCGCGCACCCACCCGCGTTTTTCCAGCCGATAGAGCAGCGGATATAAAGACGCCAGCGTAAACCGCAGCGAGCCGTGCGTCTGCTCTTCGATGCGACGCGCCATCTCGTAACCATGCAGCGGCCCGTCTTCGAGTACGCTGAACACTGCCAGTTCCGCCGTCCCGCGCTTGATTCCCGGAGCGATCATGAGCCTTCTCCCTATGTATAGGAATCTTATATATAGTCGAAAGCGATGTCAACTGTACTGAAGGCCAGCCTGCCAAGCGGTGATGTGGAGTGCGGCAGCCTTGCCGCCATTCTTATCCGCGCTTCGCACCGCTATTCGCCAAGCGGGGCGGCAATACCCAAAAAGACCAGCACCGCGCGATTCAGCCGGAGCATGTCCTTATCAGAAAGCTGGCCAACATGATCCCCGAGTTTTGTTTTCGGAACCGTGGTGACCTTATCGACCATCAACCGGCACTCCGCTCGCAATCCATTGCCTTCGCTCGGCTTGATCAGCAGGCGAAACAGCGGCGCCTCGGTCGGGTCCGTCGTGAACCCACAGACCGTCACAGAGTCCGTCCGGTCGAAACGGTCATCTTGCAGGATCACCACCGGGCGTGGCTTCCCGGAATAATCAAGGCCTCCTGCGACCGTCCAAATCTCTCCTCGCTTCACGTGGCGTCCGCATCGGAGATTGCATCGATAAAATCCTGATCCTGCTTGGCGCTCGGACTCTTGGCGACCGCGAGGGACTGTCTGCGCGCTTCTGCGGCAAAGACGGGCGAGCGCGGATCGGGCACCCAAATCTGAATTGGCCGTAAACCCTGCTTGCGCAAGCGCCTTCGGTGCGCCCTCACCTTATCGCGGGACGTCTTTGGCCGGCCTCTTATTCCCATGTCAGCCTCCTGGTGGGTTACATGTAACTTACCACAACTTCGGCGCCGCCCTCTACTATGGTGAGCCAGACTTGCCTTGGCACGAAATCAATTTGGGAACCTGCAAGGAATTCAGGCCGAGGCGCGAAGCGACGAGGGAAAAGTGGCCACCGGCGATGCGATGGGAATCGCAACGCCCTCCGCTTCTGGGCTGACGGCAATCTCCGGATGCAGAATCTTTGCCAGCGCTTCAATGCCGGTGATCAACCGCGGTCCCGGTCGCGAAAAATACCCGCTGGCGTCCATCGCGTGCACACGAGAGTTTCGGACTGCGGGAATCGCGCTCCATTCTTCCGGGAACGACATCGCGCGGTATTCGTCGCGCGCTGGCTTTGCGCTGTACCCGCACTGCGCAATGAATAAAATTTCCGGCGCGGCGTCGATGACATCCTCGGCGGAAACGCGGAACGACGGTGTGCGCTTCCGGCCCAGCACATCTTGTCCGCCCGCAAACTCGATCATTTCCGGCACCCAATGCCCTGCCACATAAAACGGCTGCAGCCATTCCAGAATCGCGACACGCGGCCGGCTTTCAATACCATCGAGTTGGCATTCGAGTTCGCCAATTCGTGTTCCAATTTTCTTCAGCAACGCTTCCGCTTCGTGTCCCCGGCAAGTCGCTTCGCCAACCCACAAAATGTCGCGCCACACATCGCTGAGATCCTGCGCATTCAAACAAAGCACTTCCGGCCGCCGAAGAAAATGCGCCAGCGTCGCGGCCAGATCATCCGGCGAAGCGGCGCAAACCTGACACAATCCTGCGTGATGATCAAATCCGGCGCCAACTCTTCGAGCGCTTCGGCATCCACCGAATAAAGACTCTCGCCGCGCGAAACATACTCGCGGACCAAGCGATCAATCTCCGCAGGCGCCGCGTCGTGCGGCAGCCGCGAATGAATCACCACGCGTTTCGTCCGCGCCTGTTCCGGGAAATCACACTCATGGCTCACGCCAACAATTTCCTTGTCGAACCCCAGGGCAAACAGGATTTCCGAAGCCGAAGGCAATAAAGACACGATACGCATGCCGAGACTCTAACATAATTGCTTGTTGCTTAAGCACCATCCATTCGCCAACAATTTGAGAGATTCGTGCCGTTTCGTTGGTCTCTTCAGGTAAACTGCTTATAGTGAAGCTTGGATCAAGCTGCCGTGTTTGCAGGGGCTCATTCCAAATGACAATTAAGCTTAAACTCAAGTCCGAAACGGAGACTCTCCTCATCGCCGAGGCTCGCGCCAAAGGGGTGCCTCCGGAAACTGTGGCCGAGCAGCTTCTTGAACAAGCACTCGCGGCTCGCCCTCGACCTCAAGGCCAAATGAGCGTGGAAGAGTTCCACCAAATGCTTAGTGGTATGGCGCAGGGTTCCGAGAACCTTCCCGTTTTGGCCGCCGAGAGTTTCACCCGCGAAAGCTTCTATGAGGATCCGCTAAATGACGGAGACGCCGTACCTCGTCGATAGCAATGTCCTTCTCCGCTGGATGCAGCCTAGCCATCACGATTATCCCACCACGGTCTCGTCCATAGACGTTCTCCTTCGGCGAGGCGCGATCCTCTGTTACACCTCCCAGAATGTCGCGGAGTTTTGGAACACCTGCACTCGTCCCGTCGATCGCAATGGATATGGTCTGTCGCCTGAAGAAACCGACCGCGCCGCTAGGTTTTTCGAGGAGAGGCTTCGCATGCTTCCTGACAGCCTCGCTGTTCATGAAGAGTGGCGCCAGCTATTGGTAACCCACCGCGTTTCAGGTGTACAGGTCCACGACGCGCGATTAGTTGCAGCGATGCGAGTGCATGGTATCAAGTATATTCTGACGTTCAATAACAAGGATTTTGCCAGGTACACCGAAATCGAATGCGTGCACCCTCAAAACGTTCTGTCTCCCTGATTTCAGGCAGTTCGCCCGAGACTAGGGGCTATTATTTGTAGAGGAAATATTTACGGCGCGTTTCGTCGTAACTGGCCAGAGCAGTGGACCAGCTTGCTATGATTTGCTCCGGCGCGGCGCCTGCCTCGATCTGCTTAACCGTGTCCTCGCTGCCTAACAGAGTGATCAATTTTGCGGGATCGAATTGCTTGGGATAAAGCTTGTAAAGGATGGTGGCGATCTCCAGGCCCATGCGCATCGAGCGTACCTCCGCGCGGTCCGTCACGCGCACGGCGACACCTCCACAACGCTGGCCTGCATGAAGCCCCGACACAGGGATGAACGGCTGGTCGGTGAAACGCAGGCCGGGGAGATGTAGCGCGTTCAACCGCGCCGCGACGTCGGCACCATCGATCCACGGCGCTCCGAATTCTTCAAACGGCGTCTCGGTGCCGCGTCCCACGGAGACGCCTGCGCTCTGCAATATTTCGATGCCCGGATAGAGAATCGAGCCTTTCTCAGTGCGCAGATTCGGCGATGGAGGAACCCAGCGAATGCCGGTGCTCTCAAAGAAATAATTGCGATGCCAATTCTTCATGGCGATGACGTGCAGATCGCAGCCGATGTGATTTTCACTGTTGAAAAATTGCGCCAGTTCGCCGATCGTGAGCGCGTATCGAACCGGGATCGGATAATAGCCGACGAAATTTGTTTTGTCGGGATCAGCATGGGGCCTTCGATGATGTCGCCGCCAAGAAGATTGGGCCTGTCCAGGACATAAAAGGCAATGTGGTGCTTGGCGGCCTCTTCCATCGCGTAGGCCATCGTCGCAGTGTAGGTGTAGAAGCGCACGCCTGCGTCTTGAATATCGAAAACCAGCGTGTCGATGCCGGAGAGCATTTCGTCCGTGGGACGAAGCGATTCTCCATAGAGGCTGTAGGTGGGCAAACCGGTTGTCGGATCTTTCGAAGAAGAAACCTTGTCATCGGCGCTGCCGGAAATTCCGTGCTCCGGGCTGAACAGCGCGACAAGTTGCACGCCGGGCGCATGGAAAAGTCTTTCGATTGTCGTGCGGCCCTCGGCATCGAGGCCGGTGTGATTTGTGATCAGCCCGACGTGCTTTCCGCGCAGCGGCGCGAATTTTTCCGCTTCGAGAACATCGAGCCCCGTTTGCACGCGTACGACGCGTCTGCCATGCTTCGCGTGCTTTACGGCGGCGTGCGCGGAAAGACAAAAAGTGAAGGCCAGACACAGAGAAACCGCAAATCTTTGAACGAGACCACCGCGAGTTTTGGGCAAGCTTTTCCTCCGGTCGTGCGTCACCAATGATATTCTGGAACGCTTCGTTCGGCGCTGCGTTGTGAGCGTGTAGTGCGTGTGTTATATACAGGCGCAGGAGACAGGCGGCAACCGGGAGACCCACACTTGATGAAAGGACGCGGTGCAAGCGTTCTGCTGCTCATTCCTTTTGGTTTGTTCCTTCTTCTTATGGCCCACACGACGCGCAGTCAGAGCAAAAATTCCGCCACGCCTTCCACCCAAAAAACAGCCGGCGCGAAGAAGAGCGCGGCGGCGGCGCATCCCTTGCAAAAATTATCTCCGGCGGCCGCGCGCTGGGTGGCCACCACGCTCGCCAAAATGACGCTCGACGAAAAAGTCGGGCAACTTCTTTTTACGACATATCACGGAAGCTTCACGCCCACCGACGCGCCCGCTTATGCAGAGATGATGCGCGACGTGGAAACGTTGCACGTCGGCGGATTCATCAACATCACGGAGAGTTCGCCGCTCGGCATCGTGAAAAGCCAGGCGTATCCGACGGCGGTTCTCACCAACCAATTGCAATCCAAATCGAAGCTGCCGCTGCTCTTCGGCGCGGATTTCGAGCGCGGCACGGCCATGCGTTTGGATGAAGGGACGTCGTTCCCAACGGCGATGGCGCTCGCAGCGGCGGGCCAACCGAAAGACGCTTACACGATGGGAAAAATCACGGCGCTGGAAGCGCGCGCCGTGGGCATTCAATGGATTTACGCTCCGGATTCCGACGTCAACAACAATCCGAACAATCCGATTATCAACACGCGTTCGTTTGGCGAAGATCCGCAGAAGGTCGCCGAATATGTTTCGGAATTCGTGCGCGGCGTGCAAGAGAACGGCGGGCTGGCGACGGCGAAGCATTTTCCAGGGCACGGCGATACCGCCGCGGATTCGCACATCAACCTGCCCGTGATTCACGCGGATCGCGCGCGTATTGAAAGTCTCGAGCTGGTTCCCTTCCGCGCGGCGATTGCCGCCGGTGCGGACAGCATTATGACCGGGCATCTTTCGATTCCCGCGTTCGAACCAGATCCCAATACACCCGCTACACTTTCTTCGAATATTTTGACGGGACTTTTGCGCGACGAGCTGGGCTATCAAGGACTTGTTATTACGGACGCGATGGACATGGGCGGAATCACGGTGCGCTACGCGCCGGGCGATGCGGCGGTGCGCGCGTTTGCGGCGGGAGCGGATGCACTGCTGATGCCGCCAGTTCCGGACGCGGCGTTCGATGCGCTGAAGGAAGCGGTGAAGTCCGGGCGGATTTCGCGCGAGCGGCTCGACGCTTCGGTGGGCCGGATTTTGGAAGCGAAAGCGCGTATGGGGCTTTACAAAGAGCGGCTTGTCGATGTGAACGCGCTGAACAAAAAGTTTGGCTTGGTGGAGTGGCAGAAAGATGCGCAGGATATTTCGGACCGTGGTGTGACACTGCTGCGCGATACGCCGCATCGATTGCCACTCGATGGAACCAAGCCGACCCGGGCGCTGCTGGTTGCGCTCTATGCCGATCCGGAACCGTATCCCGGCGAAGATTTGGAGCGCGAACTGAGATCGCGCGTGGATACGCTAACGACGTTGCGCGCGGATACGCGGTTCGTGAATGCGGACAGTTTGAAACTGCCCGCGCCGGACACGTACGACATGGCGATCCTCGCGCTTTTTGTGCGTGTGAGCGACCGCAAGGGAAACGTGGACGTGCCGGCGGAACAAGCGGCGTTTGCGGACAAAGTTTACAAAAACGGGAAGGCGGTGATCACGGTTGGATTTGGGAGTCCTTACGTGATCGACCATTTCTCGCACGCGGAGACGTGGCTTGCGGCGTTTGGGATCAGCGACGTGGCGCAGATTTCTGTGGCGCGCGCGCTTTTTGGAGAGATTCCGGTGCGCGGGCGGTTGCCGGTGACTGTGCCGGGCGTGGAGATGAAAGCCGGATTTGGAATCGATGTGCCTGCCGATCCGATGACGGTCAAGCCGATGGAAGGGAGCGCGGAAGCCAAGCTGCGACCGGCATTCGACGTTCTCGAAAAGGCGATTGCGGACAAAGCGTTTCCGGGTGCGACGCTAGCCGTCGGCTACAAGGACAAAGTGGCGTTGCGCGCATTTGGAAACTTGAGCAACGAGGCGAACTCGCCGCAAGTGAATGTGCGGACGATGTATGACGTGGCGTCGCTTACGAAAGTGATTGTGACCACCACGCTGGCGGAAAAACTTGTCGAAGGAGACTTTGCTTCTCCGCTTCAACTGGATGCGCCGATTGAGCGCTACTTGCCGGAGTGGGCGAGCGGGCCGCAGCCGGAATGGCGTCATCGCGTCACAGTGCGGCATTTGCTGACGCATACGTCGGGGCT
The DNA here is from genome assembly GCA_963767755.1 of uncultured Acidobacteriota bacterium. Classification (GTDB taxonomy): domain Bacteria; phylum Acidobacteriota; class Terriglobia; order Acidiferrales; family UBA7541; genus Acidiferrum. The sequence continues at coordinate 111,401 of CAVYFO010000018.1, read as the reverse complement.
GCCGCCTTTCAAGGAGTATTGGCGCACGTCGACGAGCAAAGAAGATACTTTGAAAATGATTTTCGCGGAGCCGCTCGAGTATGAGCCCGGCACGAAAATGGTGTACTCCGATCTGGGAGTGATTTTGATGGGCGAAATTATCGAGCGACTCACAGGGAAGACGCTTGATGAACTAGCGAACGAATATATTTTTACGCCGCTCGGGATGAACGATTCGATGTATAAGCCGCCAAAAAAGCTTTGGCAATCGATTGCGCCGACGGAATTCGACGCTAGATTTCGCAAGCGGCTGATTCAAGGTGAAGTACATGATGAAAATGCGTATGCCATGGGCGGCGTCTCGGGGCACGCGGGCGTGTTCAGCACGGCGCCGGATTTGGCGGCGTTTTGCCAGATGCTCTTGAACGGCGGCGTTTACCGTCACCAGCGGATTTTGAAGCGAGCGACGATTTCGCAGTTCACGGCGCCACAGGAGCTGGCCAAAGGCGAGCGGACGCTGGGCTGGGTGGTGCCGACTGAAGGCAGCTCGAGCGGGCACTACTTTTCGGCGCACAGTTTTGGCCATACGGGATTTACGGGCACCTCGATTTGGATTGACCCAGACCGGCAGGTGTTTGTCGTTCTGCTGACAAATCGCGTCAACCCCACGCGCGAGAATCACAAGATTGCCGAGGTGCGACCGGCGCTGCATGATGCTGTGATGCAAGCGCTGGGATTGGCGACGGCGGCTCCGGCTTCCAAATAACCTTCGCGAGTGTTGATGGCCGGACGAGTTTTCTTCCGAAACCACCCCCTGTTTTTCCGTAAACGTTGCAGACAAAGGACTTACGGACTTTGTAAGCGGTTTAGATTCTTGCGGTTACGGTAATTTCTCTAAACGTTGATTATGTTGAGGTTATGGGTCTAGGCGAAGCATGCCGACGGCGAAGATGCCGGTCTAAAGACCGGCCACTACGTTTGGGGCTTACCAGGGTTTGCCGTCTACGATCAGCCGGTATTCCGGACCGTAATGGACGGCGTGGGGGTCGCGGTTTGGGGCGCCGGGTTGGGCGCGTGGACGGGGTGGCGCAGGGGGAGTTGGGTTGTTGGGTTGGATGGCTTCTGCCGCGGGACTCAGCAGGAATCCCTCGCTTCGCTCAGGATCGCACGGCCTCCTGCGCAGCGGACGGAAGCGGGGCTGTTCTGGGTTGTGACGGCGACCCAGATTGCAGCTGGGGCCGAGTTGGCGGCGCGGCTGCTTCTGGTTGAGTTGGCGGCGGAGCGGGCTGGAGTGGGGGGGTTGGTGGTGGGGCTTGGGTTTGGGCCGGCTGAGTTTGCGGGGGCTGTGGCGGCGCGGGCTGGGCAGGAGCGGATTCGCCGGAATCGGGCTCGAGCGGATCGGCTTCGGGCGCGTCGGATTCTGCGGGGGCGGGCGGGAAGAGGTAGTCTTGGTTGGCGTCGACGGAGTTGCGGATGGATTGGCGCAGGCCGAGTTGGGGCTGAAGGCGTTGATGTATTCGTCTTGGGCGAGGTGGATAGACTGCAGGAACGTTTGCATCATGTAGGCGACGGTGCGGGCGAGGCGGGGCTTTATTTCGCCGCGGATGACGGCGGGAATAAAGCGGGAGAGAGCGGTGCTGAGATCGCAGGCGGAGAGATAGTTGCCGGAGAAGAAGTAGGCCAGGTCTTTGCCGAGAGTTGCGGCGGAGCGGACCTGGGATTCTTTTTGGGCGTGGTAGAAGCAGAAGTGGGGGTGGCTGGCGATGCGCGGAGTGCGGCAGCGGCGGCCATCTTGGTACGTGAATAGACAGAGGGATACGCGGTCTTTTGCATTTAGAGAAGACATATAGAGCTCCTTTGAATTTTTGAATTAGATTTGGGAATTGGACTTACGGAAAAAGAAAGAGCCGGTCTAGAGCATTTCCATTAAAAATGTAGCTTGACAAATGGAGAAGGTAGGAGGCAGAGTGTGGGATCATGCGAGCCATACCATTGCCGATGCGTAAGCGTATTCTTCAACTTTATGAGCAGGGCAAGAGCACTCGAGAGATCGCCGAATTCTTGGAGTTTTGCGTGGCGGCGGTACGCCGGGTGCGGCAGCGGTTCCAGCAGCGGGGCACGCTCCAGCCCCAGACGCATTTGTGTGGACGACAAGACATTGCTCACTGCACAGCGCAAGGAACGACTGCAAAAGCTGCTGTCCCAGCAGCCTGATGCCACTTTGACTGAGTTGGGCGCTCGCCTGGATCGTCCCTTTCGAACTTCCACCATCGATTTGTCGCTGCGGCAAACTGGGTTGGCGATATAAAAAAAACTCTGTTCGCCGCCGAACAAAACCGGCCGGACGTCGCCGAAAAAAAAGCTCGCTGGCATAAACATCTGGCTGCCGAACCGGCGTCTCGGGTCTGGTTTTTGTGGATGAAAGCGGGGCCAATACCAAAATGACACGCTTGCGCGGCCGGACCCCGGCGGGACAAAGGCTTGCTGGCGCGCATCCCGCACGGGCATTATCAGACCAGCACGCTGATTTCCGGCATGCGCCTGCAGGGTCCTCGTGCTCCTTGGCTTTTTGAGGGCCCCATGAATGGCGAGATGTTTTTGGCCTGGGTCGTGCAAGGGCTGGCCCCCACCCTGCAAAAAGGGGACCTGGTCATCATGGACAATTTGGCGACACACAAAATCAGGGGGAATCCGCTGAGGCCATCGCAGCCGTCGGCGCGCGACTGCTGTACCTGCCTCCCTATTCCCCGGACTTCAACCCTATCGAGAACATGTGGAGCAAAAGTCAAACAAATCCTTCGCGGGCAAGATCCTCGCACAGAGAGCTGCCTTGATCCTGGCCGCCAAAATCGCCTTCGAAGCCATTTCCAGCGCCGATTGCCAAGGCTATTTTTTTAGCGCTAAATACGCTATATTATTTATGGAAACGCTCTAAAGACCGGCCACTACAACTGCGAGTCAAAGCAAGAGCACGGCCAGGATTGGCTGTGCGACTCACTGGGACTAAACAGAAAGAGCACAGGCTGAAGCCTGTGCCACTCCATGCGACAAAAACAAAAACGCCTCGCTGTGTGGCGAGGCGCGGTTCTGAACAGAAATAGTATCGCAGATTACAGATGGGGTATCAAACGAAATTTTGAACGCAGGCTTCTGGGGATGGGGATTTTAACGCAGAGGGCGCAAAGTGCGCAGGGAAGGGGGGCGAGGAATAATCAAAAATAAAAATCAGACGGTTCTGCGCATCAACACGCTGGTGCTGAAGATGGTCTTGGCGAATGGGGCGACGACCTGGAAGCCGGCTCTTATGAACATGGAGGCGGTGCCGTGAGTGGACTCGTTGCCGAAGGCGCGGGGTTGCCAGGTGGCAATGGGATAGGCTTCGACAATGCCGCCGCCTTTTTTTTTGATGGTGGCGATAGCGGCTTTTTGGCGGCGGTGGCTACGCCTTGTTTGCGATGGTTTTTGAGGACGACGAAGCAGGTGATGCGCCAGAGTTTCTGCGGTGCGGGCGCGTGGGCATGGGCGCGATAGTTGCGGATGGTATCGATGCGAGGGAGTTTTTCTTGGGGACCGTATTGGCACCAGCCTACGGGCTCGTTGTTGGCGTAGACGAGGATGCCCTGCGAACGGCCGGCGCCGACGAGCTGTTTCTTTTTGGCGGCGATTTCGAATGGCTCTTTCGGCGCGAATACGGAGCCATTTTTCTTTGGGGAGCGCGCAGAAGCGATGGAAGTGCATACGTTGGCAGTGGTCCCAGCCGTTCCTTGGGGAAGAGTTTTACGAAGTCGGGCCAGGTCCTTTAGATCGTTCTTTGGTCGTGTATGCAGGCTGTTGGGACGCCATGATTTGATAGCGACTGTTCTAAAGTGCCTCGCCTTTTGCGGTCTCGGTGAATAGTAAGAACGTCTTGGGATAAGAGCCGCGACCGCAAATTTTGAATGAGCCGAAGTCCTTATACCAGTCCCCTTCCAGAACTCCCGGTTGCAATGCAAGCCACAAGCGAAGCTGGTTGAGGTCCGCGACGCTGATAGCCCTTTCGCGCATGCGGTGGATCGAGATGCTGACGGACGTTTGCAGGCAGATTCTCCCAGGACGCGATCCTGGGCATCAGTCACCGAAAACCATTCGCCCGAGTTCATCGCCGAAGCGCTTGGCTTCCTCTGGGTCATCAGCGTTACGGAAACGTTCGGCGAGTTCGAAAAATTTCTGTTGCTTGCGCCTTCTCGGCCTCGATGCCGTTTTCGATTAATTCGACGAGCATGCGGTTGGAACTTAATCTGCGAGTCTTTTGCCAAGCTGCGGACTTTGGCGGCGGTTGTCGCCAGGGAGGCTGACACTTTGTCGTATGGTCTTGTTTGCGGAGCTCATAACATCATTATGCACCATAATGGTGCGTTTCTACAAGTTGATAATTTCCGGCTTAATGCGGGAAATCTTCTGGAAATCGAGGGCGGCTTGGGCTAGGTCGGCGGGCTTGCCCAGGTCGGGCCGTAGGAGGTATGTGGCGGAAGGCTAGGATTTTTTGGCCTGGGGAGGAGAGGCGGAGGTAGGAGTCGATGATGGAAAAGACAGGCGAGGATTCGGTGAGGAGGGGGAGGAGGCGGGGGGAGATTTCGTGGATGCCGGAGAAGGCTAGGGGGAGGAGCGGGGAGGATTCTTTGGACGGAGGAAGTGGCGAGTGGCGATTGGCGAGTGGCGAGTGGGGAGAAAAAGCAGGTTCTTCGCTACGCTCGGAATGACAAACTCTTGCATTCGCGCTCGCATCATTCGTGGCCTGCGCACTTGCTGGTGCGTCGACCGAGGCGACGTTGTCGACTAGCGTGTCTTCGTTGTTGATGCGGCGGCCAGCGAGTTGGAGATTGGTGTTAAAGAGGAGTTGGCGGGAGGATTCGCGGGATTGGACGGCCAGGGTGGCGAGCGCGTCATGTTGTTTGTGGGATTGGAGCATGGCGTTTAGGTCGATATTGCTGAGGACGTCGACGTTGTGGAGGAAGAACGGGCCGTTGAGGTGGGCGGGAATTTCTTGGAAGAACCGGGCGGGTTTTTTTAGGCCGCCGCCGGTGTCGAGAAGAAGGTCGTCTTCGCGAGAAAGCTCGATGCGGTAGCCGAAATTATTTTTGGATTGGAGATAGGACGCGACTTATGGCGAAGTGATGCACGTTGACGATAATTCGGTTACGCCGAAAGTGGCCAGGCGAGCTATGGTGATTTCGAGGAGAGTGCGGCCGTTGATTTCTACTAAGGCTTTGGGGCGATGGTTTGTTAGGGGACGGAGGCGGGTGCCTAGGCCGGCGGCTAGGATCATGGATTTCATGCGGGGAGCCAGTGGGTGGTGAGTAGTGAGTAGGGAGTAGACGAAAAAGGATAAGAAAAGGATTTAACGCAGAGGGGCACAGAGGCACAGAGGACGCGGAGTTCGGAGAAGAGCGAATCTAAAGATTCGCCACTACAACGGCGGCGGAGAGAGCGGAGGTCATTTGCGGAGGTTCTCTAGGCCTAAGTGGCGGAGTTGGACTTCGATGCCGGGACGATTGCGGAGGCGTTTGGCGAGCTGCTCAGCAAGAAACACGGAGCGGTGCTGGCCGCCGGTGCAGCCGAAGCTGACCATTAAATTTTTGAAGCCGCGGGATTGGTAGCTGGCGATGCTGGCGTCGACGAGGCTGAGGACGCTGGCTAGGAATTGGTGGACGGATTCTGATTGGTTGAGATAGTCGATTACCGGGGCGTCCTGGCCCGTCAGGGACTTGAAGCGGTCTTCGCGGCCGGGGTTGGGGAGGCTGCGGCCATCGAAAACGAAGCCGCCGCCGTTGCCGGTTTCGTCTTTGGGAAGGCCTTGATGGAAAGAAAAACTGAAAACGCGAACGACTAGATTGTCGGCGTCGGTCGAGAGGCTTTGCAATTTTTCAGAGGCTAACATTCCTTGAAAGGCGGCCATTAGAGCGGGGAGGGCGATGGGGAGTTCGGCGTGATGCAAGAGCCAGCGGAGATTTTTTAGGGCGTAGGGGACGCTTTGGAGGAAATGGACTTTGCGTTCGTAGAAGCCGCGGAAACCGTAGGCGCCGAGGGCCTGCAGGATGCGGACGTAGACGTAAGCGTAGTAAAAGCGGAGGAAGGCTTCTCGATTGATGGGGATAAATTTTTCGAGAGCGCGAAGATAATCGTGGAGAAGATCTTCGCGGAGGTTGGGAGGGAGATCGGCTTTGGCGTCGTAGAGGAGCGAGGCGACGTCGTATTGGAGGGCGCCTTTGCGGCCACCTTGATAGTCGACGAAATAGGGCTGGCCGTCGCGGAGGAGGATGTTGCGGGACTGGAAGTCGCGATAGAGGAAATAATCGCGCGGGGCGCTTAGAAGGAAATCGGTGAGGCGGCTGAAATCGGCTTCGAGAGAGTGCTCGTTGAAAGGAATGCCGGCGAGGCGAAGAAAATAGTATTTGAAATAGTTGAGATCCCATGCGATGGATTGGCGATCGAAGCTGGAGATGGGATAACAGACGGAGTAGTCGAGGTCGCGGCCGGCTTCGACCTGGAAGCGCGGGAGGATGGCGACGACTTTTTTGTAGGCTTCGACGACCGCGGGAGAGATGGCGGCGCCCTGGCGATTTTTGGAGAGGAATTCGAAGAGGGTGGTGTCGCCGAGGTCTTCTTCGAGATAGGCGCCGTGATCGAGATCTTCGGCGTAGATTTCTGGGACGGGGAGATTGTGGCAGCGGAAATGTTTGGAGAAGGAGAGGAAAGCGGCGTTTTCTTCGCGGACGTCGTAGAGAATGCCGATGGCGGTGCGGGGACCGGCGGAGAGGCGGATGATTTTGCGGCCGGAGCCGCCGAGTTCGCCTTGGAGGGGAGTGACTCGCTCGACGGGGGCGTGGAAGTGGTGCTCGAAGAGAGATTTTAGGATGTCGATGGACATGGTATCGGCTCAAAGAGAGAGCCGGGCGATTTCTAGCATAGCTGATTCTTTGCGGTGAGATTTGGATGGAAGTGGGCGTGTGTGCCTAGAAATGTCGAGTGGGGGGAAGGTCCGGAAAAACTTTTCCACAGAGGACACGGAGAGCACAGAGGACACAGAGAAGAGCACAGGCTGAAGCCTGTGCCACTCTATAATTGGGGGATGAGCATGGAAAAGAAAGACGAGAGAGGGACGGAGCAGCGGCTGGAGGCTTCGAAGAATCTGGACCGGATGACGACGTTGGAGATTGTGGAGTTGATGAACCGCGAGGACCGGCGCGTGGCGGAGGCGGTGGGGCGGGAGTTGCCGGCGATTGCGCGGGCGGTGGATGTGATTGTGGCGGCGATGCGTGGCGGGGGGCGGCTGATTTATATCGGGGCGGGATCGAGCGGGCGGATGGCGGTTTTGGATGCGGCGGAGTGTCCGCCGACGTTTGGGATTTCGCCGGAGACGATGCGGGCGTTCATTGCGGGTGGAAGATATGCGATGACAGGGGCGGTGGAGGGCGCGGAAGATGCAGCGCGCGCGGGCGTGACGGCGCTGCGGGGCGCGAGAGTGGGCAAGAGAGATGTGGTGGTGGGAATCGCGGCGAGCGGGACGACGCCGTACGTTTTGACAGCGATGGAATATGCGCGCAGTTGGGGGGCGACAACCATTGCCATTACGTCAAACGGGGACATGCCGCTGGCGCAGGTGGTGGAGATTTCGATTAACGTGGAGGTGGGGCCGGAGGTGCTGACGGGGTCGACGAGATTGAAGGCGGGGACGGCGCAGAAAATGGTGCTGAACATGCTGAGTACGGCGGTGATGACGAGGCTGGGGCATGTTTATGAGAACTTGATGATTGATGCGGTGCTGACCAATGAGAAGTTGCAGGGGCGGGCAGTGCGGATTTTGATGGAGGCCAGCGGGGCGGAAGTGTCTGCGGCTGAGGACGCTTTGCGGGCGGCGGGACACAGTATGAGAGTGGCGTTGGTGATGTTGAAATTGGGAGTGGGGGTGGGAGAGGCGAAAAAGCGTTTGAAAGCTTCTGGAGGTGCCTTAAGAGCTGCTCTGGGGGAGCGAGGAAGCTGATGCCGTTGCTAATTGCGGGCGGAATTCTGCTTGGAAGCGGAATCGCCCTTGATTTGATGTTTCGCTTGCAAATGGCGCGGCTCGGACAGTGGGCTCCACTTTTCAAAGGTGGTTCGTTCAGCTATGCCGAATATCATCGCGTCCGAATCAAGCAGGGATGGCCTGCTTGGCCCGTTTATGTAATGTGGGTCTTATATATCTGTGGGATCGGCTTACTTGTCGCAGGGTTTTTTGCATACTTTGGCACTCAGCCGCAACGCGGCGTGTAGGGACAATAAGTGGACAAATTTTTAATTCGGGGCGGGAAGGCGCTGCGAGGGACGGTGACTATCAGCGGGGCGAAGAATTCTGCGCTGCCGGTGATGGCGGCGGCTTTGTTGACGGCGGATCGCGTTAGGGTGCACAACATTCCGAAAGTGCGGGATTTGGTGACGATGAGCAAGTTGCTGGCGTTCATGGATGCGAAGGTTTCGGTGGCGGAGGTGCCGGCTAGCGATTATGTGATTGAGGCGCCGAAATTGAATCATGCGGAGGCACCGTATGAATTGGTAAAGACGATGCGGGCGGCGATTTTGATTTTGGGGCCGCTGATGGCGCGGGTGGGGATGGCGCGGGTTTCGTTGCCGGGAGGGTGCGCGATTGGGGCGCGGCCGGTGGATTTGCATTTGTCGGCGCTGGAACGGATGGGGGCGGAGATTACGACGTCGCACGGGTATATCGAGGCGAGCGTGCCGGGGAATGGTTCGAAAGGCCGGCGGTTGAAGGGCGCGCATATTTCGTTTGAGAAAATTACGGTGACGGGGACGGAAAATATTTTGATGGCGGCGACTTTGGCGGAGGGCGAGACTATTTTGGAGAACTGCGCGCGGGAGCCGGAAGTCACGGATTTGGTTGCGATGCTGCGGAAGATGGGGGCGGTGATTGAGGGCGATGGGACTTCGACTCTGCGGATTCGCGGAGTGGCGGAATTGCATGGGACGGAGCATCGCGTGATTCCGGATCGGATCGAGGCGGGGACTTTTCTGATGGCGGGAGCGATCACGGGCGGAGATTTGACGATTACGAATTGCGAGCCGGAACATCAAGGGGCGGTGATCGCGAAACTGCGAGGGGCCGGCGTATGCATCGAAACAGTCGACAAGACGACGTTGCGCGTGCGCGGCGGGAAAAAACTGCTGGCGGCGGATATGACGACCGAGGAGTATCCGGGATTTGCTACCGATATGCAGGCGCAGTACATGGCGCTGGCGACGCAGGCGGAGGGGACTTCAGCGATTACAGAGACGATTTTTGAGAACCGGTATTTACATGCTAGCGAGATGATTCGAATGGGGGCGAATATTTCGTTGGATGGACGACGAGCGGTTGTGCGTGGGCCGGCGGCGCTTTCGGGGACTACGGTGCAGGCTTCGGATTTGCGCGCTAGCGCGGGGTTGGTGCTGGCAGGATTGGTGGCTAGCGGAGAGACGGTGATCGAACGCGTGTATCACATCGATCGCGGGTACGAAGGCATAGTCGAGAAGCTGAAGGCCGTCGGCGCGGATATTGAACGAGTGCATGGAGCGCCGGCGTGAGGTGCGCGGCGACTGGCGAAATCCAGACGGGGCTTGAAGAAAAACAAGGATAACGCAGAGACGCCGAGTTCGCAGAGGCCCCTAGAGAAAAAACAAAGACCCCCGATTTTGTCGGGGGTCTTTTTCTAGCAGGAGGTGCGATATGGTTGAAACGGGCGGGGCAAGCCCCGCCCCTACAGTTCGAGAACGCGAGATTATTCGGCGGAGCCGGAGTCGCCGCCGGAATTGCCTTCGCCGCCTGTGGGGCCTTGGCCGCCGCCGCCGCTGGCTGCGGCTTTTTGCTGCTTTTCGCGGGCTTCCTTGATCAGGGCTTTGCGGCTTAGGCGGACTTTGTTGCCCTCGATGGAGAGTACCTTTACGAGGACCTGGTCGCCTAGTTTCAGCTCGTCGCGAACGTCGCGGATGCGATGTTCGGAGATTTCGCTGATGTGCAGGAGGCCGTCGGTGCCGGGGAAAAGTTCGACGAAAGCGCCGAACTCCGCGAGGCGAACGACTTTGCCGAGATAGGTCTTGCCGATTTCGGCGGAAGCGGTGACGTCGCGAACCATTTGCAAGGCAGCATCGCCGCCGGCGCCGCTGGTGGAGAAGATGTGGACGGTGCCGTCTTCGAGGACGTCGATCTTGACGCCGGTGGCTTCGATGATGGACTTGATCTTCTTGCCGCCCGGACCGATGAGGTCGCGGATTTTGTCCTGCGGAATTTTCAGCTTGAAGAGGCGCGGAGCGTAGGCGGAAATTTGCGTGCGCGCTTCGCTGAGCGTCTTTTCCATGGTGTCGAGAATTTGCAGGCGAGCTTTTTTCGCCTGGGCGAGGGCTTCGCGCATCATGGCGATGCTGATGCCGAGGACCTTGATGTCCATTTGCAAACGCGGTGATGCCTGCGCGGGTGCCCGCGACTTTGAAGTCCATGTCGCCGTAGTGATCTTCGGCGCCGGCGATGTCGGTGAGGATGGAATACTTCTTGTTGTCATCGCCAACGACGAGGCCCATGGCGATACCAGCGCACGGAGCCTTCAGAGGAACGCCAGCGTCCATCAATGCGAGCGAGCCGCCGCAAACGGTGGCCATCGAAGACGAACCGTTGGATTCGAGAATGTCGGAAACGAGGCGCATGGCGTATGGGAAAGTCGGCTTCCGGTGGAAGCAGGTTGACCAGCGCGCGCTGTGCGAGAGCGCCGTGGCCGATTTCGCGGCGGCCGGGGCCCCGCAAGAACTTCACTTCGCCGACGCTGAACGGCGGGAAGTTGTAATGCAGCATGAAGCGGTTGAATTGATCCTGCTCGAAGAGCAGATCGAGGCGCTGCATGTCTTCCTTGGTGCCGAGGGTGAGAGTGGCGAGAGCCTGCGTTTCTCCGCGGGTGAAGAGCGCGGAACCGTGGACGCGGGGAAGCAAGCCGACTTCGCAAGTGATTTGGCGGATTTGGTCGAAAGCGCGGCCATCGGGACGGCGGCGGGCGTTTAGTACGTCATCGCGGAAGATGTTTTCGCGAAGGCGCTCGAAGGCGCGCTTGGTGAGGGTGCGCTTTTCGTCCATTTCCTTCTTGGGCTCTTCGGGAATGGCCTTGATGATTTCTTCCTTGAGGGCATCGACGAGTTGGTAGCTTTCGTGCTTAGGATGCTTTTCGGTATTGAGAGCATCGCGAAGCTTCGCGCCATGCTTTTTGTCCAGATCTTTGTAAATCGCTTCATCAAACGGCAGCGGCTTGACGACGACCTTCACCGGCTTGAGCTGGGCGTGGAGTTCCTTGATGGCGGCGACGATTTTCTTGACCTGCGCGTGGCCAAATTCAAGGGCATCGACGACCGCTTCTTCGGAAACTTCGAGAGCGCCGGACTCGACCATGACGATGGCTTCTTCGGTGCCAGCGATGACGATGTTCAGCAAGCTCTTCTTTTGTTCGGCGACGGTCGGATTGGCAACGAGCTGGCCATCGAGCAGGCCGACGCGAACGCAAGCAATGGGTTTTTCAAACGGGAGATCGGAGCAGTAGGAAGCAGCGGAAGCGGCGGTCACGGCGATGACATCCGGGTCGTTGTCGCTGTCCGCGGAAAGCACCATGGCGACGATTTGCGTTTCGTTGCGCCAGGATTCGGGGAAGAGCGGGCGCATGGGACGATCAATCAAACGAGAAGTGAGAATTTCTTTTTCGGAAGGGCGTCCTTCGCGCTTGAAGAAGCCGCCGGGAATTTTTCCAGCGGAATACGTGTTCTCGCGGTAGTCGACGGTCAACGGAAGAAAATCGCGGTCGTTGGCCGTGGGCGCCATGCAGGCGGTGGTGAGCACGACGGTGTCACCGTAACGCGCGGTAATCGCGCCGTTCGCTTGCTTGGCAATTTTTCCAGTTTCGAGAATGAGGGCGCGTCCCCCGACTTCGACCGAAACCTGGTGCGGTGCTGGTGTGTGATGTATTTTCAGACATATACGTTCATTTCCTTTGGCTCCGGCCGAACCGGAGCGTTTTCATCGTGTCCACAGGAGAGCCGACCATGCAGGAGTAACGGGCCGCTAAGCGGCCTGGCAACCATTCCCTGCTTCGAGCCGGCCGGCGTTAGCCTGGCCTGGATGACCCCAGAGAAGAAAAGAGGCGAGAACTGCGATAGGAGCGTTCCAAACGATCCGGATTACACCACGAGAAATGCCGGCTGAAACACAACCGGAGGCCTGAAACTTTCACTGACGAGCGCTCGGAAACCGAGGCTGCCAGACAGACTTCGCACGGAAGTTGTCCTTTTGTGAAAACGCAGAGGCTTCTGCCCGTTGAAACGATTTAAATGTGGGCAGTTACTTGCGCAGGCTAAGACGATCAACAATCTCGCGGTACCGATCCGGGTCACGACGGTTAAGATAGTCCAGCAGGCGGCGGCGCTTGTTGACCATCATGATCAAGCCTCGCCGGGATGCATGGTCTTTTACGTGGGACTTGAGGTGCGTTGTGAGGTAGCTGATCCGCTCGCTCAAAAGTGCTATCTGGACTTCCGGTGAGCCAGTATCTTTCACTTCTCGCCGGAATTGTTCGATCAACACCGCTTTGGCTGTGCTCAAGTGCCCCTCTCCGTCGTCCCCTGAATTTTTCCTCTTCTCTTCGACTCATTCAGGCTAACACAGAAATGTTTCTACTGTAAAGGAATGTAAACATAGCGGAGAGGAGGAATATTAGAATGAGCCGGCACGTAGAAGTTGCGTTGCGGCGCCAAATTGGGTTGAATGCTTGGTGCGAGTGCACAGATTGATTCTGAGGAGGAATGATGCAAAAGCGAATCGCGGTGATTGCGGGGGTTTGTCTAAGCGCAGGTTTACTAGCCACGGTGGCGTTCAGCCAGATGGACAAGAGCAAGCGGCCGAGTCCACCGGCGCAGGCGCAATGCGACCTGGGAGGTGGGCAGACGCTGACCGTCGATTACTCGAGTCCGCGAGCAAAAGGGCGGAAGATTTTCGGAGGGCTGGTTCCCTATGGAGAGGTGTGGCGCGCGGGAGCAAACGAGGCGACGACTTTTGTGACGACTACGGATTTGAAAGTGGGCGGGAAAGACGTTCCGGCGGGAAAGTATACGATTTTCACGATTCCGGAAGAGGGCAAGTGGACGCTGATCATTAGCAAGAAGACGGGGGAATGGGGAATTCCCTATCCGGGCGAGGGCTCGGATTTTACGAGGACGGAGATGAGCTGTTTCGAGCGTGCCGGAGCATGTCGAGGACTTTAAGATTTCGTTCGAAAAGAGCGGCGACGGTTGCAAGATGCACATGGCGTGGGAGAAGACGGAAGCAAGCGTGACGATTGAAAAGAAATAGCGGAATAGGACGGGCATGTTAGCCGTCGTGATCTCCTGCATATCACGAGGACAAGAATAAAAGAGGACAGGCAAGAGTGTCTGTCTTACTCAGGATTTGTGCGTGCGGATTAGCGCGAGGAATTCGTCGCGCGTCTGCTTATTGTGGCGGAAGCCGCCGAGCATGGCGCTGGTGACGGCCTGGCCATGCTGCTTTTCGACGCCTCGCATCTGCATACAGAGGTGACGGGCTTCGATGATCACGCCGACGCCCTCCGGGCTGATTTTTTCCTGAATGGCTTCGGCGATCTGGCTGGTGAGGCGTTCCTGGATTTGCAGGCGGCGAGCGAACATGTTGACGAGGCGCGCCACTTTGCTGAGGCCGATGACGCGCTTATTGGGAAGATAGGCGACGTGGCACTTGCCGAAAAATGGAAGCAAGTGGTGTTCGCAAAGGCTGAAGAATTCGATGTCCTTGACGACCACCATTTCGTCGTAGGAAACACTGAACGTTGCGCCGTTGAGAATGTTTTCCGCGTTTTGGTGGTAGCCGCTGGTCAAAAACTTCAGCGCCTTTTCGAAGCGTTCCGGCGTTTTGCGCAGGCCTTCACGACATGGGTCTTCGCCGATGAGCTTGATGATTTCGCGCATGTGGTAGGCAATGCGGCGGGCGTCCAGTTCCTTTTCGTCGTTTAGTACGATTTCTTCCGTCGGTTTGGCCATTGTGTTTATCCCTCGAAGCGTTCGGCGTTCCCTCCAGCGTACTCGAAACTGTTGTTGGATGTCTCCTCGATGCGCACGCGCTCGAGGTTCGCTTTGGGGAACGGTTTCAGTCGGCGGAAGATTTCGATGCACAGGTTTTCCGTCGTGGGCACCGTGCCGCGAAACGGGACGACATCTTCGTTGAGCGATTTGTGATCGAATGGACTCGAGGACTTCGCGCGCGACAAAGCTGTCGAGATCGACGAGATTCGCGACCATGCCGGTGGCGGGATCGATTTTCCCCGAGATTAAAATTTCAAGCACGTAGTTGTGTCCGTGGCCGTAGGGATTGTTGCATTTTCCATAGAGGCGATAGTTCTCTTCCTCGCTGAGACTCGGATTGTGCAAGCGGTGCGAAGCAGCGAAGCGATAGCGGCGGCCCAGTTCGATCTTCACTTGGCCATTTTGCGAGCCAGGAACCATCACGAGTTGGCGCCTCCTGCGCCGTTGCGATAACAATCGGCGAAGAGATCTGGCGTCTCGTAAAGCCGAACGCGATGCAGCCTTCCTTGCTTGATCTGCGGATCGAGAAGATTCCAAATGACGCGGGCGATGTTTTCACAGGTGGGAATCTGACCGGCGAGTTCGGGCACTTCGTAGTTCAGAAAGCGGTGATCCATGCGCTGCATCACTTCGCGATCGAGGATGTCCTTCAAATCTTTCAGGTCCAGGACCATTCCGGTTACCGGATGGGGTTCGCCGGCGACGGTCACTTCCAGCGTGTAATTATGCCCGTGGCCGTGCGGGTTATTGCACTTGCCGAAGACGCGGCGGTTTTCTTCCGGCGAAAGAGCAGGATTGTTATAGAGGTGTGAGGCGGCGAACTCGATTTTGCGCGTGAGCAGGACCATGGTGTGTGAGTGTCGATTCGCTTATCGCTTCTGTAATCCGGGCGTCCCTGGAACGGTCAGCGGCACTTCCCGTCCTTTCCACTCGACTCTGCCCTTCCTGTAGCTCCGGTAGGAGGCCCAGAGCACACCCGCGTATAAGGCCACTGCGGGCACATAATAAATGATGAATTTCGACGGGAATTGGTTACGAGTTAACTCGGTTCCGTAGATGAATTCGCGGATGAGCAGGAAACAGACGCCGATGAAAGTGAGAAAGGGGATTTTTATGCCGATGAGAATGATCAGCAGCGGCATCCAGGGAATGACGGATTCGAGTTCATTCAGCGCGGCGACGGGGTTTCCGCCGACGAGGAGATAGAGATTTTTCTTCCAGCCTTGCCACATCGCGCGGAAGGAGCGGTACATGCGGGCGCGGATGATTCCTTGCCCGGAGACAAAGCAGAGGCGAAAACCGGCGGCTTTTGCGCGTCTGGCTAAAGCGACATCTTCGAGGACTTCCGAGGCGACGCTTGCATGGCCCCCGATGGAATCGTAGGCTTCGCGCTGAATCATCAGAAACTGGCCGTTGGCGGCCGCTAAGGGGGAGGCAGGATTGTTTACGGTGTCGTAAGAAAAGTGCTTGGCGAGGCGCGTGTAGACAAACGGGATCAGCGATTTCTCGTACCAGGTTTCGACGACTTGTTCGGGTGAAAAGGAGATGAGCGCGGCGCTTTTTTCTGCAGCGATTTGAAGCGCACGGGCTGTCGCGCCGGATTGCAATTCGGCGTCGGCGTCCGTGAAAAGCAGCCAGGGACTTTTGGCCTCCTTCGCCCCGAGGGAAACGGCATTGTTCTTGCCGACCCAACCGGGTGGGACTCCCTGCGTTTCGAGAAGACGCAGGTGGGAAATCTTGGGCGTCAAGCCGCGAACGATTTCCGCGGTTTTGTCCGAGGATTGGTCATTCACGACGATGATTTCCGACGATTTCCGGTTGCAGCGCAAGCGATTCGAGGCAAGCAGCGATGACGGATTCTTCATTTCGCGCGGGCACAATGGCAGTGATTTGTGGCGGCAGAAGAGCCGGCAGAGGGTTCGAATTGGGCGGTTCGTTGCTCACGATGATTTCAGGGGACGAGGACCGGTTTCCGATCCCATGCGGATGAGCTAGTATAGCATTCGATGAAATGGGGACCGAAAATTCTGGCTTGGGGAGGTTTGGCGGCCTTCCTGGGAATCATCGTAGTATTTGCGCTGCCCAGCTACCGGCATGGAGAGGCGACTATCGCCGGGACACGGGCGGAGAATTTCGCGTTGGAGCTGAATGGCAAGCCGGCGCATCTTTCGGATTTTCGGGGGAAAGTGGTGGTGCTGAATTTTTGGGCGACGTGGTGCCCGCCGTGCATCGAAGAAACGCCAGAGCTGAACCAGCTGCAGAAGTACATCGCATCGCGCAACGGCGTTGTTCTGGGCGTTGCGGCGGATGAGGACCCGGCCATTTACGAACAATTTCTGCACGAGCATGGAGTTGTATTTCCGACTTACCGCGATCCGGGGACTACCAATAATCATTCGCCGATCGCTGCGGCTTATGGCACGTCCATGTATCCGGAAACGTACATTATTGGCCCGGACGGCAAGATCGAGCGGAAAATCATCGGATATCAGGAATGGGACTCGCCGCAAATGCTCGCTTATTTTGATTCGATCCTGGGCAAAGGCTGAAACTGAACGCGGTGGGACAGATATTCCTGTCTTTCTCTTCTAAAAACAATAGCTGAAACGTTCTTGTTCGCCTCTTCTCATAGAGAGACCTTGCGCAGGCGAAGCGCGTTGGCAATCACCGAAACAGAGCTGAAACTCATCGCGGCGCTGGCGAGCATGGGGCTGAGCAGCCAGCCGAAGATTGGGTAGAAAACGCCTGCCGCGATGGGAATGCCGAGCGCATTGTAAAGAAAAGCAAAGGTAAGATTTTGTTTGATGTTGCGGATGGCGGCGCGGCTGAGTTTGCGCGCGCGCAAAATGCCGCGCAGGTCGCCTTTTACCAGCGTGATGCCTGCGTTTTCGATGGCTACGTCGGTGCCTGTGCCCATGGCGATGCCGACGTGTGCGGCGGCGAGGGCGGGAGCGTCGTTGACGCCATCGCCCGCCATGGCCACGATGCGGCCTTCCTCGCGCAGACGCTTGATTACTTCACCTTTTTGCTGCGGCTGAACTTCGGCTTCAAATTCTTCGATACCAAGTTCGCTGGCGACTTTGGCTGCCGTCTCGCGGCGGTCGCCCGTCAGCATGACGATTCGCAGGCCTTCACCGCGCAACGCGCGAATTGCTTCCGGCGTCGATGCCTTGATTTTGTCGCTCAGAAAAAATGTGCCGGCAGCTTTTCCGTTGACTGCGACGTAGACCGATGTCGCGGCGCCGGCGCCGGCGCCGCACGCGCTTTCGATGGAAGTTGATGAGATTTGCGCTGGAAATTCAATTCCCCGCCCTTTCAAGAATGTGGCGGTGCCGGCGAGAACTTGTTTGTTCAGGACGCGGGCTTCGACACCGCCTCCGGCGGTGGCGTGAAAATCACTGACCGGCGCAAAAGGCAATTTCTTTTCTTCGGCGGCTCGGACAATGGCGCGAGCCAACGGATGCTCGCTCGAACGCTCGACGCTCGCGGCCAGGGACAGTAGCGCGTCCTTGGTAAAGCCAGTCCCGTCGAAAACTCCAACGGCAGTGAGTTGCGGCTTGCCTTTGGTGAGAGTGCCCGTTTTGTCGACGACGAGAGTATCGACTTTGGCGAGCGTTTCGAGGGCTTCGGCGTTGCGAACGAGCACGCCGGCGTGCGCGCCGCGGCCCACCGCGACCATGATGGACATAGGCGTCGCAAGACCCAGGGCGCACGGGCAAGCGATGATCAGCACCGCAACTCCTGCAATGAGCGCGTGGGCGAAGCGCGGTTGGGGACCGAAGAGCGCCCAGCTTGCAAAAGCCAGCACGGCGGCGAGGACGACCGCTGGCACAAAATAGCCCGCCACTTTGTCCGCCAGGCGCTGCATCGGAGCGCGGCTGCGTTGCGCTTCGCTGACTAGTTTGACGACTTGCGCGAGGAAAGTCTCGTTGCCGACGTGTTGCGCTTCCATCACGAAGCTTCCACTTGTGTTCAGCGTGCCGCCGGTGACTTTGTCACCCACGACTTTTTCGATGGGCATGGGCTCGCCGGAGACCATGGATTCGTCGACGGCGCTGGCGCCTTCGCGGAGAACGCCGTCCACGGGAATGCTTTCACCCGGCCGCACACGCAGGCGGTCGCCAACGTTTACGAGGTCGAGCGCGAGGTCTGTTTCGGCGCCGTCCAAAGCGATACGGTGCGCTTGCTTGGGCGCCAAATTTAACAGAGAGCGAATCGCGCCGCTCGTCCGCTGGCGCGCGCGGAGTTCGAGGACCTGGCCAAGGAGAACGAGCGTCGTGATGACGGCGGCGGCCTCGAAATAGGTGGCTACGGCGCCGTTCGCATCCCGGAACGAGGCGGGAAAAATTTGTGGTACCAGTGTCGCCACGACGCTGTCGAGATAGGCAGCGCCGGTGCCCAGCGCGATCAGCGTGAACATATTCGGGCTGCGATTTACGATGGACGCCCAAAAGCGTTGGAAAAATGGCCAGCCGCCCCACAGGACGACCGGCGTAGCGAGAACGAACTCAATCCAGTTGCGCGCACCGGAAGAGAGGGGGAGTTGGAGCGCATCGCCGAACATCGCAAGGAAAAGAACGGGCACCGACAAAGCGGCGCTCACCCAGAACCGGCGAAACATCGAGTCATATTCAGGGTCGGCTTCGACTTCCGCGAGCACGTCCATCGGCTCGAGCGCCATGCCACATTTCGGGCAAGTGCCCGGCCCGATCTGGATAATTTCTGGATCCATTGGGCACGTGTAGCGGACATTTTTGGCTGCGGGCGTGGCGGAGGCAACGGAATGTCCCGCATGCGCGGAACCCTGGGGGTGGGTCGCATGGGGAGCAGCGCCCATTCCTGCCGTGCCCGGGGCGGCCAGAAACTTTTCAGGATCTTTTTCAAATTTTTGGGCGCAACCCTTCGAGCAGAAGAAGTATGTTTTGCCGCTGTGGTCGACTTTTCCTGCGGGCTTTTGCGGGTCGACCATCATTCCGCAGACCGGGTCCTTGACGCGCGGCGAGGAAACGAGAATTGGGAGACCGGTTTTCGGCGGATCGGGCATGGGAATTTGTTGCGACATGACAATATATTAGATGATTCGAGGTTACTTGCGGCCACGAACTAAAATCTTGCGGAGGCTGGTATAATCGCGGCATGACACTCGTGGAAATCACCTACGAACTGCAATCCCCGCTGACCCAGGAACAACTGCGGCTTCTCGGCGAGTTCTCTAATACTTACGGGCTGCGGCGCTTTCGTTTCGATGAAAGCAAGAAACATCTGTCGTTTGAGTACGACGCTTCGCGCCTGCGGGACACGCAGATTGCGCACGTCCTCGGACGAGCCACGATCGCCGTCACACGCCGAGTCACCGAGACAGGCGCCCAGCCGGAATTCAATAACTAAGAATGAGAGCGGTGCGACATCGCACTTCTTGCTAGTTTGGGAAGAATCGCCTTGGGATTAAGCGGAAACTGTTGGATGGCCCGTATTTAACCGGTCGGTTAAATACAGCAGCACCCTACGAAAAAAATGGGGCTCCCGCTTGGGATCGGGGGCCTCGGAGAGTGCGTTTCGTTGTCAGTGTCGTTTTCACACCGACGCGTGGGGTCATCCATCCTAGCTTCCCTCTCAGAGGCAGGTGGGAACGAGTTACGAAAAACGGTGAGCAAGCCCCTTCCCCCTCGCTCACCGCTCTCCTCAACTCGTCATGTGAAACGCACCCATGTGCCTCTCTAATGCACGGGTACAGCCAATGCCCCCCTGCCGGTCCAATTTCTACCAAGTCATTTATTAACAAGTACTTGGCCTGCCAGCCAGACTTCTATTCCCACTCCAATTGCGTCCTCGGAATTCAATTTGGAACGCGCCAAAACTGAATCGGGAATGAGCCCTCTTTTCAGCGGACAGCTTCGCCCGCTCGAAGCAGTTCCAGGACTCCGGTAACAAATTTTTCGGACACCCCGCCCTATCGGTTTTCTGGCACTTCGCTCGCAAGATGGCCGTATGAACTGGGTCACTTCTTGCCGCCAGCGCCTGGGGCGGGCTATCGGACTTAGCGGTGCGGTATTGCTGACCGCCCTGTTGGGCGGGTCACTCATTCTCTCTGCAAACACGCCGGGGGAATTGCAGACGGCAGCGGTTGGCACATGTTATTGCCACTGCGCGGGGGCACGCGCTCGGCGTGGTTGCGTGAAGATGTGCGAATTGCCCAAGTATGCCGCGCGGCCTTGGGCGACCACCTGCGCGAAGCCGCGGCTGAAGCTTCCCATTGGGGACCAGGACGCAGGCCCGCGCTACGAGCATCCAGGTCGAAACGAAAGAGCGCAGCTTCCAACGCCTGCGGCTGGCAGTTAGACGGAGGTTGGCGCTTGGACTGCCGTAGGCGGGGCAGACGGTGCTTCGGCTGACTCCGACGTCTCCAAAAGCTTGGCCAACACTTCGGGGATTTCAAAGATGGCGCGGTTATTAAGGGCCGCGACATTTCTTTGAAACTCGGCCAGCCTGGCCGGTTCCAGCATCTGACGCACGCCATCAACGACATCGCGAAAGCTATGCAGGACAATGCCGACGCGCTTCTGCGTTACCCACTCCGTATTGAAGCGTTCCTGAGGCAGAGTCCAGGCATTGCACTCAATGAGCACGGGGAGTTTGCGCACCATCGCTTCCGCGATGCTTCCAGGGCCGGGCTTGCCGATCAAGAAATCCGCAGCGCGCATGAGCTTGTGAACTTCTTTCGTGAAGCCGACGATATGCACTGGCATTTTCCATTTTTGAGCGCGCAGTTTTGCCGCCAGCTTTTCGTTGCGTCCGCAGACCAGGATGAGCTGCAACGGCAACCCCGCGGCGTCTAAACGTTCTGTGATGTCGTACATCACTTTCGAGCCGTGCCCGCCGAACAAGACGATCGCAGTGGGCGAATCATTGCGCAGGCCCATCTCATGGTGGAGGGCGGCCGGATCGACGTGCTCTTCCACATAGAAATCGGGCCGCAGAATCATTCCGGATGCCCGAAAAATGTGGGCTTCGTCGTGGCCAAAGGCGCGTGCTTGCTCGACGGCGCGCTCGGTGCCGGCAATGACGTATTGCTCTTTCATGGGTTCAATCCAAAACCGCGGGGGGTAATCGGCCAGGTCCGTAATCAGTGTTACGAACGGGCTGCTTGGATAAATTGATCTCCAACTCTCGCAAATCTCTCGATTGAAATGCGGGATGACCGAGACGAGCAAGTCCGCAGGATGATCCCGCCAGAAGCTCTCGAGCAGGCGCACCATCGGCTTGTGAAAAATGCGAATCGTAAGCTGCAGAATGCGCAGGACGTACTTGCTTCCGAGGGTCCAGCCATTCTGGAGCATCATGTTGTAAAGGCTTTGAATGCGGATGCCCGTCAATTTCCGAAGCACGTCAAGCCGATCGGTAAGATCCTGGAATTGGACCAGTTCGAGCTGCCAAGGACGCCCCTGCTGAGAAACGACGGTCTGAAGGGCAATGGCGGCGTTGCGGTGTCCGCCTCCCGCGTCGTGGAAGACGACGTGAATTTTTTTCATGGTAGCGATTCTGCCATAGACGAAAGTCCCCCTGGAAGAGCAACCTTCATGCCATGTGGATAACTAAAGAAGTCCAATGTGTTCAAGGAGTTCCATAGACACATTCACGCACAATTAGCGACCTCTTCACAGGCTGTTCATATCTCGGATTAACAATAGTTTCATGCGCTGCGACCTCCATGTTCACTCGATCGCCTCAGGCATGTGCAACACTCCCGTTATGAGCCGGATCTGCCGCGAGTCGTACAACCAGCCCGCGGAA
The DNA here is from genome assembly GCA_963767755.1 of uncultured Acidobacteriota bacterium. Classification (GTDB taxonomy): domain Bacteria; phylum Acidobacteriota; class Terriglobia; order Acidiferrales; family UBA7541; genus Acidiferrum. The sequence goes on along the minus strand of CAVYFO010000018.1, from coordinate 89,504 downwards.
GTCTACAGCCGGCTGAAGCAGGTGGGAATGTCCATCGTCACCGTAACGGATCATGACTCCATCGACGCCGGAGAATCGCTCCGGGAACACCCTGACTTCTTCCTCAGCGAAGAAGTGACCGTGCAAATGCCCGGCGGAACAGAGATGCATCTGGGCGTTTACGGGATCACAGAACGCGACCATGTGGAGATTCAACGACGTCGTAAGGATTTCATTTCATTGATGATGTACCTCACGGAGAAAAAGCTATTTTTCAGCGTAAACCATGTCTTCTCCGGGTTGACGGGGCGGCGCAGCGAAGAAGATTTTTGCTGGTTCGCCTCCTATGTGCCGGCGTTTGAATCGCGAAATGGCCAGATGTGGCCGGAAGCCAATGGGAGCGCGGCGCGGCTGGCGGCGCGGCTCGGCAAGATCGCCGTTGGCGGAAGCGACTCACACTCGATTGCAGGTGTTGGCCGGACCTACACGGAGGTCCCCGGAGCGCGGACAGTCGATGAGTTCTTCGGCGGGCTTCGAGCAGGCCGAGGAGAAGTGCACGGCGCACACGGTAGCTATACCAAATTGACGGCGGACGTGTTTCGCATTGTGTGGTCAATGTGGGCGGAAAAGCCGTGGACTCTTGCACTTATGCCGCTTGCGCCGCTGGTCCCGGCATTTACGGCGGGGCATTGGGTGAACGAGATTCGCTTTTGCCATAAGTGGGCGGCCGCTCTCGAAAGCGGAGAGAAACGGCAACGCATGTTCTGGGATATGGATTCTAGCTTCGAGGCGAACTGGGGCTAGATGGGCTAAATACCATGGCTGTCGCAAGGACTCTCTGGGGCTTCATCGAACGGCGCGACCACCGCGTGATGCGGCGAATGAACCGGTGGCGAGCGCCGCGATGGTTCCGCCTGTGGATGATACTGGCCACAAGGTTGGGAGACGGCTGGTTGTGGTATGGACTCGGGGCCATGCTGCTAATCGACGGCGGTCCCCAGAGGTTTTCCGCAATTGGAGCAGCAGGATGTGCGGCGGTCTTCGGCATTTTGGTCTTCAAAGCGTTGAAAAAGCTCAGCCATCGGCCACGCCCTTGCCAAATCGAACCTCATTGCTGGTCGAAAGCGCTGCCTCCGGACCGGTTTTCCTTTCCCTCCGGCCACACGATGACGGCGTTCTCGGTGGCGCTGGTAGTAAGTTACTTTTATCCCTCGCTGGAAGGGCCGCTGTTCTTTTTGGCTATCAGTATTGCGGTTTCGCGGGTTGTGCTGGGGATGCATTTCTTGAGCGACGTGTTGGCGGGCATGGTTCTGGGCGTGGCGCTGGGATGCGCATCGATTACGACTTTTGCGTCGCTGGGCTGGGTTTAGATGGACCTCCTGCCATCGCTTACGAACCACTTTAACTTCAATACACGCTAGAGCGGTTTTGGGTGAGCGGCGAACGCTTCGCGGAACGTGGCGAGATTGCTTTTATCGATGATCGCTGTGCCTGTGTCTACCCAAGAGGGCAAGGGATCCGTCGGAGCGGTGCGCCAATCTTTGAATTCGTGGACGGCGTTGTGATGCAGGTCGTCGGCAAACCTTAGACCGTAATAGGCCATGACGTAGGGCTTTTGCACGACGGTGGCGTTGATCCAGCCCTTGTCAATCGCGTCGAAGGTTTCCGGATCGTTGTCGAAAGCGACGATGGCAATCTTACCCGCCAGGTCTAAACGATGAAACGCTTCGGCAACTCCCGAGCCGCCGGAGGCTTCGAGACAAATGACGCCATCGATTTTTTCTTTCTTTCCCACGAGCGCCGAGATGCCGTCATTGGCGACGCGGGGATCACCTTTGTCGTCGATGGTCTGCGAGATCTTGATGCCGGGAAATTTCTTGAGAGCTTCGGTTACTCCGCGGACGCGCTCGTCCAAGTTGGGCTGGCCGGGAACGGTGACAATGACAACCTGTCCTTGGCCTTTGAGAATGTCCGCCATGCGCTTCCCGCTTTCCTGGCCGGCGCGGAAGTTGTCCGTTCCGACGAACATGACGCGGTGGGAGTCGGGGGCGTCCGCGTCGATACAGATGACGGGGATGCCTTGCGCGACAGCGCTATCGATTGCGGGCTTAAGAAGCTCCTGACTCATGACGGAAACAAGAATGCCGGAGGGATGGAGGGCCACAGCTTTTTGAAACGAGTCCAGCTCCCCTTGCGGGGAGAGCGTGGTAGGGCCGTCCATTTCGGCTTTGACGCCCATGACAGTAGCCGCGTCTCTGAGGCCGGCTTCCGCTTCCTGCCAGTAAGGCAAATTGATGTTCGCGGTGATCAGATAATACTGCTCGTCTTTCTGATGGTACGGCTCCTGGCAGGCGGCTAGCGCCGTAGTAAGAAGGACAGCCGAGAGCGCTATCGTTCTGGAATGGAGTTTCACGCGAGGTCTCCTTTACGAAAAGCATCGGCTCGGGATCGACGAAAAACAAGAGACCCGAAGTTCCTGGCGCAGAAGGTTACCACAAGCAGGAGTCAGAGCAACTGCCCACCGGCAAAATTCGTGGGGCTGGCGGTGGCGGCCGGCAAAGCGCGGGCCGAGATAAGTGGTCATCAGGTTTAAATCATGCGTGCGCAAAATGAATTTCTCGCTGTCAGCTTACGTGTAGACGTTCTGTTAAGCTACTGCGCGTGAAAAATTCCCAACTGCTCGAAATTAGTGTGGAGAGCGTAGAAGCAGCGATGGCTGCGGTGCGCGGCGGGGCGCAACGCATCGAGTTTTGTAGCAACTCTGGCATCGGTGGGACAACTCCGACACCTGAATTGTTGCGAGCCGTACGCGAACGAGTCCACATACCGATTTTTTCGATGGTCCGGCCGCGCGGCGGCAATTTTTGTTACTCGGACGACGAGTTTGCGGCCATGCAGCGCGAGGTGGAGCTTGCCAAGCAATTTGGGATAGATGGGATTGTGCTTGGCCTGCTGGATGCGGCGGGAAATATCGACATAGCGCGGACGGCGCAACTCGTCGAGATGGCGCGGCCGTTGCCGGCTACGTTTCATCGGGCGTTTGATGAATGCGCGGGGGATTTGCGCGTGGCGCTGGACGATGTGATCGAGACGGGTGCGGCGCGGCTGCTGACTTCGGGCGGGAAAAAGACGGCGCCGGAGGCCTTGGATTTGCTCGGCGAGTTGGTTCGAATTGCGGGAAAGCGATTGATCGTGATGCCTGGGAGCGGACTACATGCGGGGAATATTCGAGACGCGGTTCGAGCGACGCGCGCGCGCGAGTTTCATGCTGCGTTGAGTTCGGTGGTAGCGCTCCCAGCGAAAGAGCTTGGGAGATTCGAAGTGGAAGTCAGGAAGCTTGGTGAAGCGTTGCGCGATTTTGGATGAGGTTGCGGGGGATTGATCCAGGGAATTTTTGTACAGGGCGGCGCAAAAAAAGAGGGGCACGATATATCGTGCCCCTACCACCTGACGGAACAAATGAACTTTGCGCTAAGCCTTCTGCGCCTGGCGACGGAGGAACGTGGGGACGTCAAGGTCGTCGGTGGGGACATCGTGGCTGACGTCGCGCACATTTTGCTGGACTTGATGAACCACGTTGGGCAGCGTCTGTTGCTGCGGGACAGGAGTTTCCACTTCCCGGCCGGCTTTCCAGGTTTTGGGCAGGAAGGATGGCTTTTGCTGAACGTTTTTCTTGTTGGCTTCCTTGAAGCCGGCGGCAATGACCGTGATTTTCACGGCATCTTTCATGGAGTCGTCCATGACGGCGCCGAAAATAATGTTGGCATTTTCGTGGGCGGCCTTTTGGATGACCGAGGAGGCTTCGTGGACTTCGTGCAGCGTGAGGCTGGAGCTGCCGGAAATGTTGATGAGGATGCCTTGCGCGCCCTGGATAGAATTGTCTTCGAGAAGCGGGCTGGAGATGGCGCGGTTGGCGGCGTCGATCGCGCGATTCGTTCCGGTGGCGATGGCGGTGCCCATGACGGCGTAGCCCTGGCCGTGCATGATGGCTTTCACGTCGGCGAAGTCACGATTGATGATGCCGGGGACGGTGATGATGTCGGAGATGCCCTGAACGGCTTGGCGAAGGATGTCGTCGGCGATGCGGAAGGCGTCGAAGAAGCTAGTGCCACGTTCGACGGTGTCCATCAGGCGCTCGTTCGGAATCACGATGACGGTATCGACCGCGCCGATTAATTCTTGCAAGGCTTGTTCCGCTTGCAGCATGCGGCGTTTGCCTTCGAACGCAAACGGCTTGGTGACGACGGCGACGCTCAGCGCGCCAAGTTCGCTGGCAAGCGAAGCTACCACGGGCGCGGCGCCGCTGCCTGTGCCTCCGCCGAGGCCAGAGGTGATGAAAATCATGTCCGAACCTTCGAGCGCCTCGATGATTTTGTCGGTGTCTTCGAGAGCCGCTTTGCGGCCGACTTCGGGATTTGCGCCCGCACCGAGCCCTTTCGTCAGCTTCGCGCCAAGCTGAAGTTTCGTCGGAGCCTGCGAGAGCTTGAGCGCCTGCAAGTCCGTGTTCGCGGTGATGAATTCGACGCCCTCGACTTTGGCGCGAATCATGCGGTTGACGGCATTGCATCCGCCACCGCCCACTCCGATCACCTTAATTTTCGCGGGCTGCAGCTCTTCGCTGAAGCTCATGCGAATTCCTGCGTCTTTCGTTGTCATACGTCCCTCAGCCTTCTCCAGATTCGTGGTGCTGCGCTCGGGCAGGCTCACGAGGCACCTGCGAACATGGACTTCAATTTGGAAACCAAAGTTCCGGCGCGCTGCGAGGCGTTGCGCCGCGTTTTTGCGCCGTACATCACCAAACCCACAACGGTTGCATATTCCGGCTGCGCCACTTGTTCCGGAAGATCCGCCAGACCTTTCGGCTCCGCGATGCGCACGGGCAAATGGAAGGATTGTTCGGCGAGATCGACCAAGCCATTCAAACGCGCGCCACCGCCGGCAAGAATGAATCCTGCGGGAATTTGTCCATCAAGGCCGGCGCGCTGCAGATCGTCGCGAATCAGTGCCAGCAATTCCATGGCGCGGGGCTCGATGATGTCGGTGAGCATGCGAGCGAAAATGGTGCGCGGAGGGCGATCGCCAACGCTGGCAATTTCGATCGAGGTGTCTTCGTGGAGCAGCGAGGATGCGGCGCAACCGTGGCGGCGCTTGATTCGCTCGGCTTCGGGGATAGGAGTGCGAAGGCCGACGGCGAGATCATTCGTGAAATGATCGCCGCCGACGGCTACCGCGCTGGTGTGGCGCACCACGCCGCCGCCGAACACGATCAGTTCTGTCGTGCCACCGCCGATATCGAGGAGGCAGCAGCCGAGCTCGCGCTCGTCCTGCGTGAGACAAGATTCCGCGGACGCGAGCGGCTCGAGCACGGTGTCGTTCACCAAGATTCCCGCACGATTCGCAGCGGTGACGAGATTTTGCGTTGCGGCGATCGATGAAGTAACGAGATGGACGTTGGCTTCGAGGCGCTGGCCGACCATGCCGACGGCGTCGCGAATGCCATCCTGGGCGTCAACCATGAATTCGTGCGGAAGAACGTGGAGCACTTCGCGGTCTTCCGGAAGAGTGATGTTGCGAGCGGCATCGATGGCGCGGCGAACATCGTCGCGTTCGATATCGCGGGAGCGATGGCCAAGAGCGACACCGCCGCGGCTGTTGACGCCGCGCACGTGGCTGCCGGCGACGCCGAGCAGCGCGGATTCGACGGGGACATTGGCGACGCCTTCGGCTTCTTCGACGGCGCGCCGGATCGAGCTTACCGTGGAATCGAGATTGACGATGAGGCCTTTGCGCAGGCCCTTAGATTCGGCCGCGCCAAGCGCCAGAAATTTCACTTGCTCGTCGTCCAGCTCCGCGATCAGCGCGCAGGTCTTCGTGCTTCCGACGTCCAACCCTACAATGTAACGATCTTTTTTTGCCAAGCCGCCGCCCCCACCTTGGTTCTATTCCGTCTGCAACTTCTAATTCTTCAACTTCGCCGCACTCGTGTTGCTGTCCGAATTCACAACCACTTGCCGCGAATACTGCAAATCGAGGGACAACACCCTACCCGCATTCGCTTGCCATTGCGCAAAATTGTCGACGAGCATGCGGTACTTGCTCGTGAAATCGTCGTTGCCGAAGTGCACTGTGACCGCCTGGGTATCGGTTGCGGAAGCCAGGCCGGTCATCACGACGCGCAAATCCTTTGGGTTCGAGAGATCTACTTCACTGACGTGATCGGACGAGCCGGAGCGTACTACATCCACATCGCGGAGAAATTCCTGGTAAGTTTGCATGCGTTGCTCGCGTTCTTCACGCGGCATGCCGTCGGGAAGGCCAGTCACAATGGGGAACTGTAGATTTTCGCCTTCGGGGCGGTCCAAAATGACGCCGTGGGCGTCGATCAAGTCCAACTCAGAGCCGTCGCGCAGGAAAGCGATGGGCGTGCGTTCGGTGAGTTCGACGCGGATGCGGTTCGGCAGGATGCGTTGAATGCTGGCGGATTCGACCCACGGCAATTGTTCCAGCTCGGCGCGGCGCTCTTCGAGCGGAATGCGAAGGACGCTGCGATGGCGATCGCGGGCGAAGGGTTGAAGAACCGCTTCGCGGCTCACGATATGGTTTCCGGTGAGCTCAATTTGTTCGGGTTTGAGCAGCAGGACTTGCGGCGAATATAACAAGAAGCGGCCGGCGACAATGGCGAAGGTCGCGCTCGCGGCTCCTGCCATGGTCCAGACCAGGACGCGGCGATAGAACGGCCAGCCTCGCCCGCCAAATTTCTTGCGGCGAATTTCAAGCGGCTTCTGGCGGCGCAGGTAGCGCGGCTCTTCGTCGGCGAGCAGTTCCGGGCGGTAAGGCTCGGCGGCGGCCGCAGTTGCACCCCGCTGGATGGTTTTCACGCGTTCCAAACCACCACCTCGAAGTCGAGAATCACGCCGAAGGATTTTTCCACGCGTTCGCGGACGTCGGAAATCAATGCCAGCATATCCTTCGCGGACGCCTTCCCAGCGTTTACGAAAAAATTGGCGTGGCGGTCGCTGACCCGAGCGTCGCCGACGCTTAATCCTTTGAGGCCGAGCTCATCAATCATGCAGCCTGCGGAGGCACCCGGAGGGTTCTTGAAGATGCAGCCGGCGCTCTTCTGCCCAAGCGGCTGGCTGGCCCGGCGCTTTTCATTGCAGATACGAATTCCTTTTAGAATTTCAGGGTACGGTTTGGAGGGTAATTCCAGCTTCACTGCGAGCATCATATCATCAGGCGCGAAAGAAGTGTGCCGGTATTCGAAGGAAATTTGGTCGCCGCGGAGGGTTTCGAGCTTGCGGGCGGCGGCCCGGTAAAGCTTCACTTCGCGCACGTAGCTGCCGATTTGCATGCCGTACGCGCCGGCGTTCATGCGGAGGGCACCGCCGACGGTTCCGGGGACGCCGATGAGCCCTTCCATGCCGCCGAGGTGGTTTTTCGCGCAGAAAGTTACAGTGCGGCCGAGGTCGGCGGCGGCGGCGACTTGGGCGAAATTGCCTTCCAAAACGATGTCCGGCTTGGCAGAGAAGAGTTGGAGCACTACCCAGGGGAGTTCGCCGTCGCCGACGAGCAGGTTTGAGCCACCGCCCAGGAACTTGTGGGGAACGTCTTGCGCGTCGAGAAGGTTCAGCAGGTCGGGAATCGCTTCGTGCCTTTCTATGCGCAGCAAATCAGTTGTGCCGCCGATGCCGAGGGAAGTAAGTTCGCCCAGGGAAGCGCCGGGGCTTAGCTGTACGCCCAACTCCGGCAGAGTTCTGACAATTTTGGGATCTTCAATGCGCATGGTGTGCCGAGAATTCGGTTCCCAGGAGAACCATCAATTCGTTGCTAGCGCGGCTGACGTTTCCCGCGCCAATGGTCATGATCGCGTCACCGGGGCGCGCTTCGCGCAACAGGAATTCGATGCCAGCTTGCATGGAGCGGAAGTAGTGAACGTTTTTGTGGCCGGCTTTGCGAATGGCGTTGGCAAGAGCTTCGCTGGTTATGCCGGTGATGGCTGCTTCGCTGGCGGCGTAGATGTCCAGCAGCACCAAGACATCGGCTTGGTTGAAAGCGCGGCAGAATTCGTCCCAGAGATGTTGCGTGCGGGTAAAGCGGTGCGGCTGGAAAAGTACTAGGAGGCGGTTGAACTTGCAGCCGCGGGCGGCCTCGAGTGTGGCGCGAATTTCGGCGGGATGATGGCCGTAATCGTCTATGACGGTGATGTCGTTCACGGCGCCCTTGATGTCAAAGCGGCGGCCGACGCCAGCAAATTTAGCTAGACCTTCGCGGATTAGGTCGCTGGGGACGTTGAGATACAGCGCGACGGCAGCTGCCGCGGCTGCGTTTCGAACGTTGTGCATGCCGGGCGGGTGCGACAGCCTGAACAAACCCAGGTCTTCGCCTTTGAATGTGAGGCGGAACTCACTGCTAAAACCTTCCAGCTTTACATCGCCGATGACCAAGTCGGCCTGGCTCGAAGTGCCGTACGTAATGATGGGGCGCTTCACGTCCGGAAGAATGGCTTGCACGTTGGGTTCGTCCAGACAAAGAATCGCGGCACCGTAAAATGGCACGCGGTTCACGAATTGTAAGAACGCGCCCTGGATGTCCGAGAGGGAAGTGTACTGGTCGAGGTGTTCGCGATCGATGGTGGTGACGACGGCGACGACAGGCGCGAGCATCAGAAAGCTACGGTCGCTCTCGTCGGCTTCCACGACAAAATATTCGCCTTTGCCGAGACGCGCTGTCGTGCCGGCTTGATTGACGCGGCCGCCGATGACAAAGGTCGGGTCCAAATGCGCGGCGGCAAGAACGGAAGCCACCATGGAAGTCGTGGTCGTTTTGCCATGCGCTCCGGCTACGGCGATGCCATATTTCAGGCGCATTAGTTCAGCGAGCATTTCCGCGCGCGGGATCACCGGAATTTTTCGTTTGTGGGCTTCGATGACTTCGGGATTGTCTTGTCTAATCGCCGAGGAGGTCACCACCACGTGGGCACCCTCGACGTTGACTGCTTTGTGGCCTTCGTGAATCGTCGCGCCGAGATTCTGCAGCCGCTCGGTGATGTTGGAGGGTTTGGTGTCCGAGCCCGAGACGGAATAGCCTAGAGTCAACAGAACTTCGGCGATGCCGCTCATGCCGATGCCGCCGATGCCCACCAGATGAATGCGCTGAAAATTGCGGAAAGAAACCATCATGGATTTGCCCTCTGAGCGATTCCCTGCATGTTCGCGGCCTCTTCGATCAAGTTGACGATGTCGCGCGTGGCGTTTGGCCGGGCGAGCGAACGCGCCGCGTTCGACTGCTTTTCGATTTGGTCTGGCTGGTCAACCAGCGAGAAGATTTCGCCCGTGAGGCGTTCCGCAGTGAATTCCTGTTCGGGGATCAGCCGGCCCGCGCCCGCGCGCTGCATTTCCTGCGCGTTGCGCAATTGATGGCTGTCGGTGGCAGCTCCGAAAGGAATGAAGATGGCGGCGCGGCCCGCGGCAGCGATTTCCGCCGCGGTGATGGCTCCTGCTCGGCAAACGATCACATCTGCCCAGGCAAAGCGCTCGGCCATGTTGGTGAGGAAGGGCACAACCTCCGCGTTGATTTCGCGCCGCGCATAAGCGGTGCGTACCGCATTATAATCGCGTTCGCCGGTCTGATGCACGATGGACAGATCATTTTTTCTGAGCGCAAGCCTATTCATGGCGTCGACAAAGGTGCGGTTGATGGGCAATGCCCCCTGGCTGCCACCAGTCACCAACAAACGAAATGGCTTTGCCGGTTTGCGAGGCGCGATCGAAAAAAACTCGGCGCGCACGGGACAGCCCGTAACGATGGCCTTTTTTCCCCAGGCCTGAGCAGAAATTTCATAGCCGGTGGCGATTCGCTTGGAAAGTTTCGCGAGAAGTCGATTGGTCAGACCGGGCTCGGCATTCGGCTCGAAAATTACATTAGGTATGCGGCTAAGCCACGTCGCGAGCAGCATGGGCCCCGCGGCGTAGCCGCCGACGCCGAAGGCCGCGACCGGTTTGTGCTTACGCAAAACGCGCCGTGCATCCAGAATTCCAGGCGCGAGCATGGCGAGATTCTTCGCCAGTGTTGCGCCGCCTTTGCCTTTTAAGCCGGCCACGCGCAGCGTTTCGAGGGGCAGCCCCGCTTGAGGGACCAGCTTCATTTCAATTCCGCGCTCCGTTCCTACCAACACGACTTCTCTCTCCTTGCCGCGCGAGAGCCACTCTTGCGCAATGGCAAGCGCCGGGAAAACGTGTCCGCCCGTGCCGCCTCCGGCGATGAGCAATTTCATGGCTGGGGCCCGATTGCCAGCTCGATCGTAGGGACACGATATATCGTGCCTCTACAACGGAAACCTCGCCGCGACTTGGTTACTTGGCTCATGTAGCCGCGGTCTGCTGACTGATATTCAGCAGGATTCCTGTCGCCAACAGCATTACCAGCAAGCTAGAACCGCCATAGCTCACGAAAGGCAGCGGAATGCCTTTCGTTGGGACCATGCCCAATACCACGGCTAGATTGATGAACGCCTGGCTGAGCACCATAGCCGTGATTCCCAGCGCGAGCAGGCGGCCGAATCCGTCGGGAGCCGCGAACGCAGCGCGGAGCCCACGCCACCCATAAATCACGAACAGTGCAATCACCAGCATTGCGCCGATATAGCCAAGCTCTTCACAGATAACCGCGTAAATAAAATCGGTGTGCGCTTCCGGCAAGTAAAAGAGTTTCTGCTTGCTCTCCATCAAGCCGACGCCGGTGAACCCGCCGGAGCCCACGGCGATGAGCGACTGCGTCAGTTGAAAGCCCGCGCCCTGTGGGTCGGAATCAGGATTAAGAAAAGCGGTGATGCGCACGGCGCGGTAGGAAACATGGAAGAGAAGAAAGTAAAGCGCGGGCAGAGCGGCCACTGCTCCTGCCGCGAGCCATTTCCAGGACATCCCGGCCGCAAAAAGAATTGCGGTAGCTACAATCACGATGTCCACCGCGGTTCCCAAGTCCGGCTGCATCAAAATCAGGAACACGCAGACCAGCACCGGGCCTGCCGCGGGAAGAATGGTTCGGAGAAAATCCTGTTTACAAAATTCCATCTCTGCTTTGGTGCGTCGCTTCTGATCCAGGAACCACGCTAGGTAAAGAATTACCGCCAGCTTGGCCAGTTCCGATGGCTGAATCCCCACAGGCCCGTAGCGAATCCAGCGGTGCGTGGCGTGAGACTTGTCCAGAAAAAAAGTGCCGACGAGCAGCAACAGAACCAAGCAGACGGTGGTATAGACGACAACCGGCTCACGCAAGCGCCGGTAATCCATGCGCATCAGGGCAAACATTCCCAGCAGGCCGAGGATCAGCCAGGCGGCTTGCCGCACGAGAAAGTAGTAGCCGTGCCCATACTCTTTCTCGGCGGTGACCGCGGAAGCGCTGAAGATCATCACCGCGCCGAACAGGCACAGCGCCACCGTCACACCAAATAGCCAGCGGTCGGTCTCAAGACGTCTCGGCACCTGCGTTCACCTTTTTCCGGAACTTGCACCGGTGGCCCGCTTTTCAAGCTGCGCCACCAATTCCTTGAAGACGCGCCCGCGGTGTTCATAATTTTGAAACTGGTCGAAACTGGCGCAGGCTGGGGCGAGCAGGACCACGTCGCCGCGCTGCGCTGCGTGCGAAGCGGTTTCGACGGCGCGCTCGAGCGTCTCCGCGCGCTCGATGGCCACGCTGCCTGCGATTTGCTTTTCGATTTTTTCGGCCGCCGCGCCGATCAGGAGTGCGAGAATCGCTTTTTCGCGTAGCGGCTTCTGCAGGACGGTGTAATCGCTTCCTTTATCTTTTCCGCCAAGAATCACCAGGATGCGGCCGGGAAAGGCGTCTAGCGCCTTGAGCGTGGCATCCACGTTGGTCGCTTTCGAATCGTTGTAGTAGCGCACGCCGCCGATTTCGGCGACGAATTCGAGACGGTGCTCAACTCCCGCGAATGACTTCACGCCTTTTGCAATCGCAGACACTGGTGCTCCGGCGAGCTTTGCCGCAGTGGCTGCCGCTAGCACGTTCTCCACGTTGTGCCCGCCAGCGAGAGGAATATCTCCTAGTTTGAGCAGAATTTCTTCCGCGCCATTTTGCCGGAATACGATCTCCTCGTTGCGAACGTACGCGCCCTGCGCCACTCGCTGTTTTCTGCTGAACCAATACACGCGCGCAAGAGACGGAGCGTAAGGCGTGGTCGCGGCGTCATCCGCATTCAAAATGGCCGCATCTTCGCCGGTTTGATTCTCGAAGATCCGCGCCTTTGCAGCTCCATACGCTTCGAACGTGTGGTGACGGTCGAGATGGTCGGGCGTCAAGTTTAGAAACACGCCGATGTTTGGACGAAACGTAGCGATGAGCTCGAGTTGGAAGCTACTGAGCTCGACCACCGTCCAGGTGTCATCCTTCATGCCGTCCACGCATGCGATGAGCGGCGTTCCAATATTTCCCGCGAGAATCGTCTGCATTCCAGCCGTCTTCAAAATATGTTCAACGAGCGAAGTCGTCGTCGTCTTCCCGTTCGAACCAGTAATCCCGATCAATCTGCCCTTGATGAACCGGTAGGCCAGCTCGATCTCGCTCCAAATCGCGATGCCTTTCGCGCGCGCGGCTTGCAAATGCGCTTCATTGGCGGGCACGCCCGGACTGGGAACAATCAATTCTTGTTCAAGAAAGACTCTCTCTCGGTGTCCGCCGAGCTCGAGCGTCACGCCTGCAGTCTTTAATTCCGCAACCGCTTCGCCGATTTCGCTCTCGCTGCGGAAGTCCGTCGCCGTCACTTGCGCTCCTCGAGCCGCGCAAAAAAGCGCCGTAGCCACGCCTGTTCGTGCCAGCCCCACAGCCAGCACCCGTTTCCCACGTAACTCGATTCCACCCGGCATCGTTCTCTTTCCAACTCACAGAGTTTCAAATGCTCGTTACCTCAACTTGAGCGTCGTAAGCGCAAACAACGCGAACACAAGCGCCGCGATCCAAAACCTTACGATGACTTTCGATTCGCTCCAACCTAACAACTCAAAATGATGGTGAATTGGCGCCATGCGAAATATCCGCTTGCCGCGCAGTTTGAACGAGCCGACCTGCAAAATCACCGAGAGCGCCTCGATGACGAAGATTCCGCCGACGAAAAACAAGAGAATCTCCTGCTTGATGATGACCGCGACGGTCCCCAGCGTACCGCCAAGCGAGAGCGATCCCACGTCACCCATGAAGATTTCGGCGGGGTGCGCGTTGTACCAAAGGAAACCGAGCGACGCGCCGACGAGGGCCCCACAAAAAATAGTCAGCTCCCCGACGCGCGGGATGTACTGAATCTCGAGATAAGTGGCCCAGCGCGAGTTGCTGCTCACATAAGTCAATACGGTCAGCGCGCCCGCGGCAATCACCGTGCAGCCGATAGCGAGCCCATCGAGGCCATCCGTCAAATTCACCGCATTCGAAGAGCCAACGATGACTACGCAAACAAACGCCAGAAACGGAAGAAAAGCCAGAGGCCAGAAGTGTGCGGAATTCATCAGCGAATGAATCACTAGGTCAGGATGCAAACGTTTTAGAAAAGGAATCATCAGCTGCGTCGAGTACGCGTAGTGGGTGACCAGAACAAGCAGCGAAATTCCCACGACCAGGCTGACCAACACCTGAAAATAGATTTTCTTTTTCGCGGTGAGGCCGAGGTTCCGTTGTTTCGAAACCTTCGCGTAATCGTCGATGAATCCGATAGCGGCGAACCCAATCAGCGCAAAGAGCGAGAGCAAAATAAAAGGATTGGTCAAGTCCGCCCAAAGGAGCGTGGGCACAGCCGTCGACAGAACAATCAGCACGCCGCCCATTGTTGGCGTGCCCGCCTTTTTCTGATGCTCCTGCGGGCCTTCCTCGCGGATGTATTGCCCAATCTGCAGCTCGCGCAGGCGGCGAATCAACCACGGGCCAAACACCAGACCAAGAAACATCGCCGTTAAACTTGCATAAACGGTGCGAACCGTAATATAGCGAAAGACGTTCAGCGGGCTGAAGTACGGCTGTAAGACATGGTAGAGGAGATAGTAGAGCATGTCAGTGCCGAACCTCCTGCCGCGGAAGCTCACCCGGAGCGGCGTAACGAGTCAGCAGCGCTTCGACGATGCGTTCCATCTTCACTCCTCTCGAACCTTTCACCAGCAACACGTCGCCGGGCTTGAGGAACTCTTCCAAAAATTTCGCCGCTTCGTCCGAAGACTTGAAAAATCTCGTCTGCGCGCGCGAGATTCCCGCGGACACCGCGCCTTCCACAATTTGCTCCGCGTCGCCTTCGACACCAATCACCCAATCGACTTTGCCAGCCTTCGCCATGAAAATCCCGGCTTCGCGATGCAGGGCGGGCGAGGCTGCACCCAGCTCGCGCATTTCTCCTGCCGCCACGATCCTTCGCTGAAAATTCGGCGTGGCCGCCAGCACCGACACCATGGCGTGCAGCGCCGCCGGGCTCGAGTTGTAACTATCGTTGATGAGCGCCGCCCCATTTGAAAACCGCAGCAATTCGCCGCGCATCGCCGGCACGCGCAGCGTTCGAAAAACACTTTGCGCTTCCGCTGCGCCGATGTTCCAGACGCTTGCAGCCGCGAGCGCCGCCAGTGCGTTGTAAATCGCGTGGCGTCCGGGCACAGGAAGTTCCAGCCTCACGCGCCCTTCTGGGCTCACATAATCAAACGCCGAACCCAACGCGCCGCGGTCCTCGATCGCCGCCGCCGAGAAAAACGCCGGCGCATCGATCCCATACGTCACCACCCGCCCCGGCGCAAACGCGCCAAATGCCGCAACGCGCGGGTCATCGGCGTTCAGCACGGCGGTGGAATCGCGCCCATTCAAACCCTCAATCAACTCGCGCTTCGCCAGCGCAATCTCATCCACCGAAGAAAAAAATTCCAAATGTGCAGGCGCGACGCGCGTAACCACTCCCACATCGGGGCGGGCAATCGCCGCGAGCCGCGCCAATTCTCCATGCCGAGACATGCCCATCTCGAGCACCGCCGCTTGGTGTGTTTCGTCCAAACGAAACAGCGTTAGCGGCAGCCCGTATTCGTTATTAAAATTTCCTTCCGACTTCAGGACCCGCAGCTTCGCGCCCAGCAGTGCCGCCAGGATCTCTTTCGTAGTGGTCTTGCCCACGGAGCCGGTGACGCCGGCAATTTTCCCGCCCCACGCTTCGCGCACCGCGCGAGCGAGTTGCTTGAGCGCTTCGAAAGCGTCGCCCACGACGATGCAACGATCGCGGACCCCATCGGGGTACCGGCTGACCTGCGGCTGCGCCACCACAGCGGCGAGCGCTCCTCGCGCCAGCGAGCTCTCCACGTAATCGTGTCCATCGTGACGCGGTCCGTGGACGGCAACGAACAGTTCTCCGGCACGTACTGTGCGAGAATCAATCGA
Source organism: uncultured Acidobacteriota bacterium (assembly GCA_963767755.1). Taxonomy (GTDB): domain Bacteria; phylum Acidobacteriota; class Terriglobia; order Acidiferrales; family UBA7541; genus Acidiferrum. The sequence goes on along the minus strand of CAVYFO010000018.1, from coordinate 74,123 downwards.
GACGCCGGCCACCCGGGCCACGGGGTCGAGTCCTGCCCCCGCCGTAGCACCCAAAGCGCCAGCCACTTGTGCAATCGTCCACCGCATAAATGCCTCAGGGGGTTCGCTTTACGCAGATACCCCGCGCATCGGTTTGTTTTCACCGTATTTTGAGGGCTCCTCCTTTTGCGAGTTGACCACTGGCTCGCGCGCCCTCGTCACACTTTCCAGCTAAGCTAGACAAGCGCGCTACGTGCCAAACCCTGACCCGTTTTTCGGTTTTCCGGTGCCCATTTCGGCCCGCGTCTCGCTATATCCCCTTTCGCGCAAGGCTTTGCGTGCCTCGTCGCGATCGTCAAACTCGAGAGTCTTGTCGGCGAGAATTTGATAATTCTCATGGCCCTTGCCCGCGAGCAGCACGATGTCTCCCGCGCGCGCTTCGTCCATCGCCACGCCAATCGCTTTTTCTCGGTCCGGTTCGATCAAATATTTTCCGCCCGTTTTCTGGAGTCCCACGATGATGTCGCTGATGATTTTCAGCGGATCTTCGTTTCGGGGATTGTCGCTCGAGAGAATCGTCAAATCGCTCAGGCGTCCGGTCACTTCTCCCATCACGGGACGTTTCGTCCGGTCTTTTCCGCCTCCGCATCCGGAGAGCGTGATGATTCGGCCCTTGGGATTGAGCTCTCTCGCGGTGCGAATCAGATTTTCCAGCGCGTCGTCCGTATGCGCATAATCCACCACCACAAAAAATGGCTGGCCAAGGTCGATACGCTGAAAGCGCCCGGAAACGCTTTCGAGGTTGCGTATCCCCGCTTCGATGACTTCGTTAGAAAGCCCGAGCGCCTGTGCCGCACCAATCGCTGCGAGAATGTTGTAAACATTGATGCGGCCTACCAGGCGCGACGAAACCTGCACTTTTCCGTTAGGCGTTTGCGCCGTGAATGCCAAACCGTTGAACGTCAGTTGGAATTTTTTCGTGGTGATCTCGGCGTCGGATTCGAGGCCGTAGCTCACAGTTTTCTTGGCCAGTCCGGACAAGCGCTTGCCATACTCGTCATCCGTGTTGATGACCGCGACGTCTGGAGCGCCGGCGCCCGTACCCTCGAACAGCCTCTTTTTAGCCTCGAAATAATCTTCAAACGTTTTGTGATAATCCATGTGCTCGCGGGTCAAATTCGTGAACACCGCCGCGGCAAAATGGCAGCCCCACAAACGGTCCATGGCCAGTGAGTGCGAACTCGCCTCCAGGACGGCGTACTTGCCGCCGGTATCGCGAATCTCCCCAAGAAATCCTTGCAGGTCGACCGATTCCGGGGTGGTGTTCGGCGCGGGATAGTCGCCGAGCGGCGTGTGATATGCGATCGTTCCGAAGAGACCCGTCTTCGCCCCCGCGGCTTTCACAATCGCATCGATCAACGCAGTCGTCGTGGTTTTGCCGTTCGTTCCGGTCACGGCGACGAGCTGCAAAGCCTCCGCCGGATGCCCAAAAAAGTTCACCGCCGCAACCGCCAACGCCTTGCGCGCTTCGCGCACTTGGATCCAAGCGACGCTCGACGGAATCAATGCCGGCGCCGCGTCTTCGCTCACAATCGCCACAGCGCCCCGCGAGACCGCATCTCGAATAAACTCATTTCCATCCGCCTTCGCACCATGCAGCGCAAAAAAAAGCGCGCGTGGCTCTGCCTTCCGCGAATCGCAAGTGACCCGGCGGATTTCCAGCTCCCCGGCGGACGCAGCAAAGCTCGCTTCCGTGCCTTCGAGTAACTCGCGCAGTTTCATGCTTCGCGGCGGAACGCGTGGCGTCGATGAATCTTGCGGGGCTTCATCGGTGTGGTTCGTTCTCGAGTTGCGGGTTTCTTCTAGATCGCTCAATCCAGTTCTCATCCTAATTCCTGTTTCCCGACGGCGGCTTCAAATTCTTCTCGGCCGGTGTCCCGAATCGCACCGTGATTTTCGCGCCCCGTCTTACCTTGGCGCCCGCCGCTGGCGATTGATCCACTGCAAGATTGCTGCCAACCAAAACAGGATCCAGCCCCAGCTTCAGCGAGATATCCGCCACATCGCGCATCGTCTTCCCGCTAAAATCGGGTACTTCGACTTCGCCTCCCTGGTCCACGGCAACCGTCAACGGTTGCTGCTGTGTTTTCTCTTGCTGCTGGCCTTTTGTGGCCTGTGACGCCGTGGATTCCGAATCGGGCTGTGCGGAAAAATCCACGGAAGAAAGGTCATCGAGCCTACTCCGGTCTTCACTTGCCTGCTTTGTATAATCTGCTTGGATGAGCTTGGGGTTGAGCGGAACATCGCGCGGCACGTCGAGATACGCCAAGACCTCTTCGGCGATGCGTTTGAACACCGGCGCGGCAACCTCTCCGCCTTCGTGCTCTCCCACCGGAGAATCCAAGGACACAAGAATCGCCGCCGCCGGATTGTTGATCGGCGCGAATCCCGTGAAGGATGCGATGTAATGCGTCCGCGAATAGCGTCCCGTCGTTGGATCGATTTTTTGCGCCGTACCCGTTTTCCCGGCCGAAGTCCACCCATCGAGATGCGCTTTCGGGCCCGTCCCATAAAGCACCACGCCCTCCATCAGCCGGCGCATGGTCGCCGCAGTTTCCGGACGAATCACTCGCCGTGGCTCCGTCGGCGCCAACACGCCCTCAGCAGGCAGCGCTCGACCGTCTCGCCGCAACTCCTCCACAACGTGCGGCCTATACAGCAACCCACCGTTGGCGATCGCCGAAACCGCCGTGATCAGTTGTATCGGCGTAACGCCAACCTCTTGTCCCATCGAAATCGATCCAATCGAGAACGATCCCCAGTCGTTCACCGGCCGCAGGATGCCTTTGGTCTCGCCGGGCAGATCGACCCCCGTGAGCGCGCCAAAACCAAACGCGCGAATGTAGTCGTAGAATCGAGGCGCTTGCAGCCGCAACGCAATTTTGATCGCGCCCACGTCGCTCGACTCCGCCAGAATCTGCGAGACGGTCAGCAATTGAAACGCCTTGTGGTCGTGAATTCGATGCCCCGCCACGAGCACGCTTCCGTTTTCACAATCGAAAACTTCGTCGGGCCGCGTGATCCCTTCATTGAACGCCGCCGCGAGCGTCACCAGTTTAAATGTCGAACCCGGTTCGTAAAGTGCGCTTACCGCGCGATCCATCCGCGCTTCCGCCGGCGCCTCGTTGGCCTTATTGGGATTGAACGTCGGCCAGTTCGCCAGCGCCAGAATCTCTCCGTTATTCGGATTCATGACGATCGCAGTCCCCGCAATCGCATGGGTCTGCGCGATCGCGGCGTTCAATTCGCGCTCCGCCAGGTATTGAATTTTCTCGTCCAGCGTCAGAACGACATCCGCGCCATTATTCAGTTTCGCCTGGCTTGCGTCGAACCAGCGTTTCTTCGCATCCTCCATCACCACGATCTTCCCGCTCTCGCCGCGAATCTCGCTGTCCAGCTCGTATTCGATCCCCCCAAGCCCCTTCTCGTCCATATCGACGAAGCCCAGCACATGCGCCGCAAGATCGCGCTTCGGGTAAAACCGCTGGTTTTCTTTCTGAAGATACACGCCCTTGAGGTTCAGCGCGGTAATCGCCTCCGCCTTTTCCGGCGGCAGCTTTCGCGAAATCCAAACAAACGACTTGGATGATTCGAAACGCTCCTCGAGCACCTCCTCCGGAACGTCGACGACCCCAGACAGCAGCCGCGCCGCCAAATTTTCGTCGGCAATCTCCCCCGGCACCGCAAACGCCGAATCCACGGGAATGCTCATCGCCAGCGGCCTTTTATTTCGGTCGTAGATCGCGCCGCGTTCCGGTGTAATTTCAATGGTCCGCTGCTGCTGGCGCAGCGCCCGCGCCAGGTATTCGCTATGAAGGAAGAGTTGCAGGTAAGTGAGCCGCCCGAAAACCGCGGTCATCCACAAGAACGCCACGCCGGCGATGATGAGCAAACGGACGTGGACGCGGTCTTGTCGCATAATGAATTCAGGTCGGCAAACGCTCCGGTCGGAAGCTCACGGTAACGGTGAAATTTTTATTTGGGAACGCCACGCCGGTCGGCGACTTCACGGCACGTGGTTCGGCCGCACATAGTGCGCGGCCACTTCCGCGCCGTCCGGTTCATCGTATTCCTGCACTTGCGACGGCAGCGGTTCGGTCAGGCCCAGACGGCGCCGGGCGATTACATCAATCCGCATCGGATCGCGCAGGCCCGCAATTTCCAGTTTCAACTCCGAATTCAACGCCGCGGCTTTCATTTGCTGGCCCTTCAAATCCTCCAGCTGAAAGCTCAAATCGATGCAGCGAAAGTGCTGGAAAATGTAAAGCATGAAAAACGCCGCCACAATGCTACCCAACGCCACCGTCCGCCAAAGATTCCGCATCTTCGCCGGCACCACGTTCCTCACCAGCCGCGAATTGTCGATCCGCTTGACGGTATGAAACTCCGCCACCACTGCCCTTTTTCTCTTGCCGCTCATCACTACACTCTTTCTGCGCACCGCAGTTTCGCGCTTCGCGAACGCGGGTTGGCCGCCTTCTCTTCTTCGGTCGGCTGGATCACGTGACGGGTGAGCACTCGGAGCGTCCCCTGACGCTCTCCCTCTTGGAATGCGTGCTTCACGATTCGGTCTTCGCGCGAGTGGTAGCTCAGCACCACCATGCGCCCGCCGGAATTTAATGTGTCAGGGGTCCGCGTTAGAAACTGCCCGAGTTCCTCCATCTCTCGATTCACCGCTATCCGCAGCGCCAGAAACGTTTTTGTTGCGGGATGCAGTCTCTGCCTTCCCCAGTGCTTACGGGCCCCTGCCACAACCGTTGCCAGGTGCGCGGTATCTCGAATGGGCCGCGCTCGTACGATCGCCCTGGCGATTCTTCTGGAATCGTGCTCATCCGCCTCGCGGTAGAGCAAATCGGCCATCTCTTTTTCGGGCCAACGATTCACAATGTCTCCTGCCGTCAATTCGTCGTTCACGGCATCCATCCTCATATCCAGCTCGGCCGCTTCTCGAAACGAAAATCCCCGCGCGGCCTGATCAAGCTGCATGCTCGAAACTCCCAAGTCGGCCAAGACCCCGTCCACCTTCAGAATCCCCAACTCGTGTGCGGCCTCCGCAATCCTCGAGAACGGCGACTGCACCAGCGTCACTCGCGTTCCGAAACTCTTCAGCCGTTCCCGAGCCAGCTCCAGCGCCTGTGCGTCCCGGTCCAGGCTGATCAACTTTCCCGACGTCAGCTTTTCTGCTATCGCCGCCGAATGCCCGCCGGCTCCCAGCGTGACGTCGATGTACGTTCCTTCCGGCCTGATGCCCAGCCATTCCAGCACCTTATCCAACATCACCGGCGTATGCGCCGCTTTCAATCGGTTAAACCCTTCGCCCCACTGCCCCACCAAATCTCGAAACTCGAAAATCTTTACTTCGTTATTTCCTTACTTCTTTACTTCTTAAATTCCCAGCGCCGTATCATCCGCCGCCGTGTACGGCTCATTCTTCAACTTATCGAGCATCCGCGTGTGGTTCATCACTTCCAAATAATTCAGGGCCCCGTAAACGTCCACTTCGGCAAGCGTTTGCGCGGCCTCGCGCAGCACCGCCGGCAACAGCACTCTTCCCTGCCCATCCAATTCCGCCTGCTGCCCAAAATAGCTTGTCCTCAACAGAAATTTTTGTTTCGCCACATGCGTGCTCGGCAATTGCGCCAGCTTGTCCTCGATCTCCGACCAAACCTTCATCGGATAAATTCTTGCCGTTTCGCCCGTCGTACTTGTGATATAAAATTGGTTGCCGTACTCCTTGAGCTCGTCCAGAAACACCGAGGGTATTTTGAGACGCCCCTTCTCGTCGACTTTCGCCGGACAGTTTCCCCTCAGCTTCATAGCCCCTGCTCAAACGCCTGTTTTGGATGCCCAGAATGCCCACGTTCACGATTGCCCTCGAGAACGCCTTAACTTGGCCGGGAACTTTCTACTTTGCTCTACTGAGAACCACTCTCTTCCACTTCTCGCCACATAATAGGTCGCTTTCCGCCTTTGTCAAGAGAAAACATTCGTGCTGTTGAAAATTTAATCTCCTTCGAGCACTCAGCAAATTCCAAATTTTCCCTACCACAGGTTGTGGTTTTTTCTTCGACGCTTGTCTACCCTTCGTAGCCTGGCTCCCAGTCGGTTGTTGCACACATTTTTCGTCACGGCCTTCCCTCCATCTGAAGTCTGTGCTATATTTCCGTTGTCGTGAATTTTCATACTCGGCTGTTATGAGGAGCCTCTCGCCATGGAATGGACCACCCCTCAGCACGAAGAGATCGACCTGAACTGCGAAATTAGCTCGTACGCCAACGCCGAGCTCTAAAGCTTATGACCGCCCCCAGCGGTCATTTTCCGGCGTGCCGGAATGCGCGTTAAAGTCCTCGGCTCCGCGGCCGGGGGCGGCTTCCCCCAATGGAATTGCGCATGCCCTCAGTGTGTAGGGGCTCGTTCAGGCGCCATTAAAGCCAGCCCTCGAACGCAAACCCAGGCGGCCATTTCCCCAGACGGCGCCCGCTGGTTTCTCCTAAATGCCTCCCCCGATCTTCGCCAACAAATTTTGTCCTCCGCTGATTTTGTCCCTCCAGCAGGTTCGCGGAACTCGCCCATCCACACGGTTTTGCTGACCAGCGCAGACGTGGACGCCGTCATGGGACTTCTCCATCTCAGGGAATTCCACCCGCTTCAAATATATTCGACGGTGGCCGTCCGGCGCATCCTTACGGAAGAAAACGGCATCTTCCGCGTGCTCACGCGCTCCAACCCTCCTGTCCGATGGGAAACTCTGCCTCTAGATCGCCTCATGCCTCTCGTCCCGGCATCGCCCGCCGATAAGAAGAGCGGCCTGTTCTGCAAAGCCGTTCCACTAAGCGGGAATTATCCGGATTACGTAAGCGAATCCCTGCGCAACACCCTCGGTCCAGAAGAAGCTGTGATAGGCCTTAGTTTCGTCTCAAACGAGAAACGGCTTTTCTACGCGCCCACTCTTCCGGGCATCGGAGACCGTTGGTTGCGGACAATTGAGGAGAGTGATCTAGCGATTCTCGATGGCACTTTCTGGAAAGACGATGAGCTGCACTCCGTCCAGAAAGGCGGTAAAACCGCCAGGCAAATGGGACATCTTCCTCTTTGGGGCGATCGCGGCCTTCTACGCCAACCCTTTCGCCCTTCAAAAACTCGCCGGGTCCTTACTCACATCAACAATACCAATCCCATTCTGAATGACGACAGTCAGGAATCTCGCATCGTCCGTGAAGCCGGCTGGGAAATCGCCTATGATGGAATGGAACTCGCCGTATGAGTATGAGCCAGACTCAAACCCTCGAAGCGCCGCCGCTTTCCGAAGCGGTCTTCATCGCCGGCTTTCACGCCATTGGCGAAGAGCGCTACCACCATAAACATCCATTTCATGCGTTGATGCACGAAGGAAAACTCACCCGCGGCCAATTGCAAGCCTGGGCCCTCAATCGCTATTACTACCAGAGCCGCATCCCCATCAAGGACGCCGCCATTCTCGCACGCAGCGACGATCCCGCCTTTCGCCTCGCCTGGCGCAAACGCATCCTCGATCACGATGGCGACGGCGTTAAACCTGGCGGAATCGAAAAGTGGCTGCGCCTCGTCGAAGCCACCGGCCTTTCCCGCGATCAAGCTCTCCGCTGCGAAGGAATTCTTCCCGCCACGCGATACGCCGTTCAAGCCTACGTTGATTTCGTCTCCACGCGCTCGCACCTCGAAGCCGTCGCCTCCTCCCTCACCGAACTTTTTTCCAAGAGACTCATCACTTTGCGTGTTGATCGTCTCCGTCACCACTACCCTTGGCTATCGAGCGGCCTCGACTATTTCGCCGCCCGCCTAACACAAGCCCCCGAAGACGCCGAATTCGCCCTGGCCTGGGTCGTCAAACATGCAGGCACACGCGAACAGCAGGAACAAGCCCACGCGGCCCTCCGTGCCAAATGCGACATCCTCTGGGCCCAACTCGACGCCCTTTATTTTTCCTACGTCCAACCCGGCTGGCCCCCTCCCGGCGCTTTTCAGCACAAAACCGAGGCCATCTCCACATGAGCCTCGAACTCACCAGCAAACCGCGGCTCGCCCCCGGCGTCCGCCTTGGCGAAAACGAGGGCCAACGCGTCCTTCTCATGCCCGAACGCGCCCTGCGCCTAAATGGCCCCAGCCTCGAAATCGTCCAGCGCTGCGACGGCCAGCGCACCATCCACCAAATCATCACCGAGCTACAGCAAATCTACTCCAAGGCCGACCCCGCCAAAGTCGAACAAGACATCCTCGGCTATCTGGCCCTCCTCCAAAAAGACCGCGCCCTCGATTTCGTGCCCTGACGCATCCCGTGGGCCTCAATATTTTTCTTAACATTTTAATAATATGTGGTATTGTATTCCTTAGGTAATAGTACGGATTCCGTGTGGCGGCCCCTGGCCGCCATTTTCATTTGTAGCCTTAGCCCGCTCCTTGCATTCGGACTGCGCGCTAGTGCTTCCATTCGCCGCCCGATTCGCGCTCTGGCAGCTAACTCGCTAAGCCTTCTAGAATCAACACCTGTGTAACTCTATCAAAACAAGCAGCTTTAATTTCTTTAGAATGAGCGTTTACGAAAAACCAGGGGGGTATGCAGGTTATTGTTAACTAGAACCGATCTCCCAACTGCCCCCGGCAGGCCATCCGCAGGCGGTCTGTCTGGGCCATTGCGTGAGCTATAAAACGACAACTCCCGTTGTGGAGGGCAGGCGCAAAACGGTCCGCGTTCGCCGGGGTGCTCGTGTATCTGCCAGAGAAGCGGGGGATCCTCGTGGTTCCATTCTTGTTTCTCGATTCAGGTATTCTAGAGTCTCGCGCCAGAAACAAATGAACCCGTTCCTCGCCAATCCGCTCGCCCTCATCGCCGAGCTAACCCACCGCTGCCCGCTTCATTGCGTCTATTGCTCAAATCCCCTCGAGCTGCAAGCTCGCGCCGTTGAACTCTCGACCGACGAATGGTCTCGCGTTTTCAAGGAAGCCGCCGCTCTCGGCGTGCTCCAAGCCGATTTCACCGGCGGCGAACCGCTCACTCGTCAGGACATCCTTGCTCTCATCCGCGCCGCCCGCGCCGCCGGCCTTTACGTCAATCTCATCACGTCCGGCTTGCCTCTCGATGAAGGAAAGCTTGCCGCGCTCGTACAAGCGGGACTCGATCATTTTCAATTGAGCTTTCAAGGCGCGCACGAAGATACCGCCAATGAAATCTCCGGCACGAATGCCCACGCCCACAAACTCCGCGTCCTGGGCTGGCTGAAGCACCATCGCCTCGCCGTCACGCTCAATTTCGTCATTCACCGCCGCAACATCCATCAGCTTCCCGAAATGCTCGCTCTCGCCGAATCTTCGAGCGCCACGCGCGTCGAGTTCGCCCACGTCCAGTATTACGGCTGGGCTTTCGCCAACCGCGACTCCCTGCTCCCCACACGCGCACAGCTCACGCAGTCCATCGATTTTATAAAAAAAGCGCAAGAGCGCCTGGCCGGAAAAATCAAAGTGGAATATGTGGTTCCCGATTACTACGCGAAATACCCGAAACCTTGCATGGGCGGCTGGGGCCGCAAACTTATGCTCATCACGCCGAACGGCGACGCCCTTCCCTGCCACGCCGCGCGCGTCATCCCCGGTCTATCCTTTGAGAATGTAAAATCTCGCAGCCTGCTCGAAATCTGGGAAGTCTCCGACGTCTTCCAAAAATTCCGCGGCGAATCCTGGATGCAAGAACCCTGCAAATCCTGCGACCGCCGCGCCCAAGACTTCGGCGGCTGCCGCTGCCAGGCCTTCCTTCTAGCCGCCGACGCCGCCGCCACCGATCCCGTCTGCTCGCTCTCCCCCCAGCGCCCCAAAGTCGACGCCATCCTCACTTTCATAAATGACGCTGTAGGGGCGGGGCTTGCCCCGCCCTCCTCGGCCCCGCCCGCCGCCAACGCGGTGACCAAACCCGCATGGCTCTACCGACCCAATCCGTCCTAAGCAGCGGCCGACGCCTCCGGCTGCCGCCGCAACGGAATCACCACCCGGAAAATAAAAATCATGCTCCCCAAAAAACAAAGCGTTCCAAACACCGCGAGCGTGTACGGCGCGCCGATCCGCGTGGCTATTCCCCCCGCGATCAGCGACCCGATCGGCTGCACTCCCATGAACATCGTCGCGTACACCGCCATGATGCGCCCGCGCAATTGATCTGGCACGCGGTTCTGCAAAGTCGTATTCGTCGCCGCCATCTGCACCGTGGCGCAAAATCCAACGATCAGCAGCATCGTCATGGAAAGCCAGAACACACGCGACTGTGAAAAAAGCACCAGACCCACGGCGCAAACCGTTGACGTCGCCCCAATCCACCGCGCCAGCCCCTTGTAACTCGTCCGCGCCGCAAAATGGAGCGCTCCCAGCACCGCGCCCACTCCCGCCGCGCTCATCAATAACCCGAATCCTTTCGCGCCCCGGTGCAAAACGTCGCTAGCAAAAATCGGCAAGAACACCGAGTACTGCAATCCCAGCAAACTCAGCATGCTCAAGAGCAACAACGTCGACCGAATCGGCAAATCGCTCATCGCAAACCGAAATCCCTGCAGCAAACTCTGGAACGGCGAACCCGCTTCTTTCTTCGATACCTTCTTTACAAGGCGCATCGCGAACAGCGCCGCGATCACTGCCAGAAAACTGACGCCGTTCAGAAAAAAACACCACGCCGGCCCTTTCCACGCCAGCGCAAATCCAGCGATTGCCGGCCCCACCACCCGCGCACCATTGAAAATCGAAGAGTTCAGTGCAATCGCATTCGGCAAGTCCTCGATGCTCACCATCTCGACCAGGAACGCCTGCCGGATGGGCACATCGAACGCATTCACGACCCCCGACAGGAACGCCGTGAAGATCAGCTCCCACACCTGAATGATGTTCGCGAACGTCAACGCCGCGAGGAGGAAGGCCAGGACCATCGAGACTGTCTGCGTCCAAATCACGCCATGATGGCGGTTGTAGCGGTCGCCGATATATCCGCCGAGCGCCGCCAGAAATAATATGGGAACTTGGTTTGCAAAACCGAAAACGCCAAGCAGAGCCGCGGAATTGGTCAGCTTATAGACCAGCCACAGCTGCGCCGTCGTCTGCATCCATGTGCCGATGAGCGAAGTTAGCTGGCCGGCGATAAATAATTGAAAATTGCGGTGCTGCAGTGCGCGAAAGCGCGGCGGCAAAACGGGAATGGCGCCCTCCCCTCGTTGGATGCGCGCGAAGTCAACCAGTCACGATGCCGCGAGAGGAGAGTCCTTGTCAACGAGCGTGCAAAAATCGAGACGCGCGAACCAGCGCCAGATTGGCTCCCATTGCATTGTGGGAGCGCGGCATGCCGCGCCCCTACAAAGGAGATCATGCAAAATTTGAATATTTTGTGAATGGGACGTGTTTCCGTCTCGCGGAGCTTATTGGAAGCTGTCGGCTGTGAGCTGTTTGCTATCTCACTCGTTCGGCGAATCAGGCGGCGCGCCAACATGCAGATGGCTCAAATCGCGCAACGTTGCTTTATCCTCTTCGCTCATCCCTTCGGTGAACTTCGGATCATTCAGCCGTTCGTTCCTAGCGAACTCCGGCATGTTCTGCAGCACGCGCAGTCTCTGCCGAATCGCCTGCCGCCGTTCCTGCGGCATTTGCCTCCACTTCGGCAACACATCGTTTCTGATGTGATTCTTTTGCGCCGGCGTCATGTGATTCCAAACATAAGTCCGCTGCTGCAGCTCTTGCCTTTGCGCGGGCGACATCCGGCTCAGCCGGTTGTAATTATCGAGGACTTTCTGCCTTTCCTGAGGGCTCAGATCACTGAATCTCTTCTGAGGAGCCGAAGGCGGAGTGTACGCGGACGGCGGACGGTTTGGGTTGCCGTTGGGACGTGCCGCATCCTGTCGGTTCGCACCGGCGCCACCCGAATTAGCCGCTCCCCCGTTCTGTCGTCTCTCTTGTTGCGCCGCTCTCGCCGCATTCTTCTGCTGTTGGCGTTGCTGTTGCCGCGCCTGTCTCGCCGCCGGCATTCTTGGCGGTCTGTGCTCTTGCGCCGTCATGAAACGCGCACGGCCGCGCTGCGCCAAGCAAGGTGCGGCCAGCACCGCGCTGAGACCCAGCGTGATCATCAAGGCTGCGAGTTGGAGTCGAATTCTCATGCACTACATCGGCTGATTTTGATTCTGCGTCTGCCCCTGATCCTGATTCTGTGGCTGCTTTTGATTTTGTTCCTGCTGCTGGTTCTGGTTTTGATCCTGGTTGGAATTGCCCGTATCATCCGCTTGCACCGGCTGTGGCAAGTCCGTCAGCGCTCCAAAATCCGAAAGCACGTCCATGTTCTCCAGCATCGGCAGGTCCTGATTGATCTGCGCCACGTCCGCAGGCGTCAGCGTTCGATCCGGCGACTGCGGCCGCGAAGCCACCCACACCGTCGCCAGCAAGAGCAACGACGCCGCAAACGCCACGCGCGGCGACGGCCGGAACCAGGCCCACCAGCCCTGCTTCACCGGCTCCGCCGCCACTCGCGCGCGCACGCGCACGTCGAACGCCGTCGACGGCTCGATCTGCGGCAGCTCATCCAAAAATCCCGCAACCGCGCGAAACTCGTTCACGCGCAGTTGGCATGCCGCGCACGCCGCGAGATGCTTCTCGACGTCCAGCCGTTCGCTTTCTTTCAAGCGCCCGTCCACGTACGCCACAATTTTGTTTTCCATTCGCGTACAGCCCATGACTTCCTTCCTTCTCTATCCCCGGTTCTACTTCTACTTCCCTGCCGCAAGGTCTGTAGTGCCCGGTTTTTTCACCGGATCCCCTACTTCCCTTGCCTCGCCACGAGGGGGGCTAGTTCCACCCGCAGCGTTTCGTATGCCCGAAAGAGCAGCGACTTCAAAGCGCTTTCCGAACATTCGAGAATCTTTGCAATATCTCCATAATCCAGCTCCTGATACTTGTGCAGGAGCACCGCCGCGCGCTGCTTTTCCGGCAGCTTATCAATCGCGTGCCGGATCATTTTCTTTCGCGCTTCCTCCACCAGGTACTGCTCGATGTTCGGGTGTTTCTCGGCAATGTCCAGCGCTTTCTCATCGCCATCTTCCGCATCCACTGTGATCGGCGCGTCCAGCGAGATTTCCATCCGCTGATGGCGGTTGTCTCGCACGGAGTTCAACGCCAAATTTGTCGCGATCCGGAAAAGCCACGTCGTGAATTTGGCGCTCGGCACGTAATCTTTCCGTGCGCGATACACTCTCAAAAACACTTCTTGCGCCAAGTCTTCCGCCTCTTCCCGCGCCCGAACCATGCGGTAGAGAAAGTTGACAAGGGGTGTCCTGTAGCGCTGGAGAAGAAGCTCGAACGAGTGTTCGTCGCCCGCCTTCACGTCCAGCATCAGTTGGACGTCCGACCTGGCCATAGCCGCCACATTCTATCGAACCCTTGCGGGCTCTTAAAGTTGCAAATGTATATCTGGGGTTTAGGCGAAGGCGGGGCGAAAACAAGGCACAGCTAAACGTGGAATAAATGCTGCATTATCAATACGGTGGCGACTCCCACAAACACCAGCGCGGCCATTCTCCAATTCGGTTCCCGGTTCACTTCCGGGAGCAAATCCGTCGCGGCAACGTACACGGTGACGCCACCTGAAATCGGCAGCGCGTACTTCAACTGACTTTGCAAAACACTTGTCAGCAATACTCCCAGCAGCGTCGCTGCTCCTAACAACCCAGCCGCAAGAATTGCGTTGCGCCGCCCTTGTCCGCTGGCAAGAACCACGGAAGCTACAGTAAATCCTTCCGGCAACTTGTGGAGAAAAACGGCCACGAAAATCATGGCTCCGAGCCAGACCGAAACGAGGAATCCGGCCGCGATGGCTACTCCGTCAAAAAAAGTATGAATGATGAGACCCAGCAGCACAGTATTTCGTGCGTGGTGATGACTCATCTCGTCGAGATGCGTCTCTTCGCCGAAGTGAAAATGCGGCGCAATGGTGTGTTCAAAAAGATGTACGAGAAAGAATCCGATCAGCACAAACTGCAGCGCCTGCTCGCCGCCGAGCTTGATCGACTCGGGAATCACGTCGACAAACGCCACCGCCACCATGTACCCGGCGCCGAGCGCCAAAAAATATTGCAGGTACCGCCGCGGCCAATCCCGGTGCACGACAAAATATCCGCCAATCAAATTCCCCGCTGCGGCCACGAGCCCTAGCCCCGCCGCCAGCGTTGTCCGAAATGCCAAGTCGTGTGCCATAAATCGCAAAAGCGGCAGCAGGGCTGCCGCACTCCATGATCAATGCCGCCCAATCTCGATTTTTCTGTGCCCTCTGTGCTCTCGGCGATCTCGGTGGAAATTCATTTTCCGAATCTTTGTTCCTTACTTCTTTACGTCTTCTTCTCAACCAGAATGTCTAAACAAAATCACATCCCCTTCTTGCACAGTGTATTCTTTCCCTTCGAGCCTCACCTGCGCCTTCTCCCGCGCCGCGGCGATGCTGCCCGCGGCAAGCAAATCGCTCCACTTCACGACTTCCGCCCGAATGAATCCCTTCTCGATGTCGCTGTGAATCGCGCCAGCGGCCTTTTGCGCCGTCGACCCCTTGCGAATCGTCCATGCGCGCACTTCCGGTTCGCCCGCCGTAAAAAACTGGATCAAACCCATCAAGTCGTACGTCGCGCGAATCAAGCGGTTCAAACCCGGCTCTTTCAATCCATACGACGCCAGAAGTTCCGCCGTTTCTTTCTCATCCATCTCGGCGAGTTCCGCCTCAAGCCGCCCGCAAATCGCGACGACGGCTGAATTCGGCCGCCCTTGCAAGGAACTCAATTTGTGCCGTTCCACCGCCGTATCCATTTTGTCCGCTTCGTCGTCACCGAGGTTCAGCACATAAAGCACGGGCCGCGCCGACAAAAACAAAAATCCACCGATCGGCTTGCGCTCCTCCACGGTCAACTCCAATTCCCGCAAAGGCTTCTCGGACTCCAAATGAGCCTTGCACTTTTCCAAAACCGCTTTCTCCGCCAGCAAAAGCGGATCGCTCTTTTTCTTCAGATCCTTTTCGAGCCGCTCCAACCTGCGCAAAATCTGGTCGTGGTCGGAAAGTATCAGCTCCAGCTCCAAATTCGTCGCATCCCGCAAAGGATCAATGCTCCCCTCCGAATGCGGCACCGACGGATCGTCAAACACGCGAATCACGTGCGCGATCGTATCCACCTCGCGCAGTGGCGCAAGCGCATCGCGGTTTTTTTCCTTCTGCATCCCGCCCAGATCGACATATTGCACCGTCGCGTAAGTTATTTTTTTAGGGTTATAAAGCTTCGCCAGCTCGAGCAGGCGCGGCTCCGGCACCTTCGCCACGCCAACGTGCGTCGCCGAGCCACCGCCCTTCCCCTCGACGTTCGCCTTCGTCAAAATCCGAAACAGCGTCGTCTTCCCAACCTGTGGCAGTCCGATTATCCCTGTCTGCAAGCCTCGTCCCTTCCCTTATCGTCTTATTGCTATCAACGGAAACGCACAATCCTAGCACACCATCCTCGTGGCAATTGTAGGGGCACGATATATCCCGCCCCTCGCCTCCGGTCCTCAATTTCCATCGCCAATTTATTTTTTCGTGAAACGCCAGCGCGCCCCGGACAGTCTCATCCTCCAGTATCTGGCGATCGATTTCTGCGCGCGAAGACCGCACTTTCACTGGATAATGGACGGCTTGCGCGGGGGCACCGTCCGCGCGTTCTTTCGATGGACATCACTCTCCTAGATCTCTCGGCCTATCTCGGCCTAATCGCCGTCGGCGCCGTCACCATCAACATGCTCATCGGCGTGCTGATGATTTTTCGCTATAGCCCGGTGCGCTACTGGCCGCATCGACGCTTCAATTATTTCGCGCTGCACAATTGGACCGGCTATCTCGCGCTGTTATTTGCGACACTCCATCCCATCGTCCTGCTATTCAACAAATCCCCAAAGTTTCGCGCCCTCGATATCGTTTATCCGGTCCACTCTCCGCAGCAACCGCTCGAAAATTCCATTGGCGCTATCGCTCTCTACATCCTCGCCCTCATGGTCATCACTTCCTATCTCCGCATCCAACTCGGGCGGCGCCTCTGGAAGGCTTTCCACTTCACCGTCTATCTCGGTGCCGTCGCCCTGTTCTGGCACTCCCTCTTCACGGACCCCTCGTTGAAACCTTCGCCCATTGACTGGCTCGACGGCGGCAAACTCTTCGTCGAAGTCTGCGCTGCAATCATCCTCGTAGCCATCTTCGTCCGGGCGCATCACGCCCGCAAAAAAGCTCTCGCTCTCAAACAACCTTCCCGCCAAACTGCGTCCAGCACCTCCTGATCTTCTTTCCGGCCAGTACCGGCGGTCGGTTGTTCTCCATTGACCAAAATGGATGGAGCGCGACAAGGTCAGGCGAGTTTCTGGCGGCACTTATCACGCGCAACAAAAAACTGAGTTTGTAATGAGTCGCAGAGCCCTATTGACCTGCAACGTGCGCGCTTGCTAATTCGTCCAGATAGTCTGGCTTGCTTTCGTCGCGGACGAGATGCGGGTAGCGCTTGCCGCCGTGGTAGTCGACGCTGCAGGTTTTGTAGTAGCCGTCGATCACTACCATTAACGTAATCGGCTCGGGGCTCTGTTTCGATGCGGCGATGGCGTCGGCGAGCAAGTCATGATCGTAAACGCGGCCGTTGACACCGACGACTTTCATCCCAGAGCTGATACCCGCCTTGAAAGCAGGACCCCCGACGATCGAGTCGATCACTGTGCCGTCATCGCCCAAATGCAGACCGACTGTGTACACATCTCCGACATTACCGTGGTGCGTCTCGCCCTTGGGCGGCTCGTCATTGAAAAGGAATTTCCAGCCGCCGTTTTCGATTCCGCCGAGCGGGGGATTCGGTGAGGTCGAATTCAGCCGCTCGTGCAAAAACTTCGCCCAATCGTACGGCGCAATGGCGTTCAGCCCGCGAACGATGTCTTCGAACGTGTAGGGCTTGATCTCCGGACCGTTGTTCGGCCCGCCATAAAACGCGTGGCAGAAATCGTCGATGCTTTTTTCGCCCTGGGTTTGCTGGTGAATGATCGTGGCCACTTCGAGCCAAAGTAAATCGCCTTCATCGTAATAATCCGAGCCGCGCCGCCAGTTCATCCATCCACGGCCGAATCCCTCGCCCGGCACGGCGACCGCCGTATCGAGCAGCGAACGCCAGGTCCGTCCGGGTCGTCCCACACCGAGCGCGGCCGAAATATTCGCGAGATTGTTGCGGTAATCCTCGGCGCTCCACAAGCCGCTGCGCGCTGACAGCAGGGGCCCTGCAAACTCCGTGAAGCCCTCGTAATCCCAGAGCAAATCGTCACGCATCGGCGTTTGGTATTCCGGAGTGGCCAGGTCCGCAGGCCGCCGGAATTTGCCGCTCCACGAATGCGCGTACTCATGCGCGACCAATTCGCCCATCGCGAGGCCTGCGTTCGGCCCGAGCAGGATTCGCTCCGGCAAGCGGCTGTCGTTGCACTCGTTATGTTCCAGGCCAAAGTGCGCGACGTGGTCGCTGAGCGTCAGGAGAAAGTGGTATTCGTGGTAATGGCGCGAGCCGAAGAGCTTCCCCGCTTCCGCCACGAGGTTCGTCAAGCCCTTCTGAACCGCCGGACTCATGTTCAGCGCCGCTTCGCTATCCGCTACGATGTCCATTTCGTGGTGAATCGGCTCGCCTGGCGGAGTTATATCAATCGCGCGGTAATACTGCCCGGCAATCACTGGCGAATCCACCAGCCGCTCGAGCGAAAGCGGTGCGAACGAAACTTCGTTTCCCGATTGACTCTCGACGTGTTGCGGCGTTCCGAACTTCCATCCTTCCGGCAGCACCAGCTTCGGATGAAACGTAATCTCGTTCGCCGGGCGTCCCGCCGGATAGAAAACGTTCTGGTTCCACTCGATCACGATGAGCTTGTCCGTCGACGACATCGCCGATGTGTAGGATCCTCCCCCGCTCGGCTCCAGATAATCGAACGCCACATGCAGCTCACTGGCGCCTGCCGGAACTTCGACATGGAAGGTGAACACATCCGAAAGATCGCGCTGCCAGGGAATCGTGGTTCCGTTCGCCGTGAATTTCAGGCCGGTGACGTTGCCGATCGGCCCGTCCGGCCCATGCTCGCCCGGAATCCACTTCGGGTAGTAAAGCGTCATGGGCCCAGGCTTCACCGGAATCGTCTCCTGCGTCCGAATGACTTTCAGCGGCGTCTGCGTCGCATCCACCGTCAGCGAGATGGCGCCGGTTTGCGCCGCGGCGCTCCACGCCACCGCGAAGAAAAAAGCTGCAAGCGCGGTCCATTTCGAATGAGCGACGACACGCATACCACCCCGCGCAACCACAGCCCACACCCTGGGAATCTCTAGATTCATGGCACAACTCCCTTTATCAAAATGTTCGGTGCGTTCGCCTGCGAAAATCCCTGAGTTCAAGTTATCCGAATTTGTCGAGCGCCCACCTTTACCGCGTTGAGGCACTTGCCAAAACTGCACGAGCATATCGAATCGTCACAGCTTTTCCTATGCCAAAGCCTTGCCTACTGGGCGAAACTTGCTAATCTAGCCTTCCCGTTTCCAGAATGGAGCCATTGTGACCGCCGCACCTCCCAGTCCGTCTTTTGACCTCGCCGAAGCCGTCAAGCAGCTTTCTGAACGCGACGAAAAACTGAAATCTCTCATCGCCGAAACGGAAGCCTTTCAGATGGACTTCGACCACCTCCAAAACCCCTATGAAGCGTTGCTGGAAGCTATCGCTTACCAATCCATCTCCGGTAAAGCGGCCGCCACCATTTTTGGACGGGTCAAAGCGCTCAGCTCGACGGGCCGCGCGCCCACGCCGCAAGAAATGCTCAAGCTGCGCAAACAAGCTCTTCGCAAAGCCGGCCTCTCGGGCGCGAAAGTTGTCGCCATGAAAGATCTCGCCAAAAAAACGATCGAGGGCACTGTCCCCACTCTCGAAGACGCGCAAAAACTCTCCGACGAAGAACTCGTCAAGCGGCTGACTTCGGTCCGCGGCATTGGCGCCTGGACCGTCGAAATGTTTTTGATTTTCCGCCTCGGCCGCCCCGACGTGCTTCCCATCCACGACCTGGGCGTACAAAAAGGCTGGTCCATCACCTACGGCAAAAAACACAAGCCCAAACCCAAAGAACTCCTCGCTTTCGGCGAGCGCTGGCGTCCCTACCGCACCGTCGCCAGCTGGTACATGTGGCGCGCCTGCCATCGTGCCGGCAACGCCGCCATGCGCAAGATCCGCCCCGCCAAAGTCCGCCGCAAAACTAAGGCTAAGACTAAAACCCGAAAAGCTGTCCGGTGATTGCCGCGGATTACCCTCCTCCGTAAGCATTTACCTATTCCTTTAGATTCCACATGAGTTAGAATCAGGCGCGTGCCGAACGTTGTCCTTTACCGAAAAGACTTCAAAGCGTTGGCAGACTTGCGTATAGAGGAAGCACGAGTCCTTCTCTCGAACGGGAAGCTTAACGGCGCTTATTATCTGTCTGGTTATGCCGTCGAATGCGCGCTAAAAGCGTGTATGGCAAGAAAAACCAGACGATTCGAGTTCCCCGCTAAGCCCGACCACGTTCATAAACTTTATACGCACAAGTTGAAGGAGCTTCTGAAACTCGCTGAACTCGACGGCCATCTGAAAACGGCTACGCGAAAAAACAAGGCTCTCGAGGATAACTGGTTGACCGTCAAGGATTGGACGGAAGAGAGCAGATATTCAACTGCCCGCTTGCCGGCGAAAGACATGTACAATGCAGTTTCGGGGTCCGACGGAGTCTTACCATGGATAAAACTGCGCTGGTAACGGGCGATCGCGAGGCGGAAGGCCTCGTAATAGCCGCTCTTAGCCTGGCCAAAATTCCGGCTATTGCCGTGGAGTGGAACTGGGTCCCCGACGCCGACGATTGGCAGCTCACCGTCGTTAGCCCTTTGTTCGACACGAGGGGGCCGCGAGAGTCCTATTCTCAGATTCTTGAAGCCCTCAGGCAATTGAAAGTGTATGAATCCGTGCCGATCTTGAAACTTTTCGTGAAGAGTCCAGACGACCCCTACGCGAAGGAGCTCGTCAGGCAATTGAAGCTGGTGAAGGAAGGGTCGATTCATGTCCTCAAAAATCCTGCGGCTCCACGCCAACCGAAGTACGCCGTTGTCTTTGCGCCCTACCTGGGCTCAGGCGGCCCTGTACCATCGGTGCATCTCCTCGATGACCAAGGCTTGCGCGATTTTCTGGGGAAACGTCTGGGAATTTCGTCCTACGAAGTCGACCGGGCAATCTCCGAACTCGCTCGAAAGCGAAGTACTTCCATTTTTAACGTGCAATTGAACATTCGCCAAGCGCGAAGGCTCAACCTCGCAGCGTAGGCCTGTTGAACTATTCAAAATCGCAGCTCGCCTCGACGAAGTCCGCCGCAAACATGGGGTCAAGCGCATGCTGACGCCATCGAGGCGATGACCTTCTACGCAAAAACTGAGACTAAAAGACTTATATGGTGGCTTAAGTCTTGGCTGCAGCGCTACAGAAGACCGGTCGAGGGGCGGAGGACTTAAGGAACATTCCGAGGCAAGTTGAGCTAAGTATCCGAACTGGTTAGCGAATCTGCGTTAGCTCGCGCACCAAGAGGAACATAGCGGCAATTCCCGCCAAAAGGACGCCGCTTTCAAGGGATACCGAAACGAGGTGTAACCGGCTGAACTCTGCCAGCAGGGGGCTGTCTGCCGCTGTCGCCTGAATCGACCCCATCTGGACGCGCAGTACAGCCATGCGCGCGCTCACCGTGTATTGGGAGATGGCCGTAAGCACGATCATCAGGGCTACGCAAGTCGCGGCAGGAGTCGTAAAGCTGGCGAATGTCCGCGTCCGCGCCAGCCGCGCCAAAAGGAACACGATACCCAGGGCGATGCCGCCCAGGTGCATCCGGGTCAGAGAATACCCGACCATGGCACCAGCCTGGTCGCGGCTAGCCAGTATCCCAAACGCCCCCGGCGCGACGACGAAGCTCAGAAAGACATCACTCCCGAGCCACAGGCTGACGCATAGAAACTCAATTGTCCGAAGGAAGGTTGACATCGGGAATTTCCGATAGAATATCTCTAGACGCGGAAGCAAGAATGGTGGGCGACAAAGGACTTGAACCTTTGACCTCTCCCGTGTGAGGGGAGCGCTCTAACCAACTGAGCTAGTCGCCCGGCCTGTACCGCCGCGACCCTCGGAAGCATCATCTAGTTGTAGCAGGAAGGACCTGGGTTTTCAACCGATGTCGACGGCCACATCGCAGATCGTTTCGCAGCTTCAGCGCTCGATTGCCCGAGCGATTTACGGTAAGGAAGAAGCCATTCAGCTCGCGCTGATTACTCTGCTGGCGCGCGGGCATTTGCTCATCGAAGACGTGCCCGGCGTCGGTAAGACCACTCTCGCGCAAGCGCTGGCGAAGTCTTTTCACTGCAGCTTCCAGCGCATCCAGTTCACTTCGGATCTGTTGCCGAGCGACGTGCTCGGCGTCAGCGTCTATAATCCGGAATCGCGCGAGTTCGAGTTTCGCTCCGGCCCGATTTTCGCCAACGTCGTTCTCGCCGACGAGATCAATCGGACCACGCCGCGCACGCAGTCGGCTCTTCTCGAAGCGATGAACGAAGCGCAGGTCACCGTGGACAGCAAAACGCTGCAATTGCCGCATCCTTTTTTGGTGATCGCCACGCAGAATCCCGTCGAGCATCACGGCACATATCCGTTGCCGGAATCGCAGCTCGACCGCTTCCTGATGCGGATCAAGATGGGCTATCCCTCGCACGAAACCGAGCGCGAAATTCTGCGCAAGCACATCCATGATGATTCGCTCGCCGCGCTCGAGCCTGTCGCGGACGTGGCGGACGTCCTTGAAATGCAGGAATCCGTGGCGAGCGTGAAAGTGGACGCGAGCCTGCACGACTACGCGCTCGAAATCGTGAATCGTACGCGCAAAACGGAGCAGCTTGCGCTGGGCGTGAGTCCTCGTGGAACGTTGATGCTACAGCGCGCCGCGCAGGCTCGCGCCTTTCTCGACGGCCGCGATTACTGTCTGCCTGACGACTTCAAGCAGCTCGCGGTCGCGGTTTTTGCGCACCGCGTGGTTGCCAGCGCGCGACACGCCTCGCTGCAAAGAAAAGCGGAATCGACTGAATCCGTTTTGCGGGAAATCGTCGACTCCGTTCGCGTACCTTTGTGAGTTTGCACTCAACCGCCGCGCAACTCTGGGCGAAAGCCGACCGCTCCGCTGTGCGCGCCTTTTTTGTTTCCATCGCTGCTCTGACTGTCGCTCTGCTTCTCGCTCTCTATTCCGGCTCAGCATCGGAGATGGGCCACAGGGCTGTAGCCATCGTCTCCGCACTCGGCGCATTGCTGCTCGCCGCGTGGGTGGCCATCACGCTGGTGCCCATTCTTGCGAAACGCACGCCACTACGCTGGCTCGGCTACAAGATGGAGTATCGCGTTTCGCGCGAAGGCTGGATCTACATTCTTGGGATTTTTTTGGTGGCCATCGCCGCGCTCAACACCGGCAATAATTTGCTTTTCCTGATTCTCGCCAGCATGATCGCCGTCATTCTGATGTCCGGAATTCTGTCTTCGATCACGCTTTCTGGGGTCGAGATGCGATTGGAGTTACCCGAGCATATTTTTGCGGGCCAACCGGTCCGGGGCCTCGTCGAGCTGCACAACGAAAAACTCACTCTGCCATCGTTCTCTCTGCGGGTCGAAGCTGTTCGCGGGAAAAACGCCGCCAACGCGGCCATGGTCGAAACACCGGTTTATTTCCCCTATATTCCAAAACACGAGCGCGTGCTGCAACATGTGCCCATGATTTTTCCGCGCCGAGGCATTTATCGGCAGGAGGCTTTCCGCATTGTCACAAGGTTCCCTTTCGGTTTTTTGCAAAAAGCGCGGCGTCTCGATCTGAAGTCCGAGGCGCTGGCCTATCCTTCTGTCGAGCCCACGCGAGATTTCTTTGAGGTTCTCCCCGGCATGCAGGGGGCGCTCGAAAGCCTTGCCAAAGGCCGCGGCCAGGATTTATACGCATTGCGCGACTATCAGCCGCGCGACAGCTCGCGCCATGTGCACTGGAAAGCTTCGGCGCGTTTCGGTTCTTTGATGGTGCGCGAGTTCACGCGCGAAGAAGATTGCCGAGTCATTTTGGTGCTTGATCCGCACATGCCAGGCGGCGAGGCCAAGGAGAAAGCCGACGTCCGCTTCGAGCGCGCGGTCACGATGTGTGCCGCTCTGGCCTGGCACTTCTACGAACGCAACGTTGTCTTGCAGTTTCGCACGGCGGGATTTGAAACGCCGTTGGCAGGAGCCGAAGAGATTATTTTCGATATTCTCAGGCATCTCGCCACCGCAAAACCGTATCCTCCGGACCCAAAGCGCACGCTGCTCGCCGATTTGGCTAGCGCTCCGGAAATTTTCCGCGTCATCGTCACCAGTGAGCCGCGCGGATCTATCCCATCAAATATCTGGAACCAATCCTGGGTCATCTTTCTTGAAGACCTGGTTGCCTGATCGAGCTGCCTGGGCTATCGAGAATGCTCTCGTGTCAACTGTGCGAGAATACGCGGTGATCATGCTCACCGGCCGCGAGCTCGCTTCTCTCCGAAAGCAATTGCTGGATTGGTTTTATCAGTTTCAGCGCGATCTTCCATGGCGGCGAACGAAGGACCCCTACGGCATCTGGATCTCGGAGATCATGTTGCAGCAGACGCGCGTCGCCGCCGTGATT
The DNA here is from genome assembly GCA_963767755.1 of uncultured Acidobacteriota bacterium. GTDB lineage: Bacteria > Acidobacteriota > Terriglobia > Acidiferrales > UBA7541 > Acidiferrum. Next base: position 50,306 of record CAVYFO010000018.1, on the reverse strand, counting down.
CCCTACTACGAACGATTTCTGGCGCGCTTTCCCGAGGTGCGCTCGCTGGCCGAAGCACCGCAGGAAGAGGTCTTGCGACTCTGGTCCGGCCTTGGCTATTACAGTCGCGCGCGCAATCTGCAAGAAGCGGCGCAACAGATTGTGGCGCATCACGCAGCGGAATTTCCTCGCGAAGAGGCGGCTGTTCTCGCTCTCCCGGGCATCGGCAATTACACGGCGGCTGCGATTCTGAGCATCGCGTTAGGCGCGCGGCGCGCCGTGCTCGATGGAAACGTGGCGCGCGTTCTTGCGCGGCTGGGCGCGATTCGCGGCGATCTGCGGGAATCGCGGCGCTGGCGGTCGCTCCAGGAAACGGCCAGCAAACTGCTGGCACCGAATTCGCCGGGCGATTGGAATCAGGCCATCATGGAACTCGGCGCAATGATTTGCACGCCGCGCGCACCGCAGTGCCTGCTCTGTCCGGTTGCAAAATTCTGCAAGGCGCGCAAATCGGGCGACCCCGAGTCTTTTCCAGAGAAGCGCAAAAAACGTGAGCCCGTGCAAATCACCCTCGCTGCAGCAGTGCTTTCCGCACCTCACGGCGAAACACTGCTCTTGCCGCCACCCCAAAGAAAAGTTGAGAGGCAGCCCACCGCCGACGACGTCGGCACGCTGGTTTCGCGGATGTGGCATTTCCCAACTGTCGCGGTGCGCGAGGATCCACAATTAGAATTAGTGCGCTTTCTCGAGAGTCTCTTGTCCGCAAACATCGGAACTATTCGTCTTGAGCCGCTCGGCCGACTCCGCCATGCGGTGACTTACCGAAAGGTTGCAATTTTTCCTTTTCGGGTTGCTGTCGCAAAAATTCCGCGCATTCGCGGAGCAAAACGGATTCGCCTGGAAGATTTCTCCGAGCTTTCCGTCTCGAATCTCACCCGGAAGATCGCGCGCGCGGCGCTCTTGCAACCGGCGCAATCTGTGCAATCGGGGCTAGCATCCGCGAATCCGCGGAGATCCTAAACGTTACGGTTTCGCGCTACGGCCGTTTCCGCGCGCTCCCATAATGCTAGGATGGAATGTCCCTTTATGGCCGCTTCCGCAACAGCCACGAGTGTCCCCGCGCTTCCAGCAGAGCGTTTCTTTCGCGCTTCTCTTTTTTTGCTCATGGCGACTTCCGTCGTTACGCTAGTCAGCACCGGAAAGCTCGATTTATTCACGATGATCGCGGCGCCTTCGGCCGTCCTCTATAAAGGAGTGCGCTGGTGGCAGCGGCGTCCCGCGGAAATTCCGCAGCACATTGCTACCCGCCTGGTCGTTGCGTATCTGCTAGTTTTCCCTTTGGATGTTCTTTTTCTTTCGCGTGCCTTTGTAGAGGGATCGTCCAATCCCGGGCTCTATGCCGCTCTTCTCGCCGCCGTCCATTTTCTCCTGTTTGTGATGCTCATCCGCCTATACAGCGCCACGACGGATCGCGACGCGCTCTTTCTGACCATGCTAGCTTTCGCGGCCATTCTGGCCTCCGCGGTCCTCACTATCGACACGACGTTTCTGGGACTCTTCTTCTTGTTCATGTTGTTTGGCGTGGCCACGTTTGTCGGTCTCGAAATGCGGCGCAGCTCACGAAACGCCATTGGGCCGGATGTTGACGCGCATCCACAGGAAGAGCGACGCCTCACTCGCGCCCTGGTTCTCGCGGTGCTCAGCGTTTCCTTCGGCGCCATGATCATCGGCGGCGCTCTCTTTTTCTTCTTTCCGCGATTCAGCGCCGGCTATCTCGGCCGTACCAGCTTGCAACCGACGCTGATGTCCGGGTTCAGCGACGACGTCGAGCTGGGCCAAATCGGCGAGATCAAGAAAAATTCCGAAGTTGTCATGCGCGTCCGCACGGGCAAACCAGTGGGCTATCCGGCGTTGCGCTGGCGCGGCATTGCGCTAACCACATTCGATGGAAAACGCTGGTACTCGCCGGAGCGTGAGGACGTCACTATTCCCGCCGGACCGAACGGCTGGATTAATCTGCAGGATTCGCCTGAAGAGCAGGACCGGACCGCGACCACCCTGCACTACACGATCCTTCTCCAGCCTGTCGCGACGGATACGATATTCGTGCCGGCAAACGCAGTCTCTTTGCGCGGAAATCTGTCCGGAGAAGGCTCAAATCAAGATGCTGGCGCGCGCCACAGCTACATCATCCGCGATGGCACCGGTTCTCTCTTTAATCCCTTTCATAATTTCGGCACCATGCTTTACGAGGGAAACTCGCTGCTGCCCGGCACGAACGTGGGCAGCCTCCGAGAAGCTTCCGCCGACTATCCGGCGGACGTTCGCGATGTTTACTTGCAGCTCCCACAACTCGATCCGCGAATTCCTGAACTGGCGAAGCAGATCACAGAGCGCGCGCAAAATCCTTTCGACAAAACCATCATGCTGGAAAATTATTTGCGCTCGCACTTCGCCTACACCCTGAATCTGACGGGGAAACCCGGAGACGATCCGCTGGCGCATTTTCTCTTCGAGACACGCGCGGGCCATTGCGAATATTTCGCTTCTGCAATGGCGATCATGCTTCGCACGCTGGGGATTCCCACACGGGAAGTGAACGGTTTTTTGCCCGGCGAATATAACGATCTTGCCGGGGACTACATTGTCCGCGCCAGCGACGCGCATAGCTGGGTGGAAGTTTATTTTCCCGGGACAGGCTGGATGACTTTTGATCCCACTCCGCCGGGAGCCGAATCCGAAGGAGGCGTTTTTTCGCGCCTGGGGCAGTACATGGATTGGTTCGAGCTCACCTGGAACGAATGGGTCATCAACTACGACTTCATTCATCAAATTCAGTTGGCTCAAAACATGCAGCGCAGCACGCGCAATTGGACGGAAATTGGGCGAAGGTGGTTCGCTCACGAGCAAATAAAAGGGCGGAATTGGATGAAGTCCTGGAATGCCGGGCTTGGCCTTTTGATTCCTCTGGCCATCGGGATATTTCTGGCAGCGTTGCGGTTCGATTTGGTTGTCGCGTTCACGCGGCGGATGTGGCTATCGTGGCAGCTTCGTTCGCCGGAGCTGGCGCGATCGAATCCGCAGCTCGCTTCGCGGCTTTACGCGGAGCTCTTGTACGTGCTCGAGCGGCGCGGCTTCGCTCGCCAGCCGACGCAAACGCCCTTTGAGTTTGCCGCAGCCGTCTCGCTGCCGCGCCTCGCGCCCGCCGTGCATGAGTTCACGCGGTGCTACACGCAGGCACGTTATGGCGGAGCGCCCTGCGACACGATTCGCCTGCGGACGCTCCTCGAGCAAATCCGGGCTTCCTTCGCTTCGCGTTAAGCCGCAGCTGTTTGGTTCCTTCCCGCCGCCGCATGTTACAATTGAGAATTGCGCAAAGGCGCAAATTTACTGCCTATGACTAAGGTCGGATTCGTGAGCCTGGGATGCCCGAAGAACCTCGTGGATAGCGAGGTGATGATGGGTATTCTTGCGCGCGAAGGGTATGAGCTTACGCCGCGCGCGGACGAGGCGGAAATTCTTGTCGTGAATACGTGCAGCTTTATCGAGTCGGCGCAAAAAGAGTCTGTCGACGCTATTCTGGAGATGGCGGAGCATAAGAAATTCGGCGCGGCGAGGAAACTCATCGTTGCCGGATGCCTTGTAGAGCGGTTTCGCGAGCAGATTCTCGAGCAAGTTCCGGAAGTGGATGCTGTGGTGGGAACCGGTGAAGTGGAACGCATTCTGGAAGCGGTCGATGGCGATTTGCGCGTGTTGCCCGCGGCGCCGCCAGCGTTTCTCTATCATGATCTTACGCCGCGCGTCATCACGACGCCGCGCCACGCCGCATACATCAAGATCGCCGAGGGTTGCGATCATCCCTGCACATTCTGCATCATTCCGCAATTGCGCGGAGCATTTCGCAGCCGGCGCTTTGAATCGGTCGTGCGCGAGGCGGAGAATCTCGCCGCTTCGGGCGCGCGTGAAATCACTTTGATCGGCCAGGACACGACTTCCTATGGTGAGGATTTGGGACTTCGCGATGGGCTTGCGCAACTGCTGGAGCGTCTGGCGCAAGTCGAAGATTTGCTTTGGGTGCGTTTTCTTTACGCCTACCCGAATCGCGTGACGCAGAAATTGCTGGATACACTCGCGGCTCATCCTCGACTGGCCAAGTACATGGACATGCCGCTGCAGCACGCCAGCCGCAATGTTTTGGCGCGCATGAAGCGCGGCTCGCACGGCGACGCTTTCTTGAAACTTCTAGAGCGCATTCGCGCGACGGTTCCTGGCGTTTCCCTCCGCACTTCTTTCATTGCGGGCTTTCCGGGCGAAACGGAGAAGGACTTCGAGGAACTTTGTAATTTTGTGCGCGCAGCGAATCTGGATTGGATGGGCGTGTTCGAATATTCGGATGTGGACAACGCGAACAGCTACGGACTCGATACGAAAGTCGATGCGGATACGATTACCGATCGACGCAACCGCCTGATGGCTATTCAAAAGAAAATCTCGCGTGCGAAATTGCGCGCGTGGAAGGGCCGCACGGCCACGGCGCTCGTCGAAGGGCAGTCGAAGGACAATCCACTGGTATGGGAAGCGCGCCTCGAAGGCATGGCGCCGGACATCGACGGCAAGGTCTATTTGACAGACATTGAGTTGCCGGGCGGTGAAACGGCCGAGACTGGCGACGTCGCACGCGTTGAAATCATTAAAGTGGATACGTATGACTTGATTGGCCGTGTCGTCGAGATTCTGCCCCGGCCTGCCGGCCGAGGAGTCGCCAATGGTGCTGTCGCGGCGCCCCTGCCGCGCGTACCTCCAGCCGAGCAGTTAACGCGCATTTCCACGGGCGCTCCGCTTCGCGTCCTCAGCTGAGCTATACTCGTTCATCAGCAGCTCTGCGGTTTCTGTGAGATCCGTGTCCTTTGTGTAAAATCCTTTTTACACAGAGTTCACGGACAACAAAGTGTTCACGGAGACGGAAAAATACCGGCATCGTGGTTTGGCGAGAGGCGGATCGCGAGCCGTCGGGAGTCATTCCCATGAAACATCGCTGCCCCATTTGTAAAACGGCGACGGATTCGGAAATCAACGCGTACTTTCCCTTTTGCAGCGAACGCTGCCGGGACCGAGACCTTGGCAACTGGGCTACCGAGAAGTACGTCGTGTCCGAACCAGTGTTCGATATGAGCGAACTCGAAACGGATAGCGATCCGGCCAAACAAGAGGTGGTTGAAGAGGACGAGGATTTTAAGGGGTTTGCAAAGCCCGATGACACCATCCACTGAAAACGCCGGCGGCGCGGCTGCTGAGAAAAAGCCGAAGCTGGCGATGGCCATCGCGACCGCGCTCGGTGTCGGTTATATTCCCAAAGCCCCGGGCACGTTTGGCTCGTTGGTGGGAGTGGCGACTGCCGTTCTTTCCGCTGTGTTTTTTCTGCATCCTGCTTCCATTCGCGGAATTTTCTCGCGGCACCCGCTTTCTGACGCCGTGTTTTCCGATAAACACTTTCTGGTTCCCGGAAGCGACATTCACAATTCTGCGCTTCTATTGCCGCTGGTTTGCGCATTGGCGCTTCTCGTGGTCCTGGCGGCCATCGGTGTGTGGAGCGCCTCGCGAACAGCGGGATTCGCGGGGATCAAGGATCCACAGTTCGTAGTGATCGACGAAGTCGCGGGGCAGCATTTGACATTGATTTTGCCGCTGATTCCCATCGGGATGCCGCATCTGGCGCAGCACATGGATTTTTCCATGTACGCGATTTTCATGACTTTGAGCCTCGTCAATTGGAAGTATCTGCTGCTGGGATTCCTGCTCTTTCGCCTCTTCGATATCGTGAAACCTTTTCCGGTGCGGCAACTCGAAAAGCTTCCGCGCGGCTGGGGCATCATGGCGGACGATTGGATGGCGGGCGTCTACGCTGCTATCCTGTTGCGAGCAGCGCTACATTTTGGTTTGTTTGGCTAGTCATGAAATTCGGCTTTGGGTCGTCGGCAGAAAAAAACGGCATCCCCCGCATTGATAGAGTCGCGCCTGCTGCCGGCATTCCTGGCGGCGAAATTACCATTCACGGCAGTGGCTTCGCTTCGCGCGCTCACCCGCGGCCGGTGGTGCGTTTTGGAGAGACGGAAGCCAGTCTGGCCCTCGCGAGCGAGCAGAGATTGATTGCGCGAGTTCCTGAGGGTGCGAGCGGCGGCCTTGTGCGCGTCTGTAGCGCGGCGAACGAAAGTCAGCCGCATCCCGTCTCGATTGGCGTGCAAATCGCTGACAATTTGCATCCCATCGCGAATCCCGCTGTCGATTCCTACGGCAACACTTACGTCACATTTTCGGGCAATCGCGGGCAGCGCGTTCCCGTTTCGCTCTACAAAATTACGGCGAACTATAGCGTGAAGCCGTTCGTCACTTCACTCGTGAATCCCAGCGGACTGGCGCTGGACCGCGCGGGGAACCTTTTCGTCTCGTGCCGCAACGACGGTACGATTCACCGCATTACGCCGGAAGGCCGCGCCGAGCAGTGGATCGAGGGAATGGGTATCGCCACGGGCATCGCGTTCGACCGCGCCGATAATCTCTATGTGGGCGACCGAAGCGGAACGATTTTCAAGATCAGCCTAAGCCGCGAGATTTTTGTTTTTGCGACGATCGAGCCGTCTCTCGCCGCATACCATCTCGCGTTTCATCCGAACGGCGATTTGTATGTAACGGGACCGACGACTTCGAGCTACGACCGCGTCTACCGCATCACGCAGGGCGGTGAAGTCAGTACTTTTTTTCGCGGGCTCGGACGTCCCCAAGGGCTGGCCTTTGACCGAGACAACAATCTTTACGTCGCGGCTTCCCTCGGGGGGCGGCGCGGCATCGTTCGCATCACGCCGCAGGGCCATGCCGACGTGGCTCTGAGTGGCTCCGGGCTAGTCGGCATGGCGCTGCAACCGTCCGGCCGCGCGATTCTCGCTACCACCGGCGCGCTCTTCACGTTGGACTGGGACGTCCGCGGCCTGCCGCTTCTGGGATAATCGAAAAGATGAAAGCGGAAATCATCGCAGTTGGTTCGGAGCTGCTTACGCCGGACCGGTTGGACACCAATTCGCTCTTTCTGACGGAAGAGTTGAACAAGATTGGGATCGAAGTGCTGCGGAAGACGATCGTGGGCGATAACCGCGATCTGCTCAGCGAGGCATTTCGCGATGCTTTGAATCGCGTGCCCCTGATTATTTCGTCCGGCGGTCTCGGACCAACCGAGGACGATCTTACGCGAGAGACGGTGGCTGACCTGCTCCATCGCAAACTGCGTCGTAACGACGAAATTCTTCGTTATATTGAGGGGCGCTTCCGTGCGTTGAACCGCGAAATGCCGGAAGTCAACGTGCGCCAAGCGATGGTCCCCGAGGGCGCGGAAATTCTGGAGAATCCGCGCGGCACGGCGCCGGGCCTGTGGCTGGAAGACGCGGGACACTTCATCGTGCTGCTCCCCGGACCGCCGCGCGAGCTGAAGCCGCTCTTCCGCGAGCAAGTTCTGCCGCGGCTGGAGCGCCGCTCTTCTGGCGTGCGCATGCTTCACAGGGAAATTCGGGTCACGGGTCTGGGCGAATCGCACGTCGAGCAACGCATCCTCGGCATCTACAAGCGTTATCCCGAAGTGAACACCACCGTTCTTGCCGCACCCGGCGAAACACAGGTCCATCTGCGCATCTGGACGGACGACGCGGAGCACGCCAAGAAAACGCTCGACGAAATCGTAGGCGGTTTCGAGATCGCTCTTGCAGACCGCATTTTCAGTCAAGACGGTTCACCTCTAGAAGAAGTCGTCGCGGCGCAACTGACGATGCATAGCGCCACGATCTCAGCGGCGGAGAGCTGTACGGGTGGTTTGCTGGCGCAGCGGCTGACAAGCATCGCGGGGAGCTCTTCGTATTTTCTTGGCGGAGTGGTTTGCTACAGCAACGAATTGAAAACGGTGTGGGCAGGCGTGCCCGCGGAACTCATTCAATCGAAAGGCGCAGTCAGCGCGGAAGTTGCGGTGGCACTTGCGGACGGTATTCGCCGGCGCGTCGGAAGCACGTTCGGCGTGGGCATCACGGGGATTGCAGGGCCGGGCGGAGGCTCGGAGGAAAAGCCCGTTGGAACAGTGCATATCGCGCTGGCACATGCCGGAGGCGTGAATGAACGCGGCGTGCGTTTCCCTGGAGACCGCGAATCCATCCGCTTTCAGGCTTCGCAAGTGGCGCTGGACATGGTCCGCATCCATTTCCTCTATAACGGCAAGCAGCCTCCGAAGCGGGTTTGAGCGTGCGCCTCTTCGTCGCGCTGGAGATTCCCGCCGCGGTGCGAGAGAATCTGGCAACCTTGGTCAAGGAACTAAGCGCTTTGTCATCGCAAGTGCCGGGGAAGCGCCCGCGCTGGGTACGGCCGGAGAATCTTCACGTGACGCTCAAATTCATCGGCGAAGTTGCGAACGCCAAGCTCGAAGGCATCCGCGGCGCGCTCTCAGAGATCCGCCCGAGTGCGCCCGTCGAGATGGACTTTCGCGGACTCGGCTTTTTCCCAAATGACAAGCGTCCGGGCGTGTTGTGGGCTGGATTGAACGCATCGCCGAATTTGGCGGCACTTGCAGCCGACGTCGACCGCGCTCTTGAAACGCAGGGCTTTGCGCGGGAACAACGAGCGTTTGCGCCGCACCTGACGCTGGCGCGATTCGGGCCGCCCGGCTTGCACGAAAAACTACGCGCGGCCATCCAGAAAAGCGCGGAGCCGGAATTCGGCTCGTGCCAAGCGAGCGAATTTCGCCTCATCGAGAGCAGGCTGAAGCCTTCGGGCGCGGAGTACACTGCTCTTGCATCCTTCCCGTTCACACCGGAGCCCTAGCATCGATGGCCGAGCCGAACGAAATCCTCATCTCGATTCCTGCGGCTGCGTACTTGCTCGGTTCAATTCCCTTTGGGCTGCTTCTTGGCAGACTTTTTGGCGCGCGGGACATTCGCAAGACGGGCAGCGGCAACATCGGCGCGACGAATGTCCTGCGCGCCGCCGGACCGGTTGCGGGAATTTTCACGCTGCTGCTCGACGCCGGAAAGGGCGCGCTGGCGGTATTTCTCGCCGCGCGGCTCACCAGCGAGAGCGCGGCTTGGATGATGGTCGCCGGGCTTTGCGTTCTTGCGGGACATTGCTTTCCTATTTGGCTGGGATTTCGCGGAGGCAAAGGAGTGGCCACGGCCGCGGGCGTTTTTCTGATGCTGTGCCCGCTGGCGTTTTTGGGGGCGGTAATCCTCTTTGTTCTTGTCGTGATTTATTGGCGCTTCGTGTCGCTGGGCTCGATTTCGGCGGCGGCGGCGATGCCTTTGTTGATCTACTTTTTCTGGGCACCGGGTCATGCGCCGCCACATGTAATCACCTTCGGAACGCTGGGCGCGGCGCTTTTGATTGTCTATAAGCACGACGCGAACATCCAGCGTATGGTCCAGGGCGACGAGCCAACGTTTTCGTTCCGCAAAAAGAAAGAGGAAGAAGAGGATGGGCCGTGAAGCGCATCGCCATTCTTGGCGGCGGGAGCTGGGGTACGGCGCTGGCCATCGTGCTCTCCCGCGCGCGCGAGGCGCACGAGATTTTCTGGTGGGTTCGCGACGCGGCGCTTTCGGAATCCATCCTCCTCCAGCGCGAGAACAAGCTCTATCTGCCAGGCTATAAAATTCCGGAGTCGGTGCACGTTTCTCACGACGCGGCTGCGGTCTTGGAAGACGCCGGAGTGGTCATTGGGGCTATCCCTGCGGCGCATGCTCGCAATGTTTATGTACTTATCTTGCCGCATCTACTTCCCGGCGCGTCCATCGTCAGCGCCACGAAAGGCCTTGAGCCATCCTCGCATGCGCGCGTGAGCGAAGTTATTTCGCAAATTGTCACGCCGAAATATGCTCCCCGCATCGCGGTGCTTTCTGGGCCATCTTTCGCCGCCGAAGCGGCCGCGGGAGAGCCCACTGCCGTCGTCCTCGCGTCGAGCGACTTCGCGCTGGCGAACGAACTCCAGGAGGAGTTTGCAGCGCCGAATTTTCGTTTGTACACCAACGAAGATGTGCTCGGGGTCGAGCTTGCCGGCGCCATGAAAAACGTGATCGCCATTGCTGCCGGCGCTTGCCAAGGGCTGGGCCTCGGCTCGAATCCGTTGGCGGCGCTGATCACGCGCGGCCTCGCGGAAATGACCCGGCTTGCCACAACCTTGGGTGCGCGACAGGAGACGCTTGGCGGCCTGGCGGGCCTCGGGGACCTCGTCCTGACGTGTACCGGCTCGCTAAGCCGCAATCGTCATGTTGGAATTGAGCTTGGCAAGGGCCGCTCGCTGGCCGCGATCCTGGAGGAGATGAAAACGGTCGCCGAAGGCGTAGGCACGGCCGGCGCGCTTCTGGCGTTGGCCGGGGAGGCGGGCGTTGAACTGCCTATAACAGAGCAGGTTGAGGCCATCCTGCACCAGGGCAGGTCGCCGCGGGAAGCCATTCGCAGCATCATGGAACGGCCCCTCAAGCGCGAATGAGCATTCGGGCTCGAACAGGGGCGGGCTCAAGGCTGAAGGTCTGCCAATCATGGGCTGATCCGGGCTGTTTCAGGGGCCTCGACTGCGCCACTAGTACCAAGGTTCCAGTTGCAGATGCGCGACGCCTTGCCATTCGCGGGCCCCGCTGCCTCTTCCAATCTCTTAAAATGGAGACTTAAGATGCCTGAACCCGGCTCATCTCCACTGGCTCGTCTGCGCAAGGGACGCGTGCGCATCTTGTGGCTCGTCCTGGGTGCGCTGCTGCTCGTCAGCGCGCTGCCCATCGGGCTTTACCACCGCCAGGTGCTGCAACTCAGTCAGGACAAGCTGGTGGACACCGAGCGCGTGCAGCAATCCAATTTGACGCGCTCCCTGGCGCAGGAAATTCAGCTCTTTGAGGCCAATCAGACCCAACAGCTCTTCAGCGAGCGGCAGATTCTGGCGTTGACGGGGCTTATTGACAACGTCGAAGACCCCGCCGCCGAGCCCAAGGTGACGCGGCTGTTGCAGGAGTTTGTTCAGAGCAATCAGGACACTTTTGTCTATTTGACCGCAGTCGATAAATCCGGCAAAGGGACCAAGGCTTCGCAAGGCAACTTCCAGGCGGATCAGGATCCCTTCGTCGCCAAGGCTTTGCAACGCGCCTTTGTCACCTGCATGCAGTCCGAAGAGCTGCACAGTGTCAAGTTTCGCAGCAATCCTCTTGCGCTTGCGCCGAACAATGAGCCTGCTTTCGTCCTCGCCGTTCCTCTTCAGGACTTGAACGGCAATTTCACCGGCATGCTCGCCGCCGTCGTATCCCTGGAGCCGATTTCAAAACGCTTGCGGGACGCCAGCGTGCGCGGCCGCACGGTGTACGTGGTGGACCATGCCGGCCACATCGTCGCGCATCCCGATACAAAAAACTTCGTGCCGGGAGACCAAGCCAGCGGAAAGCTGGTCGATCTGATTCGGGCGCTGCCGCCGGATCTTCGAAATACAGAAACCATTAACTTTTCGCAAATCGAAAAGAAGCATTCGGTCGAGATGATTGGGACTTACAGCACGCTGCCCGAAGTCAATTGGGCGGTGATTGCGGAACGCAGCCTGGCGCAAGCGCGCGCCGATGCGGGCGTGACAGAACTGAACCGCCAGGCACTGGCCTTTGTGACCGTCGTTATCCTGGTGGCCATCCTCTTCGGCTACTTTTTCGCCGTGGGCATCAGCGGGCCGATTCGCGGCCTCGCGGCGTCCACGCGCGCCATCAGCCGCGGCGAATTTCATCAGCGCTCGCCCGTTCGCGGCGCCGCGGAAATCAGCGAGCTGGCGGAAAATTTCAACAAAATGGCCAGCGACATCGAAGAGTACATCGAAAGGCTGAAGGAAGCCGCGGAAGAAAACCGCGAGCTGTTTATCGGCTCGATTCGCATGCTGGCCGCGGCCATCGACGAAAAGGATCCGTACACACGCGGTCACTCCGGCCGCGTGGCAAAATATTCGACGCTCATCGGGCGCGAACTTGGCCTTTCGAGCGAAGAGCTGGACAAACTGCGCGTCGCCGCGCTGCTCCATGACGTCGGCAAAATCGGTGTCGAAGATCGCGTCCTGAAAAAGCCCGGCGCATTGACTCCCGAGGAATTTGATTTGATGAAGCAGCACACCGTGAAAGGCGCCAACATCATGCGTCCCGTGTCGCAACTGAAAGAAATGCTGCCCGGCATCGAACTGCACCACGAACACATCGACGGCCGCGGCTATCCCTACGGCTTGCAAGGCCAGCAAATCCCGCTGATGGCGCGCATTATCGGCGTCGCGGACACGCTCGACGCTATGACCACGAACCGCCCGTACCAGTCCGCCATGGACATTGAGTTCGCACTGAACCGCATCAAGTCGCTGACTGGCTCGAAATTCGATGCCGTCGTCGTCAATGCGCTCGAATCCGCCATCAATGCCGGAAAGCTCCGCCTCAGCGCCGTCGAAGTTACCGTTTAGCTTCCTGACATTTCACCGCGAGCGCTGCACCGGCTATTCCCTGTGCGTCGGACTCGGATCGAGCGCTTCTGCTACAATTTTAAGTCGCGCTGACTGCATCGCGCTTCACCGCATGATTTCTCTCTTTGGCAAACCGGAAAAGGTCGAACCGTCGTTGCTCGAGCGGCTGAAAGCCTCGGTCAGCAAGACGAAGGCGGCGCTGTCGGAGTCCGTCGAAAACATTTTTCTCGGCGAGCGCAAAATCGATCCTGCGCTGCTGAAAAGGCTTGAGACCGCCCTGCTCTCCGCCGACCTGGGCGTAAAGCCCACACGCGAAATCCTGGACGCCGTGCGCGAAAAGCTGGATCGCAATGCGCTTTCCGACGCTAGCCAGCTCAAGCGCGAGATCAAGTCTCACATCATTCGCATTCTGACCATGAACGAAGGGGGAGCGAGCGCCTCGGCGTCCGGCAGCGTGCCGGGAAACTCTGGATTAGCACCGGCGGCCGCGCAAAATCTCGCGAGTTCAACTAACGGCGCGGGGCCGCGCGTGATCTTTGTCGTTGGCGTGAATGGCGCCGGGAAAACTACCAGCATCGGCAAGCTTGCAAATCGTTTGCGCCAGGAGGGCTTCAGTGTTGTGCTCTGCGCTGCGGACACTTTCCGCGCCGCCGCCGTCGAGCAACTCGAAATCTGGGCGAAACGCAACGGTATTGATGTAATCAAGCAAAAATCCGGCGCCGATCCCGCCGCTGTCGTTTTCGACGCGATGGCCGCTGCAAAGGCTCGGGGCGCGGATGTTGTGATCGTGGACACCGCGGGCCGCCTTCATACCAAGTCGAATCTCATGGCTGAACTTGAGAAAATGAAACGAACCGCCGCGAAGGTTATTCCCGGCACGCCGCACGATGTGCTGCTTGTGCTCGACGCCACCACCGGCCAGAACGGCCTCGCTCAGGCGCGCGAGTTTACTTCCGCCGTGACAGTAACTGGAATCATTCTCACAAAGCTGGACGGCACCGCCAAGGGCGGCATCGTTGTAGCCATCGCGCGCGAACTGGGCTTGCCCATCCGCTTTGTCGGTACGGGCGAGCAGATTAACGACATGGTGCCTTTCGACGCGGAAACTTACGCGAATTCGCTTTTCGATTAAACCTTCGACAAGAGAATGGACGCTCACGCCACTCGCTTTATGGAACACGCGCTGGCCTTGGCCCGCAAAGGCGTTGGCCTCGCGAGCCCCAACCCCATGGTCGGCTGCATCCTCGTCCGCGATGGCGAAATTGCCGGTGAAGGTTTTCACCAGTACGACTGGCGCGATCATGCGGAAATTGTCGCGCTGAAATCCGCCGGAGAGAAAGCGCGCGGCTCCACGATGTACGTCACGCTCGAACCGTGCAATCACACCGGCCGCACCGGCCCTTGCACGGAAGCAATCATCGCAGCGGGAATCAAGCGCGTCGTTGCGGCTATGGAAGATCCCAATCCCGTCAATTCCGGCCACGGCTTCGAGCGCCTGCGTGCCGCTGGCATCGAAGTGGAATCAGGCGTTTGCGAAGAAGAAGCTCGCCGCTTGAATGAAGCCTTCGTCTGCTGGATTCGCACGAGCAAACCATTTGTGACGCTGAAATCCGCATTGACTCTCGATGGGCAACTGGCTCTTCCCCACGAACGAAACAAGCTGCACAAGAAGAACACCAAGAAGAAACAAGAAAACTGGATTACGTCGGAAGAGTCCCGCGCCGAAGTTCACAGGATGCGCCATGCCGCTGACGCTCTGCTCACAGGCATCGGCACGATCAAGAGCGACGACCCGCTTTTGACGGATCGCAGCGGCTTACCGCGGCGCAAGCCGCTCCTGCGCGTAATTCTCGACTGGGGCCTCACGCTCTCGCCGCACTCTCGCATCGTGCACACGGCCGACGACGACATTTTGCTTTTCACGCGGAAGAACGCAAACTTGCGCAGGCTTCGCGCACTGGAAAAAGCTGGCCTCGAAGTCCTTCCCGCCGATTCGCGCATGGGACGGATCAATCTCGAAACTGTTCTTGCGGAACTCGGCCGCCGCGAAATTCTCAGCGTCCTTCTCGAAGCCGGCCCAACCCTGAATGGCGCCGCCCTCAGTGCCGGAATCGTCCACAAGCTCTTTCTTTTCTATGCGCCCAAAATCTCTGGAGAAACGCGCGTGCCGTTTGCCGTTGCGCCAAATCTGAATCTTCCCCCGCTGCAAAATATTCGTACGCGAGCGTTCGGTCCGGATATCGCCGTCGAAGGATACTTGCAGGACGTCTACCGCTAGCAGTGGAGTGCGGCAGCCTTGCTGCCGTTTTTGCGGCGCCCCTTCCGCGCGGAAGCTGAAAGCGGGAGCCCGGCTCCCGCACTCCACAGCGCTAACCGCTAAATTTACGCGCTGACGCGCAGCACGGCGGCGCCTTCAATGGCGTCATTCTTCAGCGCATTCAACGCGCGATTGGCTTCAGGGAGTGGAAAAATCTGCGTGTGCATCTGAACCGGAATCTCCGCCGCGATGCGCAGGAAATCTTCACCATCCTTGCGAGTGTTGTTTGCCACGCTGCGAATCATGCGCTCGCCATACAGCAAATCGTAACTGAACGACGGAATCGGGCTCATGTGAATTCCGCCGAGCACAAGCACGCCGCCTTTGCGCAACGCACCAAGCGCCGCGGGAACAATCTCTCCCGCTGGGGCAAAGACAATCGCGGCGTCGAGTTTTTCCGGGGGCGCATCGAGAGTTCCGCCGGCCCACGCCGCGCCGAGTTCACGCGCCAGCTTCTGGTGCCGCGCATCGCGTGTCGATGCATAGACCGTCACGCCCCAATGCCGCGCCACCTGAATCGCCACGTGCGCCGCCGCGCCAAAACCATAGAATCCCAGCCGCCCACCGGGCTTGATCCCGGAGAGCCGCAAGCACCGGAATCCGATGATTCCCGCGCAAAGCAGCGGCGCGGCCTGCTCGTCGTGAAAACCATCGGGAATCGCGTAAATGAAGTCTTCGGGCGCAACGGCGTATTCCGCGTAGCCGCCGTCGACGCTGTACCCTGTGAATGTCGGGTTGTCGCAAAGATTTTCCTCGCCCATGCGGCAGTACATGCACACCCCGTCGGTGTGGTGCAGCCAGGCGACGCCAACGCGCGCTCCGAGATTGAAGCGCCGCGAGGCTTCGCCCAGCTTTTCAACAATGCCGACAACCTGGTGCCCGGGAATCACTGGAGATTTCTTCGGAGGCAATTCGCCTTCGATGACGTGCAAATCGGTCCGGCACACGCCGCACGCGCGCACGCGAATCAGCACCTCTCCCTTGGCGGGTTGCGGCACGGGAACATCAGTAAACTGGAGTGGATTCGTTTCGGTTCGAGCAGGAACGTTGAGCAGGCAGGCCTTCATAGCGCAACCTCGAATGAATCTGTGACTTGTTCGACCGTAGTGTAGTGCTTTCTGCTTGCGCTGTGAAATGCTGTAAACTCGTTCCAGAGCAACTTGTGCGGAATCCAGGGGAAGTCGTGTTCACGGGAATCATCGAACATCTCGGCACAATCGAAACTCTCGGCGTGCAGTCCGGCGGCGGGCGTGTCACGATACACGCTCCCAGCGTCGTCCCTGCGCTCGCTGTTTCCAATAGCATCGCGGTGAACGGCTGCTGCCTGACAGTCGTCGCTCTTGGGAAAGAAACTTTCTCCGCCGATCTTTCCGGCGAGACCATCCAGAAAACATCTTTCGGCGCGAAAAACGGCGGACTGAAAAAAGGCTCCCGCGTTAATTTGGAACAACCTCTCACGGCCGGCAAGGAATTTGGCGGCCATTTTGTGCAAGGGCACGTTGACGGCACGGGCCGCGTGACGCGCCTCGATCCTGAAAGCCCCGAAAGCGAAAACTGGTGGTTTGGCGTGGAAGTTCCTGAAAACTTTGCGCGCTACCTCGTGCCGAAAGGATCCATCGCGATCGACGGCATCAGCCTTACGGTCGCGCGATGGAGCAACGAGACGCGCGTCGCGGAAATCGCCGTAATACCCTACACCTACGAACACACGAATCTTCGCGGCCGCAAACCCGGCGACGCGGTCAACCTTGAAGGCGACATCCTCGGCGAATATGTGGCGCGCTATCTCGAAGCACGCGAGGAAAGCCACGCTACGCCAATTTCGAAGCTCAGCATGGAAAAACTAATCGTGGAAGGTTTTTGAGCAAGAGATTGCTTTACATTTGATTTGCTTGCCGTTTTTCAAGGTAATTCAGCTCACGCCCTCTCGCGCCTTCGCGCGCACGCCGCGATAGTACAAAATCAATCCAAGCGCAACGGCGATCACCGTCCCGCTGATCAGTTTCACGCTGAACACAAACTTGTTCTCCGTTTCACCCGGCGGGATGAAAGACAGAACGATTCCACCGAGCGCGATAAGAAATCCAAATCCGCCAGCAGTCCATACACCGATTTTCCCGCCAGGGATCAGCACAGCGTGCTCACTCGCTCCGCGATCCTTCCGCCCGGCAAGTTTGATCACCGCCGCGTACATATAAAGAAACGGAATGAAGTACAAAATCGTCGTTGCGTCCACAAGGATTTGATACGCCCCGCTCGTCGTCTCATTGATATTGCTCAGCAGCAGCAGCGCCAGCGAGATTCCCGCTTGCACCAGTATCGCCACATACGGCGTCCGCCACTTCGGATGCAACTTTCCAAAAGCCGCTGGCAAATAACGGTCAACTCCAACAATGAACGGCACGCGCGAAAGTCCTGCCACGGTCGTTCCCACTCCACCCGCATTCCCAAACGTCACCAAAAACGCCGCGATCATGCCAACCAATCCAATCTTCAATGTCTCCGACCCGACCGCCAGCGCCTGGTACACGCCGGATTTTGGATCCACCGGCGCGGCCTGCATGATCGTAAGCACCGCAAACGTTCCGGCAATATAAATCACGGCAATCAGTATTCCCGAACTCCAAATAGCGCGCGCCAGGGTCCTCTGCGCATCACGGATTTCATCGCTCATTGCGGAAACCAGCTCCAATCCCGCAAACGCGAAGAGAATCTGCGGCCAAAAATTCACCGTCTCCCAATTCCAGTGCGGCATCATGTTCGTCCAGGTGAAATGCGTTGCCGAGCCATAGCGCAGCCAGATCACGCCGCCCGTCCCCACCAGCAACAGCAGCGGAATGTACGTCATCACGCCGCCCGCGTTTTGCAACCACTTCCCAATATTTAGCCCGACAATGTTCATTCCCACCGCAATAGCCAGTAAAAGGACCGAACCAATCAGCAAAAATGGGCGATTTTCGGCCAGATGTCCCCACGAACTCCCACCGATGTATGCCGCCATCGCCGCGCTAGCCAGAAGCAGTCCAGGAAAATAAAAGAACGAATAAATCCAGTAAGTCCAGCCCGCGACAAATCCATGAAAGTCGCCGAAGGCTTCCTTCGACCAAACATACAAGCCGCCCTCATTAGGAAACCGTGTGGAAAGCTCGGTAATCACGAACGCCGTGGGCACAAAAAAGAAGACCGCCGCGAGCACCCACAAACTGATCGAAGACGTTCCGTTGTGTGCAGCCGCCGCAATCCAACGCGGCCCCAGAACTGTCGCAATATTGAAAAGCAAAACGTCCCAGAAGCCCATCGCCTTGCGTAATTGCTTGATGGGATCGGCAGCGCCGCCATCCGACTGGCTCACAGAGTCACGTCCAGCGCGGGAATTAGAGCATCCTGCATGCGGAAATTATGGAGGAAAGGATCCTTCGAGTTTTCAAAATCGTCCCAGGAGCCGAAGAACGCGACGCGGCCTTCTTGCAGAAAAACCACGCTGTCGGCCAGCTTTTTCGCGAGGTGCGTGTCGTGCGTCACGACAATCGAGGTGCGGTGAAACGCTTCCTTCAATCGCAAAATCAAGTCGCCCATGTGTCCGGCCATGATCGGATCCACCATCGTTGTCGGCTCGTCGAATAAAATCGCTTCGGGATTTTGCGCGAAAGCCCGAGCCATGGCCACCGCGCGCTTCATCCCTGTCGATAACTCGCTTGGCAGTTTCTCGAGCACCTCTTCCACTTCCAGCATTTTCGCCAATTTCACGACATATTCGTCAATGTCTTCGTCCTCGAGCCCCGGCTGCTTTTCCAGTGGAAACGCTATGTTTTCTGCAACCGTCAGCGAATCGAACAGTGCGCCCGACTGAAATACCATCGTCACTTTGCGCCGCACCTCTTCGAACTGCTGCTCGCTGAAGTCCGTCACGTCTTCGCCGTCCACAAGAATCCGCCCGGAATCCGCTTTCATGAATCCCATGATGTGCTTTAGCGAAACGGACTTGCCCACGCCGCTGCGCCCCATGATCACGCAAGTTTCGCCGCGCTTTACGATGAAGCTGACGTTTTTCAACACTTCGTTTTCATCAAACGATTTGCAAACGTCGCGAAACTCAAAAAAGTCTTGGGTCTTGCCCTCGATGCTTTTCTTGGTTCCGATCAATTCCATCATCGTCGATGTCCGCCGAAGTCATCGCTTGCTGATCAAGCGTCCTAAATCCCTAAAGCTTCTACTTCGATTCTGTTTCCACAATCCGGCGTGCTTCTTCGTAATCCGCCGCCGTGTTCATGTTCCAGAAAAGCCGCCCAGCGCTATCAAATCGTTTCCAGTCGGCCTCGTCAAGGACTTCTGCTTTTAGCTTTGCTATTGCCGCAGTCACCTTGCGGACTCCCTGCTCAAACTGGTCCTGGATAACCGCCCGCGCGTCCGTTCGCCAAACCGCGCACAGCGGCTCCGGCCCATGGATGGACTGCGGGAGCACGACTTGAGCCCCGCTCTTCACTGCTCGCCCGCAAAGGTAGTTCATCCAATTCGCGGTTAAAAAGGGCATATCGCAACTCACGATGAAAATCCACTCGCGCGTCAGGTCATTTTCTTGCTCGTGAATCAGCGCAGTAATGATTCCTCCGAGAGGTCCTTCGCCCGGCCAGCGATCTTCGACAATTTCTGCCCCGAAACCCGAATATTTTCCGGGCGCGGCCACGATCTTCACGTCTTGCTCAAAGCTCCGCATCAATTCGACCATGCGCTCGAGTATCGGCTTTCCCGCGAACTCCACCAGAGCCTTGTCCCTTCCAAATCGCGTGCTTCCGCCGCCAGCCAAAACGTATCCGCCAACTCTTCCTTCATTGTTCTCCGCGCTCAATGATTGGCTCCCGGCTCCTTTTCTCTTTGCGCTCCGCATTCTCCGCGAACTCGCGTGTAAATTCTTAGTCTTCTTCCGGCAATTCCCTCCCCGGTCTTCGAATCCCTAATTCCCGCAATTTTTCCTGCAAGCTCTGCCGGTGTAAACCAATCGTCGCCGCCGTCTTCGAAACATTCCAACGATGCTCCACAAGCTGTTTCGTAATATACGCGACCTCAAACTTCCGTTTAGCTTCTCGAAAATCTTTTTCGCCGAATCCATCCTCGTTCGCGCCCTCAGGAAATTTGTGAGGCGCAGCCTCCCCGCTCACCACTTCCTGAGGCAAGTCCCCAGCTTCGATCTCCTCGCTTCGGCACAACACCAGGCTTCGCTCCAGCGCATTCTTTAGTTCGCGCACATTCCCAGGCCAGTCGTAACGCTCAATCGCCGCCAATGCCTCCCGCGTGAGCCGCTTTGTAGGGGAGGGGCTTGCCCCTCCCGCTCCAGCTCCATTGCGCAATCTAGCCGTATGCATCTGCAAGAACGCCTCCGCCAGTACTGGAATATCCTCTTTATGCGCGCGCAGTGGCGGCAACTCGATCGTCACTACACGCAATCGGTAGAACAAATCCTCGCGAAATTTCCCCTCGCGAATCTCCGCCGCCAAATTCCGGTGCGTCGCGCTGATCACGCGCACATCCACTGGAATCGTCTGCGTTCCGCCCAGCCGCTCGATGGTGCGGTTTTCCAGTGCTCGCAACACTTTCGCCTGCGTGACGGGATTCATGTCGCCGATCTCATCCAAAAACAATGTGCCGCCCGATGCCAATTCGAATTTCCCCTTTTTCTGCTGCGCCGCGCCCGTAAATGCCCCGCGTTCATACCCAAACAACTCTGACTCAATCAAAGTCTCCGGCAATGCCGCGCAATTCACAGCCACATACGCCTTCCCCGCCCGCGGCGACCGCGCATGAATCTCCTGCGCCATCAAATCTTTTCCCGTTCCGCTCTCGCCCAGAATCAGCACCGTCGAATCCGCCGACGCGACACGATCCGCCATCTCAAACGCCCGCCGCATTTCCGCAGTCCGCCCAATCATCTGCCCAAACTGCCCCTCCGTCGCCATCCGCCGCCGCAAAGAATCATTCTCTTTTTCGAGCGTGGCCAGCTTCAAGAGATTCGCCACGCGCTGCCGCAGTTCCTCCAGTTCAAATCCCTTCACCAAATAATCCGCCGCGCCAAGTTGCAGCGCCTCCACCGCCGTCTTCGCCGTATCCAGCGCCGACACCATCAGCACGGGCAATTCGCTTCCTTGCCCGCGCATCCACTGCAAGAATTCAAGCCCGCTCTGCCCCGGCAGCACGACGTCGAGCAGCACGAGGTCTGGCCGTTCCGTGTTCAGCGCAGCGCGCGCCGCCTCCGCCGAATCTGCTTCCGCGATCCTGTATTTCGCCTCGAGCGCCCGCCGCAACCCATACCGCGCCGCTGGCTCATCATCCACAATCAGTATCGTCTTCATCCCAACTCTCCGTGAACTCTGTGACCTCTTTGTTAAGAAAAACCTGAGCCCATCGCGCAGCGTTGCTTTCTCGCATCTCCGTTTTTTCGCTCTGCTATCCGCTCCCGTCCTTCATCGGCATCTTCACTTCAAACCGAGTGCCGTGGCCTGCGCGAACAGGGCTCTCCCACTCCAACGTTCCGCCGATTTCCGCCACGCGCCTCGCCGCAATCGCCAGCCCCAGCCCCGTCCCCTGCGTCTTCGTCGTAAAAAATGGCTGCAAAATTTTCTCGCGCGCGTTTTCAGGAACTCCCGGCCCGTCGTCTTCCACCGAATAAAAATACTCATTGCCATTCGTCGAACCGCTCACTTTCACGTGCCCGCCGCGCGGAGTAGCTTCTAGCGCATTCACCACCAGATTCGACAAGATCTCGCTGACCGCCTGCGCGCTCGCCGCCAACCTCACTCCATCTGCCGCGACATCCACTTCGAGTACCAATCCGCGCCGCTCGGCCTCATGCCGCATCACTCCGCTAACCTCTTCCGCCACGACCCGCGCGTCGCAAATCGCCGGTACAGCGCCCCCGCGCACCGTCGGCCGGCTGAACTGGAGCAACTGGTTCAGCTTCGACGACAATCGTCCAATCTCCTCCAGCACCATCTTCGTTTCGCCCCGAATCGATTCCGGCAACTCCGCGTTCTCCAACTGCACCTGCAAAATCGTCTTGATCGATCCCAACGGATTTTTCAAATTGTGCGAAATGCTAGCGGCCATCTGCCCCAAAACCGCCAGCCGCTCTCTCTCCGCCAGTTCCCTTTCCAATTGCAGCTTCTCCTCGATCAACCGGCACAAATCCAGCGCCCCCGGCAACTGCTCGCACAAAAACTCCAGCGCCGCCGCCGTTTCGCCCGATAACATCGCCCCATGCGCCTTAACGTGCAGTGTTCCCAAAGTGCGCCCGGATTGTCGGATTGCAAAAATCTCTTCGGATCCCCTCTGCTCTAATTCATTCTCGGCGGCACTGCCGAAAGAAAGCTTTACTTCCGCGAGCTCTAACTCGTCGCCGAGCCACTTTTCGACAAAAGCCGCTAGCTTCCCAAAATTGCCGAGCCGCGCCACTTCCTGAATGGGTGCCAGCATGCGCTGCGCGTGATCCATTTCCGATTGCGCGGTCCGGCGAAGGATCCCTCTCATCAACCGCTGAAGTGGCTCGAAGAACACCACAGGGAGAAACAACAGCAGGGCCGCCGTCGCCTCCGGTGGCAAATACGGCTCCAACCACAAGCTCGCTCGCCGAATCAGCCCGAGATAAAGCAGCGCGAGAAAGGTCGCAAAGACCGCATAGATGAGATTCCGCTGCTTGCCGATCTGCAAGAAATTGAACTTTTGAACGTTGCGTACGAGACTGACAAGCGGCACCAGAGCAATGAGAGCCAAAAGCCACCCATAAGCAGCGGCGGCACTCTCATTTCTTGGCCATCGCCAAAGGAACGCGTGACCGATAACCATCCAGATGGCCAAAACGCTAAAGTTGTTTCGCAGTTGGCGGTGGAAAGATATCTGTTCCCTATCCGGCGCCCTCATCATGAAACGCCGTTGCCAAACGATGCACAGCACGATCGCGCTGAGGAGCCAGATTTGGAAGGGGATGCCTAGAGAATTGCTGGGCAAATCGAAGTCCCTACCTGATCGCAGTTGCAAGGCCGCATAAAGGTAAGGAATGAGCAAGACCGCAGGAGCATAGGCTCCGGCAAGCCACAGCCTCTTCATCTTTCCGGAACCAATCATGGTTCGGACGTCGGCATATTCAACCTGCAGATGGAGCAGCAAGGACGGCAAGAACCATAAACCCAGGCAAAGAATCGTCCAGGCAAAAATCGCCAAAGCCTGCGGGACCAGTGTGTAATAGAGCTGGGCGTTGAGTGCTAAGAGCGAGCATCCGAAAAAGAAAACCAGCGCCAAACAAACGAAGAAGAAGATGCGCTCGAAATTCCGTTGCCGCCGATGGCCAAGGATGACGACAATCCAGAAGAATGACAGCAGCGTCCCAGCCGTAAAGACGATCAGCCGCTCGTGAACCTGAAGGGGCACCACGCTACCTCGCGCAGATTCTATGCCCAGAAAAACTGCACGGCAATCACCAAGTGTCGTATTTTTCTTGCACCATATAAACTACTGTAGACAAATGACTTAATAGCGCTAGAAATTCACAGCCACTCCACCCATCTGTCTGCTAAATCCTTGACATGCAATCTGTTTCTAGCTATATTAGCAGTCGACTGCGAGGAGTGCTAATTGCCTTCCGCACTTCCAGTCTCTTTTCAAAACGCAAGATCACCTATGGAGGTTCTTCCAAGATGGCAGTGAATCTGACCCCGCTCCACGACCGTGTCATCGTGAAGCGCATTGAAGAAAAAGAAAGCGTCAAGGGAGGCATCATCATCCCTGACTCCGCAAAAGAAAAGCCCATGGAGGGCGAAGTGATCGCCGTCGGCGCCGGCAAGCGCGAGAAGGGCGAACTGATCCCTCTCGACGTGAAAGCAGGCGACCGCGTTCTGTTCGGCAAATACAGCGGGACGGAAATCAAACTCGACGACGAAGAGTACCTCATTCTTCGCGAAGAAGAGATTCTGGCCAAGCTGAGCGGCGCCGCCAAAGCCGCCAAGAAGTAGTTTTTGTTCCGGCTCGTAGGGGCATGGCATGCCGTGCCCGCTGATGTAGCAAGGCAAGCAGTTAGCTGAAAAATTTCGCAGTTCGCAGAAAGCTGATCAGGAGGAAATACCAGTATGGCGAAGCAGATTGTAACAGGTGAGAATTCCCGCCAGGCGATTCTACGTGGCGTGAACGTCCTCGCCGACGCAGTGAAGATCACCCTCGGCCCCAAGGGCCGCAACGCGGTGATCGAAAAGAAGTTCGGCGCGCCGATCATCACCAAGGACGGCGTGACCGTGGCCAAGGAAATCGAGCTCCAGGATCCTCTCGAGAATATGGGCGCTCAGATGGTTCGTGAAGTCGCCTCGAAGACGTCTGACGTCGCCGGCGACGGCACCACCACCGCAACCGTTCTCGCGCAGGCTATCTTCCGCGAAGGCGTCAAGACTGTCGCCGCAGGCGCCAGCCCGACCGCTCTCAAGCGCGGCATCGAAAAGGCCGTCGAAGTGGCCGTCGAAGAAATCCGCAAGCTCCACAAAGACGTCAAGGGCGACATGATCGCCCAGGTTGGGACGATTTCCGCCAACAACGACAAGCAAATCGGCGGCATCATCGCCGAAGCCATGAAGAAGGTCGGCAAGGATGGCGTCATCACCGTCGAGGAATCCAAGACGATGGAGACGACCCTCGAAGTAGTCGAAGGCATGCAGTTTGACCGCGGCTACCTCTCGCCCTACTTCATCACCGACCCCGATCGCATGGAATGCGTCCTCGAAGACGTTCGCATTCTCATCCACGAGAAGAAAATCTCCTCGATGAAGGACCTGCTCCCGTTGCTCGAGCAGACCGCCAAGATGGGCAAGCCTCTCTTAATCATCGCTGAGGACATCGAAGGCGAAGCGCTGGCCACCTTGGTGGTTAACAAGCTCCGCGGCACGCTGCAGTGCGCTGCCGTCAAGGCCCCTGGCTTTGGCGACCGCCGCAAAGCGATGCTCGAAGACATCGCCACCCTCACCGGCGGCAAGGCCATCACCGAAGACCTCGGCATCAAGCTCGAAAACGTGAAGCTCGAGGACCTCGGCCGCGCCAAGAAAGTCACCATCGACAAGGACAACTCCACGATCATCGAAGGCGCCGGCAAGTCCGCGGACATCGAAGGCCGTGTGAAGCAGATTCGCGCCCAGGTCGAAAACACCACCAGCGACTATGACAAGGAAAAGCTCCAGGAACGCCTTGCCAAACTCGTCGGCGGCGTCGCCGTCATTAAAGTCGGCGCAGCGACCGAGACCGAACTGAAGGAAAAGAAGGCGCGTGTCGAAGACGCTATGCACGCCACCCGCGCGGCTGTCGAAGAAGGCATCGTTGCAGGCGGCGGTTCCGCTCTGCTCCGCTGCATCGCGGCTGTCGAGAAGCTCAAGCTGCACGATGACGAAGCCGTTGGCGCAGGCATCGTGCGTCGCGCTCTCGAAGAGCCTTCCCGCCAGATCGCTCTCAACGCCGGCCACGAAGGCGCCGTTGTGATCGGCAAGATCCGCGAGTCCAAGGAAGAAAACTTCGGCTTCAACGCCGAGACTGGCGAGTACGGCGACATGGTCAAGATGGGTGTCATCGACCCGGCCAAGGTCACCCGCCTTGCCCTTCAGAATGCAGCCTCGATCGCGGGCCTCATGCTCACGACCGAAGCCCTCATCGCTGAAATCAAGGAAGAAAAGGCTGCAGCGGCTGGTGGCGGCGGAGCCCCCGGCGCCGGCGGCATGGGCGGCATGTACTAAATCCAGGTGGCACAGGCTTCAGCCTGTGCTCCGGGCAGCTTTACCAGCTCGCCCCAAACCTCAATCCAAAGGGCGTCCTCGGTGCAAACCAGGACGCCCTTTTTGTTTGTCGATAACCCGAGAATCATGCGCTACGTAGTTTGGCCCGGAGCGTTTAGACTATTCCCGTCTGAAGGTAGCTCCTAGTGCTGGCCAACGTTCAAGAAGCGATCGAAGCCGCAGAACAAATCCTTCCTGGGGAAGTCGCGCCGGACGGGGAAAGAGATCCCCGCTGGCAGGCCATCATGCTCATCGAAGACTTCATCGAGAATGAGCCCGAGGCAATCCTACCTTTTGTCTTGAAATGGGGAATTCACGAACAAGAAGACCTAAGATGGGCGATTGCATGTCTGCTTTTGGAACGCCTTTTGGATTTTCATTTTGAATTGATTTTCCCTCGTATCCAGCAGGCGGCCATCGCACACCCCTTATTTGCCGACACTTTTCTCAAGAGTTGGAAACTCGGCCAAGCAAAGGAAGAACCAAATTCAACCAAATTTGACGCGCTACGAGCGAAACTGCAATCGCAGCCGTAAGCTTTGGTTTCTGTTGATTCCTTGCCTCGGTCCTCACTTCGAGTTTCTGCCGATACGTACGGCTGACACCGTGTAGAATCCCTTCCATCTCATGTCCGTACAAGCCACTGCCGCTCCTTCGCCCAGCGCATGGCCGCAGCGCCATCCAGCCGTTTGCTACTTTGGATTGACTTTCTTCCTCTCCTGGCTAGGCGCATTTCTCGTCGCCGCTCCCCACCTCCTCCGCGGTCAACCCCTCCCGAACTTAACCGGGATCCTGATGTTCCCCGCGATGCTCATAGGCCCCAGCCTCTCCGGCATCCTCCTCACTCGCCTCTTCGACGGCCCCGCCGGTCTCCGCGATCTCTTCTCCCGCATGAGCCACATCCGTTTTCCCGCCCGCTGGTATGCCGCGCTACTCATTCCTCCGGTCCTAATCCTCTCCATTCTCCTTCTACTGAAAACATTCGTTTCCCCGATTTACTCCCCCAACCATTTCTGGATAGGCCTCGCCTTCGGCATCCCAGCCGGTTTCTTCGAAGAAATCGGCTGGACCGGCTTCGCCTTCCCCAAAATGTCCCACAAGCTGCCGCCTCTGCGCGCCGCCATTCTCCTCGGCCTCCTCTGGGGCTGCTGGCACATCCCCGTCATCAACTTCCTCGGTACCGCCATCCCCCACGGTCATTACTGGCTGCACTTTTTCCTCGCCTTCGCCGCCGCCATGACCGCCATGCGCGTCCTCATCTCCTGGCTGTACTCCCACACCAAAAGCGTCCTCCTCGCCCAACTAATGCATGTTTTCTCGACAGGTTCGCTTGTCGTCTTCAGCCCGCCAGCCGCCACTGCGCCGCAGGAAGCCTTCTGGTACGCCGTCTACGCCGCTGCTCTCTGGCTTCTGGTCGCTGGCCTTGCGCTTTCGCTTCGAGGCTTCCCAGGAATCCCCAACCGCGCCCCAGCCCAAAATCCCTGATTTCCCATCCCCGCCCGCAGCCGATGCTCCGCCGAAAACCCCTTGTCTTTTCCCCACGCCTTTTGATACACCATTTCCATCTAAAAGGAGGAGTTCCCCATGGCCACATCCAGCTCCCGTCCATCCGAAACCGTTCGCGAACTCAACTTCGAGCTCCTCATTATGCGCGTAGCTTGCTCGCTCCCGTTCATCTACCATGGCGCCGCCATCCTCTTCGGCGCTTTCGGTGGTCCCGGCCCCCACAACTTCGCCGCCTTCATGAAAATGCCACTAGCCGTCGGCTATCTAGTCGGCCTCGCACAATTCGCCGGCGGCATCGCCATTTTGCTTGGTGCACTCCTCCGCGTCGGCGCGGTCTGCGTCATCATCGTCATGTGCGGCGCCGTCATCATGGTTCATTACCCACACGGCTACGACATCAGCCACGGCGGCATGGAGTACGCCCTTACCGAGCTGCTCCTCTCCCTCGGCCTCCTTTTCGCCGGCCCCGGCAAATTCTCTTTAGCCGGCATCCTCCCCGGCCCGCTGCAAAAACTCTAATTATTTGCATGATTCCACCTCAGCAGGACGCTGTGGCGTAACTGCAGACCCGCTCTATTTCAGTGTCCTTCTGGCAAGCTACCAGATCACCTGCAACTCTTGATAAGCTCCAAAAATACGATCGGAGGTCACCACCGGAATCTCCTCGACCATCGCCTGCGCGATAATCTGCCGGTCAAACGGATCCGTGTGGTGCATCGGCAGCACAAACATTCTGTACGCATGCACACCGTTAAAAGGCAGGACGCGCAGCTCCAGGTCCACCACTCCCTGCTCGACTTCGCTCCGCGAAATTCCTAACTTCCCGATTGCCCACTTGATGGCCATCTCCGACAGCGAAACCGCGCTAATCTCGCGCTCTGTTTCCGGCTCGGCTAGAATCGCCATGGCCTTTTTCGAGATTCGTTCCGGTTCTTTCACAGACCACAGAAACGTGACGGTATCCAACAGCACTCTCACTTGTAGCGGCCCTCTACAAACGCTTCCACCTCTTCATCCGTCATCGGCTTCCACCAGTCCGGGTCAATCTCCACAACCTTCCCCCGTAACGTCCCGAACTGCGGCCCTTTGCGCTTGGCTTCCTTTGTCCGCACGATGTCCACCACAGGCTCCCCGCGCCGGCAAATCGTCACCACTTCGCCGTTTTCCACCGCCCTGATCAATTCCGGCAGCTTGTTCTTCGCATCCGCTACACTTACTTTCATACCCTCAATGTAGCCATCTCAAATAGCCATGTCAACCCTAATCTGCGAACGCAGATTCGCACTGTGGCTTTCCGAGTGGGAAATACGCTCAGCCTAGTAAAGCGCCAACTGAATTTTCGGCATGGCGTCGTCGCCGACAGCCTTAAGTGGTCTTGTATCCGCCGCCTGCACGGTGGGAACAACGAGGAATTCCCCGCGCGTCGAGCCCTGAGCGCAGAAGTCTGCTCGATTTCAGGCAGCCAAATCGAACCGCAATTCTCATCAAAAGCAATCTCGCTCTGGGCACTGCTGGGTCGACCTGATCCAGTTCTCGTGAAGCCAGGCGTTCTTCTAGAGCAAGCGCAAGCGCGCCTTCGCAGACTGGCCTACGCCGACTTTGCCTTCGTCCCTGCTGCGCCTGGCACCTTCGCCGCCAGCAGTTCGAGCTTATGAATTGCCGGCTCCTTCGCAAACAATTCCGGCGCCCTGGCCATTAGTGCTTTCGCGATTTCGCCTGTCAAATGCGCCTCCCGCCCCTTCTCATCCGCAAACGTATCGAAAATCCCAAACTTCGGCCCACCCATCTTTATCGCGTACCACGTGATGGTCTCCGGCTCCTTCTCCGCCAGTGGCTGCGCCGACTTCAGAAAATTCGCCACTTCCTCCTCTTTCCCCGGTTTCGCTTCCAGTTCTGCCCAAATCGCTAGTTTCGACATGGTTGTTACCCTCCCGCTCCTAAGATGCGCCGCACAACCCGTTGGTTTGGCTCTGTCATGCAGAAAGGAGCAAATCCCCGCGACGTCCATGCAATTCTCCGCGCTCTCGGTGCTCTCCGAGCTCTCTGTGCAATCCCCTTGGCATCGTTTTTCCACAGCCGATTCGAAAGTACTGTTTTCGAATCTAGTACTCATGAATAATATCTATTGACAGTTACATAGATGTAGGCTATAATTTCTTATGTTTGCTTCGCGAAATTTCCTTCTAGCTCTCCGCCCTCCCCTCTTCTCTGTGAACTCCGCGCCCTCTGCGTTAAAATCCCCACGAAGCCTGGCCACCCAACTTGCCACGCATCCACATCAACCCAATCTCTTCCCTCTTTTTCCATTCCGAGTAAACATCGCACCCACAGAAAGCCCCGCAAACTCTTCCCCTTCTATCGTTTACTTCACAACTTCGGGATACCCCGGGGGTGGGGGTACGCATCCCCTTCTCCCGGCCCGCTCGCGCTCGCTGCCGAGTCCGCGGCTAGCCCCCACCCCTCACACATCCCGTTTGAATGCAACACTTACGCGCCCTCCCGTAAACACACATTCTAAAGCACTTACGTCAAAGCTAAGTCCTTTAAATCCAGCGTTTACAAAAAATCTAGGGGGGCCAACCGAGATTCTCTTCTTTTCTTACCTCGATACCTCTTTACGTCATTACGTCATCGCGTCAAATTCGCTAAACTACTCCCAGAGCCAATACCATGACGCCTGATCAACCCATCTTTGCCACCGTCGAAGAAGCCGTCGAAGACATCCGCCAGGGCCGCATGATCGTCCTGGTCGACGACGAGGACCGCGAGAACGAAGGCGACCTCACCATGGCCGCCGAAAAAATCACTCCCGAAGTCATCAACTTCATGGCCAAGTTCGGCCGCGGCCTGATCTGTCTAGCCCTCACCGAGCAGCGCTGCGACGAACTCCATCTCCCGCTCATGTCGCCCATCAACACCAGCGTCCACGGCACCGCCTTTACCGAAGCTATCGACGCGAAAGTCGGCGTCTCTACCGGCATCAGCGCCTCCGACCGCGCCATCACCATCCTCACCGCCATCGATCCCAAGACCAAGCCTCAGGATCTCGCTCGCCCCGGCCACATCTTCCCGCTGCGCGCCCGCAATGGCGGCGTGCTCGTCCGCGCCGGCCAGACCGAAGCCAGCGTCGACCTCGCCCGCATCGCCGGACTCAATCCCAGCGGCGTCATTTGCGAAATCATGAATGAAGACGGCACGATGTCCCGCGTGCCGCAGCTCCACGAATTTTGCAAACAGCACAATTTGAAGATGTTGACGGTGGCCGATCTGATCCGCTATCGCATGCAGCATGAGCGTTATGTCCGCCGCGTCGCGGAAGCGGTGCTTCCTACTCGCTTCGGCGATTTCCGCATGATCGCCTATGCCAGCGACGTCGACCACGACCAGCACATCGCTTTAGTGCGCGGCAACCTCGAAGGCGAAACGCCAGCCCTCGTGCGCGTACACTCGCACTGCCTCACCGGCGACGTCTTCGGTTCAACCACTTGCGATTGCAGCGAGCTCGTTTCGCGCAGCCTGGCCGCCATCGCCAAAGAAGACCGCGGCGTCTTCCTTTATCTCCACCACACCGGCCGCGGCTTCAGCGTCGATACTCCTGAGGAAGCCGGCGTTCTTCCGCAAATCCATTTTCACAAACGCGGCCAGCTCGACCGCGAACCCGCGCGCCAGCGCATGGTCCAGCACGAAAGCGGCATCGGCGCCCAAATCCTTATCGACCTCGGCCTAAAAGACATCCGCGTGCTAACCAACCACCCCAAAAAAGTGGTCGCCCTGGAAGGCTACGGCATCACCATCGCCGACCAAGTCCCCCTCCGCATCAACGAATCCAAACCCGGCGATCCCCGCCCCACGCACCAGGTCCTCTGATGCCTCTCCAACTCGCGCCCATCACAAAGCCCGTAGGGGAGGGGCTCGCCCCTCCCTCGTTCGCTTCAATGCCCGCCAAAAACAAGAGAATTGTCATTCCGAGCGAAGCGACCGGGTTCCGACCTTCGGGAATCTGCTTTTTGTTTCGGACGCTGAGGTGGCGGCAAGCTACGGGGAAGGATTCGTCGCTCTGCCGGGCGTCGCCATGGGCTCAGCCTTTTTCTGCGAAGCCGCTTTCCCAACCGTCAAGTACTTGCGCATTTTTTCGAGCCGCTTCGGACCAATGCCCTTGATGGCCCGCAAATCATCCACGCTCTTGAACAGCCCGTACGACTTGCGCATCTGCAAAATCTTCTCCGCCGTCACCGGCCCAATCCCCGGCACCAGCTGCAGTTCCTCCGAGTTCGCCGTATTGATATTGATCGGAGCCGGCGGAGGTTTTTCTTGGCAGCGAGGGAGCCAGGCGTAACGCAAAGCAAATAGAACGATAGAGATTCGGGCGAAATGGCCAGGAAGGGGATAGGACCGAGCGTGGCACTGGGAACCGTCGGAACAAACCGGACAGTATAATCATCAGGGACAGACAGACACTGTTAATTATCTCTGATTTAGCCCAAGGCGCTTGCCCTGGGCGTCGAAGACTTCGAGGTCGCCGAAGAGCGCGGCTTGCGATTCGATTTGCGCGCGGTCGCCGACGACCACGATTTGCATGTTCGCGGAATCGAGATATTTGCGCGCTGTTTCGAGCAAATCATTCGGCGTCAGCGCGCGCACCTTGGCCCGATATGTCTCGAGGTAGTCGTCCGGCAATTCGTTCAGCGCAACCACGGAAATCTGCGAAAGCAAACCATTTTGTGTCGCGAGGCCCATGGAAAAAATGCCGCTCAGATAATTTTGCGCGTCGGCCAATTCCGCTTCCGGCACCGGCACGGAACGCAGCTTATCCATCTCGTAGAATATCTCGGTAAGCGACGCCGCAACCACGTCATTGCGCACCGCGGCCGAAACAGAAAAGTAGCCATACTGGCGCAGCGCGTTGACGCCGCTTCGCGGACTGTACGTGTAGCCCTTGTCTTCGCGGATGTTCATCACCAGCCGCGAATTGAACGCTCCGCCATACAAACTATTCGTCAGCGCCGAGCTTCACCCAGTCCGGATGCTTCCGCGTGATGGCGTGGCACCCCGCAAGAATTTGTGTTTGCACCGCGCCCGGCAAATGCACCAAGTAAATGCGGCGGCCGCGCGGATTTGCCGGAGCGGGATACACGCTCGCTTCGCGGCTTTTTGCCGCGCCACGCGCCGAACACTTTTTCAGCGCTTTTCAGCATCGCGTCCGGCTCAAAATCACCGACGAGCAACAGCAAACCATTTTCCGGCGTGTAGAAATCGCGATAAACGCCGAGCAAATCTTCGCGCTTGTACGCCGCGACCTGCTCCTCGCTTGGCGAAACCTGCGCGTAAGGATGAGCGCCAAACAAAACTTTGCGCAGCCGCTCGCTGGCAAGAAATCCCGGCTCGGTGCGCGACAGTTTTACTTCTTCCAGTTTTTGCCGCCGTTCGCGCTCGAATTCGGCCTCCGGAAACGCCGCGTCTCGCGCCAGTTCGTCGACCATGCCGAGCAACGGCTCGGAAAATTCGGAAAGCCCCGCGAACGAAATCGCGCTGGTGTCCGAACCCGCGCTCGAAGCCAGGTCCGCGCCAATGCGCCGCAAATCTTCTTCGATCTGCCTGCTGGCGCGTTTCGCGGTGCCCGTTCGCACTACGGTAGCCGTCATTTCCGCAAGTCCGGTTCCGCGGTCGATGGCCGCCGCGTTGCCGGAACGGAAATAGAGCTCTCCGTGAAATTTCGGAATCGTGTGCGATTCCACGAGGATCACTTCGAGACCGTTCGAGAGTTTCGCACGCTTCCGGTTCGGCCAAGTGACTTGCCGTTCGGGAGCCAGCGCCGGAACCGCAGTCGTTCACTTCGACCGCTTTAGTGGCCATTACGCGGCCTCCTTTACGCTGGCTGGGGCCGGAAGCCGGAACACGATCGCGCGTTTTTCTTTGCGCAAATATTTTTGCGCGGCGGCCTGAATGTCTTCGCGCTTCACGGCAAGAAAACCGTCGAGAATGGAATTGACTAATTGAGGCTCATTATCAAACAAGGTAAAGCACGCGAGCAGATGCATCAGGCCATAACGCGGCATGCCGCCGTGCCCGCTCTCGAGGAGCGAAAAATAATCCGATTCCCATTTCACTTTCAACTGTGCGAGTTCGTCTTCGGTGATTCCCTTTTCCTGAACTTCGCGGATCGCTTCATCAAACGCCGCGAGCGTCTGCTCGCTGGAATATTCCGGCTTGTGCAAAATGCGGGTGACCATCTGCGTCGGCCCGTTGTAGCCGAAAATGTCGTCGATACCCCCGTCGAGTTCGACCGCGATCTGTTTTTCGAGAACCAGCTCGCGATACAGCTTCCCGGCGCGCCCGCCGTGCAGCGCTTGATCGAGCAGCGCCATCGCGCACCAATCGGCAGTGCGCCGCTTCGGCACGACGTATCCGATGGCCATCGCGGGAAGCGTTCCGAATTTCTCTTCGACGTTGCCGCGCCGCTCTTCGTTCTGTTCCGGCTCAGCGGGATCCGCGAACGGCGGCGGCGGTCCAGCGGGAATATCCGCGAACAATTTCTTCGCCAGCGCAAATCCTTCTTCAGGTTTCACGTCGCCGAGCATCAGCAGGACCGCGTTATTCGGCACATAGTAGGTTTTGAAAAACGCCAAAACGTCGGCGAGATCGGCAGCATCCAGATCCGTGAAATCGCCATAAAAATTGTGCGAATTCGCCCAGTTGCGAAACGCCACCGGCGGCAAATCCAGCCACGGGAAATCCGCCGTACGGCTGGTTCAAAACGTTTACGCGCACTTCTTCTTTCACCACGTCGCGCTGATTGCGCAAATTTTCGTCGTCGACTTTGAGCGCGCGCATGCGGTCTGCTTCGAGCCACAGCACGCGTTCCAGCGCGTTCGACGGCACCGCTTCGTAATAATTCGTCACGTCGTAGTGCGTCGAGCCGTTCAGCACGCCGCCGCTCGAATTGATGAGCTTGATGTGCTGCATTTTTGGCGCGTTCGCCGAGCCTTGAAACATCATGTGCTCGAAAAGATGCGCAAATCCGCTGCGGCCGCGCGGCTCGAGCCGGAATCCGATTTTGTAATACACGCCGACCGTCACCACTGGCGCCGTCGTGTCCGGCGCGATCACCACTTTCAATCCATTCGCCAGCGTCGTGCTCTCTATCGCAATCTGCAGTCGCTTCACGCGCATCCCCCTGTCGATTTCGTTTTTGATTTCTTGCTCACCGCAACCTTTTCCAGCTCGGCCACCATGGCCGCCGAATCTTGCCCCAGAACCAGCGCCGCAAGAATGTTCACGGCCTCGTAAGCTTGCACGAACTCCGCCGGCAAATCTTTCATCGCCGCGGCATGCGCCGCCACCACGCCATAATCTCCCCGAGAGAGAGGCCCGGTCCAGGCCGCGCGCGGTCCGAGGCGTTCAAAATTCTCAAGCACCTGCCGCGTCAGCGGAAGCAGCGCTCGTACTGCTTCCCGCCGTCTCATTCCTGCAGCGGTCATCAGCCGCGTGGCCGCTTCCATCAAGGCGAGAACGCTTCCCGCGGCCAGAGCGCCTGCCGCGTGATAAAGCGGCTTCTTCGACCCCTCGATGTGCGCAGGAATCGCACCGAGTGCGCGCGCAATATGCCGCGCCATGCGCACCGCCGCAGGATCGCCTTCGATCGCAAAAACTCTTCCATCGAGAGGCGGAATTCCGACCCCGCTGAAACTTTGCAGCGGATGCATCGAACCGACAGCCGCTCCACATTGTCTCACCGGAGCAAGAACTTCCGAACTCAGTGCGCCGCTGGTGTGCAGTACGATCTTACCGCGCAACTCTTCCGCGCCGACGCGCGCCAACTCTTCAGCCACTTCGGCGAGGCAGCGGTCCGGCGTAGTAATCAGGATCAACTGGGTCGCGAGAACCTGACGCGTCATAAACGCATGTGCGTGACCCGCTCCGATGGACCGCACTGCTTTACGCGCGCTGGGCTCACCGCGCGTCACGACCGCCCCGATCTTCCAACCTAGCTCGCGGAGGCGCCGACCGAGTGCGCGCCCGACGCGTCCCGCACCGATGATGGCAAGGGTCCCTGGCATTACATGCTAGGATAACCTGAGGGCGACGCTCGACACCAATTTTGATGCACACTTTTGGACTTATTTTTTTCTTCCTCGTCGCCGCTTTTTGGGTCCTCCACGGTCTCCGCTCTGCTTATGGCGCCACGAAACTTCCGTGGTTCGAAGAATTTTGAACCCGCTCCAGATACGGAGTGCCCGGCCGTTTCCCTGATTTTCGCCGCGCGCGATGAAGAAGAAAAGCTGCCCGCGGCGCTGGCGACGCTCGCGGAACTCGACTATCCGGAACTTGGAAATCATTGCGGCCGACGACCGCTCGCAAGACGCGACTGGAAGCATTCTGGACGAATTTGCCGCCGCTCATGCTCGTTTTCGCGTTGTGCACATCTCTGAACTGCCGGGCGGCTGGCTTGGCAAGCCGCATGCGTTGCAAAAAGCCTACGAAGCTTCCAGCGGTGAATGGCTTTTGTTCACGGATGCCGACGTGCGATTCAAGCCGGACGTTCTTCGGCGCGCGATGGCTTTGGCGAAACAACGAAATCTCGATCATCTGACAGCGCTTTGTAACGTCGAGATGCACGGCTTCTGGGAAAAAACGCTGATTACCTTTTTTGGTTTGGCGTTTCACCTGGCGACCGACGCATATAACGTCAGCAATCCGAATTCGCGCGCGTACGTCGGGGTCGGTGCATTTCAATTGTTGCGGCGCAGCGCTTACGAAGCCATCGGCACGCACCGGCGGCTGGCGATGGAGGTGGTGGACGACATGAAACTCGCAAAGCTCGTGAAGCGAAGCGGTTTCCGTTCGTGCGTGGCGATTGCCCAGGAATGGATAACGGTGCGCTGGCAGGCCGGAGCGCGCAACGTGATTCGGGGCGTGACGAAAAACTTTTTCGCCGCGTTCGGCTACAGCATCGGGTTCGCGACGGCAGGCCTGGTGGGGATGCTTGTGTTCAATGTAGTTCCATTTGTAGCGATTCTTGCAGCGCACGGATGGATTCGCATCCTGGCGGGGATTGCGGTGATCGTTGCTCTGAGCATGCACTCCAGTGTGGATATCGTGAACAAGGTTTCACCGCTGTACGCGCTGACGCACCCCATAGGAGCAGTGCTCTTCTGCTATATGATCGCGCGCTCCGTTGCGGTGACGCTATGGCAGGGCGGGGTGACGTGGCGCGGAACGTTTTATCCGCTGAAAGAATTGAAACGGGGCGTTGTTTAAGCGCGGCGGCCGGCGTGGTGGCCGAACACCGCTTCTTAGCCGGCAGATTCTGCAGCGGCGGCGGGAGCCGACTCGGTGGAAAACAAACCGGAGACGTCTTTTTGTTTTAGGGAGCGGATGCGGTCGCGCAACTGGGCGGCGCGCTCGAATTCGAATTTTTTCGCGGCTTCGCGCATTTGCGTTTCCAGTTGTTGCAGCATTTCGGCGAGCTGCTTTTCGTTCTTGATTTTTGCTGTCGCGGCGTCCAGCTCGGTGTCATCCGTGGGGACAGTCACGTAATCGGCTTCGACGATACGGGCGAGATCCATGTCCACGGACTTGATGATGGACATCGGCGTGATGTTGTTTTCCTTGTTGTATTCGAGTTGTTTGGTGCGGCGGCGGTTCGTTTCGTCAATGGCCTGATTCATCGAGCCGGTGCGTCGATCCGCATATAAGATCGCGCGGCCTTCGATGTGACGCGCGCAGCGGCCCATGGTCTGGATCAGCGCGGTCGCGCTGCGCAAATAGCCTTCCTTGTCCGCATCGAGGATGGCCACCATCGAGACTTCCGGCAAATCCAGGCCTTCGCGCAGCAAGTTGATGCCGATCAGGACGTCGAATTCGCCGCGGCGCAAATCGCGCAGGATTTTGATTCGGTCGAGCGTCTCGACTTCGGAATGGAGATAGCGGCAGCGGACGCCGACTTCCGTGAAATATTCGGACAAATCTTCGGCCATTCGTTTCGTCAAAGTAGTTACCAGCACGCGCTCGTTTTTTTCGGCACGGATGCGGATTTGTTCGAGCAGATCGTCCACTTGTCCTTTCACCGGGCGAATCTCGACTTGCGGATCGACTAGCCCCGTGGGACGAATCACCTGTTCGACGACCACCCCGCCTGATTTCGTCAGCTCATAAGGACCGGGCGTCGCGGAGACGTAAATCACCTGATTCATGCGGTGCTCGAACTCCTCGAACGTGAGAGGCCGATTGTCGAGCGCCGAAGGCATGCGGAATCCATAATCGATCAGCGTTTGTTTTCGCGCACGATCTCCATTGAACATGCCGCGCACCTGGCCGACCGTTTGGTGCGATTCGTCGATGAACATCAGAAAATCCTGCGGGACATAATCGAGCAGCGTGGGCGGGGCTTCGCCGGGCAAGCGTCCGCTGAGATGACGCGAGTAATTCTCGACGCCGTGGCAGTAACCGATGGTGCGCATCATCTCGATGTCAAACATGGTGCGCTGGACGACTCGCTGGGCTTCGACGAATTTCCCCTGCTTCTCGAGTTCCTTCTTCCACCACCACAATTCTTCCTGAATGGTGACGATAGCGCGGTCTCGCTGCTCCTGGGGCATGACGTAATGATTTTTCGGATAAATGGGCACGCGCATCAAATCTTCCGCCCCAGCGCGGACTTCGCCGGTGAGCGGATCGACCTGCCGCAGCTTGTCAATCGTCTCGCCCCACATTTCGATGCGGTAGGCGTAATCGTCGTAGGTCGGATAGATTTCGATCATGTCGCCGCGAACGCGGAAAGTTCCGCGATGCAAGTCTTCGCTGCGTTCGAATTGAATGTCCACAAGGCGGTGGAGCAGCGCCTCGCGCGAAGTTTGCTGGCCTTTTTCCAGCATGACGAGCATGCCGTAATAGGCTTCCGGCGAACCGAGGCCGTAGATGCAGGAGACGGAGGCGACGATGATCACGTCGCGGCGCTCGAAGAGGGAGCGCGTGGCGCTCATGCGCAGCTTGTCCAGCTCGTCGTTGATGGTGGCTTCCTTGTCGATATAAATGTCGGCGGAAGGGACATAGGCTTCGGGCTGGTAAAAATCGTAGTAGCTGACGAAATACTCGACGGCATTTTCCGGGAAGAAAGATTTGAACTCGTGATAGAGCTGGGCGGCGAGCGTTTTGTTATGCGCAAGGACGAGCGCGGGCCGATTGAAAGCTTCGATCAGCTTCGCCACTGTGAAGGTTTTGCCGGAGCCGGTGACGCCGAGCAGGACTTGATGCTTTTCGCCGCCCTCGATGCCGCGAGTGAGCTGTTCGATGGCCGCGGGCTGGTCGCCGCGAGGCTGATAATTGCTGCGCAGCTTGAAGTTCATGGGAGGGGTCTCCGGGCGCGAATTTCGCGCGCTGTCGAAACCTTTATTATACCCCTGGAGGCAAATGCGCGGGTCTGCCAGGGCGACGCGATGGGATCAAGGATGAGCGGCGGGAGCGTTTGCAAGCAGCAGGACGCGCGCGTGGCTCTCCGCCTCGATTCCGTAGTGAACTTGATTGGAGCCGTCGGTTTTGGAAACGGTTAGGTTCATCGACTGATTGGCGTCTTCCGTGGAGCGCACGACGAGTCCGGTTTTTAGCGAGAAATAAGAGATGATCTGATTTTTGCCTTGCGCGGTGCCCATGTTGCGGAGGTCGTGGAGCTTGTAATCCTCGGGCGTGGCATCGCTGGGAGAGGATTTCTGTTTAAGCGATGGCGGTGGTCAGAATCACGGCGCACGTTTCTTGGGATGGCTGACCTGCGGCGGGATCGCCTTGCGGCGTGAGCTTCATGGCGGCGCACGGCGCGTTGTTTACGTATTCTGATTCTTTTTCCCAAGAAAGCCCGGCCAGCAGCGACTCTGGGATGGGTTCGTCTCGCTTCCATTTATCGCCGGGCCTGATTCCTTTTTCCGGGAACGTCGCAGCGCCGCCAAAACGATCGACCCATTCTTGCCAGGCGGCTCGTTCGTCGGCGGTGAGTATATCCAATCCCCTGACATCGCTAACCTGACCATCGGAACGAAGAGTGAGCTCGACGGTTTTGCCGGGTTGGCTGGGAGTCTGCACGCTCCTGGAGCTCGGCACGCTGTTCGTTGGCGCGGGGGAGTTCGCAGCGATGGGATTCGCAGGGATGGCATCCGCGTCAACGATTTGCGTGCGCAATCGCGCCAGAGTCATGCCAGCTTCGATGCGCAAATCCTCGACATCGACCTGCAACTGGATATTCGCGCTGATTTGACCGCCGCTCGGCGCCATTGGCGCGGCGACGGTGCTTTCGGTATTTGTGTTGTTCGTTGCGCGATAGCCGACCTGATAGCGGATGATCTGGCCAACGTGCAGTTTTGGCTGGAGGACCACGCGGTCCCCGGTGCTGTGCCCTTTGCACGTGACCGCCGCCAAGATTAGGCAGCCGCCGAGGAAGAGTAAAAATCTATTCATGGCAGGCGCTCCCGCCCTCCATCATTTTGCAGGCGATTTGAAATGCTTGTCGAAGAAATCACTTGACGCGTGATAGGCAGCCAGCCAGGTGCGATGCATGAGGAAATCATGAATCTCGTCGGGGAAAACCAGTTGCTCGAAGGGGACGCCCTGCTTGCGCAGCGCTTCGGCCAGATCCACTGTTTCGGCGA
Organism: uncultured Acidobacteriota bacterium; assembly: GCA_963767755.1. GTDB lineage: Bacteria > Acidobacteriota > Terriglobia > Acidiferrales > UBA7541 > Acidiferrum. The sequence goes on along the minus strand of CAVYFO010000018.1, from coordinate 10,601 downwards.
AGGGAACGTTGCGATCGTCGTCGCCTTGAATCAGGAGAACGGGCGAACGCCATGTGCTGATGGCAGCGAGCGGGGAGGATTCCCACGCCAAGCGCGCAAAATCGGTTCGTTCACCTGGCTTGTAGGAAGCCGCGAACGTGGGAATTTCCGTGTTCCAATCGTGGACGCCGTGCATATCGACACCCGCTGCGAAGAGATCGGAGGCGCGAGCGAGGCCGAGGGCGGTCAGGTAGCCGCCGTAGCTGCCGCCCCACAAGCCGATGCGGGCGGGGTCGACGTCGGCGCGCGAGCGGAGATAGAGGCCGGCGCCTTCGACGTCGTTAAATTCGCTTGCGCCGGCAGCGCCGTAGTTCAAGGCCTCACGAAAATTCAGACCATAGCCGATGCCGCTGCGATAGTTGACCGCGAGAACGATGTAGCCGCGGCTCGCCAAATACTGATTCATGGCGTAGGCATTGCTGTAATAGAGCATGTAATGCCAGCCGAGGAGCATCTGGCGGCGCGAGCCTCCGTGGAAAAAAACGAGCGCGGGATGACGAGCGCCGTCAGCGGCATCGCGCGGGAGAAAAAGCTGGCCGTGTATTTGCATTCCATCTGCGGCAGAGAGAATCACTTGTTGCGGCCTGACCATGGCGCTTGCGGGAAAATCCGACGGGAGCGATTGGGGAGCGAGATCGCGGAGTTCGCCTTTTGCGGCGACGAGCGCAGGTCGCATGGTGGTGTGCGCATCGGAACGCAGGACGAGAATCGTTTTGTCGTCGCTGGCTATCACGGGTTCAGTCTCGATTCCTGTGCCGCTCGTAACTTCTTCGGGATGGTCGCCCATGGGCGTAACTTTCCAGACATGGCGGCGGTCGATGTCGTCCTGATTCGAGGAGTAAACAATTTCGCGGCCATTTTCGCTGGCAGCGACATATTCAACTTCAAAATTTCCCGGCGTGAGGAGTTTTGCGGCGCCGCCACTTACGGGAGCCGACCACAAGTGAAGCCAGTCGCCACGCTCCCACGGAAAAACAATGCGGTCGTCGGCGGTCCAGATGAGCTGATTTTCCGCGACCATTTCGTGATAGACGCTGCCGCTGCCCGGATCGGCGTGCCAAATTTCCTGGCCCTTGCCGGTGGAAACGTCGGCGATGCGGATGGACCACGGCTGGCCTTCGCGGCGCGGACTAAACGGGAGAGTGCCTTTTGCGACGGCGATGCGCAGGAACGCGATTCTGCGGCTGTCGGGCGACCACGCCGCTTGGAGGTCCGTATCGACACTGGGATCGAGATAAATCAAGGATTTCGCGGCGATGTCGTAGACGCCGATAAAGCCGTGGTCGTTGCGGCGGCTCGCGAAAGCGAGCTTCGAGCCGTCGGGGGACCAGCGTAGTTCGCTTTCGTTGCCATTGGCATGAATTAATTGTTCGGGCTTGGCGCTGGCATCGAGTTTTGCGAGCCACACTTGCGCCTTGAAAAGGTAGGCGACGTTGTCTCCCTTAGGAGAGACGGCCGGCGAATGGCCCTCGCCAAGTTTTTTGGGCGCGCCGCCGCTTAGAGAGATTGCCCAGACGTCCTGCTCGACGCCCTGCGGCGAGCTATCCGGATTGGGATACGCGGCGTTGGGAAATTCGAGATCGCCGCCGTGCGTGTAGACAATCGTTTCGGCGTCGGGCGCCCAACTGAGTTCGCCGACGTCCTGGCCGTCGTCGTCCTTGTACGAGGTGAGCTGGCGCGATTTGTAAGTTCCGTCTGCCGCGGGCTCCGCGATCCAAATATCCCGGACGCCCTGCGCGTTGAACACCCACGCTACGCGGCCCTTGGCGGGCGCAGCGGTCAGCTCCGTAGGAAACGGCGCGCTCAGAAACTGTTCGAGCGTCGGCGATCTTTGTGCTTTCGCCGCCGGGCAAATCATTAGCGCTGCAAGGATCACGAGCGATGCGTTGCGTTTCATCAACAGCCTCCAAAGGTCGTAAAATTTTGACGCCAAATTCGTCGTTCCTAAATTCGTCGAAAGCCTTAGGCAAACTTCAATCCGCGGGCTGGCGCGCGGCTGCTTTTTCCAGCGAAACGCGCGGCTCATCCAGCGGCCCGGATATTTTCAAGACGTGGCCGGTTTCGTTGACTCCGATGGTCCTTCCGCGGCGCATACCCGCGCTGAGCGTTTCGACCGTCAGATTCGCATCGCGAGCGAAACTCACTGTGCCTTGCAACGAAGTCTGCTCGCGGCCGGATTCCAACGTTAGATTATCCACCGTGACGGCAAGGTTGCGCATCGTAAACGTACCCTCGCCCGTTGTCCATCGCGAAGTTCCGGTGTGAGGCGAGCCATCGGCCACGCTGGCGCCAACGTCCCAGCCGCGGAATTCCACGTTATTGAATTGGAGTTCGCCGCCGCCCGCCAACTGGCGAAAGAGTTCGTCGCGCCCGACGCCGTCGGTGACAAGATGCACAGTGCCGGAGGCAGAGCCCGCCAAGCGTTCCATAAATTGGCCGGACGCGGGGAGTTGGGCGAGATTCACGCGATCGAGCCTTGCCGTCACGTCGTATTTCGGGACGGGAGCAAAGGCCGCGTTCATTTGCGCATGCACCGTGCCGCCGGCCCACTGCGCGTCCGCGTCGCGTATTTCGAGCTGCAAATCGTGCAGACTTCCCTCCGCGCGGACGTTTGAGAGTTTCAGTTTTTCGATCGTCAACTCTCCGATGCTCAAATCGCCGTCAGCGTTCATCCGGCGAACGAGATCGCTGGCGGCTGGACTCTGCTGCGATGAGCCGCCCAGAAACGAAGAGAGCAGGCGCTGCAGCCAGTTTGGCCGCGCGCGCGGACCGATCCAACGATCGAGATCGGCGGCGCTCAGGCGATCCGTGGTCAAACTAAAATTCCAGCGAGGGACATCTTCACCGTCAACAATTTGCCGCTCGGACATGGTGCCGGACCATGCCCCGCCGAAACCATTCACCTTCGTGACGTCGACGGTGCGCAGGCCATCTTTCCAATTCAACGTGCTTTGCTGAATGACGAGAGGCTGGTTCAAACCGGCAATCGCAAGTTTAGCCTTGCTAAAAATGATCCGGCCGTTCCAGTGGCCGGCTTCTGGCTTTCCCCAGTCATAGCGCGTGACCGCGAGCGCATCTCCGATGAGCTCCCAGCCATGATTCAGGGGCTGGCCGAGCGCGGCAGCGGCTTTCAAGACATCTTCGACTTTTTGCACGTTGCCCTCAATGTTCACGCTGCCAGACTCGCCGTTCAGATCCTGCGAGTAGGTGAGATCCGCGGCGTTTTCCATCTGTACGGCGATTCGCCGCTTCCGTGGCGCGAGGACCTCGCGGGCCGAGGCGCCGAGAGCGATGCGCACGGGTTCGGAGACAAGCAGATTCCGCTCGCGTTGAACGCGGACGGGGCCGATCCGCACGGGAAGCTTCAAACCGGGGACATGCAGGATGCCGCCATTGCTGGAAAATGCCGCGCCTTCGAGCTTCAGGGGCCAGCCACGGAGCGCCAGCGCGCCGGTGAAAAACTGTTCCGCGGAAACTCGATCGTCGATGCCCGGATGGAATGCTCTACACCAGGCGAGCAGGTCCACCGCTTGAATGCCCGCAGAATCGAGATGCACGTCGAAGCTGGACTCGGGCCCGGTCAAATAATTCCCCGCCCCGCGCAGATTCGAGTGTGGCGCCTCAACTGTCACTTCTTCCGCGAGCACGGTTCCCGCGGCCACGTTCCAGCGGCCCTTGACCGCCAGTCTCAATCTCGGGTTATCGCTTCGCTCGATCAGATCCCAGCGATGGATTTGTCCCGCTCGGGCTTCCACGGAAAAATTCCATTCGCCCGGCGGGGCTGGAGCGTCCGCACTGCTGTGTGATGTGCCGCACTTGAGCGAGCCGTCGAGAGTAAATACCCCGCGCAGGCCGTAATCGCTGCCTCGCACCAGCCGGAACAGATCCGCAAGTGAAACTTGCTCCCAGTGCACTGTGATTTCCGCCGGCTGCAAGCGCGCCGACGTTCCTGCGACGTCCCCGCGGACAAGCACCGTCCCCGCGGACTGCAAGACCACGCCGCTGCGCCACGGTTGCGCTTCGAGGCGCAGTTCCCAGCGCCCCGGCGAAACCTGGTCGACGCTTCCTGAAACTCCTGTTAGCGCAAACGGAAGCTTTTCATCTCCATTCTTAAAATTAACGCGTCCGTCGTCGAAATCGATCTTGAGCAAGCGATTTACCGGAGCGGTCGCCGCCGGCGGTCCGTAAAAACTTGTCTTTGCCCCCGCGGCAGGTTTGGCCGGAGGCAGCCACTGCTCCAGATTCCATTTCCCCAGGCTATTGCGCACCAAGATGAGGCTCGGGCGGCTGAGCGAAAGCGTGCCAAATTTAAAATGTCCGAGAAGCAGCCCCGTCCACCGCAATCCGGCAGCCAGGTTATCCGCGCGCAAAAAATATTCGTTTCCGAAGGCGGGGTCTTCGCCAACCGTCACTTGCTCTGCATCCAGCTCGGGGGTGGGCAGAAGCTGCACCGAAAATCTTCCGACTTCAACGGGACGTCCAAAGGTTCTTTCCAGTTGCGAGGTCAAGTAGGAGCGCATGCGCCGCGTGCGCACGAGCAGCGAGACGCCGAACTGGAGGGCCACAAGCGCTGCCACAATTGTTAGCGCCAGTTTCCACCACTTGCGGGAGATCTTCATGTTGTCCGGAAGTCTCGCAGACTAGCCTGCAAATGAAAAGTCGCCGAGAGGACGGAATCGGCGTGCTTTTGCTTCCTTCCTCGAGCGAGCTTTGCAACCACGCGATCGAAGGAACTGCAAATGTCAATGCACCGTGCGCAGCATCCGCGTCCATCGCGTGCGGGCAGGAAGATGAGCGAGCGTTTCAAATATGCTCTTCAGCCGCTCCAAAAACGTGATCTGGGTGTAGTCGCTGCTCGTCGCGTCCACCGACCAATAAATCAGGAAGGGCCGGCCCATGATTGCGCTGCGATCGACGAAGCCCCAGTAGCGGCTGTCTGAGCTGCGGTCCCGGTTGTCGCCCATGGCGAATATTTTTCCAGGCGGCACGACGAGTTCGTCGCCTTGCACATAATTGCGGAGCGTGTCCCTCCAGCCCGATTCCGGCACCACCTGGGGAGAAATCATCTGGTCTCTGGCAGGCGGAAACGAATAGTTGAAATTATCGTACGGGGCCGTCGGGTCGTGAACCACGTACGGCTCGTTCAGTAGCTTCCCATTGCGGTACATCTGCTGATCGACCATCTTGATGCGGTCACCCGGCAAGCCGATCACACGTTTCACAAAATGCTGATGGTCGGCGTAGGGGTATTTGAAAACAATAATGTCGCCGTGCTCGACCGGACGGTAAGGAAGGAATTTGTCGTACCAAGCGCCGCTGCCGCCAAAAATGAATTTATTGACGAGCAAATGGTCGCCGATGAGCAGCGTTCCTTCCATCGAGGCGGAGGGAATTTTGAAGGCCTGCACAATGAAGCTGGTCCCAAAGAGCGCGAGAAGCACGGTGACGAGCAGCGATTCCAGATATTCGGAAATCGTCGTCGTGTCGTCGTGGTGCTGCTCTGCCTTCGGTTCTGCCGGGGGTGCCGGCTCTTCGACCTTTAGCGTAGTCTCTTCCGCCATTCGCTTTCAGCCTTTCCGACCCGCCCTCGCATCACTTCGTTCCAGAATCTTCATCGCGCTTTGCGCCGCCCGCTGCTCGGCTTCTTTTTTTGTGCTGCCCTCGCCGCTGGCCATACATTCGCCGCTGATCCAAACTTCAACCTGAAATAGTTTCTGATGATCCGGCCCGCTTTCGCCGGAGAGCCGGTATTCCGCGGGTGGCTCGCCACGGCCCTGTAGGAATTCCTGGAGCGCGGACTTGCGGTCGGAGTCTCCAATGCGCTCGCCGCGCTCGACAAGTGCTTGCTCGAAGAGGAGCCGCTTAAGCATTTCGCGGGTTGCGCTCAGTCCGGCGTCCAGGTAAACCGCTGCGACCACAGCTTCGAAGGCGTCCGCGAGGAGTGCCGGCTTCTCACGCCCGCCTGTCTTTTCTTCGCCGCGCCCTAGCCGCAGATGCTCGCCGAGTTTCACGCGCCGCGCGGCATCTTCCAGGGAGCGCGCGTTGACAAGGCGGGCGCGGCTTTTTGAGAGCTGCCCTTCTCTCCAATCGGGAAAGGATTCCAGCAGATATTCCCGCGCCAACAATTCGAGAACGGCATCTCCCAGGAACTCGAGCCGTTCATTGTCCTGGACGGCCGCGGATTCCATCGACGATTCGGCGCGCTCTGCCCTCAACTCAGGAACAGCAGAGCTATGCGTCAAGGCAAGTTCGAGGAGTTCCGGTTTGTTAAACCGATAGCCAAGACGCTCCTCAAGTTGCTCTGCGTCGCCGCGTGTCATTTCCGTGAGCAATTCTCGCCAGCTGGCCAGGGCCTTTCTATTGAGGCGCGCTTAACTGCGTCGCGCCCAGCTTCTTGGCCTCTTCGGCACCGTTCTTGCATGTCGGCTGCAACCCGCCGGGCACGGTCGCACACTTGTTAAAGGCTGCCACTGCCGCGTCAAAGTGCGAGGTCTTTTCCTCCGCGATCGCCAAAACGTAAAAGTTGACAGGATCAATTTCCGGATTTGGATCGACCCTGGTCGCCTCCATGAACTCCGGAATCGCCAGATCAAACTTGCCACGCCGGAAGTAAACGAGCCCCAAGCCGCTGTGCGCCATGGCCAGAGTCTGATTCTTGGCAAGGGCGAATTGCGCGTCGCTTAGCGCATCGGGCTTGGGAATCGTGGGGGTTAGCTCGATCGCCGACTTCGAGAATTTTTCGGCTTTATCCAACTGTTCCGCGGCGTTGGGCATGCTTGCATTCCATGCCCGTGGCAGCGTCTGCCCCATGATGGCCAAGGTCTGCACGTCGTTCGGAGCTAAGGCCACGTCCTTCTCGCCCACTTCCTGCATCTTCTGGATCTCGTTGGCTTCAAGATAGAGTTTGACGAGGGCCGAATACACAGGAGGCAGGTAGCGGCTTTGCGGATATTTCGCAACAAATTGTTCGCCCGCTTGAACTTTCATGGGCCCGGCCGTTAGCGGCATGGCTTCAAACGCTTTGAACGCCGCGTCTTCTTCCGCGTTCACGGGCGGCGCCGGCGTATCCAGCGTTAGCGTGTTGGCCTTATCCTTGTCGGTTGGCGCCTGAGCGGGCGGCGCGGCTTGACCGCTCTGCCCAGCTTGCCCGGATTGGCCACTTTGTCCGCTCTGTGCACTCTGGGCGACCGCTCCTACACATGCGCAAAGGAAAAATCCCGCGAGTGTGCCTGTTCCCATCCACTTCTGCCACGTCCCCTTCATTTCCCGCCTCCTATAAGTCTGTTCGATTCATCGCTCGAGTCTAAAAGTTCGAGCATAGCCTGTAGTCTCCCAAGAATCTTCCGGTTCCCTGCTCGATTCCTAAGGCCGTTCGGTAGGTTTCTCCAAATTCACGACTTCCAGCCCTTGTTGCGCTGCTCGCCTGGCTCGGTCGGGACCGCCTGGCACGGCAAGCGCGGATTGAAACTCGCTCTTGGCGAGCACCTGCTGCCCTTCATCATCATAAATCCGCGCCAGGTAAACATGCGACCATGCTAACACCATGGGGTCATTCGTGGCTGCGTGATCCCCGGTGGTGAGCCTGCCAAAGACCACTTTTGCACGCGCACCATCATGATCGAGCAGAGCCACTAATCCCATCCCGTACCACGCCCGAATCTGATCCGGATATTTTGCCAGCACCTTTTGAAAAGATGCCTCCGCCGCTCGCGGATTTTTTTCCGCGATGTGCCGCTCGCCATCCGTCAGCTCGGCGATGGCTTCGGCGTCGTTCGGCACCGTGGTCGGCACCGCCCTGCGCCGGACCACTTGCTCGGCGGCCGCTCCGTCCCCGCTGTCTCCATAGTCCCCTTGCGCAAAATGGATGCCGTCGATCCGTTTGGATTCCGTGGCGAGATTGATCCCTCTCACCAAGTCAGGAAAATAGATTGCCATCGACGGTTCGGAGCCTTCGTACTTTGTGAGTCCTTCAAAAATCGGCCGAACCAGTGCATAGCCGTCTACGTCATCGCGTTCCATCGCCGCTTCCCGCTCGCCCGGCGACAGCCGCTTCAACTTCAGCTCGACGGCCCGCACCAGGCATTCCGCGAAGTACGATGCAAAATCATCCTTCAGGTCCGGTTCCAGCCGCGGGGCCAACGCCACCTTTTCATAGAGCGGCCGTTTCACCGCCAGAACGTGCGGGTATTGCAGCGGCAGCGGATCGAGCAGGAAATGCAGGAAGGCGTGCCTCACGATATCGACCGGGATGTCATCCGCGCCGCTCAGCACGATCATGTAATGATCGCCGGAATTCCGCACATTTGTAATTCGTCCCACCAGCGGCTCCAAAATCACAGTAAACGTTCTGTCCGTCGTCGGGACCTGAAGTTGTCTCAAATATCCCGTGGTGACATAAACGATTTGTGATATCGGGTCATGCGCCTTCCCAATTTCCCGGTTGTAAATGGGCTGAAGATCGCTCCACAGCCGCCCAATGTGTTGCTCCTGGTAGTAGTTCGAGAGGATTTCGCTGAAGCCTTCGAGCGCCAGCAATTCCGTCGGCTGATCGTCTCGCTGGAGCGTGATCCGGAATTTCGGCGCCGCCCCGGAAAGCAGCCCGAACCAGATGTACCGCGAGAGCGTCGCTCCGGAATTGGGCAGTTCGTGCTCCTTGTAGAATGCCCTTACCGCTTCCACTGCCGGCCCGTGCTGCTGCTGCATCTCCTCGCGAAGCCTGGCGCGAAGCGGATGCCAATTTTCGGCGCTCACGTTCGACTCAAATCCAGCAGCCAGCAGCGCGCACATGGTCGTGAACATGGCTTCGCTGCTGGTCACATTTATATTTGTGACTGGCGCAGTCTGCCGGGGCGCCGGCGGCAAGGGCACCTGCGCGCCCGCCGGACGCTCTCCAAGCAAAAACACGAGCGCCGCGCACAACCCCGCCACTGCTATTTGCCGAAATCGTTTTGTCATGAACTCTGCCGCAGTCCTGCTCGAACCAGCAATTCTGTCTACTGCTCCCTCAACCTCTGAGGTGGGACAGACACTCTCGTCTGTCTCCTGCATCTCTGATCAGTCCCCTGGGGTGCTCACTATCCTCTGGCCACCCTGCAGCATCCTGCCAATTTACAAGCGCATTTCCCTTCCGTCAAGGAAGCCCGAGCTCTGCCAGCTCGCCGCTCCATCCAACTCTTGCAACTCTCCTAGGCATCTGTTATCGGTGAGGATGCGTTCACGCCCGCCTCAGGATGGCTCGCCGCTATGCGTTCCGCTTTCTTGAAAAGAGTCGCTTCTATCCTGGGTGTCTGCGCTCTCACTGCCCTCTCGCCTGCGGTCTTCGATGCGCATTCATTCGACGAAGTTGTCGCGCCGCAAACGCAACAATCCTTGGCACAATCTGTCGCCAAGGAGCCACCCGCACCTTCCGCTCCGCCCCGCGCTCCTCGCGTCTCGCAAGAAGTTCAGCTTTCAGGCGATTCTTCCTGGTTCGATACCGGCATCGACGTGCAAGCGGGCGAACACGTTGTCGTGACTGCCACCGGGACGATGCGCTACGCTGGCCAGCAAACCGACACAGCTCCTGCCGGCATTCCGCGCGGCTTCAAGGATCTTCTTCGCGATCTGCCGGACAACGAAGCCGGCCGCGGTGCGCTCATCGGCCGCATCGGCGACAAGGACACTTCGCAGCCCTTCCTCCTTGGCGCGAAGCGCGATCTCGTCTCACCCATCTCAGGCCGCCTCTCCGTCGGCATCAACCAGCTCGCCGGCGACACCGGAGATGGCACGTACATCGTTGAGATCAAAATTTATCCCGCCGATGCAAACTCGGTTCTTTTCGTCGCCAAGACAGTCGCCTCGATCCCCGGCGTGGGAGATCGCCTATTCGCGAAAATCCCGCGCCGGGTATCCGACAAAGCCGGCGATCCCGGCGACATGGTCAACTTTCTAATCATCGGCTCCGGAGCCGCCATGCAGAAGGTCTTCACGACCGCCGGCTGGGTCCACGTCGATGCCAACGTCAAAGCCACGCTCCTCCACGGCCTCCTTGAAAGCATCTCCAAGGAATCCTATTTAACAATGCCCATGAGCCCCCTCTATCTTTTCGGTCGCCAGCAGGATTACGGCTGGGCCCACGCCGAACCCATTTCCGTCGTCGCTTCGCGCAATCACCTTCGCATCTGGAAGGCGCCTTTCGATGTGAATGGTCAAACGCTCTGGGTCGGCGCCGCCACGCACGACGTCGGTTTCGAAAAAGATCAGCGCAACAACGGCCTTACGCACAAAATCGATCCCAACGTCGACCTCGAACGCGATTACGTCGAAAAAACGCTCGCCTCGACGGGACTCGTTGCGGAAATCACTCACATCCTTCCCAAAAATCCCATGCAAGACGCCAAAACCGCCACGGGTGGCAGCTTCCACTCGAACGGCCAAGTCCTGGTCTTGAAACTCGGTGAGTCTTTTCAGAAGCAATGAGCCTATGCGAGAGCAAGGTCCTCGGCCAACCCGCGAACTCTCCGCGAATCTCCCTGCCCTCTGCGCTTCTACGTTATCTCTTGTTCTTCCGTGATTTGGTCTCC
>CAVYFO010000017.1:0-89138 GCA_963767755.1 uncultured Acidobacteriota bacterium | reverse complement strand
GACCAACACGAACTGAACCAATCCGCTTTTCGCCTTGCAAATCATAATTGACTCCTTCTATCAACTATTCCTGCTGCTTTTTTGTGACTGCTTGATTTCTCCGTGTATGCCGCAACACCTCTTAGTTGCCCTTTTGATTCGTAACGATTACGCTTGGGGTTTCGGCTCTAGCTTGTCGAGGTTAGTCCGGCCCGTTCCCCGGCGCGGAATCAAATCATCTTCTGCCCATGTCGGGGAGCTTGCTTCAAAGCGGCGATGAGAGTCCTGCTCACTTCCAAGGACGCCTCGGCAGTCACCCCCCATTCATTCATACAAATACAGCAGCCCATGTACCCAAGGAACTGTTGGTCGCGTCATAGCCCGCCGTCCTCACGTCAAGAGGCAAGCGATACTACCCGAAGAAAGAAGATCGCTTCACCTTCTCGATGGATCGGGCGCCGAGCATCCAAATTAATCGGCACTCTCGCTGCACACCAGTGTCAGTTTTGACAGCCCCAGCGGCCTACTATGTAGCGCGGATTACATTCCCAAATCGATGGAGCGCCCGCAGTCATTGCCGGAGAAGTGCCGATCCTGCGATTCTCAACGTCCCATTGGGTGACTGCATAGGAGTTAGTCCCATCGGATTGCAACTTGGGGCGGTTGGTCAACGATTTCGAGCGAGCAAGAAATCTATCTCCGCGTGTTCTAATTGGCCAATTGAGCGAGAGCGGCCCGCAGCGGTGCGCTAGAGATCCTAATTACCCCGCGGTACGGAGCGTACAACTCCAGGATCAAGAGGATCGCGCAAGATACTGACAGCGCGGAGACCAACAAACTGGTCACCACCGTCCCATTCGCGGGGGCATACAGGCCGAAGCTTATGAAGAGGGCGGTGAGCCACCAAACCAGGATGATGAGCATCGGCATGGATATCGAGTTGGAGCGCTGTTCGTAAATCAACCAGCGCGTTTGTCTGATCTCTTTCAGAGTGCTCAAAGCTTCGGCCTGCAGCAGGCGTTGCCTGTCATCCTTCGGCAAGAGCCCTCCGATTTTTTCGGAAATGGAGTCCAGTTCCCGGGTTGGTACTGCCAAATGCGTGGGATCTGCCTGCTTTTTGGGGTCCAACTGATCGATTATATAGGCAACGACACTACGGAGCAGGTTGCGTGCCTCCTGCGTATCCGGGCCATAATTCGCCGATATTCGGTCCAGTATAATGATCTTGGATGACGTTGCCGTTATCTCACTGCTCAGCGCGTCGAACGAACTTTTTGCTGATGAGATCAGCAGGCCAAGAACCAGGGCAGTCATTGTGGCAACTAGCCCCATCGCTATCCTCACCACGCCTTTCGATTCTTCACTCAGATGGTCATGAGGTAAGAGCCTGCGAATAGACATGCCGAGCAAAGCACCTCCAAACACGCATGCGAACACGATCGAACTGGTTGCAATGGAATTCATGGTAGCTCCCTCACTGGCTTCATAACGGGGGTCATAGAAAAAATCCCCTTACCGAAGTTCACCGCTGAACGTTCAGGCTAGCTTTACTCGTATGAGACTGTGGCGTCGAGGGCTGCGGAAAGGAACTGTCAAAACTAGTAGGTACCGCGCTCGCCCAAAACTGTGCCGCCTCAGCTGAAAATGGAGAATGGCGTTCTTCCGTTAATATAAACGGAGAGGACGCATGCGAAAAGAACGCAAGCACTACCCATCAGAAGAGAAGGTCGGCATCCTGAGACGGCACCTGCTCGATAAGGTGCCGGTATCCGAACTTTGTGAGGAACTGGGCCTACAGCCGACGGTGTTCTACCGCTGGCAAAAAGAGTTCTTCGAGAACGGAGCGGCCGCCTTCCAGGGCAAAAGCCGGTCGGACCACCAAGCCGAACAACAACGGATCGAATTTCTGGAGAAGAAGATCCAGACCAAGGACGAGGTGCTGGCCGAATTGATGGCCGAGCACATCGCCTTAAAAAAAAGTCTTGGGGAGCTCTGACCAAAGTGTGGGTGCCGCACGATGTGCGGGACCTGGTGGTGGATTTCGTCCGGTGCTGGTCGGAAAAAACGGAGATCGGCACCGGACGATTCATCCACTGGCTGGGCGTGCGAGCCAGCAAGTTCTACGACTGGCGAGAGCGCTATGGGCGCGTCAATGAGCACAACGGTTGGGTTCCCCGTGATTTCTGGCTACAACCGTGGGAGAAGCAAGCCATCATCGGCTTCCACCGGGAACATCCCTTGGAAGGCTATCGACGACTGACGTTCATGATGCTGGACGCCGATGTTGTGGCCGTTAGCCCCTCCAGCGTTTGGCGCGTGCTTCAACAAGCCGGATTGCTCTCCCGATGGAAGGGCAAGCCTTCGCGCAAGGGGAGCGGTTTCGAGCAACCACCGCATGCGCACCAGCATTGGCACATCGATGTTTCCTACATCAACGTGAGCGGCACCTTCTATTATCTGTGCAGCGTTCTGGATGGCTACAGCCGTTCGATCGTTCATTGGGATCTGCGGGAATCGATGACCGAAGCGGAGATCGAAATCATTTTGCAACGAGCGCGGGAGAAATATCCGGAAGCGAAACCCCGGATCATCTCTGACAACGGACCACAGTTTATTGCCAGGGATTTCAAGGAATTCATTCGCATCGCGGGGATGACCCACGTGCGAACCTCGCCCGGCTATCCGCAATCGAACGGCAAGCTGGAGCGCTGGCACAAATCCCTAAAGTCAGAGTGCCTCCGACCTGGCACACCGTTGACCAGGGAAGATGCGCTGCGTCTGATTCAAACCTACGTGGAGCATTACAACACCGTACGTTTGCACAGTGCCATAGGCTATGTGACGCCGCACGATATGCTCGCCGGGCGACAGGCCGAGATCCACGCGGCACGCGATCGCAAGCTCGAGGAAGCGCGTCACCAACGGCAGCTCCGGCGGGAGGCAAGATCGCTGCTTGCACATTCTTCGAACACGACTACAATGACCTCGCCAGGTGAAACAGAGGCGGGCTCTGCAGGGATGCAACCATGCTGAGGGATAACCTGGTAGGACTCATCGAGCCGATGCGAATCAGCGCGGGAGTTGATCCTCTCGCGCTGAGCATCCAGACACAGGCATCGGACGATAGATCCTCATGCCTTGAAAATCCCCGCCCCGAAGGGGCGGAATCTTCACTAACGGAAAACGTCGCCTCTCCATTTCAGGCTGAGCCAGCACACCCTTCTTCGCGCAATCCAAGGCCTTCTTGCAGTTATCATCGTTTTTCAAGCAGACATTTAGTTTCAACTGTGACATCGAATTGGCCCCGGTTTGTTGGGCAAGCTGGGCGACCAAGGTCGCATATGTGACCGGATCTGCGGTACTCATAGCTTGCCCGAGGCCCCGGTTAATTCCCATACCTGTATCGAGACAATTTACATAGTAGACTGCGCACAGGGTCCAATCGATCGCGTCATTTGCGGAATCGTATTTCTCCTTTCCGAACTTAAACCAGTTCCAGATCCGGCAGAACCAGCCACGTCCCGAAGGCCGCACCATCGTGTTCGGCTTTTCATGGACACTGAAGTTTCCTAAGCCCGAGCCGTCAGCACAGCCTGCAAAGCCGTAAGGTGCGGTCAACTGCGTAACCCTAACACGAACAGCCTCCCAGCGGACGCATCGTCGGCAAACCTTGCCTTACCGGATTGGCCGGTTAAGCCCGTAATTTGTGAACAATTCCGCGTGGCACAGACGGTTACTGTGCACACTGTCACTTCTAACAGTTAAATCCAGTGGTCCACAGAGCCAGTATCGCCAAGACCGGACTGCGACCACGATTCGGTGGGCTGCGGCATTTCGGAGTGACTCCGAAATGCCGTGTTTCTTGACATGCCAACTGAATCCCGGGTTCGCTTTGGACCCTGCAAGTTGTTACTTGCTAAGCCCTTAGCTCAGGGCATCCAACTCGCGCCCTCTGGTACGACCCTTGCTTCGTAGCTGGTCATGATCCGTTCCTAGCCTAAGAACTAAGGTTCTGAGTGGAAATCGAGACTGGCGATCACGATGCGAAGGGTGGCTAGTTAGTTCGGCCAAACAGATCGATTGCCCGTGATACAGGAGAAGACAAATTGAATACAAGTTCCAACCCGGCGGGGCAGAAACCTAACATCGTCTTCATCCTAGTGGACAACGTCGGCTGGGGAACTTTCGGGGTATACGGCGGGACGATACCCACGCCGCGCATCGACAAGATGGCCAGCGAGGGCATCCGCTTCACCAACTACAACGTCGAGGCTCAGTGCACGCCCACGCGATCGGCCATCATGACCGGGCGATATTCGGTTCGCTCGGGGACCTACACCGTTCCTTTTCCCGGGCAGGGAGAGGGTGGGTTGGCGCCGTGGGAATACACCACCGCCGAACTCCTCTCCGAAGCCGGTTATGCCACCTCGTTGTACGGCAAATGGCACCTGGGGGAACACGAGGGGCGCCTACCCAGCGATCAAGGCTTCGACGAGTGGTGGGGCATCGTGAACAGCTGGGATGAGGCGGCCTATACCTCATATCCGCTGTTCAAAGAGAGTGGCATGCCGACGCCCATGATCTGGGAGGGAAAGAAGGGCGAGCCGTCCCAGTCGGTGATGCCCCTCGACCTGACGGTGCGGCCGACCGTGGATGGGAATTACATCATCCCCAAGACCGTCGAGTTCATCAAGCGGAACTCGGCGGCGAAGAAGCCCTTCTACGTCTACATCGGTTACTCCGAGGTGCATCCGCCGGTGATCGGCCACCCGGACTACGTCGGCAAATCCACCCTGCGGGGAGGGCTGTACGCCGACGTCATCGCGGAGATGGACGACCGCGTCGGGCAAGTCCTGGACGCCGTAAAAGAGGCGGGCGTCGAGGACAACACCATCGTCATCCTGAGCAGCGACAACGCGGGCGCCGGATGTATCCCACAACTCGGTGGAGGTACGAATGGGCCCTGGCGCGGAAATTTCCCGAACACACCGTTCGAGGGAAGTATGCGAGTGCCTGCGATCATCCGTTGCCCGAGCAAAGTTCTCGCCGGTGTCGTAACGAATGAAATGCTAGCCGCGGTGGACTGGCTGCCCACGCTGGCCGGGATGGCGGGTGCGTCAAATCTTGTGCCCAAGGATCGACCGATCGATGGCGTCGACGCTTCGGCCTTCATGCTGGGAAAGAGCGCTACGACAGGCCGCGACAGCTACATATTCTTCGGCGTAGACGGCGGCCTGATGTCGATCAAGTGGAAGATGTACAAGACGATCTTCCGCTACACGGAAAACACAACCTCGCTCGCTGTCGAGAGTGGGTTCATCAAGCCGCAGTTTCCCATGTTCTACGACCTGAGCAGCGATCCCCACGAGGACAACAACCTCCTGTACACAGGCCTTACTTGCGGCTGGATTCTGGCTCCGAATTTCAAGCTAATCGGTAAATATGAAGGCAGCTTAAAGGAATATCCCAACATCAAGGTCGGCGAAGACTTCAAGGGCTATAAGAAATGAAATACCAAATCGGGATACTCGGGAACGAAAGGGGCACAAGAATGCGATTCAGAATCAAGCTCGTTGCCGTTCTTATTTGCATGTTTTTGGGATGCGTCTCATCCGCGATGGCGCAGCAGAAGGGGCAATGGGTCCCGGGACAGTTTGGTCTTAATGCCGGTGTGATTCCCGATCCCGGCTTCACCTATGCCAACTTGGCCTTGAATTACTCCGCCAGCCAATTGAACGGTCCCAATGGAAACAGCGTTTCCGGTATTAATGGGGCCTATTCGTTCTGGGTGGACGAAAACATTATCTATTACGTCCCGAAATATAAGTTCCTGGGCGGATATTTCATGCCCTACATCGCACTAAACTACGCCAACGGCGAGCTAGTAGCTAACATAACGGGAACGAATCTCACCACCGGCGGAGGAGGCTCCGGCTTCGCCGATACGTATGTCCAGCCGATTAACTTGGGTTGGCACTTTGGAAAGCGCGTCGACTTTAACGCCGGATACGCTTTCGTCGCTCCCACGGGCCGATTCACTGCGG
Organism: uncultured Acidobacteriota bacterium; assembly: GCA_963767755.1. GTDB lineage: Bacteria > Acidobacteriota > Terriglobia > Acidiferrales > UBA7541 > Acidiferrum. The sequence continues at coordinate 83,115 of CAVYFO010000017.1, read as the reverse complement.
GAGCCAGCAACAATGTGGGTTCCGGTTATTGGGGAAACGATATAACGAGTGGCACCACGCTTTATATCACCAAAAATCACGGAACCACTGCAAACCTCGCCACCGCCTGGGAAATCCACGGCCAAAAGAGTGGCACCAACATAACGCCGGGACAGACCTTCACCGACGAGTGGGGAATTGGGCAGGTTCTTCCCCTGAAGAAAGACATGAGCATGCTCGCCCAACTCGGTTTGGTTGGATATGACCAATGGCAGGTTTCGAAAAGCAGCGGAACGTTGACCGTAGCTGGTATCCCTATCCCTGAGAGCGCGATTCCGTTCTACTCAGTGCATGCGATAGGAGTGCAGGCCAATATCATTCTTCCGGCGAAGAATCTGGCCGGCTTCTTCAAATACTATGATGAGTACCGTGCAATGGCCCGTCCGCAGGGACGCACCATCGTATTTGGTTTTTCGTGGACGCTGCGGATTCCAAAGCCGCAGGCTGCAACCCCGTAAGGGCGGATCAAGCAACGACCGATGACAGGAATCTCCTCTCAGTGGATGTGTATTCGGGTACAGGGCATCTGAAATCGTGGATCGGCATTTGTCCGATGATCGGTTTCCGGCCTGTCCCAATATTGACACCCAGGTGCTCGGATGCCTAGCGGTAGTTTACTGCCGGCGGAGTCGATAGATTTCTAAGAGTTCCTTTTTGTGCAGTTTATAGTGTGGGTTTGGTATTACCCACGGTGGGTAATCTGCAGCTCGTCCAGCTTCAGTGCCTTGGCCAACGCCTGCTGCGCCAAAGTTTGTTTCGAGAGCACATAGGCAGCGCGAGGGAAACCTTTCTCGCCTTGCCGTGGGTAGAGCAGAACGAACTGCTGTATCCGTTGCAACTCTTCAATGAGTTGCTCCATCGAAAGATCACTCCAAGCGGCTTTGGCCTGGCGATGCACATACTGCAACAGAGAGATGCCCAGCATGCAGTAAAACGCATGGATGCGGATCTTGCGGTCGGTCCAGTGATGCATTGGTCCCCAAGCGAGCCACTCTCCGTCTTTCAGGCCGCGGAAGACGCGCTCGACTTGTTGCTGGCCGTCATAACCGGTTACAACTTGTTCCGCCGTCCAGTCCATGCGGTTGGTGAGCAGCACCGTGCGGCCTAAGCGACGACCGAGCAGGCGCTCAAACGCGGCCTGATCGAAATCAAACTGAAGCCGCCAATAGCCGTCGCGAGATTCCAATTGATAGCGAATTAAGTCCGCCAGGAATTGGCCGGAAAGCCACGTCTGAATCTTGCGCGTGATACCTTCCTCGGTCCAACGCGAACGAGGTTTATTCAATTCTTTCGAGAAACGTCGCAGGGACTGCAGCGTGCGGCTGATGCTGGTGGTCACGCTGTGCAGTTGCTCGGCGGCAAAAGGCGCCGAATACTTCACCACCGCGAGATATTCCTGGCCGTGCACCAGCAGCTTCTCGGCCACAGCTCGCACACCGGGCTGTTCGGCGCTGCACGGCGGCAGCTCTTCAGTGGCGCGCTCGCGTAACTCCGGCGGCGCTTGATTCCAGGGCAGGGCGGAAATCCATCCCACCCCCGCCTCTTGCAGTTGCACGGTGTTGTCCAGGGCGGCCGTGCCCTTGTCAAAGACCAGCGTGACTGTGTCGCGGGTCAGCTGATTTTGATCCAGCAGTCGCAGGATGCGTGCCAACGCGACGGAGAACTCTTCGACATCGGCTACGTTGCCCGGGTACACGTGGTGGCATAGGCTCAACCCGCTCTCTCCGTCCAGAACATAACTTAGGCCTATTTGGCGCAAGTTGTGGCGACCTTGTTTGTTGTGTCCGCGCTGCGCCAGGTGGTTCCGCGTGTTGGTGCTAGCAATGTAGGTGTAGAAGTTGGTGGTATCGTAGGCCAGTAGTCGACGGCCGACCAGGTGCTTCTCTTTCCACAGACCAAGTAAACGCAACTGCGCTTGATCGAGGGGATCCTCCGCATGAGTCAGAGTCTCACTGGACTCCGGAAGAATCTGTTCGAAGGCATCCCAGAAGGCTTGTGAGGTAAAGCGCTCGGAAGGGAAACCCCACTCGGAAGCAAGGAGGGTCCGCTCGTACCAGCTACTGACTTCGGTTTTCGGACCGGGATCACAGATGCGGTGAATGGCCGCGAGCAGGAGATAGTGACCGGGAGCGGGTCCGGAACGCGGAGCAGGCCACAGGGATTCGAGCAGCGGCCACACGCCGGACTGTTTGGCAGCCAGCCACAAGGCGCCGGGGAGGCCGAAGTCTCGCAACGTGGCGGAGAGGGGAACCGGGGCGGACTTTTGCTCGATGAGTTCGGCGACTTTTTCGGCGGTGCCGAGATAGGCCTGATGAACGATGCGGGGTTTGCCGTCGACGCGAGCGCTTTCGACGAGGTAGTAGTAGAGGCGGTTGCCCTTTTTCTTTTTGATGAGGCTCGCCATCAAGGGTAATACATAAACAAGCTAACAATCATTGTCAAGCATAAAATGCGACAAATATCAGAAGTGTAAGCCTGACAATAGGGGGTAATACATAATCCAAGAGGAGAAAACCCGTTTAAGTTCTACGGAGGGAATGATTTAGTGAAAATGCGCAAGGCTTCGGGAGGGCACTCGCAGTAAACTCCCGCTAGCAGAGCTCCGCCTTATCGCTGACGTTTGCGACGAGCACGCACCCAGTCTTCAGTCCTAGAACGCTCCCACAAACCAATTAAATGGGTCGTTTGTCGCTCACGGAGAACGCGCCCAGCTGTCCAAAACACTGTATGTTTTGACAGTTACCTCACTGAGGCGGGGAGTGCGAGGCTTGTCCGCTTAAACACAGCTTGGCGTTCAGGCGAAGTCAACGTCGCCTGGCAGGATTTTGAACTCGAATCTCATACCCGAAGGACAAGCGCGCATGTCAAACGAAATGAAGCCACAGCAGACTACTGGAACGCCAGGTTCACCGAGCACCACAACCGACATTGACGGCGGTTATCAGCCGCTCCCGGCAACCAATTCGAAGCCGGAACTGCCGGTTACGCCGCTGGTCTTGCCTCGTCCGGACTTCCGCTTCCCGGGCAACGTCGGTCGCACCTACCTCGACTCGGATAAACCGCAGTTCCCCCAGCCGGTGCAGGCACCGAAGGGTGCGCCGAACGTTGTGCTTATTCTGCTCGATGACGCGGGGTTCGGGCAGTTCAGCACGTTCGGCGGCGGAATCCCATCGCCAACGATGGAAAAGCTCGCCACAGAGGGCCTGCGATACAACCGCTTCCACACCACTGCCCTGTGCAGCCCGACTCGGGCCGCCTTAATTACCGGCCGTAACCACCATAACGTGGCCTCCGGCATTATCGGCGAGCTCGCGAGCGGGTTCGACGGCTACACCGCCGTGATACCCAAGAGTGGCGGCACTGTGGGTGAAGTGCTGCGACAGAACGGCTACATGACCGCCTGGGTCGGCAAGAACCACAACACGCCGGCCTGGGAGTCGAGCGCCGCTGGTCCGTTCGACCGCTGGGCCAACGGCCTCGGCTTCGACTACTTCTACGGCTTCAATGGTGGCGACATGAACCACTGGAACCCAATTCTGTTCGAGAACCGCAACCTCGTCCCCATGTCGACTGACCCGAACTACTACATGACCACCGACTTCGCGGACAAGGCGATTGGCTGGGTGCGGAACGTGAAGAGTATCTCCCCGGATCGGCCATTCTTTCTGTACGTCGCGCCGGGCGCCACACACGCCCCACATCATGCGCCGAAGGAGTGGATTGATAAGTTCAAAGGTAAGTTCGACACGGGCTGGGATGCATATCGCGAGGAGACGTTCGCGCGCCAGGTGAAGCTCGGAGTTATCCCGCCGAACACGAAGCTGACCAAGCGCCCCGATGGGCTTGCTGCATGGGACTCGTTGAATGCCGATCAGAAGCGACTCTACGCCCGCATGATGGAGGTGTTTGCCGGCTACGGAGCGTCCGTGGATTACGAAATGGGGCGCATCATCGACGTGGTTAAGCAACTCCCAGATGCAGACAACACGGTGTTCATCTACATCGCTGGCGATAATGGCTCCAGCGCTGAGGGCGGTCTGGAAGGAACGCTCAACGAAAACCTTTTCTTCAACGGCATCGCGGATCATTGGCAAGAGGAACTGAAGGTGATCGATGAGATCGGCGGCCCGAAGCACTTCAACCACTTCCCGGCCGGGTGGGCACATGCGATGGACACTCCCCTCCAGTGGACCAAGCAGGTGGCCAGCCACTTCGGCGGCACCCGCAACCCGATGATCTTGTCCTGGCCGGCGCGAATCAAAGACAAGGGCGGGCTGCGGAACCAGTTCCTCCACATTATTGACGTGGTGCCTACCCTTTACGAATTGATCGGCATCACCCCGCCGACCGAACTCAACGGCATCGAGCAAAAGCCGCTCGACGGCATTAGCTTCGGGTTCACCTTCGACGACGCGAAGGCCAAGGGCCAGCGGGTCACGCAGTACTTCGAGATGGGCTGCAACCGGGGAATTTATCACGACGGTTGGATGGCCTCGGCCCTGTCGTTCCCTCCCTGGCAGGCAAATCGCGGAAGTTTCGACCCCGACAAGCAGAAGTGGGAGCTGTACAACATCGATGAGGACTTCTCGCAAGCCAACGACGTCGCTCAAGCGAACCCGGAAAAGCTGCGGCAGCTGCAGGACTTATGGTGGGTGGAGGCGGCGAAGTACCAGGTCCTTCCGCTCGATTGGCGCGGCGTCGAACGGTTTAACAGCGAACTCATGGGTCGGCCCAGCCTGATCGCCGGGCGGAAGAAGTTGGAGTATTTCCCAGGCATGGTGGGGCTGCCCGATGGCAGCTCACCACCGATGCTCAATAAGTCGTGGACGATCACGGCGGACATCGAGGTGCCCGACGATGGTGGGAATGGCATGATCATCACCCACGGAGGTGTGGAGGGTGGCTACGGCCTCTATTTGCGCGATGGGAAGCCGACGTTCGTTTATAACTTCCTGGGCGTGGACCGCCCGACGTTCGCGGCGAAAGACCCCCTGCCAAAAGGCAAAGCGAGACTTGTCGTCGATTTCGTTTACGACGGCGGCGGCATAGCGAAAGGGGGGACCCTCACCCTGACCGCCAATGGAACCAAGGTAGCTGGAGGGCGACTCGAAAAGACCATCCCCAACCAATTTACGCTCGGCGAAGGACTCGACATCGGGATGGACGTGGGCTCTCCGGTGGACTTCACCTACAAGCTGCCGTTCAAGTTTTCGGGCAAGATCGAGAAAGTCACCGTCGAACTTATTTCTCAGACCGCTGAGGAGGAAAATCTCATCAAACAAAAATCTCAGAAGGCCGCAAGCGCGAGGTAGCAGTTCCAGCGCCGCGCTTTGTTACGCGTCATGGTTGACGTGAGTGAGCGGAGCTTTGAGGGTCTCGCCGTCGAAGTGAAAAGTGAAGATCGCCATGGCGACTCGATAAGCAAACTCACTGGCTGTGCGGTCGCGTTGCCGACCACTGGTGGTAACGAACAGGAACAATGAGTTCAAGAAAAAGGAGAAAGTAGGATGGCACTCAAAACAGAGAAACCGACCAATGAGACGGATCGTGATCGCTCACATCTCCCCCTGCCAGAATTGCCATTTCGGGGCAAGATCGGCAAGACGTATCTTGAGTCCGAAATGGACTGGCCTCGAGTTCCGGCGCCACCCGCCGGTGCGCCAAACGTCGTCGTCATTCTGCTGGATGACGTTGGATTCGGCCAGGTGAGCACCTTCGGGGGTCCAGTGCCGACACCCGCACTAGACAAGCTCGCCGCGCGCGGTCTGCGTTACAACCGTTTCCACACGACCGCGATCTGCGGCCCGTCGCGCGCGGCGCTGCTCACCGGGCGCAATCATCACAATTGCGGATCGGGGTTTCTGGTCGAGTGGGCTACCGGCTTCCCGAGCTACAACTGCATGATTCCGAAGACCACCGCAACCATCGGCGAAGTGTTGAAAGGCAATGGCTACAGCACTTCGTGGTTCGGCAAGGATCACAACACTCCCGACTGGGAGAGCAGCGTCGCCGGCCCGTTCGACCGCTGGCCGACTGGATTGGGATTCGACTACTTCTACGGCTTCATCGGTGGCGAGACCAATCAGTGGTATCCGGTGCTGTTCGAGAACACGACCGCTGTAGAGCCGGACAAGACGCCCGAAGAAGGCTATCACTTCCTGACAGACATGACGGACAAGGCGATTCACTGGCTGCGCTACAACAAATCGGTCGCGCCGCAGAAGCCTGTCTTCATGTACTTCGCCCCAGGAGCAGCGCACGCACCGCACCATTCGCCGCGTGACTGGCGCGAGAAGTTTAAGGGCATGTTCGACGCCGGCTGGGACGCGGTGCGCGAGGCGACCTATAAGCGGCAGCTCAAACTGGGAGTCATCCCGCCTGATGCGGTTCTGACGCCGCGTCCGGAGTGGGTCAAGCCGTGGGACTCGCTGTCCGGCGATGAACGAAAGTTGTTTGCAGCGTTTATGGAGAACTTCGCAGGTTATCTCGCCTTCGCGGATAACGAGTGCGGTCGATTGCTCGATGCCATCCAGGAACTGCCGGACGCCGACAACACGCTCATCTTCTTCATCGTGGGCGACAACGGTGCGAGTTCGGAGGGAGGCTTTTCGGGGACGGCTAACGAGGTGATGAATCTTAACGGCATCCCATCGTCCCTGGCAGACAATCTGAAGATCCTCGCTGATATCGGTGGGCCGCATACTGAGCCCCACTACCCGGTCGGCTGGGCGTGGGCTGGCAACGCTCCCTTCCCGTGGGTCAAGCAGGTGGCCTCTCACCTGGGCGGGACACGGAACCCGATGGTCGTCTCATGGCCCGCTAGGATCAAGGACGCAGGAGGAGTTCGTAGCCAATTCGCACACCTGATCGACGTCGCCTCTACGATCTTAGACGTCGCCCACATTCCAGCGCCGGAAAGCGTCAACGGTGTCGATCAAAAACCGATGGATGGCGTATCCCTCGCTTCGACCTTCGACGACGCCAAGGCCCGGCCAGTGCGCGAACGCCAGTACTTCGAAATATTCACCAATCGGGCCATCTATGACAAGGGTTGGATCGCTTGCGCGCAACATACGCTGCCCTGGCGCCAGGACTTGGCCCCAGGCCATTGGGAGAAAGACAAGTGGGAGTTATATAACCTCGACGAGGATTTCAGCGAAGGCAACGACTTGGCGGCCAAATATCCGGACAAGCTTGCCGAGCTAAAGGCGCTGTTCGAAGAGGAGTGCGAGAAAAACCACGTTTATCCGCTCGATGACCGTGGCATCGGGCGGGCGTTTGTGCCGAAACCGTCGCCTGGGGGCTCAGACCCCAAGCGCACGAAATTTACGTATTACGGCGGTGTTTCTCGCTTGGCCGAGACTGCGGCGCCGAACACGAAGAATGTCTCGCACAGGATCAGCGCGCAGATTGACATGCCAGCCGGGGGCGAAGGAGTGATTTTGGCGGAGGGTGGCATATCGGCTAGTTTTGCGCTGTACGTTCAGAACGGCAAGCTCGTCTACCATTACAACTGGTTCGAACGCGAGCGCACAAACCTCATCTCGAACATTCCCGTTCCCGCCGGGAAGTCTACCGTCACCGTGGAGTTTGCCTACGACGGCGGTGGGCTCGGTAAAGGCGGCGAGGCAGTCATCGGAATCAATGGCAAAGAAGTGGGCCGGGCCCGGATTGCCCACACGGTTCCTGGTCGCTTCGGCATCGATACCTTCGGCCTAGGATCGGACACGGGCTCACCCGTCAGCAACACCTACACACCGCCGTTTCCATTCACGGGAACGGTGGAGCGCGTCGACATCGAGTTGGGGCCGCGCAATCTGACCCCGGCGGACGAGGACAAGCTCCATGCAATGTACACGGCATTCGCTGGCACACACGACTAAGCAGGCGGCAAAGGCCGGCAGCTCACGTGCGGCTGTCGGTCACTCTGGAGCCGGCAAGCGATGAAACAAAACACGATGTTGTTGCCTCGACCGTTTAGCCTTCTGGCCAAACCCACCGGCGCTACCTGCAATCTGGACTGCAAGTACTGCTTCTTCTTGTCCAAGGAGGCGCTCTATCCGGGCGACCGGTTCCGCATGTCCGAGGAATTGCTGGATACCTACATCCGGCAGCTTCTGCAGGCGCATCCGTCCGATGAGGTCAATGTCGCATGGCAGGGCGGCGAGCCGACCCTTATGGGGCTTGACTTCTTCCGGCGCGCCATCGGGTACGTGGAAAAATACCGGAAGCCGGCGCAGAAAATCCTTCACACGATACAGACCAATGGCACCCTCCTGAATGATGAATGGTGCGCGTTCTTCAAGCAGCACAACTTTCTCGTCGGCCTCAGCGTAGACGGCCCAAAAGAAATGCACGACGCTTACCGCGTCAACAAGGGCGGCGCCGGGAGCTTTGATCAGGTCATGGGTGGATGGGATGCCCTCAACCGGCGCGGGGTGGACGTCAACATCCTCTGCACGATTCACGCCGCGAACGCCGATCACCCGATCGAGGTTTACCGATTCTTTCGCGACCAACTGCGGACCAAGTTTATACAGTTCATTCCCATTGTGGAGCGGACCACCGAAGAATTCCTTCCTCTCGCGAACCTGGGCTGGGGTGAACGGCCGGGTTCGGACCGTCCTCTCTACACCCAGCACGGCAGCCTGGTCACCGAAAGGTCGGTCGGGGCCGAACAGTTCGGCCGCTTTCTTGTCGCTATCTTCGATGAGTGGGTGCGCCGCGACGTGGGGGACGTTTTCGTGCAAACTTTCGATGTGGCGCTGGGAAGCTGGCTTGGTCAGCACAATTTGTGCATCTTCTCACCCACCTGCGGCGATGCCCTCGCACTGGAACATAATGGCGATCTGTATTCCTGCGATCACTACGTCGAGCCCGACTTTCGGCTAGCGGGAGTTTACTGCGAGTGCCCTCCCGAAGCCTTGCGCATTTTCACTAAATCATTCCCTCCGTAGAACTTAAACGGGTTTTCTCCTCTTGGATTATGTATTACCCCCTATTGTCAGGCTTACACTTCTGATATTTGTCGCATTTTATGCTTGACAATGATTGCTAGCTTGTTTATGTATTACCCTTGATGGCGAGCCTCATCAAAAAGAAAAAGGGCAACCGCCTCTACTACTACCTCGTCGAAAGCGCTCGCGTCGACGGCAAACCCCGCATCGTTCATCAGGCCTATCTCGGCACCGCCGAAAAAGTCGCCGAACTCATCGAGCAAAAGTCCGCCCCGGTTCCCCTCTCCGCCACGTTGCGAGACTTCGGCCTCCCCGGCGCCTTGTGGCTGGCTGCCAAACAGTCCGGCGTGTGGCCGCTGCTCGAATCCCTGTGGCCTGCTCCGCGTTCCGGACCCGCTCCCGGTCACTATCTCCTGCTCGCGGCCATTCACCGCATCTGTGATCCCGGTCCGAAAACCGAAGTCAGTAGCTGGTACGAGCGGACCCTCCTTGCTTCCGAGTGGGGTTTCCCTTCCGAGCGCTTTACCTCACAAGCCTTCTGGGATGCCTTCGAACAGATTCTTCCGGAGTCCAGTGAGACTCTGACTCATGCGGAGGATCCCCTCGATCAAGCGCAGTTGCGTTTACTTGGTCTGTGGAAAGAGAAGCACCTGGTCGGCCGTCGACTACTGGCCTACGATACCACCAACTTCTACACCTACATTGCTAGCACCAACACGCGGAACCACCTGGCGCAGCGCGGACACAACAAACAAGGTCGCCACAACTTGCGCCAAATAGGCCTAAGTTATGTTCTGGACGGAGAGAGCGGGTTGAGCCTATGCCACCACGTGTACCCGGGCAACGTAGCCGATGTCGAAGAGTTCTCCGTCGCGTTGGCACGCATCCTGCGACTGCTGGATCAAAATCAGCTGACCCGCGACACAGTCACGCTGGTCTTTGACAAGGGCACGGCCGCCCTGGACAACACCGTGCAACTGCAAGAGGCGGGGGTGGGATGGATTTCCGCCCTGCCCTGGAATCAAGCGCCGCCGGAGTTACGCGAGCGCGCCACTGAAGAGCTGCCGCCGTGCAGCGCCGAACAGCCCGGTGTGCGAGCTGTGGCCGAGAAGCTGCTGGTGCACGGCCAGGAATATCTCGCGGTGGTGAAGTATTCGGCGCCTTTTGCCGCCGAGCAACTGCACAGCGTGACCACCAGCATCAGCCGCACGCTGCAGTCCCTGCGACGTTTCTCGAAAGAATTGAATAAACCTCGTTCGCGTTGGACCGAGGAAGGTATCACGCGCAAGATTCAGACGTGGCTTTCCGGCCAATTCCTGGCGGACTTAATTCGCTATCAATTGGAATCTCGCGACGGCTATTGGCGGCTTCAGTTTGATTTCGATCAGGCCGCGTTTGAGCGCCTGCTCGGTCGTCGCTTAGGCCGCACGGTGCTGCTCACCAACCGCATGGACTGGACGGCGGAACAAGTTGTAACCGGTTATGACGGCCAGCAACAAGTCGAGCGCGTCTTCCGCGGCCTGAAAGACGGAGAGTGGCTCGCTTGGGGACCAATGCATCACTGGACCGACCGCAAGATCCGCATCCATGCGTTTTACTGCATGCTGGGCATCTCTCTGTTGCAGTATGTGCATCGCCAGGCCAAAGCCGCTTGGAGTGATCTTTCGATGGAGCAACTCATTGAAGAGTTGCAACGGATACAGCAGTTCGTTCTGCTCTACCCACGGCAAGGCGAGAAAGGTTTCCCTCGCGCTGCCTATGTGCTCTCGAAACAAACTTTGGCGCAGCAGGCGTTGGCCAAGGCACTGAAGCTGGACGAGCTGCAGATTACCCACCGTGGGTAATACCAAACCCACACTATAAACTGCACAAAAAGGAACTCTTAGAAATCTATCGACTCCGCCGGCAGTAAACTACCGCTAGGGAATATCCAGGAGACGCCCATGCGAGAACTGGTGGACTCGCAGAAGCAGCGCGCTTTCGGCCAGCACAAACTGAGTAGCCTACCCAAGTACTGCCGGGAGTGCGAGGTGCGGTTCGCTTGCCACGGTGAGTGTCCGCGCAACCGGTTCATCACGACCCCGGATGGCGAGCCTGGGCTGAACTACCTGTGCGCGGGCTACAAGGCGTTCTTCAATCATATTGACCCTGCGATGAAGATCATGGCCGGTCTGTTGCGCCAGGGCCGATTTGCCGACGAGATCACGCAGATGTACACCACGCGGGACTCGCCCCATGGGGCGGCAGCGACGAAAGTCGGTCGCAACGATCCGTGCCCATGCGGGAGCGGAAATAAGTTCAAACACTGTCACGGGAAAACTGCCAACAGCGCCTTGCTTCAGTAATCGAGGCCGCAGAGTGAGTCATGGCTCCCCTGCTGAACCAAGCTCCTCGTGTCGCGGTCATAAGGGGTCGAATGCGCTAGGAACGGACAAAGCTGGCAGTGGCGCTTGCGGGTGGATTGTCGGCTTAACTGGCCAATCGTGATGCCCGCGCGAGCTTAAACCTCGCAGAATCTAAATTTTGAAGCGCGTGCACAGATTGGACCAGTTAAGCCGAAAATAACCGGCCAAACTGTTTGATTCAATGACAGTTACGGTGTCAAACAGTGTGGACCGGTTATTTTTAGCTAACCGAGAACTATCCAGAAACGGGGTTGGGAGGTCTGTCGACATGAGAGACCTCAGGCTGACTCTGCTCGCAGCGCTATTCTCTAACAGCGCACGAGACCATCATGCTTGTGTACTCGGAGCCATAGGTGCCACCCGTGAGGCTCTTATTGCCGCCTTTTGCCGCCTCGACAAATCGCCAAGTTGTTGTTGGGAAAAAGGTTGATTGGTAGGGGCGGTGGGGATCGAACCCACGACCTTCGGCTTAAAAGGCCGCTGCTCTACCACTGAGCTACGCCCCTAAAGTGGTTACTGCATAACAACTTACGAGGTGGTCGCCTCTGGATCGTCCTCGCCGGTGGCAGTTGCTCCATGCAGCGACACCACGTCATGCAGGTTGTTCGGACCCAGATGCGCTTACCGTCTCTTCATCGTCAAACTCTTATGCCCCAACAAACCTGCAATATCTTCCGCTGGAGCGCCTTTCATTCTTAAAGGGCTCGGAAAGGTATATCGCAAGTCGTGCCAACGAAAATTCTTGATCACCGGTTCAATCATCGCATTGTCGAACCATTGGCGTCCGTTTTCGAGGGGTTCGGCGGTCTTAGCCCACTGAAACACAGTCCCCTGGCATCGCCCCTGCCGTGCACGAGTTCCAAAGCGGCCATCTCAACATCAGTTAACGGGACGTGTATGGGTTCTTCGTTCTTCGTCCGCGGAATGTTCAACATCCGACTTCTAAAGTCTACCATGTCCCAGGTAAGACTGTACCGACTGCCCTTCCGCAAACCGGTGTGGATCGCGATATTCAACTCGGCAAGGTCCGAGGGCCATTTCGCTTCGGTGATCTTTCGGACCTTCTTTGCCACATCTTCCGTCAGAAACAAAACATAATCGTTGTCCTCGCGACCGTGCGTCCTAAGTTCTGAAACTTCCGCCAGACCCTAGCAGTGTTCAAGCGCGAGTCGAAATGGCCACACTTGCCGATTTGAGTGCGCGAGAAGTCGGAGTGACCCACGCCTCGCCACCTTTGCCAGTCGAGCGCGAAAAAGCCGGGCAAAGACCATGGAATGCTTTTCGGCGGCCGGCCTTGTAGTCCTCATGGCCCTGTAGATCTCCGCTGTTCACGCCGAGCTGCGAGGCCTCGCCTTCGACACCAGTCGCCCTTTTTTCGTCGAGGATCTGCACCGTGAGATGCGCAACGTCTCGGCGATCTGCGACGATCGCGTCGCAATCCGCCAAAATACCTATGGCGGCAGGTTCTCCGGTGTAAGTTTCTTCGACTCTCAACATTCAAGCGGTCCTACACATCGCACAAATCCACCGCCTGCCGCAGCGAGGTCAAGGGATGGCGCGCAGGCACAAACTCATGCGCCACGTAACCCTGGAAATTGGCTGCGGCAATTCCTCGCATCACGCCGTCCCACTGCACTTCCTGCGTGTTGTCGAGCTCATGCCGCCCCGGCACTCCGCCGGTATGAAAATGTCCAAGCCACTGGATATTCTGCTGGATGGTGCGGATCAGGTCGCCCTCCATGATCTGCATGTGGTAGATGTCATAGAGCAGTTTCACGCGCGGCGAGTTTACGGCTTGCACCACTTGCACTCCCCACGTGGTGTGGTCGCACATGTAATCCTTGTGGTTGACCTTGCTGTTCAACAATTCCATGCAGATGGTGACGCCGTGGTCTTCGGCAATTTTCTTCACGCGGTTGAGTCCCGCGATTGTATTTTTCGCGCCCTCCTCGTCGGACATTCCGGCGCGGTTTCCTGAAAACGTGATCACATTAGGGACGCCCGCCTTGGCGGCGAGCGGAATATATTTGCGAAAACCGTCTTCGATTCTTGCGTGATTTTCGACGCGGTTCAGCGCGCTAGGAATCTCTCCGCCGCCGGCATAGCCCATGGTGCAAACGAGTCCATGGCGCGCAGGCACTTCGTATTCGTCCGGATTCAGCAGATCGACGCCCTTCAAACCAATCTTCGCCGCATAAGCACAGAGGTCGTCCAACGGAATTTTCTCGTAGCACCACCGCGAGACGGATTGTTTGATTTGTCCTTTGCGCGGGATGGGAGCGTCTTGCTCCGGCCAAGACTTCGGCGGTATAGCAGCCATAGTCACTCCCGTAAGAGCAGTTTTCAAAATCGAGCGGCGCGAAAGATTAGTCATGACAATTCATCCAAACGCCTTAGGCGAGAGCCAGCTTCAGTGTGGTGACTGAGGCCGCGGGGAAAGTATGTCGCAGAACTTTCGATCCAGCTTCCATAGTGCTCGTTTGCGGCTTCACTGCGTCTCTTTGCTCGAAGGTGTTGTGCGCATGAATATCCGGATTGGTGAGCGTAATAGCCGTTCCGGATTTTATGCTGGCCCCGCGCACGGCAATTTCGGCTTCCGTCGCATCGCTCACATTCGGATTCACCACCGTGAGCACCAATTCCTTCTCGTGAAGCGACGCTGAGCCTTTCAGCCCCCAAAAAGTCACCGGCTTGCCGTCTCGCTCGTAGTGAATCAACGGCGCAGAAAAAATTGTCCGCAGCGACTGGCCGCCCTGGTGGCCGGCGTACATCCCAAACACATGGCCTACCGGCGTGACGCAAAACTCGTCCTCATACGCTAGATACAAGCTGTTCAGGCAATTAATCAGTTGTGCGCAATTTGCCATGGCGATCTTTTCGGGATGCCGGTGGAACAGATCCAAAGTCATCCCGCTGAACACGGCATCACGCAGCGTGGGCATCTGCTCCAGTTGATCGCCGGGCGTCAACTCGCTCCCCGGCTTGTACCACGGACCCCATTCATCCACCACCAGCTTTACGAGGTGCTCGCGGTCGATTTCTCCCATGACTTGCCAGTGCCCTTCGATCAGAGACTCCATTCGCTCGCCCTCGCGCAGCAATTCGTACCAATCCACCGCATCAAATTTCAGCGCGTCCCCTTTTCCCTGTACCCAATCCGTAGTGCGCCCGCGGCTGAGATTCCACGTGTAGTAATGCAAAGCCCATCCATAAAGAGAATGCAGCCGCCCTTTTCCTGGGCGAACCAATTCTTCAAAGAATTCACGCGTCCAATTCCAGTCATCTGTATTCGGCCCGGAGCCGATGAACGACAGCTTCTGTCCATATCGTGGTACCCACTCCGTGTACCGCCGGAATTCCACCGCGTACTCCTGCGCCGTAAAATTTCCGCCGCAACCCCACGATTCATTTCCCACGCCCCAGAAACGCACTCCGAAAGGCTCCGGGAATCCGGCCGCAGCGCGCTCCTCCGCCAAAGTGGTGCTTCCCGCCGGAGAATTGCAGTATTCCACCCAGCGGTAAAACTCCTCCGCGGGGAGACTGCGGACGTTCGCGGCGAGATACGCTTCGCACCCGATCAGCTTGCAGAAGCGCGCAAATTCGTTCGTACCAAAACGATTGGTTTCGTACTTGTGATTCGCAGGCGCGTCGCTGGACGCCGAATCGGCCCAGAAATTTGTCCGTGTCGGCCGTTTCGTCGCCGGCCCAATTCCATCGCGCCAGTCGTAACTATCCGCAAAACATCCGCCGGGATAGCGAACCACCGGAGCCTTGATCTTGCGCATTTCGTCGACGAGTTCTTTGCGGATTCCATCGACATTCGCAACTTTCGAGTTCTCCCCGACCCAGATTCCGTCGTAAATCACGCCGCCGAGATGTTCCGTGAAATGGCCATAAATATTCTGCGAGATGGTTCCCAGCGGCTCCTCGAGCAGCACTTCGATTCGAGAGTCGACCGAACCCGCGTCGCCCGCCCCGAAGAACGGCGAGTTCTTGATCAGAAATAAGCCTCCGGCTGCGGAGAGCGAGTTGCACAAAAACTTTCGGCGTCCCGGCATGTGTAACACCTCGGAAAAACTGGTCTAAGGGCATTAAGTAAGCGTTTACTTTACTCCGCCACCGCTTCGGCTCGCAAACTTAATCTGCCTGCTACGAATGGGAAGCAAGCAGGACAGCGACGCCGTAGACGGGCAACGTTACTAAGTCCTTCGCCCCGCCTTCCAGAACATCCATCATCGGAGAAGGCAAAGGTATCGTCTCTTCTGTTTTTGAAAAATTAACCAGGATAAACACCGTTCCGTGATCGCCATAGCGTGGATAAACCTCAACACCATCTGGAACCGGCCCGAACGCGGGCTTCACACCGCTGATATCCGTCATCCATTTCGCCGCCGCTTTCATTCCCTCTGAGTCCAGCCACGCACCTATGTAAGTGATCCGTCCTTTGCCGACTTGTCGCGTGATTGCCGCAGGCTGCCCGTCGAGCCATCCGTTGCTCTTTCCATAAGTCTCCAGGACTTCCGTCTGGTTGTCCTTCGTGCTTAGCAATTCGGCCCAAAGGCTGCCTTCTCCCACGCCAAATTTTCCTTCGACTGGCACGGGATGAACCAACGCGTAGTATTGCTCAACGCGGCCGCCCAAAAGATCGACCAGCGGCCCCGGCTGGCGCTCCCTCTGCAACCCATTGTCGTCATTTTTCATCCCGGAGCGTTGCCCCAAAACGAGATGCCCGCCTTGGCGGACGTACTCGACCAGATTTTTTGCCGCCGCATCGGAAATGACGTTTAGACCTGGCGCGACAACGAGCTTGTATTGGCTAAGAGAGTCCGTGGGCGGAATGATGTCGAGCGACTGCGTGATCGCTCGTAAAGGCCGGTAGTAGCTGATGATCTCCGCCACGGGATCGTACTCATTGCTGTGTTTTTGCCATTCGATCGCCCATCGGCTGTCATAGGAATGAAGAATCGCCACTTCCGATTTCACCGAAGTCCCTGCGAGCACGGGGCTAGCTTTGGCGAATTCCCTGCCGATCTGCTGAATCTCTGGATACAGCGGCACGGGAGTCCCGTCCGGCCCGACAATTGTCCCGTGATATTCCTCCTGCCCGTTAAGCGCGCTGCGCCACTGCCAATAACTCACTGTATCCGCGCCATGTCCGACGTCGTGCCATGCCATAGCACGGACTTCACCCTTATCGAGCGAGTTGTTGATTGGCGCCCAATTTACGAATCCCGGCTGCGTCTCCATCACCCAGAAATTCTTGCGCTTGAATCCTCGAGTCAGGTCATGCGCGGCGCCGTTCTTCGCAGGATCGAGCTGGCCCTCGCCCACGTAATCGTCCCACGATGCCAAATCGAGGTCCTGGCTCACGGTGTAATGGTCGTAGCCATCAAACCAGCCCATCATGTTGGTGGTGATAAACTGCCGCGGATCGGAGTTCGCGCGAATCACGTCCAGTTGATTCTTCTGGTAGCTTCGCCATGTGTCGCTCACAAACCGTTTCCAACTCAGCAGCAAGCCCGGATTGCCGTAACGCGTCTCGATGGGAATCTGATCCCAATTGAAATACGTTTCGCTCCAGTAGGAAGTAGTCCACCGCGCGTTCAAATTGTTGAGCGTCCCATACCGCGCTTTCAGCCACCGCTGAAATTGTGCCTTCGTGTCAGGATCAAAGGACACGTCCGCATACTCGTTGTCGATCTGCCAGCCGAGTACCCACGGATTGTGGCCGAAACGCTTCGCCATCCGCTCGGCGATGTCGCGCGCCAATTCCCGGTATTTGGGATTCGCAAAATTAAACTGCTGGCGGTTGCCGTGTTCGGCCCTCCGTCCGTCTTCGTACATGCGCAAGGTTTCGGGATATTTCTGCGTAAGCCATGCGGGCGGTGCGGCTGTAGGCGTGCCGAGCACTGTGTAGATACCATGTTTCGCGGCGGCGTTAATGGCGCGATCCAACCAATCCAAATCGTAGTTGCCTTCGCTCGGTTCCATGCGGCTCCAGGCGAACTCACCGATGCGCACCATGCGCACTCCGGCTTGCTGCATTAGCGTCAAGTCCGCGTCCCAGCGCGATTCCGGCCACTGTTCGGGATACCACGCAGCTCCCAGGAGGATCGCGGGTGGAGGCGGGACGGGGGCTTCGCTCCGCAAGGCCAGTGGAACCAAAAGCATCTCGGCCCCTGCCATGAGGAGTGAAGCGCTTAACCACCATCGCCGCCTGGTTCCGTCCATGCTGATTCTCCTCGATTTTGTCTTTTGAAAATTTCTAGGCCGTCCAGGAAAGCAACTTCTGCAGATCGGTCGCCGTGGTCGATTGAGTTCCTCGTGGCGTCGCGGGCCCAATGATCAACGCCTCGTTGTGGTCTTCAAACCACACCAGAAACGAGGATTGGTCTGCTCCTGTCAGCCTCTGCTGGTTCAGCCAGTTGTAGTACGCTCCCATATCTGCATCCACGAGCGAGCCCATGGGATCCAGTTCCGCACGGTCGTCGGACCCGGCAAGCATCTCGTTCATCGGCTTCTGCCGCTGCCGCGGGGCAAAACGAACCAGCAGCGTGAGCGGCTGCGCGCGCCGCAGCGCTTCGCGCGCCGCCCATTGCGCGAAAGTCGTGCTGAAAATCTGCGTGCCTGAACCCTCCGTCAGCAACTTGACCTGGAAGCGACCCAACACTGCGTCCCCTGACTTGCCGCTCCCACCCTCCGCCGCCGGCTGTGGACCGCTTTCCATGCCGAGATCCTCAGGGCGCAGCTGCGCAAGCAGCGTGCGTAATGTCTCGGGCCCCATCCCCGGCCGGGCGATTTCTGTTCGGATCTTGCCCGACAGCACAGCCCGCGCAGGTCCGAGCGCGTGATAAGAGACGCACGTCAACCCCGGATCGTGGTCCGCGAATTGTCCTCCATCGATATACCAGTGGCCGTATTCGACAGGATGCGCTTTGGCTCGAGCACCGACAGCATCCAGCAAGATTTTCAAGCCATTATCAGCCTGAACTTGACTAAAGTACGCCCCATGCGGCCGCAGCTTGCGAAACAGCGGTTCTTCGGGTTTTCCCACCCCCCGGCCGATGACCGCAATCCCGAGCCGCGGCATTGCCGGAGGTTCCGGCGGCACGGCCACACGCAATCGCTCTGCATACGCAAGCGCCGCCGTTCGAAAAGCGTCTAGTTGGTGTGTCGTCCATAAGTAGGCCGAAAGTTGCTCGACAAATTGCGCCGGCGCATTCACCCAATCCAACTTTTCCAGATCCGCGGAAATCTGGATGGCTGCGAATCCCTGGAACCATTCCCTGGTCTGTTCCGCCGAAAGCGAGTCCAGGTTGGCCAGTTCCCTTTCCAGCGCTCTACGCTCGACGGGAAACTTGAAATCGTATTCGATGGCTTCGCGCAGCAAGCTCGGCAAGAGACTGAGCGGCAATCGTCTCAGCGCGTCGAGATGGCTCGCGATAAGTTTTCTTGCTTCCGGTGGATAGCCACTGAATTGTTCGAGTTTGAGGTCGCTTGGAAGCATCGAGTTACACAAGCTCAGCAATCGGCTTGCCCTGCGCAAGCGAGGCGGAAAATCCGAGGATCGACCCGATCGTCGGCACGAGATCGGTGGACTGCAGAGCGCGATCGTAAACAACTCCTTCACGAACGCCGGGCCCCATCGCGAGCATCCATGTGGTGCGAGAGAGCGCGTCGCCCGTGCGATGATGCTGGAACCCGTTGCCGCCGGAGTCCTCATCCGAGTCACGCCCAAAGTCCGGCAGGATCAAGACCGTGGTGTTGCCTGCGTACTCTGGCTCGCTTTGGATCGCTTTCCACAATTCGCCACAGAGCCGGTCGGTGCGGCGAATGCCTTCGATGTACAGCGAATAGGCGCCGGCATGCGCGATATCAATGTCGTGCATGGTGATCCACAATAGGCTTGGCGCAAGCTGCCGCATTAATTGCCGCGCAATGTAAACGGACAACTCATCAGGGCTCGAAAGCGTAAGCGCGTGCTTTTTGAAGTCGTCCACGGAGAGCTTCAAGAGCATTTCCATCTGCTGCAATTCAAATTCGCTGCCGCTCAGCTCCGGGGTGAAAAAAGGAGTCTCATAGTTGTCGCGCAGCAGGTGTTCGTAGTCCGCGCCGGCACCGGCGCTTGCCGCGGCCAGCAAATGCTTCGGCAATATCACGCGCGCGCCTAGGCCCGGTCCAAAAGACCGATAATCGCTTTCGCCGATGCGGTTGAAACCATTGCTCGGCGCGACGACCCACGCATCGGTCGAGGGGCGCTTCAAATCCTTCCGAAAATATTCGAATGCCGTGGGATGTTGCGGCGGCAGCGACGCAAAATTGTTGATCGTTTCATATACGCCGGTCGCCAGGCTCGCGGTCGCCACGTAGTGGCCAAGGATGCCGCGATTGACCACCTGCGTGAAAAAGGACGCTTGCGGAATCAGCTCGCGCATCATGTGCGGGATATTCTCTTGCCCCTCCGGAGCGAACGTTTCTTGATCCCGCGCCCCGCCGCCGAAGGTGATGACCACAACCTTCCGTTTCTTCTCGGGGATCCCTGTCCGAGCCGCCAGCCCTGGGCCTAGAAGGGCGCTTCCGAGCGTCAATCCGGCAGCACTGCGCAGAAAGTCCCGGCGCGAGAAAGCCAGCTGCCGGGCGAGTTCCTGGGGGCTGGCAGCCGAAGTTCCCCCACCGAAGCTCGACGAACTGCTCGAAATTTGCCCTGGTCTAAGCCGCGTTGGTAGCAGGTAGGTCATTGTAAACGCAATGCTTAGCGTAAACTACGCTGGGCTTACCGCGAAGTCAAGACATTGCAAACGGTCGCCTCGCAGGTTCATTTTGTCTGTTTCCTTGCGACCGGGTTGCAAAGGGCTTATACGCGTGTTTAGCCGACTGGTCAAATACATGCCTTTTTCCGTCACGCTGTCAGCCTCGGACCGTTCCGAGATCACGGCTTGGCGGAAGGGTTGTCCTTCGCCGAGTACACAAATTGCCGAATCTCTGCCCTCTGCTTCTCGAGGTCAGCCAACTGCTGCTCGTTCATCTTCTGGTAGATCTGGAATTGCGCCTGCGCGAGATCCTTTTGGCCAGTGCGCACATACGCCTGCGCCAGTCGATAGTGCGCGTCGGCAAGATTGGCATTCAATTCCAGGGCGCGCACATATTCCGGAATGGCTGCAGCGTACTGACGCTGCCCGGAATAGAGATTGCCCAGCTGCAGGTGCGCCTCGGCCAACTTGGGATCGAGCTCGATGGACTTTTTCAGAAGCGTCTCGATTTGATGGAGATCGAGACTCGGATCTTCCGCGCGCTTCCCTTTCCACAAACTCATCGCGTAGTAGTAGAGCGCTTTGGAATTGTTCGGCTGGAGCTCGGAAAATCGGCGGAAGCGCTGAATCACTTCATCGGCCTGACTGGGCGAACTATCGTAGGCTCTCGAGAGAAAAAGATAACAACTCGGATCGGAAGGGTTCAGGTCGGCCGCGCGGATCAACGATTTGACGGCGTCGTCATAATTTCCGTGTGCGTAGAGCGCCATTCCCAGACCGATCGCCAGCCGCGGCGAATCTGGATAACGCTTGACGGCATCTTGGAAAACTTCGATGGCCGGCCCGAGCGTGCGATGGATCAACAGCTCGCTGCCCCAATCGAACAGGTTGCTCTCGCTCGGCTCGGCGTGCGCGGCAAGCTCGTACTCGTTGGCGGCTTCGACGAATTTCCCGTCCTGCTCTTCCACCGCGCCAAGCAAGTTGTGCAGCTCGGCTGTGTCCTTCTGTCTTAAGAGTTCGTGAATTTGTGCGCGAGCATCCACAAGATGGCCGGTGAGGAGGTACGCGAGCGACAGGTCATAGCCATTGTCGTAGGAAGTCGGGCTGATGCGCTGCGCTTGCTGCAGATAATGAACCGCATCGCCGATTTTCTTCGACTGCGCATAAAACTCGCCAAGGTTGTGATTTGTGTCGTAGCTCTTGGGATCGAGCTCAACGGCCTTTTGGAATTGCTCTCCGGCTTGCTCGAGCTTTCCCAGTCGAACCAAATTGGCCGCAAGATTGGTGCGTGCGGCAGCGGATTTGGGGTTCAGCCGGACGGCCTTTTCAAGATGCGGATTCGCGGCAGCGTCTTTGGATTGTGCGGAGTAGACCAAGCCAAGCAGTTCGTGGACTTCGAAATTGTCCGGAACTTTGTGAATGAGGTCCTCGAGCTTCGCGCCGGCTTCGGCGTAGTGCCCCGAATCGTACTGAGCGACGGCCGATTGAAACTCGCGATCGAGGTCCGGGTCCTGGCCGGCAAATGCAGGAAGAAGAATCAACGACGCCAGCAATACAAAACTGAGAGGCCTTATAGAACGGAATCCGATGAGCACGGCGTCCCTAGACTATCACCGCACGGCAAAACAGGAAAAGAGCGTGTAAAAAGGGGTTCCCCGCAGAGCGCCCTCGACGAGCACTCTGCGGGGAGGTGTGGTGCAAACCTAAACCTACCAGTAGAACTTGAGAGCAAACTGGAGCTGCCGCGGATCGTATGGATCATCGCGCGTGGATCCAATTTCGCCGAAGGTCGAACTCGTGTAGTTCCCGGAACCGGAGATGGCAACCACGCCATTACCGCCGAAGTTCGGGGCGTTGAAGTTCGGGTGATTGAAAATGTTAAACATTTCTGCGCGGAATTCCAACCGCATGCGCTCGTTGATCTGGAAGTTCTTGAAGAGCGAGAAGTCCAGCCGGTGGAATCCAGGACCTGGGACCTGGGTGACACCGCCCAGGCAGGACGGACTGTCGCCCACGGTACAAGCAGCCGGCTGGGTAAACGCTGCCGGATTGCCAAACCAGCTGATCAAACCGTTTGCATCCGTATGCAGTCCGAGTTTAAGCGGCTGGCCGGTGTAGAGCGCGCCGCAGCCGAGATTGGAAGCCGTGCCGCTGGGGCAGCCGATCGAGATGGGCTGGCCGTCCTGAAGAGTGGTGATCCATTGCATGCTCCAGCCGCCTATCATCTGGTTCATGACTCCATGGGCGTCGCTCGCGAACTTTTTGCCACTGCCGAAAGGCAGCTGATAAACGCCGCTGAAGTGGAGGACATTGCGAATATCAAAATCCGCCAAGCCGTAATCAAACGCCATTCCGAGGCCGGGAACATTGGGCGCCCGATAACCCGAGACGCTTCCGCCGTTGAGCAAGTCACCCGCGTCGGTCATGGTCTTCGAGTAGGTATAGGTAGCCAGGAAATTCAACCCGTTGCCGAATTGTTTTTCGACTTTGGTTTGAAGGCTGTGGTAAGCGCTCATGCCAGCGGTGGCTGCATAACTGGAATTGAATCCGAAATCCGGATATTGCACGAGCGAAGCCTCAGGCGTCCCAGGAGGAGCAATCGAGGTCGGGTTATTCGTTCCCGGGAAGGACTCGAGGTGCCTCGCAAGCGTGGTGACATACCCAGCCTGCACGGACATCGTAGGAGTCACCTGATATTGCACAGTCAGGTTCGCGGCCATGGTGTAAGGTGTGTCGTAATTGAACTGAATGCCGCGTAAGGCCAACCCGCTTGGATTTACGGCAAGCGGACTTAGCGGAATACACGCGAACCCAGCTTCAAAAGTAGCAGTTCCGCCATACGGCGCAGTAGCCGAGCAGCCGGCGAACGGACTCCCGCTTATGGGCAATACATCATTTGGCGGGGTATAGGAGAAGTTGAACTGGAACGGATAATTCTCGCCCAAGTTCGGAGAAAATCCGCGGTTTTCAAACCCGTTATAGAACATGCCGAAGCCACCGCGGACGACAAGTTTATTGGTGGCCTGGTACGCAAATCCGACGCGCGGGGCGAAGTTATTGTTTTGCGAGTGGCCTAGTCCGGCACCGTAAGCGTTAGAGGCCGCGCAGGCGATGCCATCAGTGGCCAGCAGGTTGAGGAAGCTCTGAGCAACAAATGTGTTGTTGCAGGAATCCACTCCCCCCGGCATCAGGTACGTAGCTTGCGTGAACGGGCCAGTACCGGGCGGCACGAAGTTGGCTTGGGCGCTGTGGTGTTCGAACACCAAGCCAAAGTAGTCGTAGCGCAGACCAAGGTTGACGGTGAGCTTGGGCGTAAGCTTCCAATCGTCGTTGAAATAAGTACCGTAGTAGTTCTTCCCGTTGTCGGTGAGCGAAATATTCGAGGCGTAGATTTCGCTCGAACCACCAATGTAGCCCGTCCCACCCACAGTCGAGGCGGTTGGCAGGAGCAGAAAGTCAGCCCGACCGGTGTTTCCCTGGTCAGAGGAACTGCAGTTAGTTGGGTTCACGCACCCTGTGCTCGGAATTTCGGTGTAATCGCCGTTGTAATCGAACTCCCCGCGCGACCACGGTGGCTGCAGGGTCGAAAATTTCACGTGCTGCCACTCGAAACCCATTTTGAAAGTATGCTTCCCGAGAATCTTGGTGACGTCGTCGGTGAGTTGGAAAGTGGAGGTGACTTCGTTCGAAGGAAGGAAGGCGTTACTGCCGAGTGTGGAGAGGCCGTTGATTCCGAACGCGGGGAGTCCGCCATTCAGTTCTTGTTGCGGTATGTCTTGAATGCCATAAGTTCCGGGTATGTTGGTGAGGTCGTTGGCTGAAGGCGAATAGCGCGACGTGTGCAGGTAATTCAACCCGGCGCGAAGTTCGTTGATCAAAGTGGGTGAAAACGTGTGGGTATACCCCAGCGCGCTCTGTTCCGCGATGGCGGTCTGGGTGCCTTGCTGGAAACCACCCCCGTCCGCCACGCCTCCGAAGATTCCGGGGATGAATTGCGGATCATCTACAAGACTGAAACGGTAGAATAACTGGTTCTTTTCGTTAAAATTGATGTCCATCCGGGTATCGAAAGAATTGCTGTGCTCGTACAGCTTTGGTGAATTGGCATAGTTTGAGAGAAGCGAACCGGACGCATTGGTTGTTGGCATTGGATATAAATTCAGCAGGGCAATGGCGTTGGGATCCAGGCGATTCGCGGGGATCATATTCAAGTTGCAAGCCGAAACGGTATAGACGAACCCTGCGGGCTCATTGGCGCAAGTCCCAAAAGGATCGCGGACATACACGCCGGGAGAAATCTGGCGTGTAGTCGCCGGGTCCAGAATGGTACCAAAGGGCATTGTACGCCCCAAGGCGTCCGTAAGTGTGCCTGATTGAGCGGCGATGAGATCCTGGAAGTTGGTGTAACCACTAGAGCGTTCAGCCGCGCTCGGGACGGAGCCACTCAAAATGGTTCCCTGCACGCGACGGAATCCCTGGTAATCGCCGAAGATAAACACCTTGTTTCGGCCGTCAAAAACCTTGGGAATGTAAACTGGACCACCGGCCGTGACCCCAAACTGATTCCAGCGAAGCTCGCCTTTCGGGACGCCGTGAGAATTTTCGAAGAAATCGGCGGCGTCGAGTTTATCATTCCGGAAGAATTCCCACACATCGCCGTGAAACTCGTTCGTGCCCGATTTGATAGTGGCGTTCAGGACGGCAGCGCCAGAGCGGCCAAACTCGGCACTGAAGTCCGACGTCTGCACTTTGAACTCCTGAATGGCATCAACGGGAGGAAGGACGACGTAGTTGGTGCCGTTGAGGAAGTCCACCGTATCAGAGTTGTTGTCGATGCCATCGAGGAGGTAATTGTTCTGGGCAGGCCTATTTCCATTGGCCGAAAAGGCGCCGCTGGCAGCGTTGCCGCGCGTGTCAGCCTGGGGCGTGTTCACACCCGCGGCCAACTGCGCCAGGAACGTAAAATTCCGACCATTCAAAGGAAGGTCGTTCACATTTCGAGAATCCACAACTTGACCGACGGAAGCGTCTTGCGACTGCAGCACGGGAGCAGCGGCGGTGACCTCGATGGTTTCTGTGACTACGCCAGGTTTCATGCTGAAATTAACGACAACGTTCTGACCAATGTTCACGTTCACATCGGTCTGCGTGACAGTGTGAAAGCCCGTGTAGGTAGCGGTGAGCTTGTAACTCCCGATTCTGACCGGAGTAAATTTGTACGAGCCGTCGGCTTCGGTGGTCGTTGAGAGAGCTGCAGTGGTTCCCAAGTTGGTGAGCGTGACGGTGGCGCCATGGATAGCAGCCCCGGACGTATCCGAAACCGTGCCCAAGATAGTTCCGGTATCCACCTGCGCGCAAAGCGGCCGGGCGCTAAAAACCATAAGTGCAAGCGCGCCAAGGACCACCAACGGAGCCCGTTCGATCAACCTCGAAAAAGCATTTCGATTCATCGCCCATCCTCCAGAGCCTTTCGGCTCATGCGTGCACAGCAAACACTGGTTCTTCAAGCCCGGTCCTCGACGGACCTAGGGCTCGGAACCAAGCCTCGACGGGTTGTAGCTAAATTTTCGAGGAACAAAACACAAAGAAGTTATAGGGCGTAAGCCCATCCAAAATAAGGATTCTTTGTATTTGGCACCCCAAGCCCCTCAAAACCGCATGAAACGCTTAACCGCAAGCAGCGCACAAACTGCTTAACCGCTTAACCTGTGAAACACTCTTAGACATTTTGTTGGATATTGTCAAGCATTTTTTTTAATATACCGCAAGGCCGCTCTCCGAGGCCGGAACTGAGTGCGCAGTTCCTTGCAAAAAGTCGAGCAAATCGCGCTATGGCTCTAACTATCCGCGACGTCGCGAAGGCTGCCGGCGTTTCCACCGCGACGGTGTCGAATGTTTTGAACAAGACCGGCAAAGTTGGCCCAAGCACAAATCGGCAGGTGCTCCTGACGGTCAAGCGTCTCGGGTATTTCCCGAATGCACATGCGCGGCATTTGGCTTCGCGCGACAGCCGCACTCTGGGAATTATCGTTTCCGACATCGTGAATCCTTTCTTCCCCGAAGTAATAAAGAGCTTTGAAACACGCGCGCGCCAACTGGGGTACGACGCCATCCTGAGCGATACGAATTACGACCCAAGGCGGACTCGCGAAGCCGCCGAGCGCATGATGGAGCACAACGTGCGCGGCGTAGCCATCATGACTTCAGAAATCAGCTCGCGGCTCATTAAGGAACTTGAGCGCAGAAAGATCGCTGTCACTTTTCTCGACCTCGCCCCCGTCCGCGGCTATGTAAGCAAATTGCGCATCGACTATTTTTCGGGAATCAAGCAAATCGTCGAATACCTACATGCACAAGGCCATCACCGAATCGCGTTTATCGCCGGGCGGCCAAAGCTCAAGTCCAACCTGGCACGGTTGGAGGCCTACGAAACGTGCATGAAGGAGATGGGGTTGCAGCCGGGACCGGTCGTGCACGGGGATCTGCGCTTTGAAGGCGGGCTGGCGGCGGGCTTGCATATTGCAAAATCGTCTCCCAGACCGACTGCGGTGATGGCCGTGAACGACCTGACTGCGGTGGGCGTGATCAAAGGCTTGCTGAAAGGCGGCTGCCGCGTGCCGCAAGATATCTCGGTCACCGGGTTCGACAACACCCGCTTGGCCGAATACAGCAATCCGTCCCTGACCACCGTGGACATCCACCGGGACATGCTGGGCGAAATGGCCGCGGACGCGCTGCATGAGCTATCCTGTTCCGCCCATCCGCAGGGGAAGGAATACCAGATTCCGGCTGAGTTGATTTTGCGAGACTCCTCAGGACCCGCTCCATCTGAAAATACCTGATCGAAATCCCGGCAGTTTCTCACTTGCGCGATTCCGCTTGCGGCATGCGCTCCCCCGCTCTTCGGCGCTGGCGCGGTAATCTTTGGATCGGCTTCCGCTCAGTGCTAGCATTCGAACGCCGGCCGATCGCGGCTGAGAAAGTAAAAATGGAGCGTAACAAAGACGAACACATCGCACTTTCGCGGCGCATCTTCCTGAAGAGGATGCGTTGGGCGCCCGTACTTTTTCTGCCCGCCCCAATCCACGCAGCGGCGTTCCGGCCGTTGCTCGCGCAGGTTCCGGGCGGTCGAGATTCGTTTTTTGACCTCGCTGATTTTCGCGTAACGCCACGCTACCCGGCGAAATCGACTCTCGATGATGTGCTGCGCAAGGTTGTCCCCGGCACGGATGAATACATCACAGAGAAGTATGCGTTTGAAATCATGCGCGCTCTCGAGGAATGGAGCCATGCTCTGAAGGACGGGGCGCCTGCTCTCGGCGTGCTAGCGAAATTTCTGGACGCTTCCGTCGAGGCGCGGCCGCTGGCTCCCACCCAGCAAACCACTCTGCGCTCTCAAGGAGGCATCGAAATCATCCGGAGGCAGTTTTCGGCGAGCCTTGTTCCGGGCCGCGAGCGATTCCTCCAAGAGATGAAGAAATACCTGGAGCCGATTTCGCGCTTCGAGACGGCGGAATTCCAAATTACAGCGATCGAAGATATTGCAGGTTCGTCTCCGATATTCAAGATCGAGATTCGGTATGACTTTGTCGGCGCCTCGGCGAACGCGGAGCGTGAACAGCGCATCGGGCGTTGGTTGACGCAATGGTCGCGCGATGAAGCCAACGGATGGCGGGCGATTCGCTGGGAGGCAACGGAGGAAACTCTCAGCCGGGCGCGTGCGCCGATTTTTATTGACGTTACATCGCAGGCGCTGGGCCAAACGGACTCGTACAGAAAGCAGATGCTTCACGGCGTCGACTACTGGCGCACCGTTTTGGATGGCGCTTGCGGGATCGACGTCTACGGCAACAACGGTTTGGCCGCGGGCGATTTCGACAACGACGGATTCGATGACCTATATATCTGCCAACCTCCAGGGCTGCCGAACCGGCTGTATCGCAATCGGGGAGACGGAACGTTTGAAGACGTCACGGAGAAATCGGGAGTGGGAGTGCTGGACGGTACTGCTTGTGCTTTGTTCGTCGATTTTGAGAACAAAGGCTTGCAGGATCTTTTAGTGGTTTGCGGCAGCGGGCCTTTGCTCTTTGTGAATCAGGGGAACGGGAAATTCTTGCTGAAGCGCGACGCCTTCCAGTTTGCGCGGCCTCCGCAAGGGACGTTCACACACGCCGCCGTGGCTGATTATGACGGCGACGGGCGTCTCGATATTTATTTCTGTTTGTACAGCTACTATCTGGGGCTCGAGCAGTACGACTATCCTGCGCCTTACTTCGACGCCCGCAACGGACCATCGAACTTTTTGATGCATAACGAGGGGAACTTTTCTTTTGTGGATCGCACGGAACTGGCCGGATTGAACGTCGAGAACAACCGCTACAGCTTCGCCTGCGCCTGGGGCGACTTTAATTCAAGTGGAAAACCCGACTTGTACGTGGCCAATGATTTCGGCCGAAGCAATCTTTACCGGAACGACGGCGGAGGACAATTTACGGCAATATCCGCGGCAGCGGGCGTCCAAGACGTTGGCGCGGGAATGAGCGCATGCTGGCTGGACTTCGACAACGACGGAAAACAGGACATCTATGTTTCAAACATGTGGTCCGCGGCCGGACTTCGAGTCTCGGAACAAAGAATCTTTCATGAAAAAGATCCGGAGAATATCCGCGCGCTTTATCGGCGGCACGCCGGTGGTAATACGCTTTATCGAAATAGGGGAGATGGAAAATTTCAAAACGTCAGCCGCGCATCAGGCGTTGACGTGGGGCGCTGGGCGTGGTCTTCGGACTCCTGGGACTTTGACCACGACGGTCATTCCGATATCTATATCGCGAATGGCTACATTTCCGGGCCAAAGACTTCTGAGTACGGGGATGCCGACGTGGCGAGCTTTTTTTGGCGGCAAGTCGTGGCGAACTCCCCTGCGAGCAGGACGCCATCGCAAAAATACGAGCTGGGCTGGAACGCCATCAACGAGCTGATTCGCTCAGATGCCTCCTGGAACGGCTACGAGCGGAACGTTCTCTACGCGAACAATCACGATGGAACATTTTCCGACGTATCCGGCATTGCGGGATTGGATTTTCCCGACGACAGCAGGTCGTTTGCGCTTGCCGATCTGGATCACGAAGGAAGATTGGAAATTGTTCTCAAGAATCGGAACGCGCCGCAGCTGCGAATTCTGCGCAACGCTACGAAAGACCTTGGCAACTCGATCGCCTTTCGCCTCCGGGGCACAAAGAGCAACCGCGATGCGATTGGGGCCTCCGTGGCCGTCGAAGCGGTAGTGCCTCGGCAAACAAAGTACGTCCAGGCCGGCAGCGGCTTTCTGTCTCAACACACCAAGGAGCTTTTTTTCGGACTCGGAAAAGCCCAAGGCAGCGTCCGCGCCAGCGTTCGTTGGCCGAGCGGGCTGACGCAGATGTTCGGGAATCTGCCCGCAAATCACCGCATCGACATTGAAGAGGGTTCCGCAAATTTTGCCGCACAGCCATTTGCCGCGCCGCCTTCCGCTTACGCGCGGCAGGGCGAACCTCAAGAGACGGATGTAGTACCATCCAAGATCGAGACTTGGCTCATCGAACCATTGAGCGCGCCGGATTTTACTTTGCAAGACCTCGCGGGCAATTCGCACGCGCTCAGTTCGTATCGCGGCGGAACCATCCTACTCAATTTTTGGAAAGCGGCTGCGCCAAGTTGCCTCGAGCAACTGCGAGCATTGAAAAAGCACCATGCATCGCTTGGGTTAAGCGGACTTCACGTTTTGGCGATCGACGTCGATGATCCCAGCGATAAAGAAAACTTGAGTTCCCTTTCGAATAAGGAAGGACTTCCCTTCCCCATCCTGCTCGGCACTCAAGAAGTCGCTGGCATCTACAACATCATTTACCGCTATATGTTTGATCGCCGCCGGGATCTTCCTTTACCTGCTTCCTTTCTCCTGAACGCGGACGGCATGATCGTCAAGTTGTATCAGGGACCAGTGGACCCGAAGCAGCTCGAAGAAGATCTGAAATCATCGCCGGAAGCCGCCGCTGCTCGGATGCGGCGTGCACTCCCCTTTGAAGGAACGCTCTACCAGGACGAATTCCAGCGCAACGACTTTACATTTGGAGTCGCCATGTTCCAGCGTGGCTATTTGGACCAGGCGGCGGCGTCTTTTCAGCAAGTCATCGCCGCGAAACCGCAGGATGCGGAAGCCTATTACAATTTGGGAACGCTCTATCTCCGAAAAAACTCGCTGGCGGACGCTCGCCGTTACCTCGAGCAAACGCTGAACCTGCGCCCCGAATATGCGGAAGCATGGAATAACCTGGGGATGATCGCCGGTCAGGAAGGCCAGGCGGATGAAGCCATTCGCGATTTCCAGAAGTGTTTGCAACTGAGGCCGGACTACGTCATCGCGCTGCTCAATCTCGGAAATTTATACCGGCGGCAGGGCGCGTCCGAGGAAGCCAAAAAGCTTCTGAACCGTGCGCTCGAAATTGAGCCGGATAATCCGGAAGCGAATTACAGCCTGGGAATGCTCTTCGCGCGCCAACAGCAACTCGATCGCGCTTCCGGTTTCTTGCAAAAAGCCGTTGAGTTACGCCCGGACTACCCGGACGCGCTCAACAACCTGGGCGTGCTCCTCGTCCGCGAACAAAATCTGCCCGAAGCAAAAGAAAAGTTCGAGACGTGCATTCGCGTCGCGCCGAACTTCGACCAGGCCTATCTCAATCTCGCGCGGCTCTACGTGCTCCTGAATGACAAAGAGAAGGCCCGTGAAACCTTGCTGGCATTGTTGCATCAACAGCCGCAGCACAAATTGGCTCAGCAGGCGCTGGAAATGCTAAATTGAATTTCCAAAGTTTTCTGTAGCGTGCATTCGGGGGAATGCTGCGAAATGTTTTGCGCCGCACAAATTCAGCATCCAACAAGGAAGACAAGGCGCTGCGGAGTGTCGTGGCGAGCCCTTGCTCTCGCCGCGATGCTCATTCCGGCTGGCACGTTTGCGCAAGAGACGGTTCCCGCCAGCGGCAATCCGCGACAGTCTCCGAAAACTTCGCCGCTTCTTCTAGAAGCCGGGGATTTACTCCGCCAAGGTTCCGTCGACGAAGCAAAAAAGAAAATTCAGGAAGAGCTCCGGCAAAATCCGTCCAGTGTGCAGGGCTACAACCTGCTCGGAATTGTCGACACGAACCAGAAAGATTATGCAAATGCTTTGCTCGCTTTCCAGCACGCGCTGAAGATCGAACCCAACTCTACGGGCACGCGCAACAACCTCGGGAATCTTTATGTCGCGGAGAACAGACTCGATCTTGCGGAGACAGAATTCCGGAAGGTGCTGCGCATCGAACCTGCCGATCGTGATGGAAACTATAATCTTGGCTTAGTCCTTCTGGCAAAGAACTCTCCCGCTGAGGCCATTTCTCATTTTGAGCGTGTCCATCCCCTGGACAACGCGACTCGCTTCAATTTGACCCGCGCGTATTTTCGCGCCGGCAAAACACCAGAAGCTCTAAAGACCGCGGCCGCGCTTTCCGCCGAAAATAAAACGGATGTCCAGTTACACTTCACGCTCGGCGTTTTGCTCGCCTCGCAGAAGCAGTACCACGCCGCCCAGTTGGAATTGGAACAAGCCGACGCGTTGCAGCCGGAAACCGTCGATATTCTCTACAACCTTGGCCAGGTTTATCTTCGAGCCGGCGATGCCGCGAAAGCAGAATTAGTGCTCAATCGCGCCCTCAAACTGAAACCCAATTCGCCCGAAACTCTGTACATGCTCGCGCAGGTCTATCAACAGCAAAACCGCTCTGTGGATGCCCTTGACGCTTTGGTCCGCGCTCACAAGCTCGCTCCAGAAAATACCGACATTATTTTTCTTCTCGCCCGCGTCAGCATGACCCAAGACTATTTCGAAGATGCCATTCCTCTTCTTGAGTCCGGCCTGAAAATCGATCCGAAGCGTGTCGACCTGCGCGCGGCGCTCGGCGAAAGTTATTTCATGTCGGGTAAAGAAGAAAAAGCCATTGACGAATTCAAGTCGCTAGTTGCACTCGATCCCACCGCGCGCTCCTACGCTTTCCTCGGCCTCTCTTACCGCCATCTTGGTCGTTTCGAGGAGGCCAAAAAATATTTCGAGCTCGGCCTGAAACAAGATCCCCACAACGCTTCTTGCCTCTTCAACATGGGCTATATCGAGGAGCGCCAGGGAAATCACGCGCGCGCCGAGGTTTTGCTTCAGGAAGCGCTCCGTTCAAATCCGGATCTATCCGAAGCCATGCTCGAGCTGGCGAATTTGCGCATCGAAGAAAAGAAATTCCAGGAAGCTGCCGAACTTCTCAGGCGTTACGTCAAGCTGAATCACGAGCCGGCCTCCGGATACTACAAGCTAGCCATGGTTGAACGAAGCCTCCATCAGATGGATGCCGCGGAGCGCGACTTGAACGTCTTCCAAACTCTTTCAAAAAATGCCCCCTCAGGCCCTTATCCCTACCAGCATCTGTTCGACTACGTAAACAACCGCGCCAGCCTCTCTGACAAAGACCGCACGCAACTCGACCTGACGCAGTTGACGCAAGAAGTCAGCAAGCACCCCGACCAGCCTCAAAATCTATATCTGCTCGCAGAAACTTATCTCAAACTCGGAAATATAGACGACGCAAAGAAATCTCTCGCACAGCTCGACCAGATGAGCTCCGGCGATTACCGCACGCAAACCGGCATCGGCGTGCTCCTCGCACGCTTTCGTCTGTACGATGACGCCATCCAGCATTTCCAAACCGCTCTCTACGTGGATCCCAATTCTGATGACGTGAAGTTCGATCTCGCGGACGCCTACTTCCGCAAAGGCGATTACGCCCAAGCGCTCGAAACCGCCAAGCAAGTTTCCGCTCCTGGCCAGCAAGACAGTGCCTACCTCTCCCTTCTCGCCGACATTCAAGCGCATCTCGGCGCCACCGCCGACGCCTCCTCAATCTTTCGCGACGCGATCGCCAAGAATCCGGACAACGATCAGTATTACCTCTCGCTCGCTCTCGTCGAGCTGCGCGAAAACAATATCCCCGCCGCTGAAGACACTTTGCAGAAAGGTCTCGCCCGCATCCCCAGCTCCGGAAAAATCTTTTGGGGCTTGGGTATTGCCTCCGTCCTCGACGGCAAGACTCCGCAGGCGGAACAGGATTTCAAGCGCGCCGTGGACCTTCTTCCAGAATGGTCCGGAAGCTATTCCACCCTGGGCGTTTTTTATTATCTGACCGGAGAAATCGCCAAAGCGCGCGAAGTCCTGGATCGCTTCAAAGGCAGCAACGCCGCTGGCGGCCTGGACATCAATCGCATCGAAGAAGCATTGTCGCGTGCGCCGGATATGCCTTCGACCATCAACGAACCCATGCCCATGCCCGCAAGAATGCAGCTGTTTCAGCTTGCGCTCTCGCTCGCGGACCGCACACTTTGAATTCGCGATCGCCAACTTGCGGTTGAACGCTTCATTCGCCGGGACTAGAATGCAAGAAACGCTTGCGTAACCGAAGTTTTTGGTTCGCAGTCGCAATAGCCGGGCGCATAGAACGAGAGCCGTCGAGATCAGCTTGGAATGGGCCAAAAAAAGAAGACAAGCAGGCGACGGTTCTTCGGAAGCTCCTGCTGCGTAATTCTCGTTTTGATCGCGCTGCTCGGCGTCATTCTTCGTGAGACGGTTTTCGCGGGCCAATCCACAAAATCGCAGGACGCTCCCATCCCCGTCCGCTTCACCGACGTTCGTAAAGAAGCCGGAATCACCTTTCTCCAGGACTCCACGCAAACCGAAGAAAAATACTATCTCGAGACGATGGGCACCGGCGTCGGCTGGCTTGACTACAACCAGGACGGCTTGATGGATCTCTTCTTCGTGCAATCCGCCGCGACCGAAGCCTACAAGCCCACCCATCCTCTTCGTTCCGCGCTCTATCGCAACAACGGCGATGGAACCTTCACCGACGTCACCGCTAAAGCTGGCGTTGGCGGAGAAGGGCACTACGGCCAAGGCGTCGCCGTCGGAGACTACGACAACGACGGCTACCCCGACCTCTACGTCACTGGCTACGGCCGCGCCATTCTCTACCACAACAACGGCGACGGCACCTTCACCGACGTCACCGCCAAGGCCGGCGTCGCCGATGAAGGCCAATGGTCCACCAGCGCCGGCTGGTTCGATTACGACAAAGACGGCTGGCTCGATCTCGTCGTCACCAATTACATCGATTGGGCTCCCAAGAATAATCTGTGGTGCGGCGATCGTCGCCCTGGTTATCGCTCTTACTGCAATCCCAACAACTACAAAGGCGAAAAAACCAAGCTGTATCACAACAATCACGACGGCACGTTCACCGACGTCAGCGACATTTCCGGCGTCGGCAAACCCGAATCGAAAGGCATGGGCGTCGTCCTCGCGGATTTCAACGGCGACGGCTGGCCGGATATCGCCATCGCCAACGACACCTGGCCCAATTTTCTTTTTCTCAACAAACATGACGGCACCTTCCAGGACGTTTCTCTCGTTTCCGGCATGGCTGCCAGCGAAGACGGCCGCTACGAAGCCGGCATGGGCATCGACGCCGCTGACGTCGATGGCGACGGCTGGCTAGATCTCTATATCACTCACCTCGACTTCGAATTGAATCGTCTCTATCACAACAACCATGATGGAACTTTCGACGACTACACTTATCGCTCCGGCCTTGGCAATAAAGCCATGCTTTACAGCGGCGTCTCCACGAAATTTCTGGATTACGACAACGACGGCTGGGAAGATATCGTCCAACTGAATTCCGCCATGCTGGACAACGTCCAGCTCTATCACAGCGAAGTCAGTTACAAGGAGCCGCTCTTAATGTTTCGGAACATCGGCAAAGGCATCTTTGAAAACGTATCGAAATCGCTCGGTCCGGACTTCCAGCGTTCTATCGCCGGCCGCGGTATCGCCACCGCCGATTACGACAACGATGGCGACCTCGACATCGCCATCAACAATCGCGGCGATTATCCGGAGCTCCTCCGCAACGATGGCGGCAACGCCAATCATTGGCTGGAAATTCTCCTCATCGGCACGCGTTCGAATCGCGACGGCATCGGTGCTTCGCTCAAGCTAACTTCCGAAGGTTTTGTTCACGTCGAGCAGGCCAAGGGCGGCATGGGCTACATGTCCGCCAGCGATCCGCGCATTTTCTTCGGCCTCGGCAAACGCACCAAAATTGATTCGCTCGAAATTACTTGGCCCAGCGGGCAGGTGGACAAATTGACGAGCGTTCCCGTCGATAAAATCATCGCCGTAAAGGAAGGAAGCGGAATCGTGGCCCGTGCGTTTCCAAAAATCACTGCCAAGGCTGCCGCCCAATGATGAAAGTGTGCCCCATAAATCTGCTATGTAAAATCCTCGTCGTTACGGCTGTTTTGGCGACAGCGCAACTTTCAGCCTGGATCAGTCATCGGCCATGAATTTCCTGCGAAGGCGTTTCCTCGGCTCCTCTTCAATTCTTTTTGGCGGTGCGCTGCTGGACGCGCTCACGAGTCCACTTTGGAAATGGAAACGCTCCCTTCTGCTCGATGCGGCCTCTGCTCCGAATTCACGGACTGCAAGTGTTGAAGCCCCCGGTTCTTCCGCAGCCTCTCCCGTAATTTTCGTCGATGTCGCCAGAGAAGCCGGCCTCAATGCGCCAAACGTCTGGGGCGGCATTGACCATAAGCAGTACATCATCGAAGCCAAAGGCAGCGGCCTGGCCTTCCTCGATTACGACAACGATGGCTGGCTCGATATTTATTTCACAAACGGCACGCGCTTCAACACCGACTGGCCCGCGGGAAAAGCGCCCACTTCTTATCTCTACAAAAACAATCGCGACGGCACGTTCACCGACGTCACCGAAAAAACAGGCCTCGCGCTAACTGGGTGGCAAACCGGCGTTTGCGTCGGCGACTACGACAATGACGGCTGGGACGATCTTTTCTGCTGTTTCTGGGGACACAACATTCTCTTTCGCAACAATGGCAACAGCACGTTCACTGATGTCAGTCGCAAGGCCGGCCTTTACGACGAACAGATTCGCTGGGGCGCGGGCTGTACCTGGCTCGATTACGACCGCGATGGCCATCTAGATCTTTTCGTCGCCCACTACATCAAACTCGATCCCGCGAAAACGCCTTCTCCAACGCCTCCTCCCCTTTGCCAGTGGAAAGGCATCCCCACGATGTGCGGCCCGCGCGGCCTCACCGGCGACACCAACGTTCTCTACCACAACAACGGCGACGGAACCTTCACCGACGTTTCCAAAAAGGCCGGCATCTTGAAGCCCGGCCCGCGCTATTCGATCACGCCCGTCTCCTACGACTTCGATAACGACGGCTGGCCGGATATCTATGTCGCCGTCGATTCCGAGCCCAGCATCCTCTACCACAACAATCACGACGGCACGTTTACCGATATCTCCGTCATCGCTGGCTGCGCTTACAGCGAAAACGGCCACGAGCAAGCCGGAATGGGCGTTGCGGTTGCCGACTACGATTGCGACGGCTGGTTCGATATTTTCAAAACGAATTTTGCCGACGACACCTGCAACCTCTACCACAACAACGGCGACGGCACTTTCAACGATGTCACCTTTTCTTCGGGCATCGGCATCAACAATCAATATGTAGCTTGGGGCTGCGGCTTCATCGATTACGACAACGATGGCTGGGCCGATATTCTCCAGGTCAATGGACACGTGTACCCGGAAATTGAAGGCCACGATACGGGACAGACATTCAAAAACCCGCGCCTCGTCTACAAGAATTTAGGCGATGGGCGTTTCAAGGATGTTTCCGCCGAAATGGGCCCTGGCATCAGCGAGAGATTTTCCAGCCGCGGGGCGGCTTTCGGCGACTACGACAACGATGGGGACATCGACGCAGTGATTTTGAACATGAACGATCTGCCTTCCCTGCTCCGCAACGATGGCGGGAACAAACAGAATTGGATCACAATAAAATTGATCGGCACGAAGTGCAATCGCACCGCTATTGGCGCTCGCGTCCGCGTGGTCACCGGCAAGCACGCGCAGATGGATGAAGTTCACAGCGGCGGGAGCGTGATGTCGCAATCCGATTTGCGGTTGCACTTTGGGCTCGGCAAATCTTCCGTCGTGGACCTGATTGAAGTGAAGTGGCCCACCACGCAAAAGATCGAACGATTCGCGAATGTGAAGGCCAATCAGATTCTAACCATTCGCGAAGGCAGCGGAATCATTGCGCCAGCCGAAAACAAATCCAGATAAATTCCCTTCCTTCCTCAGTGAGGCGGAGCACTGCTCTTGTTGTCTTTCAAAATAATTAAGAATTGCCGGAGTTCTTTCTGCTGCCTTTCCGTTTCGGCGGCCTCCGCTTTATTCGCTTGCTCGTACGCCTCAAATTCTTGCTTGGCCCTTGCTTGGTCGCCCTTCCGCTGATAGGCCAGGCCAAGCTGGCGGTGGGCTTCTCCCAGATTTGGATTCACGCCAACCGCTGTTTGATAATCGCGAATGGCGTGCTCTAGATCGCCGCGCGCCGCGTACAACACGCCGAGTTGCAAGTACGCTTCGCCGCGTTTTGGGTCGAGCGTTACAGCTTTTTTAAGCAGTGTTTGCATTTGTTGGAAAGCGGCTGCATCGTCGGAACCTTTGTCGCGCTTCCAAAGGCTGATCGCATAGTAGTAATTCGCGAGGGCATTTTCCGGTTGTTGCTGCGCGAAACGCTCTAGCTCCTGTTCGCTGCAAGGAAGCGGTGCCGTGGTTGTCTGTTCAATCTTGCCGAGGAAGAGATACGGAGCAGCATCAGACGGTTGTAGGTCGGCCGCTTCGCACAGACGCCTGGCCGCTTCTTCCGCCGAGCCGCTTGCGTAGAGTGCCGCGCCAAGACCCGTTAGCATTCTCGCAGATTTTGGATGCGCAGTATGGCCGTGTGTGAATACTTCGACGGCAGGCTCGCCCGCTTTGTGCAGAAGCAGCTCAGTTCCCCACTCGAAGTAATTTTGTTCGCTGGGATCCATGCGAACGGCGGTTTCGTATTCGTGGACGGATCCCAGCGGATCTCCCAACTGCTCATCCAGTTCGCCGAGCAAACGATGTCCTTCGGCGGTATTTGAAGTCGCCAGCGTCTTGCGGACCTCTTCGCGGGCGCGCGCAAAGTCGCCCTTGTCTCGGTACGCGAGGGCAACTTCATACTCTTTGCTCGTACTCCCAGCGGACTCTGCCTTCGGCTCCCCGGATTTCAGCGTCAGCGTCTCTTTGGCGAGCGATTCGCTTGTCCTCGTCGTGGCTGCCGAACCATGCAAGCCCAGATCGCTCCAATCGGTAACACCCGCCACGGTGAAATTCGGCTCATCTTTGAACTCCATCTCTCCGGCCGCGGTGTTAGCGGACGATGACGCAGCAGAGGAGTTGAACTTCAGCGATTCCTGCGAAGCGAGAATCAAATCGATATGCTTTTTGTCGCCTAACGACAACGCAATTGAATCGACGATAGTGTCAAGATATCCGCTTTTCTTCGCTCGGACTGTGTAAGTTCCGGCGTGGCTTGCTGTGAGGACGTAAGATCCATCTGCATTCGCTTTCGTCTCAACAATCGCTGCGTTGCCCTTTTCTTCGAGAAGCAATACCGCATCGCCGACCGGCGCTCCGGCCGCGTCTCGGACCGTGCCTTCGACGGTAGCGCTGGACGATCGCTGCGGATAACCGGCCTTCTCGAAAGGCGACGCGCTCGCCGCGCTCATCGCCACGCCAGCCAGGAATGCGAGAACCGAGCGCCATGGAATGAGCTTCGTTCCAAATACGCGCCGGAATAGTTCCGAACCGCTGATCACTCTACTTGCCCCTCGTTCTATACGGACTCTGGCGGGCTGGCGACAATCTCGAAACTCACTTGTTGCTTGCCGAGCCGAGGGTGCGTCGCCGTGAGGCGAACCTTTCCGGCTTGCTCTTTCGCGCGAATCCAGACCGCACCTGTTCCGCCAATGAGCGCGAAGGGATTATCGCCAATCAACTCAGCGGGCCCTTCGAGTTCCAGTTTTACGGAGTCATTTGCAAACGGGCGGATAGCGCCATACTCGTCGGCGACGCGCAGCACGACGCGCGTTGTGTCCGCGCCGTCAGCATTCAGGCTTGTATCGTCCGGCAGCAGTGCCAATTTCTGGTCGATGCCCTTGCCGGAAAGAGTTTTCGTAATCGCCAGTTTGCCGTTCAAATAGCCTTCGATTCGCAAATCGCCCCAGGGATGGATCAGATGTCTTAAATCCACGGAGAACGGCGCGTAGCGCAGGTGGGGAAATTCGGTCTTGTTTGGATCTGCTTCTGCGATCAGTTTGTCGCCAATGAAAAATTTCAGGTGGTCGCAATTCGAGCACACGTACGCCATGGTAAAGCCGATGGATTCGTCGCCGCGCGCCCAATGGAAGGCGGGCTCGAGCACGACTTCGTCGGAGGGATCGCATTGCGATTTGTAAAAACCGGCAGCGGGCTTTGGCT
Source organism: uncultured Acidobacteriota bacterium (assembly GCA_963767755.1). Taxonomy (GTDB): domain Bacteria; phylum Acidobacteriota; class Terriglobia; order Acidiferrales; family UBA7541; genus Acidiferrum. Next base: position 43,471 of record CAVYFO010000017.1, on the reverse strand, counting down.
CGCGGAAAATGTCGGTCACGCCGTGATAGCAGATGCGGTCGCCGCTGCCGAAGTCAGCGTGCGTGTTGTAGTCGAAGGCGCACCAGCCGAGGCCTCCGGCGTATTGCGGATCGGAAGCCAGCTGGTTGTGGATACGCGCGTGGCGCAGCATGTGCTCGGTCAGTCGCTCTTTGTTATCGATCGTTTTGGTGGGATAAGTGTGGCCTACGAATTCGGTGTTGAGATAGTGCGGATGATTCGGCTTTTGGAGCGGGAAACCGAAATCGTTGATGGTGAAAACGTCTTCCAGCAATTCAGAGGACATGAAATTACGGATGCCGCAGGTCTGTCGCGTGGGATCGAGGCGATGGGCCAGCGCATTGGTGCGCGTATAGAAATCGTGGTCGTCCTTCGATTCGTTGATGCGCACGCCCCACAAAATGATGCTGGGATGATTCCAGTCGCGGCGGACCATGCGGCTGACGTTGCCGATGGAGATCAATTTCCAAGCTTCATCGCCAATGTGCTGCCAGCCGGGAATTTCTTCGAGGACCAGAAGCCCCATTTCGTCGCAAGCATCCAGAAAGTGCCTGGATTGCGGGTAATGCGAAGTGCGGACGATATTGCATTTCAAGTTCTTTCGCAGGATATGCGCATCGCGGCGCTGCGAGCGGCCCGGCATGGCTTGCCCGACGAACGGAAATGTTTGATGACGGTCGAGGCCGCGCAGCTTGATGATTTTGCCGTTCAACTCGAAGCCATGGTCGGTAAATTGCGCTTCGCGAAAACCGATGGCGCGCTTTTCGTGATCGACCAGCTCCGAACCTTTGAGGAGCCGCACGTGGACGGAATAAAGATTCGGATGATCGAGATCCCACAACTTGATTCCGCTGAGCTTCTCGAAATGCACGGTGTGCGCCACCGCTTCCGCCGTGGCCTCCGCGGCAGGAACGTGTTGCGTCGCTTTGGCCAGCACGCGTTCACCTTCGCGTAACTCGACTTCGAGCGTGTGCGTCTCGTGCGAAGCCTCCGTGTGTTGCACGAAGCAATCCACTTCCAGGCCGGGGTGATCGGTGAGAACATCTTTCGGCTTTGCAAAGATATTTTCGATGAAAGTCGTTGGAACAACGCGCAGCCAGACTTCGCGGTAGATCCCGCCGAAAGTTAAATAGTCGATTTGATAGCCGAAGGGCGGAATATCCGGGCGTTCCGTCGAGTCGACATCGACGGCAAGCACGTTTTCACCATCGAAATCGATGTGCGGGGTGAGGTCGAACGAAAAAGGTGTGTAGCCGCCCTTATATTCTCCGAGGTTTACGCCATTGATCCAAACGGTGGAGGCGGTCATTACGCCTTCAAAATCGACGAAGATGCGTTTACCACGCGCTTCGGCGGGCAGATGAAAACGGCGGCGGTAAATCGAAACAAATTCGTATTCCTTGTCGTCGAAGCTGTGCCACGGCAGGCGCACATTCGTGTGCGGAATCACGACGCGCTCGAACGCGGAGTCATCGAACTCTATGCCGTGAGCGCCATCGACGAACGAACGGTTATAGCGCCAATTGCGGTTGATGGGAAAAACCAGACGGCCCTCGCCGGTGGAAGCCGCGGCCGCGGGGTTCGCGGCAAGCAACCCTTTGGCAAGTGTGGTGCCTGCAAGTACCGTACTCGTCGTCTTCAAGAAATCTCGTCGGTCCATGGCCTTCCTTCTTGTTCGTGGCTCGCGAAAATGCCGCGCGAAAAGTTTGCGCCGCGCATCTTACCAGTTTCAACGCAAAAGTTTCGCCGATTTCCATCCGCCAATCACAATCGCTCCGCGCGGACAGAGCAAGACGCAGCGATCAGGAGAGCGCGGGAGCGGGAGAGCGCGGGCGTTTGCGTTTCCATTCATAGTCTTTGCGAAGCCGCGACTGGTGCTTTTTGACCTGCGACTGCATTTCGCTGAAGGCTTGTTGGCAACTGGCGCGGGCGTTCGCGCCGGTTCCGGTGGCATGAAGCGTACCGGTCGGCAAAATCAAATTCAGCGAAAAGGAAAGTTCCGCGCGGTGGGCATTTTTTGTGAAAACGCCGTGCAATTGCACCAGATCAGGCTGGTAACTTTTCAAAAGCCGGTTCAATTTGTCTGCGTAGAGCTCGACTTCTTTTTCCGCCGGTTTGTGCGGATCGAGATTCTTGTGACTGATGGACAGTTTCATGGTTGCACCTGTAGGAGTTTTTGCGGGAGAGGCGGGTGACGCGGAATTGTGTTTTGCACCGCATCTTGATCTCAGACTACCACTGCGTGTGGCGCGCGGCAATCGCGTGCCGGAGAAAATTGAAATCGGGAAGCAGACGCCTGCTCGTTGACAGGCGCGGTTGCTCCACTCTAACCTGCCTTCTGCGCTTTGCGAAAAGCGCAGGCCAGGATTCATCGCATGCAAAATGACCATGCGATGCTGCAGCGGTTGGCTGTGCTACCCAAAATCGCCGCCAAGTTCGCGCGTTTTCACTATGTCTGCCGCCAACAAAAATGCTACCAATGCTGTGACTCGCGTGGGGCCAGCGGGATGGTCTTATCCGGACTGGGCGGGGTACGTCTATCCTTCGCGGCGGCCCAAGAGATTCCATTACGCGACGTATCTGGCGGAATTCTTTGACACCATCGAGATCAACACGTCCTTCTACAACCCGATTCGGCCGGACCACGCGGCGCAGTGGATTGAGCGCGTAGCCGCTAATCCGCGATTCGTTTTTACCGCAAAGCTGTGGCAGCGGTTCACGCACGACACGGTTCCAACAAGCGCCAGCGGCGCAGCAGGTGCTGCCATCGCAAAGGCGACTGCCGAGGACGAGAAGCTGGTTCGTGCGGGATTCGACGTTCTGCGCGACGCGGGCAAATTGAGCGCGGTGCTGCTGCAATTCCCTTTTTCGTTTCATCGAACGGCGGAAACTGTCGCTCATCTTTCGCAGCTTTTGAAACGCTTCGGAGATTATCCGCTGGTCGTCGAAGTGCGGCACGCTTCGTGGCAGACGCCGGAAACTTTTGCGATGCTCGAGGAAGCCCACGCCGGATTTTGCAACATTGACCAACCGATTATTGGGCGGTCGCTGGAGCCCTCGGCGGAGACAACTTCGCCAATTGGTTATGTGCGGCTGCACGGGCGGCGGTACGACACCTGGTTCAGCGACGACGAAGCGGTGCCTTCGCATGAGCGGTACAACTATCTTTACTCGATGGAGGAGCTTGCGCCGTGGGCGAAGCGCGTTACGAAAGTGGCGGAACGTTCGCGCGAAGTGTTTGTGATTACCAACAATCATTATCAGGGGAAGGGAGTGGTCAACGCGCTGCAACTGATCAGCATTTTGAAAGGGGCAAAGGTGAAGGTTCCGGAGCCCTTGCGGGAAAAGTTTCCGGAGTTGGAAAGCGTTGCGGACGCTCCGCCGGCGGAGCCTAGGTTGTTTCCCTTGAAGCGCACAGACTGAAGTCCGTGCCACTTCTAAGTGCCGGACGATCGCTGGCCGGGGATTGCGTAACGAGGACGCAGTCGGCGAGGGAGGTATACCCCACCCCCGGTGTTTTGTGGAAAGAGTGCGGAAAGCATTGAAAGGATAGGAGATAGCGATTTCGGCAGGGCAAAAGAGTGCGTAAGAGCATGAAAACAAAGGGATCGTAAGTCCCATGGAATGATACTGATGTGGACTCTTGCTGTAGCCAGGTGGGAGGGTGGAGTCGGCCGTGGCAGGAATGGATTGGGAAGCGGTAGACAGCTTGACTGGCGGGCGGAACATGAAACATGGTAGCACCATATTCACTCTGTGCCAAGTAATTCTGTGGTATCGTTCGAACGCACTGTGGAAATCTGTGGAAAAACCGGGATGGGAAAATGAACGGCGGCTCGCGCTTGGCGGAGGGTGAGACAAAGACGGCTGGGCCCGAGACCGGCACCTACGGATTTGGAGAAATCAAATTGCTGCGAGTTCGATAGGAGAAACGACGGTGAAGAAGGACGAGGCTCGGAAATTGGCGAACGAGTGGATCGCAGCTTGGAACGCCCATGATTTGGAGTTGATCCTGGCGCACTATGAGGACGACGTGGAACTGACTTCGCCGGTTGCAGAGCAGTTGCTCGGGCGAGCGGACGGAAAGGTGATCGGAAAGGCAAATCTGAGAGCCTATTTTCAGCGGGGGTTGGCAGCCTATCCGGCACTGCGGTTTGAGCTGGAGGATGTGCTCTGGGGCGTGAACAGCGTGGTGTTCTATTACACCAACCAAAAGGGGACGCGGACGGCGGAGTTCATGGAGTTGTCAGCGAGTGGGAGAGTGGCGCGAGTAGTGGCCAACTACAACGCCTAGAAATGGAATCATTCTCGAGCCATCGAACAGCGAGACATTACTCAACAATTTCGCTTTCGGCGACGAATGCAGCTTTTCTTCTTTTGAGGTTTGTGGAAACAAAGCAAGGCGCCCGGTTGTTTGTCGGTCGCCTTTTTTCGAGTGTTGGCAACTAGCGGGTGGGGAGCCGTCCCGCGACAAAGCGCGGTGCGAAGGCAGCATTAGCGGCCGCGACCGCCGCCACCGTGGAATCCGCCTCCGTGAAATCCGCCCCCTCCAAAACCGCCATGAAAACCGCCGCCGAAACCTCTGCCTCCAAAACCGCTGGTTCCATGGAAGCCACCGCGAATGGGGCCGCCGCGGTAGCCGAAGCCGCCGAAGCCACGGGAGGTGTTGAGCATTCTGGGGCCGGAATGAAAGCCGCGGCCGATCGAGCCGGGACCGCGGTAAATGCCGCCGGAATAATTGCGGCTTTCGACGTAGTGCGGGCCGGGGCCCCAGGCGCGGTAATTGTCGCTGAAATGATAGTAGTGGCGAAAACCGTAACCGTGCCAATAGCCGAAAGAGCTGGGGCGTCATAGACCCACCAAGGTGAATAGAAGCCCCAGCCGAAGGGGCTGTAGAATATGCCGTCGCCGGGAATGAAGGCGAAGCCGTCAAACCAGGGGTCCCAATACCAGCCGGCACCCCACCAGCCTGGTCCCCAAGGACCCCAGCCGTCGACCGCGTAGATGCCTGCAGCGTTGACGTTGGCTTCGGCGTCGTAGGAAGAGCGCAGGCTGCTCCAGCGGTAGAGATCGCTTTCTTCGTTGGCGTTTTTATCGAACTTGTGCGCTTTCGGTGGAGCGGCAGGACCGAGATCGAGTTCGCGCCCGCCTTTTAGTTTGACCTCACCACCGTTGTCGTCGACCAGAGCCTTGCCGTCGAAGACGCGGACCCATCCGGCGTTGGAGTTGAAGTCGTAGAGGCCGGTTTTCAGGATTCGCGTAGTGGCGCCGTCCTCGGTGACGCGGATATCGTTTTCGGGGAGGATTTGCTCGACTTCGAGCATGGCCTGGCCGTGCTGAAGATCGACTTCAGTGTTGAGAATGGTCGGGGAGACCATCTTGACCGAGCTGTTGTCCCCTACGCGAAGAAAAACGCCAGGCGTCAGCAGGACTTCGGCCTTGCCGGTTCCGGTGGTCAAGGATTGACCGGCTCGCAATTGGGCGGAGCCGATCGATTTTGAATTGAGAGTCTGGTCGGCGATCGAGACATTGCCTTCGAGATAGTTCAACGTTCCTGGAACCGCGGTACTTGCGTTGGTGTTAACAGCCCACGCGGGCGCAGAGAGTGTCGCGGCCAGGAAGAAACCAGTGATTGCTTTCATCCATGGCAGCCGCATGTTGCACCTCTTTTGATCCACTCTGTATTGGATGAAGGGAGCGAGCTCGTTTCAATATCGGGATAATTCGGAAAACGAAAAAAAATGGACGGAAAAAGGGACAGTACAATCATCCTCCCCTTGCTTAATTCTATAAAGGGAGGAGTCAAGAAAAAACACATCTCCTTCGGCCGGAATTTTTCTTGCTTCTCAGCCCACTCGATCGAGCGAGATTGGTTCTGACCTACCGCTCCATATGCTCGGTTTCGGGGCCATGCGACCCCGCGGTTTGGGTTTTCACTGTCAGCGGTTTTCATCGCTTCTTCGCGACGAAGCCTTTCAGTTCCGAAACCAGCAAAGCAGAACGTGGTCAAATTTGGCGACCATAGTTCTATTTGGGACTCGTGGCCCATAGCTTTTTCTGGTTATCCGAGAGGGCCTAGGGTCGGGTATGAGACTGGGTGCCCGAGGCACACAGCGCCTAACTAACCAGCTGAGACTCGCTCTCGAACCAGAGTGTCTCGAGAACCCAACGGCCACCACCAGAGAAATCCCCAGAGATGGAGCGGACTCGATCAGAGACACTCAAGCTGCTTGTGGTTTCAGATGTTGGGCGTCGAAGCACCCTCCTCTCTTCCACACGATCAACACGATGGTGGCAATCTTCCTGGCCAGGGTCAGACGTGCCATCTCCGGCCTGATGCCCTTGGTCAGCAACGCTGCGTAGAACTCTTGAAAGGGACCGGGTTTGCTCGAGGCCACGATCGCCGCGCCCTTAAACACATTCTTCAGGTCGTGATTGCAGTTTCGGTTCAGTCCGCGAATGGAGCTCTGTTTCTTCGCTCGTTGCAGCTGTCCATCGACTCTACGGTGATCGGCACTGCTTTGTGTCTCGATGCCAAATCCACTGTAAGTCCATAGCTGCCTCTTGGTGCGGAAACGGTGCGGAGTCTGCAGAATGCCAAGCAGTACGGCTGAGCGGATCGGACCGATCGAAGGAATCTGGCAGAGCCGTTTCCAGGCCTGGTGTTTCTTGCCCTCCGCCAGCAGCTCCCGCCGCACTTGCTGACGCACCGTCCGCAGCGCATCGAGTTGTTGGTAGTAAAACTCCGCCCGCCGGCGCACTCCCGGTTCGCCGATCTTCCCGAGCCACTCGGCACGATGGCGCGGTGCATAGACCTGCTTGCCGGTACAAGGAATGGCCCAGCTGCGATAGATGGCCTTCACCCGCGGTATGACCCGCCTCGCAGTTTCTTGGTGATGGTGAGATAACTGCGCACCAGTTCCTTCAGACTTCGTAGGCCGTGTTCCCCGTGATAGACCGGGCTGAGATGATTGAGGCGCAGCAGCTCGGCCAACCGGCGGGCGTCGATCTTGTCATTCTGGTTGCCTTCCCGCATGGAGGCATTCTTTCGCGGATCGCACACCACCACTTTCGTCACGTGCGGTTTCAGCAAGTCGTACAACCAGGCCGCCGAGGTTCCTTCTTCAAAGGTGACCTGCAAGTCTCCGCGCAGTCCATCGATAAACTGCAGAATCATGCTCGCTTTTGTCTCGATCAAGCTTTCCATCACGATCTTTCCAGCACCATTCATCACCGCAATCGAAATACTTTCCTTGTGCACGTCCATGCCGATATATTTAGTGCTAGTCATAAGGGTGTTCCTTTCTGGAAGGTTGAGCCAAGCACTCAAACCCTACTCCAAAAGGGGCGCCCTTTTATATTGCGTCAGATGCCTGCGCGCGGAAAAGGGAAGCCTGGTGACAAGAGGGATGCCGCCCGCGGTCGAGCTTCGAGAAAAGGAGGGCGTGGTGAGGCAGGAGGAAGGTGAGGCAGTCATCGGAATCAGCCGAATTTGCTTTAGAGCATACGAATGTGAGCGACGCCGCGGATTGTTCGGGGACATGATCGCGAAAGCGCGACGCGTTCGAACCGAGCGTGTGGGCACGCATGCGTGAACGTAATGAATGATGGATTAGCAATATGGGACGGAGGAGAGCAAAAGATGAGCGTGACTTCTACGACGCTGCCGGTGAGTGAGTCGAATAATGCGATGCTGGCTATTTTTGTGGGAGGGCTGATTGCAGGAGCGCTGGATTTGACTTCGGCGTTCATCACCTACGGACCTGGCGTGCCGCGGGCGATTGCAGGCGGGCTGCTCGGGCGAGGCGCGATGCACGGAGGCGCGGGGACTTATGTGCTGGGGATTCTGCTGCACTTTTTTATCGCGTGCTCGGCGGCGGCGATTTATTACGCGGTGAGCCGGAAACTGGACTTTCTGACGGCGCATCCTGTGGTGTGCGGTTTGTTCTACGGCATTGCCGTATTTCTCGTGATGAATTTTATCGTGCTGCCGCTTTCCGCACTACATGCGAAGGGACCATATCGCGTATTGGGGACTTGTGCGCGGGCTGGCTGATTCACATGATTTTGATCGGGCTGCCGATTGCGCTGAGTGTCCGCCGATTCGCGAGGTAGACGACAGTGATGCGGCGAGGAATGAGGTGTTTTGGTGGCAGGCCGGCGCGGGAGATTGAGGCGTGGAACTTTTTGCGGTATCCATCGTAGTATCGGGGTAGAGACTGGAGGGCCGAACTATGTACTGCGACGGATGTGGAACGCCTTTCAACCCTGGGACAAGGTATTGCAGTTCGTGCGGAAAGCAGTTGAATACGGGACCAGCCGTGGGAACGGGAGCGCAAGCCGCGCGGGGAGTGATGATGCAGCCGCCGGCGCGTATCGCTGGAGACGGGCGAGTCCGGCGGAATTTAAACATTGTGGCGGGATTTTGGATCGCGGCTGGATTACTCCGTTTGCTTGCCTTTGGCGGGCTATTGATGTTTCGCGGATTGTTTTTTAATTCGGGATGGGACTGGATGGGAACGGGAGGATGGCCGTTCAGCGGCGCATTTGGGATCAAGCCGTTTTTGATGGGCGGGTTGATCTCGGGCGGTGCGATGCTGGCGCTGTTTGCCGTGGCGTACCTGGTGTTTGCGTGGGGATTGCTGGAAAGGCATCCGTGGGCGCGGATGCTGGGGATTGTGCTGGCGTTTCTTGCGCTGCTGCGGATCCCGTTTGGAACGGCGCTGGGAATTTATACGTTGTGGGTGCTGCTGCCGGAAAGCTCGGGGCGGGAGTATGACGCGCTGGCGGGCGTGAGCGAACCAACAAGGGCAGCTTGAGGCGCAATTCAAGCAGGCAACTGAAGCGTTTGCGGTGGCCGACGTCGTTCCGCCCAAGCGCTGAGAGAATTACCGATGGGGGGCTGAATCGCCGGAATTGTGGGCGACTGTTTGTTTTTGCTGCTCGTTGCTGGACGCGGAAGTGACAAAGATTTCGTCGGCCGTTGAAGTGCGGTGATACGTGAGTTTGACTTGATGGCCCTCCATATCTCGCAGAATAGCAGGGTCGGCGACCTTCCAGACATGATGGTCTTTATCGCAGGTGAAGCTTTGCCCGTCTGCGCTGACGCTACCGGCACAGGTGATGGTCTTCTTGGACTCGCCGTCCTGTGCAAGCAGAGGAATCGCAGCGACAAGAAGTAAACCGAGAGAAATAAGCATGCGTTTGTTCATGGCAACCGCTCCTAATTAGATTCCGCCCAGGGCCGTCTAACTCGCAGGTAAGGTGCGACCCAAGCCGTGAATCGAGTGACTACGATTGGAAGGAGTGTGTAGATTGCGGTAGGAAAGCGCAAACGCAAGTTTTGAATGGCGAAGATTCGGCTTTTTGAAGGGCACTATCCCAAGACGAGAGCTCCGGGACTCGCGAGGGCGGAGGGTAGGAAGGATACGACGAATAGAACGACTGCACAGCGGGCGGAACGGGATGGCAAGGCACTGCGGCTACTTCTTGAAAAGATCCTCGAAAGCCTGGCGTGCATCGTTGGTGCGCGGCGGAGCTTGCGCAGCGGCAGCGACCTGGGCGGGCTGAGCGTAAGAGGTCGGCGCGGTGTCTTTTTCAATGGTCATACGGAATTCGTAGAACTTGCAATTATTCTTGGTGTCTTTCGGGGTGATCCGCTCGGGGATGGGCTGGGTACATTCGAATTGGGCGCCGGAATCGAAGAAGCGGCATTGTTTGCAACTGTGCAGTTCGAACTGGCACTTGGGACATTTGCCGTTGGGGTCGAAACCAGAAGTCAGAACAGCACCGCAATTGGCGCAGCGGCCGCGCGTGACCGTGCCCACCATGCGCGGAGTGCGCGGGCCGAACTGGTCCGCGCGTGGACCGCCTTGCGGGGGCTTGCGATCGTGCCCCTTTTCTCGCTTTTCGCCTTTTTCCGTGTCGCGATATCCACGGTGTCCGTACTTTCGATCCACAAACGCCTCCATCCGGGCACAATGCCGGACTGTGACTTAAACTGCCCAAACTTCCGCGTTGATACGCACTCGAATCGTGGTATGTATCCGAACGGAAAATTACACTCGGCCCACAGCGCAATCGTTACCCAGAGGTTCAGAACAGGATTGGCTACGTCCAAGCAGGAGATGGGACAACTATGTTTTTAATCCTCTGGGAGTACGATGTCAAGCCAGGATGCGAAGAACAGTATGAAAGGGTATATGGGCCAGATGGAGATTGGGCCCAGTTGTTCCGGCGCGATCCTGCCTATCAGCGAACTCTCCTCCTGCGCGATCCTTCTCGTGGCCTGACCTATTTGACGTGCCACTCTTGGGAAACGCGCGAAGCCTATAAGGCGTTTCTGATTGCGAACTCGGATGCCTATCGGGCGCTGGATAAGAAATGCGAGCTGCTCACCCTTGCGGAGCGCGACATCGGCGCTTTCGAGAGAATCGCAGATAGCCTCTGAAACGCTGCGCTGCTTTTCCTTTTTCGTCGTAATGCTATTACGCGCAGGCATTCTGCGCGCCTTCAACTTTTTGCCCACAGGCCCGCCAACCCGTCGGGCTTCAAATCGGGCTGAAGAAATTTCCGTGGAGTGCCCGACACACGCAAAACCGCTTCGGCGGCGAGATATCCGCTGCGCACTGCGCCTTCCATGGTTGCGGGCCAGCCTGTTGCGGTCCAATCACCGGCGAGGAACAGACCGCCGATGTTGGTCTGTTGTATTGGACGCCAACGGTCGACGCCGGGTTGCGGGGAAAATGTGGCGGCGGCTTCCTTAATAACTGTGGCTTTGAGGAGATTTGCCTCGCGGGCGGCGGGGAGCGCGTGGCGGACTTCCGCGAGACAGAGATCGATGATCTCCTGGCGCGATTTCTGGAGAAGATCGTAGGAGGCGCTGATGACGAGCTGGAGGTATTGGCCTTTCTCGGGACTCGCGCTGGCTGACCCTGCACTGTTTGCACCTGCGTAGAGAGCAGATTTGTTGAAGATCCACTGGGTGGTGGTGTCGAGCAGGGTGATGAAAGGCTCAGTCATCACCTGGCGGTCAAACCAGAAGTGGACGCCGGTGATGGGTGCGACGGTGATTTTATCGAGATTGCCGAGTGCAGTGTCAGTTTGTTTGACGCTTTCGGGGAGAAGGTCGGAAAGCACGAGATGAGGCAGAGCGATGACGAAGGCATCGGCGAATTCTTCGCGGCCCTCGTCGAAGACTGCGGCGATTAACCTACCGTTTTCGATGCGCAGGCCACGGAGCGGCGATCGGAAGACGACTTCCCCGCCCTTCTTCTCGATGGCGGCGCGGCAGCCTTCATACAAATCGCCAAGCGCAACCACAGGAACGCCCATACGATAGCCATTTTTATTGGAGAGCACGGCTTTCCAGAAAACGTCGACGCCATAGCGGGCGTCGATGCGGTCGAGCTCCTGGGATAAGGCGCTGACGAGAACGACATGCCAGAAGCGAGAGATCGCGGCGGGCGTCTGTTTGCGGCGGCGGAGCCATTCGAGCATGGAAATGCCGCCAGGCTCGTCAACGTCGTGAGGATGGCCGCCGCTTTGCAGGATGGAATAAAAAGCCCGGGCGATGGAGAGCTTGTCCTTCAAAGAAAGCGGTGAAAAAGTGAGGAACGAACCCATCATGTGGAAGGGCGCGGGGAGGACGCCGGCGTGCATTTCGCCGCGTCGGCCCTGGGGATCGAGCAAAACGAGGCGGTCGAAGAATTTGATTTTGTCGCCCGAGCCGACGCGGCGATAGAAGTCTTCGAGATTGGTGCAGCAGCCGAAAGTGACGTGCTGGCAATTATCGACGTGCTCGCCATCCGGCAAGACGTAGGAAGCCGCGCGCCCGCCGAGGAACGGACGCTGCTCAAAGAGACGAACTCGCCAGCCCGCTTCAGCCAGCGCGACGCTGGCTGCCAGACCCGCCAGCCCGCCGCCGATCACGATCACGTTTTTCAAGGATATTCTCTTCCGAGAGACGGCCGAAGCGCGCCTTGGCAATGAACAACATTTTTTCTGGTTTTGAGAGGCGAACGCGTTCGCCGAAAACGGCAAAATCGAGAGATTCGATGCGCGCGAGAAGAGCGCTATATGTGTGCACCAAAAGCCAGAGAGCGCCGCGGCTTTCCGGATCGATCAGCCGGAAGAGCGCGGAGCCTTCTTCATAATTTTGCCTGGCGCGGTCGGCTTCGAAACGAAGAAGTTCGCGGACGCCGAGAGTGGCTTCGCCCTTGCCAAAATCTTGGGGGGAGACGCCGTAGCGCACTAGGTCTTCCTCCGGGAGATAGACGCGGCCTGCACTGTAGTCCTCGCGGACGTCGCGGATGATGTTGGTTAGTTGAAACGCGAGGCCGAGTTTTTCGGCTAGATCGAGGGCCCGGGGATCGTGGAAGCCGAAGACGTGGGTGCAAGTTAGGCCGACGGTTCCGGCAACACGATAACAGTATTCGCGGAGTCGGTCGAAGGTCGGGTAGGTGCGGAGCGTTAAATCCATTTCGGCGCCGCTGATCAGATCGTGGAGATAGCGCGCTGGCATTTTGTATAGCTGCATGGTGTCGACAAGGGCGGGTAGAACTTGAGCGGCGCCGTTTGGCACGGGAGAGCTCAAAGCGGCCGCGCCGTCGACGAATTGAGACGGACCAGTGATGGCGTCGTCCAGGGCGGCTCGCCAATCAGCTAGGCCGCGTTGCTTCGCCGCGAGATCGGCCCCTTCGTCGGCGACGTCATCAACAAGGCGCATGAATGCGTAGAGGGCTGCTAGGGCATCGCGTTTTGGTTTCGGAAGCAAGAAAAAAGCGTAGTAGAAATTGCTGTGGGCGGCACGGGCTATGCGGTGGCACTCGAGGTAGGAATTCGAGGTGGGGATGCCTAAGACGGGCACGGCGTGCCGTGCCCCTACAACTGCGAAGCTGCCTGCGTTGGCTTCAGGATGCCCGGGTTTGGCTAGGAGATGCGTTAGGAGCGCATGGCCTAACAGGCGGGCTTGCTTTGCTTTGCCGACGGCAGGACGGGCATGGAGCGTGTCGTAGCCCATGGATTCGATGGCGTCGAGAACGGCTACCCCGCCGCGGGTGAACGTGTCGAGATCGACGCTCAGCCGGCCCTGGACCATTTTTGCTAGCGGAGCGCCCTGCGCGAAGAGGACGCGCGTGCGAGCAATTAAATCTTTCATTAGGCTGACATAACGCTTGTCAAAGCGGCGCTCGACGATGTCGGTTTCCGCGAGGCCGTGGGCAGCAGCGACGTCGAGGGGAATGTAAATGCGGCCTTTTTCGAGGTCGCGATCGACGTCTTGCCAGAAATTCGCCAGTTGGAGTGCGGTACAAGTGGCGTCGGAGAGAGCTTGGCGTTCTTCGTCGCGATAGCCGCACAGATAGAGAACGAGCCGGCCGACGGGGTTCGCGGAAAAAACGCAGTAGCCGATCATGGAATCCCAAGTGGGATAGCGCTTGACGGTCTGGTCTTGGCGGAAGGCTCGCAACAGATCGGCGAAGGGCTGTTTGGGAATATTCTTGGCGATGATCGTTTCACGCAGAGCGACGAAGACTGGATGCGATGGGCGGCCGGCATAACAGTCATCGAGTTCGCGCACCCACCAATCTAGGAGTTCAAGGGCTCGTTCTTTTTGCGGGATTTCGTCGCCGAGATCGTCAGCCCAGCGGCAATAGGCGTAGAGATTGTAGAAATGCTGGTGCAGATCTCTGGGGAGAAGCCAGGAAACTACATTGAAGTTTTCGTAGTGGTGAGTGGCGAGCCAACGGGTGTATTTCTGCGCGACCGCTACGGAGCAGTTGTTCGCGGGAGCGTTCGCGGCAATTTCGAGTTCACCTGGGCGCAACATGGAAAAGCAGATTCCTCGCTGCGCTCGGAATGACGAAAGCTACGGTCCACAGGCGCAACATAAGCTGAAACTGGCGAACTGGATTGATGCTCTTTGGCTCGCCAGACCTGAAAGCGGCAGCCTGGCTGCCGCACTCCAAAGTCATGGCCTCACGGCCAGCTTGATTTCGCCGCTGCGGCTCTTCATGCGCTCGAAGGCCTGCGGGAGGTCCGACAAGCGAATCTCTTCCGTAACGAAGTCGTGGCCGACGATATCGCCGCGGCGGATGGCTTCGAGAGCTTCGCGGATAAAACGAGGCGTGTGATGAAACGGCGAGATCAGCTTAATTTCGGAATAGTGAATCGCTGCCGGGTCGATGGTCACGTTTGTACCAGAGGGCAAGCCGCTGAAAAAATTGACGACGCCGCCACGGCGAACCATGGCCAAAGCTTGCTGCCATGTTGCGGGGTTGCCGGCAGCCTCAACAACGGAATCGGGACCACGCTGATCGTCGGTCAACGATTTCACGGCAGCGACGACGTCGGGCGTTTCGGTCACGTTGATTGTCGCCACCGCGCCGAGCCTGCGGGCGACATCGAGCGGAGCGGAACGCCGGGCCACCGCAATGACGCGCAAGCCGCGACGTGAAAGCATGCGGACAAAGGTAAGGCCGATGGGGCCGCAACCGATGACCGCGGCGGTATCGCCGGTGCGGACTTCCATTTCGTGAATGCCGCGGAGAACGCAAGCCAAAGGTTCGACGAGAGCGGCGCTGCCGTCATCGACGGAATGCGGGACCTCCAACATGTTTTCCATGGCAATCCGGCCTGGGATGCGCATGTACTCCGCGTAGGCGCCGTTGTTAAAGAGCAAGTCTTCGCAAAGATTTTCCTGGCCGCGGCGGCAATGATAGCAGCGGAGGCATGGCGCGGAATTGGCGGCGATAACGCGCATGCCAATGCGCCAGCGGGCATCGACGCGCTTACCTACTGCGGCAATGTCGCCGACGACTTCATGGCCGAAGACGGCCGGTGGCTGGATCATTTTCGCGTGGTAGCCGCGTTTCCAAACTTTCAGGTCGGTGCCGTCGGTGAGCGCAAGCCGAACGCGGAGCAGGACTTCATCGGCAGCCAGATGTGGCACGTCGATCAACTCGACACGCAGATCTTCGCTCCCGTACAAAACCGCTGCGGTCATTTTCGAAGGCACGACCGCGCGCGCGACCGCAAATTTCACTTCTTCTCCAACTTCTAGCTTCTTCGTCGTGGATGTTCTCATGCGTGAGTAATCAAAATCTTCAGCGATTCGGCCGTTGGCCGGGCCGCGAGCTCCAAAGCTTCCTGAATTCTATCCAGAGAGAAGCGGTGCGTCACAATCTCCATTACCGGCAGTTTCTTCCCCAGCACCAGTTCCGCGGCTGAGGCTTGGATGTCCACCGCCGCGCTATAGCTGCCCAGGATTTCCTTTTCGTCGATGCCCACGGCGGCGGCAGGAAACTCAATCTTCGTGACTGGGTCGTTTGCCGCGAAGAGCAAGATTCGCCCCCCAGGCCGCGCCGCTGCCAACGCATCGATTACCACCGATGGATGCGCGACCGCAACCAGGACTGCGTCGGCTCCCCGACCATCCGTACGGGCCCGAACCTCTTCTACCAGCTTACCACTGGTTGGGTCAAACGACTCAAGAGCGCCGAGGGAGAGGCTTTTTTCCCGGCGCTGTGAAATTGGATCACTGGTATACAGCTTGGCGCCTTCGAGTTTGCTGACCATGAGCAATTGCAATCCGATGGGCCCGCAGCCGAGGATCAGCACAGTTTCGCCCGCTGTGATGCGCGCCTTTTGCACGGCTTTGACGATGGTGTTGATCGGCTCGATGAATGTGGCTTCTTCAAAGGTCACGTTGTCTGGGAGAGCGACAATGCCGCGTTCGACCACCCAAGGCATGGCCTTGACGTATTGGGCGAAACCGCCGCCGTTCGGAGTGAAACCGGCGGTTAGTCCCGTAGTTTTGTACTGCTTGCATTGGGAGAAAAGGCGTTTTTCGCAATAAAAACAGCGGCCACAGGGAGTGTGATGAAAGCTCATCACGTGGTCACCGGGAGCCCATCTCGTGACGCCGGGTCCGGTTGCGACGACTGTGCCTGCCAGTTCGTGGCCCAGGATTTGCGGCGGCTCGACGTATCGCTGAAAGATTTTCTTGATGTCGGTGCCGCAGATCCCGCAAGCGGCGACTTTGATGAGGACTTCGCCTTCACCAACTTCAGGGACGGGGACTTCCTCGACATGCACGACGCCTTTGTCGCGGTAGACGCCGGCCTGCATGGTTTTCGGGATGGGCCCGAGCGATTTCAAGGTCTCGTGAGCCGTGCCGATGCTACTCATGTTGCGGAGACCTCTTCTATTTTTGGATGCGGGAGTCTCGCCCAGTTTTGGGAAATCGCGGAAATGTAGCGATCCAAAAAATTCGCCAGCGATTTGGCGGCGGCGCGGCTCTGCCGTCCGAACTGGATCAACAACGGAATGCGGTACGGACTCAAGCCCACTTCTTTGAGCAGGCCGCCCATTATCAAATGGCCGCGAGAATCGAGGATGCGCGCGAAATCGACGGGCAGGTCTTCGTCCGCAGCGTCGCTGATGGCGCGAACGGCTACGCACGGCACGCCGCGCTGCATAGCGGCAGCGAGGATGTAAGCAGACTCCATCTCGACGATGCTCCCCTTCCGGCTTAGTTCTTCTTTCTCTTCGGCCGTCTTAACGATTTTCCCAGAAGTTACGGAGACTTGGACAGGCTTTGCGCCAGAGGATGCGGCCAGGTCAACAAGGATGCCGTCACTTGTGGCTTTGCTATCCCAGTCCGACGCTTCCGAAGCGCGAGCGACTACTAGGTCGCCTGGAAGTAAGGCGGCATCGAGCGAGCCGGCGAGTCCCGTGGAAATGCACAGATCATGAAGATCGATCGGAATCGAGGACATCGCTTTGGCGGCGCTTTCTCCGCCCATTCCCGTCAGCAGCACCGTAATCTCGTCGAGGCCGATATTTGCCTTAAAAAGATCGAATTCGCGACGGCGCTCCCAATTTTCAAATTCGTAGGGCACGAAAGGATGCCGAGAGGACCACGGTGAGAATTCGGCTTTGATGGCAAACGTGACGAGAATGCGCATAGGCCTTTAATTCTAAGATGCCCGGGTGAACCCAATCGCTACAAAACCTGCCCAACCGCAGCGACGGCATTTCGCCCCAAGTGCATGGGCTGAAACCTGCGCCACGGAAACTAAGCTGCTTCGCGCAGCATTTTCTTTAAGCGGCGCGGTTTCACGTAACCGTTCGCTTCATACCAACGGACGGCGCGCTCCAAAGCCGACCGGACAGAACCCGGCTTAAAACCCAGTTCGCGTTGCGCGCGCGAGCAATCAACGAACATCATGTGCTGCGCGATCTTCACACCCTCGACGGGAATTTGCGGCTCTTTTCCAATGAGCCGCGAAAATGCCGTATTCATGTAGGCTACACCCAAAGCCAGGCCGTGAGGAATTTTCAACGACGGAGCCGGGAGGCCCGTGATCTTGGAGAGCATATCCAGCAAGGCTTTGAGCGTTAAATTTTCCGCGCCAAGCAGGTAGCGCTCGCCCACTTTTCCGTGTTCGCCAACGAGCAGATGTCCTTCCGCGCATTCTTCCGCGCCTACAAAATTGAGGCCGGTTTCGACGTAACCCGGCATTTTCCCATTCAAGAAATCGAGGATGATTTTCCCCGTGGGCGTGGGCTTCCAATCGCCCGGGCCAACGGGGGTTGTAGGCATGGCGACGACTGCCGGAAGGCCTTCCTTGGCCGCTTTCAACACTTCCTGTTCGGCCACCCATTTCGAGCGTTTGTAATGGCCGATCATTTCTTCAAGCTTGGTGTCAGTGAACTCGTTGGGCAGCTGCGGGCGGTCAACGGCAATCGTGGCCACGGTGCTGGTGTAAATGAATTTTTCGATTTTGGCGCGCTTCGCGGCTTCGAGAATATTTTTTGTGCCGCCGACGTTGGAGTCGTAGATCTCACGCGATTTTTTTGCCCACAGGCGGTAGTCGGCTGCTACATGAAATACGTACTTCACACCGGCCAGGGCGCGATCGAGTGACGCGGCATCGCGCAGGTCGCCCGTGACGTATTCGAGAGAGAGGTCGCCGATGGCGCGGTTGGTGCTCGAAGGGCGCATCAGGACGCGCACATCCTCCCCGCGAGCGACAAGTTGGCGCGCCACATGGCTGCCCAGAAAGCCCGACGCTCCTGTGACCAGCGTGGTCATCCGGCTTCGACGCCTTCTCCCAAGCGGTCTTGTTGCGAATCTGGTAGGGGAGGACGCTCGATTTCTAATGAGCTCTGGGGAGCGGTGGGCAAACTGTTGGCGCCGAGCAAGGAAGAGAGCAGCGCGCAGCGGCGGTTCGAGAAGCGGAACCGCCATTGGCGGAGTTGCTTCTCAAACTCGGGAGTCATCTCGACTGCTGCCGGAGTAATCAACACTCCGTCGACGTCCAGCTTGTGAATCTGAGCATGCAAGGACTCCAATTCGCTGCCGTGCGTTTCCCTTGCCACAATGAGACGCGCGCACGTGTAAAAGCCTGCCAGACGCGACATGCGCATCGCTTCAAGCCCGACACAAAGCGCGGCTTGATGGTCGGATAGCGGATCGGCGGCCAAACGCCGTGTATTGAGCCGGATGGTTAAATACAGACGCGAAGAAGGTCTCCACTCATGAAGGCGGGTTTTCAAGGAGGCACCCGACGTCTCGAGAAAAACATGACGACCCGACGCCACCAGCGAATTGGCGAAGCGTGCTACACCGGAATCATCTAACGGCTCGGGACCGTCGATCCAGACAATCGGGGAGCGATACCGTGGGATGCTGGAAAACGATTGCAAGAAATCGTTGGCTCCCCCGCCGTCGCTCTCCGGTGACGAATCGGGAGTCGCCTTGAAAGGTCCGCCGGGGGAGAACTTGAGGATAGGAGAAAAATCGTTCCGACTTTGAAGCGCGCGGGCAGCCAGAGCTAATGTGAGATCCGCGGTGAGCCGCAGAGTGAGCGACATCGCGGGCTCTAGAACCCGCTCCGCAGCCGGAATTCGGCTGGCTGGAATTTCATGGCGCAATATTCGTGCGGACCTTGCACCTGATTACGGAAGCGCGCAAGAGCATAAAGCGGGAATGAATTGCGGTAGAGGTGATACTTCAAGTAAAAGACGCCTGGGAAACCGGTGCCGGTAAAATCGGATTCGCTCCAGGAGCCATCGGTATTCTGCTGGTGGACGAGATAGGCGACCGACTTCTGAATGGCGGGATCTTTCGCCTCCGCTCCGGCGAGCAGCCCGATCAAGCCCCAGGCCGTTTGCGAGGCCGTGCTGTTGCCTTGGCCCTTTGTGGCCGGATCGGTATAGCTCCACAGCGATTCGCCGAAGCTGCCGTCAGCTTTCTGCACTGCGCGGAGCCAACTGACGGCTCGCTGGCAAAATTCCTTTGCTGTAAGCGAAACGGTTTCCAGGGCGCGTAGAGCGCCGCTGGTGCCATACACATAATTCACGCCCCAGCGCCCGAACCATGAGCCGTCTTCACACTGATCTTTCAGGAGGAATTTGACGGCGCGCTGAACAGCGGGATGCTCGGCGGGCCAACCGAATCGGCCGAGACATTCGAGAACGCGAGCCGTAACGTCGGCCGTCGATGGATCGATCATGGCGTTGTGATCGGCGAAAGGAATGTTGCAGAGCAGTTGACGGTCGTTATCGCGATCAAAAGCGCCCCAGCCGCCGTCCTTGTTCTGCATGCTCAGGAGCCACTGGATGCCGAGCCGGACTGATTTTTCCATGCGCTCGGGATCGGGATGCTTCACGCGCTGGAGGGCCATGAGGACGAAAGCAGTGTCGTCCACGTCCGGGAAGAAATCATTGCGAAACTCGAAGGCCCAGCCGCCGGGCTCGGCGTCTTTGTTTTTGAATTGCCAGTCGCCGGGGCCGAGAACCTGCTTGGAGAGCATCCAATCTGCTGCCTTCACAAGGGCGGGATGGTCGGCGGGAAGTCCGGCTTCTTCCAAAGAAACCATGGCGATGCAGGTATCCCAAACTGGCGAGACGCACGGTTGCATGCGAATCGTGTCGCCTTCTTCGATTTCAAAACGGGAGAATTCGCGGATCTCGCGGGCGGTGAGTGGATCGTCGGGACCATGTCCGAGCGCCATGAGCGCGAAGATGGAATTCATCATCGCGGGATAGATGGCCGCGAGCCCTTCGCTACGCTCGGTGTGCGCGAGCATCCAGGCTTTGCATTCGCGGAGGGCGCGATTGCGAAGCGGCTTCCAAGGCAGTTTTTCGTAAAGTTTCAGGCCGCGATCGATGGCCAGGAAAACGTTTCGCCAGGAGATAAGCTGCTTGCTCCGGTCAAACGCGGCGGCTTTGTGCGAAATGTCTTTGAAGAGTTCATCGACGCGAGCGCGTTCTGGAAGACGCCAGTCCGGCCGCAGTGCCGAAAGAATGGCCATTGGAATGACGATGCCCCGCGTCCAGGAGGACATTTCGTAAATATTGAGATAAAACCAATTCGGCAAGAGCAGGAGTTCCGGCGGAATCGAGGGAACAAGCTCCCAGCCGACAGCGCCGATCAGCGCGAGATAAAAACGAACGTAGGAATTTGTGAGTTCGAGGCCGCCGAGACGATGTACCGTTTCGCGCGCCTGCGTCATGTGCGGCGAATCGACGTCATCGCCGGCAAGCTTTAGGGCGAAATAGGCTTTGCAGGTAGCGTTGAGATCGGAAGGGCCGCCGGGGAAGATATTCCAGCCGCCATCGGGCAATTGACGGCGGCGAAGGTAATTGGCGAGCTTGGCGATGCGCTCCGGATCGGCCTTGCCAAGGACGTACAAATAATAAATGTAATCGGATTCGAGAGTGGTATCGGCTTCGAGTTCTCCGAGCCAATACCCTTCTTGCGCTTGCAGGGAAAGAAGATGGTTTGCGCCGTTTTCGATGGCTTGCTCGAGCGAGCCAGCCAATTCCCTTTCGGGCCAAACGGGTGGTACGGCAGGAACGGGCCTATCAAATCCTATGCGTGTGCCTGTCGCCAAAATACGTCCCCCCAAAGCAAAGTCTACTAAAAGGCAGGCGTATTAGATTCGCCTAATTTAAAAGCAAATGGCCTAACTTCTGCATTGCGAGGTACTTCCCGCAACCCCCGGCGCGAACGCCGCGCCTCGCGAACACCGAGTAATACGAGTACCAGTGAATTATCGCCGTCTTGGCGCATCGGGTCAACTTCTAAGATGCGGGGGCGTTACGAAATCGTTGTCAGAGGGTGATACTTGGCGGCGCTTGCAACGCCCTCTCGATGAGGACGTGCAGAGGCTCGGGCAGGGGATCGCCCTCGCGCTGGGAAACGGAGGGTTTGGTGCGTAGGAGATTCGCGGGAAGTTTGATCCATGAGGGGGCATCGGCGGGCGAGTCCATCGAGCCGCGAAGAACGAGAGCGTCGGCGCGGTCGAGAGCGGCGCGGGCGGAGTCTTTGAAATCTTCACGGGCGGGATCGATAACCGCAAAATAGAGACTCGGCTTTAGGAATTGTAGGAGAGAATTGCTTTCGAGGATGAGCGGCAGGGGCTCTTGCCCCGCTTCCCGTCCAGTTTCCGCCAAAGCTTTACGCATCAACGGCAGGCCTTCGGCCAGAAATCCTTGCTTCGTTCTCAGCCAAAAAGATTTTTTCGCTCCAGCCGCCAGAAATCGCGCGCTGTCCGTGCCGGATTGTGGATGCGCTTCCCATTCGATGGCGCACACGTGTTCGTCAGGAGCGCAGTCACAATCATGGCCGTTCTGCGCGCAGACGCCGTGGCCGTATTGCGTGATTTTTCCGGCGATCCAGTTGGCATGCGGGAAGGCGCTGATAATGTCGCAGACGAGTTGCGTCTTCCCGATGCTTCGGGTGTGACCGCCGACTACGACCACGCGCCATTGAGGCGATGCGCTCACGTCACCTCCCTTCCCGCTTGGCTTCCACCTTCGCTTCCAACTCTTTGATGCGCGCGGCGAGCTCAGGAAGACGCGACTGCCACGCGAATTGCTCCTTGAACTTTTCGAGCGGACGGGCCGGCGTTCCCCATACCGTCTGCCCGCTGCGGATTGTTTTGCCGCCCAAAACGCCGGACTGGCCGCCGATGATCGCGCCATCTTCCAGGTAACACTGTTCCCCAAAGCCGGCCTGGCCGCCGACGACGACATGCTTACCGAACTCGCAGGAGCCAGAAAGGCCAGCTTGCGCCGCCAGGACGGTGTGCGCACCGATCTGGCAGTTGTGGCCGATGTGCACGAGATTATCCAGTTTAACGCCTTCGGCGATGCGGGTGTCGTCGAGCGACCCGCGGTCGATGGTGGTGTTTGCGCCGATTTCGACATCGTCGGCGAGTTCCACGATGCCCACTTGCGGAAATTTCCAGTAGCGCCCTTCTCCCTGGGCGTAGCCGAAACCGTCCGCTCCGATGACAGCACCGGAATGAATCTCCACGCGATGGCCGATGCGGACTCCGGCATAAAGAGTGACGCGCGGGTGAATGCGGCAGTGGTCGCCAATCCAGCAGCCCGCGCCGATCACGCTATGCGCGCCGATTTGCGTGCCTTCGCCGATGTGGGCGTCTTCGCCGATCACGGCGAACGGGCCGATTGCGGCGCTTGCGCTGATTTTTGAGAGCGGAGCGACAATCGCGGTCGGATGGATTCCGATCGCGATCGGTGCTCTCTCGAGGATCAGAGTGGCGGCTTTGGCGAATGCCAGTTTGGGTTGTGCGCTTCTGAGAATGGTTTTCGCTTTTACGGCGACATTTTCAGGAGCGATTACGCACAACGCGGCTGAAGCACCGACGCGATCCACGTGTTTGGCGCTTTCGAGGTAGATGAGATCGTGCGGTCCGGCGCGTTCTGGAGCCGCCACACCGCGCAACTCGACTGCCCCGTCTCCTTCAAGCCGCGCGCCGATTGCTTCCGCTAGCGATTTTGCCGTTCGCATCTTCGAAGACCTCTCTCAGAAATCATACAGCGCGGGCTCGCCAGGTGGTCGGTTCTTCCATCGCTGGTGAACCCAGACCCATTGGTCAGGATGTTTGCGAATAATTTCCTCGATTATTTTGGTGAAGCGTTGCGTGTTTTCAAGAACGTCGCGCTCGGTATCACCGGTACGAATCAATTCCACCGGCGGTTCGAACCTTAGCCGGTATTTATGGATGGTTTCGTCCCAATAGGCGTATCCGGGGACGACGGCTGCATCGGTGTGCAAAGCCACGCGAGCGAGGCCGGTCGTCGTACAGGCCGACTTGCCGAAGAAATCGACGAAAACACCTTCCGCTGGCATGGTGTTCTGGTCGGCGAGAATGCCGACGGTACCGCAGTCTTTCAGAATTTTGAGCATCACGCGCGCGGATTCGTTTTTGAAGATGGGGCGGTTGCCGGACGCGCAGCGGTAGCGGTTGACGAGCGCGTCGAGGCGCTGGTTGTCCAGAGGCCGAGCCATGTAGTGCAGCGGAAAGCCATAAAGCGCATGCGCGAAAGAGGAAAGCTCCCACGCGCCAATGTGGCCCGTGAGGTAAAGTACGCCTTTGCCGCGCCGCTGGCCTTCCTGAAAGTTTTCGTGGCCCTCGAGGATCACCACTTTGTCGATGTTTTTTTTAGTGAGCCGAGGAAAATGTGCAAATTCCGCAGCCATCCAGCCGAGATTGCGCACCATTTTGCCAGTGGCGTCTTTGCGCTGCGCGTCGGTCCAATCCGGAAAGGCGAGCCGCAGGTTATACCCCGCGGTCTTCTTCAGCTTTGGCTGGAAGGCAAAGACCAGTCTCGCCAAGAACGCCGCGTACCCGCGCGCGATGCGACGCGGAAGGATGCCCATCTTCTTCAAGATCAGCCAGACGCCGGCGTATTCGAGCCATTCTTTCATCGTTGTGCGGGACGGCCGCGCGGCGGCCGACGCGCGACAGTATGCAAGAGGTGCCCGGTTCGAAGATAGAGGTTCAATGCTAGACTTTTCCTTCCGTGACCGAACCACCTACTGCCAGCTTCGAAAAACTGCAAACCGGGACTGTCGCCCGCGTCGGCTGGGGAATTCTCATCGTTGCCACCCTGTACGTTTGCTATTTCAGCCACCTTGGCGCGATCGGATTTGTCGGCCCTGACGAACCGCGTTACGCGTGGATTGCTCGAGCCATGGCGGAAACGGGCGATTGGGTTACGCCGCGGCTATATGGCCAGCCGTGGTTTGAGAAGCCTCCGCTCTATTATTGGGGTGCAGCGGCTAGTTTCAAATTATTTGGAGTAAGTGAAGCGGCGGCGCGTTTGCCCAGCGCGATTTCCGCTCTGCTTGCGACCCTGGCGCTAGCATGGCTCGCGCTGCGAATGTACGGCGCGGAAACCGCGCGCTGGTTGTTACTGCTGCTGCCAACAACTGTAGGCATGATTGGATTTTCCCATGCCGCCGCCACGGACATGCCGTTCAGCGGGATGCTGACGATTGCGATGGTCTGCGCGGCGGTTGTGCTGCGCCTCGTTTCGGCAGCAGAGGGCGGGGCAAGCCCCGCCCCTACAGGTCTATCGACGCCGTGGAGGGCCCTCGTTCTATTTGGCTTTTTTCTGGGGCTCGCAGTGCTAGCGAAGGGGCCTGCAGGAATTATCCTTTGCGGCGGCGCGGTTTTCTGCTGGGCCATTTTTACGAAACGCTGGCGCGACGCGTTCCGTTTGCTTCATCCCGCCGCCATCGCCGCACTCTGCGCCACAGCGTTGCCTTGGTACATCCTATGCGCCCGCCGCAATCCCGATTTCTTCCGCGTCTTCATCATCGAACACAATTTCAAGCGTTACCTCACGCCCGAATTTCAGCACCTCCAGCCCTTCTGGTTTTACCGCCCGGTTTTTCTCCTCGCTTATTCTTCCGTGGTCCATCCTCTTTCTCTGGACAGCAGTGTCTTCGACCGCGCGTGCTGCGCGTTCCAGAACACTGTCCGCTGATATACTTTTTTTTGGTATTGGATCATATTTCGTGTCACGTTTTTCTCGGCCTCGCAATCGAAGCTTCCGGGTTATATCCTGCCCGCCATTCCGCCTGTTTATTCCTGACGCTTATGCCCTCGCAGCTGCTTTTCGAACGGAAAAGGTTCCCGTTCCAGCGGGCTTTGCATTCTCGCGTTGGCCTGTGCACTGTGGCGACGACGGGTCTCAGCATATATTTCCTGCGGAGACCGGAAGGCCTTCACGCCTTTGCCGTCGCTCCGGTCTCACAGCTTTGCTGTGCTCCGAGTTCCTCTCATTCTCGCTATAGCCGAATGCATAGAGCTTCGTCGGCTTACAGGTTCTTGGTTTCGATTTTTTCACCGCATCTACCAACGTTGTCGTCATGCCTTGGGTTGATCGGCATGTCTCCGCGCGCCTGATTGCTCGGGATATTCTTCGCGATCCGGCAATTTCCAAAATCTGATGGTTTTCCGCGTCAAAGGGTTCGGCAATATTCGCTAAATTTCTTCTTCGCTCGCGTCCTAAGGAGCGGACATTCTTCTGTGGGGCAGACCACTTATGTAGTTTCCTCGCCGATCGGAATTTTATATCTCCGGAATAGTGGAATCCCGTATGAGCTTGTGGATGGCGTTTGCGTGCATGCGATACTAGTGCGGCTTGGACCGCCCCGCTGCAGGTCGCCAAGATTAACAGTCAGCCAGTTCCGCTCAGCGACTGCATGAAGAAAGATTGGTCTGTTTCACATGTCTTAACGCCGAGCACCACTCCCAGTAGCGGGAAGCTTCAGTAGGAAAAAACTGACTACGCGATTTTCGTAATCCCGCTTGTCGTTGTCGTCCATGGCTACAAAATTACCATGGGGGATGATCATTTGGTCGCGCGGCTCGGGCGCCTTTTCAAACATTTGCCGCGTAATATCGGCAAGCTCGGGATCGTCGGAGGCTTCAATGAATAATTTAGGCACCCCCGCGAGGTTGATCAACTTTTTCGAAAGCGGCGGATCTTCGCGGTACTTGTAATTCAGCCACGTAAAACTAAATTCCGCCGAGCGCACCATCAACGGAAATCCCCCAAGGCCGCTGCGCTCCACGCCAATCTTCACCATTTGTTCCGGCAAGTCATAGACAGAATCCAGCACGATGGCTCGGATACGCTTGTCATACTCCGCCTCGCGCAAAGCGGCATAAGCGCCCAAATTGTAGCCCCACAATCCGAACCAGCCGGGATCGACGTCACTTCGCGCCGCAACCGTATCAACGGCCGCGCGCACCTCGTCGGCCTCCCGATAACCGAACGTGGTAATCCCATCAATCGTGCCGTGCGCCGCAAAATCAAAAACAAACACGTTGTACTGGTGATCCTGCAAAGCCGAAACGAGGGTCAGCAATTCGCCGCGGCTCGAACCGTACCCGTGGCACAAAATGATGGTTGGAGCCCCGCGCAATCCCGGGAAAAACCAGCCGTGCCGCGCGCCCAAATCCTGAACAGTAAAATCCACCAGCTCCGGCTTGCCCGGAAAGCTGTTCATATCGATTTCGCTGCCAGTGCGCTGCGGCTTGACGATCCGGTAGACCAGAAAGCCGGCGATAGCGGCCGTCGCTAGCACGGCAAAAAACGCCAGCGCCAGAACGGCCATGAAAAGTTTCGTATACCACTTCGTTGGATAGCGGATTTCGTACAGGATTGACATTCTTGGTCCGGTTAGCTGCGCGGCCCACGCCGCAGTTCTTTACCTCTCACAGAATTGGCGCGACTGGCGCGATGTTAGCACACCTTTTCCGTGCCATTTCTCGCAGTCTTGCGGCATTGTGTCGGAATTGTATCGGCGCGGACTCCGGCTTGATTGCGTGGCCTCCGATTCAGCTATCATAGGGACGGGCGGCGGGGGCCGCGCGGCAGTCCTTTTTATCCATGAATATTGTCGACTTGCGCCAGACGACGGTCCGCCAACTTGAGCCGCTCCTTGAAGAGGAAGCGCGCCACTGGCGCGACGAACTCCATTGGGATTACCGAAGCGCGCTGGAATTGATCAAGCGATTCCTGGACGCCCACGCGCTTGCGGGATGCGTGGCTTTCGAAAACGGCAGCGCGGCGGGCTATTCCTTTTATGTGCTGGAAGAGCAGAAAGGCCTTATCGGCGGACTTTACGTTTCCGCGAAATATTCCCAGGCGAGCATCGGCCAGCGCTTGCTCGACGAGATGCTCTTCTCCATGCGCGCCATTCCCCAGCTTTCGCGCATCGAAGCGCAGCTAATGCCCTTCTGCGGGCCGGTGGAAGTCCCGCTGACCGATCAAGGTTTCCGCCTCTACTCGCGTCAATTCATGCTCCAGGATCTGCAGAAGCTGCCCGAGGCGAAGCCGGGAGTTTCCGCCGGAATGCGCCTGGACCGCTGGAATGACCGTTACTTCGAGCCATGCGCCAAGCTGATTTATCTGGCGTACGCGAATCACGTCGACGGCGAAATCAACGATCAATACCGCAGCCGTTCCGGCGCTCTGAAATTCCTTAAAAACATTATTTTGCTCCCCGGCTGCGGCCATTTCGTCCCGGGAGCTTCGTTCGTGCTGCGCCAGCCGGGCAGCGACGACCTTGTCGCTGCGGTCCTTACCAGCGAGGTATCTCCCGGCGTTGGCCACACTACACAAATCTGCGTGCTTCCCGGCTATCAAGGGCACGGCATCGGCCGCATGCTGATGCAGACCTCGGCCGAAACGCTGCGCACCATGAAATTCAAGGAGCTAACGTTGACGGTGACTTCGGAAAATTACGGCGCCGTTCAACTTTACGAAAAATTGGGGTTCACGACGATTCGCACGTTCACCGCCGGCGTTTGGCCGCGTTGAGGCTGCGCTCATTTTTTCGAGCGGTCTTTCAATAAATTCTTCAGCTCCGACATGAATTCCTGAACGTCTTTAAAATCCATATAAACCGAGGCAAAGCGCACGTAAGCAACTTTGTCGAGTTTCTTCAGGCGGTGCATGATCATTTCGCCGATTTCCGTCGTGGTCAATTCACGTTCAGTGGCCTCGTGCACGACGCTTTCGATTTCATCCACGATGGCTTCGAGCTTCGGCGTGGCGACCGGCCGCTTCTCGCAAGCCTTCAGCAACCCTTGCAAAATCTTCTGCCGCTCGAAGCGTTCGCGCCGCCCATCCTTCTTGATGACCATGTAAGGAATTTCGTCGATGCGCTCGTAAGTGGTAAATCGGCGGCTGCACTTGAGGCACTCCCGCCGCCGCCGAATGGTGTCTCCGGCGCGGCCCTCGCGGGAATCGATTACCTTATCATCCAGATGCGCACAGAACGGACACTTCACTCGAAGTTTCTCCTCACCGGCTTATTCACCGCCCCGTGTTTTCGCGGCTCTCCTGCTCGTGCTCGACCTCTTCTTTTTCGTGCTCCGCCAATTCCTTCAATTTCCCAAGAGAGAGTCCCTGATGTACCAGCAATGGTGCGCCCACAAGACTGCACGCCGCAAACGTAATCAACCACAACACTACGGCCGCCGCCGTCGCTGGCTCGTTCGCCACCCCAAAGAACTTGTATACAGAAATTGCCGCCAATTGCGATCCCCCGCCTGCCAATGGCAGCTGGAACACCGACCCGGCAAGCGTGAACGCCATAAGGAGCAGGATATCGCCCATCGAAAGGGACTCGAATTTTCCTCCAAAGCTGCGCGTCACCCAAACGTACACGAAGAACACCAGCGTCCAATGAGCCACCGAGAGAAACACGGAGAGTCCCAACTCGCCCCAGTTTCGGATGATCTGCACGCCGCGTGCAAACCCGAGCACGATTTCCGCAACCTTCAGCCGCCACCCGTGCGATCTCCTCCAGCCTTTCAACGCTTTCTCGAGTGCTGCGGTTCCATGCAATCGGAAATAGATCAGAAATCCGATAACTCCGACGACGCCCCCAATCAGGATGGCCCCAGTCGTCCCCGCCACGGGAACGTGTCGCGTTTCCACGAGCAGCGCCAAACCCGCGATCATTGCCGCGCTGACGATGTCGAAGATTCTTTCGAGGGCGTATATGCCATACATACTCGCGATCGGCAACTTCTCTTTTCGGGCGAGCAGCAACGGACGCACCGGCTCTCCCGCCCGACCCAATAGGAAAACGGCAGCGAACCCTGCCAAGGTCATCCCAAGGATTGGCCAGAAATTCGACGCTCCGAGATTTTGTTGGAAGACGCCCCAGCGCAGCGCCCGAATCGCGTAGCAGACGTAAATGGCCACCACTGAAATTAATAGCAAATAGGGATTCGCATTCCGCAGCGCGAACCACAATTTCGCCCCGCTGAAGCTCGCTCCATGGAGTGTTCCCCCAAAGCGATAGATCGCAAATCCTACCGCAAGCAGCGCAGCCAGCAGTATGAGCAGCTTCCTCCATGATGAGCGCATGTGCTTGCCAGACTATCGGTCGCCATCCTATGCGTCAAGGCACCGAGGCATCGACATCCCGTCAACCGCCCGGAGATGAACATGCAAACGACGGCCGCGCCTAGCAGGACTGAGAAAGGAGTTAACGAATCTGGAGCAGCGTCGAGATGCGCTCCAATACGACCCCGAGAATCGGAGGCTGGAGCCTGCCAGCTTTTTGTGCATTGCGCTGGCGCCAATCGAGGCTCTTCAAGTGGTCTGAGAGGATAACGCCTTTCATGCGCGGTCCCAGCGGGAGCGCTACTTCAAAGGGGTATCCCTTGGCATGACTGGTGATTGGACACATCACGGCTAGGCTCGCCTTTTCATTATATTTCCGGGGCGAAAGCACTAACGCGGGTCTTCTGCCTGCTTGCTCCCGGCCTGCTTGCGGGGTGAAATCCACCCAGACTAAGTCGCCGGCATCCGGCACGTACTCGCGGGCTACCACAATTCCTTCCCAACCGGCTCACCCCAATCTGATGCAGCGTGCTGGGTTTCAGGAGTGATATCGGAGACTAGCTGTTCCAGGGTCGGCTTGGTCCGTGGCTTTCGTATCCGTACTTTCCCGGGACCATCGGCAGCTACTTCCAAATCATCTCCGGTTTTCAGCCTGGCTGCTATAGCAATGGGCTTCGGGATACGCACGGCCAAGCTATTTCCCCATTTCGCGAGCTGCGTTTTCATGGTGCCTCCTGTATCTACCGAGTATATACCGGAAAGCCGCAGGCCAAAGGTTCTAATGTGCCAGCGGGAGGACTCGGCTCCATGGTGAGAAGCGCGGCCTTGTATCTGGGACGACTCCCCGAGTAAGATGCCCGCACTTGCGGTCGGTCGTCCGGGCCAGAACTAGGCGGAACTTTTGGAGAGCAGTTTGCGTTCCATAGTTGCAGTCCGAAGTTGGCTCAAGGCAACTTTTGGGTCAAACTGGTCACCGTAGCGGGATTCGAGGCTGATGAGACGTTGGAGCAGGACGCCCAACTGGTCCAGCATTGCCTCCAGGGCGACGGTTCGGCCTGGGAGGAACTTGTGCGCCGTCACACGCGCCGGATCTTCAACATCTGCTACCGGTTTACCGGCAATGGCACAGAGGCCGAAGACCTGTCGCAAGAAGTTTTCCTCCGGGTGTATAAGACTCTTGGGAGCTATCGTTCCGCTTACGGGGGTTTTGCCACATGGATGACCAGCGTAACGCGCAATCTCTTGATCGATCATTACCGGCGCACCAAGCGCGACCGCATCACGGACTCGCTCGAGGATGCCATGCCGGTGGTGGAAAACAAGGAATCAGCGGGCCGGCGTCCAGATCAGCAATTGCTCCTGGCCGAGCTCAGCTCGCAGGTGCAGACCGCGCTGATCAAGCTTTCGCCGGAACTTCGCGAAGCGGTCATCTTGAGGGATTTGCAGCAACTCGAATACAACGAGATTCGTCAGGTTTTGGATGTGCCGGAAGGAACCGTGAAATCAAGAATCAACCGCGGACGAATCGAACTAGCGCGCATCCTGCAACAAATGGGAGTGCGCCCGTCATGAGTCGCGGCTCTTTTTGTGAATTGTCTTGGGACCGGACGCGGAGAATGGCATGACCTGGACTTGTGAACAAACCGAAGCGCGTCTAAGCGATTACCTCGACGGACTCCTTACTCCCGACGAGCGGCATGAATTCGATATGCATGCGAATACTTGCGAGAACTGCGTGCAAATCGTGGCCAGCGTTTCTCATTTGGTAAGCGGTCTGCATTCGATGGAGCAGCTTGCGCCGCCTCTGCAATTAGTCACTTTGATTTTGAATCAAACCATTGGACCCCGCGAGACCAAGAAAGGCTGGCGCGTCGCATTCGGCTGGCTGGGCGGGTTGGCGTCGCCGCGATTCGCCTATAGCGCCGTTTCGATCGCGGCTTCCGCGGCAATCCTCTTGGCCGCCTCTGGCATCTCGCTGCGCAAGCCGAAGCTTGCAGACTTTTCCCCCGTGAACATTGCCCGCAACGTGGACCGGCAGGCGCATCTCGCCTATGCCCATACCACGAAGTTTGTCAGCGATCTTCGCGTCGTCTACGAAATTCAGTCCCGCTTGAACCAGGACAACACTTTGCCCGCTACTCCGGAGACCACCATGCCGCAGACCACTCCGGGCAAAGCGCCGGGCAGCACAGACAGCACTCGGCCGGACGCTCCGCGGCAGCAAAACCGCGCCAACAGCATCCGCAGAGAGCTTGAGGTTCTCGCCACGGAAGTGCCATCGGTCGGCAGCGCATTCTGCGGACGGATGCTTACAAGGAGTATTCCATGAAGTGTGCCGTCCATTCTGAGGTGGACGCAACGGGCTACTGCCGCAATTGCGGCAAGCCCATGTGCCCGGATTGCATTCGGCCCGTACGCGACGTTCTTTACTGCGAGGACTGCCTCGCCAGCGGCATGGGCCATTCTGCGCCGCCTTCTCCGATCCAACCCGGGCAATCTGGAGTTCCGCCGCTAGCGCCGAATCCGGCGTTGCCGCCTCCTGCGTCTCCCGGAATTGGTCCAAGCCCCGTGCTCGCTTTCTTTCTGGGATTCCTACCGGGTCTTGGCGCCTTCTATAACGAGCAATACGGCAAAGGCATGGTCCATCTCGCAATTTTTCTAGTTCTCTTCATCGCCGGCGTAAACGGCGCTATGAGCGGCGGCGCGGAAGCCGCTCTGTGGATTTGCATCTCCGCTCTCTGGATTTACATGCCTATCGATGCTCTGCGTACGGCGCAAGCCAAACGCGCTGGCCAAACTCTTTCGGACCCTCTCGATAATTTCAGCAGGAATCGCCCCATCGGGCCGATCCTGTTGATTGGCGCAGGTCTGCTGCTTTTGCTCAACAATTTTGACTGGTTCCCGTGGTATCGCGTCTCGCAATTTTGGCCTTTGATTCTGATCGCTATCGGCATTTTGATGTTCCGAAATCGCATGAACCGCGGGCAGTAGGAGAAATTTTCGTGAGGGCCAACAACGATGAGTAATCATGTTCATTGCAACTGCCAGCGTTGCACCATTCGCGGCCTTCGGGGCCCTGTCATTATCGTGACGGTGGGCATTCTTTTTCTTTTGCAGGAAATGCGCGGCGGCTACTTCGATTTCAGCAACACCTATCCGGTGGTTATCATCGTCATTGGGCTAATGAGCCTCGCCTGTGCCCTGGCACCCACCGACGGCCATGTTTCATCGGTCCAGCCAATGCCGCCTGCGGCTCCTACAGCGCCTGGCGTGCCTCCCTCTCCATCAGGTGCAGCGCCCACAACTTATCCGGGGCAAGGACAATAAATCCAGATGGCTAGTAGCCGCCAACGCACCAGCGGAATCTTCTCAGGCCTCGTTCTCTTAATCGTTGGCGTCATCCTGCTTCTGCATAACTATCACGGCCTCGAGATTGGCGATTTACTCGTCCATTGGTGGCCCCTCGCGCTCATCTTCTTGGGGCTGATTAAGCTTTACGAACGAATGGCCGCCAGTCGCTCCGACGATCCCGGCTCCGCGCGAATCACAGGCGGCGAAGTTTTGCTGGTGATCGGCATGATCACTCTCTTGAGCGTCGTCGTCGCCGTTGACTACGCCAAACGAGCGATGCCAGGTCACATGCCCGTCGAATTTTCCGGCGACGCTTATCCCTTCGATTTGGACGTCACTCCATTAAGCGTCCCGGTAAACGCGCGCATCACCGTTCGCGGTGGCCGCGGCGAAATCACCGTTCGCGCCACCGATACTCCCGAAATTCGCGTCTCCGGCAAGAAAAATGTCCACGCATGGAGCGAATCCGACGCCCAGCGCCGCGCCGGCCCTGTTTCCGTTGAGATTGTTCAGACCGGCAACGGCTATGAAATCCATCCCACCGGCATGGGCGCGGGCGATGATCGCATCAGCATCGACATGGATATCCAAGTCCCGAAAAGAGCCTCGCTCACCGTCCGCAACGAACAAGGCGATATCAATGTTTCGGACATGGCCATGCCCGTCTCCGTAACCAGCAGCAGCGGCGACGTCGAAGTGCGCGACACGGGCAGCGACGTGACCATCGAAATGCATCACGGCGACGTCAAAGTCTCCGACACCAAGGGCGATATCAAAATCTCAGGAAATGGCGGCGAGGTGGATGTCGCGACCGCTACGGGGAGTTTTACTCTCGACGGTGAATTTTACGGCCCGATTCGCGCCGATAAAGTCGCCAAGGGCCTGCGCTTTATTTCGCAACGCACCGATCTCACGCTGACCGCGCTCACCGGCCACATGGAAGTCAGCTCCGGCAATCTCGAAATTGCCGACGCGCCCGGAGATATCGCCCTTCGCACCAACCGCTATTCCGTAACCATTGAAAACGCGAGCGGCAAAGTCAATGTCGACAACCGCGACGGCGATGTCTCCTTGCGCTATTCTTCCCCTCCCAAACAAGACATTGGAGTGACCAATTCCAACGCCAGCATCTCCCTGACTCTTCCGGAATCCGCGAACTTCAACATCCAGGCGGACTGCCACTCCTGCGATATTGATTCGGAATTTTCTGCCGACAGCTTGAAGAAAACCTCGACGGACTCCGGCGATTCTCATCTGGAAGGAAGCTACGGCAAGCAGCGCGGGCCCAAAATTACGCTGAAGACTAGCTACGGCTCGATCGCGATCCGTAAGACAAGCTAAACGACGTTCCGAATGCAACGCGCATTGCGCTCTATCGTTCCGCCAACCGGTTCAAATCCTCAAAAAACGTTGGGTAGGAAACTCCCGCGCAATCCGCATCGCGAATCACGCTAGCGCCCTCCGCCGCCAGTCCCGCCACCGCGAATGCCATCGCAATCCGGTGATCTCCGTGCGGCTCAATTTCCGCGCCGCGCAATTTCCCAGCCCGCCGCCCCTCCACTTTCAATCCATCGGGACGTTCTTCAACCGTCGCTCCCATGCGCCGCAAATTTTCCACCAGCACGGCGATCCGGTCGCTCTCTTTCACGCGTAGCTCGGCAGCGTTTCGTATCTCGATGCCCTCTTCCGTATAGGGACCCAGTGCCGTCAGCATCGGCAGTTCGTCAATGACCAAGGGAATCCGCTCGCCTTCGATCACTCCGCCTTTCAGCGGCGCGCCCTTCACGGCGAGATCGCCAACAATTTCCCCATGCGAACTTTTCAGCGAAAGCATCTGAATCGAAGCGCCCATTTCCTGAAACAGGTCCAAGATCGCCGTGCGCGTCGGATTCAAACCCACATTGTGAATGGCAATGCTGGAATCCGGCAGCAGCGAGGCCGCCGCAATGAAAAATACCGCCGAAGATAGATCGCCGGGCACATCCAGGGATTTCGCGGCTAGCTTCCCTGCCCTGTTTCCGCCAAAAAGCCCGTGAATTTTTGTGGTTCGCCCGTGCCTCTCGATCGCCGCGCCGAATTCTTCCAGCGCCAGTTCCGTATGGTCACGCGTCCGCGCCGGTTCCGTCACGCTGGTCACGCCCTCCGCGAACATCCCCGCAAGCAGCACCGCCGACTTCACTTGCGCGCTGGCCATCGGCATTGGGTAGTCGATCGCGTGCAACCGCGCGGCCTTGATCTCCAGCGGCGCAAAATTATCTTCGCGCGCGCGAATGTCCGCGCCCATCTCTCGCAGCGGCCCCACCACCCGCTTCATTGGCCGCTTTTGCAACGATCCGTCGCCCGTAAGCTTTGTGTCGAATTCCTGCCCCGCCAAAATTCCCGTGAGCAGCCGCATAGTCGTCCCGGAATTCCCCGCATCCAGCGCCCGCCAGCTTTTTTTGAGCCCTCGCGCGCCGTGCCCGGTAATCCTAACCAGATCCTTTTCGACTTTGACGTCCGCGCCCAACGCGCCCATACAATCAAGCGTGCTATGGCAATCCGCGGCTGCCGCAAAATTCCTCAGCTCGCTCGTCCCCTCCGCCAAAGCAGCCAACATCGCATAGCGATGCGAAATAGATTTGTCGCCCGGCGGCGCGACACCGCCCGTCAATAGTTTCGCCGGTTCCACTCTTTGTTTTTTCACGTGTCGATTTTAGCATGCCACGCGAAATCGTTTCGTCGCCGCAAATTCTGATCCCAGACGCGCTTCTCTGTCTTCTACCTCCTTTACTTCCTATACCTCCTTAACCTCCATTCCCTGTCCCTCCGGACAGTTTTTCCGAAGGAACCCGCAACGCGAGTGCTGAAATTCCGACAACTGTTTTTTCGTATTATTGAGGGAGGAGAGCTTTCATGTCAGCCCGTAGAACGTTGTTTCATCTCGCCGCGAAAACCGCGATGGTCCTCGGCGCTATCTTTGTCGTTACGGTATTACTAGCTGCCATGCCCGGCCACCACGCGCCCGGCACGCAGAATGCAGAGCCACAAGAAGCCGCCGCGCCGCAAACCAAGTCCATGCCCGGAATGGACAGGAACGACGAAAAGGCCAGCGAAAAAGA
This sequence comes from uncultured Acidobacteriota bacterium, assembly GCA_963767755.1. GTDB lineage: Bacteria > Acidobacteriota > Terriglobia > Acidiferrales > UBA7541 > Acidiferrum. The sequence continues at coordinate 7,805 of CAVYFO010000017.1, read as the reverse complement.
TGCCGTCGCGGCCATGACTCCGGGGCGCCAAAACTCACACAGCCTTCACAGGTACATGACTTCCATGCGCCCGCAGCAGCCCGGAGACATCGAGCGCGCCAACGAAGTCGCCACCGAACTTCGCGCCAGCATCGAAAAATACAAGGACTACCACGTCGCCCTTGCAGACGGCTTCAGAATCTTCCTGCCGAATATTCCGCAGCCCGAATATCACTTCACGAACTATCGCAATGGGTTTCTGGAGTCTTTCTCTTTCAATCCCGCGCGGCCCACGTCACTGCTTTACAAAAAAACCGCCTCGGGCTATCAACTCGTCGGCGCCATGTACACCATGCCCAGGACCGCCACCGAAGATGAATTGAATGCCCGCATCCCGCTGAGCATCGCCATGTGGCATTTACACACGAATCTTTGCTTTCCGCGGCTCGGTCAGTTGCGCACTGCAGATTGGACAAAATTCGGCCTGAATGGATCCATCGCTACCGAAGATGCTTGCTCCGAGGCTGGTGGCCGCTTCCACCCAGTCGTTCTAGGCTGGATGACTCACGTCTATCCCTACGAACACGGCCTGGACAACATCTTCGCCATGCACGGCATGCAGGACATGCATTAGCCCGGTTTTTGCGGGGTCTGGTTTTATTGCAGATGGACGCGTGCGGAATTCTATTCCGCGTTCTTAAGCTTTAGCTTGCTCTTGTTCTCTTCAAGAAACGCCCGCAATTCGCCCGCTATATCCAGCAGACGTATCCACTGCTCGTAATACAGCGTGACGGGAAATCTCCCCAGTCCATAGACACTCACTCCGCCTTTTTCACCCACGCGAAATTCCAAGCTCCCCTTTTTTCTCGACCCCGCCTGCTTTTCCAACTCCGCAATCCGCGCCAGCAATTCTTCTTTGCTTGGTTCTGACATGATCTCGGCTCCCTTGCTTTTGCTTGGAGGGACGCTTCTGTCCCTGGTTTTCTTGACGAATCCTAGCAGGTTTGCCTTCCTCCCGTCTTGGCCTCTCGTTTTTCCGCTGGCCTCGGCTGGTGGCTTCCTGATTGAACACAAAAAGAATCCGTCGTTGCCAGTCCCTTTTTCTCGGTGTAGGATACCGCCCAAGCGGGTGTGCAGTCCGCATGTGAGTTGGTCGCTAGATGGAATGTCCCTCGATCTCACCGCGAGCCACTGAGGTGTCTACGCTATGGCTTTCTCTTTTCCATCCCTTGCCTGTCCTTGCTTCTTTGCGATTCAAAGTCTCAGTGGCCCTGCGCCAGACGCGCACGCTCCGCCCGGGCCGTGACATCGGATTACTCTCTCGGTCCGCTCTTTAATGGAAACTTGGCGGAAACGGATTTTGGCTCTTCTCTCACTACCTAACAGGAAGAGGAGCCATTGCTCTTGGATGACCTGGTTTGAAGAATTTCCTGAGGAGGAACTGATGAATTTGCGCGGCAAAAGCAAAACCATTGGCCATGGCTTTTTGGTGTTGCTGCTCTCGTTGATGTTGCCCTTATTTGTTTCTGCCCAAAATAAGAAACCGCCGGCGCCGGCGCCAAAAGCGCCAGCCCCGCATCCCGCCTCCACTCCGCATACCAATACGGCGCACACGAACACCACTCATACCAACACTACCCACACGAACACCACGCATACGAATACAACCCATACCAACACCAACACCGCCCATACGAATACCGCTCACACCAATACGAATACCGCCCATGGCAACACGGGGCACACCACGACTACGAGTCGCACCACCACCACGACCCGCACCACCACCACGCGCACGGCGAATGGGGGCAGAAGCGTAACTCACGCCGATGGCAGCACCCACAGCTTCAACAGCCATGGCGCGAGAACCAGCGTCACGACAAGGAACGGCGCCTCAGGCCACTTCGATTCCAGAGGGCATGTGACTTCCATCCATGCTCATGGCATGACCATCAATCACGGCGCCCACGGGGAACGGCGCTTCGAGACGAGGACAAGAGACGGCGGCAGGCTGGTCGGCTACGGACATGGCCGCGGCTACGCCGAACACGGTTATATGCGTGGTGGCCGGCCCTACATGCGCCGCACCTATTACTATGGCGGCCGCAGATATGCCTACGCCTATCGCGGCGCCTATTGGCATGGCGTGGCCTACTATGGCTACGTCCCGCCGTATTACTATGGCCCTCATTTTTATGCTTGGGCTTACAACCCCTGGGCCGCGCCAATCGCGTGGGGCTGGGGATGGGGCGGAGCTCCCTGGTACGGATACTACGGTGCCTACTTCGTTCCGGCTCCCGTCTACGCCACTCCCTCCTTGTGGTTAGCGGACTATTTAATCGCCGCAAATCTTCAGGCCGCTTACGAAGCTCGCGCAGCGGCCGATGCAAATGCCGCCGCGGCAGCTGCGGCGGCTCCGCCGCCGGACTCCGGTCAGTCTGACCAACCAGCCGCGGCAGCAAGCAACGCGCCGGTAGCACTAAGTCCTGAAGTAAAGCAGGCCATTGCCGACGAAGTGAAAGCGCAGGTCGAGGCGGAGCTAAAGGAATCCGGGAACCCCAATCCGCCGCCGGCCGCCGCCTCCACCGATCAAGTGCCTGCTGCACTTGATCCTGCACACCGCACCTTTGTAGTTTCCGCGGTTCTGAACCCAGCCCTGCCGGACGGAACGGAATGCTCGTTGAGCCCCGGCGATGTTCTGACCCGCATTCAGGACACACCTGATGCGAATCAAAACGTTAACGTCCTCGTCAGCAGCAGCCAAAAGGGAGATTGCGCCTCCGGCGCTCAAGTTCCCGTGGCTGTTCAAGACTTACAGGATATGCAGAACGACTTCCGCGCCAAGATCGACGATGGCCTCAGCCAAATGGCCGCCAATCAGGGCAAAAATGGGATGCCCGCCGGCCCCGCGGCCGACAAGAAACCCTCACCCGATGGCCAGGTTCAAGCTGATCTGACTGTAGGCGATGACTTGAAAACCCAACAGCAGAGCGCAGACCAAACCGAACAAGATGTGAAGGCAGCCGCATCGAGCAGCAGCAGCGGCGGCGGTGGTGGCGGAAACGACTAACCATCCAGCCCGGCCCGCGTGAGGGTCGGCGGTCATCAAGATATGAATGGCATGAAGAGCGCCGCTCTCAAGTTCGTGGCGCTCTTCACGCCGAGGTTCAAGCTCTCGGCCGGAAAGAACTCGTCCTCTGATTGGCTGAGGGTGCATTACGAAGGGGACAAGGAGAGCTTTGCCACGATGAATTACAGGTTCGCGAAGTTAGTCCGATACGCCGCCCTAGCCTTAGCTATACTTTTCCCCGCATATTTGGCCTTCGCGCAAGACGCTGCATCTTTGCAGACCCAGCTCACCGCCAAGTACAAGCCGGTGAAGCTCGGCGAAGACTCCACGGGGGTTGCCGTGATTGAAGCTGGCACCATCCTGGACATAAAAAAAGGCGGAATCCTTAGCTATCCCACTTCCAATGCCAGGCCGTTTGCCTCGACATATAAAGATGGAACGATTCATTCGCCTGGTGCCACAAAGATTCCAGGTTGGATGCCGCATGCTTCCTCGATCCCAGGACAAGTGAGCGACACAAAGTTCCTGACCGTCGGCGAGAAAGTCTATGTCACCAGGATTGAAGTCCAGGAAAAGGACAAAGTGGCCGTCTTCATCATCGAATGCGACACCTGCAACAATGTTCAGGATCCCTCCCTCCGCCGGGCCCAGGTTCTGTTCCAGTACCCCAAGGGCTATCTCGCCAACGCAGACGTGGGCCAGCTTTCGGACGTAATCGAACAGGTTCTCGCTCCAGACACCGGCGGCGATAATCCTCAGCAGCAAGGTCAGCAGGGCCAGGATGCCCAGGGCCAAGGACAGCCAGCTCAGCAACAACAGGACGCAGCACCGGCTCAGCCGGCTCAGCCTCCCCCGACGATTCAATTGGGCCAGACGACCGATCAGGTTATCGCCATCATGGGACAGCCAGATAAAATCGTCGACCTCAAGACCAAGCAGATCTACGTCTACAAAGATCTCAAAGTGACTTTCGTAAAGGGCAAAGTCTCCGACGTCGAATAATCAGCAGAGAAGCGCTATCCGCTTGATGACACGCCGGAAGCAGTCTGACTTATTGAATTCACAATAAGGTTTCGTGAGACGAGAAAACGAAGCTGGTGTAGACTGCCGCCACTGAACGTCCGGCAACATCTCATCTCAGGAGAGAACAACCATGGCGCGACGCACCTTCCTGGCTCAGCTCGCGGGTTTGCCCTTTCTCGCCTTAGGCGCGAGGCCACAAGAATCAAAACGGCCACTGAAGATCATGATGAAAAGCGCGTGGGGCTCCGACGACCCGACACGCGCTGCATTCCCCTTCGCGCACGCCCTCGTGCTAGCGGAAGCAGGCCATGACGTCCAGATCTTCCTGCTCGCCGAGGCAACCGCTCTGCTGCGAAAGTCCATGGTGAGTTCGATCTTTCCTGTGGGCTGGCCGCCTCTAAGCGAAACCCTCGCCAAGGTCGCCGCTAAACATATCCCCATCTTTTCTTGAGGAGCTTGTTCCCGGGCCCGTGGGGTCACGGAAGCAGACTTGAATCAGTGGGGAGCAAAATTCGGCAGTCCGGCGGTGTTCGTTTCGCTCGTGGAGTGGGCCGACCGCATTATTGTCGAGTGAAAACCGGCGACACAAGAGGCACAACTTAACTGCAGGCCTGCCCGTCAATCCCAACCGTTCGACTACCTTCATTTTCCCCTTGCTTACCGAGGGGAGCTTGTGTACCCTGCTCTCGGTAACCGAGCAGAGAGGGCACGGTTGCATTTCTTGGAGACTCTATGAGCAAACCTTCGGATTTGGTGCAAGGAACCTTGGACTTGCTTCTCCTCAAAATTCTGGCTCTCGAGCCCATGAACGGCTATGCCGTCAGCATCCGCCTCAAACAAGTTTCCGGCGATGTGCTGCAAGTCAGCGATGGTTCGCTGTACCCGGCGTTGCACAAGTTGGAACAAGAGGGCTGTATCACCGCCGAGTGGAAGCCCACCGAAAATAATCGCCGGGCGAAATTTTATTCGCTGACGCGGCTCGGGAAAAAGCAGCTCGAAAAAGAAGCCGCGAATTGGAGCCGCCTCTCCGCCGCCATTTCCGATGTGGTGAGGCTCACAGAAGCCTGATCGTAACCCGTTCAAGCAAGGAGGTGTCCCTCAATGCGTCCGCAACATTGGTTTTACACCCTTCCTCTCCGACTGCGTTCGCTCTTTCGCCGCGATCGAGTCGAACAAGACCTGAACGAAGAGCTGCGATATCACCTTGAACAAAAAACTCAGGAATTCGTTGCGCGCGGCCTCAAACCTGACGAAGCCCACAGCAAAGCTCGGCGCGAATTTGGCGGCATCGAGCAATCCAAAGAAAACTGCCGCGACACTCGCGGCGTCAGCTACATTCAGGATCTGCTCCAAGACTTGCGCTTTGGCCTCCGCATGCTTCGCAAGAACTCCGGCTTCACCGCCGTTGCCGTGATCACGCTTGGACTTGGAATCGGCGCGACAACAGCAATTTATAGCGTGACATACGCCACATTACTTGCACCGATGCCCTATCCAAAATCAGACCAGTTAGTGATGGTATGGCCGAAGTTGGCCGGCAAACGCGTTTGGGGAGCGTCGGCCGGCGATTATCTGGACTGGAAAAAGGAGAACACTGTCTTCCAAGATCTAAATGCGGCATCCGCTTCGGGGACGAGTTTTAATCTGGGTACCGCCGGACAGCCAGAGCATGTGATCGCGCAACAGACCACCACGGGATATTACGGAATGATCGGAATGCATTTTCTGCTCGGACGAAGCTTCCTCCCCGAAGAGGGTATCGCTGGCAAAGACCATGTTGTAATTCTGACGTACAAGCTTTGGAAGAGGCTAGGGGCGAACAACAATATCATCGGTCAACAGCTCCGGATGAACGGCGAGCCCTACACCGTGGTAGGAGTGACGGTGCCAGGCCCGTTGGATCGAATCCAGTTTGAGCTGATCGTGCCGTTGATATTCCAACCCAGCCAGATAAATCACGGCTACCACTGGCTCTTCGTGATGGGACGTCTGAAGCGGGGAATTTCGGTCGACGAGGCCCAAGCGGATATGACCGTTGTGGCGCGGCGGATCGCGCAAGACAATCCGCAAACCAACAGAAACTGGTGGGTAAGCGTCGAGCCACTACAAGACGACTTCCTACCGCCTGCCACCAAGGTGACGTTGTGGCTGCTGCTTGGTGCGGTGGGCTTCGTGTTGTGTATCGCTTGCGTGAATGTGGCCAACCTGCTAGTGGCCAGGAGCACGGTGAGACAAAGAGAGGTTGCGGTGCGCATCTCCTTGGGGGCCACCCGCGAGAGAATCCTTGCGCAGTTCTTGACGGAGAGTCTGGTTCTTGCCGTCGCTGGAGGAGCATTGGGGGTGGGCTTGGCCGAGGCGTTGGTCAAATTAATTGTGGCGATGTTGCCGCAGTTTACGTTGCCGTCAGAAGCCGATGTGAAGATCAGCCCCGCGGTTCTGCTGTTTACGCTGACGGTCAGTCTCTGCGCAGGGCTACTTTTCGGATGCGCACCGGCGTGGCAGGCCTCTGGGGTGGATCCTAACCGTGCGCTGAAGGGAGGACGCGCCGGTAGTGACCGCCGGCTTCTACGGCAGGTCCTCGTGGTGCTTGAATTTGGACTTGCGCTGACGCTGCTGGCCGGCGCCGGGCTGGCAATTCGCAGCTTCTGGAATCTGACCCAAGTAGACCTTGGCGTTCGCACTGATCACATACTGACGTTCTCACTGCCAGTAGCCGAAGGCCGTCTGACAGAACCTGACCAGAAGGTTGCATTTTACCGCGAGGTGTTGACGAGGATCCAAGCAACTCCAGGCGTGTCCTCTGCTGTCGTATCGACCGGACTCCCCGTGGAAGGCACGCACCGAGGAATCCAGTTCTGGATCGCGGGCGCGCCGCACGTCGATCGCGATTCTCGCCCGGGAGCAGCATTCCAGGCCGTGAGTCCCGGCTATTTCGAGGTCTTTGGGATCAAAATCGTCAGAGGCCGGGCGTTCACTCGGGAGGACACCGCGAGCAGTGTTCCCGTTGCGGTCGTGAACGAGAGCTTCGTGCATCGATACTTCCCGAATGTCGATCCGCTTAAGCAGCGGTTGATTGCAGAGAACGAAAGAGTCCCGGGCGTTCCCCTGGATGTGCCTCTGGTGGAATGGCAAATCGTGGGAGTTTTCCGAAATGTTCGGAGCTTCGGGTTGCGCAATGCGGATGTTCCTGAAATAGACGTGCCTTTTTGGCAGCGTCCATCGCTGCAGGCCGAAATGGCCCTGCGCACCACGGGAGATCCGGCGAGCATGATTAAAGGCGTCGCGGATGCAGTGACATCGGTGGATCGTGACCTGCCGCTCGCAAACGTGAAGACGATGACGCAGATTGTGGACGAGAGCCTAGCCGGAGATCGTTTCTCCACCGTATTGTACGGAAGCTTCGCTGCACTGGCCCTCGTTCTGGCAGGTGTGGGAATTTACGGCGTCATGGCTTTCATGGTTTCTCAACAAACCCACGAAATTGGTTTGCGGCTGGCGTTGGGGGCGGGCCGTGGTCAGGTGGTGCGTATGATCCTCAGAAAGGGAATGTCTTTGGCACTACTTGGGCTCGCATCAGGCCTGGCGGGCGCATTTCTAGTGGGTCGAGTCATGCACAGCATGCTGTACGAGGTCGGGGCGATTGACGTCAGAATCCTGACAGTCGTCACAATGATGCTAGCCGCGTCGGCAACCTTGGCCTGCTACATCCCTGCACGCCGAGCGGCCAGAGTCG
>CAVYFO010000016.1:0-85278 GCA_963767755.1 uncultured Acidobacteriota bacterium | reverse complement strand
TCCGCTGGCTTGTGCGGAACGACCCGGATAGAATGAGAAACAGACCTTCGAAAAGGTGGAATTCCGATGTCAGGGAATGGCTCAACACACGCAAAGGTTCTGAGGATCGACGCGCGTGACAACGCTCTCGTAGCGCTCTCCAATTTACAAAAGGGCGAAATCGTAAGCTTTTTGGGGAATGATTACACCCTGCTCTCCGATATCCCTGCCAAGCATAAATTCCTCACGCAAGACGTGAGCGCGGGCGGCGACATTATTATGTACGGAGTCTTGGTGGGCAAAGCTGTCGAGAACCTTCGACGGGGCGATTTGCTGTCGACGCGCAACATTCGCCATGCGGCGGCGGCTTTTCACGAAACGGAGTCAGCCGGTCCTGATTGGACTCCGCCTGATATTTCCGCATGGGCGGGTAAAACTTTTCGCGGGTTTCATAGGGACGATGGCCAAGTCGGCACACGCAATTACTGGCTGGTGCTTCCGCTTGTCTTTTGTGAGAATCGCAACTTGGCTGTTCTAAAGCAAGCGTTTGAAGAAGAATTGGGTTTTGCGGCGCCGCAGATTTACCGAAGCCAGGTGGCGGAGCTGGCGCGGCTCTATCGCGAGGGTAAAGCGGACGAATTAAAGAAGGCCGCCTTCGGCGAAATCCAGCGAGCGAGCGCTTCGCCCAAAGTTTTTCAGAACATCGACGGCATCAAGTTTTTATTGCACGAAGCCGGCTGCGGCGGCACGCATGAAGACGCCAGGAATCTTTGCGGCCTACTGGCTGGATACATCCACCATCCGAATGTGGCCGGAGCCACGGTCTTGAGCCTTGGCTGCCAGCACGCGCAAGTTCCCATGCTGCTCGAAGAAATCAAGCGGCGCGACCCAAATTTTAAAAAACCTGTTTTGATTTTTGAACAGCAGAAGAGCGCTTCCGAAGCCGCGATGCTGAGCCGCGCCATCCGCGAGACTTTTCTGGGGATGGTGGAGGCGGACAAGGTCACCCGGCAACCTGCGCCGCTCTCGAAACTCACTGTCGCGCTGCAATGCGGCGGGTCTGATGGTTTTTCGGGGCTCTCCGCAAATCCGGCGATCGGGCACGCCGCGGATATTGTTGCTGCGCTTGGCGGCAAAGGGATTCTTTCGGAATTTCCGGAGCTCTGCGGCGTGGAACAGCAATTGATCGATCGATGCGTGCGCAAGGAAGTGGCGGACCGCTTTGCGCAACTTATGCGCGACTACGCAGCGCGCGCCAAAGCTGTGTTCGCGAGCTTCGAGATGAATCCTTCGCCGGGAAATATCAAGGACGGTTTGTTGACGGATGCGATGAAATCCGCGGGTGCGGCGAAGAAAGGTGGCACGTCTCCCGTTACGGCTGTGCTTGATTATCCCGAATATTCCACGGAGCCCGGTTTGAATTTGCATTGCACTCCGGGGAACGACGTGGAATCGGTCTCCGCGCAAGTAGGAGCCGGCGCGAACGTGGTGTTGTTCACTACGGGCCTCGGCACGCCAACCGGAAATCCGATTGCTCCCGTTTTTAAAATTGCGACGAACACGAGTCTGGCGCAGCGTATGGCCGACATCATCGACATTGACACCGGTAGCATCATCACGGGCGAAACCAGCATCGAGAAAATGGGAGAGACGATTCTGGAACGCGTGATTGGCGTGGCGAGCGGCGAAGCGCGCACCAAGGCGGAGTTGCTCGGCCAGGACGATTTCATTCCTTGGAAACGTGGAGTCTCACTTTGAAAAAGGATTGCCGTCACCCGTGAAAGCTCTTCTGCTTTCGCAATACAAACATCTTGAAATCGCCGATCTTCCCGATCCCACGCCGGGCGACGGAGAAGTCTTGATCAACGTGGCTGCTTGCGGAATTTGCGGGAGCGATGTGCACGGCTACGATGGATCTTCCGGCCGGCGAATTCCGCCGATCGTCATGGGCCACGAAGCGGCTGGAACAATCGCCGCGATTGGGGCTGGGGTAAAGGGCTTTGCCGAAGGCGACCGTGTCACGTTCGACTCGACCATTTTCTGCGGCGCCTGCGCCAATTGCTTACGCGGAGACGTAAATCTCTGCGATCACCGCCAGGTTCTTGGCGTTTCCTGTGCCGAGTTTCGCCGTCCCGGCGCATTTGCAGAGTACGTCGCCGTCCCTTCGCGCATCCTGTATCGTCTACCGGAAAGTCTTTCGTTTGCGGAAGCGGCCATGCTTGAGGCTGTTTCCGTCGCGCTTCACGGCGTGTCGTTGGCACCGGTTACGAGTGGCGCAACTGCGCTAGTGCTCGGGGCTGGCATGATCGGTTTGCTCACTCTGCAAGCGTTGCGCGCGGCGGGCTGCTCGCGAATTTTTGTCGCGGACGTGGACAACACGCGTCTCAAACTCGCGCAACAGGCTGGCGCGACGTCTGTTTTGTCTGCGAAGGCGGATTTAGTTGAACAAGTGATGCAACTCACCGGAGGCGCGGGCGTTGATTTGGCCATCGAAGCAGTGGGCAGAAACGAAACCGTCAAGGCCTCGATTGAAAGTGTTCGCAAGGGCGGGACGGTCGTTTTGGTCGGTAATATCTCGCCGGAAGTCACGCTGCCTTTGCAAAAAGTTGTAACGCGCCAAATACGTCTTCAGGGATCATGCGCTTCCGCCGGTGAATATCCGCGCGCGATCGAACTTCTGGCCAGCGGCGCGATTCAAGTCAAACCCCTGATCACGGCGATCGCGCCGCTCGAAGAAGGCCCGCGCTGGTTTGAAAGACTTTACTCGCGCGAGCCCAATTTGATGAAAGTGATTCTCACTCCGGAGAGCGTTTCGTGAGCGACGGCCTTTTCGATTTGAGCGGCCGCGTCGCGATTGTAACCGGGACAAGCCGCGGGCTTGGTCAATAGATGGCGCGCGCCCTTGCGAAAGCTGGCGCGGATCTCGTGCTGACCAGCCGCGACGTCAGCCGCTTGGCGTCATTCGAAGCGGAAATCAAAGCCCTTGGTCGCCGCGCATTTTCATGCGAGCTAGACGTGCGCAGGAGAGAAAGCATTGAAAAAGCAGTGGCGTCCGCCGAAGCAGCGTTCGGCCATCTCGATATTCTTGTCAACAATGCCGGCTGCAATGTACGCAAACCTGCTCTCGACGTCACCTGGGACGACTGGAACTTAATTCTCGAGACGAATCTTCGTGGCAGTTTTTTTGTCGCGCAAGCCGTTGCGCGCGGCATGATTGCCCGCCGCTATGGACGCATCATTAACATCGGCTCCGTCACCACCGTTGCTGGCTATGCAGGCCTTGCGCCTTACGGCGCGAGCCGCGGCGGCATCAAGCAGTTGACGATGAGCCTGGCCGACGACTGGGGCGGGTTCGGCGTCACCGTGAATTGCCTGGCGCCCGGATGGTTTCGCACGGAACAGAACAAGGTCCTTTACGAAAACAAAGAATGGGTCGATTATCTTTGCGATCGCATCCCGGTCAAGCGCCCGGGCCAGCCGCACGATCTGGATTCAGCGGTGGTATTTCTTGCCGCGGAGTCCAGCCGCTACATCGCAGGCCAGACGCTTCTTGTGGACGGCGGAATCTCCACCGGCGCAACTCGCGCGCTGGTGCAGCCCGCAAAGATCACGACCGACCAGCCGCCTGAAGCAGACTAGGAGTAGAAGCTATGTTAAGCATTTTCGATCGAGGCACGGCGCTGCGCAATATCATGAGAGGCTGGTTTCTCGTCGCGGCGCTTTGTGGACTTATTGCCTTCACGCACCCTCCGCTCGCAATCGCCGCGCCACCCGCAATGGGCGCCAAGCCGCTGCAAATTTATTTCGTTGACGTCGAAGGCGGCCAAGCGACCCTCTTTGTCACTCCGGCAGGGAAGTCGCTGCTAATCGATACGGGCTGGCCCGATAACAATGGCCGCGACGCGGACCGCATCGTCGCCGCTGCAAAATTGGCTGGCATCTCCAAAATTGATTTTGTTTTGCTCACGCACTATCACACGGACCATGCCGGCGGCGTCCCTCAGCTCGCGGCAAGAATTTCCATCGGAACATTTATCGACCACGGAGTGAACCGCGAACGCACGGATGGACCCCCGGATGGGCCCACGGAGCGGGCCTGGCAAGACTATCAAGCTGTTCTCGCCAAAGATCACAACAAACGCATCATCGCCAAACCAGGAGAAGTCTTGCCGATCCCGGGAATCCATGCAGAAGTGATTAGTGCGGACGGTGCTCTGATTGAAAGTCCTTTGCCTGGGCGCTGGCGCAGCGAACCCGGCGTGCGAGTCCACCACGGCGGCCCCTGCGGATCAAACCGAAAACGCACGCTCCCTCGGCGTACTGATCACGTTTGGCAAGTTGCGCATCTTGGATTTGGGCGATCTGACCAAAGACAAAGAAAGGGAACTGATGTGCCCGGTCAACAAGCTCGGAAAGATCGACATATTCGTCGTTTCCCATCATGGCTGGCTACAGAGCGACAGTCCCGAGCTAGTGGACGCTATTGCTCCGCGCGTCGCCATCATGGACAACGGCGCCAAAAAGGGCGGTTCTCCGTCCGTCTTGGATACGATTCAGAAATCGCCCGGGCTTGAGAACCTCTGGCAGCTTCACTATTCAGACGAAGGCGGCGACGCACACAATGTGGCCGCCGCCTACATCGCCAATCTTTCGGGAACCGAGGACGCCGGCAACTACATCAAGCTGACGGCTTCGCCGGATGGCAGCTTCGCGATTTACAACGCCAGGACGAGAGACGCGAAAAATTATTCCGCTGTCACTCGGCACTGAACTGCCGCGATTTTTTCGTAATCACACCGGTTCCGGCACAGGGGTCATGGGCCCGAGCAGAAAAATATAAGCCATGATGCTGAGCGCAAGCGTGACTGTGGCCGCTATAAAAGCCCACGAAAACGAATGCGTGATCTGCACGACGTAACCTGTCACGATCGGCGCAGCAATTCCTGCAAGCTGATTGCTGAAATTCAAAATTCCGCCGACAGTGCCAACACTTTCCTTCGGCGCGATCAGTGAAGGAATCGACCAGCCGACGGGCGACGCTGCCGACAATCCGCCAATCGAAAGACTGATCCAGAAAAGCGCGGCGGCAGCACTTTCCGTGTGCGCAGCGCCAAGGATTCCCAGGCCCAGCGCGGTGCCTCCAATCAAGATCGCCTGGCGCACGCGAACCGGGTTCCAGCCGCGCTGAATGAGCTCATCGACGAGCCATCCTCCGATCACGAGATCCGTGAACGTCGCGATCAACCACGGCACGCTGGTGTACAAAACCGAATGATACAAATCGACGTGATGAACGGCTAAGAAGTAAGACGGCAGCCAGGTCAGCAGAAGATAGAACGTGTAGTTATATCCCGCGAAACCCAGCGCCAATCCGACAACTCTCTTTTGGCGGAGCAAATACCAGAGCGGCGCTCCTTTGGCGGCCGTCGCGCGATCTTCCGGCTGCGCTCCGCCTTTCGCGATGAAGTCGCGCTCCACGTTTGAAAGATGCTTGTCTTCGCTCGGGTTGTAGTAATAGGCGTAGAATAAAGCGAAGAAGAGAAGACTGAGGAAGCCCGTAGCGGCGAAGCTCCATCGCCAGCCAAAATGGAGAAGCAGAATGCCGATCAGCGGCACGCCGATGGCCGACGAAAATTTGGCCATCGAATCAAAAATCGCCGTGGCTAGGCTGCGTTCCTGCGCAGGAAACCAGTAGCCGACGGCTTTTGAGTTGGCGGGAAAGGTGGGCGCTTCGCCAATTCCCAAAAGCAGCCGCGCCGAGAAAAAGCCAGCGATGCCCGTAGAGAGCGCAGCGCCAAAGGTTGCCACGGACCAGATAAACGTGCTGATCCAGCCGACGCGTCGCACGCCAAACTTGTCCAGCAAGAGCCCGGAAGGGAGCTGCAGCGCCGCGTACGTCCAATTGTAGGCGCTCGACAAATAACCGAAGGTCACTGCGGAAATTCCAAACGCGGCGTTCAGAGCATCTTTGGAAACGGAGAGATTTACGCGATCAAAGTAGTTAACGAGGATTCCGAAGCCCAGCAAGCAAGCGATAAACCATCTTCGCCGGGGCACCCCGTGCGCCTCAAATCCTGTTGGGTCCAGTGTCGCCGGCATAAAAAGTTTCTGGCTTCGTCTCCCGCCGATGTTTCAACCGGCAGAGTTGCCGAAAGGCAGGGCAGAGTATCCCACAATCGAGCGCAGGTTGTGACGCATATTCACGGCAAAGAAACAAAGATAAGACGCTGGGTAGAGTTTCTGCACCAAACTTGCCGTCACATTCTTGTGCTTGCCGCGCTTCTCCCGGCCGCAGTACACTACGCCGGCTTCAATGCGCGCTCATTTGTTGGAGACAGCGCGAATTCGCATTTTTCTAGGGAAACCAAAATGAGTTTACACTCGACTCGGCGTGACTTTCTTCGTACAACGGCTGTCGCCAGTGCCGCGTTCCTCTTTCCGCATCCGGCTCGCGGAGCAAAGAAAAAATCCGTCCTCTTGTTCACGAAATCGTCGGGTTTCGAGCACGCGGTCGTCAAAGTGACGGACGGCAAGCCCAGCATCGTCGAAAACGCTTTGCGCGACATGTCCGCCAAATACGGCTTCGAACTCACGGCTTCCAAAGACGGGCGCATTTTTGATTCAGAAGAATTTCACGATTACGCCGCAGCGGTTTTCTTCACCACCGGCGTTCTCACGGAGGAAGGCACGGACAAAAATCCGCCCATGTCACCGCAGGGTAAGCAGGCTTTTCTGGACGCGGTGCACAACGGCCTCGGGTTTGTCGGAATCCACGCAGCCGCGGATACTTTCCACACGCAGCCCGACCCGCCCGATCTCTCCAACCGCTATATCGCCCATGGCGCGGATTCCGATCCCTACATCCGAATGCTCGGCGGCGAATTCATCATCCACGGTCAGAGCAAAGATCCGCGCTTGCAGACAACGAGCGTAGTCATCGAGGATCCGAAATTTCCCGGATTGGAAGGCGTGCATTCTCCGGTGAGCTTGATGGACGAATGGTATTCGCTGAAGGATTTTGCTCCCGACCTACACGTGATCTGTACGCTGGATACTTCCACGATGAATGGGAACGCTTATAAGCGTCCGCCTTATCCCGTTGTCTGGGCGCGCATGGACGGCCGCGGAAAAGTTTTTTACACCGCCATTGGGGATCGCCCGGAGAATTGGCAGAATCAATTCCATCTTAATCTGCTCGCGGGCGGAATTCGCTGGGCCATCGGCGGCGCAAAAGCTTCTGTGCCGCCAAATCTTAAAACCGCAGCGCCCGGCTACGCGGAAATCCCGCTGAAATATCCGCCGTCGGAAAAATAACGCGTCATCGTGCGCGAGCTATCATTCCGTGCCGCTTTCTCCAGCGGCCAGAATCGTTGTGCTCGGCACGATGGAGTGCTCCACATTTGCCGCAGATGTCTCCGTGTATCGCGTCAAATACAAGTTGATCGGCGTCACTTCAAATGGAATCATCTCGCGTGGCGAAATCGGCCCCATCTGGTGCGTCTTCGTCAGGCTGATGCTGTCATTCCACGGATTTATTTTGATTCTCGAGCCCATCGGCAGCGCGCCCATCTGTTGCAGATTGGCTGGCTCAAGCGCGGGAGCCGATTGCAGCAGTTGCAACGTGAAATACACCTGATTTCCCAATCGCGCGCTGATCAGCTGCTTCAGCGCGCGTTTCTGGGATTGCAGCTGCGATAGGAACAGGCCTACATTTGCCAGCTTGCCGGCGTAGGGAGATTTCTTTAGCCACTCCAGCGCCTTCTCCCCATTTTTCTGCGCTTCTGCGGAGCTGTCCACGAAGGACAGCTTTTTCAAAGCCTCCGTCGGCGTCAATCGCAAGATATCGCTGAATCCATATTGGTCCTGCGCCGGTTTGGGCTCCAACGCGTCCGCCATTTCGAACGCCAGCAAAGCCGCCATCGTTTCTTCGTTCGGCACAACATCGATCAACCCCCGGCTGAGCACGATCGTGTTCTGCATCGAAAACATTTCGAAATCGCTGGTCATCAGCACCCGGCAGTGCATCTCAATCCTGGGGTCAAAGCTATTGGTCGCCATGATGTTGTTCACGATCGTCCCCAGCACTTTTTCCACGTCGTCTTTCGGCGCGACCAGGCCAACGCGCTGCAAAACCTCAAACACGTTTTCTTGCGATATCTCCCTCCAGCCGCGTTGCTGCTCGAGCGGAGAACGGTCATGCCCCGCAGACTCGTCCTTCACGTCTTTCTGAGACTCAACGAGCAAACGCCCAAATTCCTCTTGGCGGTTTTGCATCGTCAGTCCGTAGCCCCACAAGTGCGTCCGCGCCTTGAATCTCGGCCCGCCCGTGGGCGGGACTTTTCGCAGGTCTTGAGAATAGATGTCGCTCGGCAGCCATTCTCCAGATTTCATGTTGGTGCGCCAGGAATCAAAATGCAGGTAGTATTCGTCCTCTAGCTTTGGCACGGAAAACCTTATTTCCGGCGCATATTCGCCGTTCATTCGAACGATCGTGAAGTCCTGGTCCTCCACCCAGATTCGCCCGCGAAAACGCGGGCCCTTTGCCTTTTTCGTGCGCTCAACATCAAACAGATAGCACCGCACCTCGCCCAGAAACTCGCGGCCCCGATAGGTAAGCGTGTAATGATCGTTATCGAACTGGCCGAAATCCAGGAAAGCCATTTGCAGGAAACCCGTGGGATTAAACGCCCACATCATCGTGCCCTTGTGAGTTTTCTCCGTCATCGAGTGAACTTTCATTGTGTAACCACGAAAATTTGCCTGTCCCAGAAAATAGAAGTCATTCTTGGGCAGCGTGCCCATCAACGGGTCTGACTTTTCGACCTGAATGTAAGTCTCGACGATGGGAGAGTACGTCGCGATAATTTCATCTTCTTGTTTTTCTCGCTGAAACACGCGCTCGACGACTTCGGTTCGACTCAACGCGGGTTGACGCGTCTGCGGAGCGGCGCTATCACGCGGAACATTTATCGGGGTTGATGAGTCTACCGGGGCGCGGGGCTGCGGAGTTGCTGCCGCCGGACTTTGACGAGCTGCACTCGGTGAGATACAAAAAGGTAATGCCAGTAAAACGATGAGCCAAGATTTCGTGCACATTTTTCCCCCGACGATGTGCAACGCGACTCCGAAAATTGCGTCGCATTTTCGTTGGGCCAAAGTGCACGCGAGATGCCAGCGGGCAGGTGAGCAGTTTTTTGTTTCGGGGGCGCGTTATTTCTTAGAAGAAACCAATGTCTACAAGCGCTTAGCGGTGAAGGCCAAAAATCCGCTCCGCCAATGTTTCCGTTTTGCCTCAGCAGATGGCCCATTCTAGAACGGCGATGAGTTCAAAACGGGAAACCCGGCCTGGATCGCTTTCTTCGGAGAAGGCATGGGAATATCATACTTTACTCTACACGGTTGTGTGTGTAGAATGTCACACAGTGGGTTTATGCCTACCAATCTAGCTCTTGACGACCGGCTGATTGAAGAAGCCAAGAAGCTCGGCCACCACCGCACAAAGAAAGAAGCCGTTACCGCTGCGCTCGATGAATACATCCGGCGCCGCAAACAGCTCGAGATCCTCTCTCTGTTTGGCACCATCGACTACGACGACGCATACGACTACAAGCGCGCCCGTCGCATGAAACGCACTTGAACGTCCTCGTTGATACCTCGGTATGGTCCCTGAGCTTACGGCGCAAACCGGCCGACCTGAATCGTGTTGAGCGTTCCTATGTCGCCGAACTTACCGAGCTGATTTCCGAAGGGCGCGTGTGTTTACTCGGCCTAATACGGCAGGAAGTTCTTTCCGGCATTCGAACTCCAGCGCAGTTTGGGGCACTTCGCGCGGTGCTACGCGCCTTTCCCGACGTAACCATCGATACTTCGGATTTTGAAGCGGCGGCTGAGGCCAGCAACAAATGCCAGAGCAGGGGCGTGACTGTCTCGGTCGTGGATGCTCTCATCTGCGCGGTTGCGCTGAATCGCGGCTGGACAATCCTCACGACTGATGCCGACTTCGAGCATCACGCTCGAATTCTCCCCATCCAACTTCATATGGTCCGCGAATAATCTTTCGGTTTCCCCGCCTCGCTTCGCTCCGGCTCTTGTGCGTCATCGTGGCTGCCAGTAAACTGTCTGGTCTTCCATTCGTATTCTCATTTTTTTCAGTAAGGACTGTTAACGGAGTTTCTCTGCATGGCGCAGCACTACGACGTTATCGTCATCGGCGGCGGCCACAACGGCCTCGTCAACGCCGCCTACCTTGCCAAGGCAGGCAAAAAGGTGCTCGCCCTGGAACGCCGTCACGTCCTCGGCGGCGCGGCCGTCACCGAGGAAATCGTTCCCGGCTTCCTATTTTCGGAATGCTCTTATGTCGTCTCGCTGCTCCGCCCCGAAATCATTCGCGAACTCGATCTTCCGCGTCACGGCCTCGAAATCCTCCCGCTCGACGGCACCTTCACGCCCATGCACAACGGCAATTTCCTCTGGCGCATGAACGATCACGCGCGCACGCAGCGTGAAATTCGCCGCCATTCCCGTGTCGATGCAGAAGCCTACGACGAATTTTCAAAAACGATGACGCCGATGTGCCGCTTCGTGAAGCCGCTGCTCTCCATGATCCCGCCTGATCCCACCACTCTCAAGCCGCACGATCTCAAGCAGCTCCACTTCCTGATGCAGCGATTTCGCAGCCTTTCTTCCGATGAGCGCTACACCCTCGTCCAGCTCATGACCATGAGCGCCGCCGATTTCCTCGACCAGTGGTTCGAGACTGACGTCCTCAAAGCCACCATGTCCGCTTCTGGCGTCATCGGCACGTTCCTCGGCATTCGCTCGCCCGGCACCGCCTACGTTCTGCTCCATCACTACATGGGCGAAATTGATGGTGCGTTCCGTTCCTGGGGTTTCAGCCGCGGTGGCACGGGCGCAATTTCCAATGCCATCGCGGATGCCGCTCGCGAAGCCGGCGTGGAAATTCGCACGCAAGCGGGCGTTGCAAAAATCCTCGTCAAAAATGGCCGCACTTGTGGCGTCGCGCTGCAAAGCGGCGAGGAAATCTCCGCCAACGTCGTCTCCTCCAGCGTCGATCCCCATCTCACCTTCGAAAAATTCCTCGATTCCAGCGAGCTCCCAGCCGATTTTCTAGAAAGCGTTCGCCGCTACAAATTCCGCGGCTCTTCCGGCAAAGTGAATCTCGCTCTCGATGCGCTTCCCGATTTCAAATGCCTCCCCGGCCCCGGCGCGCATCTTCGCGGCGCGATTTCCATCTCTCCCAGCATCGAATATATGGAACGCGCCTACGACGACGCCAAGTACGGCCAATTCTCTCGCAGGCCTTACATTGATATCGTCATTCCAAGCCTCACCGATCCGAGCGTTGCCCCTCCCGGCAAACACGTGATGTCCTGCTTCGTGCAATACGCGCCTTACAAGCTCGCCAAAAACTCCTGGGACGATCAGCGCGAAGCTTTCGGCGACGCCGTCATCAACACCATCGCCGAGCACGCCCCGAACATCAAAAAAATTATCGCCGGTCGCCAAATTCTCACGCCGCTTGACCTCGAGCGCGAATTCGGCCTCACGCAAGGCAACATTTTCCAAGGCGAGCTCTCTCTCGAGCAGCTTTTTTTCCTCCGGCCTGTCCCCGGCTGGGCCTACTACCGCACTCCCATCGATAATCTTTATATGTGCGGTTCGGCCACGCATCCCGGCGGCGGAATCATGGGCGCTCCCGGCCGCATCGCCAGCCAAGTCATCCTCAAGGACTGGAAAAAATCCAAATCCTCGCGCGCCGCGCGGAGCAAGAACTAACTATGCCCATCGGACAGCGCGTAGCTCTCATCGGCGGCGGCCACAACGCTCTCATCACCGCCTTCTATCTCGCGAAGGGCGGCTTCAAGCCGCTCGTTCTCGAACGCCGCGAAATCCTAGGCGGCGGCGCCATCACCGAAGAATTTCATCCCGGCTTCCACGCTTCTACTCTTTCTCATTCGCTCGGCCCTCTGCGCGCCGACATCGCCCGCGATCTCGACTTCCACAAGCTCGATTGCGAGATTCTTCGCCCCGATCCCCGCGTCTTCGCTCCTCGCCCCGATGGCGAATCAATCCTTTTCCATGACAGCGCCGTCAAAACCGCCGCTGGCATCGCCCGCCTCTCCCCCAAAGATGCTGCAAAATACACGCAATTCGCGGAAACGCTCGACCATCTTTTCACCGTTCTCAGTGAACTCATCTCTATCACGCCGCCCGCCATCGATTCACCGTCTCCCGAAGATTTCTGGAATCTTTTCAAAGCCGGCCGCAGCGTTCGCAGCCTCGGCAAACATGGCATCTTCGATCTTCTTCGCTGGGGCCCCATGGCCGTCGCCGATTTCGTCTCCGAATTTTTCGAAACGGATCTGCTCCGCGCCACCATCGCTGCCCGCGGCATTTTTGGAACCGCGCTTGGCCCATGGTCCGCGGGCTCCACGGCCGTCTTGCTCCTTCGCGCCGCCGCCGATTCACACCCAGTGGGCTCGGCCGCCTTTCCGCGCGGAGGGCTCGGCTCGCTCACCCGCGCTCTCGCCGATGCCGCTCGCAATGCCGGCGCCGAACTCCGCACCAACGCCGAAGTCCAGCACATCCTCGTCAAAGATGGCGCGGTCGCTGGTCTCGTCCTCGCCGATGGCGAAGAAATCAAGATCGAAGCCGTCGTTTCCGGCGTCGATCCCAAGCGCACATTCTTCCATCTCCTTGATCCCACGCAACTCGATCCCACCTTCGCCCTCCGCATCCGCAACTTCCGCGCGAACGGCACGGTCGCCAAAGTTCATCTCGCTCTCAACGGTCTTCCCGTCTTCTCTGCACTCGACACTGCCGAAGGCTTTCTAAACTCTCTCTCCGGCCGCATTCACATCGGCCCCGAAATCGATTATCTCGAGCGCGCTTTTGACGCCTCCAAGTACGGCGAATTTTCCACCTCGCCTTATCTCGACGTCACCATCCCCACGCTTCTCGACCCCTCGCTCGCGCCGGAAGGCAAGCACGTCCTCTCCGCCTACGTCCAATTCGCTCCTTTTAAGCTGAGAGAAGGGAACTGGGACACCCGCCGCAAAGATCTCGGCGACATCGTCGTCAAAACTCTCGCCGAATACGCTCCCAATCTCCCCAGCCTCGTCGAACACATGCAAGTCATCACTCCCCACGACCTCGAAACCATCTATGGCTTCACCGGCGGCCACATCTTCCACGGTGAACTCGCCCTCGACCAGCTCTTCACCATGCGCCCCGTCCTCGATTGGGCCCGCTACAAAACCCCCATTAGCGGCCTATACATCTGCGGCAACGGCACGCATCCCGGCAACGGCCTAACCGGAGCCTCCGGCGCCAACGCCGCCCGCGAAATCATCCGCGACCTTCGCTAAGTGATTTCCAATGGTGTATTCGAATCTCTTCCAACGTTTGAGGTAGCTTTCATCCATGGACACGAACAATCCCGTCGTCAAGCTTTGCGTCGAAGGCATGAAAGCCGAAGCAGACGGCCGGCCCGCCGATGCGCTCCAGCTTTTCTTGCAAGCGTGGGAGCAACGTCAAGACGCTTTGGACGGCTGCATCGCCGCTCACTACGTGGCCCGGCATCAATCCACGACCGAAGAGATTCTTCGCTGGAATCAGCAATCACTCGATTGCGCGGACGCGGTGAAGGATGAGCGCGTTCAACCTTTCTATCCATCGTTACATCTGAACATGGGAAAAGCTTACGAAGATCTTGGCAATCGCGAACACGCAAAGAAGCACTACGAATTGGCCGCGGCCAGGATAAAGACCCTTCCCGATGGACGATATGGCGATATAGTGCGAGATGGAGTCCTTCGCGGATTGCAACGCGTAAGCTGATCTGCGAGTCGTGCACATGACCACCATCAACCGCGCCAAACTCCATTCTCTCCACCAGCGCGAAGAAAAGCGCTTCGTCGCCGATCATCCGCGCTCCGCCGAACTCTATCTCCGCGCCCAACGCTCCCTCCTAGGGGGCGTCCCCATGAATTGGATGAACAAATGGCCCGGCGCCTTCCCCGTCTTCGTAAAATCCGCCGGCGGCGCGCACTTCACCGACGTTGACGGCCGCGATTACGTCGACCTCTGTCTCGGCGATACCGCCGCCATGACTGGCCACTCTCCCCAAGCCGTGGCCGACGCCGTCGCTCGCCAAGTCCGCGAAGGCGTCACTCTCATGCTTCCCACCGAAGACTCTCTTTGGGTCGGCGAAGATCTCCAGCGCCGCTTCGGCCTCCCGTTCTGGCAATTCACGCTCACCGCCACCGACGCCAATCGCTTCTCCATCCGCATCGCCCGCGAAATCACGCAGCGCCCCAAAATTCTCGTCTTCCATTACTGCTATCACGGCACGGTGGACGAATCCTTTGTCTCGCTGCACGATGGCGTAGTCGGTCCGCGCCGCGGCAACATCGGTCCGCCAGTCAATCCCGCCGAAACCACCCGCGTCGTCGAATTCAACGACCTGCAATCCCTTGAAGACGCTCTCAAGCATCACGATGTCGCCTGCGTCTTAGCCGAACCCGCCATGACCAACATCGGCATCATCCTCCCCGACGCTGGCTACTGGTCCGCTGCCCGCGACCTCACCCGCCGCTACGGCGCGCTCCTCATCATCGACGAAACCCACACCATCTGCGCCGGCCCCGGAGGCTGCACCCGCGAATGGAATCTCCAGCCCGATATTCTCGTCTTCGGCAAGCCCATCGGCAGCGGCATTCCTGGGGCCACTTATGGCGTCACGGAAGAAGTCGCGCAGCGCATCGCCGCGCGTCTTCATCTCGAAGATATCGACGTCGGCGGCATCGGCGGCACGCTCGCCGGCAACGCGCTCTCCCTCGCCGCCATGCGCGCCACTCTCGAACACATCCTCACACCCGCCGCCTTCGATCACATGATTCCGCTAGCTCAACGCTTCGCCGACGCCGTCGCCGCGCAAATCCGGTCCGCCGATCTCCCGTGGACCGTCACCCGCCTGGGCGCCCGCGCCGAATACATCTTCGCTCCACACCCGCCCCGCAATGGCGCCGAATCCGCCTCCCACGCCGACTTCGACCTCGAGCGCTTCCTCCACCTCTACGCCCTAAACCGCGGCGTCCTCCTCACTCCCTTCCACAACATGGCCCTCATGTCCCCCGCCACCACCGTCTCCGACATCGACCTCCACACAAAAATCTTCGCCTCCGCTCTCTCCGAACTCAGCTCCTAACCTCGGATTCTTGGCCACGCGCCGCTACCGCCACTGTCCCTGGCGTGAAGAACATCTTGCTACGCCAATCTGTCACCAGGCAGCGATCCTGTTTACTCCCGACCCCGCACTGCACTATTGGCCAGTTCCGCCGTAACCGTATCGAATGCTAGTCTTACAGCATGAATACATTGCGAGAGGGCGATTCCACTCCCCGGATGTTCCGGGCCGCCTTGCTTTTGGTGGGCTTCTCTCTTTTCCTTTCCTTCTCCACTCTTGCGTAATCCACGGCTCCAGCCACAACTCCCACTACTTCCAACTCCTTTCGTTGGATTCATGAAAACACCGACCCGCAACTCTGGCAGCAACTTCAGCTCGCTTTCGCCGATGAACTCGCGCCGGACACCTCCACGCCGGGCCAAGACCCCCTCGATATCTATGGTTACAAGTACATTCAAAAGGTCGGCCTCGTAAACCAATCTGCTCTCGTCATCATCGGCCGTCGACCTGCTAAGGAAGTCGCTAAAGAGAACGCTTGGGATGAATACTTTTCCGCTTTCAGTTTTGATTTCGCCACTCACAAGAGCTCCCCTATCGAACATGCCGAGGTCATGTGGATATGGAAGTTCACCAGGCTGGCCAGACTTGGCCCTTCCTCGGTGCCTGATGTGACATTCACTTTCTACTCCTGCACCGAATGCGAGCCCACAATTGTTTTCGCTTCTTTTTATTACGACACCGCGACGTCTCTATGGCAGATTCGTTCCTGGAGCGACGGCAAAGACCCGTGGTGGGCAACAGGCGATGGCCTCGTCGTGGCTGCAGACATCGAGGCGAGTGACGAGACCCTTTCCTTCGATTGCGTTTACGGCATTCTCGATCTCAAGCATGATGGCTTTCAAAATGTTGTCGAGCGCTGCAAGGAAATAACCCTGAAGGATAAGGGAAGAGCTCAAGTTGATGATTCCACAATCGATTTCGGTCTGATCGACGGCATGTTCAAGCCCCGCCGCGTGACCAATCCTTCGGAATACCTCGACCTGACCTCAAAGATCTGCAAGCCAACCATCCACAGTTGGCTCTGCCGACTGCCCGGTTACATGACGGCCACATCCGGGCAGAACCAAGCTCTCGACCAGATGTTTCCAAACGCTCGCCCCGCGGAGCGCGATTTCGCTCACTTCCGCTCTATCAAGCAATCCATGTCCATGAACGATGTCGTCCGCCGCTGCGGCATACCGGACGAACTCGGGGGCAGCGGAATCTCGATCTTCATCTACCATCTTGCAGACGATTCCTTGGTCGTCATCGGCGCAGCCGACGCCGCAGGGCGGCTCCTCTACGCAAACCACATTGTGGTTGGAGGCAAATCCGTAGAGCTCTTCACTCCCAAGGGAATCATCGAATCGCCCCATGCGGCCACCCCTGCCCCAACGAGGCCGTTTTAGGTCAGAGGTCTCCCTGCCGCCCAACCGGCCCATAATCACGCCATTTCAATCCTTTTATCTGCCAAATTTCTCCGCCATCCCCTTTCCCATCATCAACTTAAATCTCTACTCCGCGTCGATTCGAATGGTTACCACTGAAATATAACTTGACAAGTTATCAAGAGTGCGGTAGAATACACCGTGAAATCCTGCTCTTATCGCCGCCTAACCCGCCCGCAAGCGCATTCCCGCTCTCCTTGCTCGTTTCGACCCCCCCACTGTCGTTTTTTCCGATCACTCGCACTTTCTTCTTCCGGCTCCGACTAGCCCCTCATCCATCTCCGCTCCCTCCTTTCTCGACACGCCCGTCACAACCCGACACGCTCATACGTCCGCAAACCCTCTCGTATCAATCGCCTGCGCACACTTTCCGTCACCTATGGGGGTGTGCCTCCGTGCACATCTCAAATTTCAATCTGAGGACCAAAATGGAACCACTACTCAACGAAACTCCAGCAACTCCCAAATCTGCCCCCGCTCCGCGAGGCGCCGCCCGTTGTCGGCGCCGCACACGTGCCAACGGTCGCTGCCGTCTCCCTGTCCAAGACCCGGCCACCGGCCTGTGCTTCAAGCATACTGTCCCGTTGCCCGGCGCTAGGTTTTCCGCGCCCGACCGCGCCGACCTCTCCGCTGAACCCTTTGGCGAGCTCGTCCCGACCTTCAAATCCGCCGAGGAGATCAACGCGACTCTCGCACGCGCTGTCGTCCTCGTCGCTCAGGGCCGCATCTCCTCTCGCCGCGCCGCCGTCATCACCTACGCCCTCAGCCTCATCCTCCGCGGCGTCCCGGTCATCGACAAAAAAGCCGCGGACGCCCCTTCCCAACTCGAATGGTCCGACACTTCCTGGCGCCCCGCATGCGTCATCCAGGCCGAGGGCGCCCGCAACTCCTCCACCATCTCCAGTCTCAACCACAACTCCAATCCCAACTCTTCCCATCCTACTTTCAATTCCACGTCCAACGACGATGCCAAGTCACCAGACCCGAATCACGAGTCACCGGTCACGAGTCACGCGTCACGTGATGCATCCCAACCCGCCTTGTCGCTTCCGCAACACCCGCAGTACAATCCATTGTTTGACCGATGAGGAGGAAATCCGCCATGGCCACAGCTGAAGCCAAAATCCACGTTTCTGAATTCACCAATGAACCATTCGTCGATTTCTCGAAGCCTGAGAATCGCAAGGCCATGGAAGACGCGCTGAAGAAAGTCGCCTCCGAATTCGGCCGCGAATATCCCATGTACATTGGCGGCCAGAAAGTCATCACTGCCGAAAAGCGCACGTCAACAAATCCTTCGCACCCCGATCAAGTCATCGGCGTCTTTCAAACGGCCACTCCCGAAATGGCCGCGCAAGCAGTTGAAGCCGCCAATAAAGCCTTTGAATCCTGGAAACGCGTGCCCGCTGCGCAGCGCGCCGAATGCCTTTTCCGCACCGCCAAACTTCTTCGCGAACGCAAATTCGAGATGAACGCGCTGATCTGCTACGAAGCCGGCAAAACCTGGCCCGAAGCCGACGCCGACACCGCCGAAACGATCGATTTCTGCGAATACTATGGCCGCGAAATGCTGCGACTCGCCGGCCCGCAACAAGTCATCCCCATGAAGGGCGAGAAAAACTATCTCGTCTATATCCCGCTCGGCGTAGGCGTGGTGATTCCGCCGTGGAATTTTCCTGCCGCCATCGCCGCCGGCATGACCATGGCCTCGCTCGTCACCGGCAACACTGTCGTTCTCAAGCCCGCGGGTGACACGCCAACCGTCGCTGCCAAGTTTGTCGATATCGCTTACGAAGCCGGCATTCCGAAGGATGCCCTCAGCTTTCTGACTGGTCCTGGGGCCTCGGTCGGCGACGTCTTGGTGAAACATCCCAAAACGCGTTACATCGCTTTCACTGGCTCGAAAGAAGTCGGCCTGCGTATCAGCGAACTGGCCGGAAAAACCGTCCCCGGCCAAATCTGGATCAAGCGCACTGTTCTCGAGATGGGCGGCAAGGATTCCATCATCGTCGATGAAGAGGGCGATGTCGACGCCGCCGTCGAAGGCGTCGCGCAAGCCGCTTTCGGCTACCAGGGCCAGAAGTGTTCGGCGTGCTCGCGCGCCATCGTTTCCGAGATAATCTACGACACCTTCGTCCAGAAACTCGTCGAGCGCACAAAGAAAATCGCCGTCGGCCCAAGCGAAGATCCCAACAACTACATGGGTCCGGTCGTCAGCAAATCCGCTATGAACACGATTCTCAATTACATCGAAGTCGGCAAGAAAGAAGGCAAACTCGTGCACGGCGGCGGCCGCGCTCCCGGCGACGGCTATTTCATTCAGCCGACCATCATCGCCGATGTCGATCCCATGGCAAAAATCTCGCAGGAAGAAATTTTTGGCCCAGTCCTCGCTGTCATCAAAGCCAAAGATTTCGATCAAGCCCTTGCGATCGCCAACAACACCGAGTTCGGCCTTACCGGCGCCGTTTATTCAAAAAATCCCGCAAAACTCGAAAAAGCGCAGGAAGCGTTTCACGTCGGCAATCTTTATCTGAATCGCAAATGCACCGGCGCGATGGTCGGCGCTCATCCTTTCGGTGGATTCAACATGTCCGGCACCGATTCCAAAGCGGGCGGGAGAGATTACCTGCTTCTATTTTTACAGGGAAAATCCGTAGCCGAAAAATTACAGAATTAGGAGAGATTGCAGAAAAAACAGGCGAGGAACACTGTCGTGTCGATCAAGGCGATAGCTCGGCCGAAACGCTATTCTTCGTCGCCCATTTTAGTATGCGAAACACGGGATAGCTAAGGACGAGCACCGCGAGCGCCAGCACCGCCGGACTCGGCGGCCAAAAATGGCCGGTTACCAGCGAGCCTTGCAGGTCTGTAACGATCGAAGCCACGAGAAAGACTACGGATGCAACCAGCGCAATCCCGGTAGTCCACGGATAGCCCCACGCGCGATAGGGCCGGGCCATATTTGGCTCCCGCTTGCGCAGCACGAAGAGCGACGCGTAAGAAAGCGTGTAGTTCGCAACGAAGAAAAACGCAAGCATGTCAATCACGCGCTCAAACGTTCCGGTCAGCAAAAAGAGCACGCCGGCAATCGTGCTAAGAAAAAGCGCAAGCACGGGGGTCCCGCCTTTGTTTACGCGCGCGGCCCGGCTGAAAAAAAGCCCGTCGCAACTCATCGCGTGCAATGTGCGCGTGCAGAAAATCTGGTTTGCGTTCATCGAGCTCAGCATCGAGACGATCATGATCGATCGAATCACCCCGTCGCCGTACCTGCCGAAGATTCGCGCCGCCGCCGCACCCAGCGCGAAATCGTTGCCCGCGATTTGGTTCATCGGCAAGACGTACAGTACCGCGAGATTGAGCAGTAGATAAATTCCCATGACGGAGAAAACACTGCCGAAAATCGCGCGTGGAACATCGCGCCCGGGATTGCGCACTTCTCCCGCGACGTACACGACTCCATCCCAGCCGTCGATGGTGTATACCACCGCCTGCAAACTCAGAAGGATCGCAATCATGAACGGCCAGCCGGTAGGAAGCGCTGGTAGTGCGGAGGCAGTGGCCGGCGATCCAACCGACATTGAGTTGGCGTGGCGCCCGAGAGCGAAGCACGCGCCGACGAGGACCAGGAATGCAGCGGTTTTCAAAGCGGAGGTTACGAGTTGCGTGCGGCTGCCCCAGCGGATGCCGCGCCACTGCAAAACAAAAAATCCCAGAATCAAGGCCACAGCGATTTGCATTTCATGGCCCGAGAAAATCGGGAAAAGATCACGGCTGTATTCGGCAATGACAATGGAAACGGCAGCGGCGGTTCCGCAAGTCGAGAGCCAATCACTCCAGCCGACGATAAAACCGGCGTATTCGCCGATGGCCCGGCGCGAGAAATTGTATTGGCCGCCGCTGCGCGGAATCGATGCGCCAAGTTCAGCGAGCGAAGACGCGCCAAAAAGTGCGTACATTCCGCCGATGACCCACATCCCGATGAAGAGCCACGCGTTCGGCAGCATTTTTGCGATGTCGCCAGGCGTGCGCACGATGCCCGCGGCAATGGCGTTGCCAACGGCGACGGCGATGCCGAACCACACGCCGAGCACTTGCAGCAGTTTCCCGCGGCCAGCGGAAGCGCTTGCCGCCGCGCCAGCCGTGCTGGTCGAAGACCCGTCCGATGTGTTAGACAATGTGGAGTCTCAGGAGAGCGTCCGAAACTCCGCCATCATAACGGCAGCGACGCAAAATGCAAGCTAGAAGTCAGCGCCCCAGAATTGTTGACGGGAATTCTCGCTTTGTTCGAACAGGGAGGCAATGGATTTGGCAATAGAGCGCGCGCCGGAGATCAAAACAGAAATGACCACGCGCCTCGATGTGGGCAGCGACGCGCCGCCGGTGGACGTGTCGGTCGTGATCCCTTGCTTGAACGAAGCAAAATCCATCTCGTTTTGCGTCGAAAAAGCGATGAACTCTTTTCAGGCGGCGGGCCTGCGCGGAGAAGTCGTCGTCGCCGACAACGGCTCGACGGACGGTTCGATTGAGATCGCCGAAAAACTCGGCGCGCGCGTGATTCGCGTCGAACAGCGCGGCTACGGTGCTGCACTTCGCACGGGAATTTGTGCCTCGCGCGGCGCATTCATCATCATGGGCGACGCGGACGACAGCTACGACTTCGGCGATGTGCCGCGCTTCGTCGAAATGTGGAAGAAAGGTTACGACGTGGTGATGGGCAACCGCTTCCGTGGAGAAATCAAGCCCGGCGCGATGCCTTGGCATCACAAATACGTAGGCAATCCCGCGCTCACGTCACTTCTGAATCTTTTTTTTCACGCGCACATCGGTGACAGCCACTGCGGCATGCGCGGCTTCACGCGCGCCGTTTACGACCGCATGGATTTGCGCAGCACGGGCATGGAATTTGCTTCTGAATTCGTGATCAAAGCCGCACAACTCGGCGCGCGCATCACGGAAATTCCGATAACGCTCTGGCCGGACAAACGCGGAAGACCTCCGCACCTGCGCAGCTTCCGCGACGGCTGGCGCCATCTGCGATTCATGCTGCTGTACGCCCCGAACTGGCTATTTCTTGTGCCGGGCGGATCGCTCGTTCTGTTCGGCCTTTTTCTAGTTTCCTGGCTGTTGCCTGGACCACGCCGCATTTCGCCGCACGTGGTTCTCGACGTTCACACCATGATTTTCGGCGCGATGTTCACGCTTCTCGGCGTGCAAATTCTTTCGATTGGATCCTTCGCAAAGGTATTCAGCTATGCGGAGCGGTTCGATCACAACACCATCTCCCTCAAACGCGTGCTGAAGCGCGTGACACTTGAAACCGGACTGCTGCTCGGCGGCGCGCTCTTTCTCGCGGGCTTTGTGGGATGCGCCTGGGTTGCCTGGAAGTGGGCCGCCAGCGGATTTGGTCCTCTCGCGGAAGTGCGGCAAGTTCTTTTCTGGTCCATGTGGCTTTTCATCGGCGTGCAGGTCATCTTTTCTTCTTTTTTTCTGAGCATGCTGGGCATCAGCCGCGGCACGTACATCGGCGACTACGACCTAAAATAAATGCCCTACACCCGGATCGACCATTTCATCGCCAGGATGCGTTTTCGCGCTGCGTATCCGTACATCAAGCCCGGCTCGCGCGTCTGCGATCTCGGCTGCGGATTGGAAGCCGCGTTTCTGGATTACGCTTCGGACCGCATCGCGACAGGAGTTGGCGTCGACGATCAAGTGGAAGACGGCGTGCGAGGCCGCTGGCAGCGCGTGCGTGCGGACCTGCGCTCGCCGCTACCTTTGCCGGATCAAAGTTTCGATCACGTCGTGATGCTCGCGGTTCTCGAGCATCTCACCGAACCGGAAAAAGTGCTGCGCGAAGCGCATCGGGTTCTCGCGCCCGGTGGCTCCTTGGTCATGACCTGGCCATCATCGATGGTAGATCCGATTTTGAGCGTGTTGCATGGATTGCGCCTTGTGAGCGACGAAATGGAAAGCGACGAGCATCAAAAACGCATTCCCGTAGCAACGCTTCAGGAAATGTTGCGCGGAATCGGCTTTCAAAAATTCATCCGCCGCACATTTGAATTCGGGCTCAACAACTTGATGGTCGCTTTTCGCTAGGCAAAGAGCGGACCGAGGCCGTGCTTCCATCCGCGGTTCGATTCGTAGGGTTCGAAGGCGGGAGACGGGTATGGTTTCTACCAAGGGCTGACGACTTGCAATTGGCTAATGGCCAGGGCCAGGAACCGGCTGGTTTGGGTTTGCAGGATTCTCATTGAGCCGGGCTGCCTGGGACATCAAGTAATTCCGCTCCGGGATGCTCGTCGTACGAGCCGCCGCCGCCCGATAGTGGGCAATGGCGCCCTCGTGGTCGCCGGCCATTTCCAAGAGATGGGCGCGAACGGCGTCGAGGCGATGCTGGGCGGCGAGACGCGAATCCGAATCGAGCGCTTCGAGAAGCTCAAGGCCTTTCGATGGGCCGTGCACCATTGCGGCAGCGATCGCATGATTGAGGAGGATCATGGGATTGTCGGACATGCGGCGGAGGAGACTGTAGAGCGCGAGGATTTGCGGCCAATCCGTGTCCGCCGCGAGAGGGGCTTCATCGTGAACGGCGGCGATGGCGGCTTGCAATTGATAAGGGCCGATCGAACCCTTCGGCAAGGCGGCGGAGATGAGCGCGACGCCCTCGGCGATCTGTTGCGTGTCCCAGAGGGACCGGTCTTGCTGCGCGAGGGGAATCAACTCGCCTTCGGCGGTGGCTCGCGCGAGGCGGCGAGCATCGGTCAACAACATGAGGGCGAGCAAGCCAGCAACCTCGGTGTTGTCGGGCTGCAGGTGGTGGACGATGCGGGTGAGACGGATAGCCTCGTGTGAGAGATCGCTTCGCTGAAGCTTAGGTCCAGCGGTGCTGGTGTAGCCTTCATTGAAGATGAGGTAGAGCACGTGAAGAACGGCGCGGAGGCGCTGCTCCCGCTCCTCCGTGGTTGGGAGTTTAAAGGGGATGCCGGAGTCCTTGATGCTCTGCTTGGCGCGGCTGATGCGCTGGGCCATGGTCGCTTCGGGAACCAGGAAGGCATGAGCGATCTCGGAAGTGGTCAAGCCGCCGACGGCGCGCAAGGTGAGGGCGATAGCCGAAGCGGGGCTGAGGGCAGGATGGCAGCACATGAAGAGAAGGACCAGCGTATCGTCTTCGTCCGGTTCCGCCTCCATGGCTGCCGGTTCCAAAGCGCGGGCGGCCTCGAGGGCCACTTCAGTTTCGCGTCGGCGGCGGGCGGATTCGCTGCGGATGTGGTCAGCCATCCGGCGGAAGGCGACCTGCGTCAGCCAGGCGCGGGGATTTTCCGGAAGGCCTTCGAGGGGCCATTGCAAAGAGGCGGAAATGGACGCCTCCTGAACGGCGTCCTCGGCCGCCGCGAAGTCGCGAAATCTCCTGGCAACGATGCCGAGCACCCCCGGCGTTAACTCGCGCAAGAGGTGCTCGATCGGAGGGTCTAGAGGTTGTGCAGTCACCTGAGGTTTCCCGTGCTGAATTTCACAGCCCTAAATCGGAATGGCTGCCCAGCACCTGACGCACTTCGATAGGCATATTGCCAGGGGCGCCACCAAGGCCGGGCGCTGCCGAAGCGCGCGCGGCGAGCTTATACGCCTGCTCCGGGCTCTCGACGTCAATGATCCAGTATCCGGCGAGAAACTCCTTGGATTCCGGGAAGACGCCATCGGTGATATGGGCTCCGTCCTTTCCTGCGCGAACGATTTTAGCTTGGTCAGGCCAGCCCAGGCCTTCGGTGGCAACGTAAACGCCTTCGTCTTTTAGCTGCTTGCTGAAAGTTCGCATGAAAGCCACGTTCGCCTCCATATCCTTCTTCGACCATTTGGCGTATTCAGCAAAATTGGCCTTCGTGCCGTTCATCATCAGAATGTATTTCATTTCTTCTGCTCCTCTCTCTCTGGCGCCAGTTTGTGCGCTTTCACTGGTTAATCGGAACACGGGCCGCGTTTTCGACAAGACGTCAGAGCGATTTGGCGGGCGGACGGCTGACGATCTGGCGCACTTCAATGGGCATGTTGGTGGGCACGCCGCCGGGGCCAGGCGCGGTGGAAATGCGGGCGGCAATGGCGTGAGCACGTTCAGGAGTAGCGACGTCGACGATCCAGTAGCCAAGCAGAAACTCCTTGGATTCGGGGAAGATGCCGTCCGTGATAGGCATGCCGTTGGTGAGGCCACGCACGATCATGGCGTTTTCGGGGCCAGCCAAAGGATTGGTCTCAACAAACTCCCCGGATTGAGTGAGATCCATGCGGACGCTGTTCAGGACGGCCATATGCGAGTCAGCGTCCTGCCTAGACCATGCGCGATATGTCTTGACGCCGGATTGCGTGCCAGACATCAGCAAAATGTATTTCATGGGTTTGTGTCCTCTCTTTTTAGCGTTGAAATCGCACTTTCACTAGGTAGTCGGAGCGGGTGGGGCTTTCTCTACATGCACGAGGGCAATTTCTGAACAAAAATTTCGGCCCACCGTGTGTCGATTTT
Source organism: uncultured Acidobacteriota bacterium (assembly GCA_963767755.1). Classification (GTDB taxonomy): domain Bacteria; phylum Acidobacteriota; class Terriglobia; order Acidiferrales; family UBA7541; genus Acidiferrum. The sequence continues at coordinate 60,086 of CAVYFO010000016.1, read as the reverse complement.
GGGCTCCGTGGAGCGACATACGAGTGGAGGCGCGAAAATGATGAGCGATACCTTGGTGGTGGATGTGACGCAGGATTGGGCGGTCGCCTGCGATGTGCAGCAAGGGTTTATGCAGCACTCGGACCGGGGAATCGACACTCTGAGCTACAGCGCGCGCTGCCGGCAGATGCGCGAACTGGGTGGAGATTGCTACGATTTCATGACGCTGCCGCATAATCGACTGGCACTTGCTGTAGGGGACGCATCAGGCAACGGTCTGGCCGCAGCGCTGATGATAGCAAATGTCCAGTCGTCGCTTCGAACGGCGGCCCTGTTCGCGGGCAACGACGGGCCGGCAATCCTGGGGACGGTAAATCGTCAGGTGCATGCGTCGTCTTTGGATGACCGGTATGCGACCGTATTCTATGGCGTCTTCGATGGGGCGACGCGAGTGCTACGGTATGTAAATGCCGGCCACAATCCGCCGATAGTCCTTCGACGGGACAATACGAGTCTTTCTCTGGAAACCGGCGGAATGCCGGTGGGATTGTTCCCGGGTTCGCGCTACGAGCAAGGCACAGTGCAGCTTTACCCGGGAGACGTAATCATCGCCTACACAGACGGAGTAATTGAAGCGGTGAATCCCGCCGGAGAGGAGTGGGGAATCGAAGGGCTCCGAAAGGCAGCAGGCGAAAGCAGAACGCAATGCACAGAAAAAATTGTGCAGTCGATCTTCACAGCAATGGACGAATTCTCGTTAGGGCAGCAGAGGGACGATGAGACGGTTGTCGTGGTGCGGGTGCACTGAGTTTCGCAAAGGCGGGAGCGCGATCGCTTCAGGCGGGCTTTGATGCGGGCTAAGGATCGGAGTCGGGCGGCGGAGCGTAGGGCACGAGTTTGGTGTTGTCGACGTCGGGCTCGACGAGCCAGACGTGTCGGTCCTTGAAGTAGGCAAAGAGCTTGTCATTTTGTTGCGTGTCGAGTTCGCGGGCCCAAATAACTTTGGAGCCGTCGATGTCGGCGCCGTTGAAGACCCATTCGTCGTGGATGTTGTGTTCTTCGCCGTAGCGTACGATCACGAGTTGCTTTCCGGGCATCTGCAAGAGGCGTTTCAGGATGGCGACGCGGCTCGGATCGCCGGTGCAAGTCCACCACATGGGATCGCAGGCGCGGCGAGCAACGTTTACGCCTGTTTCGAGCACGAGCAAAATCAAGAGGGCGCGGGACAGAGCGAGGCCAAGCGGACGGCTCTTCCATTTCCACACGCGCAAATGACGCACGGATTGCACCAGAAGCGCGTAGAGGACGCAAGTGAGCGGCGCGGCGTAATGAGGCGCGGACCAAATTACGACAAAGACGCCCACGAGAGCGACGATCAGACTGGCGACCAGCAGACGCATTTTGCGGTCGCGAAACGCGAACGGCAGCGCTGGCAGCAAAAAAAACACGCCTGGCCAAAAGAATTCAACGCCCATTCTCGCTACTTTTTCGGCCGTCACCGCGAAAGCGTCGCTCCAGCTGGTTCGATAATTCTCACGCTCCCAACCGTTGTAAAAATCTTCGAACTGCTGATTGTTGTATTTGAGCGCCGGCTTGGCGTGCTCCCACAAAAAAAGCGGTGTGGTGTGATACGTCCGAGTATTCAAAACGTGCGGGAAGAGCAGGGCATTGCCGGTCAGCCGCCAGTTGTAATAGCCGATGAAGAGCAGAGTTAAGATGAGGCAGGCGGAGAGGGGCAAGAAAACGATTCGAATGCGTGACGAGAGGGAATCGCGCGATTTTATTTTTCCACCGAGCCACCACAAGAACCAAAATCCCGCCGGAACACAAAAGAGGAGTCCCTCATAAGGACGGCTGTTCGCGAGAATGGCAATGCCCAAGCCGAGCAGAAGGGCGCTGCTCACGGTTGCGCGCCGTCCGATGCGCGCGATTGCTCCCATAACGAGCGCGCCACCCGTGGCGGCAACGGCTCCGCCCCAATAGCTGTTCATCCAGTAGCTGGCGATTCCCAAATTCAGAGCGGCGAAAACGCCGCCGAGCAAGGCCCAGCGCGCCGGCAACCATGCTTGCAGCATCCACAAAATGGCGGCGCACATGGCCGCGTCACTGAGCAACACACCAATCCACGGATTGCCGAGCAATTGCCCGATGGCGAGAGCGAAACCCTGGGCGGGGGGATAAATCGAAGAGTAAGTGGGATGCCAATTTTCGTGGAAGGTTTCGAAGCTCAGCGACATTGGGTGAGTGGGATTGGCGAGGCGGCCGTGGGCGAACGTGTCCGACATGAGCAGGTAGCTGAATTCGTCGTGAATGCCCGGAATGGGGACGTGCAATAGCGGCAAGACAGCGAGACGGACGGCGACGACGCCGAAGAAGAGCGCGCAAATAGCTACTTTTTTGCGTTGCGCAAAACGCGAAAGAGTTTCTTCAATTTTATGGAAGACGCTCGCGCCGAAACCGGGTTTCCAGAGAGCCAGCAGGCCGATGAGGAGCATCAGCAGCAGCGCAATTTCTGCCGATGGCCAGAAATGAATGTCCGCGTCGCTTCCGAGTGGTTCCATTTAGCAAAAAGGGATTGCAACGAGGAGCGCTTCAGAAATCCGGGCTTGGGGAAGCGAGCCGCGCTAATCGCCCAGGAATTCTAACGCATTTGAGAGCGATCAGCGCTCGATTTCCATTTCGATTTTTTCGGCGGGCGGTTCAGCCGCGGGATTGCTCAAGGATATTTCCTCGAAGTCGGCGAGCTCGATCTTCAGGTTTCCCGCATTGGTGGAAAAGGCGAGGCCGGTCTCAAGGCTGACCGCGCCGGAACGAATGAGTTTTTCGATTTCTCCGTCAAAGTAATGCATTCCTTCGGTGTCGCCGTCGCGCATGGCGTCGAGCAGGGACTTTCCTTCCGTCTCTCCTTTTTCGACATACTCCCGCGTGCGCATGGTGGATTTCAGGATCTCAATGGCGGCGATTCTGCCCTTGCCGTCCTTTCGAAGGAGGAGGCGCTGGGATACGATGCAGCGAAAGGCCCTGGAAAAGCGGCTGCGAATTGTTAGCTGATCGCCAGCGGGAAATGCGCCAACTATTCGCTCGATGGTCTTCGAAGCGTCAATGGTGTGCAAGGTGGAGAGCACGAGGTGGCCGGTCTCCGCGGCCTCGAGAGCGATTTCAATGGTTTCGCGATCGCGCATCTCTCCCACCAGAATGATCTTGGGGGCCTGGCGGAGGGCGCCGCGCAATGCGAGAGCAAACGTGGGTGTGTCGCTGTGTGGTTCGCGCTGGTGAATGGTGGCCTTCTTGTGTTTGTGGAGAAACTCGATGGGGTCTTCGATGGTCAGGATGTGATAGGCCTTCTCCGAATTCATCATGTCAATGATGGCGGCGAGCGTGGAAGATTTTCCAGATCCGGTCGGCCCCGTCACCAAGACAATCCCGTTTTTTACCTGCACGATTTCTTTCAACTGTGCCGGAAGGTGGAGTTCCTCAAATCCGGGAATCACGTCCGGGATTACACGCATGACGATGGCGAGGCTTTCGCGCTGGCGAAAGATATTTACGCGAAACCGCCCCACGCCGGAGACGCCATAGGACAGGTCGGCCGAACCTTCCAGCTCGAGCTTGCCGGCGGCGTGTTCATTGTTCGCCATCAGGTCTTGCGCAAGAAACTTGGTATCCGGGGCGGTTAGGCGGTCCAGGCCTTTGAACTTCAGCTCGACGAGCTGCCCGTTCACCTCGATCTGCGGAGCACGGCCCGGCGAAAAAATCAGGTCGCTGACACGCCCGTGCGATTTCAGCATAGCGGCGATGAGTTGCGCGGTGTCAAATCTGCGCTGCGGCGGCGCTACCTGTGCGGCTGTTCCCATTGTTCGTAAACCAGATGACCTGAAGAAGGGGGGGGAATTGACGGGCCCGTAAGTACCACACCCATTGTAGGCGGGGCAAACATCCCGGGGAAATGGAACTCCCGCAAGCCGCGCCAAAAGGTCAATGGGATAAGGAGAGCCGGGAATTCCACGGCACAAATTTACTGAGTCCCGCATACTATTGCGAACAAGCTGTGTGGAGTGCGGCAGCCCTGCTGCCGCTTTTTTCGGTGGCTCGCACGACTCTATATTTGGCGAGGCTCAATAGTCGGGACGGCGCCGAGCAAACCATAGAAATCGAATTTTTCGCAGCGATTATTTATTTCCTTTCAGAAGGAATGTCAGGGGAGCGGTCTGAGCCTGCGCGTCCAGGGAAAGCCAGCTCAGATCGTCGGCGAGCCAGTCGGCGCCGCCGCTGAGGAGTTCGGCGTCCAGCGACGTGGTGCGCAAAGCAAGGACGCGCGCGCCTGCTGCTTTGCCCGAGCGAATTCCGGATGCAGCATCTTCTGCGACGACGCACTCCCCCGGAGCGATTCCGAGAACCTCCGCGCCCTTTAGATAGGGATCGGGGAAAGGTTTCCCGCGCTGCAGATCGGTTGCGGTGACGAGATGCATCGGCGCCGGCAAACCGGCGGCGCGCAAACGCACTTCGGCCAGAGCGCGAGTCGCGGAAGTCACGACCGCCCAGCGTTGCTGTGGAATGGATTGCAACAGGTTCAAGGCCCCGGGGAGAGCGACAACGTCCGCGATGTCCTCGATTTCGCGGCGCTCGACTTCACGATTCTCGGCTTCGTGATCGCCGTTGGGGAGCAATTCGCGAATGGTGGCGAGGCTGGGGCGTCCGTGAGCTTTGCGAACCACTTCTTGGGGGTCGAAGCCGTGCGCTCGTGCCCAGATGGTCCAGACGCGCATGACGGCGGGAGTGGAATCGACGAGCACGCCGTCCATGTCGAAGAGAACGGCGGCGCATTGGATGGATGTCATCGAGAGAGTTTATTTGATTTTGATGGCGATTCACTGCACAAAAGTTAATGAGAGAAGTGGAGAATCGGAAATCGAGAGAGGACGAAGGTCAAGGCCTTTCAGGCAAGCGCGGTAGCATCTAAGTTTCGGGGGAGTAATCTGTAGTCAGCGATTAAGCGGGAGAGGGTAATCTCACAGGCCAGTCGTGTGCCGAAAAGCGGAGTTCTTCTGCGCGGCATCATCCTCAAGAGCGGGAGCAGAGCTCCCGCACTCCAGATTAGGACAACCTCGAGCCCGCAGCTGACTTGACTTAGTCTAGTGACTTAGTCTACCATCGTGTCATGAAAGCTGTCAATACACACGAAGCGAAGACTCACCTCTCTCGGCTCCTGCGCCGCGTCGCGGCCGGGGAAGAGATCACCATCGCGAACCGGGGCGTACCCGTGGCGCGCCTGGTACCGGTGCCTACGAAGAAGCGCAAACGCGAACTCGGGTTCTATGGGGACAAGATCAAGATTGCGGACGATTTTGACGCCCCTCTGCCGGACGAAATCCTAGATGCATTCGAAGGCCGAGAACCCCGCAAACGTAAGAAGCGATGAAGTATTTGTTGGATACGAGCGTACTGCTCCACAGTCTCATCTCGCGGTCAAGGCTCAATGCCAGGGCGCTGCGTTTGCTTTCCGAAGATTCGCCCGAACTCTATCTGTCGGCGGTAAGTCCGTGGGAAATGGCCATTAAGGCGGCTACAGGCAGGCTGGTCTTGCCGGAGCGGACCAGCCAAGTTATAGAGCGCGCGATGCGATTGATGTCGCTGAAGGCCCTCGATATTACGCACGTTCACGCGCTGGCGGTGGAGGGTTTGCCGAACCATCATCGCGACCCGTTTGACCGTATGTTGATTGCCCAGGCGAGCGTAGAGCGAATGATTTTGCTCACGGCGGATCGGATCTTTGAGGATTATGGGATTGACATTATTTTTTGCGGAAGTTGAAAAGTGAGGTCCAGGTTGATTCCGGTTTGAAGATGCCAAGGGATGCCGTCAACCGCCGCCATCTGGATTCCGCGGAATGAAGCGAGAATGGGGTGGGAGACGGGGTTCGAACCCGCGACATTCGGTGCCACAGACCGACGCTCTACCAGCTGAGCTACTCCCACCGCCGATGCAAGATAGTTTACGCTACTTTTAGTGGCTGGAAAAGCGCCTCAGAAAATGAGCGGGATAATCGGACTGGCGAGACGCGCCTCTCGCGGCTACCGAAAACCGGTATCTCCCTCACCCGGGCCGGCATCAAAAAGTTGCGGAATTCCTCCGGGCCCCGGAAGGTTCCAACAGGGATTGCAAGTAGCAGGCCCAAACGCTTACAGTACGCTAAGCAAAGCTCAGCCCAGGCCTGAGAACCACCCTAATGAGTATCTGTTCTCTTGGGTGCCGGGAACGGCCTTCCGCGAGTATTGCGCATTTCAGAGGCTCTTCGGTTTTATTCCTGAAGAGTTCGCATCGGCCCATTGCAGAGAATGGGTCGAAGTTCGCGCGTGAAGTTTGTGGAGAGTATTCTCGTTGCTTCCCATGAAAACCATTCGCCCATCATCGCGAGGCCGCACGAAGGAACGTAACGGCGATTCGAACCGCAGTGTGTTGATGCGGCTGGAATTGCCAAGCGATCCCAATCTGCTTTGCGCCGTGCGCGGCGCTGTGGAACGCCTGACGGAATCCTTCGGATTTTCGCCGGAGGATTCCCGGGCGGTCATTCGCGCGGTGGACGAAGCGCTGACGAATATCATTCGTCATGCCTACGGCGGACGTCCAGACCGGCCGATTGAAATGTCGTTCCGTTCGGTTCGCCGGCTGACCGATCACAAGGCCGCCGAGGGAATCGAGATTCTGCTGTGCGATCGCGGGCCGGCCATCAAGCCGGACAAAATGTGCATGCGCGCGCTGGAAGAAGTGAGGCCAGGCGGTCTAGGTTTGCATTTTATTCAGCAGAGCATGGACATCGTCGAGTATAAACGCGTGAACGGGACCAACCGTCTCCGACTGGTCAAATACGTTAGCGCGCCGAAGCAAGAAGTACATCCGTGAAGGGCTGAAGGAGAAAAAAGTGCAGATTTCGAGTCGGCAAATTGATACCGCAACTATTTTTGACGTGACGGGAGACATCGACCTGGCCAACTCGCCCGCGGTTCGAAAAGCGCTGCTGCACGAGGTAAAGGAAAAGCGGACGCCGCGCGTGGTGATGAACTTGAGCAAGGTGCGCTATATCGATAGCTCCGGAGTAGCTTCGCTGGTCGAAGGGTTGAAGGCGTCGCGCGATGTCGGTTCGCGCTTCATTTTATTTGGATTGAGCACTTCGGCGCGCGAAGTTTTGCAGCTCTCGCGCCTGCTGAAGATTTTTGAAGTTTACGACAACGAAGAACAGGCGCTAGCAGGCTAAGAGTTTTGCTTCAGGGTGAGAAGCTTTTCTGAGCCACTGCGATATTGCGTTAGAGGGAATCGAGTTTCAGGGAATCACGATGCCATTCGTGTCAGAAATTGGCGAGAGCGTGACGAACAGCCTGGCTTACGTCGGGTCGCTGGCGACGCTCGGTGGCCGCGCGGCCTACTACACGTTTGTCGGGCCGTTCCGTGGCAAGCCGCTGCGCTTGCAGCGCGCCGTGTCGCAGGCCATGGACGTGGGCGTGCGCGCTTTGCCGATTCTTTCGCTGATCACATTTTTTATCGGATTGATTCTCGCGCTCCAGGCTGCGTACGAGCTCCGGCGCTTCGGTGCAATGAGCTACGTCGCCACGGCTGTCGCGATTTCCATGTCGCGCGAACTTGGGCCGCTCATCACCGCCATCGTGGTGATTGGCCGCTCGGGATCGGCGTTCGCGGCGGAAATCGGCACGATGAAAGTGACCGAAGAGATCGACGCGCTGGAAACGATGGCCATCAGCCCGATCCGTTTTTTGGTCACACCGAAATTTCTGGCCATGATCGTGATGCTGCCCTGCTTGACGATTTGGGCCAACGCGATGGGCATCCTCGGCGGCTCGCTATTCGGAGTAGCCCAGGCGGATTTCACGTTTGGCCGGTATATTCAAGCCTCGCTGGATTCGCTGCTGCTGCGCGACATCATGACCGGCCTCGTGAAGAGCGTGATGTTTGGAATTACGATCACTGCGGTCGGTTGCCAGGAGGGTTTGGCGACCGGAGCTGGAGCCGAGCAAGTCGGCCACTCAACGACGAGGGCGGTCGTGGTGTCCATTTTTCTCGTTGTGCTTGTGGATCTCGTTTTTACAACATTATTCTTCTTCATCAGCGGTAGTTAGGGAACGGTGACTGTGCCAACGGAAATGAGCCAGCCTAGTTCGTCCGATTCGGAAGTCATGCTTTCACTCCGCGACGTGCGGGTGAGCTATGGCGAAGTCGAGATTTTGCACGGCATCACGTTGGACGTGACGCGCGGCGAAACTTTGGTGATTCTAGGCGGCTCTGGCTCGGGCAAGAGCACGTTGCTGCGGACGCTGGTGGGCCTTGAAAAAGCAAGCTCCGGCGAAATCTGGATCAAAGGGAAAAATATCGCTGCGATTTCCGATGCGGAGATGGACGAAATTCGCAAGAAGATTGGCATGTCGTTTCAAGGCGGAGCTTTGTTTGGCTCGATGACCGTTGGCGAGAATGTCGCCTTGCCGCTGCGCGAGCATACGAAACTCGAAAATTCGACGATTGAAATCATGCTGCGCCTCAAGCTCGAGCAAGTGGGCCTGGCCGGTTTTGAATACTACATGCCGTCGCAGCTCAGCGGCGGCATGAAGAAGCGCGCGGCGGTCGCTCGCGCTTTGGCCATGGACCCCGAGATTCTTTTCTTCGATGAGCCGTCGGCGGGTTTGGATCCGATTATCGCCGCCGGCATCGACCAACTCATCCTCGAATTAAAGCAAGCTTTCCGCATGACCATCATTGTGGTCACGCACGAGCTGGCCAGCGCCTATTTGATCGCCGATCGCATGGTGCTCATCGACAAAGGCAATCTTGTCGCCAACGGAACAGTCGCCGAAATGCGCGCAAGCACGCAGCCACGCGTCCGGCAATTTCTGGATCGAGTGCCGGAGCCGGAAGTGGCGCGCGAATTGGATTATCTGCAAATGCTCACGCAGGACCGCCGCTTGTGATGAGCGCGAGCAGGGGAGAGAGGACGCGATGGCAGGGAAGCGCGATCAAGTTTTCGTAGGACTATTTGTGATTGCCGCCGCGGCTGTGCTGATCGGCATGGTTTTTGCCATCTCCGGAGTGTTCGGCCGCTCCGAAAAGACCTTTCATGCATACTTTCCGTTTGCGGGCGGTCTCGAGCGCGGCGCGACCGTTCGTTACGCGGGTGGGCCGAAAGTGGGCCGCGTTGAAAAACTCGCGATCGACCCGCAAAATCCCGCGCAAATCGACGTAGTTTTTAGCGTGGAAACTAATTTACCCGTTAAGAAGGATAGCCACGCCAAGATCATGAGCATGAGTCCCTTGGGTGATAATCACTTGGAGATTCTTCCCGGCGGTGCGCAAACGGCGCTCGCCCTTCCCGGATCGATCTTGCCGTCGGATCCCTACGTGGATTTCAACGCGCTGACTGCGCAGCTCAATGACCTCGCCCCGCAAGCTAAAGAACTCGTTCAATCCCTGAACGATCGGGCCACCGAATTAAAGGTGACGATTGCTCGCGTGAATGACCTGCTGAGCGACCAGAACCGCGCGAACCTGTCCGCGACACTGGCCGACGCTCACGGCATGATCGCCGAAAATCGCCCGCAGATAAAATCCACGATTCATAACCTGGACAACGTCAGCCAGAAACTCGAGCCGCTCATTCAGGATCTGCACAAGACCGCCGACGAGGCCAACAAAGCTCTCACTCATCTCGACGAGGTTCTCGGCGAAAACCGCGCCGATGTGCGGCAGGCGGTGATCAAGCTTCGTCAATCGTTGACGACCCTGACCGACATCACCGGCCAACTGGACCAGACTCTCGACGTCAACTCGGAGAATATCGACGAACTTTTGGATAATTTCCGCCGCGTCTCCGAGAATCTGAAAGAATTCACGGAAACCATAAAGAAACGTCCTTACACACTCATTCGTGCCACCTCTCCGCCAGAGCACAAACCCGGTGAACACTGATGAATCGAGGGAGCCACGAGCTTATGACGAAAGTCACTGAAATGCCCATTCGATTGCGGATTCTATCGGCGTGCACCGGCCGCCGGCATTTGGTATTTCGATTGTCTGCGACGGTCGCCCCTTGCGTGCTTGCGCTGGCCGTCGTGCTGGCCGCTGGATGCGGCGCTACCCGGCCCAGTAAGTATTATCAACTCACGGTTCCCGGAGGCATGGCGCCCGCCGCAAATCCCGACGCGGTTCCCCTCACTCTGCTAATCGGCCGGATCACGGCTCCCGATATCTACCGCGAAGAGCAAATCGTCTACAGCTCCGGCGGCGAAAGCATGGGGCTTTACGAGTATCACCGCTGGGTCGAGCCTCCCATTGACATGATCCAGGAAATTTTGCTGCGCCAATTGCGCGCTTCCGGCCATTTTCGGGGAGTGTACATGTTGCGAAGCGACATCCACGGAAATTATCTCCTGCATGGCCGTCTGTACGATTTCAAGGAAGTTTCCGGACCCTCGCTCCTCGCCCGCGTCACCATGGAATTGGAACTGCGCGACATCAAAACGCACACCGTTGTATGGACGCACTTCTACACGCACGACGAACCCGTAAGCGACAAAACCGTTGATGCGGTCGTCGCGGCCCTGGACAAAAACGTCCACCAGGGCGTCGCAGAAATGCTGGCTAGTCTGGGAGAATACTTCGCCGCGCATCCACCAGCGGCTCCCGCCGAGCAGCCCGCGCCGTAATCTTTGCCCGCTCGGCCCCCCGCCGTGATCCTTGCCCGCTCCGCCCGCCGCCATCCCTCGGCAAAAATCTCGTAGGGGCACGGCAAGCCGCGCCCGTCCTGATGGAATTTTGTCCTTGGAGAGGCGTCTTCAGCCAGAGCGCCGTAGAGTCAGCAGGGTGACGTCGTCCTCAAGCTCCGAGCTTCCTCTGTGCCGCTGTATCCCTTCCAGAAGTGTCGCTGAAAATTCAGGGAGCTGGATGGATCCGCGCTGTTTTGCCAGCGTCGATTCCGCCAATTGCAAGAAGCCTCGCGAGGTGAGCTGCTCCCCTTCGGGCGAGTGCACTTCCGTGGCTCCATCGGAAAAAGCCAAAATCATGTCGCCGGTTCGCAGGCACACGCTCTGTTCGTTGTACATTTCTCCGGTAACGAACCCCAGCGGAAAGTTTTCCAAGCCTTCGCCAATCTCGATGAACCTGCCTTCGCGCGCGCGCCAGAGCAGCATTCGCGGATGCGCCGCGTACGCAAAATTAAACTCGCCCGTCGTGCCATCGAACGTTCCTGTCACGACGGTGGTTAAGCGCAAAGCCCCCTCGGACTTTTCGGTGTCGAGCGTAAATTCATTATTCAGCGCGGCGAGTAGCGACGCAGTATCGCGAATGTCCTGATGCTTATGAAGCAGGTGATGAACATGCCGCGCCACCTTGCTGGCCACGTACCCATGTCCCACACAATCCGCCAGCACCACCCGCGCCATGTTGTCGCTGCACGAAAACAACGCCGACAAGTCGCCGCCCCGCTTTCCCTCCGACGGCACCGCAATAACATCCGCCTCCAACCCCGCCAACTCCAGCGACCGATGCGCGCGCTCGTTCCCCGCCCACAATTCCATGCACCCAAACGGCCGCGCCGCCGACGTCGTGCACGCAAATTCATTCGGTTCGATCTTCTTGACCTTCATAACATTTTTGATGCGCGTGACAGGCGAATCGCTATATATCCTCATCCCGTTCTGCGAGCGCAATGGCTGGCCAAACCTACATGGCTTATCTCCGGGATTCGGACCACGCCAAAGGCGCGTGGCAGCCCAGTTTGTGATTATCCGATTGACCGGTGGTTGAAGTTGGCGCGACCTCAAGCAAAAGTCTGCATTAGAAACATTGTAGGATGGTCCACGCTTTGTCGAAGGACTTGGCAGCGAGGTGTTCGCGGCGAATCCAGACATAGAGCATCCCCGCGTCGCCCCACATCATTTTGGCATTTTTATCCGAGTCGATTTGCAGGAGCAGTGTCCAATCGTCGACGCGGCGCTCTAGTTCTTTGCGCCGCGGGTCCTTGTAGCCGCTGGCGTCGCCAGCGTATATGCCGTTCGTCACCAATTGGCATTCGAGAGTCATTTCGCCCTGAATAACGTGCGGCCAGCCGAGTATTTGATGTTGAGGTGCTTTCCCATCGTGTTCTTGAACGAACTCGAAATATTTTTCATCATCCTCAAGAGCGAGAAGCAAAGCGCGGAGCGACGCTGACGAAGAGTCAGGAAGCGATAGAAATGGCTCGAAAGAAACCCGCGCGCAGGGGAACTTGGAAGCTTCAGGATGCACACTGCGAGTAAGCTGCGACACTTCCGGAAAATACCAAAGGCGAAATCCTTCTTTATGGTTCGGATCAAACCCCCATGCGGATTGCTCTCTGTCGTAGAAGAAGCAGAGCATGCCCACATCCGGAAGCGATTCAGTCACCGGGAGCTCCGCCAGATTGATCTGTGCTACGAAGGCAAGATAGCCGGTTTTCCACTTCGGCCAGGCTAGGTCGGGAGGTAGATCAGGCAGGCCACCTAGCTTAGAACTTCCTACAGGGATACTCTCATTTGTGCATGAGGCGCTACGCATCCGAGCGCACTCTTTGGAGAGAGTGAACAATTCTGGGCCGATGGAGCCGATTCCGGCCTCACTGAGTTGCGAGAGCAGGTCGTCACGTAATCTCATGCTGGCTTTTCCTCTCCGAAAAAGAGAAAAACAGCACCTTCATCATATTCGCCACAGATTTCTCAGCAGTCGACGAATCTGGATCAACCTCGAGATTTTGACTGAGTTCTCCGTACTAGGCAACTCATTGCAAGGCCTGCTAAAAGTCATGATTGGTCGTCTCCCATTTACTTAGCAGGACGCACATTGCCTCAACTACCGCACAGCACGAACCCCTTCGACGCATTGCCTAAGCCGTTGCAATCCGGATACGCCGCCGCCCGCCCCGCGCGCGTCTTGCTATCCTATTCCGGAGGAATCGCGTCCCCGCGCATGAGCCCCCACGAAACGGATCGCCGCCATCTCGAGCGGCAAATCGTCTACGCGCGCCCGATTGTCGTTTTGCTTTCTCTTCTCGCGTTGCTCCAGCACCCAAATCCCCAGGAAGCCAAGCGCTCGATCCTGTTCCTCATCGCTTATCTGATCGTCTCTCTCGCCGTCATTCCTCTCGAGCGTTTCCTCCGCAAACGCGCCTGGCATCTGCCCATCGCCTGCGATCTGCTCGCGCTCGGCTTTTTCATGTACATCAGCCCCTCTTCTGTCCCCGTCTGGTTTCCATACCTCTTCATCTGCTGGGTTGCCGGCATGCGTTGGGGACTCCGCGCCGCCTTCCCTCTAGCCGGCGCTCTCGCCCTCATCCTCGTCCTCCTCACCGCCGTTAAAGGCGAAATTGGCTGGATGCGCGTCATCGCCTGGATGGGCCTTGTCGGCGGCACATTCGCTGGCGGCGCTGCCTTGGCCTTCCTGGCCGACCGCAGCCGCCATTTCGCCTCGCAAAACGACTTCTTCTCCCGCATCACCGCAACTCTCCAAGTCGACCAGGGCCTCGCCGAATCTCTCCGCCTCATGCTGGACGAACTCGCCCGCGCCTTCCAGGTCGAATCCGCCCTGCTCGCCTATCGCGACACCGATCTCGAGCGCATCTACCTCTGGCGCCTCAAAACCGGCGAAAGCGAGCGCCTCATCCCCGAAAGCTACTCCCTCGCCCGCGCCGATGGCTTCCTTCTCGACGACATGGACGCCACCGTCTGCTGGAACAACCTCGAAGGCCCCGGCAGCGGCTTCGGCTGGGACCGCCGCGATGGACGCCGTCTCAACACGCTTCCGCGCCTCCCCGGCCCCACCCAGCAGGAGCTCAATATGCGCTCCATGATGTCGGTGGCCTTTGATCAGAGTGGCCAGCCCGCCGGCCGCCTCTTCCTCATCAACGCCCGCAAGCCTTTCGAGCGCCCCGACCTCGCCTGGCTCGAGCGCATCGCCCGCCACGTCGGCCCCTCGCTCGAAAACGTCTTCCTCCTTCGGCATCTCCGCGCCCGCGCCATTGAAGGTGAACGCAGCCGCATCTCCCGCGACCTCCATGACGGCATTCTCCAGACCCTCCTCAGCATCGAAATCCAGCTCGACGTCCTTCGGCGCAAAGTTTCCTCCTCCCCCGACCAGGCCGAAGCCAGCCTCGGCAACCTCCAGCAAACCGTCAAAAACGAGTCCGGCGAGCTCCGCCGCATGGTCACGGACCTCCGCCCGCTGCGCGTCCAAAGCGCCGACCTGGTCGACCTTATGCACGGTTTCGCCGAGCGTTACCGCAACGAATCCACCCTGGCCCTCGACGTCATCATCGAATCCGCCGACCTCCACGCTCCCGACCGCGTCTGCCGCGAGATTTTCCAGATTTACCGTGAAGCACTCAACAACATAAAAAAGCATGCGAAGGCTTCCCATGTCGTGGTAAAACTGACGCAGGACGACAGTCGCATCGTTTTGGTAGTGGATGACAACGGCGAAGGTTTCAGTTTCGCCGGCCGGTTTACTGGGGATGAACTCGACCGTCTGCGACTGGGTCCGATTTCCATCAAGGAGCGTACGCGAACCGTGGGGGGCCTGTTGACTGTAGAGTCAAACCCCGGCCATGGCGCTCGACTGACTATCGAGGTTCCGCTCGGTTGACATGGCCAAAACTAAACAGCAAATTCGCGTACTTCTCGCGGACGACCACGCCATCTTTCGCGATGGTCTTCGCAAACTTCTCGATTCCGACGAGGACATTACCATCGTTGGCGAAGCGCAAAACGGCGCGGAGTGCATCAAGCTTCTCGCCAAGCTCAAGCCGGAAATCCTCCTGCTCGATCTCCGCATGCCCGATAAAGACGGCCTCGCGGTCCTCGAAGAAGTCAATTTCGATACGCTTCCCACGCGCGTCATCGTCCTCACCGCTGCCGAAGACGATCGCGACGTAGTCCGCGCCATGCGCCTCGGCGCTCGTGGCGTAGTCCTGAAGCAATCTGCTACCGACTTGCTCGTTAAAAGTATTCATCGTGTTCACGCCGGCGAAATTTGGCTCGACAATCGCATGACCGCCGAGGTCATGAAAGCTTTCTCGAAATCCTCCGAGTCCGGCCCGCGCCGCGAAAAGCCTTTGCTTAGCGACCGCGAAAAAGAAATCGTTCAGTTGGTCGCCCAAGGCTTCCGCAACAAAGAAATCGGCGAAAAGCTCTTCATCAGCGAGCAAACCGTAAAAAATCACTTGCACAATATCTTCGATAAACTAGGCGTCTCCGACCGCCTCGAACTCGCGCTCTACGCCATCCACCACCGCCTGATCGACCAAACCTAATCCATTGTAAGGGCACGATATATCGTGCTCCTCTGGGATCCGCTCGCCCTTGTGGTCCTCGCTCGCCTACCGCCTGGCTCGGCGGCATTCCCGGCTCGCCCAGCTAGCCAAACGCCCGGTTCTCCAGCGAGTTCCTTTGTTGACCTGCCGCATATTTCTCTGCTATCAACGACAACGGAGAATCAAGAATCGAGGATCCCATGTCCATCACACGACGAATTTTCTTCCGCAACGCCGCCGCAGGAGCCGTCGCTGCCGCCGCACTCCCTCCGCTCGCCGATCTTGCCTTTAGCGAACTCGTCCCCGGCTCCCGCGCCAGCGAGCCCGGCGGCCCGATCATTCTCAGCCGCAACGAAAATGCCTACGGCCCTTCGCAAAAAGTGATCGCCTCGATGCAGGACTCTCTGCAATTTGTCAATCGCTATCCCGACGCCGCCGATAAAGCCCTTCACGAAAGAATCGCCCAATCTCATTCCATCCAGCCCGACCAAATGGTCCTCGGCTGCGGCTCCGGCGAAATCCTCAACACTTGCGCCGCCGCGTTCGTCGGCCACGGCAAAAAACTCATCACCGGTCTGCCCACGTTTGAAGCCATCGGCCGCTTCGCGAAAATTCTCGGCGCCGAAGTCGTCGAAGTCCCCCTGGCCAGCGATTACTCCCACGATCTCGCAGCCATGCTCGCCCGCACCGGCTCCGACACCGGCCTCATCTACATCTGCAATCCCAACAATCCCACCGCCAGCCTCACCACGCGCAAAGATCTCGAAGACTTCGTCCGCAAACTCCCCGCCACCACCACCGTCCTCATCGACGAGGCCTACCACCACTTTGTCGAGCCCACCGCCGCCGAATACTCTTCCTTCATCGATCATCCTATGCACGACGACCGCGTCATCGTGGCCCGCACTTTCTCCAAAGTGTATGGCCTCGCCGGAATTCGCGCCGGCTATGCCGTCGGCTCGCCCGAGAAAATTCGCGCCCTCGCGAACCTCCGCCTGAAAGAGGGCATAAACGCCGTCGCCGCCCATTGCGCTCTCGCCGCCTACGACGATCTCGACTACGTCCGAATGAGCGAAAAGCGCAACGCCCGCGACCGCCAGGAATTTTTCGCGCAGGCCAAATCCCGCAACATCCAGGTCATCCCCTCCCAAACCAATTTCGCCATGCTCCAAACCAACCGCCCCGCCCCCGCCGTCATCGCCCATTTCAAGCAGCACAACGTAGAAATTGCCCGCCTCTTCCCCTCCATGAACACCTTCGTCCGCGTCTCCTTCGGCACTCCCCCGCAAATGCAACAATTCTGGCGCGTCTGGGACCTCCTCCCCTCCGCCTAAGCGCGAAAGGCGGGTGGAACACCCTCAGTTCTCCGAAACGATTGTGAATTTGACTTTGCAGATGTCGAGTGGTTCGGACGAAGCGGCGCATGTTTGTCAAACTTGGGGGGCAGATTTGAAACTCGCCGCAACAATTCGTTGAAGGAGCACACCTTATCAAATCAGCTGGCTTCCGATCCGCGAAAGCCGCACAGAACGATTACGCAACGACAAATTTACCTGCACCAACTCCTTCATAAATACGCTTGGCGAGGGCGGGCGCGTCTGCTTCGTCGTCACTGACGACGTGCGCCGAGGGTGCCTCAAACAGCGCGTAGAAATCCCGATGCTTGGCATAATCGATAATTCGGCCTTCCGCGCGTGACGCTGCACGCGTTTCACAAACAGACAGGCTCGGCCGGAGCACAACATAGTTCAGCGGCACTTCTTTCAGGATCTTGCGAGCCGTCCCCAGGAATTGGGGTGGGATGGAGAAATCAAGCAGAACCTCATACCCCGAGCGCGCGAAAGGTATGGCTGCGGCCGTCATCGCGCGCATAATCACCTGAAACACCTCCCTGCGATCGCGACTGTGCGGCTTGTCGATAAAAGACCAGAATGTATCGCCCTCGATGTAGGAAACTGGCGCGGGCAGCAAAACAAGCAGCTCTCGGGCCACGGTCGTCTTCCCAGCGCCGATCGGCCCCGAGAGCATCGTGACGCTCATGCCAAATATATTGACTCAAATCGCATGAAAGTGGAAACACCCGAAATACAGCGTCAGGCAGAATGGCCCGGAGGGAGTAACCCAACCCCGTCGAACTTGTCCCAAACCAAATCAACACAGGTCAACACGGAGGCTGCCCCAGCTTCGCTTTTCAATGTTGTATCTCCCGCAACCCCTTTAGAATCATCACTTCCAACACACCCCTGCAGGTGTTCCTTCTAAACCGCTTACATCCGCCCGCTTCCCTTTAGAATCAACACCTCCAAAAAGCCCCCATGAGAAGGGATCAATCATCGTTAACCACAATTCCCCCTCATCGCTCCTTCAAAATCTTCCCCCGAATCGCCCCCCAACCGCCCCCGTCCTAGTACACGCGTACCTCCCAGAATTGAATCGATTTTGTACCCGGAGTCCTATTGTTCCCTAGACCGCTCCCGGATACACTCTCTCTTCAATCAGGAGGTATGCCTTGACCGGTTCCGAACGCCGCACTACGCAACGCTTCCAAATGCGGCTTCCGCTGACTGTCCGCTGGACAACGGGCGCTGCAGTTGGCGAAACCAGCACCGAATCCCGCGACGTCAGCTCCCGCGGAGTCTACTTCTTTCTTTCCAAGGACGTTCGCGAAGGCTCGCCCGTCGAAATCCTTCTGACTCTGCCGAACGAAATCACCATGGCCGGTCCAGTCCGCGTGCGCTGCCTCGGCCGCGTTCAGCGCACCGAGCCGCGCGACGAAGGCGCCATCGGCGTGGTCGCGGCGATCGAGCGCTACGAATTTCTCCGCGGCGACGACGACTCGAAGCAATAGTCGCCGAGCGCTCTGAAAAGACGCGCAGCCATCCTTATCACGGTTGCTGGGCGCTCTGAATAAATGGGTTTCTCACAAGTTTCTTGCTCGCTCACTGCGGAGGCGGGCAGGATAAGCCGGGGTCCCTCGGCCCCTCAGCGGAGCGCCCCGGCTGCTTTTTTTCTGAGCTGATTTTCTTTTTCGTCATCAACGGCTTTTTCTTTCCTCTGAAAATTAGCCCCAGCCCACCGGCTTCTCCCACGCCTTCGCCTCTCTTGCTGTCGACTCTCAGCTGTAAGCTGTCAGCCGTTCTCATAGTCTCACGCTGGCCGAGCCCCCTCCCGCACCCTCGGCTTTCTTTCTGTCAGCTGTAAGCTGTGAGCTGTCAGCCCGTTCCCGTAATCCCTGCCTGGACTCAAGCCTCCCTTTGTTTCCTTTACCTCCTTTACTTCCTCTACTTCCTTTACCTCCTCCACCTCCCCTCGCGTTTCACTTCTCCGCATCGACCACCGGCAACATCTTCCCCGCCGCCATCTTCACCAGCGCCCCCAGCCGCTCCTTCAGCTCGCCGCTCTCCAAACGCGCCTCGCGGTACAGCCACCGCAGAAAATCCTCCGCCCGCCGGTCCCCTTTCAGTGAATTGCATTCCGAGCAGCTCGAGACTAAGTTGCGATAGCCATTCCGTCCCATCCGCACCTGCGGAACAATGTGATCCAGGCACCGCGTTGCCGCCGTCACTCGCCGCAAACAATAAAAGCAGTGCCCGCCCTCGCGCGCGTGAATCGCCTCCCGCAGCGCCCGCTTTTCCAGAAAGTCGGTCTCTTCCAGGTTCGCCGCCGCGCCGCGCGAGCGCGCCGTTTTTTCCTCTGCGCTTTTTCGTGCCCGCACCCCGCGCACCTCCTCCGGCAAGCGCACCTCAATCACGTGTCCTCGTTTGCTTCTTTCCGCCAGCCGCAGCGCGCCTTTCGTCGCCAACTGTCGCACCGCTTTGCGCACCGAAAACTTAGACAGTCCCGCGCCTCGCGCGCACCACCCAATCGAAAACAGCAGCCGCGGCTTCCCCTCCAGCCGGCTATGCCGCAGCAGATGCGAATACACCGCCCGCTCGATCACCGAGAGCTGCAGCCCCGGAATCAACAAATCCTCAAACTGCTTCCACACCTCTACCCCATCCACCACTTTGTTTTTCATGTCTTGTCGTCCATTCTTGATTTTTGATCGTCAACCGGAGTTATCAGGGCACGTTGGGTGGCACAGGCCTCAGCCTTGCGGTCCCTCCTCACGTAGGGGCACGATTACGTGCCCGTTGTTGCTTTGTCTTTTTCTTGGCTTTTGGAGAAACGAAGGAAGGGGAGACGCCCTGACGCGAAGAATACCGCCCCAAAAACAAAAAGCCCCGGCCAAAGGTCGGGGCGCACGCTTCTCCATCCCTAAACTACCACACCCTCCATCTCACCACCTCCTCTATGCCCTATCCGTTAACATCGCCTAAACCGCGATTCTTCACTTCGACAGACGGTGCTGCGTTCAGGAAAAGAGCAGACAGAATGTTTTCCCAACGTCGGATCACCGCTGCTCGAACTCAGCCACAGTTTCACCCAAAATAATTAGGGAACCTCACGTCTATCCCATGCTTCCCTGCGCTTGTACCATCGCGACGCGAAGCACCCCCCTCACGCTTGCTCTTATATATTGATATATGTATACTGGTATAGGCATGGCAAGGGAGTGGAAGCCCGTTAGATGGATCGGAGCATCGCTCAGGGATTTGCGCTCTTTCCCTCGCGAGGTCAGGCTCGACATCGGGCACGCGCTCTTTGCAGCCCAGGAAGGCCAGACCGATCCTGCCGCTAAACCCCTCAAAGGCTTTGGCGGTGCCAGCGTGCTCGAAATCATCGCTTCGCATCACGGCAATGCGTGGCGGGCTGTTTACACCGTGCGTTTTCACGACGCCATCTATGTTTTGCACGTGTTTCAGAAGAAGTCGACCAAAGGAATTGCCACGCCGGCGAGAGAGATTGATTTGATTAAACAACGGCTTGCAGAGGCCGAGCGCGATTATCGAGAAAGGCAGAACTAAAATGAGAAGCAAAACCAAAAAAGGACGTAGCCGAGTTTCCCGCGTAACCGAAGGCAGCGGGAACATCTTTGCTGACCTTGGCCTTCCCAATCCCGAGCAAGAGCTGCTCAAGGCCCAACTGACCCTGCAAATCTATTCCATCCTCAAGGACAGCGGCATGACACAAGTCGAGATCGCCAAAATCCTCGGCGTCCAGCAACCCCAGGTGTCTCTGCTGATGCGAAACCGCGCGGGTAATTTCTCTGTTGGACGCCTCATGGAATTCCTCACCGCTCTGCGGCAGGATGTTGAAATCACCGTTCGGCCAACACGCAAGGAACACGGCGCGCTCTCGGTTATCTCTGCCTGAATCGTTTTCCTCGGGGGAACCCGCGACACACGAGGAAACTGGAGACAGACGGAATGTTTTCCCAACGTCGAATGACCTCTGCTCGAACTCAGCCACAGTTGCAGGCAAAATGATTGGGAAGCGCCCTATCTGTACCCAAGTTTCTAAGGAGCGAAGCGTTTGCTGGCGGATTTCCTTACTGGAGCACATGCTCTGGCGCACGTGGATCGTTTTATGACGCTCGATCCCAGGCGCTATGCGCGGGATTTTCCGGAGTCGAAGCTGGTAGAAAGGCGCCGGGGAGAGCAAAGAATTGCCTACCCTTTCCAAAAACAATTTCGCAGAGGGTAGGCTAGGGCGCGTGGGGACAGACGGGTCGTTTTCTGATGCTTCCCGCGTGTTTCCCCGATTTTCTTGTATAATAGGACCATAAGCGCTTATCTGTCTAAGCGTATAGGTGGGAAGAAAAGATGGAAGAAGCCGTGCGTTGGAGTATCAAGGTTTCGAGGGAAACCGACCTCACGTTGCGTACCGATCTTGGTGCGCGAGGAATGAAGAAAGGCGATCTGTCCAAGTTCATTGAAGAGGCCGTACGATGGCGCATTCTCAGTCGTACGGTACGCGACATCAAGGCACGCAACGCCAACGCCAGCGTGAACGAGTTGCAGGCCGTCATTGACGATGCGGTTCGCGAAGTTCGCGCGGAACTTCGCGCCAAGAAAAAGCGCGCCAAAGTCTAAATGCGCGCAGTGCTCGATACCAACATCCTGGTGTCCGCCCTAATCGCCCCGGCCGGTTATCCCGCCGCGATTTACAACGCATGGGAATCCGATAGATTCACGCTCCTGACGTGCGCGGAGCACGTCGCGGAAATCCGGGCCACGCTGCAAAAGCCGAGAATCGCTGCGCTCATCGAGCCCTACAGAGCCGGTCGCCTCATCAATCAGATCAAAAAACTCGCGACGAACATCGTGAATCTACCGCAGGTTCGACGCTCGCCTGATCCTGACGACAACTTCCTGTGGGCGCTCGCGGAGGCTGGCGCAGCGGACTATTTGGTGACCGGTGACAAAGGCGGATTGCTTACCCTCAAAAAGCACAAACGGACGCAAATCATTACTGCCCGCCAATTCGCTGAGAGGCTCGTGGGGAGGGATCGGTGATCCGTGCCGGGGGTAGGGACGGGCGGCATGGGTGTGCCGGCTCTCGGGAACAAAAGTGACCCGGGCTTCGTTATACAAGATAAGACGGGTGTGCCGGTTCAAGCGTCAGACAACCATTAGGGAGGCGGACGTCATGAAGATGACCAAGAGTTGGCTACGAGGCTGCTTACCGGGTGCGGTTTGTGCGGCGGTGATTCTGCTGGCGGCTGGCGTGCCCGCGAGGGCGCAGGGCGAAAAGCGCACGGTCTTTGCGCCGGAGGAGTTTCATTGGCAAGGCAGCCTGAAGTCCGGGCAGACGCTGGAGGTCATCAATACCAATGGCGAGATTGAAGCCGGCCGCGCTTCCGGGGATGCCGCGCGGGTAGAAGGCATTCTGGGGGGCTACGACGACGACCACTATTTGTTTATCGAGGTCGTCGAGTACCCCGATGGCGTCACGGTTTGCGCCGTCTACGCGAAAGATAAGGCGCCGGGCCGCTGCCACCGCGGCGGAGTGTCGTCGGAGTCCGGCAACTGGTGGCACGGACGTCGAGCGAAGATCAACTTTAACGCGCAAGTCCCCCGCGGCGTGCGGCTGAACGCATCGACCACAAATGGCAGGGTCCATTGCTTGAATTTGGACAGCGTGGTGCAGGCGGCATCCACCAACGGCGACGTGGAAGTCTCGACGAGCGAGTGGGCCTCCGCCAGGACCACCAACGGTGGCGTGCGCGTGTCCATGGGCAACGCCAAGTGGAGCGGCGAACTGGAGCTGGAGACCACCAATGACAGTGTGGATGTAACGCTGCCGGCTTCCGCGGAATTCAACGTGGATGCGGCCACCACCAACGGCGGCATACGCACCGACTTTCCGATCACGGTACAGGGGCGGTTCGGCCCCAAGTCTCTCTCCGGCACGGTGGGCGCCGGAGGCCGCCAACTGAAGGTCGCCACAACGAACGGCGGTATCGAGCTGAGGAAGAGCTGAGCGGCTCTTAGAAGAAACGCGCGTGTGGAGCAAAGATTTCCCGCGGGATGCCGCACCCATAAGTTAACTTAACGATTGACTGGGGCGCGGTTGGCGCTTATGCTGCGTACATGGTAGAGGAGCGGAAAGACTCACCCATTGATAATTGGGCGGTGCTGCGCTCGTTTCTGCCCACGGGCTGGGAAGCGAAGGCGCGGCAAAGCGGGGCGTTGCGGCGGGCACGCGATTTTCCGGATGCGGAGAGTTTGTTGCGTGTTTCTAATGCTTCATGTGGGGGAGGGATGTTCGCTGGCAGAGACCGCGGTTCGTGCGCGGCAACTGGGCGTCACGGTTAGCGCGGTAGCGGTGTTCAAGCGCCTGCGGGTTCCGAGAATGGCTGCGATGGCTCGCCGAACAGTTGCGTGGTCAGCAACGGTTTGCGTTGCCTTCGCAAGGTCGTGTCGTGCGCCTGGTAGATGGCACTTCCGTCTCCGAGCCTGGCAGCATGGGCACGGATTGGCGCGTGCATTATGCCCTCAACTTGGCGAATCTGCAGTGCGATCACTTTGAACTGACGGATGTGAAAAGCGGGGAGAGTTTGCGGCGCATTCCGGTTCACGCCGGAGACATCCTGATTGGCGACCGTCTGTATGCCAATGCGGCCGCTGCGGCGCATGTGGTGCAGGCCGGCGGGGATTTACTCGTACGCTTCCATCGCCGCGCGCTGCCCTTATTCGACGCGGCAAACCGGCAGATCAACCCGTTGCACCTTTTCCGTCCGTTGCGCGTTGGTCACATTCAAGAATGGCCGACACGTACCCCTCGCCGATGGCCGGTGGATTCAGGGACGGCTCCTGGCCGTGCGGCGAGCGCCCAAGCTACGCGCGTGGTGCGCGCGCGCATGCAACGCTACGCCAAAAAACATCGCAAGGTCATCAGTGCAGAAAGCTGGAAAGCCGCCGCTTACTTCGCGGTGTGGACGACGCTGCCGGAAACGTTTTCCGCCGCCGCCATCATGGAACTGTACCGTCAGCGCTGGCAAATAGAACTGGCCATCAAACGGCTGAAATCCCTGCTCGGCTTGGGGCACCTCCCGAAAAGGGATCCTCCCAGCGCGCGGGCGTGGCTGCATGGAAAACTTTTTGCCAGTTTGCTCGTCGAGCGACTGGTGAAGCAGCAAACGCTTTTTCCCCCTGGGGCTATGAACTCGGCGTTACGCCGTAGCCGCTGGAGGGAAACCGGCTTCATGCTGCGAGAACTGCGTCACGCTCTTTTGCCGCCCCAGCACCTGACCAACATCTTCCACGATTGGAAAACAATCGTCGCACAGCTCGCGGAACCCCCGCGCCGCCGTCGACGCTACGCCTATTGTTAAGTTAACGCTTATGGGTGCCGCACCCTTCGGTTTTAAGAGTGCGGGTGTTGAATCTCGCCACGCCCGCATTTCAATCCCGCGCTCAACGCCGATCCTGGGCTTTTGTCAGACCGCTTTATTTCACCGGCACGAATCGAATGATCAGCCCCGTGATCGTGTCGTGCCACGCGTGCGCCATCATTCCAGGGCGCAGATTCTGTCGCGCTTCCGCAAGGATGCCGAACATCAATCCGTAAACGCCAATGACGATCGTGGCTTTTGCGCCCTGATAGATGTGGCCCGCGCCAAACAGCACCGCAGAGAGAACCACCCCCGCAGGCGCGCTGTGCGTCCAGGCCACAAACTGCCGCTGCAAATATCCGCGAAAAATCGTCTCTTCGCAGATGCCTGCGGTGACGGCCAGCGCGACCCAAAGGATCGATTCAAACAGTCCCCGCGGAGCAAGAAGGCGCGCGGCCTCGCTCATTCCCCGAGCGCGAAGCAGCGAAGACAAAATACTGAGAATGATGATTGCGGCGATCCAAAATCCGAAGGCTATGCCGAAGTCGCGGAGAAAATCAGACGCGCTTTTCCATCGTTCCCCGGCAATATCTCGAAAGGATTTTCCACGCCGACGCAGACCCCAATAAATGTACCCAAACATAATCCATTCCCAGGCCATCGTGGTCAGATAAAAAAGCAGCCGATTGGGATGGTGGGCAGCGCCAGGGCGATGGATCGAGAAGTATCCGGCAACAGCCACAGCGGCCATGATCAGGATAAGAAAGAAAGTGTGGAGCGCTCCGGCGACGGGCTCGAACCGCCGGATCGGAGACTCAGAACTGGTTTCCGGAGAAAGCTCGCTCACAAGTCACCTCACGCGCACGAACGTCGCGCGGATTCTCTCACATTTCAGAAAATTCCTTCGCCCGCATTTGTAGAGTGCGGCAGCCCTGCTGCCGCTTTCGCGATTGCGCCATCCCACTGGTTCGCCGGCGGCGAGCGCAACCCAGGCTCCCGCGGAGAAATCCACAGCCAGCACAGTTACCTCTGCGCGTCCTGTACTCTTGGACAGGCGATTTTCCTTTGCCTTGTGCGCCATGATGGGTTTTGCCCAGCGCGGAAGCGATACAAGCAAAGCGGAAATTGGGACCGGTCACTCAGGCCGCCGTTGTCCGTGGTGTAGGCGCTAAGAAGAGTGCGGCCGCGATTGTTGCGAGTGAAAAACGTCGAGAGGGGAATGTTTGGAGATGCTCCCGGAAATTCAAGATGCACAGAATCACCCTTCTGCCGAGGAAGCCACTGGCTCGATTTCGCTGATCGATCTGGCAGAGATTCTTGATCAACACAAAATCTGGGTCGAAACGGCCGGAGAATCCGGAATCAAAGCCGATCTCTGCGGCGTCTGTCTTTCGCATGCGGACCTGACCGGAGTCAACCTCGAAGGCGCTTTTCTCCAACGCGCGAGCTTGATCGGCGCAGATTTATCGATGGCCAACTTGCGAGGCGCCAGCCTTGTGCAAGCCGATTTACGAGAAGCTAATTTGCTAGGAACGGAATTACGAGGAGCCAATTTAATGGGCGCCAATCTTTATGGCGCCGAAGGCTTGTGGGTCGGCCGCCTCGGCGGAACGAATCTATTTGATGCCATCTTGCCGGAAACGATCGCAACCTTCGACAGCACCAAAGCGATTTCGGACGCGTCCAAGGTCGCTCGCTGGTTCTATTTTTTCATGCTCGGCGCAAGCCTCGCCTGCATCGCCCTGATTGGATTGACCACCGACGTGCGGCTGATCGTGGACGCTTCGGCCATCCCCATTGCGAGATTCCCGAAAATCATTTCGATGACCAGCTTTTATCTGGGCGCGCCGCTGGTACTTTTTATTTTGTATTTGCGGTTTCACTTTTTGCTGCTGCGTTTGTGGGGAAGCATGGCCGGGCTGCCCGCGGTTTTCAAGGATGGCCAAACTCTGGAAAAAGACGGGCCGTGGTATTTGATGGGACTGGTGCGGCGGCATTTCCGGTGGATGCGCGAAGGCCGCTCGCCATTTTGGGTTCTCGAGACGGTGGTGGCCACCGTGCTGGCGTATTGGGTAGTGCCAGCGACATTGTTTCTGTTTTGGCTGCGATATCTCGTGCGGCAAGATTTTCGCGGCACTCTGTTGCATGCGTTTCTTTTGACGCTTTCTGTAGCCGCAGCAACTTGCGTGCCGACAATCGTTGCACGCGTACTACAACCGGGTGACTTGCTTCGGCAGAAATCGAAAAATCTGTTGCGGCTGAGCTTAGCGACCGGGCGAGTAGCTCTTCTGACGGGCTGCGCACTGCTGATTTTTTCGCTTGGTGTGAACCACGGATTGCCTTCCGACCGGAATGTCGACCCACAATATTCTCCGGCGAATTTGCTAAGGTGGGCTTCGGAAGCGATGCAATCCATCGGCTACAGGCCGTATGCGGAGTTGACCGAATCCATGCTTTCTGGCCCGCCACCGCACGGAAATTGGAGCGCTGAAGCGCTCCCGTCCGTCCCCGGAGCAAAGCTGAATGAGATGAATCTGCGCTTCGCCCGCGCCTACAAAGCTTATCTTGTGAACGCGAAATTGTGGCGCGCCAACCTTGAGGGAGCCTACCTTTCCGAGTCGGATTTGCGAGGAGCCAATTTGCGCGAAGCCGTTTTACGAGACGCCATTTTGGATCGAGTAAAAGCTTCGAACACGGTGATGGTGTCCGCGGACGCGAGGCGCGCCAATTTTACGGGTGCGGACTTAAGCGGCGCCGATCTTTCCTTTGCCACGCTTGAGAACGCCGTGCTTTCGAACGCCAGGCTGGAAGGTGCCTCGCTTTACGCCGTAAATTTGCGCAACGGTCAATTATTGCGAGCCGATTTGACTCGCGCGGACATGCGAGACACAAAAATGGAGCGCTCTGTCCTTTCCTTCGCCACGCTGACCCAGACGGATTTTTCCTCAGCGAAATTAGCCGAGGCAAACATGACCGGCGCGCAATTTAAAGGAACGATTTTGATGGACGTGGACTTACGAAACGCGGATTTACGAGGCGGTTTTTTTGGAGGCGCGGTTCTTCGCGGCACAGAAATTACGGGCGCAAGCGTGGCCGGCGCGGACTTCCGCGGAGCCTTGGGATTAACCGCAGAGCAAGTCTGCTCGACGCACGGATGGCAAGCCGCGCAGTTCGACGCGGACGTCCTCGCGCAAACGCAAGGCCTGTGCGGCGCTCGCCGCTGATCGCCCACCGTTTGCGTTTTCTGATAAACCCGGAACGCAGGGAACGAAAAGCGCTGAAGGCCGCCTCAGAAATCAAGAATGAAATGGCGGCCGAGCCATTGCGAGAATCTTTCTCACCCCTACGGCCGAGCAGGTCATACAATCATTTCTTCAACGCGGGGAGGGAGGACGCTCGCCTTGCTGCAAGATCTTCGATACGCTTTGCGGTCGCTTCGCAAGAACTTGTTGCTGAGCGTGGTAATCGTTGCGTCATTGGCAATTGGAATTGGAGCTAATTCCGCGATTTTCAGCGTTGTCGATGCGCTGTTGTTGCGTCCGCTGCCTTATCCTCACGCGGACCGGCTGGTTGCCGTGTGGCTGCATTCGCCGGCGCTCGGAATCTTTCGCGATTGGCCCTCGCCGGGCGAATACCTCGATGTGCAGGATGAAAATCATTCCTTCGAGCAGATGGCGCTGGCGCAAAGCCGGACCTTCGTTTTGACGGGCCGGGAGCAGCCGGAGCGGATTTTCGGAATGCGCACGCAGTCCAGTCTGTTGGAGATGCTTGGCGCAAAGTCCCTGCTGGGCCGTTTGCTGCTGCCAGAGGAGGACAAGCCGGGCAAGCAGGATGTGGCGATTTTGAGCGAGCGAGTGTGGAAACGGCTGTTTGATGCGGACCCAAGAATTGTGGGACGGACTATCGTGCTGAACGGCAATCCATTCACGGTGGTGGGCGTGCTGCAAGGCAGTTTTATGCTCAACGCTGAAGTGACGCCGTCGGAAACACCGATGGACAAGATGGATGTTTTTGCGCCGCTGCCCTTGGGAGCCGATGCCGTAAATAACAGGGGCGACGAAAATTACAACATTGTGGCGCGGTTAAAGCCGGGAGTCTCGGTGCAGAAGGCACAGGCGGATATTGACGTGATCGCCAGCCGAATCCGCGAGAAAGATAAGCGCGACGCCAGCTTCGGTATGGATGTGGTGGGTTTGCAAGAGCAGGTAGTCGGGGACGTGCGGCGGGCGCTGCTGGTGCTGCTCGGCTCCGTCGGGCTTGTGCTTTTGATTGCCTGCGCCAACGTGGCAAACCTGCTGCTCACGCGCGCGGCGAGGCGAGAGAAGGAAGTGGCGATCAGGACCGCGCTAGGCGCGAGTTGGCAGCGGTTAGCGCGGCAGCTCTTCACGGAGAGCATTCTGCTGGGACTGCTCGGCGGCGCAGCGGGGCTGCTGGTCGCGAAAGCAAGCATTTACGCGGTGCGCGGGATGAATCCGGGAGATATTCCACGGCTCGAGGACATCAGGATCAATGGCGCCGTTCTGGTTTTCACGCTGGGCGTTTCGCTGGCGACAGGGATTCTGTTTGGCGTGGCGCCGTTGTGGCGCGCCATCAAAGTGGACCTGAACACTTCGTTGAAGGCAGGCGGGCGCAGCGGGCAGAGCGACGGTGGCTTGCACCTGCGACGCTCTAGCCTGCGGAGATTGCTGGTCGTTTCCGAGCTGATTGTTTCGTTGGTGCTTTTGATCGGCGCCGGACTACTGATCCGCAGCTTCGTGCACCTGCAAAATGTGCCGCCGGGATTCACAACGGAAAATGTGCTGACGATGGAGGTGGCCGCGGCTGGCCGAAAGTACCAGGACGATAACAACAACAAACCGATCATCAATTTCTACAAGGAGGTCGAGAGCCGCGTGGAGCATCTGCCGGGCGTGATGGCGGAGGGTGTGGTTTCGGCGCTGCCGCTGACAGGCGAGGTGGGCTGGGGAATAATCCATGTAGAGGGTTATGCGCCGCCTCCAGGGCAGGAGTTGCAAGCGGATTACCGCGATGCGAGCACGGATTATTTTCGAACCATGGAGATACCACTGCGCAAGGGCCGATTTTTTACCGAGGATGATACGGCGGACAAGCCACGAGTGGTGATCATCGACGAGAAATTCGCGCAGCGTTTTTGGCCGGACAGCGATCCCATCGGGAAACATGTGTGGTTCAACCCCAAGAAACCGATCACGATCGTGGGTGTGGTGGGCGTGGTCAAGCAATACGGCCTGGATGCAGATGAGAAAATCGCGGCGTATTTTGCTCAGGAGCAAGCTGCCGACCCCAGAATGTTTCTGGCGGTGCGCACGTCGTCGGAGGCGGCAGGGCTGACTTCGGCGGTGGTGGGCGAAATCCACGCGGTCGATCCCGACGTGGTGGTTTACGGAATCAAGACCATGCAGGAACGATTGTACGATTCGCTGGCGCGGCAACGCTTTTCGAGCACCATGCTGGGAGCGTTTGCAATGTTCGCGCTGCTGCTGGCCGCAATAGGGCTGTATGGCGTGATGTCGCATCTGGTGACGCAGGGCACGCACGATATCGGCGTGTTAGTCGCGCTGGGTGCGCGGCCCGGGAACATTATCGGGCTGGTGGTGGGGCAGGCGATGCAGTTGACAGGGATTGGAATTGTGTTGGGTCTTGCAGGCGCCGCGGCGCTGACTCGCGTGATGACCAGTTTGCTCTTTGGAGTGAGTTCGACGGACGCTCTGACCTTTTTGATAGTGCCGGCGATACTGGCGGCGGTGGCGTTCGCCGCGACCGTCATTCCGGCGTGGAGGGCGACTCGAGTGGATCCGATGGTGGCGCTGCGAGAAGAATAGCGGCGTCCGGTAGTGCCGTTAGTCGTGTTCGTCCGTGATGAGAGCTGCGCCAGTCGATCGTCAGTTTTATTGGGCGCGAAAGTGAGAGCCTAGTGGTTCGGTGTGCTGGGACTCGGTGAGCATGCCGATGAGGCGCTCTTCGAATGCGTCGATGTCGCCACCCATTTCGCGCGTGGCTCCGGTGTGAACTAGGCGGCCGCTGGCGATGACGCTGATTTCGCTGCAGAGAGTGCGGATTTCCTGCGCATCGTGGCTGCTGAGGAAGGTGGTGACGCTCTCGGTGGCGGCGAGGCGGCGCAGGAGGCTCCACATATCGCGCTTGGCAGGCAAATCGAGGCCACGCGTGGGCTCATCGAGAAAGAGAACCTTCGGGCGGCCCATGAGCGCGCGTGCAATCTCGACGCGGCGTTTCATGCCGGTGCTGTAGGTGCAGATAAGTTTGCCGCGAAACTTGGGGTCGAGACCGACGTCGTCGAGGATACGCTCGACTTCTTCGTCAGGACTTGGCATGTGGCGGATACGTGCGAAATAGGAGAGATATTCGCGCGCGGTCCATGCGGATTGACTCTCGCTGGTCTCGTCGCTGACCAAGCCCACAAGCTTCCGGACAGCGAGAGATTCCTTCATCACGTCGTGTCCCCAAAGCTTGGCAGTGCCGGAGCTGGGAGGGAGAAGTGTGGTGAGCATGCGAATGGTGGTGGTTTTGCCGGCGCCGTTGAGGCCGAGGAAACCGTAGAGCTGGCCCTTCGGGATTTTCAGCGTGACGTGGTCGACGGCAACGAAGTCGCCGAAGCGGCGAGTGAGGCCGTCCATCTCGATGGCGTAATCGGTCTGGAGATTGGCCGTCGCTGCGCTCATCGCGTTTGCCTCCAGCGCTTGAAAGCGGCGCCGAAACAGATGAACGGAAGAATCAGCGACGCAAAGCCCATTTCGTAGATGGCTTGCGAAACTTGCGCGTCGATGGCGGCGCGCGAGCTGAAGGTTCGCACGGCGCTTTCGCCTGCAACTTGATACGTGCCGGTGACGCGCAACGGATAGCGGACGCCGCCTATGTCCCAGGGCCGGGTTGGAACGAGCGTGACCGGGATTCGGACGATCCAGCCGTTGAGGACGTGGTGGCCATCCGCAGCGGCGGGGCCGGTGTCAGAGGGATAGGTGCGCGTTTCGAGCGATTCTGTCGCAGGATTCAACTTGTCGGGAGAAGCGGTGACTTCGAGGCCGTCTTCGCCGGTTACCTGGAAGTGGAGGTCGGAGACGCGTTGCGTGGTGTCAACAGGAAGAAGGACGAGAAGATCGCGCCGTGCGGTTTCGTCGGTGCCAAGCGGGGGCCACTCGTCGCGATTCAGAATCGTGCTGCAACAGCGCGCAGGCGGCGTGCCGACAGGCGACGCCAAAGCGAGGCTGCTGCCAGCGCGAGCGAAAAGCCGCTGAATCGAGGGAGCGTTGGTGGCGTGCGGTGCGGGCTTGTCATAGTTGGTATCGGCGACAGTGACGGGAACCAAAATGATCGCGGCGATGCCGAGCGCGATGATCCAGCGCCGGGCGCGAGTGGTTTCCCAAGTTTCGACGCCCTGCGCGCGCAGAAATACCCAGACGGCGAGTGCAAATGCGATGACGACGACGGCGATCAGGCTGACCCAAGTGCGCGTGGCGGTGGCGGGAATGCTTCCGACGGCGAGCGTGAATCCGAAGGCGTTCTTGAGCAGGACGGCAGGACTCGCCAGAGTGAGGTGGCCGGTGTGCGTTGCGCCGTTGCCGCGAGCGACCAGTAATTCTTGCAGCGGGACGAATCCCGCGTACGCGAGGAGGATGCCCATGCCCGTCGCGGCGGGTGCGGCAATACTCTGGCCGATGAAGAGGACGCCAATGAGCGCGCCGATGGCCACGCTCATGAGGAGCAGGCAGGGCGCCCAGATCAACAATTTCTTGAGGAGAAGCGGCATGCCGACGTGATGGATGTAAACCAGAACCATGGGAACGAGCGCCACGTAATAGGCAGCGGCAAGCGTGAGGACGACGAGGATTTTCGCAAACAGCCAGTCGCGGCGTTCGACAGGGGCGGTGAAGACGCTCTCAACGAAGCGATTTGCGCGGGGGCTGGCCAGGAAAACGGCGGTGAGAGGGATGAAAGCCAGCGGCACGAGGAAATAAGCGATGATGCCGTAGCCGTCAAGCCAGGTGTCTTGCGTGCCGACGGTGGCCACGCAGCCGACGGCAAAAAGAATGACGCCGGCACCGATCAGCGCAAAACGGCCGCGCATGGTGGCGCTGAGTTCCTCGAGATACAGCGTTCCAATCGACATATTTATTTCACGCCTTGATCGCCGCAGGCGGAGCCGATGGACTTGCGGCACTCCGCGGCGCGATGAGAATTCACGGAGGAAAATATCAACTGCTTCCTAAATAGACGATTAACATTGATTCCGGCCTGCGGTCGCTTGGCGTTGTGCTAGGTTACAGTTTCGTTCTGGAGGTTTTGCGGGAAGAGATTTTTGGAAGTGAGGATTGTGTGATTATTCTGCGTTGCGTTGGAATAGCTGGAATCAAGTTTCTTCGAAAGCCAACCGTGCCAAGATGCACGGACCGCTGCGCACTCTGTGCGGCACTTTTCATCCTTGCCGCATGGCCCTGCGCGGCGCAGGTTCCCGACTCGAAGCAGTCAATCAAGATGCAGCAATACACCGCTGTGGTGGAGGCGGAAACTCCGCCGCAGGTCAAGGTCAAACGAGACGGCGAGGTGGTTTTTCAATTTCCGGTGGTAGCTGGGCTCGCGTCAGAATCCAGCCAGGAGCATCTTTCGGATATCAGCTATTCGTTGCAGAAGACCGCGACGGGGAATTATGAACTGAACGTTTCCGCAAAAAGCTCACTTTGGACGAATCGGCGATTCCAATGGCGATTTTTTGCAGATCATGTGGAGTTTCAGCAGTTCGCCAACGGGCACGGCGAACTGGGGCGCTGCTATTTTTTGTCGAATGGCGTATCGAACCGTTGGGATAATGGCACGACCGATGGCCATGACTGGGACACGACCATTTATGCCGACCGCTATTTTGCGGCGAATCCCAACCTCGCCGATCAGTTCGAATTCAATATTGCAATGCCGCAAATTCTCGGCTTCAGCGTGGGACGCAACGAAGGCTCCGACGAGGATTTTCGTCCCGAGCGGATCACAGGCATCTTCTCGCCGCCGCCGCTGTTCCTGGCATTTCATTTGAACAAAACGTGGACGAGCATTGGCATTGGCGCGAAACCCGACGAGTACCAGTTTCCGGCGTTCGAATATACGGGCTCGCGTTACGCAGGAGCTTCTTTCTTTGTGGATTATATGGGTTATCTAGGTATCGACGGTGAGTTTGCCTCGCCAGTTCTCTCGATTCATTTTGCATTTAGCCCGCTGGACTCGCTGCAACGGTACACGGGATGGCTCGACAAGAACGGCTTCGGCACGGAACCGGCAGGGAAGGACGTCTACTGGCATCATCTTCCAATCTTTTGCGGGTGGGCCGAGCAAACCGTGGAATCCGTTCCGACCGGCGGAAAACCGAATGCGCTCTCGACGCAAGCCAATTACGAGAAATGGCTCGCGATACTGGACGAGCGCGGACTTCCTGTGGGTACTGTGGTGATCGATGATAAGTGGCAGCAGGCCTATGGCACTTTTGAAGTTGACGAGAAAAAATGGCCCGACTTGAAAGGGTTCGTAGCTGCGCAGCACGCCAAGGGGCGTCACGTGTTGTTATGGGTTCCCGTCGCTCACGCCGAGGGTCTGCCCGCGTCCTTGTGCGTGAACTATCAGGGAAAATGTGTGACTGCAGATGTCGGCAAGCCGGAATACGAAAATTACTTGCGGCCGCGCATACAGCATCTGGTTCAAGACGTCGGCGTTGATGGATTCAAGGAAGACTGGGTTGGCGCGCCCGCCACGCAAGGCGTGGAACTTACGGGTTCCGCCTCCGGCATAAACTTTGTGCGGCGATTTCAATCGATTCTTTATAGCGAGGCGCACAAATGGAAGCCGGATGCCATGGTTGAAACGCAGACCGTGAACGCTCTCTTT
This sequence comes from uncultured Acidobacteriota bacterium, assembly GCA_963767755.1. GTDB lineage: Bacteria > Acidobacteriota > Terriglobia > Acidiferrales > UBA7541 > Acidiferrum. The sequence continues at coordinate 26,169 of CAVYFO010000016.1, read as the reverse complement.
CGTGACTCTGCAGATGTGATTCGTTTGAACGATGTTTGGTACGCGAGCCGCAATGTGGCGGACATGATGCGCTTGCGCGCCCGCATTGCTCATATAACAGGCTGGCCGCTGGTGGACACGGACAACGCTTCGTCGACCAATTTCAAAGAGTGGTGGAACTACATGCAGGCGCAGCCGTCCATCGGGATTCCTGCACTTTACTTCGTGACTCGCACAGAATCCACGCAGGAAAGTCCTCCAACGGAGGACTGGACGTACCTATCGGCGATTTGGCATCGATATATCGACTCGCTCGAGAACAAGTAGTGGTGACCGCGCGGCAAAATGGAATGGCGAAGATCACCAGTTCCTGATTGAAGCGGAGAAAGAACGGCTAAGGTGCTGAAGGCGCTTCGGGCCAACATGCGTCTATTCGCTTTCGAGCGTGATCAGAGCTGCGCTTGCAGCTGGGAGTTCGATGGCGGCGTTTCCGTTTTCGAGCGGCACGGATTCCTGCGGAGCGGACGACCACGCGCCGCTTGCGCCCACGGGCGCGCCGCCGAGAGTGGTGTCCGTGGTGTCGTCGGGGCGCGGCGCGATTAGACGCAGTAAGGTGGCGCGTTGTGCGCGCTGGCCTGGGTCGATCGCGAGGTGGACGGCGCGATCTAAATTCTTATTGATTGCTGCGACTTTGATTGCGCCGGTGTTGGCGCGCAGAGCATATACCGTGAGCAGTGGCGCGTCTTCGGAGTGTTCGAGTTGGGTCTCGAAAAGCTGGCCGGCTCCTGCCTGCGCGAAGAGCAGCATTCCGTAAAAAATCGGACGCGCGATGAATCCATTTTCTCGCGTGCCGGCAATCGGCGTGTACCAGCCGTAACCGCCGCCGTGAAAATTGATGCCCGTGCCCCCCGCGGATGCCAGTTGATACATGAGGTCCGCGCCCCAAAGCGCCGAGGCGAAGGTATCGCTGACGCCGGACTTGCCGCCCTGGTAGCAGGAATTCGTTTCCGCCAGGCGGAAGGGCAGGCCGAAATCGTGCATGACTTGCTGCATGCCTGCGAACTCGGCTTGTAGGTTGTGATTCGGATGGAGCAGCCGGTCGATGGTCATGGAAGGATCGGTGGGCGGACCTTCGGCATAGTAATGTTGCGAAAGAAAGGCTGCTTCGTGTTGGAATTTTTTCGCAAACGGGACGAGCCATTCGGTGTTGTACGCGGTGTCCGGCCCGGCGAAAACGGCTTTCGGGACGCGCGCGAGGACGGCCTGATAAAAGCGCTCCCATTCCGCGGCGAATTGCGCGAAATCGTAATCCGCTTTGCGAATTCCGTTGCGATAGAAAAGATCGGGCTCGTTGCAGAGTTGGAAGGCGATGAGCTTCGAGCCGGCCACGTCCATGACGTAAGCCGCTTCCTCCGCGGCGTCCTCGGGCGTGCCGGTGCCCATGTTCAGGCCATAAATCAGCTTCCAGCCGCTGGCGTCAAGAAAATCGCGCAAATTGCGGATGGCTTGCGGAGCGATGCTTACTGGCTCCGGAGCTTTGTGGCCGGTATCGGGACCGGCGGTTAATCCGAAAGCGATGGGATTCGCTTTGTCGCCCGTGCGCATGCTTTCCAGGTTCGGGAGGTTCGATTGTTTTGCGGGACTCGGCGTCCAATAGCAGTACTCGCTGGTGTTGCCTCCGATACGTAGCACGCCCGATGCGCCGAGGGTGCGCAGGAATCCGGCCAGCTCGGTATTTTCACCGGAGAAAAAATTCGGATTGCCGAGCTGCGCGGATTCGTAGCTGAGGCCGGTGAAGTCATCGGCGATTTTGTTGCCGAGGCGGTCTGGGCGAAGAGTCAGCCGAAGCGATGCGGCGTGGTCGCTTGCGGCAAATGCGTGCGGCTGCGGATAAGCAATGGCAGTTGCCGCCGTTGCGGCAGAGGCGCGAATAAAATCGCGGCGATTCATCGCACTAAATTGCACCACAGCTTGCACCCGGAAGCAACCACCGCAAACTTAGAATCCTTTTGAAAGCGCGATCTTTCACGACGGAGAAAGCGGTCCGGCGCAGGCGCTGAAAAAAATTCTTGTTCGGAATTGAAACGCTTTCGCAAGGTTTATCACTATCCATCAAGTTGCCGAGTCCGCCTCCGCGGATGCCAAGTTCGCGAACACGTGTATCTGCAACTCTTCTTTCCCGCCAATAAGGAATCCGGGCCACCCGGAACCGAGGAGCAAAACCATGGCACAAGTTGCAAGCAAGAGAATCTCTGACGTTCGAATCACTCCCGATAACCAGACAGTCCTGAAACAGCTCGGCTTGCTGCAGGACCTTGCCGGAACATGGAAGGGGCATGGGTTCAACTTGATCGCCCGGCCCGACTTCCACGATCAGACGGATCTATATCTGCAACTCAACCAGACGCGCGAAACTTTGAAGTTCGATCCAATCGGATCATCGATCCCGAACCGCGGTTTTGGGCAGGATGACATTGAGTTGTTTGGGTTGACGTATCTTCAGCAAATTTCCGACGCGGCCTTGGACGGGGCGCTGCATATCGAGCCGGGCATTTGGGTCACGCAACCCGCGACCACGTTTCCGCCGGAAAGCGCAACGGCGCCGGCGCAGCTCGTGGCGCGCATGGGCACCATTCCGCATGGCAACTCGGTTCTGGCCGCGGGCATTGCGAAGCCGTTTACGGGCGCACCGGTGCTTACGGTTCCGGGCACGCAGTACAACGGCTCGCTCTTTCCGTCGTTCAACAGCACGCCGTTTGGCGTTCCGCCGACGGTGCCGGTGCCGCCGGGCATTGTATTCAACGCCGCCGGATCCTCGGAAAAACTGACGGCGCCGACGGTGCCGGCAACTCCGTTTCCGCAATACGATGTAACCGTTCCGATCGGGCCAATCCCTGCCGGCCCGTTCAATCCGCCATTCACTCTGAACACGCGCACGCCGTTCGACACCACACCAACGGAACCGCCATTACCCGCGAATATCGACGGCGTTCCCATGCAGGACGTGATCAACGATCCGATTTTGCTTTTGCAAAAGGTGATTCAGAAACAGGTGGCCGACGGCTACACATTCGAAGGGACTTCGCTCAATGTCGCGACAGTGACGCCGGTGAACTTTCTGACGACGGCCAACTCCGGCGGGGCCGGAGCGAAGGTGGCGGTCACGGTGCCGCAGTTTGGCGGAGGGATCGAGAATATTCAGTTTCTCGATGGCGAGAGCCCGGTCGTCGGCGGACAGACGCAACTGCGAGAGAACGCCGAAACAGCAGTCGTCTATGCGACGTTCTGGATCGAAAAGGCTACGCACAAAGCGCACGGGAACTCGTTCATGCAACTGCAATACGCGCAGATGGTGGTGCTGAATTTCCCGGTCTTCCACCTTCTGCATCAGACGCCGCCGGTCTATGTGAATCTGGGATGGCCGCACATTACGGTGGCGACGCTTAAGAAGAGCTTTAACTAAGGGACCGCGCAACAATAATAATCCATTGCTGACGTGAACTTATACATTTCTCCGACGCTTCGAGTTGTCACCTCTCGACGGGCGAGATCTTCGGAATCCAATATCCATTGGGATAAGAGATTACAGCTTGGTCCAAATATACCCTTCTTCAGTTATGTTATAATTCTTATTTAAAGGAGCAAACAGTCGGAATTATAACATTATGCGACCCACCACATTCGACTCTTCCGTCCTCCGCCAGCATCTTCACCGCCACAAGATCGCGGAATTGCCGGAACTCAAACGCGTGCTTGGCACCGATACGGCTGTCACGGTATTCCGCAAGCTGAAGCAACTCGGCTACCTCGCCAGTTATACGCATCGCGGGCGCTTCTATACGCTGCCAAAGATCGCCCGCTTTGATGATCGCGGACTGTGGTCGCACGAGGCGGTTTGGTTCTCGCGCTATGGAACCCTGTTGTCCACCGTGGAAGCCTTCGTCCTGGGCTCCTCCAACGGCTATTACGCCCATGAGCTTGCCGATGTCTTGCATGCCGAAGTTCAGGAGCCTTTGCGCCATCTCGTGCTGCAAGGGCGTTTGAGTCGAACCGAAATCGATGGCCAGTTTCTCTACATCGCAATCGATCCGACCGATCGTCGCAACCAAATCTTGGCTCGCCGCAGCGCTCAAGCAGTGCCTTTGGCGGTTCATTCGGTGGCCCTCCAGGTCTCCCCCGACGAACTCAAGGCCGCCATTGTCCTGTTCTATGGACTGCTCGACGAACAGCAACGCCGCTTGTTTGCTGGCTTGGAGTCCATCCGCGTGGGTCATGGTGGCGACACCTTGCTCGGCGATTTCCTCGGTTTAGACGCCCACACCGTTGCCCGTGGCCGGCAGCAACTGCTCGACCAGGATGTGGTCAGCGCGGGGACGCGCCGTAAAGGCGGTGGCCGCCAGTCCACGAAAAAAAACGCCAGGCATAATCGATGTTCTTCACCGTTTGCTGGAACACGACACCGCCGGCGATCCCATGACGGGCTTACGCTGGTCCCGTCGCAGTACCACCAGGATCGCCGAGGTACTGCTTCCGCTCGGCATCTCCGTCTCTCCGAACACCATCGCGCGCTTACTCCAGCAGATGGGCTATTCGCTACGCGTCAATCACAAGCAGATCTCTACCAGCTCCAGCCCCCATCGCAACCTCCAGTTCGAATATCTCACCGAGTTGCGCGGGCGCTTCCAGCGATGTCACCTGCCCATCATCAGCGTGGATACCAAGAAACGCGAACTGGTCGGCAATTTCAAAAATCCAGGCCGGCGTTGGGAATGCCGTCCGTGCCGTGTTTTCGATCACGACTTCCGCACAGACTCCATCGGGGTCGCCATTCCCTATGGGATTTATGACCTCACCGAAAACCGTGGAACTTTTGTCGTGGGTGTGTCCCACGACACTCCCGCATTCGCCGCTCACGCCATCGCCCACTGGTGGTACCAGGAAGGTTCCCAGCGCTACTCCGGCTCGCGCCAGATTCTCATTCTGGCCGATACCGGCGGCAGCAACGGCTATCGCTGCTATGCCTGGAAAACCGAGCTCCAGTCTCAACTGGCCAACTCTTTTGCTCTGTCCGTCACCGTGGCCCACTATCCACCCGGCGCTTCCAAATGGAACCCCATCGAGCATCGTCTTTTTTCCGAGGTGTCACGAAACTGGGCTGGTGAACCGCTCGACTCCTACCAGAAAATCCTCAACTATACCCGAACCACAAAAACTCAAACCGGCCTTACCGTCACTGCTTACCTGGACCGCCGCAACTATCCCTGTGGCCTCAAACCAACTCCCGACCAACTCGCCTCACTGCGATTGCAGCGCCATGAAACCTTGCCCGAGTGGAACTACACCATCAAACCTCAACTGTGAAGTTGTTCTTGAGCAGCGCCTAAGCGAAGCAGCTTTGGACGCGGCATTCAGAGCGCTGATGTGCCGATGAATGCCCTAAAGACGAAGCAAAGACAAATGACATGGGCGGCGAGCATGCGGGCGGCAAAGCGGAGGCTAAAGGCCGGTCTGAAGCTGCGTGACGCCGGCGCGCGAGACTTGGACGTCGTCATCGGATTTGCCGCCGCTGAATGCGGCGATCAAATAGCCATTTTTTCCGCGAACGATGACGCCGCCGGTCCAGCCGAACTCGCCGGTCATCGGCGGGCGTACGCCGCTGCCGCTGTCTTTGAGCGTGTCGGCCATTTCCGCGGCTTTGGCGTAGGCGATTCCTAGCAGATTCGCGCCTTTATCTTTTTCCGTGGGCTCATCCTTCATTCTGCCGAAGACGGCCATTTTCGAGCTCCAAGAGTGAATTTTGTCGCCCGCGAAATAGGCCACCACGGCGACGCCGCCGATGCCCAGTTCGTCCGCGCGTTTTTTCATCGCCGCCAAAGCTTGATCCGCAAGGCCATCGAAAGGACTGACCATGAAAGGTCCGTGGCCAAAGGCGGGATCCATTTCCGCGATGCTCGCGCGATAGCTGACGGAATCCGCCGTCGGAAAATCTTTCGGGACTTTTTGTGTGACGCGGCCCGTGGCGGCCCACTCCGTGCCGCGCTGAAAGGTGGTGATGAATCCAACGCCGCTCAAAGCTGTGACGTCATGTCCCATTGTCGTGTGAAAGATGCGGCCCTTGCCGTAGTTCAGGACCATGAGCATCGGCTCATCGTGTCCGGTGCCGTGGTTGTTCGGGTCGGAATGAGCGGTCGCCAGCACGGTCATGTTTTGGCCGGGCCCGCGCAGTGTGGCGTAGAGTTCATCGGGAGCGTGCATCCAGACGCGCGGCAGGCCCTTCATGATCGGATGCTCCGGCGCGCGAGTTTCGACTTGGAAGGGAAGGCGATTTCCGTGGGAGCCGGCCGAGCCGGGGGAATTGTCCGAGACGAGCTTGCCATTTTTGAAATACCACATCGGGCCGGACTTTTCCGAGCGGCCTCGCCAACCGCCGATGCCGATCATTTCGTTGAACGCTTTCCAGTCGGGAAAGGCATTGTCCGCGGCGTGAACGGTTACAAGCCCACCGCCGTTTTTTATATATTGCTCGAACTGACCGCGCAAATTCGCCGGCCAGTCTGGAGCATCGTAGTTCATGACGATGGCTTGATAGCTGGCGAAATCGGGCTTGAAATTGCTGAAATCTTCGCCGAAGCGCGGAGAAGTGGCGACGGTGACCTGGAAGATGCCCGCATCTTCGAGCTCCTTTTTCATCACTGGAGTGGTGAGTTGCCAGTTGTGATAGGGACCGCCGCTTTCTCCATCAATCAGGAGGATGCGTATCGGCTTGCGGTCTGGGCGGGGAGGCGCCGCGCAGACCGCCGCGGTGCAAACGATCACCCAAAAAATAATCATTACGAATTTCTTCACGCCGCCTCCTCGCTACGAAAAATCTTTCGTGCTTTGCATATGCGTGCAAGCATCCGACAATCCGGCCAGCCCGCCCAAACGCCAGTACGCCTGTACTTAAACTAACCCATTGTACAGATGTCAAGGGACGCGCGACGGCCTAGCCTGCGAACGACCAGCATATCTCTGAAGAACAGTTTAGGAGGTACCATGCGTACCCTGAAATTTTTGCCTTTGGTCTTGGCGTTGGGTGCGATACCGCTGGCTGCGGCCCCTCAGCAACAACCGGCGCTTACTGAAGTCGTGGACAAGATCATCTCGCAAGAGCAAGTGGAAATGCAGTCGCTGCGGCAATACTCGCCCATTGTGGAAACCTACATTCAGGTCATGCGTTCCAACAAGGATGTCGGCGAGGTCCCGAAGAGCGACAACTACTACCTCGGGCGGGCGGAGCTCGCGAAGGGTGTCGAACTCGAGCCACTGCTGAAGGGCACGCGCACCAAGCACAATTTGCTCGGGAGCTTCGGCGGTTTTTTTACGATGGAATTTCTCCCGCGCGGCTTTTTGCAAATGATCTACCTGGACACGAACGGTTTCGACCGCTCGCATTACAATTTCAAATATGCCGGGCGCGAGTTTCTCGGTGAAGTGCGCTGCCTGGTTTTCGATGTCGATCCCATTTCGCAGAACGAGCGCGGACGTTTCGTCGGCCGCATCTGGGTGGAGGATCAGGACTTCCACATCGTGCGGTTCAACGGCGGCTACAGCGGCAAGTCCAAGACCAGCTACTACTTCAATTTCGACAGTTGGCGCACGAACGCGGGAAAGAACGAGTGGCTGCCGTCGTACATTTATAGTGAAGAGGACGGCAACTCGGTGGTCCAGTCGTTCCGGGCGCAGACACGGCTATGGAGCTATGCGCCCAACCATGTGCCGGAAGAGCAAGAGCTGAGCAAGGTGATGGTCGAGACGCTGAAGCCGGTGAAGGATCAGACGGAAATCGCCAACGACTATTCACCGCTCGAGGAAAAACGCGCTTGGGCACACCAGGCAGAAGACAACATCACAGCGAAGATGGAGCAGCTCGGCTTGATGGCGCCTGCCGGAGACGTGGATAAAGTGCTGGACACCGTCGTGAACAACCTCGAAGTCACAAACAATCTGGATATCGAGCCGGAGGTCCGCTGCCGCGTGCTGATGACCTCGACACTGGAGTCCTTTACGATTGGGCACACGATTGTCCTCAGCCGTGGCTTGGTGGATGTGCTTCCGGATGAGGCGAGCCTGGCGGCGATTCTTGCGCATGAGCTCGGCCACGTCGTCCTCGGACACCGCAGCATGGGCACGCAGTATGCGTTCTTCAACCGCTTGCGCTTCGACGAAAAAGAGACGTTTCATCATTTCGGATTTACGCACACGCCGGAGGAGGAAACCGCGGCAACGCAAGAGGGGATCAAACTGCTGAAGAATTCGCCTTACAAAGACCATCTCGCGAATGCACAACTGTTTCTTCAAGCGCTGAGCGACCGCTCGAAGGAAATTTCCAATCTTGTCAGCCCGCATCTGGGCAACCGCGTTACTCCAAGCTTGACTGTCGCTTCGGCGGCGCAGGGCACGCAACTATCAGAAACGACCGCAGGAAAGCCCGCGGCCAACCTCATCGCGGCTCTGCCGCTCGGCGGGCGCGTCAAGGTCGAACCGTGGAACAATCAGCTGCGTTTGCTGAAGTCCAAGCCGGTGGGCGCTGCGGCGGAAGATGAAGTCACGCCCTTCGAGGTCACGCCGTTCATGCTTTACTTGACGCGGCAGGGGGACAGCGCTTCGGCGGAAGTTCCCGGGGCAGCAAGTGTGAAGGCTGTGTCGGATACAAATATTCCGGACATGAAGCCCTGAACGATTCAAGAAGGAGTCTGCGCGCGGAATTGGACCGAGCAGGGAACTGAACACCTCCGCGGCTGCTTACGGCAATTGCGAGAGCGTAACTACTGAGCCTCGCCAAATTATAGAGTCGTGCGAGCCACGGAGAAAAGCGGCAGCGGGGCTGCCGCACTCCAAACAGCTTCTTCGGAATATCTTGCGGGACTTAGTGGGTTTTAGACTTGTTGCGGAGGGCCGCAAGGATCCATCTCTGCAAAACGACTTTGCAGTGCGGCTTGAGTTCGCGGAATTCGACTCCCATCCCCGCGGCCGGTTTGACGTAAATGACCGTGCCTTTAGACTCGAAGTATTCACTCTCATAAAATATCTTCACGAAGACAGGCGCTAGTTCCGCGTAGGGCGCGGGCGTTTCGAGGTAGCAGCCGTGCAGGCTGATCTCCGTGGCGCGCACGGCGACGGTTGCGCTGGGCGAGCCTTCGGGGGCGATCTCGGCGCTGGCATCCACCGAAAACCGGAAACCGCGGCGGTCTGGGTTCATGCCCCTAGCCTAATGTATGGGCATCGGGATTGTCGCGCGCCGCATGAAGCGTGCGCTGCGAATCGCATAACAGGGATCCTCGTACCGAGGGGCCATGGTCCATTACTGGTTGGATAGATTGCATCTGTTTGCGGATGTGATGGATTAGCGGTTGACTGATTTGCGTCAAACGATTGCCTGGGTGTGGCGCCGGAAGGATACTGACTTATACCGGAAACACTTTGACGGTTGTGGGCGAAATGCTGCGAGTGTGCGGTTAGTCGAAGGCACTGAACGCAGAGCCCACGAGCGATTCATCACCAGCGGAAGAAAGGCCTGCATTTTTCGATTCTCGGCAGCACCCAGGATTCTGTAGAGCATCGTAAAACTTCAGCAGGTTCCGTTATGGCTGGCGCAAGTACGGAGGGACATAACTTGACGAAAGACCGACACAGCCTGACGGTTCTATCCGCCTTATTCGCCACAGCCTTTGCGCTCGCAATTTTTATCGGACAACGTGCGCAAGCGAAAGTTGAAAATAACCTGAAAATAGGCTTTTCGATAGAAGACATGAAGGGCGAACGCTGGCAGACGGACCTGGATTCCTTTAACGCGAAGGCTAAACAGTTAGGCGCAGAGGTGATTTCCGCCGATGCCGGGGGAGACGAAGCCCGTCAGTTCCAGCAAGTGGAGGACATGATCAAGGCGGGCATCAAAGTGTTGGTGTTAATGCCCCGCGATACCACACGAGCCAGCAAGATGGTAGACGCTGCGAGGGCCGCCAAGGTTAAGGTCATCAGCTACGATCGCCTGGTCTTGAATAGCGATGTCGATCTCTACGTGAGTTTCGACCGCCTAGAGATCGGCAGGATGCAAGCCAAATATCTAGTGAAACATGCGCCCAAAGGAAATTATGTGCTCATCGCGGGTTCTCCGCGCGACGAAGGCGCGAAGATTTTGCATGACGAGCAGATGAAGGTTTTGCAGCCGCACATCGATCGCGGCGACATCAAGGTGATCGCGGATGGCTATACCAAAGACTGGCTGCCTTCCGAGGCGTATCTGTTTATGTTGAAGGCAATCGATTCCGCACATGGCGATATCGCTGCTGTTCTCGCATCCAATGATGGATTGGCCGGCGGCGCGATTCAGGCGCTCCGCGAACACCATTTGGCTGGTAAGGTCTTGGTTTCCGGACAAGACGCGGATCTGGCAGCAGTCATCTGCATTGCCCAGGGCATACAAAGCATGACGGTCTATAAGCCAGTGCCAAATGAAGCGGAGGTTGCCGCCGAGGAAGCGGTTCGCCTGGCAAAGGGCGAAAAGACACGCACGGACAGGACAATAAGCGATGGCAAGGGTGATGTGCCCGCCATCCTGCTGAAGCCCGTGCTCGTGACGCGCGACAATATCAAGACGACAGTGGTCAAAGACGGATTCCAGACCTTAAAGAGCATCAATCAGGCTTTGCCTGCAGACCAGCAGATCAATTAATGCAATTCTTCAGGGCGCCTTTCGTTCTTCGTTGAGCATGCGATCGTTATGCTTCTGTCGAGCGGCAGCGAGCAGCTGCCTCACACCTGAAGATGGCGTAAGTACGGCACGCTAGCTTTCATCATGGGGAAATCCATCTCCACGAAATAGTTTTTCACACCGCCGGGCTTCGCCGCAGTGAAGATTTTTTTCCAGTCGAGCGTGCCTTGTCCCACTGGCACGATCTTTTTCGTGTTGGCATTCCAGCCTTGGACGTGCATGGAGATGAATCGGCCGGGATATTTGTTGAGATATTCGGCGGCGTCGAAGCCCTCGCTAATCGTGGAAACCTGGAACTGGAATTTGACTAGCTTGGGATCGAGCAGCCCAAAGAGCAAATCGTAGGTGCGCTGGCCATCCACCGAGGAGGTTTCGAAGCCTTCATTGTGCAGGCCTTGTTGGATGCCCGCGGCGGCGGCGCGTTCCCCCATTTTGTTGTATTCGTCGGCGGCGCGTTTGACGTCGTCCATGGTGGGATGCTCGGGGCCGCCGAGGCTCGCGACCAGCATCTGCGTGAGCCCGAGATCTCTGGCCCAGGCAATTCGAGCGGGCTGGTCCTTCCTTAGTTCTTCCATGCTGAAGTGCGAGCTGATGCAATGCACGCCCCAGTCGTTCAGCATTTTGCGCAGCTCGGAACCTTTGTATTTGGCGAGGCCGCCGAAGCCAGAGTCATCGTAGCCGACGGGTGAGCACAGCTCGATGTGATGAAAATCCCCAGCGGCTAGTTGTTTGATCGTGCCGGGGAAATCTTTGGCGATCCCTTCTCTTACCGGCCATGTTTGACAGCCGATGGGTAGGCCGAGAGGGTTGGCGCTGAGCTCGAAGGCTCCAGTTGAAAGGAGGCCGGCTGCCGCGGCGGTCGTCGCGGCATTCTTAATGAACGCTCTTCTCGAAAGTTCCGACATGAATGGCTCCTTGTTCTTCATCTTTTCTAGAAACTATTTTTCTTCGCCGAAAAGTTTGATGTCTTCGGGCCCTTCCTGCAAAGGTCCGGTAACGCGGCCCTGCACCAGCTCGCGAATTTGCGCGACGATGTCGGGATTCGCAAGCGTGGTGATGTCGCCGGTGTCCATGTGATTGGAAATCGCGGCCAGCACGCGGCGCATGATTTTGCCAGACCGAGTCTTGGGCATGTCCGGGACGATGTGAATCCGCTTGGGACGCGCGATCTTCCCGATCATGGTTTCGATAGTCGCGATCACTTTGTCTTTCACGGCTTTCGAGGGTAGAACGCCGGGTTTCAGCGAAATGTAGACTTCGGGAACGCGGCCTTTGATTTCGTCCACAACGGGAACAACGGCGGCTTCGGCAATCTCCGTGATGCTAAGGCACGCCGACTCCACTTCCTTGGTGCCAAGGCGATGCCCGGCGACGTTGATCACGTCATCGACGCGCCCGAGGATGCGATAGTAGCCATCCGCGGGAAGCACGGCGCCATCAGCGGCGTAGTATGGCCAGTCGCGCCAATCCTTGCTCTCCGGATTCTTGCAATATTTTTTGTAGTATTGATTGACGAAGCGCTCCGAGCTGCCCCAAATCGTTTGCATAATGCCCGGCCACGGATTGCGTATGCAAATATTTCCAGCTTTTCCCGAGCCGGGTTTCACTTCTTCGCCGTTTTCATCCCAGATGACTGGATAAATTCCGAGAACCGCAGGCCCGGCACTGCCGGGCTTCATGGGATCGAGCGCCGGCTTGGTGCTGCAGAGAAATCCGCCCGTTTCCGTTTGCCACCACGTATCCACGATGACCGCTTCGCCTTTACCCACCATTTCGTAATACCAGCGCCACACTTCCGGCTCGATCGGTTCGCCAACGGTCGTCATGTGCTTGAAATGGTAGTTGTATTTTCTCGGCTCATCGCCGCCCGCTTTGCGAAGCATACGAATCGCTGTCGGCGAAGTGTGAAAAATATTGACGTCCAGCCGCTCAGCGATGCGCCACGGGCGCGCGGCATCTGGGAATTGCGGCACACCTTCGTAAAGCACGCTCGTGGCGCCGAGAGCCAGCGGGCCATACACAATGTAAGAGTGGCCGGTGATCCAGCCGATGTCAGCCATGCACCAGTAAACGTCTTCGGGATGAATGTCCTGGTAGTACTTTGATGTGCCCGCGGCGTATGCCAGATAGCCGCCGGTGCGGTGCTGGCAGCCTTTCGGTTTGCCCGTCGTGCCGCTGGTGTACATCAGAAAAAGCGGAGCCTCCGCATCCTGTGAAACCGGCTCGACAATTTGATTGCGGTAATCCTTCAGGACGTCGTCCACGAAATAGTCGCGGTCGATGATCATCGGGGATTCCGAGCGGTAGTGCCCGTGATAGCGCCGCCAGAAAAGAACTTTGTCGATCGACTGTCCTTCTTTTTTTGCGGTTTCGACGGCGACGTCGGCGCTGGGCTTGTGGTCGACCCACTTTCCATTGCGGTGATATCCGTCCGCGTAGATGAGCACGCGGCTGCCAGAATCGGCGGCGCGAAGTCCGCATGCCTCTCCGCTGAAACCTCCGAAGACAACGGAGTGAATGACGCCTAGCCGCGCGCACGCCAGCATGGTGATGGGCAGCTCGGGAATCATGGGCATGTGGATGGTGACGCGGTCCCCGGCATTGAGGCCCGCAAAATCGCGCAACATGGCTGCGACTTCATTCACGCGCTTGTAGAGTTCTTGATAGGTGATAACCGTCGCGGATTCGTTTTCAGGTTCGGGGACAAAGATCAGCGCCGCTTTGTTCTTGTGTTTCTCGAGGTGCCGGTCCACGCAGTTGTAGCAAGCATTCAGCTTGCCCCCGACAAACCATTTCCAGAACGGCGGATTGGAAGTATCGAGAGTTTTCCGCCACGGCTTGTCCCAATCGAGAAGCTTGGCGTAAATATCAAAACACTTTGGAAAGTTCTTTTCGCTGAATTTTTTGACGAAAGCGCGATCGGAAAGATTGGCCTGCGCTTTGAATTTCTTGGAGGGATAAAAATAGTCCTCTTCCTTCCAATGAACGGCAATTTGCGCTTCCGTGACACTCTTCGCCGAGCGTGAGGCTGCGAACTTGCTGGCTTTGTTGACCCGGGTCTTGGCCACGGCGGCAGCTCCCCTCCATGGGTAATTGAGGCAAGCCAAGATACAACGAAAAGCCGATGCCGCGAAATAGGCTGCGCATGAGGGAAACGGATTTCAGCGGCGGGCGCGATGAAACTGGAGCGCGGCCGGGAATCGTGATACAAAACGGGCTTGACCATCGCGCACGCCATTTTTCTTTTCTTCGCCGCTATGTTGGGCGGCGCGATCAATGCCGTCGCCGGCGGTGGAAGCTTCGTCTCTTTTCCCGCGCTGCTTTTTACGGGGGTGGCGCCCGTTTCCGCGAATGCCACGAACACACTGGCGCTTTGGGTCGGTGTGACCGCCAGCGGCGGAGCGTATCGCAGCAGGTTCAACATTTCGCGCCGCGTGATGATCCCGCTCATCGCGGCGGGAGTGATCGGCGGACTTAGCGGCGCTTTTCTCTTGATTCACACTCCCGCGCAAACCTTTTTGAAAGTGTTGCCGTGGCTGCTGCTCGGCGCGACACTCTTGTTCACGTTTGGCAAACACCTGACCGGCCGAATTTCCGCGAGCGTTTCGCGCGACGCGAGCAGCGCGGCACTGGCGGGCGCGGCAATCTTCGAACTGGCCGTGGCCGTCTACGGCGGGTATTTCGGCGGCGGAATCGGCATCATGAATTTGGCGATGCTCTCTGCGCTCGGCATGACGGACATCCACGCCATGAACGCGCTGAAAGTGGCGCTCGGCGGCGTGATCAATGGCGTGGCCACGATCACGTTTGTAATTACCGGAGCGATTGTATGGCCGCAAGCGATCGTCATGATTGCGGGAGCCATTGTGGGCGGCTATTTCGCGGCGCATTTTGCGCAAAAGCTGCCGCAGACCTGGATCAGAGGTTTTGTAATTCTGGTGGGAACAGGAATGACGATCTACTTTTTTGTCCGTGCATATCGGTGAAGCGCGATGTGGGACGGATTGCTGCGGCAATGTGCTTGACATCTCCGAGGCAGAATATGGAAACTCTCCCCACTGTGAGTTGGCAAGAGTTCCCCGGTTTCATCCACTGGCGCAAGCGGCCCACAAACGCAACGAGGAGGAAAATATGAAAACGAATTATGCGGCGGTGGTTGTCTCGGCCATTGCGTATTGGCTACTCGGCGCGCTTTGGTACGGATTTCTATTCAGCAAGCCGTGGATGGCGCTCGAGCACATGACGGATGTGCAGGCGAAATCGATGAATCCCATATTGCCGTATGTCATTACATTTGCGCTCAATCTGCTGATTGCGTTCGTGCTGGCGCAGATTTGCGGCTGGCGGAACGCGAATACGGCCGCGCGCGGCGCCGCCGTTGGGATTTTTTTGTGGATTGGAATTGTCGGTCCAATTGTCTACACCACGTATATGTATGAGATGCGGCCGATGCATCTGTTCGCGATTAATGAGTTTTATCCACTTGTCGGTTTGTTTTTGATGGGCGCTATTCTAGGGGCGTGGACGAAAAAAACCGCTTAGCAAAATCGAAGCTAAGTTGTTAGACGCCGCGGCAATGCGATGAGGGCACGATGTATCGTGCCCCTACAGCCGCTTGTCGCGGATGGAAGCGTCTACCAATTGAATGGTGTGGACGACCCGCGTTTTGCAGCCGAGACGATCTAAAGAGGATTGCAGTTGCAGTAGACAACCGGGATTTCCGGTGGCGACGACTTCGGCGTTGAGCGGGGCGATGAGTTCGGCTTTGCGGTCGCCGAGGGCGTTGGCAGCGTCCGGTTGGACAAGATTGTAAATTCCTGCGGAGCCGCAGCAAATGGCGTTTTCGGGAATTTCGTTTAGCTCGAGTCCGGGAATATTCGCGAGCAGTTGACGGGGTTGCGCGCGCACGCCTTGCGCGTGTTGCAAGTGGCAGGAATCGTGGAATGCCACGCGGAGTCGCAGCGGATTTCTTGCGGCTCGCGCCGGCAGCTCGGTGAGCACTTCCGTGATGTCCTTGCACTTTGCGGCGAACGTTTTCGCGCGTTCGGCATAGTTCGGATCGTCGCGCAGCAAGTGGCCATATTCCTTTACATTTGAGCCGCAGCCCGCGGCGTTGGTAACAATGGTGTCGACTTTGGCGTGCTCGAAGACGTCAATCGTCTTTCGCGCGAGTGCCAATGCTCCTTCTTCTTCTCCCGCATGAACCATCAGCGCGCCGCAGCAAGGCTGTTCGTTCGGCGCGACAACTTCGCAGCCTTCGGCTGCGAGAACGCGCGCGGTGGCGGCGTTCACCTGCGGAAAAAATTCACGCTGCACACAGCCGAGCAGAAGACCTACCCGCTTGCGCTTTTCCCCTTGTGCTGGCGTGATTTCGGGGATGGATTCGGCGCGGCCCAGCGCGGGCATAAGCGTTTCCATCGCGCGAAATTTCTTGGGAAGCAGGCCGAGAATCCCGGATTTGCGCAGGAGAGTTTGCAGGCCCGATTGTTGGTAGGCGAGCAGCGGCCAGCGAAGCAGGCGCAGTCGATCGGGGCGCGGAAACAACGCGAAGATCATGCGGCGATGAAGTTTTTCAAAGATCGAGCGCGGATGATGGCGTTCGATTTGCGCGCGCGTTGCTTCGATCAATTTGCCGTAGTCGACACCGGATGGACAGGCCGTCATGCAAGCCATGCAGCCCAGGCAGGAATCAAAATGGCTAACCCATTGCGGATTAATTGTCGCGGTGCCTTCTGTTGCGATTTTCATCAGGTAGATGCGGCCGCGCGGCGAGTCCATTTCTTCGTTCCAAAGAACGTATGTAGGGCATACCGGCAAACAAAAGCCGCAGTGAACGCACTTATCGATGATTTCCGTGGAAGGCGGATGATGCGCGTCGAATGCGTTTGAAGTCGAGGCCATAGAAGCGAGTTTCAGTTTCCAGCAGTGACCTTAACCGATACGCGACGGCGGATGCAATCGATGCTACTTAACTGGCACGAGCGCGGTTTGGCGAAGGTCACTGATGTCTTTCAAAATTGTGGCAACAAGAGATTCGGTCAAGGCTTCGCCTTTTTCGCGCGTCGCGAGGGTCGGATCACCCCAGGCGCCGGTGGGAGAGTAGGTGCCTTTGCCGTGAGGATCGCGCGTGAGAGGGCCGGGCTGGTCGGGGCGAAGATCCCATGCGGCTCGACTCATGCGAACCGTTTCGGGCGCAATGTAGAGCATCATGGAAGTCTCGACTTCGTCGGCATGGCTGCCGCCCGACTGGCGGACTTTTTTCTCGACCGGATCCTCTTTGGTGAGATCCGTGTAACGAAGAACGATGCCGTCTTTGGCTAGATCGGCGGCGGCTTGTGCGAGCGGACGAAGCGTGGATATACCGGTGTTGAGAATGTAGAAGCGGCGCGGGCCGTAATGGGCGAGGGAATGGACGATGTCGGTAAACATGGAGCGCGCGGTGTCGAAGCTCAGAGTCGTTGAGCCGGGATATTCGAGGAAGGCGGGATAGAAGCTGTAGTTGATGGTGGGAGCGACGACAACGTATTGCGGAGCGGCGGCGAGCACGCGCTTCTTGAGATATTCGGCCATCAGGAAATCGTTGTTGAGCTGGAGATGGCGGCCATGCTCCTTGGACTCGGCTCCGAGAGGGATGACGACGACGGCGTCGGGCGTGAGAACACTTTCTGCTTCGTCCCACGAAAGAGTTTCCAGAAGGACGGCGGAGTTTGCATGAATTGCTTGCGAAGCCGCGGGAACAGTTAACGATTGAGGAGAAGCGGTTCCGACAGCGACGCCAAGCAGGAAGAAGATTGGAGCGATGCGCAGCACCGATCGGCATTTCAACGTGTTCATGGGCGGAAAGCTCCCTTCAAATGCCGCCGACGAAGCGGCCTGGATTGAGCATGTTCTTCGGGTCGAATTGTTTTTTTACGGCGCGCATGAGAGGAAGTGCATTACCGGACTGGCCCCAGGCGTCTATGGGCGGCATTGCCGCTGGCCGGTGATGGATTACGAGCGAACCGCCCGCGGGCTCGAGTTCGTTGCGAAGTTCGGATAACGCGGCGTGAAGATTCTCCGGCGTAGCTTCGAGGCGAAGCCTGCCAATGCCCGTGGCTTGCATCGTCAACTTCCACTGCGCTTTGCGGGAGTTTGCTATGCGTTGCATTGTCTCGATCGTGCGTGCAATGGCGGCAGGGAGAGCGGTGATTTTGGCGACGGCTCCGACGGCGGCGTCAGAGAAATTCCAAAGCTCTTGGGAAGCGCTCCAAACCGACGCAGAAGCAACGCTCGTCGGAGCCGTTCCGGCGATTTCGCGGAACTGAGCTTCCTGCGCGGTGATTCCGCCTTCGGTGCCTTCAAAGAGAATATCTACAACGGCCTCCGTGTCCTGCGCGAGGCGCACTTGCAGCGCTGTATGCGCCAGTTTGGATTCCTGGATGGCGAGGATGAGTTGCTGCATTTTTTCGAGATTGCCTGCGGAGACGGAGAGCGTCTTCGTGTGATGCGGAAGCGAATGGACGCGGAAGACGGCGCGGGTTATGACGCCGAGAGTGCCGAGAGCGCCAGTAACGAGTTTGGGCAGATCGTAGCCGGCGACATTTTTGACGACTTTGCCGCCGCTGGAGGCGAGCGTGCTGTCCGCCAGAGCGATGGTCACGCCGATAATAAGATCGCGCAACGGACCGAAGCGGAGGCGAAGCGAACCGCTGTCATTCGTTGAAAGCACGCCGCCGATCGTCGCTTGCGCAGGCCAGAGCGGATCGAACGCGAGGCGCTGGCCATGTTGAGCGAGCGCGGATTGCAATTTCTGAATGGTGCAGCCGGCTTCGACGCTTACGGTGAGGTCGGCCCAAACGTGCTCGATGATTTTATCGAGGCGCGCGGTGGAAAGAATGATGTCGGCGCGAGCCGGCGGATTTCCCCAGGAGAGCTTAGTGCCGCCGCCGCGCGAAGTAACCGACAGGTTTGCGTCATTTGCAATCTTCAGAATCGCGGCCAGCTGCTGTTCGCTGGCTGGTTCGAGGATAACTCGCGGTCTGATGCCGCAAACGGCGTCAACTTCAGTGGCTGCGCGAATGGAATCGGGAGCCAGAATTGTGCGAAATTCGTTTTCGATGTGGAGCGGAGCCGTTGCCATTTTGCGAGACTCAGTACATTACAACGGTAGCGCGCCGTCAAGGTGCGCTCTGACAACGACCGGGCCGGCTTCGGAAACGAAAAACAAACTAACTTGGACCTAACCAGCAAGTTGTTTTTCCCATCGAACTTGACGAGTGCCAGGGAGTTCCCTGGCGACTCGTTTCGTAACTGAATGAGCTTGAAAAGCGTCTATGCCATTAGGCCCTTGCGTAGTCGAGATCAGTCAAACAGTACAACAGCGAGCCGCCGGTTCTTGCTCGGACGGAGGGAACGCATGTCCATTAACGCGCGACTAGGCCTTTTCCTACTTGTTTCCATGTTCTACACGCCGCTGGCTTCAGCGCAACAGCCCAGCCCGCCAGCCCAGCCTGCCGCCGATACGGTCCATCTCGATGTGGTTGTGACTCAAAAGTCCGGGCCACCAGTCAGCGGTCTTCAGCAGCAGGATTTCACAATCTTGGATAATAAGGCGCCGCAAACCATCCAGTCATTCCTAGCCGTGCGCGAGCGCGATGCTCCGATTGAGGTTGTCCTGGTTGTGGACGACGTGAACACCGGACTTGAGAACATCGCTTACGAACGAACAGAGATCGACAAATTCCTGAAGACCGATGAGGGACGGCTTGCACACCCGATCGCGCTTGCCTTTCTTACGGATGACGGCATCAAGGTTCAAGACGATTTCTCAAGTGACGGCAACGCACTGAGCGCGGCGTTGGATCAGTACACGCTCGGATTGCATTCGATTCTCCGCTCCGGCGGCATCTACAGCGCCCTCGAACGCTTCCAGATTTCCATGCAAGCACTGCTTCAGCTTGCAACGCGCGAGGCTGCGCGGCCAGGGCGCAAGATGATTGTGTGGATTTCTCCAGGATGGCCGATCCTCTCTGGCCCGGGTGTGGAGGAACAGATGACTTCAAAGCAGGACCAGCAGATTTTCGACGACGTGGTGAGGGTCTCGACTCTGCTGCGCGAAGGCCGCATCACTCTCTATAGTATCGATCCGCTCGGCAGCGCTGACTTCGGAGGCCGGGCCTTTCGCTGGGAGGCCTTCACTAAGGGAATCAGCAAGCCCAATCAGGCCGACTGGGGAGATTTAGCGCTGCAAGTCATCGCCACGCAAAGCGGTGGGCTTGCTCTCACCTCCAGCAACGACATTACCGGATCCGTCCAAAAATGCCTGGCCGATTCGGAGGCGTACTACGAGATTTCCTTCACTCCCTCCTTGGACCAAAAACGCGAGACATATCATCATCTGGAAGTCAGTCTCGCAGACCGTAAACTGACCGCGCGTACTCGCCAAGGCTATTACGCACAGCCTTCTGGCCACTGACCATCGATGCTGTTCGCGGCTTAGCCAACCACCGGATTATTGCTTTTGGGGTGTGCTGACGGCGGGCTTGCGGTTGTCGGCCACCGCGGAATTATCAAGCTGCACGGACAATATCGCAGTGCGGTTCGCGCCGGACTGCTTCGTCGAAGACGCGTTGATCCGATGCACGCGGGTTTGCGCGGCGGACTGGTTCTGCTTGACCGTTGGCGCAGCTACTTTGGCTGGAGCGCCTTCGTAGACATCTTGAACTCCGGTTTCGGTGAAGTGGTCGGGGCTGACTTCCTGCGCTTTGCAGGAGGGCGTGCCTACGAGCAGCATGGCGGCGACGCCGAAGGAACCGATCAAGATCGTCCGGGGCAGCAACTGTTTATAAGTGTTCATGGATTTTGTCCTTTCGCTTTTCGATTTCGACTGGCTGCCGCGTCTACGGCTCCGTCGTGAGCCATTTGTCGCATATACGGAATTGCATGCCAATGCACGGCGGGTGGACTGCTGGTGGAAAAAAGGTGAACAAGTATTGGGAAGATTGAAGGTGAGATTCTGGCGCGCGGCAGCGATGGCCCGCGGAGTGGATCGCGGTCAGTGAGATTCATTCCGTCAGGCATGCAAGCGGACTTTGTCCGCCGTCGCGCCGATACCCTGATTCACGCTTGTCCAAATTAGGATTTGGAATTTTGACGCAAGAAAAAGGCTGAGCATCTGATAGCTTGAGGTTGGGCTCTGCAAAAGCCAATCACAACGCTAAGGAGGCTCAGCCGTGAATCGAGTCTGCAGTATATTCTCACAGATTTTGCAGTTAATCCCTCGTCTGGAATTCGAATCAGCCGTGCGCCAGCACAACGCGGAGCGTCATGCTCGAGGTTTCACCAGCTGGGGCCAGTTCATCGCCATGCTCTTCTGTCAGCTGGGGCACGCCAAGTCGTTGCGCGAAATTTGTGGAGGATTGGCTGCCAGCGAAGGGAAACTTCGTCATCTGGGGTTGCCCACGGCTCCTTCTCGCTCCACCCTGGCCTACGCCAATGAGCATCGGCCTTGGCAGCTGCAGCGCACCGTGTTTGAGCAGCTGCTGGCGAAGTGCCAGATGTTGGTGGCCGGCCAACCAGAAACCAGAAAGAAGAGGAAGTTCCGTTTTAAGAATCCTCTGCTGAGCTTGGATGCCACGGTGATCGATCTGTGCGCCACCATGTTTGATTGGGCTAAGTTCCGCCTGACGAAGGGAGCGGTGAAACTTCATTTGCTGCTGGACCACGATGGCTACCTGCCGTCCTTCGCGGTGATCACGGAGGGCCAAAAGCATGAGATACGTGTGGCGCGACAGATGCAATTTGCGCGGGGGACGATTTTGGCATTTGACCGCGGCTATACGGACTACGAATGGTTTATGAGCTTGACCGAGCAGGGCGTTTATTTCGTGACGCGTTTGAAGGAAAACGCCGACTATGGCGTGGTGGAGAAGCGTGAAATTCCGCAGCGGCGCGACGTACTACGGGATGAAGTGGTCTTTTTCTATAAGCTTGCGCGGGAGAGCAAGGAGGCTTTCTTCCGGCGGATCGAGTTTTACGACGAGGAGCACGATCGCGTGCTGGTATTTCTGACCAATCACTTGGAACTGGCGGCGGCTACCATCGCGGCGATCTACAAGGAGCGCTGGCAAATCGAGTTGTTTTTTCGGGCCTTGAAACAGTCACTGCGGGTGAAAACGTTTGTAGGAACTTCCGCCAATGCTTTGAAAACGCAGCTCTGGACGGCGCTGATCGCCATGCTGGTGGTGAAATACCTGCAACTGCGATCGACGTTCGGTTGGTCCCTTTCGAATCTGGTGGCACTTCTGCGGCAGCAATTGTTTGTTTACCGTGATCTGTGGACATGGATCGACGATCCTTTTCAACCACCACCGATACCAGAAAGATCGTCAGAGCAGTTGACGTTGCAACTGATCTGAGTGGGTCGATGGATTGGACAGCAGCGATAAGTCACATGCCAACAATTCGATGTAACTTCGAGATTTCAAGAGGGGGAATTTAGACAGCATCCGATCAAGAGAAACGCTTCGCCACCACCAACCTGCCCTGCGTCCAGGGCTCAGAAAGTGAATTTTGCCTTTACTCTGGAGATGTTGGCGACCAGTTTTCAGCTAATTTGGACAGCAGTGACCCTGATTACTGCTTATTCGGCGAGCTGGGAGCCGGCTTGCGCTTGTCGACGATCGCCTGGTTGCCACGTTGCGTTGGCGGCACGGGCGTGCGCTTGGCGGCCAGTTGCAGGCTCGCTGGGGCATTGTTCTGGTTGGCGCGTGCTTGCAAAGTGGCCGGCTTCTGGTTGGCCATGGGCGCGACGGCCTTGGCCGGAGCGGGTTCGTAAACGTCTTGAACGCCGGTCTCGGTGAAGTGGTCGGGGCTCACTTCCTGCGCTCTGCAGGTTGGCGAGAGGAGCGCTGCGGCTCCCATCCCGAGCACAATCATTGGCAATTTCCACATTCCAAAAGACTTCATGAGGGTCCTCCGCTTTCGTCTTAACTAGGGCCCGGGACTACGCACTGCTCGCTGGCATCGACGGATTAGGAATTTCTAAAGTCCAGCCATTTTCAGGTGCGGGATTGTGGTGCGCGATGGAACGGAGGTACTACAGTGTGCCGGTGTCGCCAATAGCGA
Organism: uncultured Acidobacteriota bacterium; assembly: GCA_963767755.1. GTDB lineage: Bacteria > Acidobacteriota > Terriglobia > Acidiferrales > UBA7541 > Acidiferrum. Next base: position 3,332 of record CAVYFO010000016.1, on the reverse strand, counting down.
TACGGATCTATGCGGTCCGCAAGCGTGGATTGGAGCGTTCGAGCAAATTCTAGTTAACGATAACCTGGACCTCCCCTACATTTCTTGTAAACGTGGATTCTAAAGGACTTAGAATTTCTGTAAGTGGCCTGGAATCAACAGTTGCGTGATTTTCCGTAAACGCTGATTCTAAACGGGTTACAGGCGCACCGGAATTGGGCAAACTCTGGGAATCAAGGAAGCCTCGGTTCTCTGTCTAGCTGGCTGGCCCTGGCTGAAGCTGTTTTGGCCGGGATTGCGGCGTCGGGTAAAAGCGCACAGGCTGAAGCCTGTGCCACCCAAAAAGCAAAAACGCCAATCTGGAGATTGGCGTTCCCGGGCACAAGACACAATGTTGCCCCATTGCTATTATGAAAGGGGAGTTATCGATTGTCAATGAGAAACCGCGTGTTTTGCGTGGTAAATCTTGATTGCGGACTTCTCGAAATTATCGACTCGACGGTCTTGTTCTACGGGTGGCGAGGAACTCAGGAACTTGTCGGCTATCGCGGTGAGCTCCTGGGCGGCCTTTTCTAACGGGGGTTTTCTTTTCTTGGTCACAACGGCTCCGATAATCACAGTCCCAAGATGGCGACGCAACGCCGACTGAGTTGGGGCCTTCGAAGAAACACAACCAAACCAAGGTTCAAAAAACGAACCTTGGGCCCCGGCAGATGGAACCGACAATTTCATTTAATGCATGCGGAGTCGATGATCCTATCCAGGTCGGCTGTTGGTTTGCCTTTTTGTAGTCTGTAACCGGCCTCGTCATACGGAAAGAAGAGCGTACTGCGCCAGGAGCCAACACGTCGCGCTCCGCCGCGTGCGTCTATGCCAATGACTTTGCCGGAACCGTCCTTCATCCAACGCTGTGTACCTGAGCTTGAGTCCGCCGCCTGCAGAGTCGTTCCTGAATCCGCAAAGTTGCTGAACATGAGTTCCGCCTCGGGCGCGCTGCTTCCGTGCGGAAAAATAAAGAGAGTGTGAACGCCATCGTTATCGAAGGGGCTGGATTCCATGGTTATCGGGAGCCGGAATAGTATGGAGAAGCCAATGCGGCTGTCGGAATCCGCCGGCGAGCATGGCGAGAGCTTCCAATCCGATCGGCTGGCGTCCTCTAGCCTCACGTGTACCGGGCTGCCTCCGGGCTCCACGGCAAGGGCTAGGGGACGATAGCGCGGGTCTTCAACTCGAAGTAGCTGGCCAGAGTTGGAAAACTGGAAACGGCCTTGTTCGTCCGTGAGAGTCTGCTGGCGCTCGGGAGGTGAGCCGCCAACTACGTCATCGAAAACTGTGAATCCTGCGAGCGGTTTACCATCATTTCATAGAACGATACCTCTAACATTGAGATCTGCATGCGGTACCGACTCGACGTTTGAGACTTGTGTGATCACAAGGAGCGAACAGCATCCAAGGTGGCCGTAACCGCCGAGGAATGTTTTTCCGTTCGCCACCCTGATTTCCTCGCCTGCGAGGAAAGTGCCTGTCAATGTGGCCGTTACGCGGTACGTGGGTTTGTCACCGTGGCGCGCTGCAATTAGAGCGTAAAGTTTACGGAAGTTTTCGTCCTTTGCGATTCCGTAAGAGACGCCATTTACCTTGAGGTCCGTGCCGGGCTTCCTGAAGTTATCGTTCGCCGTGGAAGCGACGATGCCTGGCACATCCCCTCCAAAAGCTAGCCAGATTTGTTGCTGCGTGCCGCAATTATCTATTGCCAGGGTGAAATCCTCAAAGTTGACATCGAGCGTTCCGCGGACGCGGATCGTTTTCCGATCGAATGATTTCGGATGCAAGGCTAGATCGCAGAGGGAAACTTCCGCTGGCTTTTCCTGGGCGCGCGTCGTCGATGCGGCAAGAAGGAACGCAAGGAGTGGAAACAGTTTTATCCACATAGGCGGCGTTAGAAGCGGTCGGCAGTGCCCGCGACTTCTAGCGGGTGCGGGGTGTACTCGCCGGGTTTTTCGCCGCAGAGGCGGGGGGTGGGGAACATTTTGGTGGGATTGGAGAGTTGCAACGGGTCGAAGGCGCAGCGGACGCGGTGCATGGTGGCGAGGTCGGGTTCGGCGAACATTTTGGACATCATTTTCTTTTTGTCTTCGCCGACACCGTGTTCGCCGGTGATGGAGCCGCCGGCGGCGATGCAGATTTCGAGGATAAGATTGGAGAGGGCTTCGGCGGCGTGCTCCTGGCCGGGGATGCGGCGGTCGTAGAGGACCATGGGATGGAGATTGCCGTCGCCGGCGTGGAAGACGTTGGCGACGCGGAGGCCGGCTTCGCGGCTGAGCTTTTCAATTTCGGTGAGCACGCGAGGAAGGGCGGTGCGGGGGATGACGCCGTCCTGGACGATGTAGTTGGGCGAGATGCGGGCCATGGCGGCGAAAGCGGCTTTGCGGCCTTTCCAGACGAGGGCGCGCTCGGCTTCGGATTGCGCGACGCGAATTTCGCTGGCGGAGTGGGCGCGGCAAATTTCGCTGACATGCGTCATGAGCGCGGCGACTTCGGCGACGGGGCCATCGAGCTCGACGAGGAGAAGCGCGCCGCACGTCGGATAGTTGGCGTGGACGGCGGCTTCGGAGGCTTGGATGGCGAGGCGGTCCATCATTTCGATGGCGGCGGGCAACATGCCCGCGGCGATGATGCTGCTGACGGCGGCGCCGGCTTCGTTGGTGGACGGAAAAGCGGCGAGGAGGGTTTGCACGGCTTCGGGGCGCTTGACGATGCGGAGAATCATTTTCGTGGCGATACCGAGAGTGCCTTCGGAGCCGACAAAAACGCCGAGGAGATCGTAGCCGGGAGGGTCGAGCGTTTTTCCGCCGAGGTGGACGAGCGAGCCGTCGGGGAGGGCGACTTCGAGGCCGAGGACGTGCGTGGTGGTGAAGCCGTATTTGAGGCAATGCGCGCCGCCGGAATTTTCCGCGACGTTGCCGCCGATGCTGCACGCCGATTGCGAAGAGGGATCGGGCGCGTAGAAATAACCTTGGGGCTGGACGCGGGCGGTGACGTCCAGATTGATGACGCCGGGCTCGACGACGACGCGGGCGTTGGGGAGATCGACTTCGAGGATGCGGTTCATGCGCGTGAGGCTGATGACGATGCCGTTTTCGACGGGCATCGCGCCGCCGCTGAGGCCGGTGCCGGAGCCGCGAGCGACGAAAGGAATTTTTTCGCGATGGCAGAGGCGGAGAATGGCCTGGACTTGCGCGGTGGAATCGGGAAGAAGGACGGCACGAGGCATGGCGCGGAGATAGGAGAGAGCGTCGCATTCGTAGGTGTGGAGCTCGTCGGGAGAAGTGATGAGGTGGCGGGGGCCAACG
>CAVYFO010000015.1:0-120309 GCA_963767755.1 uncultured Acidobacteriota bacterium | reverse complement strand
CTAGGGCGCGATCAACAGAGCCCGAAGAGAAGCACTTGGGGTGCAGTCTCCAAACCCTGGCCTTTGAAATAGGGGCTGGGACACTTTGGGAAGTTGCTGAAGTGTGACCAGCCGGGTGCCGCGATTCCAGAACTGCTGGGAGGACTTCAATGCTGAGGTTGAACCGGGCGGTTCAGGCGAATAGGCCGGATGTCGATCTCGCGATTAGAGATGGAAGAGTCGGCGAGGCGTTGGCGGTGGGCCGCGAGAATATCGCTACGAGTCAGCCAGCCGACGACTTTGCGAGGATTGTCGCGTGCAACGACAGCGAGGCGGCCTACGTTTTCATTCACGATGTGGTCGGCGGCTTCGCGAAGAGAGTTGTCTTCGAAGACGATGGCTGGAGAGCCTCTGAGAATCTGGCGGAGCGGCGTGGATTCCGGTAGCGGGGAATCAAGGATTTCGCGCTGAGTGATGGCGCCGAGAAAATATCCATCACGATCGAGGACCGGGAAACCTTGATGCTCCGTGCCGGGAGCACGCGAGGCGAACCAGGCGCGGACGGCGGCCAAGGAGTCGTCGGCGGCCAGGGCTGCAACGACGCGTGTTGCGGCGTCCTTGACGAGGACCTGATCGAGAAAGTCAGTCGAGTATTCGGCAAGGACGCGAACGCCGCGGCGAGCGATTTTTTCGGTCATGATGGTGTTGCGCATCAAAAGCGAGGAGATGAGGAATGCCGAGGTGCAACCGCCGAGAAGCGGCAAGAGGCTGAGCGGTTCGTGAGTGACTTCAAATGCAAAGATGACGGAGGCCAGGAGGGCGCGGGACGCTCCGGCGAACATAGCGGCCATGCCGACAAGCGCGGCAACGCGGACATCGAGGCCGAGGGTGGGGAAAATGGAGAGCGCTGCTGCACCGAGGACTGAGCCCAATCCGCCGCCGATGGTGAACAACGGAGCGAGGGTTCCTCCGGAAGTTCCGCTGCCTAGAGAGATGGCCCAAGAGACAAATTTCAGGACAAACAGAAAGACCAGAGCTTTTCCGAGGATGCTGCCGCCTATGATGTTTTCGATGTTGTCATAGCCGACGCCCATGGTGTGCGGCGCGAAATAACCGACCACGCCGACAGCCACGGCGCCGATGGCGGGCCACCACATCCAGTGGATGGGGAGGCGTTCAAAAGCGTCTTCGACGCCGTAGACGGCGCGGGTGGCGATGACGGCGGCCAGGCCGACTATTGCGCCAATCAAGATATACACGGCCAAGGCGTAGCCGCGCGGCTCGACGATACCGTGCATTGCGAACATCGGCGCAGCGCCAACGAACGCGATGCGAATTGCTTGGGCGGCGGCGCAGGCGAGGGCGACGGGAATAATGGAGCGGGGACGATATTCGAAGAGAAGAAGTTCGATGGCGAGCAAGACGGCGGATACGGGGCTGCCGAAAGTGGCCGTCATGCCGGCGGCTGCGCCCGCGGCCAAAAGAGTTTTGCGTTCGTCTGCGGTGATTTTGAGGATTTGACCGACGAGCGAGCCTAATGCGCCGCCCGTGGCGATGATGGGGCCTTCAGCGCCGAAGGGACCGCCCGTGCCGATGGCGATTGCTGCGGAAAGAGGCTTCAGGAATGTGAGGCGCGGGGGAATGCGGCTGCCGCCGAAGAGAACTTGCTCCATAGCTTCTGGAATGCCGTGGCCGCGGATGGCTTCCGAGCCATAGCGGGCCATGACGCCGACGATGAGACCGCCGATGACAGGAATGAGAATGACGTATGCGCCGAGATGATTTCCGGCGGGAGAACTAAAGGCGAAGGAGAAACGGCCGAAAAAAGAGAGATTGGTGATCAGGCCGATGAGCGCGGTCAAGAGGCGCGCCACGAGAGCTGCGGCGCAGGCGACGAGAATGGAGATGACGCTGATGTAGACGGTGCGGAGACTGACCAGGGGAATTTGTACGGGGGCGCGCGCGGCTTCTAATGCGGGCGCCAGGGAAGTGTCGACTGGCAGGCCGCCGGTCGTTGAGGCTCGGGAGATTTTGCCGTCATCCATGTCGTAGCACTTGGGGAGGGAAAGTCACATTCTGGACCATCAGCTTGTATATCGTAACACGATACAGTGGCACGCATCCGGCGGCGGAGACGGATTTGGAAGGAATGGCGCGGAAGATTATTTGCGGACTCATTGTTTGGAGGCCAGGGAGTCGCGGAGGGCGAAGAAAGCGGGTTTGGGGTTGAGGTCGGCGTCGAAGGGGAGAGGGCGCTGGGGAAGGCCGTCTTTGCGGGGGCGGAAGTGCTGGAGCCAGGAGTCGCGGTCGGAGAGGCACCAGGTTAGGACGGCTTTCAGGGATTTTTGGCGGAGAATGTTGTCGAGGTAGCTGCGGTAGAGTGCGGCGACCTGGCGGTCGCGTTCGGTGATGTCGGCGGGCATGGCGGAATCGTCGACGTCAAGCTCGGTGACAAAGACCTGTAACTTCATCTTCGAAATTTCTTTCAAAAATTTGTTCAGGCCGTTCCAGGTGGGGAAACCGTTCACCGTTCTTAGGTGAGACTGAACGCCCATCGCGTGGATGGGGACACCTTTTTTGCGCAGATGGTGCAGGAGGGCGAGGATGGCTTCGCGCTTTTGTTCTTGCTCGGGGGCGTCTGTTTCGATGTCGAAGTCGTTGTAAGTAAGGAGGGCGGAGGGATCGGCTTCGTGCGCGGTGCGGAAGGCGAGGTCGATGTAGTCCTCGCCGATATTCTTGAGCCAGACGGAATTGGTTAGGTCGTGGGGATTGTGGTGTTCGGGGCGGATGGCTTCGTTGACCACGTCCCAGGAATGGATGCGGCCTTTGTAGCGGCCGGCGACGGTGAGGATGTGGGTGCGGAGTAGGCCGGCGGCATTTTGCGGAGTGGCGACCGCTTCGAGCCACGCGGGATTGTATTGGTGCCAGCAGAGATTGTGACCGCGAGCCAGCAGGTGATTTGATTCGGCGAATGCCATGTAGGCATCGGCTTGGGTGAAATCGAAGCGATCCTGTTCGGGATGAGTGGCGCGCCACTTCATTTGATTTTCGGGGACTAGGATGGAGCATTGATTGATGAGAAGGGCGGTGATGTCGGGGCGGTGGAGTTGGGAGTCGGAGACGGCAGAGCCGAAAAGGAGTTTTCGGTGAGCGGCGAGGTCGCGGAGCTTGGAGACTTCGGAGGCGCGCAGTGGGGTGGGAAGAATCGAGGCTGCGAGGGCGCTGAGAGAGAGTTGGAGAAATTCGCGGCGATGCATGGGGTGTCTGTCCTCCGGAAGGAGAAAAGATAAACACTTTTCGTCGACATGTCACAAGAAAACAGAGGACTGGTCTTGAGGCCAGTTAACCGGTCGGGATGGTTCCTTACCGGGGGGATAAGGAGTCCGATAGTCTGGAGAGTAGCACGACCCTTAGTGTTCGTGTGCCGCCTCAGCTGAAAATGGAGAATGGCGTTCTTCCGTTAATATAAACGGAGAGGACGCATGCGAAAAGAACGCAAGCACTACCCATCAGAAGAGAAGGTCGGCATCCTGAGACGGCACCTGCTCGATAAGGTGCCGGTATCCGAACTTTGTGAGGAACTGGGCCTACAGCCGACGGTGTTCTACCGCTGGCAAAAAGAGTTCTTCGAGAACGGAGCGGCCGCCTTCCAGGGCAAAAGCCGGTCGGACCACCAAGCCGAACAACAACGGATCGAATTTCTGGAGAAGAAGATCCAGACCAAGGACGAGGTGCTGGCCGAATTGATGGCCGAGCACATCGCCTTAAAAAAAAGTCTTGGGGAGCTCTGACCAAAGTGTGGGTGCCGCACGATGTGCGGGACCTGGTGGTGGATTTCGTCCGGTGCTGGTCGGAAAAAACGGAGATCGGCACCGGACGATTCATCCACTGGCTGGGCGTGCGAGCCAGCAAGTTCTACGACTGGCGAGAGCGCTATGGGCGCGTCAATGAGCACAACGGTTGGGTTCCCCGTGATTTCTGGCTACAACCGTGGGAGAAGCAAGCCATCATCGGCTTCCACCGGGAACATCCCTTGGAAGGCTATCGACGACTGACGTTCATGATGCTGGACGCCGATGTTGTGGCCGTTAGCCCCTCCAGCGTTTGGCGCGTGCTTCAACAAGCCGGATTGCTCTCCCGATGGAAGGGCAAGCCTTCGCGCAAGGGGAGCGGTTTCGAGCAACCACCGCATGCGCACCAGCATTGGCACATCGATGTTTCCTACATCAACGTGAGCGGCACCTTCTATTATCTGTGCAGCGTTCTGGATGGCTACAGCCGTTCGATCGTTCATTGGGATCTGCGGGAATCGATGACCGAAGCGGAGATCGAAATCATTTTGCAACGAGCGCGGGAGAAATATCCGGAAGCGAAACCCCGGATCATCTCTGACAACGGACCACAGTTTATTGCCAGGGATTTCAAGGAATTCATTCGCATCGCGGGGATGACCCACGTGCGAACCTCGCCCGGCTATCCGCAATCGAACGGCAAGCTGGAGCGCTGGCACAAATCCCTAAAGTCAGAGTGCCTCCGACCTGGCACACCGTTGACCAGGGAAGATGCGCTGCGTCTGATTCAAACCTACGTGGAGCATTACAACACCGTACGTTTGCACAGTGCCATAGGCTATGTGACGCCGCACGATATGCTCGCCGGGCGACAGGCCGAGATCCACGCGGCACGCGATCGCAAGCTCGAGGAAGCGCGTCACCAACGGCAGCTCCGGCGGGAGGCAAGATCGCTGCTTGCACATTCTTCGAACACGACTACAATGACCTCGCCAGGTGAAACAGAGGCGGGCTCTGCAGGGATGCAACCATGCTGAGGGATAACCTGGTAGGACTCATCGAGCCGATGCGAATCAGCGCGGGAGTTGATCCTCTCGCGCTGAGCATCCAGACACAGGCATCGGACGATAGATCCTCATGCCTTGAAAATCCCCGCCCCGAAGGGGCGGAATCTTCACTAACGGAAAACGTCACCTCTCCATTTCAGGCTGAACCAGTACATTCGAAAGGTGACTCCATGTCAAAGCGGAAACGGGTGCTGATTTGGCTGGGGGCGTTGGCAGCAGCGGTGGCGCTTTACGTGTGGTTCTTTGGTGTGGCAACTATGTTCGCATTGGAAGCTAGGTATACAGGATGGAAGATGCCTGTTGTTAAGAAAGCGCCGATCGAACTGTCAGACCTATCGGTTTCGAAAGAGCCCGGACAGAAGTTCACGTATTCAGGATATGAGTTCGAACTTCCGTGGCCCGTTGATGAAAGCAAAACGAGGCGGGTGAGTCCGACGTCGGTCGTTTTCGTTTTTCGCACAGGGAATGCGCTCTGGTTTTCAAAGGTCCCTCCGAAGGAATTTGTGAATGAGTTCCTTAGCATGTCGAGAAACGACGCGGGTGGATTACGTCAACTATATGGCGACGAAGCGCTGCGATCGGACTACTCGTTGATCAATCTGGTCCTGGGGACCACACCCCGGAAGATAGGGCTGCTTAGCGACCGTCGGCAGGCTGCGGGTGGCACCATGCTTCTGGTGATCAAGGGGATCATGATTCCGAACGGCGGAGAGACCGGAATATTTCGAGTTCGAGCGGGCGGCTTCCAAGGTTTTCAATATGGGAACCCAGGAAGCCGCCCAAGATCCATTGACGTCGAGATCTTTGCGGACGATGGCGGGCTCGCGTTTCTGTTTGCTCAAAACGAAAAGGGGTCTGTGCCAGCCATTACGCAGGCAGAAATCAATATGGTTCTTCAATCCGTTCGAAAGGCGTCAAACTAAGACTTAAGCGCGGGCGGCGGAGGATTGTTCTAGGACGCGGCGGTAGTAGGATTCGTAGAGGGGGATGACGTCGTTGGCGCAGAATTTGCGTTTGGCGTCGAGGCGGGCGCGCTGGCCCATTTCGCGCCCGCGATCGGCGCGGGAGAGAATTTCGATGGAGTGGGCGGCGGCGGATTTGACGTCGCCGGGTTCGACGAGGTAGCCGTCGACGCCGTGCTCGACGACTTCGGGGACGCCGCCGACGTTGGTGGCGATGACGGGAACTTCGCAGGCCATGGCTTCGAGAGCGGCGAGGCCGAAGGATTCTAGCTGCGAGGGCATGAGGAAAAGATCGGCTACCGCTAGTTTTTCGTAAACACCGTTTTGTTTCCCTAGAAAAATCACATCTTTTTGGAGGCGTTTTTTGCGGACCAGATATTCCGCGGAGCCGCGGTCCGGGCCGTCGCCGATTAGGACGAGTTTTGCGGGCATTTTGGCGCGGACGATGGCGAAGATCTCGACGACGTCGGTAAGCCGCTTTACGGGGCGGAAATTCGAGAGGTGCATGAGGATGGGCTCGCCGTTGGGGGCCCATTGCGCGAGCAGCTCGGGATGAGGCTTGCGGGTGTAGAGATCGCAATTGACGAAATTGGGGATGACTTCGATGGGGCGCTTGATGTCGAACTCTTTGATGGTTTGATTCAGAAGATACTGCGAGATGGCCGTGACGCCGTCGGATTGCTCGATGGAAAATTTTGTGATGGGGAGATAGCTGCGATTGCTGCCGACGAGGGTGATGTCGGTGCCGTGGAGCGTGGTGATGAAGGGGAGGCGGCGCGGGGCGGCCATGGAACGGGCGAGGAGCGCGCTGACGGAATGAGGGATGGCGTAGTGGACGTGGAGGAGGTCGAGCGATTCGGCTTCGAAGACTTCGAGCATTTTGGTGGCGAGGGCGAGCGTGTAGGGCGGGTGATCGAAAAGCGGGTAGCTGGCAACTTCGACTTCGTGGAAGTGAATGTGCGGGTCGTTGAGATTCATGCGGATGGGCGGGGCGTAGGAGATGAAATGGATGTCGTGGCCGCGGGCGGCAAGCTCCTGGCCGAGCTCGGTGGCGACGACGCCGGAGCCGCCGTAAGTGGGATAGCAGGTGATGCCGATTTTCATTGGGCGCTCTCGGTCTTGCTTCAAAACTGAGTTTGCCTTTTTGCAAGAGCGGGCGCGGCAAGCCCCGCCCCTACAGCTTGGTTGTGAATCGCGGGCAGATAGGGCAGCATTCTACCGGCAAACCTCGAGATTACTTGCGAAGTTCGGCCAAGCCAAGGTTGAGGCCTATCAGGCGAAGCCATAAAGGCACTCCATTAGACGCGGGAGGGGGCAAAACCGTGACACGACTGGCGGGGAAGGTGGCGCTGATAACTGGCGGAGGAACGGGGATTGGGCGAGCGATTGCGCTGGCGTTTGGGCGCGAAGGAGCGAAGGTGGCGGTGGCCGGGCGTAGGAAGGAGAAGCTGGACGAGACTTTGCGCGCGCTGGGGAGGCAGGGGAGCGAGGGGCTGGCGATTGTGTGCGACGTGGCGAAGGCGAAGGATGCGGAGAAGGCGGTGCGGGAGACGGCGAAGAAATTTGGAAAACTTAATGTGCTGGTAAATAACGCGGGCATATTGAGCGCATCCACGATTGAAGGGATCAGCGAGGACGACTGGGACCGGGTGATGACGATTAATCTAAAAGGGCCGTTTTTGATGTGCCGTGCGGCGTTGCCGGAATTTCGTAAGGCGGGGGGCGGAGCGATTGTGAATATCGGGTCGGTGCTGGGGTTGGTAGCCATGAAGGATCGCGCGGCATATTGCGCTTCGAAGGGCGGAGTGACGCTGCTGACGAAAGCGATGGCGCTGGATCACGCGCACGAAAATGTGCGGTCGAACTGCATTTGTCCATCGATTGTGGAGACGGAGCTGGTGCAGGGATTATTTTCTGCGTCCGAAGAGGGGAAGGCTTTGCGGAAGGCAAGGATTGGGCAGATTCCCTTGGGGCGAATGGGGCGGCCGGAAGATGTGGCGGAAATGGCGGTGTTTTTGGCGTCGGAGGAATCGAGCTGGTTGACGGGGGCGGCGATTCCGCTGGATGGCGGGCTTTCGGCGTATTGAGAGGATGGTGTCCCGCGCCGATGGATGGCGACATTGGAAAAGGGCGGGGCAAGCCCCGCCCCCACGACGGGATTCGTAGACGGGACCTGAGAGGAGCGCGAGGAATCGATGAAGTCCGAATTGTTCAATGATTTGAAGAAGTACGAAGCGGCGCTGCGGAAGAGGGCTACCGAGGGCGGCGCGACTTCGCTGCTGGGGCTTTCGCTGGAGAGTTTGGAGAAGGGGCACGTCGTTTTCAGCATGAGAGTGAAGCCGAAGCACAAGCAGCTTCACGGCGTGGTGCACGGAGGAGTGCTTGCCACGCTGGCGGATACGGTGGCGGCGATTGCGGCGTATACAACGGTGCCGAAGGGGACCGATATCGCTACCGTGGAGATGAAGATAAATTTTCTGGAGCCCGTGCCGGGCGGGCGGATTAAAGCAGTCGGGCGGGTATTGCGGACTGGGCGGAATTTTGTCGTGACGGAGTGCGAAATTTATTTGGAAGATGGTTCACTGGCGGCGAAGGCACTGCTCACATTTGGGGCAGCAAGGGGGAACTCGATGGGGCAGCAGTGAGAGTTAGGAGCAGGCTATTGCCATCAAAGAGTCGAAAGTCAAAAGTTCAAAGTTAAAGTGACAGGCCGAAAGTCTGAACGCAGCGACCGCTCCGAAAGCAAAAGTCTATTCGTCGCCGCCTGCGGCAGCTTCTTCGCCGTCCTTGTGGACGTACTTGATGACGCGCTTAAAAATGAGCAGATTGGGGCTGCCCTGGCGGGTGAGCTTGATGCAATCGCGGTCGTACCACTCGACCGTGCCACGAAGAGATTCGCCATTGTCGAGCACGACGACCATCGGCGTGTGGCTCTGCATCTGCTTGACCCAGTAGAAGTTCTCGGCGTGGGTTGTCTCGGGCGGCGCGGGCTTCTTGCTCGGCACGGGCCCATTGTGGGGAATCATCCGCTGCGGCGGCTGTTCCTTCACATCGACAAATCCGGGTCGAAACATTCTGCGGTTCACCATGATTTCTCCTCGCAGCTAACGGTGGGGTGAGTTCACTTGGTGAGATGCATGCTTGAGGCGCGGGGTTACAGTTGAGTTTGAAAAAATTTTTGGCGCAAGCTGACGGAATAAAAGGAGTTAATTGCGAGGCGGAAGAATGGCGCTAAGAATTTGGCGCGAGAGAGGCCGCCAGGGCGTCGAGGCCGAGCTGCCGATTCAAATTGCGGCGTGCTCCGGCATGGAGTTCGTCAAAACCGGCAATGGCGCGCATGACCCAACGGGAATCGATGGATTTGGCGAGCGATTCGAGTTCCTTGGCGAGCGGAACGTTCCGCAGGATCGGGCGTTTGAGACCAGAGGTTAATTCGAGTAGATCGGTGAGCAGGCCGTAGAAGACGTTGATTTGGTCTTCGAAGGAGGAGTCGCGGTCTTTGGCGAGAGCCGATGTGGCGGCGAAAAGTTGTGCGAAGCCCTGGCCGCGAGCGGCGCGCTCGAGGATTTGCAGTGCATCGCGGCGGCGCTCGGCGGTTTCTTCGACATTCATTTCGATGGCCAGGCCGGGGCTGCCTTCGGCGAGTTGCGCGGCGAGTTTTAGGTCGGACGGTTTGCGCTGCGTTTTTTCTTTGAGGATGTCTTCGACGTCGGGTTGGGAGAGCGGCGCGAAATGAAATTGCAGACAACGAGAGACGATGGTCGGAAGCAGCGCGTAAGGCGAGGGCGCGGTTAAGATGAGCGTGGCCGAGCCGGGGGGCTCTTCGAGAATTTTCAGGAAGACGTTGGCGACATCCCAGCGCATGGTTTCCGCGCCATCCAGAATAAAAACGCGGCGGCGTCCCATGGGCTGAAAATAGGCGGCGCGCTGAACGGCGCGTAGCTGGCCGATGCGGAGCATGGGACGCGCGACTGGACTTTTTAAACGGACGGGGTCGGGGACTAGCGCCCAGACGTCGGGATGCGTTTGGAGAATGAGAGGGACGCGCTCGACGGTGGCGGCGTCGGCACTTTCGCCGCGTTCGGCGAGGCCTTGCTCAATGAGCTTTTCGGGATCGGCAAGCAGGGCGATGCGCTTGCAAGTTTCGCATTCGCCGCAGAAGTCGTCCTTGAGGCGTTCGCAGTTGGCGGCTTGCGCGAACATGCGCGCGAGAGTGAATTTGCCGAGGCCGCGCGGGCCGCTGAAGAGCAGGGCGTGGGGGACGCGCTCGCTACGCAAGGCGCCCCGAAGGGCGGCGACGATCCGTTCATTCCCGAGGAATTCGGAGAAGGCCATGGGTCAGTGATCCAGCCCAGCGAGAGTTCTCATCAGAACTTGCAGGACAGCGGCGAGAATTTCGGTGGCGATCTCTTTTTGCGGGCGCATTGCGCCGCGCGCTTCGTCGTAGCACGGAATGGTCGCCCAATTGGGGCGGCGCGCGAGTTGATCGTACATGGCGGCAGCTTCTTCCAGATGCCGGAGGCTGGCCTCCTGAATATCTTGTTTAACCGCGGTGTAGGTGCGGGCGGATTTGCGGGCGACGAGTTCCTGGGCCTGGCGAGGTGGCACGCGAAGATAGAGGACCAGCGATTCTCGCGGGAGATTGTAAATGTTGTATTCGAGATGCTCGATCCACGTGATGAATGCCGCGCGCTCAGCAGGAGCCACGCGCGCCGTTTGGTGGGCGAGGTTCGAAGCGATATAGCGGTCGGCGAGAACGATTATGCCCTGGTTCAGAGCAGTTTCCAGGCGTGATTTGGCTTCGAAGCGGTCGCCGGCATAGAGGAGAGCGCTGAAGTGCGGGTCGACGGTTTCGAGTGAGCCGAAATCGCCGTTGAGGAATTGACCGACCATTTTCCCGAACCAGGAATCGTACTGGGGAAAGCCAGTGGAATAAACGACGTGGCCGCTGGAGGCAAGCGCTTTTTCGAGAAGATCGACTTGCGTGCGCTTGCCGCTGCCGTCGATGCCTTCGATGGCGATGAGTTTTCCCGCGTGAGGCATACTGGAAGCCAGTCTAACCGCAGAGTCGCAACGCTGCAACGCCACGCATGCTACGATTTGAATTTGAATATGGCGACGACATCAATTCGAGAAAACCTGGCGCGGGTGCAAGAAAGAATTGCTATTGCGGCGCATCGGGCCGGACGAAGGGCTGAAGAGATTACGCTGATTGGAGTTTCGAAGACGCATCCGGCGGAGGCAATTCGCGAGGCGTACGCGGCAGGGCTGCGGCACTTTGGCGAGAATCGCGTGCAGGAGTGGGAAGGGAAGCAGAGCGGGATAATGGGATTGCGCGTGACCTGGCACCTGATTGGGCATTTGCAGAGCAACAAGGCGTCAAAGGCGGCGAAACTTTTTGATTGTATCGATTCGGTGGATGATTTTGTTTTGGCGCAAAAGTTGAACAGGGTGCGGGGCGAGAAGGAGGGAGCGCCCAAGCTGCGGGTGCTGATTGAAGTGCACATCGCGAGTGAAGAAGCGAAGAGCGGAGCGGAAATCGACGAGCTTCCCGTGTTGACGGAGCAGGTTGCGGCGCTGCCAATTCTCGACTTGGCCGGGCTGATGTGCATTCCGCCGTTTGCGGAAAATGCCGAAGAGACGAGGCCGTTTTTCGCGCGGTTGCGAGAATTGCGCGATGGATTAAAGAAGCGAATCGGGCGCGAGTTGCCGGTGCTGTCGATGGGGATGTCGCATGACTTTGAAGTGGCGATTGAGGAGGGCGCGACGGAAGTGCGCGTGGGAACGGCGCTGTTCGGAACGCGAAGCGCTTTGAAGGCTGGGCAATAAATTTCACGGGAGATGAGGATGAAGCTTTTTAGTCCATTACGGCTGCGCGAAATCGAGCTGAAGAACCGGATTGTGATGTCGCCGATGTGCGAATATTCGGCGAAAGAGGGGCATCCGCAGGCGTGGCATCTCGTGCATTTGGGGAGCAGAGCGATTGGCGGGGCGGGTTTGGTTTTTACCGAGGCGACGGCTGTCGAGGCGCGAGGAAGAATTTCTGCCGTGGACACCGGGATTTATGACGAAGCGCAGGTCGCATCCTGGCGGCCAATTGCGGAATTTATTCGGGCGCACGGGGCGGTGCCGGGAGTGCAGCTGGCGCATGCGGGGAGGAAAGCGAGTGTCGAAGCTCCGTGGATGGGAGGCAAGCCTGTCGCGCCAAAAGATGGAGGCTGGGAGCCGGTTGGGCCGAGCGCGCTGGCGTTTGACGCGGGCTACAACGTCCCGCGCGAATTGTCAGTGAGCGAGATTGGCGAGGTTGTTGGTGCATTCCGCCGAGCGGCGGAACGTGCGCTGGCGGCGGGATTCGAGGTTCTGGAAATTCACGCCGCGCATGGATATTTGATCCACCAGTTTTTGTCGCCGCTTTGCAATGCGCGAACCGACGAGTACGGCGGAAAATTAGAAAACCGAATTCGCTTTGCGAAACAGGTTGTGAGCGCGGTGCGCGAAGTTTGGCCGCAGCGGCTGCCAGTTTTTGTGCGCGTCTCGGCGACGGACTGGAAAGAAGGTGGCTGGGATTTGGCGCAGACGATCGCGCTGGCCCGAGAATTGAAGCCACTGGGCGTGGACTTGATCGATGTTTCGAGTGGTGGAGCGGTGCCCGGGGTGAAAATCCCGTTCGGTCCGGGGTATCAAACCGGATTTGCAGAAGCGATTCGCAAAGAGCCTGGGATTGCGACGGGCGCGGTGGGAATGATCACGGAGCCGGTGCAAGCAGAGACGATCTTGGCGACCGAGCAGGCGGACTTGGTTTTTCTCGCGCGCGAATTATTGCGCGATCCCTACTGGCCGCGGCGAGCGGCGAAGGCGCTGGATGTCAAAATAGAAGCGCCGGAGCAGTATCAGCGAGCCTGGTGAGCGCGAATGTTTCCCGAAATTGCGGAGAATGCCTCGGCGGGAAGCGTTTCGTTTGCGGTGCGCGTGCAGCCGGGAGCGAGCAAAAATGAAGTCGCTGGCGAGCACGCGGGTGCGCTGAAGATTCGGCTTCAGGCGCCGGCGTTGGAAAATAGGGCGAACGAGGCGCTGGTGGAATTTCTCGCGCAGCTTTTGAAAACGCCCAAGTCGGCTGTTAGAATCCTTGCCGGCGAGCGCAGCCGAACAAAACGCGTCGAGATTCACGGCGTGACAAAGCAACAAGTCCTGGGGCTCCTGGCGCACGAAGCTTGATCCCTTGTATCTCTAAAACGCGGGGAATAGAAAGGGCGTCTTCTGAATATGAGTGCGGACATCGACGGGATACAGAGCGATTTGCGAGCCGCAAAGGTGGATGGCTGGCTGTTTTATGATTTTCGCGGGCGCGACCCGATTGCACAGGGGATCCTAAAGCTGCCCCCGGGGATGCGCACTCGCCGGTGGTATTACTTTGTTCCGGCGAAGGGGACGCCGCGCAAGTTAGTTCATAAAATCGAGACGGAATCGCTGGCGGCTTTGCCGGGCGAGACGCTGTTTTATGCCGGGCAGGAGGAATTGAGGAAGAACCTCGGAAAGCTTTTGGGCCGGGCAAAAAATGTGGCGATGCAGTATTCGCCGAAGAATGCCATACCTTATGTGGCGATGGTGGACGCGGGAACGATTGAGTTGGTCCGCAGCATGGGTGTGAAGGTCGTTAGCTCCGCCGATTTGGTGCAAAAGTATGAGGCGTGTTGGAGCGAAGCGCAGCTTGCATCGCATCTGGCTGCGGGCAAGGTGATCGACCGTGTGGTGCGAGAGGCGTTCGAGCTTGCAGCGAAGAATGTTCGCGAGAAAAATGCGTTTACGGAATACGATTTGAAGCAGTGGATCCTGAAGGAATTTGAAGCGGCGGGAATTGTCGCGGACCAAGGGCCGGACATTGCCGTCGGACCGCACGCAAGCGATCCGCACTATGGCCCCACGCCGGAAACGGCTTCGCCCATTCGCGCAGGGGACTTGTTGTTGCTAGATGTTTGGGGGAAAACGAAGGCCGCGGGCAGCGTCTATTACGACATCACCTGGGTCGGGTATCTCGGCGCGAAGGTTCCGGAGAAAATGACGAAGATTTTTGGCATTGTGCGCGAGGCGCGGGACAAAGCGATTGCGTTGATTCAAACTAGTATTGCAGCGGGAAAGCAGCTCGAAGGATGGCAGGTGGATCAAGCGGCACGCAAAGTGATCGAAAAAGCGGGTTACGGCAAATACTTTTTCCATCGCACTGGGCATAACATCGGGCAAACGGTGCATGGAAACGGCGTGAACATGGACGGATTGGAAACGCACGATGTGCGGCATTTGATTCCGAAGACGTGTAATTCGATCGAGCCGGGAATTTACTTGCCGGAGTTCGGCATCCGCAGCGAAGTGAATGTTTATGTCGGCGAAAAAGAAGCGCGCGTAACAGGGGCAGTGCAGAAGGAGATTTTGGCGTTGCTAGCCTAGACGAGACCGGCTGCAAGAAGCGAAACCAGCAGGAGAGAAATGGCTGACGAATTGACAACGGGCGTGACCACGAACGCGACTTCCGACGCAACCGGGACCGCGGGTGCAATTTCTGCCGACGTGCCGCAAGAGCATCAACAGAAGAGCGAATTGGTAGCGCTGGCGATTGGTGTAGCCGGATGGCTGGTTCCAGGACTGGGCCACGCGTTGCAAAAAATGTGGGGGCGGGCGGTGGCATGCTTTTTAACCGTAGCAGCGCTGGTCTTTCTCGCCGTCGGGATGCGCGGGAATGTTTTCGGTTCGGAGAGAAGCGACGCGTTCGGAATGCTCGGCTACCTAGCCGATCTTGGCACAGGCTCTTTTTATCTGGCTGCGAAAGCGCTGGAAACGGACGGTTCGGATACGGCGCACGCCGAAGGCGATGACGGCACGCGATTCCTCGCCGCCGCAGGCGTGCTCAACCTGCTGGCCGCGCTGCACGCGTACGAAGCGGCGCGGGGGCGGAAGGCGTGATCGCCACGATCGAGTTTCATCTCACGCATTTTCAATCGATGACACTATTTGCGCTGATCATCTCGATCGCTTTTGGATTTTTGAGCCGGCGCCGGACCAGCGAGCGGATAAAGTACATCATCTGGTCGTTGATTCTATTCCTGCTAATTGGAGTGGGGATCGGCTGGGCCATGTATCCCTTCTCGAAATAATAGCTCGCCGCAAAAACACAACTTTCCTTTCGTTGAATTGACAGAAATTTTGCGCGGATGCTATTGTCGATAGGCGGGCCGAGGTAGCTCAGTGGTAGAGCAGCCGATTCGTAATCCAAATTCCGCCCAACGCAGCAAAACGAATCCTAACTATCCCTAACGGAATCAATTCGCTGACTTCTCGCGAGTGCTGACTGTGTTTCCCTTTTTTTGCTTCAATTTGGGCCCGTTGATGGCAGTTTGATGGAAGTCAGAGGCCTTGTGTCCGTGCGCAACCGCTTCCACGGACAGAATCGAATTGGCGGGCCACTGCGGTCACCGAATGGCACTGAAATTTGATTGATACTCGGTATCGGCAAATGCCGCTTGCGTTGCAATCCCCTCGAACGTCGTTTCGGGATGACTTCCGTGTAGCCGACCATGCGGGAGTTGAGCACTCTGAACCTGTCTTCAACGGGCGCTATGAATGTGCAGCATAGTTTACGATTCCATACCCCAGATAAACTTTTCCCACCAGGTTGCAGGGCGAACAAAAATAATGAGTTCGCCAGGCTTTGCTGTAGCGGTTCTTCTGCTGCAACTATTACTAGCTACTAAGCCTGAAGCGAGGATTGTGGAAACCGGATAGAGATGTTCGCTTCCGTATGTCCGCGTATGGCTATCGTAGAGCTTTTGCCGAGTACACGGTATCCAGAACCCGCTACCCAACCCGTTAAATACCAAGACTCCATGAATGTCTGGATTCGCAACATATGAATCGCCAACTGCCGAGGTCTCAATAGTCACTCTCCCGCTTAGATCAGCCTGAGTGCTCCCGTCCCGATCAGCATGGTAGTCCACAAACGCTAGGTTCATTCCGGACAAGTTTTTTCCTGTACGTCCGTCAAGTACACGTACATGAATCGTGGCGGTCTGCGCAGGCAGTTCCACCGGGGCAACGGCAAACAGGATGCACGAGAGTATGGCTGTTCTCAGCACCACGATTTGTAGACGGTCACAATTCATGTTCCCCTTGAAAATTGACTCACTCATTTCTTGACAGTTCACTTAGCGGATCGCATTTGCGCCAGACCACAATCTCGTGCAAAAGCAACCCTGGTTATTCCCGGCCATAATACTCCAAGTGCTTCACTCCGCCCCGATAACGCGCAACCCGGAAGTTATCAGCTCTCCCGTTGCGTTAGTATCGACAAACGCGGTATCGGACATGTGCGGCTATCCTAAGAGACGCTCGCGACAAACGGATATAATCTATCCACACATGATTCCTGCTTCCTACAAACCTAGAAAGAAGTTCATGGAATTGGCTGTCGCGGAGGCCAAACGCGCCGGTGACCGAGGCGACTATCCCATTGGCGCGGTCATTACACGCCTCACGGGAAAGCGCGAGGTTGTCATTGCCAGCGCAGGAAACCGAGTAAAAACTTCTGGATCAAGCATCAAGCACGTAGAGTTGGAAACCCTCAAGTACGTATCAAGCGGCTATGGTCGCTACCTGGCCGACTTCGTCCTCTACTCCACGCACGAACCCTGCGCCATGTGCGCCGGTGCCTGCGTGTGGTCTAGAATTGGCGCGGTCGTCTATGGCGTTTCCCAAGAAGACATTGCCGCTTACGGCCGCAAACGCGGTACGGAAGACTACAAGTGGCGAGCTTGTCTAATCCCCTGCCGGCTCGTCTTCGAAAAGGGCAATCACCCCATTCCCGTCACCGCCGGTTTTCTCCGAAAAGAATGCCAAAAACTGTTCAGATACGGAACCGCAAAGTGATCCCTGATTTTGCGTAATCCTTTCGGTTCATTTTTCCGGTAACACGTCATCGGAATCGAGGCCAAATAATCGTACCGTCGGCGACGGACGGGTATACACTTTAGCAAGTTACTGAAAAAGTCTCAGGGGGGATGATACGGCGAGGAAGTTTCGCGCGTCCTAGAGGGAGTGGAGGGAGAGGATGCGCGGAGAAGATCAACAGCAGGGAGCGATGTACAGCTACATTTCGCCGGAGCAGCGGGTGCCGCGGGATCATCCGCTGCGAGGGATTCGCGAGATCGTGGATGCGGTGTTGAAAGAGATGTCGCCGGGATTTGCGCGACTATACGCGGCGAACGGGCGGCCGTCGATCGCGCCGGAGAAGCTGCTGCGAGCTTTACTGCTGCAGGTGCTGTACACGGTGCGCAGCGAGCGGCTGCTAATGGAGCAACTGGACTACAACCTGCTGTTCCGTTGGTTCGTGGGGCTGAACATGGACGATGCCGTGTGGGTACCGACGGTGTTCACGAAGAACCGTGACCGTTTATTGGAAGGCGATATAGCGGGGGCGTTTTTCGATGGGGTGGTGGAAAAGATTCGGGCGCACGGGCTGCTGAGTGACGAGCACTTCACGGTGGACGGGACGTTGCTGGAGGCGTGGGCGGGAGCGAAGAGTTTTAAGCGCAAGGATGGGAAGAGCGAACCGCCGGCGGAAGGTGGGAGTAATCCGACGGTGGATTTTCACGGAGAGAAGCGCTCGAACGAAACGCATGAATCCACGACGGATGCGGATGCGCGGCTGGCGAAGAAGGGCAAGGGCAAAGAAGCGAAGCTGAGTTATGCGGGGCACGTGCTGATGGAAAACCGCAACGGGTTGATCGTGAAGACGCGGTTGACGAAAGCAACGGGAACGGCGGAGTGCGCGGCGGCGCTGGAGATGGCGGAAGAAGTGAGTGGAGAGCAGCGTGTGACGCTGGGTGGAGACAAAGGCTACGACCAAAAGGACTTGGTGAAGGCCTTGCGAAAGAAGAAGGTGACACCGCACGTGGCGCGGAACGAGAAGCGGCGAGGTGGCAGCGCGATAGATGGACGCACGGCGCGGCACGCTGGTTATGAGGTCAGCCAGCGGGTGCGCAAACGAGTAGAAGAGATATTCGGGTGGATGAAGACGATCGGGTTGTTGAAGAAGTTGCGGCATCGCGGGGAAGCGCGGGTGGAGTGGATGTTCACGTTTACCGCAGCGGCCTACAACCTGGTGCGCGCGAGGAACCTGCTGGCGCAAGCGGCGGTGTAGGGCCCAGGGAGTGGTGTCTCTGAAGGGCCTGAAACACCCCGTGGAACGGAGAAGAAACATCGACAACGAGGAACAATACCGCTGCACGACGGACAAAACGGAAAAAATCATCCGTCGCCGGATTTTTTCAGCAACCTGTTAGACATCGCTATTGTCTACCTCGATGTGTACCACGCTCGTCGAAAAAATTGGGGGGCGGAATGAAATACAGTGTGGCCTCTTAATCTCAAAATCCTGGTTCGCTTTTGACCTTGATCTCCAGGTTGAGCTTATGGATGACAACGTACCTCGCGCGGAGTATCGTGCTCTTCATGGCCCGCATCTCAATTGCGCTTGCGTTACTTGCGTTAGGGGTGGCGGTGATTGACGTTTCGGCTCGAAACGTGCCGCAAGGGCCAGCGATTAGCGTATCCACTCGGCTGGTTCAAGTCGGTGTCATCGTCCGTGACAAGAACGGACCGGTTGCGGATTTGACGAAAGACGATTTCGTCGTGCTGGACCGGGGGAAGCCGCAGAAAATCAGCCTATTTTCCTTTGAATCCAGTGATTCCGCGTCGCAGGCCGCGCGGCCGTTGCCGCAAAACACGTTCTCCGATCTTCCTCAATACGGCGCAGCCACCCCGAGGAGCGTCACTATTGTCCTCCTTGACAACCTAAATACGTTATATGGTTCCACGCCGACAATATACGAGGACACGCCTCGCTGGGCGGAGGATCACGCTCTCGCCAATGCCAAGGCGCATCTGCTGGAATACCTCAAAAATCTTGGTCCGCAGGACCGCGTGGCCCTGTATGGTTTGAGCGACACGCTACACGTGCTGTGCGACTTCACGGGCGACCGCAGCCAACTGTTGGCAATCGTACAAAGCTACGATGCGCGGTCGCGGACTAGCCGGGAAGTCGTCGAGCCGGGCGGGACTCATTTGCCCGACCAACCCAGCGGTGGCGTCCCTCCGCCTATTGATGCCGACCGCATGCGACTGGCGGAAAACGCAAACGCGTCGCGTGCTGCGATTACTCTGGCTGCCCTTAAGGCCATTGCCGATCACGTGGCTAACATTCCGGGGCGCAAGAATCTGGTATGGCTCACCGCGAATCTTCCGTTCTCCGCCGATGTTATGGCCGCCATCCTCAGCCCCGCGCAGATTGCCGCCTATCCGGTGGACGGGCGCGGGTTGGTCGCGCGCTCCTCATTAGTGCAAGAGAATGACACTCCGATGGCTGAGATAGGATTGCCATCGGAGATGAATCAGGCAAACAGTTCGGCGGACTCGGGCCAACCCACCGGCATCGATACCATGCAGCGGCTCGCCGACCTGACTGGCGGACGGGCCTTCGTCAACACCAACGACCTCACCGGGGCGATCCGCGAGGCGGTAGCCGACGGTACCGTTCTCTATTCTTTGGGTTTCTACATTGATGCGCATTCCGCCGATGGAAAGTTCCATGAACTTAAAGTGCAGGTAAGACGCGAGGGCCTGACCATTCACTATCCGAAGTGGTATCTTGCATCGAAAGATGCCCCTCCCACGAAGGACCAGAATTGGAAGACGGTGGTGACGGCAGTGCAAAGCCCAATCGAGTCGTCCGTCATTCCGTTGCAGGCGAAAGTGGATCGTGTGAACCAGCCGCTGCCGGATTCGTTGAAGGTGTACTGCTCGATTGACATTCACAGTCTTCGGCTGGTGCAGAGTGGAGATTTTCGCAAGGGGACAGTTAGCGTTTATGTGATTCAGCAAGATGAGGCAGGCAAGGTGCTCAGCCAGTGGAACAAGGCTTACGACCTGCGACTTTCCGAGAAGCAGTACACGGCTCTCTTAAAATCGGGCATGCCCTTTAGCCAGGATGTGCAGCCCAAGGCAGGCGTGACAACATTGCGGGTATTGGTCGAAGATCCCACCACCGCCGCCATCGGAAGCCTCATCATTCCATTGTCCCACGTATATTAGCTTGAGCCGAATTCCGTGGTCCTGGAGTGGAGCAGCAACTCAATTTCTTCATTAGGGCTGACAACGTATCTCGCGAGGGGTATCGTACTGTTCGTGGCCCGCATCTCAACTGCGCTTACATTACTTGCGGCATGGCTGGCGGCAATTGCCGTCTCGGCCCAAAACGCGACGCAGCCTCCGACGATTAGCGTGTCCACTCGTCTTGTTCAGGTAGGTGTCATCGCGCGTGACAAGAACGGCCCCGTCGCAGATTTGACGAAGGACGATTTCGCCGTGTTTGATCGAGGAAAGTCCCAAGAAATCAGCATTTTCACCGTCGAGTCCATAAAACCTGCACCGCCACCTGCCCAGCCCCTGCCGCAAAACACTTTCTCCGATCTTCCGCAATACGCCGCAACCACTCCGAGCAGCGTTACTGTTGTACTGCTCGACAACCTAAACACGCTTTATGGTTCGGCGGCGGGGAATTACGAGAGCACGCCGTACTGGATGGAGGATCTCGCTCTCGCCAATGCGAAGACCCACCTCATCGAATTCATAAAGCAGCTCAACCCGCAGGACCGAGTCGCCATTTACGGTCTCCGGGATTCCTTGCAGGTATTGTGCGACTTTACAAGCGACCGCGGCCAGCTCCTCGCGATTTTGAAGAAATACGACACCACATCGAAGACCAACCGCGAAATAGTTGAGCCCGGCGCAGTCCATACTCCCATGGGCCCCGACGTTGATGCGTTAATGAACGCAGAAGCGGTGCGACTGGCCGGGCTGGCAAATCAAGAACGCGCCCAGAAAACAATGGCCGCACTAGTATCGATCGCCGCCCACATCGCAAACATTCCGGGCCGCAAGAATCTGGTTTGGCTCACCGCCAATCTCCCTTTTTCGGGTGCGGCAATGGCCCGCGTATTGAGCCCAGCGCGGATTGCAGCTTACCCTATCGACGCCCGCGGGTTGCTGGCCCGCGCGCCCTTTCAATCGAAGCAAGATGGAATTGATTTTGACCAGGTGGCGCGAAATGGGGAGAGCATGCCGGCGCAGTCTTTCGAGCCAATCGGCAACGATACGATGCAGAAGCTTGCCGATGAAACTGGCGGCGAGGCGTTTGTCAACACGAACGACATCACTGGGGCGATCCGCAGAGCCGTTGAAGACTCGGCGGTCACATACACGCTCGGCTTCTACATAGATCGCGATTCGATCGATGGAAAATTCCATGAACTGAAAGTGCAGGTCAAACGATCCGGGCTGAGCGTCCGCTATCCCAAAGGCTATTTTGCTCTTAAGGACACCCCGGCCACGCAGGACGAGCGTCACAACAGTATTCTGGCGGCCATCAGGAGTCCGCTCGACTCGTCTGTCATTCCGCTGCACGTCAAGGTAGATCGAGTCAGCCAGTCAACGCCCAATTCCTTAAGCCTTTTTGGCTTAGTTGGCATTCAGGATCTTCAGCTCGTGCAAAACGGCGATATCCGTGTGGGCGCGCTAGACGTAACCGTTATCGAACAGGACGAGACCGGGAAAGTGCTCCGCGAATCGGCCAACCGAATCAATCTCCGGTTTACCGAGAAACAATATCAAGCTGTTTTGAAATCTGGCATAACGTTTCGCAAGTCTGTACAGCCTCAGGCCGGAGTGACCACGCTGCGGGTGCTGGTGCAGGATCCCAGCACCGCGGCGATCGGAAGCCTGATCATTCCATTGTCCCAGCTAAAGTAGCTAAAGCCGAATGTAGTTCTGCAACAATGCGCATGCCGCATACCCCACCCTACTACGACGGTCCAGAGAGGTCGCGTAATCGGAAACTGACACACTACCGGCGGGAACAAGAGCTTGAAGGCCGAAATTGAATGTGTTGCCGATGGGGCGGTGGGGATCGAACTAAAAGCGACGTTGAAAACGCGTAAGTTACTGATTCTATTAAACGAGAAAAACGCCAAAAACACCGAATGCACCGAAGTAAGGTACACGGCGGGTACACGGGATCTCGCGCAAAGTGGAGATAGATTGGAAAAGACATCTCCCACAACCCCGTTTATCGATCGCTAATCTTTACCGTACACTTGGCCCGGTGATTCTGCGCGATTTAGCCTGACATGCATTCGGCTAATCTTATTTCTTTCCTAAACCTTTCCCATAAAAAGAGGCCTTCTCAAATCTTCACACGTCCCTTTACGGGAACCAAGTTACTTGGATGATATGGGCAGCAGCGACCGGGTCGAAATCCCCGTGGTCTTTCGTAATGAGTGGACAGGCATATTCTTCAGCCATCGCGGCGGCGAACGCATCCGCAATTCCTAAGTTGTGTCCCGGACAAGCGTGTCCAATTTTCCAGCGGGCTACACGCTTCAAAAAGCTTTCGCCTTCCACATCAACTATTGTCATCACAGCTTGTAATCTCTCGGAGGCTTGTTCTGCTATGTCTGGACCGTCGGAGCGAAGAAAGTCATAGTAAACTTCGCAAAAGTTGACCCGATGAATGACAACCGCATTCCTCGCATCAGAGAGGATATTCGTGATGACTTGGTGCCCCGGTTCACCCTTTACCAGAGCAATTGCAGCGCACGCGTCGGCAATGTGGGTCGGCCGGGCAGCCATTAGTTCTCGTTAGCCCTCTCAGCTTTCTTCCATTCAAGGTGAATATCGGTCGTCAATTTCGCATCTCGCAACGAACCAGCTGTCGAAGCAATCAGACCTTCTCTGTCGGACGTTAAGGCCTCCGCTTTCCCGGGAGCCGGATACACTCTATGTCCTTTGCGGCAAGCCAGTTGACCCAACGGGGTTGTTGAAGGAGTGACAAACCTCCTGCAATCGGAACAATAGACTGCGTCAAAAAGTTGAAGAACAGATTGAGCGAATTCTTGAACTACAGACTTGGGTGCGTTCTGTGCCCAGTCGTTAAAATGCGCTCCAATCCAGTTGCGCAAAGGCCAACGCACATCTAACGCGTCCAATGCGTTTTGTACTTTCGCATAGAGCGACCGATAGTTCTTTTTGATTTCTCTATAAAACGGAGGCCACAGGTCTCCAATTTCGTATCGTTCTCCAGGCTTTGCAGGCACGCTGAGTCGCAACGAGTACCGCATTTCTTGAAGTATGTGCTCGAGCAACCGACCAGCGGTTGAAGCCATCTCGAAGGGTTGTCCAGTCTTGACCAATTCGACTAGGTAGCGATGTTCGTCAAACGGCTCCCTCAAGTCCGGGCCTTCTTCAATATCCCAACCGTAAATCGATTTGTTGACAAAGTTTTGGCCGACACCGCAACGGCTTTGAATGTCTCGTAGGTGTTCAAACCACAAGCGGTCGTGGGTCGTCAGCAGAATTTGATAATCGCTAAATTGAGTCAATAAAACCTCTGCCAGACGAACCGCATGGCTAGAATCGATGCTACTCAACACGTCGTCCAAGACAAGGAGGTTGAATGAGGGATATTGCTGACGGTACCAACGGCGAAGCGCCAAGAAAATGCTTATCCCTAAAGTGTCTAGGTGTGCGTCACTGTAATAGCCTCGCGGGTCTCCTGTCTCGGAATAGAAATCGGCTCTCAGATTTATGCTTTGTTGTACAGCATCGCGCACCTCAAGCCTGACATTACGGTGAGAGGTCTTATCCGGGGTTCCGATTTCATGGTGTCGATGAAGTTCAAAGTAGATGTCGTTAATGTCTTTGTTTATGATGTTGAAAAGTTCTCCTATAGCTTCTTTTCTAGTGCGCTCGAAACTTGAATGTAGCGTCTGCGAAATGGAAGCCAATTTCTCGGATTCTGTAACTTCCAACTGCGCTCTTGTGAACGAACTCCAAGTCTCTGTAGTACGTATGAGCTTGTCGCGGAGCGTCAGCAGTCTTTGGGCTGCCTCTGCTGAAGGGAGGCGCTGTAATTGTTCGTTTAGGGTTTTGGCAATCCTCGTCAACGTCGACTGAAACTCGCCGTCATGACGCAGCTGCGGCGCTATCTCGGAATCTGTTTTTGAGCTAAGAGAGACTACGCTTCTAAGCGTCTGGGCACTTTCTAACAGGCTCGCTGCTACCGCGCCGAGTTCCTTCCCAATTTGTTCGTTCCCTTCAAATTCAATTTTCTCCAATTGGCCTTTTACTCGCCCGATTCGTCCCTGCCAGTTTTCTAGCGTGGAAGCTAAGGTGGAGATTCCTCTCCGAACGGATTCACGAAGTCCGACCAATTCGCGAACCTGCTCAAGCCGAGCCCGCGCGCGACTCACGACCTCAGCGGGCGCAAACCTAACCATCTCTTGCTCACAAAGTGGACACTCCGTGCGCTTCTCCGTCTCAATCCACTTCGCGCCATCCTCTAAGACTTTTTCGTAGATTATTGACGTCTGGGTTCTTTCCAAACTTCCAAGTCTATTCAGATTCGTTTCAAGTTCTGAAAACATTGATGTGGTTGAGTGGGTTCGAAGCTCATCGAGTGCCTCTATCGCGCCTTTCAGGGTGGTAACGCGCGATAAATCGCCGAACTGCGATAGTTGCGAATTTAAGCTCGCCATTGCTGTCGACGTGTCGGTCAACCTCTTGAGTGGCGCAATACCAACACCCGAAAGCGCACTGTTCAAGGCGGCAAGAACGGCCGATTCCGTAATGCCCGAGAACGTGTTCGGGACTTGCGCGTACCGTCGCAGGTCGTCACTGTGGCGCGTCAGCAAGGACTTCTTATTTAGCAATTCCTGCGCATAATGCTCGCACGATGCCTTTAGGCTACTTTCGATCTGTTCTATTTCTGTCAACACCAAATACGGCTTGAGAAACTCATATCTTTCTCGGGGCTGAGACTCGACAAGTTGAAGGACCTGAGCTCTTCTTAAAATGTAAACAGGAGTCTGCGCGATTTGAAGATATTCCCTAATGTCGCCAGGACACGAATTCAAATCAGTATTCGTACTAAACGTTGTTTGATTCGTGTCGTCGAACACCACGGAAATCTCTGTAGCGCTGGCTTTAATATGAGGGCCAAAGCGTTGCGACGATATGCCCTGTCCTCGATGGTCTAGCGTGTAGACCTCACCCGTGAAAATCTTGTCGAGCGCATCGACGAAAGTGCTTTTGCCTGTACCGTTCTCTCCGAAAAGCAAAACTGACTTGCCATCAAATATAAGGCTGCGCTTGAGTGAAACACCTCTGAACCCAGTTATATCAAGCCTTTTTATACACAACTTAGCTTTTGACATCTGCACCACTCCGAATTGCTGCCGACACTCGGTTGGTGTCTGTTAGCAGGCCTTCTTTGCGCAGCTGTAATAGTGCCTCGACTACGTTGGTCGGCACATTTTCGATGGCGCCAATTTGTTTAAAGAATCGGTTCAGAATATCAGTTTCGAGTGGTTTCTCTGGGTGCACGGTGTTCCCCGGGACAGTCGAATTCTTCAGGAGCATTCTACTCCCAAGGACATGCAGCCAGTCACGTTGCTTTTATGGGAGTTGAAAGCCACTTCCATGCTGGATTCTTGGAAGGCACGCCATCCCCATCGAGAATCGCGGCACTAACATACTATGCGAAAAGTCCGCAGTTTGACGCCAGCCGGTCTGAATCCACGTTAGAAAAATGAATCCCCCGCAGTTCACGGGCAAGGAACACACTGCCGTTTCCCAACCGTCAAGAAGTGACAGGCAGCCAGTACCGTTCCTGGCTGCACGGGCAGTGGCGTAGCGGTTGACACTGTATGCTCCTTGACGGCGGCGAGAGCGGAGGTAAGGTTAATCGTTCAGAGTTGGATCAAGGAAGACCCGGGATTCTCTGGAAATCGCGGAGGTTCAGCGTCGCAACTACAGTTCCAGCGGCGTTTTCACGAGCCGAGCGACTGCGGACCCAAGTCTTGTAAAATCGCGGACATTCCAGGTCAGCAAAATATCCGCTCCCGCTTTCAGAGCGCAATGACCAATCAGCGCGTCATAGGCGGCTGCACCGACGATAGTCCCAGAAGAAGCTAGCTCAAGAGCAGAAACATATTCCTGCTCACTGAGAGTAATCAGGGTGAGCCTTTCGCGTATCTGCTTTACGATGCTGATGCCCTCCGGCCCAGTGATGCGGGGTCGAAGTGGCAGGCCAGTGAGCGTGGCGTAGACCTCGCCGAGGGTGCGGAGTGCGCAGAAGTCTTGTTTTCCTGCGTCGAGGAATAATTTTGTGCTTGATGCGTGCTGCGGATGGTCAGCGTAGAAGACCGGAACAAGAACAGAGCTGTCGAAAAACCGCTTCAAGAATGCTTGCCCAGGATGTGCTGCGCCCTTTCTTCGCGGACTTGGCGGATAGCATCATCAACTACGCGCAATGGCAGCGGCGTGCCGGTACGGTAGACAAATAACCCGTTTTCCCAAACCATGCCACTGCCCTCCGAACTGGTGGAATCTTCCAGCTTGAGCGGCAGCTCTTTTTCCACGAGTTGCTCAAGGTAGTCTCCCACAGACAACCCTTTGGCAGAAGCTAGGGCTTCCAGTGCGGCGGCGGTTTCGGGCTTAACGTCCAAGGTCATGAAGTACTTCTCCAGCTTACCTACCCCCTAAGTTTAAGTGACGTATCACCCCCTGTCACGCGGAAATTCATGACGCAAAAATACGCCTTTGGTAAAGTTCACTTACCAGAGTAGCGAGAGCGGAGAGAACGGCAGTGAAAATTCTGGCTCTTTCAGACATTGGGC
This sequence comes from uncultured Acidobacteriota bacterium, assembly GCA_963767755.1. Taxonomy (GTDB): domain Bacteria; phylum Acidobacteriota; class Terriglobia; order Acidiferrales; family UBA7541; genus Acidiferrum. The sequence goes on along the minus strand of CAVYFO010000015.1, from coordinate 93,733 downwards.
GTTGGAGTGGATGCGAAAGGCTGGTCGAACGCTACAAGCCAGACGTTGTGGTTCTCCCAGGCGATTTAACGTCGGATGGAAGTGCCACTTTCTGGTCTGAAGGGTCGGAATTGGTGCCGGAATTCCGCAAGCAAAGGGGACTTCTGTACAGAAAGATTCGAGACGCCAAGCAATTCAAAGAAAAATGCGTCATCTGCGAGGAGGCGGCTCACAACAATGGTCCCTTTCAGAGGTACGACGGGAAATCGCGTCATTTTCGTTTCCTTGATCATCTCCGTCAACTGGAAATTTACTATCAGAAAACCAAGGCCTTCGCGGCGGCCCATACCAGAATCCACGTTGACAGGTTCTATCGGTTTTTGAAGTACGCCGGAAACCGGTCGATAGTCCTAGTAACCAAAGGTGATCACGATAATGACTTTGAGGGAGACTACGATCCCGACCGCATCAACAAGATCCCCGGATGTCGGGAGATTTCGGGGAAACTTCATTCGGTAGGAAGATCGACGTTCCTAGGATTGGGTTTCGAACAAGCAGGGTATCGAATTGCGCTTCGGCGCCTGGTCGGTTCCCTCCAAGGGCGAGCGGACGTAGTGGTCGCCCATGTGCCACAGCAGAATCTCCAGTTGGTGGCAGAACTGCGGCCGAGGCTGCTGATTCGCGGGCATTACGGGGCTGGGGAACATCTAGTCGATGGAGTTCCGAGTGTGTTTACGACGTTCGAATATTTCCTCGTGGATTTGCCTGACACGGGAGTTCCGCAGTTTCAGGTGGTCGGATGCCATCCCTTTTCTACCGCTTCAAGGTCGGCGGCCGGAACAATAGTACGGAGCCGAACCTTCGGAATCCAGTCGCCCGCGTGCCGCCAACGTGCCGCAGCCGCGTGCGCATCTTTAAGAAAAACATACCCTTGGCTAAAGCCATTTCCAGAGATTCCCTCTCAATAGCAGAATAACTTCAAGTATTCCTTCATTCTGCGATGACTCGACCGGGTCGGTTCTGGGCATGACCCTTGACGGCGGCGAGAGCGGAGGGAATCGGGAGCCTATCTGCTGATGCTGTGACCCTCTGCCTGTGTGTTTTCATGCACTTGGCTTCGCACGGATGGCGGCTCGATCTTCTGTGCTGAGGGTGTGGACTCGCGGCCCGGTTCGATTGCGGATCGGTGCGACACGTCGCGTCCTAGCCCTTCGGCAAGACTGGTCTTGTCGTTCGTGTAGATTTGGGCGTCGTACCGACCACGTGATATAGCGACGTATGCCAACCTGCGATTCACGAGTTTTTCGCCTGCTTGTTCGGTGTCCACATGCACGAATACGCGGTTGGCGGTTTGACCTTGGCTGCTGTGGCTCGTTACTGCATAGCCGTAGTCGAGATGCGGATTCTCTTTGATGTTGAATGCGACGGTCCGGCCTGAGTCGAGGCGTAGTTGCAAGTTGCCTCTATCGTCGATCTTTTCAATGGTGCCTAGCTCGCGGTTCGCGATGTGTCGCTCCCGATTCGGTGCTGTGAACTGCACGCGATCGCCTTCACTGAATGCGCGTTCTGTCTCGCGGTAGAGCGTCACACCGTGCAACCGGCGCGGATCATAGCTCACCTGCTTTCCGTTCTCACGCTTCACAGTGACCAGATTTTCTTTTTCGTTCGCGCGCTCGACGCGGGCATACTCTCCCGCCTCGATGCCGTGCGTCTTGCTGCCTCTCGTGTAGCGCACGACTTCACCAGATTGGTATTGCGCCACCCACTGCCGGTCCGCCCCGGTAACCTCTTGCCGAGCCACAAGCACTCGTTGCTTGTGTTCTTTTATTTCAACCTGGCCCTTGCTCTGCATCGCCTGGTGAATCGCTTCGTTAATCTCGCGGCGGGATTGATTGTCGGGGGAGACCACTAGCGTGCCTTCGGGTTTACTCGCATAGTCATTTGCGATTTCCTTTAGCCGCTCGTCGCGGTCAGGGATTTCATGCACGCGGCCCTGCGTATCCAGTCGTTCGATTGCTTCTCGCACATTGCCACGCGAGAGTTGCTCCACCACATCCTTGAGTGCCGGGTCTTTCTGCCGCACGATCTCATCAAGCCGTGCCGTCTGGATCCCCGCTTCTTGGAGCTGCTGATACGGTCGGCCCGCTTCGACCGCTTCATGCTGGCGCGTGTCACCTACCAGCAGCACGCGGTCGTTTTCCCTTAGCCCGTGGAGGAACTCATTCATCTGCTTCGTGCTCGCGAGACTCGATTCGTCGAGAACGTAGAGGCGTTTTTGTCCGTCGTACGGCTCTTGGCTCCGCGCGAGATGCCGCTGCAATGTGCTCGATTCGATTCCTGCCTCTCCGAGTTTTTGTGCTGCGCGTGATGTTGGCGCGAAGCCTTCCACTTTGTAACCCTCGCGGTTGGCGGCTTCCCGGATCGCGGTTAAAGAAGTAGTTTTCCCCGCGCCGGCGACGCCTTCAAGCGCCGTCACCTGATCGCGGCTCGACAGGATTTGCTCGACCGCCGCGCGCTGGCTCTCGCTCAAATGCGAGTGGTCTTGCAAGATGTCTCCGCGTGTCTCGAACCTCGCGATTGGTGTGTGTTGGTTCTGCCCCGCGCGCATCGCGTGGATGGTGGTACTTGTTTAGCGCGTAGGGACAGTTAAGTCCAAAGGCTTGGGCTGAGAAGCACAGATTAGCTTTTGAAGAATAGAAGAAGCGGAGCGGAGTTGCTGACGGCAAGTTTGCAGAATGCTTACGAGAATGCCTTGCGTGTGCGCTCCGCGCGAGGTTCGATTCCCGCCCCAGACTTTGCGGGTCACCACCATCGGCCGGATGGCCTGTTCGGCTCGCCAGTTCGTCGCCTCCAGACCGGGACATCTCAAGAAGGTGAATAGAGCCTCCCGCTCCCGCAACAGATGGTTGGCCAAACGGCGATTCTGCGGTGAGCGATAGCGCCGTTCCAAGGTCCGATCCATCCGCACTTCCAATCTTCCCCGGGCCACCGCTAATCCGTGTTCGCTGATCTGTCGTTGCTGGCGACGATCGCGCAGCTGCAAAGATTCCTGCAAGATGGTTTCGATGCTGCGCGGGAATTCCGCTTCCCCACTTCTCGCCACCAGAATCATCTCCCGGCAGCGCCGCAGCAGGTGCGCTAAGCAGGTTTGGTGCAGAGCGTGGATAAACTGACGATAGATGCTCCACCCGTCGCGCACCAAGAATCCTGCAAAATCCGCTCCCAACACCATAGCTGCTTGTTCGAATCCGCGGCCTGGCTGAATGCTATAGACGGTGACCTGCGAAGTGCTGAAGGCCCACATCCACCATAGCTCTCCACCCACTCTCCAACCAGTTTCATCCGGGGTTACACTCGCACTGCGGCGAACCTCTTCTACCAACGCGTTATAGGTTGGTTCCGCTTGACTCGCCACCCGCGCTAGGGCCTGGCACAAGCCGCCGCGACTCACCTGTAATCCGAAGGCTTGCTGGAGCACCGTGGCCGTCTTGCCGTAGGGCAGTCCTAAACCTTTGTTGAGTTGCGTGGCCAGCGCCAACGCTCGCGGTCCGAGTTGCGAGGCAGCACTGCCCAGGGCATCCGAGGTTTGCCGTGGATGTCGCCCCTGCACTCGCCGTCGGCAACACCTACAGCGCCCGATAGAAATGCGAAACTCAATGAGCTGGACCCGCGGTTCCGGAATCTCGGTTTGGAACTGCGAAACGGTCTCGCACTCTTCCAACCCACCTCCGCATCGCGGACAGCGGGCCGGCAGCGGTACTTCCACGATTTCATCGACTTGATCGGGGAGGGGCCGACGATAGCGGCGCCCATACTGCTTTCCTGCTTTGCGTCCGGGTCTTTGGGGCTGGGCTTTGGGTTTCTGCCGCGAGAAGGGGGCCGCTTGTCGCTTCGCGGCTCGAAGAGCCTCTTCCAACAGCCGCCGCAGACGTTCGTTTTCTTTCTTCAATACTTCAATTTCTTGCTCGAGCCGCGCGAACTCTTCTGCGGTATGCTCTTCTGCCACACCGACAAAATAACCACTTCACGGATGCAGACAACTACATTTTTGAGAAAAAGTGTCTAGACGCTAAACAAATACGGATGGTGTTGCGTTCGTGGTCGATCATCTCACTTGTGGTGAACGCGCGGCCCGGCGCGCGATTGCTCGTCTCGATGAACTCGCCTGCCTGCACGCGTTTCTCGAACTCCGCTTTAACCTCCGCAACCGTGGCGTCACCCATTGAGCGTTTCAGTGCATCCCTCAGCAGCTCGCGCTCCTCTGCCACGGCTTCACGCTCCAGATTTTTTTCTCTTGAGTAGGCAACGGCCTGGCCGATGGTTTTCTCTTCGGGTGCTTGCTGTAATCGCTCTCCGTGCTCCCGTGCCGCTTTGACAACCCGCTCTGGTTGATTGCCGAAGAGCGCGGCCACTGCCTTGTGCCGCTCTTGCATTGCTTCGTGTGAGAGTTCGAGCTTCTCTTCGCGCGTCTGGTGCGCCGCGATCTGCGCGGCTCCAGCGCCGCGCTGGTTTTCCTTTGCGAGATGTTCCTCGATCTGCTGGCGGCGTGGACTCGATGCCTCCAAATACTCTTTGCTGTAGCCTTTGATTTCCGGCTGGTTGCTCTCGCCGCGCTCGATTTCGTAGCCAAGTTCTTTCAACCGATGGGCCAGTTCCGAGCGATACACTGCCGTCGCATACTGCTGGGTCTTGTACAGTTCCCATGGCTGTAGCGCGTGTGCGTCCCCGTCGTCTGTCTCGGTAAGATTGAAGAAAACGGCGTGCGTATGCAATTGCGGTGCGGCATAGCCGTTCACGGGCCTTGCGCTGTCGTGCTCGAACTTCGCCGCGATCCATTTGCCGGTCGTCTCTGTCGGAAGATTCCCGCCGATGCGGGCCTGGACATAGTGCTCTAGCTCGTCGAGTGCGACGCCAACGCTTTCTCGATGCGCTTCTCGGACATGGTCATCTCGGCCTACCAGGGCGGTCAACGATACGCTCTTCGGGGCTGAAAACGTCGCGTCCCATCCTGCCCGGTGTTCCATCGCGCTTACCTTTTCGCCGCGCCTGTTCATGTATTCTCTGGCCGCTTGGCGGCGGATTAGTGGTTCGCCAGTGATCGGGTGTTGTCCTTCGGAGAGCCGCTGGAAATGCTCTTCGCGAACCTCGCCGTGTAGTCCCCACCGTTCGGCGAGCCTTCCGTGCCACTCCCCGCGAATCTGCTCCCCTTCGCTGTAGTAGTTCTCGCGGGCGTTACCAAACTCTTCCGCGTGATAAGTCTGTGCCTGACCTGCGCTCAGTGGCTTCGAGATTGTCAGCATTGTGTTGGCCTACTCGAAGAAGTCCCTTTGCTGGCGTGGTGCTTCTCGTTGGATTTTCTGTTCCGCACTTTGTTGCTGTTCATTGGGCACGAGTGTCTGTCCCGAAGCTCCGTTCCCCGACGGCTTGCCTGCTCCTGCCGCGGCCGCCGCAACCTTCGGCGGTTCCTCCGGTGGCTGCTGTGCCGGGCGCTCGATGTATTGTGGCTCTTTGCTTTCAAGCTCGATGTACGGGAGACTCAACCGCACCACGAGATTTCCGCACTTGAGATAACCGTGCATCTTTTCAAGGCCGCTGATCTCGCTTGCCATCACCAGCGGCCTGATCTCGCGTTCGAGGTTATAGCCCTTCGATTTACGCGATTGTGGGAACCGCTCATTTGTATGGCTCTCTCGTATCCTCTCGATTTCTTGTTCTCCTATCGTGTCGCTGATCCATTTCGCTGCGTGCGGCTCGCTCGTGCACAGGAAGATTTTTGTTGACGGCTGCGACATCATCGCCTCCGCTTCGTGACCATAACGCACTTCCAACTGGCTGCGTCCCTGGAAGCCGAGCACCACCGGGTTGCTCGATTTGCGGTTCTCGGTGATCGCCGTGTGTAGCTGCGGCAGTCGCTGCAAGGTCGCCAACTCGTCGAGGATGAACCAAACCGGACGCGGACTCATGCGGCCTTGATGCATCAAGCGCAGCACGAGCATGTCCAGCCACAAACTGATGAGCGGCGCGAGGCGCTTCCGGGTGTCCGGTGTGCTCGTCAGGAAAAGCCAGCCCCTCCGCTCCTTCGACCATTCGAGCGTGCTCCAACGCTGCTTCGTCTTCCCTTCATTCGGTAACAACCTCATGGCGTCGGCTACCTTGCTCAGCGAACCAAGCACGCCGTTGCGCTGTGGCGGCGAATCACGGTCGATCATCGCCGCGTACTCTGTCCCTTTCACTCTCCGGTCGATCTCTTCCGGGTGTGACATCCACCACACCAACTCTTGCGGCGTCGGATGGAAGCTGAGCAAGTGCGCAAAGATTTTTCGCGGAGCCTCTACGAAGAAAGAGTTTTCATTGTGCCGGTCGGGAAACAGCGACGCGGCCAATGTGAGAGCGTCGGCCCCCTGCCGCAGCTCGTCTCCCGGAGTCCAGTAGGGCATCCGCTGGTCCAGCGGATTGAGAATCAAATCGCCGCGCGACGGAGTAAGAAAGTAGGGCACGTAGTCGGCGGGCGTCGCCGGATCGTACACGATGGCCGTCTCACCGCGCTCCTCGATCTGCAACAAGATTTGGCGGATGAGCGCACTCTTGCCTTTGCCCGAATCGCCCATAACCAGAATATGGCTCGATTCAATCTCGCGCGGCAGGCGCAGCCAAGCTTTCGAGCGAAGTATTTTTTGCGTCAAGCTCTGCTGCTGCAAGAAGCCGATACCGTCTGAACGGTTGCGGCGATTGAATGCACGCACTGTCACAAGGTCCGGGCCTTTCAGCCGACGCCCATGTTTGCGTATTCTCCTGCGCGCCGCGTCCTTCGGGATCGCCACGACGAGACTCACGAGCAACACACCTAAGCCGCCCCACAGTGACGGTCTCGTCAGATCGGTGAGCGTCTGGTCCTGATATATCCAGTGGCCCAGAAACTCATGCAACTTCGAACTGTCATAGCGTGCGCGCTGCCACTCAAGCTTCAAGTCACCTACCTTGATGGCCTCTTCGGTTAGCGTAAACGTGTTCTCGCCCTTCTCTGTGACGAAAGGTTCTACTTCGTTGTCGAGCGCCATCCGCGTACCCTTTCGCGTCACCACCATCAACAGCGTGTACCAGCCGTCCGTGCGGAAGGCTCCTGCAACTGGCGTCCCTACGTAGGCCGTTATGTAGTGCCGTTGGAGCGGAGTCCACACCCGCATGTACCGGTAACCAACAATGGCAAACACACTGAGCAGAGCAACGCAGATCGCTCCGATAGTCCATGCCGCCTTGTCGCTCGGAAAGTCTCCTGCATCGTCCGGTCGCCCCCATTTCTGTTTCATGGCACGCCCCCTGTTGCTGCTTCCGCTAGGCGCTGTCGCGCCTTGCTCAACTTGTTTTGGTCCGCCCGCGCGATAAGTTGTTGCATCTCCTCGGCGGTCAGCGTTTGCCCTTGAGATACGGCGAAGTGGACGTTTAGCAGAATAGTTCGCAGCGCCAAGACTTCGGCCAGCAGGGTTTGCTCACCTGCGTTCGGCTTGGTTGCTTTCAGCAGAACTTCGCGCGCCCACTCGCTGATGGTCTGCTCACCCGCTAAGGCTTCAAACTGAGCGTATTCGTCGTCCGTGACTTTGGTGCTGATGGATTTGGTTCGAAGGGAGGGCATCGAATTCACCCCATAAAATCAACAAGTTCCCATATGGGAACCAGAGTCACTGTGCGGCGCTCTGCTTAAAGTGGCTCGCCGCAAGCTGCTGGATTTTCAGCAAGTTCCCATACAGCAACCTTGGTTGCTGTGCGGCACCCGTTTGGGGGTGATCGTATGAAAGCGCGGCGTGTACTTGAAGTGCGATAGGTTACCGCGCTAGGGACAAGGAGCCCTACGATCATGACACTGTTCTTTGGCTGTGATGCTCACAAGCACTACTCCGTGTTCGTCGCCATGGACGAAAATGGAAAGAAGACCAAGCCCGTTCGCATTCCGCACGATCTGGATAGCTACCGCCGTTTTCTCGCGCAACTTCCCGAACACTCTGACATCGCCCTCGAGGCCACCGGTCACTGGTATTGGATCGTCGACGAGATGGAACGCGCCCAGCACATCCCGCATCTCACCGATGCGCTAGAAGCGAAAAAGCGCGTTGGCAAAACGCACAAGAGCGATCCCATCGACGCCGGCGGTCTCTCTCTGCTGCTGCGCTGCGGCACGCTTCCCGAAGTGTGGATTCCTCCCGCGCCGCTGCGCGACCAGCGGGAACTTCTCCGCACCCGCATGGCGCTGCGCGATCTGCGCACCGCTCTCAAGCACCGCATCGGAGCCTCCATCGACCGCTACAACCTGCACTCGCAAAGTTTCAGTGACCTTTTCGGTCTTCGTGGCCGCGAATATCTCAGCACCTGCCTCGCCAAGCTGCCTCCGGTCACCGCCAGCATGATCGTCGTGCAGCTCGACGCTCTCGATCAGCTCGAGATCAAAATCGAGGCCCTAGAAAAACGCATTCGCACCGAAATCGCTTGCACTCCTGCCGTCCAGCGGCTCATGACTCTTCCCGGCGTCGGCGAAACCCTCGGCCCCGTCCTGGCCTTCGAGATCGGCGATGTGGCGCGCTTTTCCCGCGCGGAATGCCTGGCCAGCTATGCCGGCCTAGTCCCTCGTCTCATCTCCTCTGGCGACCACGTCCGCCACGGCCGCACGCCGGGAAAAAAGATCAATCCCTTTCTCAAGTGGGCCTTCGTCGAAGCCGCCGTTTGCTCCCTGCATCCCTCCGGCCCGCGCTACGCGCACGTGAAATCATTGTTCGCACGTCTTGCTCCCACCAAAGGGTTTGGCCGGGCCGTGGTCGCCGTGGCCCGCCATCTGGCCGAGGCCAGCTTCTGGGTGCTTTCCAAAAACCAGGACTACCGGCCTCCCCAACCGCAGCGGATGGTTCCTCGGCAACACGCGGGGCACCCTGCTACGGCTCACGGCGACTTCGTCGTTACGCTGGATTCGTCCAACAACGGGTAAGCGCGAGACACGTCTGGCCCGCTCCGGTTCCTCCGGAGCACTTCCCCCCGCCAGCGAACCACAGGGGAAGGAAGGAAGCCTCGGGGTGAATGCGAAACCCGCGACGAACATGCTCCTGCTCCATCGAGAGCGTATATATGACTACCGGCGATTCATCGCACGGTCCGTCGAGCCCATGGACGATCCATCGCCAGCAGTGGCCTAGTCGCCAAAAGCGAAAAGGAAAAACCAACCGCTGCCGTTTTCAAAAAAGGAGATTCCACCAGAAAACATTTCCGCTCAATAACATCGTTTGGATTAGCGGACCGCGCCAGAGCAGCTAAAGAAAAAACATCTCTCACCAGGCTGGCTACCTTTGTCTGCGCGCGACATGCTCTTGTCATGCCCGCTTGTAGTGTGCCTACCCACTGCCAAAACCAAGAGAAAAAAACCTCTCCTAACAGAATTTGTAGCTTGACACCCGCCGCGCTTTCATACATGACGTGTCCGTCCAACTCCCGGTGCCGAAGGCACCGCTCTTCATAGCTCACCGTATTCGAGCGCCAATCCGTCCCAGGCCATGCGCACTTCTTGGACTTCCCAAGCGCGTCGAAAGAGCGCTTGGACGGACTTCCACTCCTTCTCCGCGAAACCAAACGTGATCCCATTGTCGTGCGCACGAAACCAAAAATCCTTACCCTTCTCTCTCTCATCTTCCGGCTTTGCGGTATAGCCAAAGAAGTGCTCACCATCCCAATGGGGAGTCGGACTTTCGGGAGTGAGCGCTCCGAGCATGCTCCGAAACTCCCCGATTCTCGGATACCCACTAAACGGATACATGGGGGCTCGGGGGCCAGGGAAGCTCAGCAGCATGGAGAAGTCATGGCCCTCCCCACGGGAAAACGAGAGTGTGTACCCTCCCTCTCTAATTGGGGCAATTGGCCGTTGGAAGAAGGATTCCCGTTGCGCAGGTTTGATTCGGACCGGCTGTTGAGTGAGGTGGTAGTGGCCCCGTGCTGCCAGTCGCCACAAGCCTGGCCAGAAGGGGCGAAGTGCGCGGTCCACGGCATCTGCCCCGGAGAGCTTTTCGTCCTCCAGCAACACGAGGAGATTCCGACCGGCGAGCAACGGTTCCAATTTAGTTCCTGCTTCACTGAGCCGCTTGCGAGTCTCCGTGACTGTTCGACGCACCATGTCGGGAGTTACGCCATCATCAGAACTCTTCGCCTTACCGGGGCGGCATTCGCGGGGAAGATTGCCCACGTAATATTCGTCGCGCTTCGAGGCGCGCTGATCGGAACGCAATTCGTAGATAGCAAGGAAGGCGTCAAGGACATCACCTAATGACTCGCGCGAGACAGGATTTGGCGTTCTGCCGGAGAAAGCTTCGAGACCCTGCTGGACGAAGTGAGCAACAGCGATCCACTCTGCGCGCGTCAAAACATGTTGCGCTTCTCCCTTGCGGCGGATTTGGATGAGCGCTTCTGTTGGGTTCACCAGCATGTCGACAACTTCGAGACGATCTTCGCGGGCAGATTCGAGGAGTTGCTTGGCGATCTCCGACGTCGAGACGTTCTCCCCAGTTCTCGTAGACACCAGCTGTCGGGCTTGCTCCAGGCGCCTCCGAAGTGCTTCGCTGATTCGAACGGAGAGGGTTTGCTGCTGTTGTGGTTTTTCGGGCACTAGCTTACCTCGCCTTCTTGGGACAGTGTACGCTCTTGACTATGCATCGATACAAGCGCAGAATATTACATTGCAATGGGAATGTCAACCCTTGTGGCACTCCGACCCGTGTGTCGTCACGACGTGTCGGCGCTGCTAGCGGAAAACGTTAAAGGCGTACAGGCTGTGCAATCTCTCAGGTTGAATCCCAAGAACCGAGCGTGGAGCAGGAGACCCTATGCCCGAAACAAAACGAATTTCCGATGAAGTCCCAATCGCTCCGCGGCGATTGCTGACTCTACCTGAAGCTGCCCACTATCTTGGGTGCACCCTGTGGTCTGTGCGAGAACTGATCTGGAAAGGGCAGCTCCCTTACACCCGATTCGGCAAACGTTTTCAGGTGGATAGGAGGGATCTTGATGAATTGGTTGATCGGGAGAAGAGGAGTGAAGGGTGTCGGCGGCGGCGAAGAAGTGGGCCACTTTGGCGGCTGAATGTGGGCCGGTGTGGTGGTTACGGTCCGTGGTGTCCCGGTTAGGATCGCGGTCTTGGAGTCTAGGGGCTGGTTGGCAGGATGAGGAACTCCTGGTTTTTTTACGCTAGCTGTTCTCCTTCTTTGGGGCCGTCTACGCGATACGACTTCCCTTGAATCGTGAGGATGATAGCTCGTTCCACGATGCGATCGAGGAAAGCCATGGCGAGAGGGCCATCCGAGAGATAGTCTCCCCATTTCTTGAAGTCCACGTTGGTAGCGAGCGCAGTGGAGCTCTTCTGGTTCCGCAAGTCGATGATCTTATAAAGCAGGTGAGCCGATTGTGGGCTTTCCTCCCGCTCGATTCGGTCGCACCCGAATGCGTCAATAATTAAGAGATCCGGCCGTGCGTAGCGGCGTAGCTTCTCGGGAAGAGTTTTGTCGGCGAGCGAAGCGGTCAGATCGGAGATCAACTCGGCGGAGGTGCGATAGAGGACGCGATATCCATGGACGCAGGCTTTTTGCCCCAGGGCCTGAATGATGTGACTCTTTCCCACTCCGCTCCAACCCACCAGGATCAAATTGGCTCGGCGCCGGATGAAGTCTCCGGTAGCCAGCTCTTCGATCTGCTGGCGGTCGAAGGCCTTGGGATTGAACTTCCAGTTGAAGCCTTCCAAGGATTTGTTCTCGGCGAAGTGTGCTTCCCGGATGCGACGCTGGACCGAACGTTCGCGGCGAGCGTCCGCTTGCTCACCGATGAGCTGATCGAGGAAGTCAAGATTCGAAAGCTTCTCTTTCTCGGCTTTCGCGAGTAGTACATCCAGCGATTCAGGTCGCAGCGGGATACCCAGAGTCGCAAAGTGGCTCAAGCACCGATCACGCAGATTGGTCACCTTTTTGGTCATGGTCGATTTGGTTCTCTCCCTGGTTTTCGTTCTCCGCTTTTTTCAGAAGTTCTTGATAGTCCTCCGTGGGACGCACGGACACGGGAGCCTGCTTGAAGAGTTCCGCCAAGTGTTCGCGCGCCTCGTCCGCAAGCGATTCGGAAGCCAGGTGGGGACGAGCCTGTGCCGCGAGGATCCGTTCGACGGCGGAAAGGGAGAAGGCCCGGTAACGAGCGGCCCTCTCCAGGGCACCCTGGAGATCCTCGCGGCGATAGGTGGAAAGAAGCGCCAGAACTCGCGAGGCTTCCTCTTTCCCGCACCGTCGCGTCTTCACCAGCTGCTCGAAAAACAAGATTCCTTCCGCTCCGAACTCCGCGAAGCGTTGTTTCAGCAGTTCGTACTTTTGCTGAGGATCGCGTCCGGGGGAATGCTCTGGCAGACGGTGCTTCTCTCCGGTGATTGCAGAAGGGTAGAGTTCATGACGGGCGATCTCCGTCACGTCGGGGCCGTAGACGATCAGTTCCTTCTCGGTGATACGGACGGGCAGCAGTTCGCCAATGCGTTGCCAGGGGACCGAGTAGAAGTTCTGGCGATAGGGAACATGTCCTTCACTGTTCACGGTCCGATACACGGTCGCGGCCGTGTCGTAGGCGAGCGCGGGCAAGGGCAGCAGGTGAGGCTTCTCTTCCAAGTACAGATCGAATGGCCGCCGCTTGGTTTCCCGGTGGTTGCGCAGGTCGGCCGTGGTGGCCAGCCAGACGGCGGTCACTTCGTTGAGGTGTTCGAGCGAAGTAAAGGTACGGCCGTTGAGCAGATTTTTTTCTATGTAACCGAAGGGTCTTTCTATTTTCCCTTTCGTTTGGGGATGCCGGGGACGGCAAGCCCAGGGCTTGAAGCCGTAGTGCGTGGCGAAAGACAGGAACCGCGTGTTATAGATGGGCTGTTCCCCGTCGTAGCCCGTTACCACCACCTTCATGTTGTCGTACAAGCAGGTCGTTGCTAGGCCCGCAAGGTATTCGAAGGCCCGGATATGTTCCCGGATGGTGGTGGCAAAGTCTTGCGTCTCGACGAAGCGCACATACTGGCGCCGGGAATAGGACAGGATGTAGCTGAAGGCCTGCACGCGGCGGGTTCCCTCGGCGGTGAAGGCGATGTCGTAGGGGGAATAATCCATTTGCGCCTGCACTCCGGGAGCGGTTTCGAATCGCTGCACGGGCGGCTGGTGCGGTCCAGGCCGGAGCGCCCGCAAGCGGTCGCGCACGATGGTGTAGCCGCCGGAGAATCCCCGATGGCGTAACTCCTCATGGAGTCGCACGGCGGTCAAGTCTGGATAGCGTTCGAGCAGTTGCGCTATGGTCTCCTCGAAAGGATCCAGCCGACTCGCCCGTCGCGCTCGCTTCGACTCCGGCACACCCGCTCGGCGATTTTCATGATCCGCCAATACCTGGGCCACCGTCTTTCGGTTGACTCGCAACATCCGGGCGATGCGGCGCCGCGAAGCGCCCCCGTAGGACAGTCGAACGATCTCGTTACGCGTTTCTTCGTTCATGGGCTCTCCAGTTCGCTGAGCAGGTCGCGACTCAGAGCCGCTACCGATCCGGCATCCTGCGCGAGCTTCCGGAAACGAGGTGACAAAATCGTGCGATCCCCGGGCGTGAGTCCGGTGCGGCCTTGGTGCGCCAGCCACACCTCCATGCGGCCCAGCAGGTCCAGCAAAACTCCCACGCGTTTCCACACCTGGTTTCCGGCTTCGCTCAACCGCGGATCCCGCGTGGCCAGCACTCCACCCTTCCACTGCGCAAGCGCTTCCCGAGGTTTTTCCAGGAGGTACTCTTGCTGGCTACGTCCGGGGCATTGCAACAACAAGTCCACGACGCCGATCAGTTCCGTGCCCGACAGTGCTTCGCGCCGGATGACTTCGAGAACTTCGGTCTGATTGCCTGGCGGCAACCGCACCAGCTGCCGTGCGGCGGTAGGCGACAAAAGCCCGAGGCGCAGTTCGTCCCGCGACTCTGGCCCCAGACGCTCGAGCAGCGCCAGGCGCCGGCACACCCAACTCTTGTGGCGGCCCAACAGCTCCGCTACTTCCACCTGGCTCAGCCCATCCTCGCGAACCAGCGCATGCACGATCCAAGCTTCTTCCAGTTCCCGCGTGCGGCCTCCGGCGCGGTTCAGCCCGTAGATGGCCGCCTTCGCCGCTCGCTCGTCGGCCTCCATGACGCGCGCCGAGAGATGACTCAGCGAGGCCAGCCCGCGTGCCGCTCCCAAGCGTTTGAAGCCGTCGATCAGCTCGTAGTGCCCCTCACGCTGGCACACCACCACTGCGGATAGCTGGCCATAGCGATCGAGAGACCGCGCCATGGCACGTTCCGCTTCCGGCTGATGCAATCGATAGCGTCCGTAGTGTTCGCCGATCTGCGCGCACGGCAGATCCAGCAGACTCTCTGGGGCCCAACGCAACACGAGCGCCCTCCAGGAAATGTACCCATATGAAGAAGAGAGAACGAAGGAACCAAAGCACCGCTCTTTTCGTCCCCTCTTCCTCTTGCGGGCCAGCCGAACCTACGGGAACTTCTCTGTGTGCGTCAATATGTCCAGACGATCTCCGGAAAGATCCACACGATCCCGGATACTTCGCGATACTTCACCAGGTGTGACGCAGCTCCTACCCTGTCCGTGGCTCTCGCCATCGTCGTTCCCGCTCCCAAACGCGCTCCAGCGCACGCCGGCACGCCTTCGAACAGAATCTCTGCCGCGGGGATCGGGAGGTACGCAGGAACTGTTCGTAGCAACCGGGCCGGTCGCAGGAATAATCAAAAAAATTTAGGGCTGATTACCCTCGCCGACTCGTCCGCTGCCTCGCCGGTCGGTTCTTTCCTGTTCCGCACGCGCTCCCGGTAGCGTCGGCTCTGTGCCTTCCGCTTTTCCGTACCCGCCGGCGTGGCCCGGTACTTTTGTTGTGCTTTCCACTCGGACCACTCCCGCGCCTGCTCTCGACACGCGGCACTGCAGTAGCGCTCCGAGGCTTGTTGAGGATGAAAGGGCTGCTCACATCCCTTCAGCAAACACACGCGCGTCCGCGCCCGGCGTGCCGGATGCACGCATCTGCTTGCCTCTTGATTTTGGGGAGCGTCTGTAGGACGTTCAGGAAGGCCCATGGGAGATACAGCTCCCAGAAGCTTATGCCTCGGAGGGGAACTGCTAATTCCTCTCCGGGGCGCAGCAGAATTCGTTCACCGACCGTGGGTCAAGAACATGCCCCACTCGGCGTAAAACACACTCTACCTCAACTCACTCCTCAACCGACTGGCTTACTATCTTCGCCTTCCGCCACCGCCACTGAGCTCTGGCGGTCCGTCCTAAACTGGTCCGCCACAATGGACCACTCTCATTCCGCCGCTGACAGTGAAGGGACGGGGCCTGGCACTCGATAGATTGCGCGTGGTGCAAGTGGAGTGTGTCGCAGGCTCTCAGTCAGGTGCGGCGCAAACCGTCAGTAGGAACGAGGAGGACGAAGATGAGGCAGGCTAGCGTAAAGACAAAAAATGGAACAGGAAGCGTGGAGTCTAAGCAGCCGATTCTCGTCGAAGGTTCAGGTAGTCCGCGATCAAAGCGCAGGGTCTTCGGTACTGGTGGCATCTTTGAAAAGAAGGGAAGTCGGTTTCTGTACATAAGCTACCGGGACGTGAACGGTAAGCTTTGTCAGGAGAGCACGAAGTCCGAGTCGCTGATGGTTGCGGAAAATCTTCTGCGCGACCGCCTCGGCAAGGTGGAACAAGGACTGCCAGTCACGGAAATGAAGAAGTTGAAGTATGAGGACATCCGCAAGACCCTCATCCTGGATTACCGGACGCGCGGTGTCAAAATGTTGGAAGAAGATAAGGATGGCAATCCCTATATCTGGGGTTTTGAACATCTTGATCCGTTTTTCGAGAAGCGCCCAGTTAGGACGATCACCACGAATCTGCTTTACGAATTTATTGAAAAGCGTCAGAGCGAGGGGGCAAAGAACGCGACGATAAACCGGAATCTCAGCCTGTTGCGGAGGATGATGAGCTTGGCGCGTAGGGAAGGCAAGTTGGCACAGGCTCCTTATTTTCCGATGCTGAAGGAGGACAACGTTCGCAAGGGATTCTTGACTCCGTCGCAATTCATCAAATTGCGGGACACCATGCCCGAACATTTGCGTCCGCTGGTGACGTTCCTGTATTTTACGGGCTGTAGAATAGGGGCTGCGCTAGCCATAACGTGGTCCCAGATAGAGTTTGAAAAGGGAAGGTTCCAGCTTCGGATTGAAGGGAACCAAACCAAGAATGAGGAGCCGATTCTGCTGCCCCTGCCGCTTGAGCTCAATGAAATTCTCAAGAAATTACCGCGCAAGGGAAGGGTGTTTGATGCAAGGAATTTGCGGAAGTCTTTCCAAGCTACATGCGTTAAGGTAGGATTGGGAGTCGAGACGGGTCCTAAAGTTTGGCAGTACAAGGGCCTGCTTCTTCACGACTTCCGCCGGAGTGGGGTCAGGAATCTGATCCGGTCCGGGGTTCCACGGAGAATCGCCATGAAGATTTCAGGGCATCTGACCGAGTCGACATTTGAAAGGTACAACATCGTGGACTCGACGGATTTGCACGAGGCGATGGCGAAGGTCGAGAAGTACTTTGATGGCAATTTGATGGAAGTTGAGGAAAATCAGCAGCAGGGTAGCCAGCAAGTCGTTTCTTTTCAGTCAAAGCCGAGGTAGCTCAGTGGTAGAGCAGCCGATTCGTAATCGGCAGGTCGCGAGTTCAACTCTCGCCCTCGGCTCCATCTTTTCAAGAACTTACAGATCAGTTCACCGAGACCTGCTGCACATCTGCTGCACGAGCTATTCGGGCTTCTAGTTGTTTCATCGCATCCTTCACGTCCTCACGGACGGTCTTGATGTAGAAACGCTGCGTGGTGCCCACGTCCGTGTGACGCAAGATTGCTTGAATGACAGTGTCCGGAACGCCAAGCCTCTTAAGGTTCGTTGCCAAACCTCTGCGGTATGCTTGCCATCCCTTCCACTTCATCCCATTCGCCTTCAGAACGGGCTTTATCACCCGGTCCGCAAGGTTGTCGAGATCAAGCGCCCCACCAACCGTGTTCGGGAACATCCAGCCTGAAGCGGTCTCTGGCTTGATGGCATCAAGCATGAGCCTGAGAGGACTGATGATCGGAACTACTCCGGGGTCTTCTTCATCCTCGTGAGTCTTGGTCTCATCCTTGAGATGAGTCCGCCAGACGGAACGTCGGATGTTGAGAATCTCCCCTTCGTCGTCCTCCCACCATTGCCCTCGGATTTCCCCCAAGCGCAAGCCCGCAAACGTCGCCACTCCGATGACCGCCCGCACAACAGCCTGAGAAGTGGCTGACGTGTAGGGACCGTCTTCCGTTGGGATGACAATAGGCTCCGACCCGGAGAAAAGCTCAAGGTGCCGCTCGACCTCCTCAAGAGAGTAGGCAAGTCGCTTCCGACCGTGCTTTTTTCCCTTGGGGATCGAGACTCCAGTCATAGGATTCACGCCGTCATAGATTCCCTTGCGCTTGGCGAATGTGAATATCGCAGACAGTGTGACCTTGATGTGCTTGTACGTGCCGTGCGCCAAGTCGTCGGTTTCCGTCTTGTTCGCGGCTTCGATTTCGCTCATTAGGTTTTCACCGTCTACTGTCCTGAAGTCTCTGACGCGACCTGCCACTCGATCCCGAATGTGGCAGCGCCATGCGTCCTTGTACCCTTTGACTGTGCTCTTTGCCAGCGTCTTCTCAATCGTCGGGAAATAGGTCCTCTCGACGAAATCGACGATGCTCACTCCTGCTCCCGGCGCTCGGCCCGTTCGGTTGATGCTCTCCATGTACTCGTTCTTGAGCGGAATCACCTCGCTCTTCTTCGGGTATTCAGAGAGACTCGCTAACCTGTGGGCAATCGGGTTGTTCTTTCCATGTTCGCGATACCTTACGTACCACGCACCGTGAGATTCATACAGACTTCCTTGCTGTGTCCTCATCAAATGGTTCCTCCATTTTTTGAAGACCCAGCCTTGCGTTGTTGTGTGTTGTAACCAGCGCGACGGTTTAGCCAACTATTCAGTTCAGGAGAACCCCAGCGATACCGCCGATGCTTCCCCAGCCTGAAGACCGGGATGGGATCATGAGTACGGCACGGCTTGCTCTGATCCACAACCCAGCTTTCCTTGACTTTGAGCCGTTCCGCTAGCTCAGCAGAGGTAAACACTTCGAAATCGAATGCACTAGAACTCATGCATATAGATACCCAATCGGACTGAATATCTGAAGAATGGCTGGCGTGACCGCAGCGTCTCGCACAACGGAGGCTCGAAAGTCATCGAATTACGGAACCGTGCCCCGAAAAGCCATCGCGATTAGCTGCCCGCATAAAAAATCAATCCTCCGGCGAATCTCTCGAATAATTTCAGAACTACTCTGCATCTAACCAAATAACCGGGTGGCGTAACTGACCTGAAATTCAGCGCGACCGTCGCCTCGTAACTGGCATCATACGTTGCGCATGTTAAAATAGAAGGACGCAGAGCACGCGGGGCTTCGCCCCGCGCAATGCGGCAGGGTGGGTTGCAAGCCCCACCCAAATCGAAGCCGAGTGCGCACCCACGGGTGCGACCGCAGAGCTTACGCGGTTGCACCCGTTTTTTTTGCGCGACAGAAAGGGAGCAACCGCCAAGGAGAAAGAAAGCAATGGCAACCCAGTCCTTAGCCCTAACCAGCGAACTCAGTTCGCAGGTTTTGGAGAAAATGAACCCGTTCGAGCTAATCGAGCAGCGCAACCCGGCGAAGGAGAGCACCGAAACGCTGATAAGGGTCAACCAGATGATCGGCACCAGCTTCAAGGACTATTTCTTGAAGGTGACGCCGTGGATTCTCGAACTCAAGAACAACCGCTTCAAGGTGCGTCCCGGCTCGAAGGGCGTGCAGCTCGACGTTAACCTCCCCAACGTCGGGCTGGTCAAGATGTATTGGCACGAGTTCTTCGACCGGACGTTCAAGGTCACGAAGCGGCACTTCCAGCAACTCGAAAAACAGGTGGAGGAAGGCATTTGGCAGGAACCCTCCCTGAGAGAAGATGCGCTTGAGGATCAAGCAGCGGGATGCCGACCTCGTCCGAGAGAACCTACGGGCGCACATCATGCAATTCGGTGAGCAAACGCGAGTGGAGAAGCTCGGCTGCCTACGCGGCGAGGCGATCTACGTCAACAACGGGCGCGGCGGCATGTTCAAGATCACGACCGACGCCATCGCGGAGGTCGCGAACGGCGCAGACGGCGTGCTGATGTCCGCCCCCGACCTGAAGCCATTTGCGGCGCTCGATGAAGCCAAGCTGGACGAGATCAGGCGGAAGCTAAACGGGATCGGCGGGAAAGTGACGGACTCGCTCCTTTGCCAGCATCTCAACTCGCACTTCGAGGAGGGCGGGAGCCTATCCCAGACGCAGTACCAGCAGCTTGTGCTGTTCCGGTTCCTGAGCCTCTTTCAGGGCAACAGCCTCGACCTGCGCCCGATCATGATGGCGCTCGGCGAGCAGAACAGCGGTAAGTCCACGCTCTGGGAGAGGTTCATGTGGCTGCTGTTCGGCACCGAGTACGAGAGCACCGCGCTGCCGTCCAAGATGCGCGACTTTGTAGCAGCGTTGACAAACAACGCGATCAACATCTTCGACAACATCGACAGCGTGAACTTCGAGAACCCGCGCTCGGACTTCCCGGCGTACATCGACCTGATGTGCAAGGCATCGACCGGGGGCAAGATTCCCATTGCCGAACTCTACAAGACAAATGTGCAGAGGACGTTCAGCCTGCGCTGCGACCAGTTCCTAACGGCGCGGGTGAACCCTTTCCCAAGCCACCGCTCCGACGTTTCGCGGCGCACCCTGTTCTTTCCGATCCGCATGCCTTCCCCGCTGGAGTACCGGACGACCGAGGAGATCAAGCTCGCGCTCACGCACGATTCGGACGAAATGAAGCTCGAAATCTCGGTGCGCCTCCAGAACGTGCTTCGGGCGCTGGTGGCGAACAGGAAGAGCTATCCTCCGGTGAGTCAGATGCACAGCTTCGAGACCTTCACGATGCGTGTCGCCGACCACGAGGGTTGGGGCGACGAGATGTGCGGCATCTGGCAGGGCTACATGGGTGACTACCGCGAGCGCATAACCGAGGACTCCCCGCTGGTGGAGTACATCCGGCGCTGGATCGGCATGGCGGGAAGGAACAACGCCGGGCGCTGGGCGCGGGCGGGGGAAATCTACGCCGACCTCGAAAAGGCATACGGCGGGTCGTTCACCAAGATGTGGCGCTCCAGCGCGGTCTTCGGCAGGAGGATTAGGGAAAACCTCACAGCATTGCGCGTACTTGGCGTGGAGACACGACCGCTGCACGGTAACCCCCGGTACAAGTTAGAGCCTTCGCCTGAGCAGATGGAGCGCTGCCGCGATGCGTGGAACGACTCAGCGCCGCCCCACTACCTCGGCGACGAGGCTCTGGGAGTGCCTGACGGCAACGACGTCATATAGGTGTGGCACAGGTGCGGCATCGGGTGCGGCAGAAGGTGTGACAGTTTTGTTGATTCTAAAGGCTCAGGTGTTGCAGGTGTGGCATTTTGTCAGAAGAGTTTTCAGACAAGGCTATTTCACCAGTAGCTGGGGCTATAGAGAAGATGTCTACGCCAAAGTAACAATAGGAGAATTGCCACACCTGCCCAACCTGCCACACCCAAGCTACCTGCTTCTGCTCTGGCGAATCGTGCAACCGGGCTGGGAAATGGTATTGAGGCTGAGACGCAGGACGCGAGGACACGAATATGAAGTTCACGAAATTGACCGAAACAGAGCAAGCCGAGTTCATGGAGCTAATCAAGGACTCGTTCGACCCGGACCTTTACTCGGAGGACGACCTTCCGTCGCTCCGCGCCAGCAAGAAGAGATGGGAGGAGGAGGAGAAGCGGCGAGGAGAAGCAGGTCACGAGCCGGACGAGTGCAGCGAGCCGTTGGATGAAGACTTGGAACCTCCAAGCGACTGGTCTGACCCTCGGCGTTGGGAGCGCGAGTGACTCAGCAGCATTGAACTTCCACTCAGCATGCTCTCAGGTATCACCGGAACACAATCCAGAGACTTCCAGAACCATTTCAAGGAGGCACAACTTTGCCGTCCCCGGCAGGCTGCCAAATTTGCGAGATGTGCGAATTTGCCGTTCCTACTGCGAAAAGAAGCCGCAAGTCGTTCGGAGGAAAATCGAAAAATGCGTGCAAGACCGGAGGTTCGCGCAATTCTAATCAGCCACAAGATGCGGAAGTGGTCGCTTATTGCCCAGTTTCCGCAGATGTATCCACACCAATCCGCTTCGCGGGCGCGGCGGAACCTGTTCAAGCTCATGGCTCGTTATCCCGACTACGCCCGCTCGATGAATATCTCCGTCGCCTCGGCATACCCGAGGCTTTGACTGAGAGGAGTCGGCACGATGGCATACCCACACAATGAAGAAATGGTTTGGGTCGCCGGGCGCTGCTGGTGGTTTCCCGGCGCACAGATCGGCGCGGGGTCGGAATTCGAATGACGACACGATATGGTCTGACGACCTCGCCCGGTTCACCCGGCCCCATGCCGGGTAGGCTGCGCTCCGGCAGGGGATGGGAAGAAAGCACGACATCTGACATCCTCGGTGAAATCCTGCACGTCTACCCCGCGCACGTCAAGAAGGCGCTCGCGCTGGCTTTGCTGTCGGGGAAATTGTGAGTCATGAATGCGAGCCACCCGTCCAGCTCGGACGGAAGGACGGCGCAAGGGCGAACCTCTCCGGTCTCGTCGTGAGAGACCCGAATCATTGCTCAGTCTTTAAGCCGTAATCGACAAAACCTGTCGCTCCCCTAAATCGCCGTAGCAGTCTACGGTTGGAACGGGCAAATAGTGGGTTACGTGAAGAAGACGCCGTTTTTCTCCTGCCCCAGCACGGAGATTAGATTGCGGCTCGGGTCCGGCGCTTCCGACTGAAACTGGAAGCCCTCTTCTTCAGCAGACCAGTTGATTGTGGCTCCAGTACTCAGGAACAAGCCTCTGAATTGCTGCGCAGTGTTCTCGATTTGTGCTGTCTCGATGGTGCCGGTCCATTCTATGTCAAAGGACACACTCGCCCGGACCGGAGCGACAGGCGCAACGGCGGGATACGGGAAGCCGAGGCCGCCGGGCAGCCCCAGCCCTTGAGTCAATGAGTTGGCGATGTCATGGTCGTCGTACACGTCCAGCCCGCTCACGCGCAGGCGAGCATACCCTCGGTTGAAGTCAACCTCGACGGCATCGTCGTCCACTTGGACCATCCAAAATACGTCATTCGAGTCGATGTGCACGTTGAAGTCGTGAATTTGTTGCGGGAGGTTGGCCGATCCCACCGGACCGGTGTAAAGGTCAAGTCAAACAAAAGCAAAGGTACCCGTATGAGGGCGGCCGTCGATGCCAATGAACTTGCCCCGGCCGAAGCCCATGTCCGCTTGGTACGCTAGCGGCGTGGTGGCACCTGAGGAAGTTCCAGTCCCACCGCCACGGATGTGCGTCAGAGCCGCGAACCCGTCGAAGTCTGTGATCATCGACGGGTCGCCAATGTCTGCCAGTGCGACAGCAGGGTTCAGCGGGTTATGGTGTACGGGGACGCCGAAGGGTTGGAACGGTACTACGCCGCCGGGAATGGGCTTCAGTAGCGGCCCTTGGAACTTCCCTCCGTTGTCATCCTTGTGGTCGGCATAGGTCGGCTTTGGGCGCAAAAGACCCGTTCCAAGAGTCGTTGCGGCCACACAGCGAATTAGGTTGCGACGGCTTGTCAATTTCTGTTGAAGTCTCTCCAATGAAATAGGGTTCTGCTTGTTCATCATTTTCCTCCTTCGATTCTTAGCGGCGCATGCGAAAAGAATGTGGTTGGCGATTAAGCCGAGGCCGAAAATCCCTGCCGACAAGTCATGAGAACGAGACAGCAAAGGAAAAAGAATTGAAGAGCTTGGCCGACTCTGCGCCTAGTCTTACTGCGTGTCAAGCTAAAAGTCAGTTGAACCTGCGTGTTAATCGAGGGGTCTTTGCGTGCCCTCGCCTTGCGCCCGCGTCTCGTCTTGATCAGCGCCTCCCGCGTCCTGCCGTCAACGCCGCGCTTAATGCTGTTGTTGCGGATCGCCCGTGTGGTGTTCTTGAATCTGAAAGCGAAGGAATCTGTGAACGGCATCGACAGCCGTTTCATCGCCTGTCGCGATAATGACACGTCCTCCGTTCGGTGTTTCCTCGAACGTGTAGTGAATCCGCTTCTGTAGCTCCTTCATCTCCGGCACACCGGGCGGAACTGCATTGTGGACGAACATCGGAATGTTGAAGTCGCCGTCCGCGAACATCTTTGCAATATGCCCAAGGTGCATCCGAATGTTGTCTCGGCTGCTGGTGTTCTTGGGATCGTTGGCTTCCACCTGAATCACGCCGCCGTCAGGCTTCAACAAGAAGTGATGCGTAGTGGCAGTCTGGGAAAAACCCATTGCATGTTCGCCGCGTTCGTTCATTTGCGCGTGGGCGTCGTGCATCGGGCAGTCTTGCGGTTTCGGCTTGCTGGCTGGTTCCTGACAGAAGAGCATAACAAGCGCAGTCGTTACAACAGCAAGAGTCATGTGGATTTCTCCTTCGAGTGTGCGAACACTTCGAGCAAGCCAGCGCGTTTTCCATGCGGAGTATGTTTCAGGAGTCTGTCCCATTCGGCCAGAGTCTTCTTCAACTCACGACGTTTGGACTGTAGGTCGTGAATCTGGGACTCGATCAAACCGAGCTTCTCGGTGCCCAGCTTTCGCACTTGATGGCATGGAATTCCGCCGTGGTCTCGCACGGTGAAAATCTGCTCTAGCTCTTTGATCGAGAAACCAACAGACAGAGCGCCGCGAATCATTTGCACCCGCATGAACGCTTCCGGCGGAAACAATCTGTATCCCGCCGAGGATCGCTGCGCGGCAGGCAACAACCGATTCCGCTCGTAATAGCGGAGCGTATCGACACTGATGCCAGCTAGCCGCGCCAATAGAGATGATTGCATGACCTTGGCGGGAGAGTGTTTCATAAGAGAATCCTCCGGTCTGGAATGGTTCCAGAGTCAAGCAGAATTTCAAAGTAACACTGCTCCGCAACCTAACGCAGAATCAGGGTCACCGCCACGGCTGCCACCACCAGTTTCACCAGCCATCCGAGGGAATAAGCCGCAGTGATTGCAGGGTGCAGTTTGATGAACAGCGCATTGCCGATGAGCAGCGGCAAAGGCCCGACAAGCCAAATAGCGAGCGCCAATTTGACTGTCGCGTTGTACGAGTGGAGATTCAGGCGGGCGCACAATAGTGTGAAGACAGCGCAAGTGACGAAGGGCAGAGGCGTGTACCACGCGATAGCTTTCATTTCTCCCTCACCATGCGGGTGCCGCCAGATTTCAGGGTATTGGTTATATCGCTTGTAGAGCCAATCGCCCATGAACACCCAATCGGTCAGCGATGCCACGAAACCCCCGACAAGCACCGTCAATACCACGCGAGTCCAATTCATAATGCCCCCTTCGCCTTCGTAAGACCGACTCAATCTTGCAGCCCGCCCCGGTGCGGTTTGAACTAGTATGCCGGGGAAACTTCGCTTTGGAGATTTGCACTTGACTCTGGACTAGACTCTAGGGTGTAGCGTTGGAGGGGTGGATGAGCCGCACACGGAATGAGTCAATGCAAATCGGTCAAATCTCGAAACGGGTCGGAGTAAGCATAGATGCCATCCGGTTCTACGAGCGGAGCGGTCTTCTCGCGGCACCCCAGCGAAGCGAAGGCGGGTTTCGACTATATTCTCAAGACGACCTGTCCGCGCTCCAATTCATCCGCAACTTGCAAACGCTCGGTTTCTCCCTGAACGAAATCCGTGAGTTCCTGTCGCTCCGAAGTAATGACCTTCGAGCGTGCTCGGCAGTGCGGAAGATGCTTGACCACAAGCTACACGATATTCACGCAAAGCGAATTGCACTCGGCAAGCTGGAGGCGGAATTGAAAGATGCACTGGCAAGGTGCGACTCCCAACTTAGGCGTCCGCGTGAAAAGCGAAACGGTCGTTGCCCCGTTCTCACTGCCTATAAAGGTTCCACGCACGAGGGTGCTGCATGAAGATTGAAGTCCTGTACGTCCCGAACTGTCCCAATCATGCTGTCGTGCTGGAGCGGCTACATGAAATTCTTGCGGGGGAGAGTCTTGAAGCGCATCTGAACGAGGTCTCGGTGAGCAGCGCGGCGATGGCCCAATCGTTGAGATTTCCCGGCTCGCCAACCATTCGCATAAATGGCCGCGACATTGAACCCCAAGAAGAAGCGACCGCTTCTTTCGGATTGATGTGCCGCCTGTATGCGGATGGCAACGGCGCTCCATCTCATGAGAGATTGCGCGATGCCGTCCGAAGAGGACGTGAGTTGGAGGTCTGATGTCTGACTGGAAGACAACCGCCGCTTCGTTGGGTGCGATGGTCTCGTCGCTCCTCACGCTTGGATGTTGCCTTCCCTTGCCGTTCTTGGGCGCAGCGGGGCTGGCGGGGGCTTCCGTCTTCCTGAGTGTCGCCCGTCCTTGGCTTCTGGGGCTTTCGGTTGCTTTGCTCGGGGTCGGCTTCTTTCAGGTCTATCGAGGGATGAAGTGCCGAGCGCGGCAAAGCAGGATTGCACTTGTCCTCTTGGGCTTGGCGGCGGTGCTGGTTGTTTTTCTGCTGTTCTTTCCCCAAGTGCTGGCGGGCTTGCTGGCGGACATTTCCAGCCAGCAAAAAGTTCCAGCCGGGCAGCCGTCTCTCGCCTCTCTTACGCCGGAGAACTTCGACCAACTGCGTGCAGCATTCAACGCGGCGTCGGGAGACGTGCGTGTAGTCCTGCTGCTTTCGCCTACATGACCCGGATGTCTGCGGGGGGCCTCCGCAGTTCAGGACGTGCTGAGACAAAATCCTGCCCCACGCATTCGCGTGTTCGCAGTGTGGGAACCAATTCTGCTGACTGACTATTCCAGCCCGAGCACGGGAGTGTTGGCGCGGCTCTCCGACCCAAGGGTGACGCAGTATTGGGACAAGAACCATTTATTTGCGGCACAACTGGCACGCCGCCTGAAATCCGACGCGGAGCATCCCCGGCCACGCTGCTGCGACGCGAGTGGCATTGATTGGGACGAGGTCGCCGTCTATCTTCAAGACGCCCAATGGGACGTCCAACTTCCGCGTGCGGTCTTTTTGGATGGCCCCGTGATTCATGCGCTTGGCTTCGCCGACGTTGTCGATGAATTGCTGTCATTGAAAACAAATTCGAAGCTAGGTTCGGAGGAATCTCAGTCGATGTCCTCGATTTTGTTCTCTGTGTTGACGCAATCCTTAGGCGTGAGCCACGTGTCCTTAACGATGCCCCCACACCTGCTCGCAGGTTTCAATCATGGATGACAGTTGCGCGAGCCGGGATTTCGTTTGCAGCCCGTGGGCGTGCCTGTTTTGGTGTCTCCCGGCTGCCATGTTGGTCGGCGGATTCTATTGGCCAGTGGGTCGCGTTTGGCTCTGGATTCCTGCGCTCCTAGTTACGGGGAGTGCCTGCATTGTGAATGCGAGCCGCTGCGGTCGGCTGCACTGCTACATCACGGGACCATTTTTCTTATTGGCGGCTCTCTACGTCATCCTCGCGGAATTTCACATGGTTCCATTACAACCGAGGCGTTTCCTGCTGGTTGTTTTCGTGGTGAGTGTTGCGGCGTGTCTCGTAGAATTCCCCCTCGGCAGGTATACGAAGAGAGCAGCGACAATCCGCTGAGAAGACCAGCCCTGCTTTCTCGAAGCCGAGCACTCTCCTCCTCCTTAGTCTCGGGTTTCTCTTCACCACTGGCCGCTCGCTGTCCGGCGATGATAGCGCCGCAGATACAACGATAGGATTGCCACGCAAGCAAGCACCGCGCAGCCAATGACGAGCCAATCCGGCAGGTCGGGATAAACAACTGGGTCGAGTACACGCACCAGAAATGGTCCCTGCGTGGGTTCGATCCCTGCGCGAGTTTCAAGCCACGTTTCAGCGACGGTGAGAGGACACGGCGGCCAAGGAACTAGCTCGATTATGATGGCGTAGACAAGCGAGGCGATGTGAAGAGTCCGCAAGAGGGAACGGCAGCGCGTCACTGTCCAGCCCAACAACACCCAGACGCACCAAAGCAGGTGCAGGAACAGAACGGCTTCCACGAGAACATGTGCTGCAAGAATGAGACTGTTACCTCGCTTTGCTGCCTAGCCCTCTCTAGCGTAAGTGCATAATGTTCCGGTGTCAGCACCCCCGAGCACATTCCCGCTAGAGACTACACGCCGCGTGATTCGGATTCAGACTCTTACGCTCGTTTGGATGTGCGTAGAAGCGGCGGTGTCCCTCTTCGCTGCATGGCGGGCACGTAGTCCCGCTCTGCTTGCCTTCGGCGGTGACAGCGCCATCGAACTCTTCTCGGCGGTAGTAGTGCTGTGGAGATTTCGTGTGACGGCTGCACACAGAGACGCGGAAAGGCGGGCTGCCCGCGTGGCGGGAGCCTTGTTGTTCGTCCAAGATTCTTTTGGAATTTGATGACTTGAAGGCAGCCGCGTGATTTTGCCTTGAGTGCGAATGAGTTATCGAAAGCGCTGGATAGCCCCGCTGATGTAGAATGAGAGCAGAGGGCCGTCCATGAAACTACCACTGGAGGGCATTCGTTGGCTTAGTATTGAAGTCGGAACCGTCAGTTTTATCGGGAGTCTCCTCGCCATTAGATTCACGGCACACGCCCCGCGTTTGTGGCTCGGATTCATTGTCTCAGTCGTCGTCGGCTTCATCGGATGGGGGTTGACCCGTATGTACGCATGGGGGATGGGATACCCTCATCGACGGTCGTGGAGGGCGAGCCGATAACAAAAGTCTGGTTGAAGCAAACAGGCTCGGCCATCTAGACCGCTTACACACGCCTCCAGTTTTGTTCCCACAAACCCTGTTTCAATCCCACAAACTCTGAATTCCACTCCGTGCATCATCGGTCTTTGCTTGCCCACGTCCTGCGGCTGCGCCTTGCCTTGATCCGCGCTGGAGTTCTCGCTTACGCAATCTGGCCTCCCGGTCGAATTACGCTCTCTGCAATTCTCGTCCGACTAATCCAGCGTGCACGGGATGCAGACCGTGTTAAGCTCGCTTCGCAATCGGGAAGCGTGGCGGATCGCATGGAAGAGTCCACTCAGAACGGAATTCAAATCGTCCTCCCCGGCTCGTCTACTTCGACACCGTTGCCTCCCGGATGGTCGCTCGCACAAGAGGCGCGACCTCTGCTGACGGTTGTCAGTCCCGAGGGAGACCTCCATGTTGCGTTCGCTTCAGGTCCAATCGCGGCTACGCCAGAAGAGACCGCAAGCCCGGCATGGCGGCTCTTCGACAGCGACTTTGATTTCCCCGTGCTCCAGAGAGTCCAAATGCCGGGGAGCAGCGGGTGGGACGCGGTCTTTCAGATCGTGTACAACGTCCCCGCCGCCGAATCGCGCAGTGCGATAGCCATCCTGCGCACCCTGCAAGACAGAGCCTATATCACGCTGATTCTCGGGGCGAAAGGTTCCCTGAGCCGCAGACTTGCGCAAATCAGTGAACTGCTAGTGAACTGGAAGCCCGAGGGACTGAGCGCCAAGAGCCTTGCCAATTCCCCACGGCGGGCGTGGGAGGAAAAGCACAGTTCGGAAATGGGGGACTTCCTTCGCAGTGCGATGGCAGAGATGCACGTTCCCGGCGCGGCGATTGCCGTGGTGCAAGGGGGACGCATCGTTTTCGCCGAGGGTTTCGGCTTGCGTCGAATCGGCTCAAGGGACGAGGTGCGGCCGGAAACGCAGTTCATGATCGGGTCGTCAACCAAGCCTCTTACGACCCTGATGATGGCGCGACTGGTAGCTGCGGGGAATTTCGACTGGGCCACGCCCGTCACGAGACTCCTGCCCGATTTCGCACTGGCGGATGCCGAACTGACGCGCAGGCTGGAAATGCGGCATACCGTGTCAGCCTCCACCGGGATGCCCCGACGCGATCTTGATCTGGTCTTCAAGTTTAGAGGAGTCACGCCCGAGCAGCGGCTAGCCGAGATGAAGGAAATGAAGCCGACGACGGGCTTCGGGGAGACCTTTCAATACTCCAATTATCTGGTTGCTGCGGGCGGCTACGCAGCGGCTCGTAGCTTTCGGCAAGGTTCGCTGAAGGACGCCTACGAAGAAGCCATGCGGGAATTGGTATTTAACCCGCTCGACATGAAGATGACGACTTTCGCAGAAGGAGGGGGAGAGGGAGCGGCATCTCCTCATTCCATCGACTTCGACGGTAAAGCCGTTTTGCTAGACCCGGTGATGGAGGGATTCGCGAACGCGATTGCACCGTCCGGTGCGGCATGGTCAACGGTCATCGACATGGCCCAATACCTCCTGCTTGAACTAAACGGGGGCAAGCTGCCTGACGGACGCGAGTTCCTTTCGGAAGACGCATTACAAGCGCGATGGAGCGGAGGAATTAAGATCAACGACAAGATGAGCTACGGGCTGGGCTTGCTACGGAGCGAAAAGGACGGGCTGGATGTGCTCAACCATGGCGGCAACACGCTCGGCTTCTCCGCCGATCTATATTTTTTGCCCAAGGAAGGGATTGGCGCAGTCGTGCTCACGAATCTTCGTGCCGCCAATTTGTTCCTCGGAGCGGTTGCCCAGAAGGTATTCGAGTTGCTTTTTGACGCGCAGCCGAAGGCCGAGAAAATGATCGCAGGCGCTTCGCAATCCGAGAGAGAGGCAGTGGCGGGAAGGCTGGCTCGCGTGAAGTCAGATGCCGCCTCACTTGCGCGACTGGAAAAAGTCGTGGGAGAGTACGAAAGCCGCGAGCTTGGACCGCTGGTCGTGCGGCGGAAAGACGGACAGTATCGGGGTGAGTTTGAAAGCTGGGGCAGCGCGTTGGGGGTCGAGGAGCAGCCCAACGGAGGCTTCCTTGTGGTGCTGACTGCCCCGCCATGGGTGGGCGGGGTTCGCTTGCAAGTAGTGGACGACGGACGGGCGCTTATGCTTGATGGCGGCCAGAATGTGTACAGGTTCGAGAGGCGGTAGTGGATTCTGCCAACGCCCCACATCTGATGTGCAATGACTCTGCTATTCCGCCAATTGCGCTAACGCGCTGTTCTTGGACAATGGTTTGACCCCACTGCCGCACCTAAGAGGTCAACAGTCTTCCACATACTCAACACAGCCCTCTCTTCCTCGCCACTGTCTTGCGGCTGCGTCCCCTCTTAATCCGCGCTTCCCGAGTCCTGCCGTCCACGCCGCCTTTGTCCCAAAGCGTTGAGCGGCACTTCTTCCGGGGGCAATTTGGGGGGTTCCCAGTTTCAGGTATCCACCGATGCCCGCAGACGTCGCAAACAAACAGCGACCCGCATTGTCTTCCAGCCCATGCAGCCATCATATAACATTCTGTCCCAAGGGCATAATACTGTTGACTTCTTGGGCGGAAGCCCATATAATATGCCCTATGGACAGAATACAGACTCCGGGAAACCCGCCGTTGAAAGCAGCCATCTATGTCCGCGTCAGCACATCCGATCAGCACGTCGAAAGCCAGCTTTACGACCTCCGCGAGCTTGCGGCGCGGCGTGGCTTGGAGGTCGTGCAGGAGTATCGGGATTGCGGAGTCTCAGGGAAAAGAGCGAGACGTCCGGGGCTGGACGCGCTCATCGCGGACGCACGGCGGAAGAAATTCTCAGTCTGTTTAGTTGCCGCTTTCGACCGTGTCGCGAGGAGCGTCAAACATTTCCTGCAACTCATGGACGAGTTCGACAGTCTGGGCGTCGCTTTCATCTCCCGGCGAGAAGACATAGATACCAGCGGTCCGATGGGACGGCTCTTTTTGACCTTGATCGGTTCGATCTCGGAGCTTGAATCAGCGCTCATCCGTGACCGTGTCCTCGCAGGTATGAGGAGGGCAGCCCTAGACGGGGTAAGAATCGGACGGACTCCGATGAACCTTGATCGGGCAGCTATCGTGCGAGACCGACTCAGCGGGATGTCCCTAACGACCGTTGCGAAGAAGTGGGGCATTTCTCGGAGTCTCGTCTGCAAGCTCGTGAAGAGATCGAGGGCTGGTGACGAAGGCTTCTTGTTGCCGCCGCCCACTTCCGTTGATTCTGTTCACCTTATGCAGCCGAGTTCACCCGAGGCAGGTTGGTGAGGAATCTATACCCTCGTCACCTCTGAAGGACAAGACGACGAGCGACAACCCGAGCAGTGTCGTGCCGTCAGACTCTAAGGGAGAAAACGAATGTGCAACATCGGAAAGCCAATCGAGATCATCGACGTCGAGCCGCTGAGCCTCCCCGCTCCCATGCGCAAGGAAGGTCAGCCGGAACTGGAGCCAGTCGCGGTTCCTGTCGTCGAATTTCCAGTCGTGGAGATCGCCGCTGTCGAGAAGAGCTAACAGCCGCTCCATGCCCCACGCCCAGTACGGCGTGGACTTGAGCAAGGTGCCCGACACCTACCTCGAGCCGTTCGTGGCTTACCGTTCATGGGGCTGGTCTGCCGAGGGCATCGCCTCGCTTAACGGAGCGCCATGGACGCCCAAGGTCGCTTTTGAAGCCACGTGCCATTACCGCGATGATTGGAAGTGGCTGGTAGCGTCCGCAGCCACGGATGAAGCCAGAAAGTGGTTGCAATCCAAAGAACACTACGTCCCCAACGAAAATTGCACGTGTGGCTTGTACGCCGGAATCAACATGCAGCACATGATCGACATCAACTATATTCAGCGCGGCATCCACGGTGAGGTTCACCTGTGGGGTCGTTTGGAGCGGAACACTCTCGGGTGGCGAGCGCAGTACGCGTACCCTAAATATTTCGTCGTTCCCATAAATATGATTCCGTTCGATATGACCGAAGCACAGAAGCGCCTCGCGACGTTGATCGAGTTTGACGTTGACGTCTACCTCCAGCCGGACAGGGAAGCCCGAGTCGGCGGCGAAAAAATCCCGCTCTGGATTCGAGACTACGGATACAGCCAGCAAGCCCTGTCGTGGCTGGTCGAGAAGCGAAAGCGGTGGTATGCCGCCCACGAACCTCCCGTCCTTGCCGTGGGCGACCGCGTCGCGGTGTTCAGCGACATGAACGGCGGCGGAATCGGCATAGTCGCAAAGATTGAAGGCGACGACGTGCTCTACACGCTGTTCAGCCAAGCCATGATCTACCACAAGAAGGTCAAGGACGTCGCGTGGAACGAGCGGAACTGGCGGTGGGAGACGAGCGGACTCGGCTCCATGCGCAAGCTCGAACAGGCGATGGGGGGCTGAGATGTCGCGGAAGCTAAAACTGGAACTGAGAGGCGACCGATGGCGTTCGTGATCATTCTGCTGGTTCTGGTCTACAAGCTCGGCTACCGCGCCGGACGGAGGAGCGTGCTGCGATGACCTTGGCGTTTGCTTGGGTCTGGAGGAGAACGCATGACTAAGGTTGTTTCCATAGACAGCGGTAAGCCCTCCGATGAACGCGTGGAGGCTTGTCTCCGCGCTTATCTCGTGTTCGAGTGCCTTCCCATCCTCGCGCCGAAGGCAGACGCCGACCGGGGGAGAAGGCTCGCCGATGAAATACTGGCGATGTGCCGGGGCACCGAGCGCCGCGTGCGGATGACGCCGGAACTTCTAGCCGAGCTTGTCGCTGTACACTCGCAGTGCGTCCTCGACCAGCAGGGGAAGTGCGGCCTGACCGTGTTCGTGCGGCCTTTGGCTCGGGAGATCAACAAGGCGTTGGGCGTCGCGAACGACGAGGACAAGGGATTCCGGCGAGTGGACGAGATGTGCGCCGCTAAGCCGCTGGGTAGAGACCGCTTCGAGGAGGAGTGACCATGGAAATGTTCGACACGTTGGTTGAGACGAAGATCGCCGCTGACGGCACCGCTCAGGTGCGGACGATGTACGAGGAGGGCGACCAGTCCGAGGCGATGCGGGACGCGTGCCACGCCTTCGTGTGCGCCGAGCGGCGGTTCAGGAAGCTCGACGAGAACCCTGCCTGCGTGACCGACCCGGCGCTCAACCTCCAGTGGTGGGACGCCCTCGAATCCATGTACTTGTGCGACAACACATGTCGGCGTTTGTTCGTGGGGTCGCAACCCGACCCGGCGTCGCAGAAGCTCTACGCGAAATTCCGCGCCCTCCTCCTGAAGGGCAAGAGCCTAAAGGCGGACGCGTGAACCCGCCCAACGGACTTGGGTACATTGGGTACATTTGAAGTGATGGAAGAGGAAGCCCTGCGGTGACCGTCAGACTCAGCAAATCGAAGTTCGTTGCAGGCTGCCAATGCCTCAAGCGGCTCTACTTTCAGGTACACGAGCCAGAACTCGCGGCGCAGCCGGACGAGGCGGACGAAGCGATCATGGAGCAGGGGCGTGAAGTCGGCATGCTCGCACGCAAACTGTTCCCCGGTGGTATCGAGGTTGGCGGCTCTGAGGGGTTGACTCAGGCAATTCGCACGACACGGCAGCTAACAGCGAATCCTGAGATTCCTGCAATTTTCGAGGGTGCCTTTGAACATGAGGGCATAATCGTCAAAACGGACGTCCTGCAACGTCGCAAGGAAAACCTTTGGCGTCTTGTGGAAGTGAAATCCGCCAGCGATGTGAAAGAGCACTACGTTCAAGACTTGGCGATTCAGAGCTACGTGCTTTCTCGCTCCGGCTTGAATCTTGCGTCGGTTTGGTTGGCTCACATTAACCGAGCATACGTGTTGACGGGGGCAACGGCTGATCCCCGCCAGTTGTTCTCATTTCGGAATCTCACCCAGAGAGCACAGAATTTCCAGCCAGAACTTATCTTGCGGCTTCGCTCACAATTTCATGTTCTCGCCATGCCAGAAGCTCCCGACGTTCCCACAGGACTACACTGCATCAATCCCGTCGTCTGCGAGTTTTTCAATCACTGCAACACACCAAAGCCGCATGACCACATTGGCTACCTTCCACGGCTTGGTGCCAGCGCAATGGGAAAGCTGGAGGAATTGGGTGTCCAGTCCATCCAAGACATACCCGCTGATTTTGAGCTAAGCGAGATTCAACGGCGTGCATGTGCCGCGATCCAAACAGGTCAGCCGTGGTTTCCTAAGTGCTCGGAACATGATTGAGAGGGATGAAGTCAATTGGGAGTATGTCGAGGGGATTGGGATGACGGGCAACATGTTGCGGTGGAAGAAGGCTATGCTCGATGAGAGCGTTAGGGAGGGCACAGTCGGGCGCTTTCTTAAGTTTGCGAATGCCATTCTCGGCAGCTTGGCAAAAGTCATTCCCCCTTTGGAGATCGTTAAGGAGTACAAGGAGTGCGTCGAAGGCGCAACGAAATACTTTCGAGGATAGGTACCTTGAGGGAGGATTCGAGTGGGTTCAGTTAGGGGTTTTTCCATCCCGGAGGGGCGTATTCCCCCGATCCGCAACATTGAAGATGCGCCTGCCGCCATGCGCCAAGAACTCTTGGACGCCTTCTACCTCGTCGCTGGCCAAACTCAGGGACAACTCGACGTTGATAATCATCTGTATCTCGTGATCTCACAATGCTTAGGTGTTCAAGCAGCCGGGAATCCCATGGGGGGACGAAGGCAGCGACTCGGGCGAGACCTCGGCAATGCTGATTGGCCCAGAATCTACGATTTAATCGTTCGCCTGTGGCCTGAATTTCAGCGAGTGGGCTTCCATGAAGTATACAGGGAGGCAGTCAACTGCATACTTGCGGCACACGCGGTAGCTTGGGATTTAGGAGCAGACGGGCGCTTACACCGCGTGCTGCCCGAAGCGGCTCACGCACAAGTGCAGGCTGCGATTACAGAATTATCCGATCCTCGGTACGCTCCGGCAGTTGCCCTCTTTACGGCGGCGAGGGATGCGTACGATGCCCGGCCAAGGCGTGACAGGGACGCCTGTTCGAATGTTTTCGATGCGATGGAGTCCGTTGCCAAAGAGAAGTTCGGGATGCCCCACGCGACCTTCGGTCGGGTCGTCGCACACATTCGCCAAAGACAAGCTATGAATGAACAAATCATCGGGTTGCTCGAAGCAATCAACACGCTGCGGAATCGAAACTTCGGCCACGGGATGGTGGCCCCTTTCAGTTTGACTGGGCCAGAAGTGGATTTTACCTACCTGACCTGCGTCGGCGCTATCCTTTTGCTGGCCCGAACTACCTAACCCCATGCGCATGTACACCTACATCGTTCACTTTGACGGGGGCTTCGCGCCTTGTGTTTCTCGGTCCATCTGCACACTCGCATGCTGCAAACCACGGATACGGGCAACCGCAAAGTACAGTGACTGGGTGGCGGGTACCACACCGAAGGAACACGATTCTGGGCGATTGATCTATCTAATGCGTGTCGACCGTGCATTCACATTCGCCGAATACTTCAGCGATCACGCTTGTCCAAATTAGGATTTGGATTTTGACGCAAAAAAAGGCTGAGCATCTGATAGCTTGAGGTTGGGCTCTGCAAAAGCCAATCACAACGCTAAGGAGGCTCAGCCGTGAATCGAGTCAGCAGTATATTCTCACAGATTCTGCAGTTAATCCCTCGTCTGGAATTCGAATCAGCCGTGCGCCAGCACAACGCGGAGCGTCATGCTCGAGGTTTCACCAGCTGGGGCCAGTTCATCGCCATGCTCTTCTGTCAGCTGGGGCACGCCAAGTCGTTGCGCGAAATTTGTGGAGGATTGGCTGCCAGCGAAGGGAAACTTCGTCATCTGGGGTTGCCCACGGCTCCTTCTCGCTCCACCCTGGCCTACGCCAATGAGCATCGGCCTTGGGAGCTGCAGCGCACCGTGTTTGAGCAGCTGCTGGCGAAGTGCCAGATGTTGGTGGCCGGCCAACCAGAAACCAGAAAGAAGAGGAAGTTCCGTTTTAAGAATCCTCTGCTGAGCTTGGATGCCACGGTGATCGATCTCTGCGCCACCATGTTTGATTGGGCTAAGTTCCGCCTGACGAAGGGAGCGGTGAAACTTCATTTGCTGCTGGACCACGATGGCTATCTGCCGTCCTTCGCGGTGATCACGGAGGGCAAAAAGCATGAGATACGTGTGGCGCGACAGATGCAATTTGCGCGGGGGACGATTTTGGCATTTGACCGCGGCTATACGGACTACGAATGGTTTATGAGCTTGACCGAGCAGGGCGTTTATTTCGTGACGCGTTTGAAGGAAAACGCCGACTACGGCGTGGTGGAGAAGCGTGAAATTCCGCAGCGGCGCGACGTACTACGGGATGAAGTGGTTTTTTTCTATAAGCTGGCGCGGGCGAGCAAGGAGGCCTTCTTCCGGCGGATCGAGTTTTACGACGAGGAGCACGATCGCGTGCTGGTATTTCTGACCAATCACTTGGAACTGGCGGCGGCTACCGTCGCGGCGATCTACAAGGAGCGCTGGCAGATCGAGTTGTTTTTTCGGGCCTTGAAACAGTCACTGCGCGTGAAAACGTTTGTGGGGACTTCAGCTAATGCTTTGAAAACGCAGCTCTGGACGGCGCTGATCGCCATGCTGGTGGTGAAATATCTGCAACTGCGATCGACGTTCGGTTGGTCCCTTTCGAATCTGGTGGCCCTCCTACGGCAGCAATTGTTTGTTTATCGTGATCTGTGGGCATGGATCGACGATCCTTTCCAACCACCACCGATACCAGAAAGATTGTCAGAGCAGTTGACGCTGCAACTGAGCTGAGTAGGTCGATGGATTGGACAGCAGCGATAAGCCACATGCCCACAATTCGACGTAACTTCGAGATTTCAAGAGAGGGAATTTAGACAGCATCAGATCAAGAGCAACGCTTCGCCACCACCAACCTGCCCTGCGTCCAGGGCTCAGAAAGTGAATTTTGCCCTTACTCTGGAGATATTGGCGACCAATTTTCAGCTAATTTGGACAGCAGTGATACCGACCGAAGGCGGATGGCGGCTACGCTCAACAAAGAAATAACTTCCATGATTCAGACAGCATCCGTAAAGACCTAAGCGCAGACCGTGTGTTGGTCTCAAAACAGTTCGTCTACTTTGGGGAGAAAGCGCCCTCTATTCCAGAGCATTTCCTTGATTTCGTTCCACGTGGCCGAGGACACAGAGTATTCGGGAACGCTTTAGGTGAGCCTGATGATCCTCTCGCGAGCAAGAAGATCAAATCGTTAGTGCGCTGGGCCTTTTCAGGAGGAGTAGGACAAAAGGGCAGGCCGTTCGACCGACCTCGCAGACACCACAATTGCTCCACATGATTACTTCACCCGTTATACGCCTTCAGTCAGACTCTTCTTCGTCGGGTGCCGCCAATGGCCTCTCTCCAGTGGGAGAATGAACCGAGGCGTATTTCTGGCGAAGCTCCTCTATTTTGGATTCTGTCGTTCCGTCCAACCCGTAAGCCACGTCCTCTGCTTCTCCAAATGTCACCGGGTGACCCAGTTGCTCCAACAGCCTCTTCTGATAGGCGGACACAACGTCCGAGTGGGCTAATTCCCTTTCGTACTCCTCTTGGGTATATGGGTTGTCGTCTTGCTTATTGTCGGTCGGTTTTTCGCTCATACTTTTGGAGTCCTCCTCAAACTCTACTCCACGCTGCAAGTTTGTTCATGGTGTTCTTCTACAAGGATTTCAGGATTGTCTCTCGACGACCCTTTCCGGAGCCGACCCGATCTCTGCGACACGCGGGTCTTGCCCGGCCTTCAGATGCAAGCCGAATTCAAAGAGAAAAAACTCAATCTTGTCCGGCGGCAACGATAGTAGAGAAGCCGCGTCATCCATGCACTCCAAGTATTTTGGGTAAAGTCGGGAAGAGTTGGCGGAAGTCAGTCCGCGAATGGAGGCAAGTTCCTCAAAGAGATTTTGTTGCGCAACCTCGATGATCCGTTGGTCGAGTATGAGAGCCTCATGCCCCTCAATTTTTGCTGACAGAAAGTGAAGAAGTTTTGTATAGGTAGAAAGTCCGACTCCGTGAATCAGTTTCAGATTCTCAGAATGTGAAATCCAGTTGGAATTGGGGCAGGCGCGAGCGTCTGACAATAGCTCGCAAAGCGCGTCAATCTGACTGATCACATTCTTGAAGTTATGACCACGCATTCCTCTGGGATAGCCCCAAATTATCGTTGCCAAGACGAATTCCGCTAGATGAGGTTTCAGCGCCAAATCATGTAGATCGCCTCGGGACAGGAAAATATTCTCGGAATCCACGGTGTATGCGTCAAAAACTGCTTGCAACGCCTCACCAGCGGCATCCTTGCCATTTATGTGCGCAGACCAAGTAGACCGTTTCGAAGCAAACGCTTGGTTCGAGACGGGCATGTTCGAGATTAGCTCGGCGAAATCAGCTAGACGCATCACACCTCCAATTCGACGTGCTCGTCGGTCGCGGAGATTTTGGTCGTTTGAGGCATCACTGAGATGCAAGCATACCGAATCCCCGAATCAAGCAGTTTGTTCCACGTGAGGTTGTATGATCCCCTGATCGTGAATGATTCATCCTTAGCGCCTGTCGGCTTTCGAATCAGGCCGCAGATCGGCTTTCCCGACCGGAAGTGGGCGTAGACCCCTTCTGTATGAGACCCTTCATAGAATAGTCTGTCGTCGGCAGCCATCACGAAAAGGCCGCTAGCAAAACCCCTTTCAACGAGTTCTTCTAGGAAAGCAACGTCCTTACATGCGCTGAACATCTGTTCAGGGTGTTGGCCATTTCTTGGGAACTTCAGTTCGACCGCAGCCTTGTGAGTTTGACCTGAGCTAAAGACGGATATATCGATCTCTTTTTTTAGCAATTGAGCCGAGGGAATTCCAAAGAAGTCCGTTGGGCGCTCGAACTGGACTCGGTATGCATCCCGATCAATCACGGATCGAAGAAAAACTCCGATTTCGTGCTGAAGGCTAATCTCGTTATAGATCTCGACTCTTCTGGTGCCGAGGGTCTTGAAAAAATCGTGAACGTGCTCAGAAAGCTCCAGCATGGTTATCTGTGCCATAGAGTGGTCGGATTCGGTTCGGATGTTGCTGAGGCAATGATCTCACCGAACTAAAGCACAGGCTCAGCAGGCGCGATCCATGCATATCCAATCGGCCAACCCGTGCGTATACCCGATTGCGCTATCGCCTGCCTGATTCGCACTTTAACTTCCCGTGAACGTTGTCAGCAGAATCGTCCTGAAGCAAAACTTATGGACGCAAGAACGACCGCACCTTTTCAATACTGTAGGCTGGATTCGTCAGATGTAATACCGCGTGGCAGTTCGGGCAGACAGGACGAAGGTCTTTGATGGGATCGACTATGTGGGATTTACGAATATTAGAAAGCTGGCGCACGTGGTGGACATGGATGAATCCGTCAGCGACCTTGCCGTACCGCGCCCTAAAGGAAAATTTGCAGATACAGCATTTTGGGCCGTGCTTTGCGATGCATTGCCTACGGGCATTGGGATCGCGCACATAAGCTCTGACCAATCATTGCAAGCTGGCACCTTCCCGGAGTCCCATTTTCTCTCTGAACAGCTTGATCACTCTGCCGACCTGATGCTTATACCGCCGACTGTCCCCGATTTCGGACAGTGCCCGTTCGGGAGTAATGCCGGGGCGGTAGCCAACGTGCCTAATTCGACGATCACCGAACATAAAAAGATGGGAATAGAGCGCACGCGTCCCCTGCACAAAGTAAACGCCACCCCTGCTGGTCATATTGAACCAAGCCTTGCCCGCTGCAAGTCGTCCAATCTCAGACCTGCTCAGTGTTCTATTGCGCATCCCAATTGCTCACAGTGGTAATCGTTTCTTGGAAAGAACCCGTTTGCCACGGGGTGATTATACCCTTCAATCGCAAACGCCAGCGGAACAGCCCGATCAGCCCCGCAATGCCCCGCCAGCCTGGCCCAAAAGGTCGTAGCGACCTCCGCACCAGCCTCCCGCACCCGAACAATGCCGCGAGGGTCGTCTCTTCCTGTAATCGCCTCGGGGCGGAGCGGGGGCGATCTTGCCGCTTGTTGCCACAAAACGGCAGATTGCCGATTGCATTGGACACACTCGGAGGAGAATGAGGTTATTGGGGCCAGTAAGTGATGTCGCGGGAGTCGGTTTCGTAAAGCTTGCGCTCACCCAGTTCAGTGGACCAGACCCAAATCTCGCGGTGCGTCCAGTTGCGGTCGGCATCGATTTCGTACTGGTAGTACGCGGCAAAGCGGAGATTCCCGGCTGCATCCCGCCATTCGGCGCTCAGCGGATTGCGCCTCTTCGGGTCGAGATACACGTAATGGATGCGAGACAGATCGCAAGTTCCGTCGTTGTGACACGCATAGTTGTCGGACGTGCCATTCCCTTGGTCTTCCGAGAAGTTGTCCCCGTAGCGTGAAGGGGCGTCGGGCGGCTCCCAAAATGAGCTTAGCTTTCCCTCGATAACGGTCCATGCCAGATTCAGCCCACCGAATGCGTTGAAGCTCGTGAAGTGCTCGATCTTGGTATCAGGGTCGAAAGATTGCCGAACATGAAGAATCAGTTCTCCAGTCTTTCCCCAGTCCCATTGCTCCGAGTCGTTCCCGTCTTTATCCGTGTTCACCACTGTGCGACCTATTTGGTTTCCAGCGGCGTCTAGCGTAAGCCAATCTGTCATGTGCCCGTATTCATCGTAGCTATAGAGCGCCCGAGATTGGAGCACGCCATGCAGATACGAAGTCTCCTCGGTCTTGCCAAGAGGTCCGACGATCTCGTGGCGAACCATTTCTCCTGTTGCTGCGTCATGTGCGAAACGTTCGAGCACCTGACCGTTCGCATCGCGGACAAGCTGGATCATCTCCCCCTGAAACTTGCCATCGAGCATCTGGCCGGACTTGGTCTGGTTTCCGGCAGGGTCAAATTCGCACTCCCAGCACCAGACAGGAATGACTAGCGTGGGACCGCCGGGCTGCTGCCATGAGACTTCTGTTCTGGTCGCCGTGACAGAGACGGATTTGACTGGACCCGCCAAGTCCATCCGCTGAGCATCTGTGAGTTTTTGCGATTGGGCGAGCGCG
Source organism: uncultured Acidobacteriota bacterium (assembly GCA_963767755.1). GTDB lineage: Bacteria > Acidobacteriota > Terriglobia > Acidiferrales > UBA7541 > Acidiferrum. The sequence goes on along the minus strand of CAVYFO010000015.1, from coordinate 52,706 downwards.
GAGAATGCGGATGTCGTGACGAGAAGCGAACATACGAGAGAGCGCGGCAAAAGTCGCATGCGAATCTTCCACACTGCGAGAGAGAAGTATAGAACGGCTGAGGCACAGGTTCCAACCGAGGCAACTCAAGTTTCCATACTGTGCGATTCAATGCGCACTCAGCGAGTCTCGGCACGTCGCAATGCTGCCCCAAGCTTTCTCCACGTTGACTGGAGTGTGGGTGCGACCTAAGATTGCGCAAGTCTCAAGCCATGATCGGCGAAACCATCTCCCATTATCGCGTCCTCGAAAAGCTCGGCGGCGGGGGCATGGGTGTCGTCTACAAGGCTGAGGACACCGAGCTTGGTCGCTTCGTCGCTCTCAAGTTCCTGCCTGAAGACCTAGCCCAAGACCCGCAGGCATTGGAACGGTTTCGCCGCGAAGCTCGTGCCGCGTCTGCATTGAACGATCCGAACATTTGCACTATCCACGAAGTCGGGCAGCAAGATGGTCAGCCGTTTATAGCGATGGAGTTTCTGGAAGGCATGACGCTGAAGCACCGCATCGGTGGCAAGCCGCTGGAGATCGAGGAGGTACTCTCGCTCGGGATTGACGTCGCCGACGCCCTCGATGCAGCCCACTCCGCAGGCATCGTTCACCGTGACATCAAGCCCGCCAATATCTTCGTGACCAAGCGCGGTCATGCCAAGGTTCTGGATTTCGGGTTGGCGAAAGTCAGTACACCCAAAAGCGCGACTGGCAACGAGCCAACACTTGCCACGGCGGAGGTTGATCCTGACCATCTGACGAGTCCCGGCACTGCTGTAGGAACCATCGCTTACATGTCGCCTGAGCAAGTCCGCGCCAAGGAACTGGACTCCCGCACTGACTTGTTTTCGTTTGGTGCGGTTCTTTACGAGATGTGTACGGGGACGTTGCCGTTTCGCGGCGACACCAGCGGTGTGATCTTCGAATCCATTCTGAATCGAGCGCCAGCCCCGGCGGTTCGGTTGAATCCTGACACCCCGCCAAAGCTGGAAGAGATCATCAACAAGTGTCTGGAGAAGGATCGCAACCTCCGTTACCAGCATGCGGCTGACATACGCACCGACCTGCAACGGCTGAAGCGGGACACGGAGAGCGGCAAGAGCGCAGCCACGATGACTGATGCCCCAGTCAGTTGGAAACGGAATCTTTGGCTGAGTGTGGGCGTTGCCCTTGTTCTGATCGCGGCAATTGGGTGGGGCGTTTACAGCTACCTCATCCCGAAACCCGCTCCGTTCCAGCAGATCGAGATCACGCGACTCACCACCATCGGAAAGGTGAAGACTGCCGCCATCTCGCCGGACGGAAAATATGTGGCTTACGCTGTAGATGAACTCGCAGGGTTCTATTTCGTTGTAGCGGGTGGGTGGACGAAGGAGAGCCTTTGGGTGAGACAAGTGGCAGGTGGCAACGACGTGCAAGTGGTTCCCGCTGCGGAAGTGGGCTATTGGGGGCTGACCTTCTCCCCTGATGGAGATTTTCTGTATGCGGTCAGGTCAGAAGGTAAGAATGTCGGGTTTGGTTTTCTTTACAAGATACCTACGTTGGGAGGAGCCGCGAAGAAGCTAGCCGCCGAGGTTGATACTAAGGTGACGGCTTCGCCAGACGGAAAGCATTTGGCTTTTGTAAGGAACCACGCCGGAGGGAACGACTCCAAGCTGATCGTAGTCAATGAAGACGGAAGCGGAGAGAGAGAACTCGCGGTGCATAAATCCTCCTTCTACTTTAACAGCCCCGCTTGGTCTCCGAACGGCAGAACCATCGCGGCGGTCGCCTTCCATGCTGAGTCTGGCGGCTTCTCGTCGAATGTGATCGAGGTTCCAGTTCGAGGTGGTTTGGAACAACCACTCACCAACAGACAACAGTGGACACAACAGTGGACAGGGCTTTGGGACTTGGCGTGGCTCTCAGATGGCCGCGGTCTGATCGTGAGCACGAGTGTGACGGGAGGACGGGAGATTAACTACATCCCACATGCGAAAGGGGAAGTCCGACGGATAACAACGGACACGAACGACTATGAAGGAGTCAGCCTGACGGCCGACTCTCATGTTCTGGCGACGGTTCAAGAAAAGGCTTCATTCGACTCTTGGGTCGCGCCTCTCGCAGATGTGGGAAGCGTCAAGCCGATCACGTCTGGAGGTAACTCGGCGCGAGAGACTTGGAGTCCTGATGGAAGAGTGGTGTACGACAGGCGTGGCGGTCGGGGAGAAACGAACATTTGGGTGATGGAGCCGGACGGGTCGAACGCAAGACAGTTGACGGTAAGCGCCGGGCTGATAAATCAAGCACCCCGTGTGTCGCTTGATGGGCGTTACATCGTATTCCTCTCGGACCGTAGCGGATATCTACAAATCTGGAGAATGGACATTGACGGGAACAACCCTAAACCGCTGACAAACACCGCGCTCGACATTTTATGGTCAAGCTCTCTAGATTGCACACCGGACGGTAAATGGGTCCTCTTTCCCAAAAGCGAGCCAGAGTGGGGGATATGGAAGGTTCCAATCGAGGGTGGCGAAGCTGTGCGGCTGAACACAACACCATCTGCTTTCTACCCAGCAGTCTCGCCAGACGGGCGGACGCTTGCATATTCCTATCAAGACTTGTCGGGGAAGAATGTCGTTGAGGTCGTCCCGTTGGAAGGTAGCGCTCCCGCCAAACAGTTCGACATCGCAACGTCAACAATTCGGTGGATGCCTGACGGTCGCGCCTTCTTGTATATAAGAAACAAACGTGGGGTCTCGAATATTTGGAGCCAACCGATCTCTGGCGAGTTACCGAGGCAGATTACTCATTTCAACGACGAAGTGATTCGCAGTTTCGACTTGTCGCGGGAAGGCAAGCGACTTGTGATGAATCGTGGGAGCGCAAACCGAGACGTGGTGCTGATACGAGATGTCAGGTAGCCGACAGCCCCATCCTGAAGCAAGCCAAAGCGGAGTACGCGAAGCTGAAATAATCTCGGAACGAAGGATTGTGTCGCGGGGCGAATGACGCAGGTATGATAGCCCGTCGAATGACCGGAGGTTCAGATTGCCGCTGCCCAAGCTCGTCGAGGTGCAAGTTGAGTGGGTCAAACGGCAGGTCGCCGAGTACATCGCTGGCCAGCACAAGACCTATCGCGGCCGGGCGATGCTGCTAGATCGAAATCAAATGGAAGCGATGGGTCCCTTCTTTCCGAATTCCACCTTGGATTCAGCGCGGGTCTTGATGCTTTCCGGCGAGCGCGTCGCCAACCCACCTTTTTATGCCCAGCTAGTCCAGATGGGATTCGAACCCGCCGCTCTGCCGGACTTCGCGGATATGGCCGCGATCACGTTTGTGGACACAGTTGTCTCCCACGAGCCGTTCACGGACAGGCTCCTCTTCCACGAACTCGTCCACGTCGTGCAATACCAGAAGCTCGGGCTGGAGCGCTTCGCGGTCAAGTACCTCAGCGGCTTCTTGGGCGGCGGCTCCTACGAGGCCATCCCGCTGGAAATAAACGCCTACGAACTGGACGCCCGGTTTGCGGCAGCGCCGACGATGGCTTTTTCGGTCGCGGACGAAGTTCAGTCGTGGATCGACGCAGGCAGATTCTAGGTTGAGAGGTCACAGCGGCTCTGTGCGTATCTGGGGCACATTGTTCGCCGCACGACTGGCGTCGGTCGGTGTCATCGCGTGCATTCCCAAGTCCCGATAAGCCGCAAGCGGAAAAGTGGTACCTAGGTTTCTCGTCCAGCTTACCTAACCTGCAAGGCCACTGCCGTCTAGCGACGCCTCATTGGTGATCTGCATCACAGACCCGACGTGGGAGCACCGCCTAGGCTCACTCTCCTTACCATGCCAGTAGGAATGTTCAGTCTCCGGGTAGATGGACGAGACCACAGATCGGGTGATGCGAACTGCCCCGGCTGCGTGTCAATCAACAAGCAGTCATACCCTCGTCCGCACAAAGATTTCGGGCAGACCTGCCTAGGCTTGATTCATGCCGAGCGGCTGCTCAAAGCGAGCAACGAACCGATAACCGTCTTCGTCTGTGATACTTGCTTCGCAAATCCCCGATGACCAGCGCTGTGTTCTAGTTGAGATCGACATACTGTTTCCGCTGAGTCGGTCAGAGCGGGTGGAAGGGAGCTGTCTCTGGGGGAGAAAACTTTCAGGCGGCGGTGTTCTTAGCCAGAACCCATTCAAGTGCATCGTCAAGATTGCGGAAGACACGAATTCCCCGCGCACCGCAGCTCTCACGAAGCATCTCATACATTCGGCCCAGTCCAAATACGAGGTCAGCATTGGCTATGATGGCGCGGCGAGAATCTCGGGAGAAGATGGACTGTTGGGCAAGCTTGTGTACTCCCTCAGTTTCAAGGTCGAGTTTGGTGATGTGGGTCAAATCCACTAAGTGAGAAAAGCTAGGGTCAAAATCGGAGTCTTTGAGGAGTTTCTCTTGATGCTCCAATACGTCAGCCAATGTAAAAACACCGACAGCCGTGGACATCACGAGTTTTTGGTCCTTATCGATCTTGAAGTAGGCGGGCATTGCGAATTCTCTCGCCGTAGCAATGAGCGTTTCCGCTCTGATTTCCTGAGCGGACCCAAATTATACGCCATTCGCTTCATTTAAGCTCTCCGCTCAGGTGGCCGAAAGCGGCGAACCCGGCTTGACCCGCTTACTGGGGAACGGAGTACTAGGATCAAGATGTCCGCACGAATAATCGGGCACAACTTCCACGATTTGCGGATAAAATTATAGAATTGCGCTGCGGAATTCCTGACCAGCAAATTCATGGCCCTTCAGGTCTCGACAGCATTCACCAAAGTACGGACTGTGAACTAAGGGAACCAACACACCTCGCGCAGGAAGACAGCCAAGTCTAAAGGTAACGAAATATGCAGAACATGCCAAAAGAAGAACTGATGGAAAAAGAGGCGGCTCTTGCGGCAGAGGTCGAGCGATTATTGCCCGACTTCGTAAAATCCTGCCGTGACAACGCAGGCGTGGCGGCATGGTTCGCTCACTCACTACTCTTTATCCAGATACTCGCCGGGAACATCATCCTGCGGCACCTCATGCGTGCGAACTTCCCCCTCGTCAGTGTCCCCGGCGTCTTCCACGCCCTTCACCGCCCCCGCCTCTGACGCGTTTCCTTCCTCAAGCAGCTCGTCCACACTCTCCGAATCCGCGCCTTGGACGTTGGACAATCCCTGCAAATCTCCCGATTGCTCGCCCGACCGGGCTTCCAGTCCCTCCGGTGCGAGTGCCACCGTATCCACGCTTTGGCTTTTCTCAAGAACCCGTTTCTTGAGTTTTCCCGCAGTTTTCCCGCCGCCTGCCTTCTTGCCTCCGACCTTCTTTTTCCCCTTTGCCTTTGTCGGATTGGCCCTCTTCTTCGCCAACTTTTTCTTTGGAGTTACCTTATGCTTAACCGCCTTCTTCATCGGCTCCCCTTTCTTGCCCGCAGTTGTCTTCGATTTCGTCTGGTTCTTTTTGGTTTTCCTTTTGAGGCCACACGCGCAGTCTACCACCCGTGGGTGATTCCTATCCTGCACCTTCCGAGCGTCCCTGCGACCACCGGGTCGGAAACGTCAGCGGCATTGTGAGATAATCGCGCCCATGAGAGCGACCACTTTCGCCATTCCCCGAGCCTTTCTCGTCATTTCGGCTTCTCTCATGCCTGTAATGGCGCAGACACCCGGCAACCAGCAGCAACAGCCCGAGTTCATTCGGCAGGGTCAGCAATTGATGCGCGACGGAAAGTTGGATGACGCGCTGGCGCTGTATCGCCAAACCCTCCAGACATCGCCGAATTCCGTTCCGGCGAACATCGCGGCTGGGAATGTCCTCGACCTCAAGGGTCAAGGCGGGGATGCCCGCAAATATTTTGCGAAGGCCATTGAGGTTGCGAACTCGCCTGAGCACAAAGCAATAGCGCAGAGGGCGATGGCGATGTCCTACGCCTTCGAAGGGAATTGCAAGAAGACCGTCGAGTACGAACAGCGGGTCTTCGACTACTACGGGAGCGTGAAGAACTTCTACCAACAGGGCGAGATTGCCGACGAGGCCGCTCGCGTTTGCATTGACTCAGGCGATTTGGACGCCGCCTATCACTGGTATCAGGTGGGCCGCGACACTGGTCTGAAGGAGCCGGACATCATACCCGCTCGGCAAGACCTTTGGGAGTTCCGCTGGGAGCACGCGCAAGCCCGGATCGCTGCCCGGCGTGGGAACCAAGCCGAAGCGGAGAAGCACGTCGCTGCGGCGAAAGCCATCCTCGACAAAGGGACCAATCCCGAGCAGGCGCAATTCCTTCCTTACCTGCAAGGCTATTTCGCGTTCTACGCCGGAGATTACAAGACGGCGCTAGAGGAACTGCTGAAGGCGAACCAGAACGACCCATTCATGCAGTGCTTCATTGGCCAGACCTACGAGAAGCTGGGGGACAAGGACAAAGCAGTCGAGTTCTATCGCGAGGCTTCGTCGGCAATCACGCATAATCCCGCCGCTGCGTATGCGGTTCCGTTCTCGAAGAAGAAGCTTGCCTCTCTCGGAAACTGAGACCCATGCATTCCCGGCGACTATTTCAAGGCGAAGTTGGAGGACGAGCAAATCCTCCGAGAGCGAGTGAATGTCAGTTTGCGTGGACTACGGGGCTGTTGTCGCGAAAGGAGGGGCCTCCATGGACACTACCGATCCCAATCGGCGCATAGCCGAACAATTCCATGAAGCGTTCAATCGCGGCGACCTCGACGCGGCGGCAAGCTGCTTCGCCGAGGACTGCCGAAACCACGGTCGGCAGGTGGGGCGTGAAGGCGTGCGGAAAGTGCTGGGAGAGATTAGGACGAACTTCCCCGATGCGCGGCTGACGATTCTGAACTCGGTCGCGGAGAGCGAGTGGAAAACTCATCGTTCGTGGCAAATCTGGTGTCTGGAAAAACCGGGATTTCTTAGCACGCCTTAGCACGGGGGGCACTGACAGACGGCTGGTTAGGATGGGTGTATCTTGGGTGAGGAGGTTGCAATGAGGCGAACATATTTTTTCGTTGCCGTGGTATTCGGAATGGCAACCGCGACCTTTGCCCAGACGACTTCGTCAGACTCGCAAACACTACAAGCATTGCTGACCGAGGTCAAACAGCTTCGTCAGGACTTGCAGGTTTCACTAACGAGAATGCAAAGCGCCCAAATTTTGCTTTCTCGCCTGCAAATTCAGGAAGTGGCTGTTTCGCGTGCGTCGCAGCACTTGGATGACGCTCGCTCTAAGCTCGCGGAAGTTCAAGTCGTCATTCGGAGTGAAACGGCTGAAATCAAACGTTTCGGGGACGCTCCCGATACCGGAGACCAATCGGCGCAAGTCGATGATGCGCTCAACCGCGCCAAGTCGGACCTCGAAGCCTCAACTCTTCTTGCGCAGCAACGCCAGACGATAGAAACTGATGCGGAACAGCAAATGCAAACGGAGCAGGACAAACTCAGCAGGCTCGAATCGCAATTGGACGAACTCGTCGTAAAATAGAGAGCGAGCAACCCGCTCGCGATCCACGCGCTGGCGGCGGAAATCCCGCGATGATACTCTGTTCTGCGCGTTGAGAGGAGACGGAAGATGAATCGTCGCCAACAATGGTTCACTGCGGCATTGGCTGCCTTTGTACTCACCGGCGGCTTTCTAATCCACAATTTCATGGCCAAGCCGGTTTTGGCGTCCACTGCTGATGACGTGCGCACCCTTACACAGATTGCCATGAACGAAAGCAGGGTCACAGGCCTTAATCCAGAGAGTCTTGCGGTGGAGGAGAGTAGGCTGGCCGACACGGTAACGCTTGTCATGCCCACCGGGCTTGTGAAATACGTCCATAAAGATGCACTACTGGCTCATTTGCGCAAAGATACAGGGGATGCAAGACTCTCGATTGAGGTATCGGATGTGCAGGTGCATCTCTATGGTGACACGGCAGTCGTAACGTATCAAAAGCAGATAAAACTGTTCACGTCGTCGGAGGGCGCGCCAGCCATGCCCGGCCTAATCGGCCATCCAATATCATTCATGGACACTTTCGTGAAGAGCAACGGACAGTGGAAAGCGGTGGCTACTGTCGGAGTCTCGCAGTCGCCACTTCCTGACGAGCTATATAAGGCCGTGCAAACGGCGGCGGCGCAACTGGACGATTAGTCGTTACCGGAAGATGAGGTCGTGAACGAGTTCCGGTTCGGTGCCAAGGTTGTCTAAGACCTTTCGTCGTCAATCAGAATCGCTCTAGCAGTTGGCTGGTGAAACTGGCGGCGGCAGCCGTGGCTGCGACCCTGATTCTGCGTCAGGTCGCGGGATGCGCCAGCAATAACTTGACCCTCACTGTTCTGCGGACTATCCTCCAGTCTCCCTCGGTAAGCCATACATCTGTCCCGTCAAAGGAGAAAATCATGTCTACCGCTCCGCAACCCCAAATGGAAGTTCAAGACCCCGTCACAGTGGACCCGAAGCATTACAAGGTCGAGGTCGAAAATGAGAAGGTGCGCGTGCTCCGAGCCAACTACAAAGGACACGAGAAGTCGGTGATGCACTCGCATCCCGACAGCGTCGCGATCTTTCAGAACGATGTGCATTGCAGGTTTACGTTCCCGGATGGCAAAACGGAAGAGCGCCGTTTCCGCGCAGGCGAGACGCTCTATACGCCCGCCGGAAGCCATTTGCCGGAGAACCTTAGCGGTCAAGCCCTCGACGTAATAATCGTCGAACTGAAAGGATAGTTCAGGAACCCCCTGACCGCATACGAAGAGGGCGGTGCATTGGAGCCGGGAGTATTTGTGTGCCCACTTTAATGGGCGACGCTGATCTAACCCTTGGTGCGGATCACGCCGATCCCGATAGATTTGCGCTCGCGTTCTGGATACTTCAGCCGCGCATCGGGGAAGTTGGTCTTAGATCTTTGCCAGCACTCTCCGCACGCCCCACCTGCCGAACGTGGTTTCGGACTTGGACGCGTAACGCCGTTATCAGACCAAGAGGATTCATTGTTTAGAACCCGAATAACTCTAACGCTAGGGACTGGGAGTCCGTCTACCTCGATGCTTTATGAATGATGTCGGTACTGTTTGAATACTCCGAGGCGGCTTTTCTTGTGAAAAGGTGGCGTGAGCGCACATGTCCCTTTTATTATTTTGAGCAATAGTGCATAGCCTTCGCTGTAGACGTACCCAGCGATTCGTGCTCCCGAGCCGTATGCGGCAGAGAGTTATATTCACGAGCGAGGCGCAACTTGAAACATCAAATTCTTCATTCAAAAAGGCAGCACAAGCGAGTTGAAACCCCTCAGGGGATGTGGGTCGTCTGGCGCTGTGGACGAACTGAAGATACGTCGCGAGTTAAGGACCTGAGTGTCGGCGGTTTGTTTGTCGAAACTTTGAAAGCATGCCCCGTGGACGCGACGGTAGAACTTCATTTTCTTGTAGAAGAGGGAGAGATCACAGCCAAGGCCACTGTGCGGTACGTCAAGGCTGGGAGTGGGCTAGGTCTGAAATTCAAGACTGTTCGCGGCGAAGATCAGGCGCGTTTCGCGACAATGATCAAGAGGCTCATCCTGCGAGGGTAAAGATGGATGACAGGCTTTGTCACTGCTTAGAAGAGCAGGCGTGTGGTCATGTGCGTCCCTCCTAAGCATCACTCCTCGCTGGCCCAGAAGCCGATGCCCAGACCCGCGACAAACACAAGAATCGTGATGAGAGAACTACGTCTCATAGAGCCTCCTTAGCACTTGCACTTGCCACGCCCAAAGAGCAACTGTCAACAGCCAACACCGACATTACGACCCGCAAGGGTGATCTGCAAAGTATGTCTACGTGTCACTCGACGCAATGTCGGCGAGCCACCTGCGAAAACTGCGCGGCTTCATTGCATTGATGAGGCGCTCGGTGTTAGATTGCACGCCAGTTTCCCGACCATATCGAAATTCCAGTCGAAATCACGGAGGAAAGATGAAATTTACGAAGCTCACAGCAACCCTGTGTGCCCTCGGGTTCCTTGCGGTCGGCGCACTTGCTCAGGATAAACCCGGTACCATCGCAGGCCTTGACTTCCAAACGCCGAAGAACGGCATGGTGAAACAGTACGAGGAAGGACGAAAAGCGAAAGCCGAATGGCAAAAGCAGCAAAAAGACAAGGACGCGCTTCTTGTGTCCGAAGTTCTCACCGGGGAAAACTCGGGAACCTACATCATCGGGCGATTCGGCATGCACTGGGGGGATATGGACAAACCGTCCGTGACCGATGCCGCCGACTTGGAGGAATACAATAAAGTCGTCGGGCCTTACGTCGAAAAAGTGATCTCCGCCTATTACGAGTTCTTGCCGAAGTGGAGCAATCCCTCTCCCGACATGAACGCAAAGTACATTTCGGTGGTTTCCTTCCACATCAGATACGGAAAGGGCGACGATTTCCAGAGTGCTATAGCAAAAGTTCATGAAGCCAATCAAAAGCTGAAGACGCCGACTCACTACTCATGGTATCGCCTTGTGAACGGCGGACCCGGTGGCACATATGTTCGCACCGCCGATCATGCGAACTGGGCGTCGTTCGAGGATGATCCGGCAGTAAAGCCCCTGCGCGACAGACTACGCGAAGCGTTCGGCGAGCAGGAAGCCATGTCGGTGATCGAACGTCTCAACGGCTCCATCGAGAGCACTTACAGCGATCTCATCCAGCCTCGTCTGGATTTGAGCTACATACCGACCAAGTAACGCGGCCTCAATCACGTGTCGGCTCTCGTTTGCCGCACGGACGCCCTGTTGGCAGCCGGGTGGGTGTGGCGATGCTGATCTCTAACCACCAGCTACGCTGGTCACAAACCCCTCCACCACCTCGGAAACGCCCCGGCCGCCCCCAAACCCTCCGGGCAGTGAAATCGCTGTGGAATCGCCTTTCTGAGCGTGTGAGGGGTTTGCTCTCGCACACGATGGCTTATTGATTACTCCGGGGAACCTTCCAGCTATTTTGCTCCGAGCAGCTTCCGTAACATCTCTTTCCTAGTTTGCTGTGCGGGAGACGCCGTGCCTTCCTTGACCCACTTCAAGAGCTTGGGCACATCTACAACATGGCGCGTCGGCTCCTGATGGATTTCCACCTCGACGCGCTTTATTGTTTCGCCCGTGTTTGATTCCCAGCCGACATCTTCCAAGCGGCTCAGCCCCCGGAGGACGGCTTCGTATAAGGACTCTGCGTACACGACGACGCTGTGTTCGGTCTCGTGGCTGTCTTTCAAGCGGACAACGCACTTGCTTATCGACATGATGAACCCGGAATCTGGAAATCAGGTAAGAGAAGCGGGAACAACCAGCTTACTTTTTATTGTCCCACAAGTCCATGAACAGCTTTACCGTGGCCGGACCATGCCCGGCGTATAATGCCGCGCCCCGGATTATGCCGAATGGAGTCGCGTGACCAACCCCGTTTCCTCTCCATTTCTGTCATTCCATGAACACTGGTGCTTGATTAAGTCGGCATAATTCCGCGTAAGTTGATCCCAGCACCAACTCTTCATAACACGGACAAACAAGGCAACCAGGATTCTCCTCCATGATGAACTCTTGCGTCGGGAGTTAGCTTCTCGATGCAGCAACGGAAGCCAAACCGAGGCGCGAATGCCGCTGTGCTAGGCTTTTCCTAAATGAGGACGAGCAACCTATCTTTCATCGCGAAATTGTTCGCCTGTGGCATTTTCCTCTGCGGTGGAATCGCCACAGCACAAACTACTGATCGAATCCTGGCCTTTGAATCCCAGATCACAGTTGATAGGGATCGCACCATGCACGTCGCGGAAAGGTTTCAAATTGTTAACGACACGGGTGTCTTTGATAGTGGCTTTCATCGACGACTGTGGATTAAACCCGTCAATCCTCAGCGGGTGAAGGTGGGTTCGTTTCAATCCGTGGGCGCCAAAGTTGACGGTCATGATGCCGTCCTTCGCACAAGCGAGGATAGGAATGTATTCGATATCGGAATTGCGACTGAGACCGGCACTCTGTCGCGGGGTAACCATGTAATTGAGCTCAGCTATACGGCGAAGCATCAATTCGCGATTTACAAAAACTTTGAGGAGCTTAATCAAAACATAAGCGGTGAGTGGCCGGTCTCTATCGAAAGGGCAACAGTTGAATTGAACTTCCCTGAAGGACTTCCTAAGGAGGCCGGCGTAAGTGCGGATACTGGTACAAATTCCAACTTTCAATTCGACTGTGTGCGGACCAATTTGCCCTCTGGCGCGAGATTTGAAACGACGCATTCCCTGGTGCCGGGAAATCGCTTATTTATCTCAGCCACATTTCCGCACCCAGGGTACTTTGTCTCAAACGTCAAAGAAGACGGTTTTCGAGCTGTTCTGGAAAATCACCCTCTCCTAATTCCGGGGTTAGCGTCCCTTTGCGGTTTAATCGTCTTCGCCACGGCCGGATTTATCGTTTGGCGACGCGTGCCCAGAAGCCATGGTGCTACTCCGGCTGTGCCCGGTGACGACACATCTTCTCCTAACTTTTGGCGTGAAGTCATAAGGGTATACCGATTTCCGATGGTGATGTTTGTTTTGGCGATCGTTCCCGGCCTTAATTTCACATATTCCGGGCACGGTGGAATCAGTTGGTTCTTTGTCCCGCTGTGTCTACCGTGGGTGATCGTGCGGATACTCATCAAAATTGCGAAGGGATCTGAAGCTTCCCGCAGGTGGTACAAGAACTTCTTCAAGATAACCATTCCGTCTTACATCGCCATCGCGCTTCCACTTTCTTGGGCCGCGGCAACATCTATTCGCATGACTTTCGGTTTGCCAATTTCCACTTGGACCTTCTTTGCCCTTATGGTCTCGCCTTTTCCATGGTGGTACTTCACGTGATTTCCGAGCAGTTTCAGTACTGGGGCACCTGAAGTCCGGTAATCGGACTAGAAGGCGACCCAGCCTCCTGCGGTCGCGCATTTTCTAATTCCGGCACTTACCGTGCAAACTGACATTGTCCGTCGGTCAGAGGCTCTTCAAAAAAGCGAGTAAGCGGTCAGTGGGTCGGTAACGACCATTTCGCGTTTTGCAGGAAGTGGCCTTGGCAAGTGCCTTCTCCTTCATCGCCATGCTGGCGTGAAGATATGCCTCCGTGCTTTCGATTGATTCGTGGCCAAGCCAAAGAGCGATAACTGAGCGGTCCACACCCTGCTGGAGCAGATCCATAGCGACGGAGTGCCGCAGTACATGCATCGAAATCCGTTTCTTAACCAGCGAAGGGCATTGTTTTTCTGCATTGGCGATATGCTTGGCCAGGACACGCTCAGCGCCATCACGGCTGAGTGGCCCGCCCCGCGCACTGGGAAACAAAGGGTCAGCGGGGTTGCCGAGACGTTCTCGCAACCAACCCCGTAGAGCTACGACTACATCTCTATGCAGCGGCGTGGAGCGCTCCTTGCGTCCTTTACCTTGACACCGCACTGAGCCTCCGGCTCCCAGGACAACGTCATCGCAACGAAGACCAATAAGTTCCGATATGCGGAGTCCAGTCTGGGCGGCGACGAGCAGTAAGGCGTAATCCCTGCGGCCTCCCCACGTAGCTCGATCCGGAGCAGAGAGTAGCGCCTCTATCTCGAACCGGGTCAGGTACTCAATGGGCCTTCGATCGAAGCGTTTGTTGGGTATCGCCAGAACACGCTGGGCCAAGGCAGCAAAGGACGGTTCGGTGAAAGCTACGAACCGGAAGAAGGAGTGAATCGCGGCCAACCGAACGTTCCGGCTTCGCGCGCATACGCCCCGGTCTCTTTCCAGATGATTCAGGAAAGCTCCGAGGAACGCGGGTTCCAGAATTTCCATCGTCAGCTTCGTAGGCGGCTTACCAGTCTGTTGTTGTGCAAACTGCAAGAGCAGACGAAAAGTGTCGCGATAGCTTGCGATGGCATTGGGACTTGCTTGTCTTTGATGCATCAAGCGATCGGTGAAGAAGGCTTGCAGGAGTTCTGAGAACTGGAGGCAGGTGTTCATCGCCCAACCTCCTTTCTCATTCGACCTAGACGGCGCGACGCCAAGCGCATGAGTTTGGGCGTCGCTGTCAGGTACCAATAGGTGCTGGCCGGGTCGACGTGGCCAAGATAGGTAGCGAGAGCAGGCAACTGCCGCTCGACGTCCGCGCCAGCATGATAGAGGTGCTCAAGGGTCCGAATGGCGAATCCGTGCCGAAAATCATGGATCCGCGGACCGCGCTGCCCAGCTGGGCTTCGCAAACCGACCCGCCGAACCAGCTTGGAGAAAGTATGTTGCACTTGCGACACACTCAATCCTTTGCCGAGCTCCGAAACAAAAAAGCGGTTGTCTTTGCGCTGGGGAAAGACTTGATGGCGCAATGCGGCATAGTGCTTCAGCGCATTACGAGTCGACGGATGCAGAGGAACCAGCCGGGATTTTCCGAACTTGGCGTCGCGAACACGAATGATGCCGCTGACGAGATCCACATCCTCGCAATCCAGTACGAGGCATTCTCCGATCCGCATCCCGCTAACAACAAGTAGTCCAAGCAACGTGGCGAATGTCGTCGCCCGCAACCCGCGCCGGGAACCGAGTCTCAGAGCTCCTTCGATGAGTTTTCGGATGTCGCTGTCGCTGTACACATAGGGCGACCTTCTTATATAGCCATCAGGCAGCAATCCGCGCGGCGGAACTTCTGTTCGAGCGTCAACGCCCGCCTGATGCTCGGCAAACGTACGGACGATCTGCAACCGTTTCGCGCAAAGAGCCGGCTGCCCATGGGGAGACGCCAAAGCGAACCGAAGGGCCAAATCACGCGTGATGAACGACGCGCCTTGCTCGTCAGCGAAATCGACGAACCTATACAAGAGCCGCCCCTGTGACTCGAGCTTAAAGCCCAACGCTCGCCGCAGCGCGAGGTAGGAGCGGAGGGATTTTCTTAGTTCGCTCATGCCGCACCTCCGGGCCAGGATTGGGCAATGGAGCGCAGCGCCGACAAATCGACTTTGGCGTAGATGGCAGTGCTGCTTTCCGACTGATGACGCAAAACCTTCGCGATCTCGGAAATCGACGCTCCGTTGCGGAGCATCTGGGTAGCGAGCGAATGACGAAACAGGTGCGCTCCTCGGTTAGGCGGGCTAATCCCAGCACGTCCAAGAGCACGCTGCACCACTATGTCGATGGCAGCGGAGTCGGCGAGACCCTCATGAGGAGCCGCTGACCGAATGAAGACTTTCCGGCAGGTGCACGGAGGCCTGAGCTGCTTCAGATAATGTGCGAGAGCGCGGCCGACATCCTTCGGAAGGGGTAGCTTGTCCAGTCGTCCCCCTTTTCCCCGAACGATTAGTTCACCCGCCTCCCAGTCGATGTCGTCCAGTCTCATATCCACGATTTCCGCGGCGCGCAGCCCGAGTCGAGCCAGAAGGAGAAGAATCACGCGATCTCGTCGGACAATAGGGTCATCTTGATTGCTTTTCCTCAAGACCAGCTTGACCTGCTGCGGCAACAAATATTTGGGTAGCCCGGAAAGATTCCAATTAGCCACTGAAGGAACGCTTGCGGCTAGATCGATGACTGTTTCTCCACTCTGGTGCAAAAATCGGAGGAGGCTGCGGAGCGCTTTAGCCATACAGCGAGCGGCATGCGGGCTTACGATCCTGGCCTGACGAAGTATGCATCGAACAATGTCCTGGGCGCTTAGTTTGCTCAAAGAGAGTGGGCCATCTGCAAATCGCTCAACAAGAAAACGCCGCGTGTGGAAGAGATACTGCCGCACGGATTTCGGTCGAAGGCCTCGCTGTTCCGTCAGGTATTGCGCAAACCTGAGCTGCAGTTGGTCGAGTGCGCTCATCTTCGGTTGAAGATACGAAACTACATTCGCTTCCTGCAGACGTTTCAGCAACGACCGCAACGTCGCTGCATCTCCTCGCGCCTTGCTGTATCGTTTTGCTCGGTGGCGAATGAATCCTTGGATACGTTTCTCGGTGAAGCCTTCCACTTTTATTTGGCGCAGCCGCATCCACTGGTCGAAGACCCGAACGAGGTGGAGTTTGTACGCGATACATTGGTTGGAATATCCTCGCTCAGCAAGCGAGCCCATGAATTCGGGAATGTACGAATATAGTGGGCCGCCCGGCTCTTTCAGCGGGACACATGGGTTCCGATCCGAATTACTTTGCATGTGAATCTTCTCCTTTTCGGTCCGAGGGACCGTCCAGAGAAGTGAGCGGGATTATGCCGACTCAATCAAGCACCGCTGCGGGATGAAGGCGGCTAATCTAAAGGAAAGGGAGCGAGTGAGGTTGACTCAATTCGGCATAATTCGGAACGCGGCATTATACGCGTTATGCCGACGTCGGCATAACGCGTAGTGGTTGTTGGCGAAGGCAAACATTTTCACAATTTTCTTCGTGTTCACCATCTGCTTTAGAACATCCACCCAATTTTTCAAATCCTTCTTTCGGTCCACGATCACCTTGTCCCATGTCTTCGTCTCCGCCTCGATTCCCTTGCGATCCCCGAGCCAGCGCACGTAAGCGAAATCCGCTGTCACCAAATCGAGCTTCTCCTTCATCTCCCAAGGTCGGGGAACCCAGCTTTGGTCAATCAGCGCCATCGCAGCGCCGTGCTCCCGCAGCGTGTCCGCATACCGAGCATCCATCCAATTCTTGTTTCGTATCTCGACGGCGAACTGATAGCCCTTAGGAAGTTTCTTGAGGAACGGCTTGAGCCGGGACAAAAATTCAGCTTGGCCTTTGAACGCTGATTTATTGAAGTAGCCGAACTGGAAGAGCAGCGGTCCGAGCTTGTGACCGAGCACATCCATCGTTTTCAGAAAGTGCTTCAGATCATCTTCGCAGTCCACCAAGACTTTCTCGTGCGTGATCATCTGCGGAATTTTCGCGGCGAAGACGAATCCGGGCGGAGTTTTCAGGTTCCAGCCCTCAACCGTCGAGGCCGACGGAGTCCGGTAAAACGTGTTGTCCAGTTCAACCGTGTTGAATTTAGTCGCATAGTAGCTGAGGAAGTCGCGGGGCTGCATGCCTTCGGGATAAAAGCTGCCGACCCAGCCTTCGGCGGTGAAGGCACTGGTGCCAATCAAAATGTCTGCCATAGCCGGGATTCTATCGTGAATGGCTGTTTTTCGGCTTGTATCCTCGACATTTGCAATTCGGGAACAAGCAGATGCTGAGCATCTTCTTACCGACCAATGTTGCGAAGTGGATCGTCCTGGCGTGGCGGCATCGGCACGGTTGGATTCGCGGCATGGGGCCAGCGTATCACGTGAACTGAGCCGTATTCACAGATATGCGGTCGGTACACTCCGCCGAATCACTCGGTTGCTGCACATCGAGTGTGCAGCAGGAAGCCATCGAGCTTCTGAGAAGCCGACCGTCAAGGAAAAACGTCACCTCCTATTTGCTGCACGAACTGCTGCACAACCGCTTCCTAGAACCCTCCGAAACGCATCAAAACGACTTCGAAGCACCTATACTTCACAACAACATACGCAAGGTTGGGTCTTTTCGTAATCGGCAGGTCGCGAGTTCAACTCTCGCCCTCGGCTCCATTTCCTCGCGAATCCATTCGATGGTTCGAACTCCTGCGGCATATTGGCGCGATAGAGTAGAGATGGGTGTGGGCGGGCGGAAAGTAGTGTCGCGTTTTGTCCGCCGCCAGCGCCTCTGGGATGGTCCCGTCCTGACACGCTTGAAATAATCTATTAACTGTAAATAAATATAATTGTACATTGCCGATGAAGGACGTTCGCTGTAACTTGATTTCCAACTATAGCGGACGAGGTGACTGACACCGCCACTTCCCATTGGAGGCTAAAACCATGTTGCAGCCTGGTGCAGTTCGTGCCCACATTAAAAAGGGCCATTCGCAAGCGCATCCCGGTGTAAGTGCGCTCAATCCCCTCACGCATCGAAACACAGGCTATCAGCCGTTGCCGAAGCCACTCGGCTTTCCTCCGTACCACTACGCGTTGAGCGACCATTTTCAGGATGTTGCGAAGCATATCAGCGCTTCCAACAAGATGATCCTCCATGTATTGGGCGACTCCGGTGGCGTTCAGGACGGCGAATTTCAATCCAACGTCGCCGACCGAATGATCGATTCCTTGGGCAATGCCAACGGCGCGAATACGCCGCAGTTCTGCTATCACGTTGGCGACGTGGTGTACTTCACCGGCGCACACGACGACTACTACGCGCAATTCTACGAGCCTTATGAGCGATACACCGCGCCGATTTTTGCGATTCCGGGCAATCATGACGGGGAAGTGGACGATCCAACCTTGCAAACCTCGCTGGACGGATGGGTCGCTTATTTCATGCAGGCCAATCCCGACGTCGATTCCATCTCGAAGGATGCGCCTCGCGTGGGCTTGAATCTTCCGAACCCCTACTGGACGTTGCTTACGCCGTTTGCGACATTCGTCGGCATGTACACGAATGTCCCCGAGCACGGCTCGATCGACTCGATTCAGCAGCAATGGCTGACCAACGAGTTCGCGACGGCGCCCAAGAACCTACCGCTCATCCTCGCGCTGCATCACCCGATCTACTCATTCGATATTTTTCACAGCGGGAGCTCGAAGATGGCCGATGTGCTCGAGAATGCCATTCGGGATACCGGGAGAGTCCCCAACCTGGTTCTCACCGGGCATGTCCACGATTATCAGCGCGTCGAGCAGTCGATTGCGCCAGATGGACCCGCGCCCTTTCTCGTCGTTGGAAATGGCGGTTACCACAATCTGCATCAAATCCATTCGCCGAATGGAACCGTCGCTGCCGACACGAAAGCCAAACCCGTGTACGGAAAAGTAGTTTGGGGTTACCTCACGCTGACGATCGATAAGAAAAATATCAGCGGCGAAACCACGGAGATAGATAGGACTGGCAAAGTGACGGTGGGAGACACTTTTTCTTATCCTGCCAAGCCGGTCTTCCTCGAAGATCCCAAGAGCGTGCCAACGTTGTAATGGGGCACTCCGAACGAAAGACGTGGCGCAGCCATTGATGTGCTACCAGTTGAACATGGTGCCGTCCAATTTTCTGTTTACCGGCAAGTACGCGCGCTCGTAGGAAAATTGTGCCGCTAGCTTTTCGTCATAGTCCACGCCCAGGCCAGGGCCGTCTCCCGGATGCAGGTAGCCGTCGCTGAAGGAGTATGTGTGCGGAAACACTTCGTCGGTTTCCTTGGTGTGTAGCATGTATTCCTGTAAGCCGAAATTATTGACGGAAATGTCGAAGTGCAGCGCGGCGGCTAGAGACACTGGTGACAAATCCGTGGCGCCGTGGCATGCGGTTAGGACGTGATACATTTCGGCGAGATGAGCGACTTTTTTCAGGTGCGTGATTCCGCCGCTATGGACGGTGGCCATGCGGATGTAGTCGATTAACTGTTCGCTGATGACCGTGCGGGCGTCCCAAATCGTGTTGAAGACTTCGCCGAGGGCGAGCGGCGTGGTGGTGTGCTGGCGGACGATGCGAAAGCCTTCTTGAAGCTCCGCGGTGACGGCGTCTTCGAGCCAGAAAAGGTGATAGGGCTCGAGGCTTTTGCCGAGGCGAGCGGCTTCGATCGGCGTCAGGCGGTGATGCGCGTCGTGCAGCAAGTGAACATCGTCGCCAAACTTTAGGCGCAGTCGTTCGAACAGTTTTGGCACATGCAGCAAATATTTTTCGGTGGACCAGACATTTTCTGGAGGCAGGCCTTTTTCGGCGGGCTCGTAGTAAAACCTATCTTTCGCGACGCCGTACGTTGAAGGAATGCCCGGAATTCCCGATTGCGCGCGAATGGCGCGATAGCCCATGGCCGCGTATTTGCCGACTTCATCGATGGTTTCTTCGATGTCGCGCCCATTGGCGTGTCCGTAGACCATGACGCCCGTGCGGCTCTTTCCGCCGAGCAGATTGTAGACTGGCGTGTTGAGGGCTTTGCCCTTGAGGTCCCAGAGCGCGACGTCGATGGCGCCAATCGCGGCCATGGTCACTGGCCCGCGCCGCCAGTAAGCTCCGCGATAAAAATATTGCCAGATGTCCTCCGATTGAAAAGGATCGCGGCCGATCAGGCAGGGAATCAAGTGATCGGAGAGATAGGAAGCCACGGCCAACTCGCGGCCATTCAGAGTTGCGTCTCCGAGCCCGTAGATTCCTTGATCGGTGTAGACCTTCAGCGTGACGAAATTTCTGCCCGGCGACGTGATCAGCACTTTTGCATCGGTAATCTTCACCCGGCCTCCTCAGTTCTTACTCGCTGTTGCTTGAGAACCCGAAATTGTTCGCGGTGCGTGCGCGGACTCCGCCAAGGCCCCGGCCAGAGTCGCGGGGCTTAAGGAAGCGGCGGATTGGTTGTCGAGGTAGATCGAGACATTGGCGTGCGTGCGCAGAATCGATGCCGGTGCTGAAGGACTGATGGGCCCTTCGAGGCACGCCTTGACAGCCTGGGCTTTGCGCGCTTCGGGAACGACCGCGATGATCTCTCTTGCTTTCAGAATTTGGCGCACGGACATCGAGAGCGCTCGTTCAGGCACTTCTGAAAGCTGAGCGAACCAGCCTTCGCCGACTTGTTGCCGCCGGCACGCTTCATCAAGATCCACGAGGATATAAGGATCGCTTGTATCGAAATCCGCGGGAGGATCGTTGAACGCCAAATGGCCGTTTTCGCCGATGCCCACAAACGCAACATCAATGGGAGCCGCACTGAGGGCAGCTCCCGCACCGCGAATTACCTCGGCGGGGTTTGCCGCGCCATTCAGTGCACGATAGCGGACGATTCCCGTTTTCGCGACGAAGCGTTCCTGAATATATTTCGAGAAGCTGGCCGGGTGATTCATCGGGAGTCCGACATATTCGTCCAGTTGGAACAATTCCACTCTTGGCCACTCGATGCCAGGTGATCTTGTAAGCGAGTCCAAGAATTCGAATTGAGACGCGCCGGTTGCAGCGACGATGCGCGCCTCTGCGCGGAGTGCGATTGCATCGCGGATGATCGCCGCTGCGCGCGCGGCCGCCGCCTTGCCCAGCGCCTGCTTATCTTCAAACACCTGGACGAACAAGCGTGAGTCTCCTTAGCGGCGGCCATCGGAACCGGTGCTGCCCGGCGTAAACTGCGCGACGCGAAACAGAAAGTCTACATCAGCACACCGGCCAGCGAAATTGGATTTGGAGGGGAATGATTCAGCTGAGGGACGGAATCGGGTGCGCTGTCATTCCCCGGCACCGGCCCGATTGAATCCTCGCGCGACTTCGTTCTTTTCCCTCCGCTCCTTTTTGATATAGTCCCTGCCACGATGCCCATCGAATCTTCAAATGGCCCCGTTCCTCTTGCCGTTCCACTCACCACAAATCAAATTCGCGGATTTTGGGCCGCTTGGGGCGGGTGGACTCTCGATGGCATGGATTCTTTCATCTACGCGCTCGTTCTGCTGCCGTCACTGCGCGATCTGCTCCCGCGTTCAGGCATCGCTCCAACGAAAGGCAATCTTGGCTTCTACGGCGGCTTGCTTTTTGCCCTCTTCTTACTCGGATGGGGGCTCGCTTTTCTTTGGGGTCCCATCGGAGACAAGTTCGGCCGCGTTCGCACTTTGATGCTCACCATCGTTTGGTATTCGGTGTTTACGTTTCTCAGCGCGCTTGTGACCGGTGTGTGGCAGTTGGCGATTCTAAGGTTTCTCGCGGGAGTTGGAATTGGCGGCGAATGGGCCATGGGCGGAACCTTCATCGCGGAGGAGTGGCCGGAAACTCGGCGGCGGGCTGGAGCGGGCTACATGCATACGGGGTACTACGTCGGCATTTTCCTTGCGGCCATCGCCAACTACACGATTGGCAGCCACTATGGCTGGCGGGCCATGTTTGCCGTCGGAGGTGTGCCTGCGCTGCTTCTGGCTTGGGTCCGCCATGGGGTGACCGAACCTGCACGATGGTCAAACAAATTAGAAATCGTTCGCTCCTGGCAAATTTATCGCCCCTTCGCAGCGCTTTTTTCGCCTGCCCTACGCCGTCGCACGATCTTGAACTCGCTTTTCATGCTCGCCTCGGTAAGCGGGCTCTGGGCCGGAACCGTGTACGTGCCCGCAGCGGTCACTTCGCTCGCGGAAGCTGCCGGTCGCGCCGGCCGCGAAGCTGCTCAGTTGGCTTCCCGCGCCACCATGCTTGTTGCGTTTGCCACGATTTTAGGGTGCCTGGCGATGCCGTGGCTCGCGGAACGGCTGGGCCGGCGCGGCGCGTTGGGCTTTTTCTTTGCAGTAATGATGACGTTCATCGCTCTCACCTTCGGCGAAGTGTTCTATCTTGGTCCATCCGCGCTTCCGTGGTTTTTTGTCTGCCTATTTTTTCTCGGTCTGGGTGGCGCGAATTTTGCGGTTTATACGCTTTGGCTTCCGGAGCAGTATCCCACCGAATGCCGCGCGAGCGCTTTCGCCTTCTCGACGTCCTTCGCGCGTTTCGGCGGAGCCGCAATCACGTTTCTGGTCGGAAATGGCATTCAACGGTATGGCTCGTTGGGAGTTCCGGTTGCGACAACCGCTCTGGCGTTTGCCGTTGGTCTGCTCTTGATTCCGTTTGGAGTGGAAACGCGTGGGCGTGCGCTCCCGGCATAACGTGAAACGAAGCAAACGTACAAGCGAGAGAGCCATGCGGACATTGGCTACAATGAAAGCGCGCCAGTGTTGGAGCTGCCAATGCCAGTCGTGTGCGGATGATGGACCAAACCATTAATTCCAAAGCAAACGCTCGTCACGCCGTTCTGGCCGGTTTTTTCGGCTGGACGCTCGACGCTTTTGATTTCTTCGTCGTCGTGTTCTTGATCGATACCCTCGCGCATCAATTCGGCGTTTCCAAGAGCGAAATCGTGCGCACGCTGGCCGCGACACTCGCGATGCGCCCGGTGGGAGCCCTGATCTTCGGATTGCTGGCGGATCGTTACGGACGCCGCATTCCACTAATGGCCAATGTCATTTATTTTTCCGTCATCGAGCTGCTCTGCGGATTTTCGCCGAACTTCACTTTTTTTTTGGTGATGAGAGCCCTCTTCGGAATCGGGATGGGCGGCGAGTGGGGCGTGGGAGCGTCGCTCGCGATGGAGGCTGCGCCGGTTCGCTGGCGCGGTATTCTCAGTGGAATTCTGCAATGCGGCTATTCGATCGGTTATCTGCTGGCCGCATTGGCAGCGCGGTTTCTCCTGCCGGTTTGGGGCTGGCGGCCCATGTTTTGGATTGGCGCGGTGCCCGCGCTGCTCGCACTCTACATTCGCACTAAAGTTCCGGAATCAGAAGCCTGGAAACAACACCGAGTTGCCAGCACGGCCCAGGTTTTGCGCACCGCGGCAGCCGAGTGGAAGCGCTTCCTCTACCTCATTGTGTTGATGA
Organism: uncultured Acidobacteriota bacterium; assembly: GCA_963767755.1. Classification (GTDB taxonomy): domain Bacteria; phylum Acidobacteriota; class Terriglobia; order Acidiferrales; family UBA7541; genus Acidiferrum. The sequence goes on along the minus strand of CAVYFO010000015.1, from coordinate 29,347 downwards.
CTTTCATGATGTTCCTTTCGCACGGAACACAGGATTTGTATCCGGATTTCTTGCAGGAAGTCCATCACGCTTCGGCTGCGATGCGCGCCAATATCGCCATCATTTACAACATCGGCGCCATCGTCGGCGCCATTCTTTTTGGGCACCTCTCGCAGACCGCTGGCCGCCGCAAAGGCATGATCGCGGCGTTGGGACTGTCGCTGGTCATGATTCCACTGTGGGCGTTTGGCGGGAATCTGGCTGTTCTGGTAATCGGCGCGTTCTTGATGCAGGCGGGAGTGCAAGGCGCGTGGGGAGTCATCCCCGTGCATCTCAATGAATTGTCCGCCGACGCTACTCGTGGATTGATGCCCGGTCTTACCTATCAATTGGGAATTCTCCTGGCGTCGCCCACGAATTCCATCGAGTACGCCTTGCGCGATCGCGTCGGCTACCAGTGGGCTATCGCCGGTTTTGAGATCGTGACCATTCTTACGCTCACCGTTCTTCTTCTCGTCGGCTCAGAACGGCATAGCCGAAGCTTTGTTCGCGAGGACCTGCATCTCGCAGGAAACGCGACGGATTCCTGAACGGTACCTCAGCCGGGGATTGCGATATCTTCCGCGAACCGTGCGAATATCGGCCGCAGCGAATTGGCGCTTGGCGTAAACAGCCGCATTTAGTATTTTCCATTCAGTGGCTCGGAACGGATGGAAAGGACTGTGAAGTCGAACAGTTCGATCAACAAGCGTGAGGCTAGTTGAGGTGTGGGAAGAAAAGGCAGAGAGGAAATCGACGATCATGAGCGACCTAGTTCAACTTACGAAAAACGGCGAAATCGCGGTCATCACCATCAACAATCCTCCGGTGAATGCGCTGAGCCCCGGCGTGCCGGAAGGCATCACCACCGCCATCGAGCAGCTCGACAAGGACGACTCCATTAAAGCCGCGGTGATCATCGGAGGCGGCAAAACGTTTATCGCTGGCGCCGATATCAAGGAATTCGGGAAAATCACATCCGGGAAAGCCGGCGGCGGATTGGATTTACCGGCCTTTCTTTTGAAAATTGAAGATTGCCGCAAGCCTGTCGTTATGGCCATACACGGAAGCGCCTTTGGCGGCGGCCTCGAAGTCGCCATGTCTGGCCACTATCGCGTGGCGGTGCCAGGCGCGCAAGTCGGTCAGCCGGAAGTGAAGCTCGGGCTCATACCTGGCGCGGCCGGCACGCAGCGCCTGCCGCGGCTCGCGGGCGTGGCCAAAGCCGTCGAGATGTGCGCAGACGGAAATCCGGTTAAAGCAGACGACGCTTTGAAATTCGGCATTCTCGACCGCTTGATCGAAGGCGATTTGTTAGCCGGGGCTGTAGCTTTTGCGCGCGAGGTAGCAAACATGCCCATGCGGAAAACGCGTGACCGCAATGAAAAACTCGGTACTGCGGAACAAAACGCGCCAATCTTCGCCGCCGCGCGCGAAAACACGAAAAAGAAGCAGCGTGGACTCATCGCGCCGCTGGCGGCCATCGATGCCGTCGAAGCCGCCACAAAGCTCCCGTTCGAAGAAGGCTGTAAATTCGAGCGCAAACTCTTCATGGATTGCCTATTCTCCGATCAATCGAAAGCGCTCATTCACGTTTTCTTCGGCGAACGCGAAGTGGCCAAAATCCCCGACATTCCGAAAGACACGCCGCTTATCCCGGTGAATACGGCAGCAGTCGTCGGTGCGGGGACCATGGGCGGCGGAATCGCGATGGTTCTTGCCAACGCGGGCATTCCAGTTCTCTTGAAAGAAGCCGACCAAGCCGCTCTCGATCGCGGCCTCGCGAACATCCAGAAAAATTACGCAACTTCGGTGAAGCGCGGCCGCTTCACGCAAGTCTTCGTCGACGAGCGGCTCAAGCTCATTCAACCGACGCTGACCTACGATTCCTTCGCCGACGCCGACATCATCATCGAAGCCGTCTTTGAGGGCATGGCGCTCAAGAAAGAAGTTTTCGCGGAGCTCGACCGCGTCTGCAAGCCCGGCGCGATTCTCGCTAGCAACACCTCCACGCTGAACATCGACGAGATTGCCTCCGCAACTGCGCGCCCAGAATCCGTCATCGGCACGCATTTCTTCAGCCCCGCAAACGTGATGCGCCTGCTCGAAATCGTCCGCGGCAAAGCCACCAAGAAGGACGTCATTGCCACTTGCATGCAGCTTTCAAAGAAGCTCGGTAAAATCGGCGTCTTGGTAGGGAACTGCCGCGGTTTTGTCGGCAACCGGATGTTCCATCCGTATGTCCGCGAATCCGTTTTTCTTCTCGAGGAAGGCGCGAGTGTTGAGGACGTTGACTCCGCGCTCTACGATTTTGGCATGGCCATGGGCCCGCTTGCCGTCGGCGATCTCGCGGGCCTCGACGTCGGCTGGCGCATCCGCAAAGAATATCGGCATTTGGAAAAGCCGGGAATTCGCCAGGCTTTTGCCGGAGATAAGCTCTGCGAAATGGGCCGCTATGGCCAGAAAACCGGCGCGGGCTGGTACAAATACGACGGGAACCGCCGCGCAGTCACCGATCCGGAAGTGGCGCAGCTAGTCCGGAAATGGGCAGGCGAAGCGGGCATTCCGCAGCGTCAAATTTCCAAGGAAGAAATTGTCGATCGCTGCGTCTACGCGCTTGTGAACGAAGGCGCGCGGATTCTTGAGGAAGGCCTCGCGTTGCGCGCGGTCGATATCGACATTATCTATCTCAACGGCTACGGATTCCCAGCCTATCGTGGCGGACCGATGTGGTACGCCGACACTGGGGGCTTGAAAAAAGTCTTCGATCGCGTTGAGGAGTTTTACAAACAGCATGGCGAACTTTGGGAACCGGCCCCGCTCTTAAAGCGCCTCGCGGAAGAAGGCAAGAAGTTTGCCGATTTCAACAAGGAACATGGCGCGGCTGCCTGACTCCGAGGAATCAGGAAGAGAATTCCCGAAGGGTGCTACGCTGTCAGTTAGGCCAATCCCCGCACTCCGGAAGGCAATCACTTGAGCGAGCCAGCGCCGCCAACGCCCTACCCATCCCAGAAAGGCTCGGGAACTCATTCCGAGCCGTTGATTCGCAACGTATCGGACACCGCCCGTTGGGTCGCCGTCTACCGCGCGCGCGAAACCGAGCGCCCCGACGCGCATTTCCGCGATCCCTTCGCCCGCCGTCTCGCCGGCGAACGCGGCGAGCAAATCGCGCGGTCCATGCCTCTCGGTGGCAACAACGACTGGAGCATGATCACACGCACTTGCCTCGGCGACGACCTCATCAACGAACAAATCCAGCAAGGCGTCGACATGGTCATCAATCTTGCCGCCGGGCTCGACGCCCGCCCCTATCGTATGCAACTTCCATCGAGGCTAAAGTGGATCGAGGTCGATCTTCCCGAAATTCTTTCCTATAAAGAAGACATCCTCCGCGACGACAAGCCCGGCTGCTCTCTCGAACGCATCCGTCTCGACGTTTCCAATGCCCCCGCGCGCCGCGATCTTTTCGCGCAACTCAGCACCCGCGCCTCCAAAGCTCTTATCATCTCGGAAGGCCTTCTCATTTATTTGACGCCCGAGGACGTCGCAGGCCTCGCAAAAGATCTTGCCGCTCCTCCCAGTTTTCAGTCTTGGATTCTCGACATCGCCTCGCCAGGCCTTCTCCGCATGCTCGCAAAAAAGTTGTCGAAGCAACTCCATCATGCTGCGCCCTTCAAGTTTGCGCCGCCGGAAGGCCCAAACTTTTTCATCCCCTACGGCTGGAAGCCTGTCGATGTGCGCTCGCTTCTCAAAAACGCCGCGCGTCTCAAACGCCTCACGTTTTTCATGAGCCTCTTCGCTCTACTCCCCGAAACAGAAAAATCCCGGCGCGATCGTCCCTGGTCCGGCGTTTGTCTGATGAAAAAAGAAGGAACCGGCGCATAGCACGCCGTTTTGAGGCAGCCCGAAGGCCTCGCAAATTTTAGGATTGGCGCAGGAAAAGAAATTAATGCTCGGCCGCGGTAGTCTTCGCGCGACCGCCCGGAAAAATACTCTTCACAATCACATAAAGCACAGGAATAAATAGCAAGTTCAGCGTCGTCGCCGCAATCATTCCGCCAAACACCGTTGTCCCCACCGAAATTCGTCCCGCGCGCCCTGCTCCGGTTGCGAACACCAGCGGCACCACTCCCAAAATAAACGCGAAGGATGTCATCAAGATCGGCCGCAACCGGATCCGCGCCGCTTCGATCGCCGCCTCGACAATCGTCATCCCCTTGTCGCGCAATTGTTCCGCGAACTCCACGATCAAAATCGCATTCTTGCTGGCCAAACCGATCAGCATGACCAACCCGATCTGGCAGTAAACGTCGTTCTGCAATCCCCGCAGCGATTGCGCACCGATCGCACCCAAAATTGCCACCGGCACGGCCATCAGCACGATGAACGGCAGCACGAAGCTTTCATACTGCGCCGCCAGCGTCAGGTACACCACAATCAACCCAAGCCCAAAAAGAATGAGCGCCTTGCCGCCGGACTGAATCTCTTCTAGCGAAAGCCCGCTCCATTCATAGGTCATTCCCTGCGGCAAAACTTTCTTCGAGAGCGCTTCCATCGCCTCGATGCCCTCGCCGGAGCTGTGTCCCGGCGCCGCCGATCCGTCGATTTCCGCCGAGCGGAACAAATTGTAATGGCTAATGACTTGCGCGCTCGCCGTCGGCTGCACCGTCACGAGATTATCCAGTGGAATCATCCTGCCGGCGTCCGAACGCAAATAATATTCGCCGATGTCCTTCGGCGCCGAGCGATACTTGCTGTCCGCCTGCACGTAAACGCGATACGAGCGATTGTTGAAATCGAAATCGTTGACATACTCCGAGCCCATGTACACCTGCAGTGCATCCGTCACCTGATTTAGCGGCACCTGCAGGCTCTTCGCTTTTTCGCGGTCGATTTGCACCAAGTACTGCGGATCGTTCGCCGTGAAGCTGGTGAACAAGCCAACCAGATCCTTCGTCGCATTTCCTTGCACAACCAGTTTGTTCGCCGTGTCCGCAATGGTCTGCAGCGAATTGCGTCCCAGATCTTCGAGCTCGTACTGAAATCCGCCGAACTGCCCCAGGCCTTGCACCGCAGGCGGATTAAAAGGGATCACCAGCGCGCCCTGAATGGCAAAGAGTTGCCCCCTCAGCCGCTGGATGATCTGGGCGGCCGAATGTTCTTCGCCTTTGCGCTCCGCAAAGGGCTTCAGGTTGATGAACATCATGGCGCGGTTTGGCGCGGCGCCAAACTGGCTGAACCCAGGGAGCGCAAAAGCCGCCGCGGCCTCTGGAACATGCGTAAGCACCTGTTCCACTTTTCCGCAGATGTCCACCGCGTACTGCAACGACGCGCCCTGCGGCGCCTGTATCGCGATGATGATGTAGCCTTGGTCGTCTTCTGGAATGAACGCGCGCGGAACTTTGTTATAAATCCAGTAGGTCATTCCGAGCGCCGCGAAAAACACCAGCACCGCGGCGAACCGCCAGTTAATCACGTGCCGCACCGCGTGCCGGTACATATTCGTTCCGCCGGTCACCATGCGATTGAAAAAATGAAAAAACCTTCCTTCCGCGCGTTCGCGATGATGGCCCAGCAAAATCGCGGAGAGCGCCGGCGTTAGAGTCAGCGCGTTGAACGCCGAGATGGACACCGAGAACGCGATCGTCAGCGCGAATTGCCGGAACAAAATTCCCGTCGTTCCCGGAAACAGCGCGACTGGCACGAAGACCGAAACCAGCACGAGAGAGGTAGCGATGACCGCCCCCGCGACCTCTTTCATCGCCGCGCTCGCCGCGTTGTGCGGCTCCGTGATTCCTTCCATGATGTGCCGCTCGACGTTTTCAATCACCACGATCGCGTCATCCACCACTAATCCTGTTGCCAGCGTGATGCCGAAGAGCGTCAGCGTATTGATGGAAAATCCCAGCAGCTTAATGAAAACGAACGTGCCAATCAGCGAAACAGGGATCGTGACCGCGGGAATCAGCGTGCTCCGCCAGTCCTGCAAGAAAATATAAATCACTGCGATGACCAGCACGACCGCTTCCAGCAGCGTGATCAGCACGTCACGGATCGATTCGCCGATCACCGTCGTCGAGTCGAACGCCACCGCGTATTTCAGTCCCGGCGGGAAGCCTTTCGAAAGCTTCACAAGCTCGGCTTTCGCGGCGCGGTCCACGTCCAGCGCATTCGCCCCCGGAAGCTGCGTTACTCCGAATCCAACGGCGTCGTGCCCGTTGAACCGCACGCGCACATCATAGTTTTCTGCGCCCAGCTCCGCGCGCCCGACGTCTTTCACTCGCACGAGCGTGCCATCCGTCCCCGTCTTCAAAATAATATTGTCGAATTCCTGTGGCGTCGTCAGCCTGCCGACGGCCCTAACGCTAATCTGGAACGCCTGGTCGCCCGCGTTGGGCGGTTGCCCGATCTGTCCCGCGGCCACCTGCACGTTTTGCTCTTGCAGCGCGGCGATTACATTCGTTGCCGTCAGCCCGCGTTGTGCCATCTTCGCCGGATCAAGCCAAATGCGCATGGCGTATTTACGCTCGCCGAAAATAAAGGCGTCGTTGACGCCCGGCACGCGCTTCAACGCGTCTCGCACATACACGTCGATGTAATTGCTCAGGAAGAGGCTGTCGTACTCCCCGTTCTCCGAATAAACGCCAGCTCCAAAGACGAATCCGCTGGCCTGCTTGGTGATAATCACACCGGTATTCTTCACTTCATCCGGCAGTCGGCCCAGCGCCTGGCTCACGCGGTTCTGCACGTCCACCGAAGCCAGGTCCACGTCGCGTGTCACGTCGAATGTGACCGTGATCGTGCTCACGCCGCTGTTGCTGCTTGTCGAGGTGATGTATTTCATCCCCGGCACACCATTGATCGCTTGCTCCAGCGGAATGGTCACCGCCGATTCCACCGTTTGCGCGTTCGCTCCGATGTACGTGCTCGTCACCACCACCTGCGGCGGCGCCAGGTTCGGAAATTGCGCCACCGGCAACGTGGGGATCGAGATCGCGCCCGCCAAAATGATCATCAGCGCGCACACCGTGGCGAACACCGGGCGCCGTATGAAAAAATCAACGAACAATGCCGGGTTCCGCCTTTTTTGGGATTGGGAGGGGGCCGCTCATCGGGTAAGAAGCGCCTATTGCGCCGCGGCGCCTTTGTCGTCGCTCTGCTTCGTTGCTTTCTGGATCTGTTCCATCACCGGCATGCCATCCTGCAGGAATTGCATCCCCGAAACGATGATGTGATCGCCCGCTTTCAAACCATCGAGCACGGCATAGTCGTTACCTATCGTATCGCCCAGCTTCAGAAGCCTTTCCCGCGCCACGGTTCCATTCCCCTCGTGTGCGGCGACGAAGACAAACGCTTGTCCGTTGATTCTCTGCACCGCAAGCACCGGCACCACCGGTCCGTCGTGCGCGCCCCAAGTCACCTGGGCCCTCACCTGTTGCGCGATGCGCAGCTGGTCTTTCGCATTGGCCACCGCGGCTTTTGCCAGCACGGTTTGCGTGTCCGTCTCGACCTGCGGCGATACAAACGTGATATGCGTGTCGGACACCGCGTTGCCGTTCTCATCCAGGAGTCGTACCGGCAGCCCCAAACGAAGTTGTCTCGCCCGGTCGGCAGGAACATAGATGTAGGCTTCGAGCGCTCCCGGCAGGTTCACCGTCGTCAAGAGCGTCGAGACCGTCACGCGGTCGCCCACGCGCACTGGGATATCCCCAACGATGCCATCCACCGGCGCGCTCACGTCGTAATAGTGCAACTCGACCTTCTGCTGTTCCACCTGATCCGAAAGTGACTTAAGCTGCGCTTCCGCCGAATCGTACGTCGATTCCGCGTTGTCCAGATCCTGTTTGCTGATGACTCCCGCGGCGTAAAGCTTTTCGGACCGCTCGAGGTTAACCTTCGCGAGTTGCACCGTTGCTTGCTGCGCCGCCCGAGATGCTTCCTGGCCGCTCACCGTGGCTCTCTGCTTCAGCGGGTCGATTTGCAGCAGCGGCGTTCCTGTGGTCACGTCGTCGCCAGACTTCACAAATATCTTGGTAACTTGCCCTTCCACCTGCGGATTAATCATCGCGGATTGGCGCGACTTCAAGACGGACAAGTATTCCGTGGTCTCCGGAATGCGGATCGATTGCGCAACCTCGACCTGAACCGGCATGGCCATCGGCCCGCCGCCGGCTGGGCCTCCTGCGGACGTCTTTCCGCCGCAGCCACCGGCCACGAAACCCCCAGCCACAAGCGGAGCGCTCGCCAGCAGCGCCAGCGTCCACGTTCTCCGCTTATTCCCGAATCCCTGCAAGGCTTGCATAGTTGAGGCAATCTCCCCCGGCGCAAACGCAAATTTTACGACACCTTTGCGCCCCCACCAAAGCGCAAAACAGCGCGTCCTTGTTAGACGCTCAGAAACCGGCCCGGTTATATTTCAGGAGGGGGCTATCTGGAGTGCGGCAGCCCTGCTGCCGCCTTTCTTCTACCCACGGCGCAATCTTCGCCGCCGCTCCGTAACAAGGAACCGCTCAGTAAAAGTCCCTGGGGTCGATGCGCTTGCCCGAAAGCCCCAGCTGCAGAATTTCCATCTGATTCGGCCGGTCAAACACTTTGCCAGGAAAGAAAATCTTCGTCACCACGCGGACTCCCCCAAACGCAATACCCAAAACAAATGCCGCAACCATAAAGACCCCTGTTCCGATGAAGATCTTCACCATCATGCTCGGAAGCGACGGGTCCGTAAGCGTTTGGCTCGGCTCGTTCCAGGTCACTTGCGTCTCGTAGCCAATCGCCTCCCTCAGGCTCTTTGCGTACTCCGCCGAGCTCGAGGACAAAACCAGCAAAAGCAGCGACCCCTTCCGAACAATGTTCAGCCCCTGCTTCTTCGCGTCGGCGGGAAGCACTTCATCCAGGTGATGAATATGCTGCTCCGCAAGCTGTGGCGTGGGAAATTCCAGCAGCAGCAAAACTCCGCCTTCCTTCTCGCGCCCCGAATACCGCGCCAGCATCGCCTCTGCCCCAGAAGAAAATCCTGCCATATCGGCTAGCCCCGCCAGACTCGCCTGTCCCAGCCCGGCCAGCGCTGCACGCAACGCTTCCGGTCCCAGGGCATACCGCTCCGACCCAAGAACTCGCCCTTCCATCGGTAAGTAAGTTCGGACGGGTGGCAGGGGTCCCTTCTCGCTCTTTGCTTCTACGGCCTTCACGAGTGCGCCAAGATCGTCTTTGGAAATGTTCGCTGTCGACGCCAAAACAAGGCTGCCATCGAGAATGACCACGCCGTCTTTATCGAAGGCAGCAACTTGGCCGAGATTTGTGGGAACCATCCCCGCCCGCAACTGGCTTGTATAAACTTCGAACGCGCTGCTCGGGTCGTGATATCGACCCGCCCGGACCACCACAGTGAGGTCACCGGATTTGTACCCGCACACGCTGAATTCCCGCTCGCCGGCTTCCTTCCCGAAGGCAAAGACCGGTGACTTGATGGAGCAGGTAGACTGGTGCCAGCTGGCGAATTGCTTTGGAAGGGAAACTTCCTGGGCGGAGAGCGACGAAGCGCTGAGCAGCGCAATACCGCAAACGAGTAGGAGTTGTCGGCGCATCCCTTGCTATCGCTTAGACACCAACAGCTTACCGTTGGTTCCTGGATTGTTCAACTTGCGGGGCTGGCGCTGGACGCCTCGATACGCCCTTCCCTGGCAGGTTCAGCGTCACGCTATTCATGCTCTGCAGGTAATCCGCTACGCCCTGATAAAGCCCCTCCGCCACGCGCTGCCGATATTCCGGCTGTTTCAGCAGCTTCTCGTCGGCGGGATTGCTGAGGAACGAAATCTCCGTGAGAATCGAGGGCATGTCCGCGCCAATCAGCACCACAAACGGCGCCTTGCGCACTCCGCGGTTTTTCTCTGCCCGACTGGCTTTCTGTATGCGTTTCGCCAACGAATCCTGAATATCTGCCGCGAATTCCTTCGATTCATCGACCTTCTCGTTCTGCGCGATCTTCTTGACCATGTCTTCCAGGTCATGCACGCCTTCATCCGAAGACGCGTTTTCCCGCGCCGCCACTTCCATCGCTTCCGCGGAACCCTTCAAGTTCAAGTAGTACGTTTCGACGCCCCGCGCCGCGTGGTCATGGCTCGAATTGGCATGAATCGAAATGAATAAATCGGCTTTCGCCTGATTCGCGATGTTCGTCCGCTCTTCAAGCGGAATGAACGTATCGTCGGAGCGCGTGTAAATAATCTCCGCGCCCGGCAAGCGTTGTTGAATGATTTTCCCCAGCCGCAGCGCCACGTCCAGGCACAAATCTTTCTCCATCAACCCGGTCGGCCCGATCGTTCCGGTGTCATGCCCGCCATGCCCCGGGTCGATCACGATGCGCCCTATCTTCAGCCCCAAGGCGCGCGTCAAAGTGGATTGCCCGTCCCGCGTTGGCGCCGCTGCTCCGCTCGGTTGAATCAGGTCGGGCTTCGCATTCGAGGCGCTCAGGCTTTTTCCGCGGGAGTTTTTCCGTTTTGAATTCGTGCGCGGCGCAACCCCGCCTGTGGGCAAAACGCCCGGATCCACCGCCGGATTTACAGCCGATACTGCTTTCACGTTTCCGGCATCCTCCGACCCGGCGCTGGCTTCCTCGCTTGCTTGTACGGCGCCCCGTTTCGCCTTCGTGTTTTGCGAATTTGCCGCGCTCATGAATGCGTGATGCCGCAGGTCCGAATACAGATGAATCACGAGTTGCGGCGGATTATCGACCTGCGTCGCTGCATAATCCTGCACCCCATTCACGTCCAGCACCACGCGCACAACGCCCGCATGGTTTTGCGCTACCCGAACGCCGGTCAAGAGCTTTCCTGTGACTTGGATGTTGCCGCGCGCCACTTCCGGCGTTAGCCGCGCTGAATGTAAATCGAAAAAGATGCGGTCGGGATTCTTGATCCGCGCCGAGGTATATTGCACCGTGTCTTCCAAGTCGATGGTCACGCGCGTTTCGTCGGCATTTGCGCTCGCCGTAATTCGCCGGATCCGCGGAGCGCCTTCGGGGCCATTTCCCGCCGCCGAATCGGAGCCATCCTGAGCGAGTCCCGGCTGCTCCGACGATGCGTCTGCGTCATTGCCAGGGTTCGCCGCAGGCGCGGGCCCTTCGCTGTGCCGCAGCAGGGCCAGCTCCGCCAGCGCTTCCTGCGCTTCGCGCTTGCGTTGCGAGCGCGGATACTTCTTCAGAAAATCTTCGTAGGTCTGCGTTGCTTGCGCGTTGTCGCCGAGCTGATCTCTCTGCAGCTTGCCAATCCGCAGCAGCGCGTCCTGGGTGTACTTGCTCGCCGGATATTCGCGCACCAGAAACTGGTACGAATCCACCGCCGACTGGTAGTAATTCTGTCCGAAGCGGTCTCCCATCTCGGTGTAAAGTTCCGCGACCGACAGCAGCGAATCCGCAACTTCGGACGCGCGCGGCGTGATCAAGTACACTCGCTTGTAGCTGGAAACAACCAGCTTATATTCCGCAAGCGTGCGTTTCTCCGCCGGCTTTCCATTCAATTGAGAGCGCAGTGCTTCCGCCCGCGCGAATTGTGCATCCGCGGCCTGCCGTTTTTCGGCGCGGTTCGCCTGCGTGTCCGCGGCCCGCGCTGAGCCGGCGCACAGTCCAGCGCAGATGCCGGCCGCCGCTATTCCCAGTGCTACAAAAACTGGCGAAAGCCGGGCGAATCTTCTGTGCGAAATTTTTCGGACCCCCAACATGCGCACCCTACATCCTTGCAATGGAAATCAACGGCCCCCGCGAGCCTTCACTTCTCAGATCGCCATGCGATCATTTTGACAGGCCGCCGCAGCGCGGCAAGCTCAGTCGTTCTTGAATCAATCGTTTCGGTAGATGACGCGGCCGTTCGAGTCGACTTCTCTGTGGATTGCGCGCGGATTCGTGAACGCGCCTTCAAGACGACCCGATCCAGGCCTGAAATATGCATCCTGTACCTTCTGCACGTAGTTCCGGGTTTCCCGGAACGCAGGGATGCCGTGAGCCCGATCAACAGCCCCCTCTCCCGCATTGTACGCCGCCAAAGCCAAATCCAGGTTGCCATTGTATCGTTCCAGCAACCACTTGAGATGACTAACACCGGCGTCGATATTCTGTTGCGGGTTGAACACGTCGTTTGCACCGTATCGTTGTGCCGTCGTGGGAATCAACTGCATCAGTCCGCCGGCGCCCTTGCGGGATACCGCGTACGGATTCCAGTTCGATTCCGTTTCAATCACCGCGCGGACCAAAGCCGGGTCCACGTTGTGCCTTGCGGAAGCTTCTTTTACGAGCTTTTCGACGCCGTCCCGGTCGATACTCATCTCCGGATGGCTCGCGCCCATAAAGGTAGATTCAGCAGGGAGGTAGATGGCTCTGCGCGTCTTCGCGGGCCGGAATTTCACCGGCGGATCGGCGTTAATGAATAACGCCCGGCCGCTGGTATCCACGGTCCTGACGATTTGGGCGCTCGCTCCGGGTGCGGAAACTGCTGCGCACAAAGCGAATGCTCCCAAATAGATGCAAGCCGTGACTGGTGCGCGTTTACCCATCGTGCCTCGGGGAAGGCTATATAACGGTGATGCACTTCTACAGCGATACGATCGTCGTGTTCGGGGCAGCCTCGGTCGTTTCAGAGGACGTTCTGAAGAACGCCTGAGAGACGATTCAGAGGCTGACTCGTCTTGCGGAAGCTGTGCCCTTCGTTGGAGTTACCCGCGCTCTTTGCACAGCCGCGCGAGTGTCCACGGAGGGACACGCTCCTGGCGCTACGGCCAAGATTATAGCAACGGCTCGAGGTAGGCGGGGATGGTACTCAGGGCACTTTTAAGGGCCGATGTGTCCTTTCCGCCAGCCTCCGCCAAATCCGGTCTTCCGCCGCCGGAACCGCCCACCAATTTTGCCAGTGCCTGTATCAGCTTGCCAGCATGGACTTTAGCGGTCAGGTCCTTGGTGACTCCAACGATCAGGGCTACTTTGCCGTCTTCCGGCATCCCGAGAGCGACTACCCCGGAGCCAATTTTTTGTCTGAGAGAGTCCACTAATTGCCTAAGGGTTTCCTTATCCACCCCCTGAACTTCCGCGGCAATCAGCTTAACGCCTTTGATGGTCTGGACTTGACCGGCAAGCTGGTCGAGCTGGCCGAGGGCGCCTTTGCGCTTCTGTCCCTCCAACACCTTCTCAAGCTGCTTGACGGTGCTCGAAAGCTTCTCGACGGTCGCGAGGACGGAGTCTTCGCTAGTGTTCAAGCGGCTGGCGACTTGGGTGAGGATCTGCGCCTGCTTCTCGTAGTGCTCGAGGGCGCCGATGCCGGTGACGGCCTCGATGCGGCGGACGCCTGCGGCGACCGAGCCTTCGTGGACGATTTTTAGGACGCCGATATCGCCAATACGGTGTACGTGCGTACCGCCGCATAACTCCTTGGAATAGAAGCCTCTGGTTGAGCGCTCATCGGGGATGGTGACCACGCGGACGTTGGCTTCGGGGTATTTGTCGCCGAAGAAGGCCAGCGCGCCGGAAGCCAGCGCTTCTTCGAGTGAGGTGACGTTCGTTTCGATCTGCGTGTTGTGGCGGATCTCGTCGTTCACTTGCTGCTCGATATCTTTTAGTTCTTCGGCATCAACGTGGGCGAAATGCGAAAAATCAAAGCGCAGCCGCTCCGGCGAATTCAGCGAGCCGGCTTGCTTTACGTGCGTGCCCAAAATATTTCGCAGCGCTGCATGGACGAGATGGGTCCCCGAATGATTGCGAATGATGCGCGCACGCCGCTCCGCGTCGGCAACGACCGCTACGCGGTCGCCTACATGGAGCGTTTCCTTGGCTACGACTTTGTGCGCGACGAGCCCTGCGACGGGATAATACGCGCCGGCAACTTCGGCGAGCAGTTGGGCTCCCGAGTCGTCGTAGAACGCTCCGGTATCGGCCATTTGGCCGCCGGATTCGGCGTAGATTACGGTGCGGTCGAGCACCACTTCGCCGGCTTCCCCGGGTTTCAATTCATTGACTGGCCCGGACTTGCTGAGGATTGCTTCGATGCGTGCGTCTTTGGTCGAGGTCGCCTGATAAAAATCCTTCTCCGTCTTATACGTCTCCGCAATTTTCGCATACGCCGGATTCGCCGCTTCCTTGCCAGCCCCACCTTTCCACGACGCGCGAGCACGCGTGCGCTGCTCCTGCATCGCATTCTCGAATCCAGTCCAATCGACTTGGAGGCCCACGTCTCGACATGCGTCCTCGATGAAGTCCTTGGGAAGCCCGTACGTGTCATAGAGCCTAAAGGCGGACTCTCCCGGGTACATCATGTGGGCGCCGCCTTTTCGGACGGTCGCTGCGTATATCCGCTGACGTAGGTCAGAGTGTTCCACGTTGCGAAGAGCATCGTTTCTCGACAGTGTGTCTCCCGCCCCTGGATACTTCTCAGAAAGAAAAAGAAGTGTTATGTCGTCTTCCCATCGAGCCAGTCCAGCATTCAGAGTATGAGCAAACCGTGCCTCTTCAGCATGAACGATTTTTGTCACGCGATCGCCGCTCTCAGCCAACTCTGGATAAGCATTTTTCATCAGGCCACACACGGTGCTTGCCATTTCGTACAGAAATGGCTTCTCTTGGCCCAAGAGGCGCCCATGATAAAGAGCTCGCCGCATGATTTTGCGAAGAACGTATCCTCGGCCGTCATTGGATGGAATAACGCCATCTGTTATGAGAAAAGTCGTCGCGCGCGCATGGTCGGCGATTACGCGCAAAGAAGCCGCGCCGCCTTCGCCCTCTTCTTTCGCTTCCTCGCCTCGAAATTCGACACCGCACAGTTCAGCGGCGCGCTCGAGAAGAGGAAGAAAGAGGTCGGTGTCGTAGTTGGAGATAACGCCTTGGAGGACGGCGGCGGTGCGTTCGAGGCCCATGCCGGTGTCGATGCTCGGCTTGGGAAGAGACGTTACGTTGCCGGAGGCGTCGCGGTTGAATTGCATGAAGACGAGGTTCCAGATTTCGACGTAGCGGCCGCAGTCGCAGGGGAACTGGCAGTTGGGGTGGCCTTCTTCGGAGGCTTCGGGGCCCATGTCGTAGAAGATTTCGCTGCAGGGGCCGCAGGGGCCGGTGTCGCCCATGGCCCAGAAATTGTCTTTCAGGCCGGGGACAGGAACGACGCGCTCGGCTGGTACATTTTCCTTTAGCCAGAGTTCGCGAGCTTCTTCATCGACGCCGAGCATGGTCCCTGGGGCGACTTCCGCGCCGCCAAAGACTGTTACGTAGAGCTTGTTCTTGTCGATGCCATACCATTCCGGCGAGGTGACCAGTTCCCAGGCGTAGGGAATGGCTTTTTCCTTGAAATAGGAGGATTGATCGCCAATCGTGCCGACGGGGCCGAAGGAAAAATTGCCCATCATCTCGAAGAAGGTGTGGTGGCGTTTGGTGAAGCCGACGTTTTCGAGGTCGTTGTGTTTGCCGCCGGCGCGAACGCATTTTTGGGCGGTGGTGGCGCGGTTGTATTCGCACTTTTCGAGGCCGAGGAAGACGTCCTTGAACTGGTTCATGCCGGCGTTGGTGAAGAGGAGGGTGGGATCGCCATGGGGGACGAGCGAGGAGCTGCGGACGCGGCGATGTCCTTTGCTCTCAAAGAAGCGGAGAAACATCTCGCGGATATCGTTACCGCTCATTTTTTTGGTTTCCGGCGAGCTCATGGTTTCAAAATGTTCCTTGCAGGGTAGAGATGGCTCGGCTCCGTGGCGCCATAAGACCGAAGATTATGGCAGAGGGCGCGAAGAGCGGCAATAAAAGCGAGCGGGGTACCCCCCTGGGGGTTTTTCCGTAAGTGCAGATACTACAGGGTTTTAAGTCCTTTGTTTCGGAAGTGCGGATTCCAAAGGGGTTAGAGGTGCGTTTCGCGGAAGTGCGGTTTCCAAAGAAATCAGTGGCGAGCAGACGGACTGTGCGGTGAACATGGTTCCTTTTGTCATGGTCCACGAAGCGGGCAAGCATGCTCGAAACTCGGCCGCTTGAGAAATGTGACACCCACCCCGGGTGTTTTGTGCAAAGAGTGCAGCACCTATTGAAAAGAAGCGGGATGAGAGATGAGCCGGTGCAAAAGAGTAAGTAAGAGTATGAAAATAAAGGGCGGCTAAACTCCATGGAACGATACTGATGTGAAGATACAGGAAGAGAGAGCAACAAAGGGCTTAACAGAGAGTGGTCGAGCGCGGCGCTAGTCCGGGTGCCCGGAGAGGCTGGGGATCCGAATATCATACGAGATCATAGCACCAAACAGTAAGAATGTCAATAGCTAATTGTATGGTATACGGTTCGAATCGCCGGCATTTAGCACGCAAGATACAGAAAGAAAAAGCTTTAACGCAGAGGAAACAGGGTTTAGCGGCAATACTGTTCACTTAAGGATGCGGATGCATTTTGCGATTCTGAGGCATTTGCTTGCCACTTGGTGCCTCGGCCGCAATGGGTATTTGCTCATCTTGCGCTTTACGCCCCGCGGATTCCATCGTTTGCGGCTGGAGACAACGCGTTCTTCGAGTATTTCGTCAAGAATCGTGTGATGAAGATTTTTTCTCGCCGGAGGGGGGAATAGCGTCCCAGACCGACAACTTACGGCGAACTACGCGTACCGCGTGGAGAAAAGAGAGTCGGTCCGGATCTTCCGCAACCGACAAAGCCGCTTCGTGCATCAGCTGGCGAACGGCGAAGTGTGCCAGCAAGAAGCCATAGAACTCCTGGCGTACCAGTTCCGGGGTTTTGCTGCGCAGGACAATCTGACGCCCCCGGAGATGGGTCTTCAATTCATCAAACGTGTTTTCGATCTCCCACCTTTCGTGATAAAGCGCGGCCAGTTCTTCGGCCGGCGCCTGCAGCGGATCCAGGATGGTAGTGACCAGCCGGTAGATCGGTTCGACGTCGGGCAGGCCTTCCAACTGATAGTCAATGACTCGAACTCGTGCGCCTTTGGTTTTGTGCCGCGCATCCTTTTCGGAAGGGTAGATGGCACTGATATAAGAACCATCGCTCAATCGTTCGCGTACCTCAAGTCGCAGGTGCTTGCGCACTCGCCAGAGCAATTCGCAACCGCTCGCCTGGGCTTTGGTCCACAGCTGAAAACCGAAGAAAAAGCGATCCGCCAAACACAGCATCCCGGGCTTCAGTTGGGGGACCACCTCCTTAGCCAGAGTGATCTCGCCAGTAGCGTAGCTTCCCATCCGGCCACCCAGCAACACATGCGTGCCATTCTCCAAAAGCGCCACGAAGCGCAACTGCGGATAAGCACTCGATCCGCGGCTGGCGGCGGGACGCCCAAACTCGTATTCATTCTCCTCGGTGTCGGCCACATCCAACGTGCTGCCGTCCAGGCTAATGAGTCGCCACGTTCGATAGCGCGCCCCGCGGGTCTTCTCCGAAGCGATCGGTACAACGACCTGTTCATATAGCCGACGCAAAGGTTCCGCGCCCAGACGTGAGCGAGCTTGCGAAATGCCGCTCTTGCCGGTGGCCCGGACGGTTTCCTCTGGCTTGGTCAGCCACTGGATGCCTTCGAGCAAACAGCGCAGTACTTCCCGATAGGAAGACTGCATGTAGAGCGCCAGTGCGATCACGTAGTACACCACCAGATGCGCTGGCAGTTCTCTTTGCCGGATACTGGCCTTATTCGTCTCGGCCAAAATCGAATCAATTTTCTCTCGAGGGATGGCTCGGCTAACCACCCCAAGGCTGATGTAATCCGTGATGCGGCTTCCCGTGGGCAAAGTGGCAAGAGTCCGAGCCATAGCGATATTCTGTCCTCCTGCCAGACAGAATACTCTATAATTCCTTAAGTGAACAGTATTGGGTTTAGCGGAGGACACGGAGGAATCGTGCCAGGACAGGCCGAAACACTTGGGTTGGGCGAATGGGCGAGGCGATACCCATCGCGAAGGAGTTTTGAAACTGTGCGGATTGAGACAGCGGCCCGGCGTCAGTTCCAGATAGGATTCTGGCTGTAGGGAATGGACGGGAGCTGGCGCGTTGCAAGCCGAGCGGCGCCAAGAAGGAAAATTAGATGAAAATGAAGACATCGTTACTTGTGGGCGCGTTCTCGCTGGCGCTATTTATGGCCGGGTGCACCGCTGCCCCAGCAGCAGGCCCAGCTGGACCGCAGGGCCAACCCGGCGCGACGGGCGCGACGGGAAGTCCCGGTCAAGACGCGGACCGGCGCCGAGCGGACGACGAAAAGCGGGCTGAAGAAGCAAGAAGAGCCGAAGATCAAAGAATTACGGACGCCCAAGCTCGAGATAGCCACGATACAGGTTGCCCCGGCGGTGAACACGTTGTTACGGCTCCCGATGGAAGGAAGAGCTGCGCCAGAGACTAGCTGGCGAGTTATCGCCGGACTGCATGCGCGAATCTCATTTCGGCTTGCCGTCGAATTCCACAAGCATCTAGAATCCTGGAGTTTCATTCGACAATACCCGAGATGAAACTCTCCTTTTCCATTGCAGCTCAGGCCGAGGCGCCTGAGCTAGCTGGTCTGCACACTGCCGTCGCTTAGGATCTCACCAGCCGCTGCGGACGCGCCGATGTCCTTTGCTTTCAAAGAATTGTAGGAACTTCTCCCGGATCTCGTTCCCGCACAAGAATTTCTTGCTGGAATCGTAGACGGTTACGTCTGCATCAGTCTTTCCGCTCGCTGAATCACACGATTATCGCAGGGCATCGAGGGCATCGCAATCTGCGATCTCGCCTAGCGATGTACGGGCACCTGTCATTTCGTCGGGTTGCCTCGGCTCATGGCATTCGATAGTATGCAGCGGCAAAGATGACAGTGGGGTTCCCCGTTTTTCCATTCCTGGCTTGGATCACATCTTGAAAGGAAGCTGACAATGCCTCTCTCGAAAAAACTTGCGGCGGAATTCATTGGAACGTTTTGGCTGGTGTTTGGAGGATGCGGCGCGGCCGTCTTGGACGCGGCGTATCCACAACTTGGGATTGGATTTCTTGGAGTCGCGTGTGCGTTTGGGCTGACGGTTTTGACGATGATATACGCAGTCGGGCACATTTCTGGCGGGCACTTCAATCCGGCGGTTTCCGTGGGACTGGCTTTCGGGAAGCGTTTTCCGTGGTCGGAGCTGATTCCGTACATCATAGTGCAGGTTTTGGGAGCGCTGCTGGCCAGCACGGTGTTGTATGTCATCGCGAGCGGGAAAGAAGGATTCTCGTTGAGCGGTGGATTTGCGTCGAACGGATATGGGGCGCATTCGCCGGGCGGATATTCGCTACTGGCGTGCTGCGTTGCTGAAATTGTGCTTACGTTTATTTTTGTATTTGTGATTCATGGCGCGACGCACCACAATGCGCCTTCGGGATTCGCGGGGATTGCGATTGGCTTGACGCTGACGCTGATTCACCTGGTTGGAATTCCGGTGACGAATTTGTCCGTGAATCCAGCGCGGAGCACAGGCCCGGCTGTTTTTGTTGGCGGATGGGCAATTCACCAGCTTTGGCTATTTTGGCTGGCGCCGATCGTCGGCGGGGCTCTCGGCGGGCTGGTTTTCAGCGGTCTGTTTGATGAGCGGAAAGCTTAGGGAAGTCCAACCCGAGACGGGATTTCTAGTTGAAGTTGTAGCCGAGTTCCCAGAGGAACTGGTGATTGCCTTTCGTCACTCCGGCGTTTCCTATTTGGTAGGCGGCGTAGCCCGTGAGTTTTGAGGTGATCTTGATGATGGCGCCGGGGTTGACATAGCCGGCGGCGTGATCGCCGGTGTACCACTCGGCGGCGAGAGTGAGGCGGCTGGTGACGGTCTGCTCGAAAGTAAACTGTCCGCCAGCACGATTGGCCAAGGCGACGACATTTTTCGTGAAGTCGTAGGCGCCAGCGGTAACTCGCGTGCCATGCTTCCACTGCTTGGCGAAAGCCGCGTAAGAATAATTGCCGGTGTTATAGGTCCGCTGACGAACAGGAAAGAAGAGATCATCGCCCACATAGAAGGAGCAGCCGCAGTTCGCGCGATTCCAAAGCCGCCATTTGATGGTGGGAGACAATTCGAGTTCGCCAGTGACGGGAGTCGTGAGGCCGTCGAAATTCACGCCGATTTCGATTTGATGGCCGATGCCGATGACGACGCGGGGCGTAAATGTTTCGATGGGATCGACGGGACGCACGGTGCCGTCGAGTTCGCCGTAGATTTTGCCTTTGTCGAGGATGTCGGCGCTGGGGACGTCGAAGACGGTCTCCTGGGCGCGGAGGCTTTCGGCAGCCGAAAGGGCGGCGATAAGCCCGAAAAAAGCAAGCAGCCTGATTTGTTTAAACGAAATCAAAGTGACACAGGATACCGTACTCGAGTGGCGCGGTCATTCAGAACAGATTGCGTGGTCTCACTTAAGGTCTTTCTTCTTGCCTTTGCCGATGCATGAGATCGCTCGGTGTGGCGCTCCTGGCGCTGACAGTCATCGGCATTTCGCGAGGGGCGAACTTCCTTCGGACGAGCCAGTTTTGGCGCAGTTTTGTGCCGCGGAATGGGACGAGGAGAAGCGCGCGCGAGACGTCTTTCAGCAATTCGCGATGTTGGCGGAAATTCAGGAACGCCTGCCAGCCAAGCTTTCGGAGAAGGGAGAGACGGAGGCGGGCGAGGTTAAGTGAAAGGCGGGACAGGCAGGCGGGGATGTCTTCTTCGCGATGGTGTTCGTAGTAGCCGAAATTCATGGAGGCGCCGGACTGCACTTTAATGAAATTTTTGAGGGTGCGATTTTTGGGATTTGCGGCGACTTCGCGGATTAGTTCTTGCATACGGGTGGAATCGGATTCGAGCGTTTCGAGGCTGGCAAACCAATTCACTAGTTTTACGCCGAGAGGATCCCAGAGATAGTCGTTGAGCAGGAGCGGCAGGCCGAGATGGAAGAGTTTGCTGACGACCAGATGGATGCGGAGATGGCACTGGTAGGGATCTTCCATGCAGGTGTAGAGGCGGGTGGTGTCGCGGGTGACGCTGCGCTGGAAGGCGGCAATGGCAGTGTCGAGATCGTTTGTGAAGTCGCTGGCGTCGCGGCCGCTCAATTCCATTTGGATGATGGCGGCGACTTGGCGGATTTGGATTGTTGAGAGCGCGAGGCCGACGCTGTAGAGGGGATCGACGGTGTCGCCGGCGTCGCCGATGATGTACCAGCGGTCGGCGGAATAGCGCTGACGGCATTCCCACATGTAGGAGCCGTAGAAATTTGTGTCGACGACGGTGCCGGTGCGGATGAGTTCGACCAGCATTGGATGTTCGCGGGCGACGCAATCGAGGAACTGGTCCATGGTGTGAATTTCGCCGTGGGGATAGACGTCTTTGCGGTAGGTGATGCCGACGCTGACGAGGGGGGAGTTATCCGGCGAGCGCATGGGGATGTACCAAATCCAATTGCCTTTGCCGAAAAAATGATGAGTGGCGAAGTAGGGGATGTAATTGCGATGGACTTTTTTTAGCGCGCGGATTTGGCTGAGGATTTCTTGGTTGAAATTAGCCAGGCGAAACCAGAAAACGTCTTTTTGTTCTTGGACTTTTTCCTGGAGCTGCAGGTGTTTCTGCAGCAGGCGATTGCGGCCGGTGGCGTCGATGAGCCAGCGTGCGTGCAGAGTTTGTTTTTGGCCGTCGGGGTATTGGATGGTGACCGCGTGCGGGTTATCGCCGTTTGCGCGGGAGTTGAGTTCGACAGCGGAAACGGTGGCGTCGATCAGCTCGATGCCATTTTCTGCGTTGCGGCGGCGGACTTCGGCGTCGAGAGTGAAGCGATTGATTTGGAAAGAGAGTATGGGCGGAGCGGTGGGAATTTCGTCGACGACGTAGGTGCGATCGGCGGGATTGTTGATGTCGGTTTTGAAATAGTAGGTGAGACCGTATTTGGGATAGTGTTTTTCAACGAGGTAAGAGCCGAGGCCGAGTTCGAGGAGGAAATCGACGCTGACTTCGACGAGCGATTCGCCGACGATGGGGCGGTTTTTGTGAGGGCCTTCGACCACGGCCACTTTCAAGTCGGGGAAACGCAGGTGGAGGTAGGCGGCCGCGAGGTTCCCTGTTGCTCCACCTCCCATGACCAAGACATCTACACGGTTCGTCATGGGTTTCTGAGTCTCGTTGCTAGGCAATTGTGGCGTTCAAATATCATGGGAGTCTACGCAACAGACGTGCCCGAGAATCCTAACATAGCGGTAGAAATTGTTCCGAATGTATGGATCGCGACGGTTTGGATGGAGTTCGGTGCACATGCTGGGACGCCGGGGCAGGGATACCAAACCTCAGTATGTGTTGCGCAGCCCGTTCGAACAGCTCGTTAGTCTTCCGGTGCTGACTCTGCGTCGTGAACTTCCTTGCGTGTTAGTGCTTTCAGTTCACGCCGGACCACATCGGCGGAAAAGCCGGCGCGCAGCAGGCTGCGGTACATCGAGGCCATTTTGTTTTCGTCGATTTCGCCGCGGAAGGAGCGGAGTTTGCGTTCCAGGCGCTGGCGGACGATTGCGGCTTCGTCGGTTTCCTTGGCGGATTCAGCAAGGGCGGCTTCGATGAGGCGGTCTGGAACGCCACGGGCGCGCAAGTCGCGCGCGATCCGGAATTTACCCTGGCGGCGGATTTCCGTGCGCTGGCGGACGAACTGTTTCGCGAAGCGCTCGTCGTCGATCATTTTGGCACGCTTCAGACGCTCCATCACAGTCTTCAGAAGTTCATCGTCTTCCGTTCGCCGGCCGAGCAGCTGCTTCATTTCGTAGACGGAATAGGCGCGCCGCATGAGCGCACGAACGGCGGCTTCGTAGAGCTCCGCCTCAGTTTCGACTTGGCGTGGCTTGGAGAACACGGAGGAAGCATAGAAGTAATGAAGCAACGAAGTAAAGATGGAATCCAGATCAATTGTTAACGGTTGGAGAGTTGAAGAGCATCCGAGTTTGCGGGAGTTAGCCGAGCTTCGATCTGTTTTTTCCAGTCTTCCCATTCAGACTCCATCTTGATTGAGAAAGGTCCATTCAGATTGGCGCGGATCAAGGCGAGGCCGGAATCGCAGCCAGCCAAAGCGCGGGCGAATTCCATTCGGGATTCAGCGAGCGCGATATCGAAGCGAATGCGGGACAATGGGTCGAGCCATTCAAGGTGTTCTGTTCTGCGAAGCCACACGTCAGAGCAGCCGCACCCAGGCCTATTGCGGGCGGTGAAGCACGCTGCTTCGACCACAAGGAAATTCCTTGTCTGGACATCGTGCCAGGCTGATTCGCGAAGTAATTGTTCAAGATGACTGGCTGCGACAGCGGGATCTTTCGCTGCGCGATAAGCTTGCCAGATGACATAGTACCGGGAGTAGAAGGTGTCGGCGTGTGTCGAAGCCAGTTTCCACCATTTTTCAAAATAAGCCGGAACAATTGGCTCGACGTTGGCAGCGTAGTAGGCAGCGTGTCCTGCAATCATTTGCATTGAGCCGGACTTTGAAGCGAGCAGCTGACGAAGTATGTGGGCATCATTGCCACCCATTCGGTTGCCGTACGGAAAGCTCGAAAAGACGGCAATGATGAGGGAAAGAAACCCAGAGAATTCAACGAGAGTGGTCCAACCAGAGCTGTCGATAGGGCGAAAGAATTCGCCGACGATGAATGCGAGAAAAGCGAAGACATAGCTCATGACTGGCCCACCGAGGGTGCAGATGACGAGCTGGCGTCGGATGCGACGAATCCGGCGCAATACCATGTGAGCCGCGCCGCTGTAAATCCGAGGCCGGAGGTGAACAGACCATTTTTCTCGGATTCGCAAAATGCGCAGCGGACCGATCTCCACGCCGCGAAAACGGAGGCCCGCGCACCATCCGAAGAGAAGGTGACCGCACTCATGGATGGCAACTGCAAGTAGGAGAGCAGGCAGGAAACCTAGAAGTACCAAGAGGAGAGAGTAGTTCTGGTTGACGACTCCGATGGCGGCCAGTGTAAGAAAAGGAAAAGCGAACTTGCCAGTGATGATCTCATCGGCGGGCTTTGGGACGGGTTCGCTTAGATCGAGAATCGGAGTGGGTGAAATCGGGTTCATATTCGATTAGCTCAGTCGTAACAATTCGGAGAAATGGCCAACGTCATTGAACTGACAATCGCTAGTCGGATTTGAGCGGAGCGAGAGTTGCCGCAATTTTTGTTCAGTTTTAGACCCTCTTGCTGTCCTTAGTTGGGATTGGTTTGGGCCGATTGCAGCGACTCAGTGCGCTTTTCGAGCTTGGCGGCTTCGTCGTTGCGGCCCAGCTTGCGGAGGGCTTGCGCTTCGGCGGTTAAGTCTTGCACGAGGTAGGGGCTGTCTGCTCCAAACCGGCTTTCCCCCAAGGTGACCATGCGGGCGTGACATGCGGCGGACTTTTCGAGATTAGCGGTCTGATCGTAGAACATACAGAGAGTATGGACGGGGAGCAGCATGCGATAGTCCGTCTCCCCAGATTCTAGCTCGTAGTTCTTCACGTAATGCAGCACGTAGCCTTCGGCTTTCGGGTAGTCTTTCTTGAGGAAATAGATGCGAGAAAGGCCAAGCAAGGTCATCGCGGCTTGGGGGCTGTTATCGCCGTAGGTGCCCCGAATAAGATCGAGAGCCTGATTGAAATCCCTTTCGGAATTCGCCAAGTCGTTTTGTTCCATGGCGGTCATGCCCAGGTTTTGGAAGGCGTCGACTAGCATAGGGGAGTGTGGCCCATAGACCTGCTGGGCGATGGCGAGTTGGCGCTGAAACTGAGTAGACGCATCGCTGAAATCGCGCCGAAAGGCATAAACCTTGCCCAATTGGCCGACAGCCTCGGAAAGCCGGCCGTCTTGAGGTTGGATTTTTTTCGCGATGGAGACAGCTTCTTTGGCCGAGGTTTCGGCGTCGTCGAAGCGCCTCTCCTGCGCGGCTTGTTTGCTCTTTGCCAAGGCAAAGTGAAATTTCTCATCGTAGTTAGGAGCGGCATCGTGCTGCTTGAGGAGAGCTTCGAGGGAGTCAGCCTCGGACGCTTTGCCGTTGGCGCGCAGGTCGGCGAGATGTCGCTGAAAACGTTCTTGAGCGCCCTGGTACTTGTTCTGGGCATCATAGAAACGCACCGCAACCCCGTTCGGCACCATGGGTGGTTCGTCGATGGCCGCCTGGCGATAGTTATCGAGGGCCCTGATCCAGTCACCGGACCTTTCCAAAGCATCAGCTAGATCCAAGCGCGCCTGAAGCTGCTTAGGCGACAAAGAGGTGGCTTGCTGGAATTGCTGGATGGCGGATTTACGATCGCCAGACCCTTCGAGGGCTTGCCCCATCAAGTCGTAGGCGATCCACTCCGCGGGACCAAGTTGTTCCGCCTGGCGAAGTTCGGGGATGGCGGAAGCAAAGTCCTTTTTCAGAACCAGAATGCGTCCTGCGTTCGTGAAAGCGGCGAAGTCGGTGCTGTCCAGTTTTTCTGCCCGGCGGTATTGAACCAAAGCTTGGTCGTATTTCTTTTCGGTTTCGAGCGTTGTGCCGAGACCATTTAAAGGATAGGTCGAAGCCGGATTTTGTTGGATCGCCAGCGTGTACTCCTTCTCCGCCTCATCCATTCTGCCGGTTTGGAGATAGGCGCTGCCGAGGCACTGGTGGCATAGCGGCCAGTCGGGAGCGATCGCGGCGAGTTCCTTAAATTCCGTGATGGCGGCGGCAGGATCGGTTTGCATAAGAGCGGAGCCAAGATTCTGGCGGGCTTCCAGCATTTTCGGATCGAGGCGCTTCGCTTCGCGATATTCGCGTATGGCGGAGACAACATCACCTTTGTTGTAGTAAGCGATGCCAAGGTCGTAGTGCGCGAGGGCGTAGCTCGACTCTAGGACGAGTGCCTGCTTAAAATTTTCGATGGCGTGGTCGTAGTCCTTCGTGTTGATGAGAAGTTGACCCATGTTGAAATACGCCAGGGCATAGTCGGGCTTGGACGTAATGGCTTTCTGGAATTCTTCTTTGGCTGCGTCTAGCTGCCCCAAGTACTGCAGAGCCAATCCGCCGTTCATGTGGGCAACGGGATTGTTGGGATTTTCCAGCAGAGCTGCTTTCGCCTGGCGAATCGTTTCCTCTGCGCCGCCAATTTGATAGGAAGTCCAGCTCAAACGGGCATGGACCTCGGGAAAGTCGGGATCGTTGTCCAGAATTTCGGAATAAATCTGGTTGGCCTCGGGGAAGCGATTCTGGTTGCCAAGGATAACACCAACAACAAAACCGATGGCGGATTTGCCGCGGCCGCCAGCGAAAGAGGAGGTAAGTTCTTGCGCTGCATCGTCCGGTTTGCCCGCGCGAATCAGTGACCCGGCATGGCTTAAATGCTGCAAGAGCGGCGCGTCGCCGGCGTCCTCGTCGGCATTCCTGGAATCAGCTTTGGCGGCGTGAAGGGCTTGCATGATCCGGTCGTCCGCGCCGGCGGATTTCAGGAGCGAGCGGAAGGCGTCATCGGGCACAAAATCGACGCCTCGCGAGCGGAGGTCATAGGCAACATTTTCGGGCATGATTTCGCCGGCAACGATCGCAACCAACTCCAATTTGTTCAGGGGCGGCGCAATCGTTTGTGGAGCGAGGGGCAAAGAAAAAAGCAGCGCTCCGAGGAAGATAAGCGGCGTTGCCGTTACCTTGCTGCGCATGGGGCCTCCTTATTGCTGCTGCACTGCTGGAAATTATTTACGGGCGAAGCGCTCGAAGTCGGCCATTTGGCGCTCCATTTCCTCGCGGGCGGAGTCGGCGGCGGAACGAATACCTTGGATGCGCAACTGGAATTCGTCCGGGTTGGTGGAGCGGAGCAGCGCTTCTTCGAGGGTGATGAGTTGTTTGGTGTAGAGCTCGAAAAGCGATTGATCGAAAGTTTGCATGCCGTATTGGCTGGTGCCGGCGGCGATGGCGTCGTGGATGAGGCGGGTCTTGTCGGCGTTGATAACGCAATCGCGAATGTAGGCGGTGGCGATCATGACTTCGACGGCGGGGACGCGGCCTTTGTCGTCGGCGCGGCGGACGAGGCGCTGCGAGACGATGGCTTTGAGCGTGGCGGCAAGCTGCAAGCGAATTTGTTTTTGCTCGGGCGGCGGAAAGACGGCGATGATACGTTGAATGGTTTCCGTGGCGTCGAGGGTGTGCAAAGTCGAGAAAACCATGTGGCCGGTTTCGGCGGCGAGCAGCGCGGTTGAAATCGTTTCGAGGTCGCGCATTTCGCCGACCAGAATTACGTCGGGGTCCTGTCGCAAAGCAGCGCGCAAGGCCGTCGAAAAGTTTGCGGTGTCGACTTCGACTTCGCGCTGGTTGATGAAGCTGCGCTTGTCGCGGTGCAGGAACTCGATGGGGTCTTCAATGGTGATGAGGTGATCGGCGCGGTTGGCGTTGATGCGGTCGATCATCGCGGCGAGCGTAGTGGACTTACCGGAACCGGTTGTGCCCGTCACGAGAACCAGGCCGCGCTGCTCTTCGCAAATCTTGCCGATGACGTTCGGCAAATTCAATTCTTCAATGGTGCGGATTTTGGTCGGGATGACGCGGAGGACCATGCCGACGTTGCCGCGCTGCTGAAAAACGTTGACGCGGAAACGGCCGAGACCGGCGACGCCGTACGCCATATCGAGTTCGGCGGTTTCCTTGAACTTTTGCTTCTGCCGGTTGGTCATCATGCTGAAGGCCATGGAGAGCATTTCTTCCGGCGTGATGCGAGGGACATCGGTGACCGGATTGAGGAGTCCATCGACGCGGAGATAAGGATGGTTGCCGACCTTTAGATGGAGGTCGGAGGCCTTGTTTTCAACGGCGCGCCGGAGAAGATCGTCAATGCTAATGGCCATGTGGGTGTGAGCTCCGCGAGAGTACGACCAAACTGTGACGTTAGCACCCGAAATTTGGAGGGGCAAGCAAGCTGCGGTGCCCGGTTGCGCGGTAGTCACCTGAACGAAAGGACAGTCTTCGCGGCCGGGATTTCGGTTCGAGTGTCCGGTTTTGTACAGAGGAGTTTCGCGCTTGCCGGTGTCTAGGCTTTCTTCAGAAAGAGCGAGTCGTAGAGGAATCCCGCCAGGAAGCCGCCGGCGAGTGGGCCGACCCAGTAAATGCCGTGATTCTGCCAGTGGGAAGAGGCCAGCGCGGGTCCGAAAGCGCGAGCGGGATTGAGCGCGCCGCCGGTGAAAGGGCTGGCGATGAGGCTGCCGAGAGCAAGGCTCAGGCCGATGGCGAAACCGGCGACAGGCCGGTAGGAAGAGCGTTCGTCGACAGAAGTGGCGAAAACAGTGAGCACAAGAAAGAAAGTGGTCAAGCCCTCGAGGATCATGCCGGAGAGCCGCGTGAAGTCATGCGTGAACATGGGAGTACCGAGGGCGACGGCGCGCCAGGTGTCCTCTGGAATGATGGCCTTGAGCAGGAAAGCCGCAGCAACGGCCCCGGCGAGCTGCACGGCCCAATAGGCGATGGTGTCGATCGTGTTCAGGCGCTTGGTAACCCAGAAGCCGATGGTGATGGCGGGGTTGAAGTGGCCGCCGGAAATGTGGCCGAGCGAGGAAACCATGATGGCCATGGTGAGGCCGTAGACCAGAGCAATGCCGAGAAGCCCGAGCGCGTTCGAGGAGTGAGGATACCAGTCCACGCATACGGCGCCGGCGCTGAAAAAGATGAGCGCAAACGTGCCAAGAAACTCCGCTATGAGCTTCTGCGCAAGGTTATACATCAAGGAGCCTCCCGGCCGGGGAACGAAGCGAGTCCGCTGCGACCGGGATGGATTCTAGCTGGAACGCAAAGCGAAACGCCAGCCTTTCGGAAACTGGATTGTAGGCTAGTTTCCGATTACAGTCGCCAACTGAACCGGTCGTAGTCCCGACGGGCTTGCAGATAAAGCTTGGAGAGCGGTTAGAACGCGATTGGATTTCCGGTTGCGATACTCGCCTCTGCGAGTTCGACCACATCATTCGCGAATTGCAGGATTAGCTGATCATCCGTCGAGACTTGCAATCTCCGAGATTCGGTCAAGAGTTGCGGCACGTCGCTGGCAGCGACCCAATCGCCGGAGTGGGCGCCGCTATAGGCCACACGTTCAAGTATCAGCGGGAAGCTTTGCGGAGAATTGTTTTCAAGAAACGTACGAACGTAGGCTAGGGCCGCAATGTTCCCAAAGCGTTTCTTAACCAAGCATCCTGAGTGCGGGCACGAGTTGCGGTACCACTCGTCGTGCCTCAGCCACAACTTCGAATCGATATCACCGTCGCCTTTGAGGATCGGCTCACCCGTTTCATCGAACGCCAAGAGTTTGGGGAACGGATGGGGGGAGCCTTACCTTCCTTAACGCAATTGCAACGTACCGAAGCATCCAAGCCCATCGTGATGTTCTCGCAGTGGCTGGCAGACTATCCAACAAACTCTTAACGACCGACGAAGAACACGCAAC
>CAVYFO010000014.1:0-42187 GCA_963767755.1 uncultured Acidobacteriota bacterium | reverse complement strand
GGCGGCGTGGATGAGATGCGTGTGGGAATCAACAAAACCGGGCAGGACGACACGGTGGCCCACATCCAACCGCTCTGCGGAGGCTGCCTCGGGCAGGGCTTCCATTTTCGCGCGCGTTCCTATGGCCGCGATTTTGCCGCCGCGCACAAACAGCGCTCCATCTTTGAGGATTCCAAGATTGGCAAGTGCGCGTCCGCGGCGGGGGCCGCGGCCGCGCAGGGTCAAGAGTTGCGATGCACCCGTAATGAGCAGGGAGGTAGACAAGTCCCGGCTATTATGCCGGAACGCGGATGGTCGTGCACAGTGCAGGGAAGAGCAGACGCTCCCTCGATATCTCAGATTGCGGCGTCCTACATGGACCGCAGACCGAACTACAAACACGAGCTACCGTAGAGCGTCTGCTGACTGACCTTAAGCCTTTGCGGCCTGTCCTTTATATGCCGGGACGAACATGGTTCTTACAAAGTCTTCGTAAGAAGTCGGTGTCGTGTTTTTTGGCGACCTGGGCTCAAGAGCGCGCATGTAGCCGTTATTCAGAGAGTCGGACATTTCGCAAAGCGAGGTGGCCATGTTCTTGGACATGCCCAACTGCATCAGTGCCTGAACGACTTGATCGGCGGGCAACTGCACATAGGTGAGGTCGGGCTTTCCGATAATGCCTGCGATGATCTTCGTCATTTCGGAGTACGTCAGGTCGCGCTGGCCGAGCAATTCGTGGGTCTGCTGTCCCGTAAAGTCGAGATTGAGCAAGGCCTCGGCTACCACTGCTCCGATATCTCGAGTGGCGATCGCGGGAACCGCCAGATCCGCGCGGAGTGGCCCAGCCGTTTTTCCGAGATTCCTGATGATGCCAGCCTGTGCCAATGTGTTTTCCATGAAATAGCCGGCACGAATGTGAAGGGCGTTCAAATGGGGGACTTGCTTGAGCCTTTTCTCGAAGTTGTAAAGCCCCACCACTGGACCGGTTTTATCCGGCTTATCGGCGCCGACGCTGCTCAGTGCCACAACATGCGCCACTTTCGCCGCTTCCAGTGCGTGACAGATCGAATTGGCCACCTGATCTTGATAGGCGCGGACATCGTTGCTGGTTATATTTGGCGGGATCATGGCAAAGACCGCGCGCGCTCCTTTGAAGGCTTTGGACAATGCGGCAGAGTCCGTAACGTCCGCTACAACCCCCTCCGCGCCGCGAGAAGTGAATCGTGAGAGATGCTCCTTGTTGCGTCCTATTACTCGTACCTGCTGTTTTTTCGCCAGAAGAGTTTCGGTGGCGACACTGCCTGTGTTTCCTGTGGCTCCTAAAATGACATACATGGTTTCCTCCTGAGGAACTACTTCTCGTAGGATGCCAAACGAGGAAGGAGAGATGCGCTACAGCATCGGAATTTTTATTTTATTTTTATTCGCGAAATCGATGGCTTCGGGATATCTGGCATCGACGTGACGTGCGATTCCCATTCCGGGATCATTTGTTAAAACGCGTTCGATGCGGGCGGCCATTTCTTTTGTGCCATCGGCGACGGTGACTTGGCCGGCGTGCTGCGAATAGCCGATTCCTACACCGCCGCCATTGTGAATGGAAACCCAGGATGCGCCGCTTGCGGTATTTACCAGAGCGTTGAGCAGGGGCCAATCGGCGACGGCGTCGGAACCGTCGAGCATGGATTCTGTCTCGCGATAGGGGGAAGAGACTGAACCGCAGTCGAGATGGTCGCGGCCCATCACGACGGGAGCTTTTATTTCGCCGCGCGCGACTAGTTCGTTGAGTGCGAGGCCGAATTTGTCGCGTTCGCCGTAGCCGAGCCAGCAGATTCGCGATGGCAGTCCCTGAAACTTCACGCGCTTTTGCGCGAGCTTGATCCAGCGGGTCAAATGTTCGTCATGAGCAAACATTTCGAGGACGAGTTGGTCTGTTCTTGCGATGTCCGAAGCTTCGCCGGAAAGCGCAGCCCAGCGGAACGGGCCCTTGCCTTCGCAGAAAAGTGGGCGGATGTAGGCAGGGACGAATCCCGGAAAATCGTAGGCGCTTTTGACGCCGTGCTCGAAGGCGAATGTTCGAATATTGTTGCCGTAATCGAAGGTGACGGCGCCTAGCTTTTGCAAGTCGAGCATGCCCTGGACGTGTTCGGCCATCGCTGCTAGAGCGCGATTGCGATAGGTTTGCGGATCTTCTTTGCGCAGATCGAGCGCAGCTTCGAGAGACATGCCGTTCGGCACGTAGCCGCCGATGGGATCGTGGGCGCTCGTCTGGTCGGTCAGGAGATCAGGAACGACACCGCGCTTGGCAAGTTCTGGGATCAAGTCGGCGCAGTTGCCGACCAATCCGACGGAAGTTGCTTCGCGTTTGCGGACGGCATTTTTCAGAATGCGCAAAGCTTCGTCGAGGCTGGTGACCATGACGTCGCAGTAGCCGCCCTTGACGCGGCGCTTGATGCGCTCCGGATCGACATCAATGCCGAGAAACGCCGCGCCGTTCATCGTCGCGGCAAGAGGCTGCGCCCCGCCCATGCCGCCCATGCCGCCGGTTACGACGAGTTTGCCAGCCAAGTCGCCGCCAAAATGCTTGCGCGCCGCCGCCGCGAACGTTTCGTAAGTGCCTTGCAGAATTCCTTGCGTGCCGATGTAAATCCAGCTTCCCGCGGTCATCTGGCCATACATCATCAGACCGGCGCGGTCTAGTTCGCGAAATTTTTCCCAGTTGTTCCAGTGGCCGGTGAGATTGGAATTGCAGAGAAGGACGCGCGGCGCATATTCATGAGTGCTGAAAACCGCGACGGGCTTGCCCGACTGCACCAGCAGCGTCTCATCGGATTCGAGCGCCTTCAGCGAGCGGACGATGGCATGGAAGCATTCCCAGTTGCGCGCGGCTTTTCCGGTGCCGCCATAGACGACCAAATCTTCCGGCTTCTCGGCGACCTCGGGGTCGAGATTGTTCATCAACATGCGCAGAGCCGCTTCCTGTTGCCAGCCTTTGCAGGAAAGCTGACTGCCGCGCGCGGCGCGAAAAGGGCCCTTGGATAGAGAGCCGTCGGCGAGTGTGCCGGAAAGTGTTGCGCTCATGAAGGAACTCCGCTTTTCATCTTAGCGCAGGGCCGCGTTCCACACCACAACGGCCAGGGCGGTCAAGATACGGTACTTGAGTAAGATTGCGCGCCGAATTGGCCTAAGGTAGAGTCAAGGAATCCAATGAACTACGGCACGCTTCCCTCACGATTGCTGAATGCGATTGACTCCCTGCCGAATGCGCGCGCGCAGATGTTTCGCGCGGCCGATGGGTGGAAGTCGATTTCGTCCGAGGAATTCCTGCGCCGCGTCGCTGGTCTTTCGACTGCATGTGTCGAGCTGGGGGTGAAGCCCGGGGACCGAGTCGGACTCTTTGCTGCCAACCGCCCGGAATGGCATACCGCCGATTTTGCCATCACGGGCGCCGGCGGAGTCACCGTTCCAATTTATTTTAATGAATCGCCGGAGCGCATCACGTACATTCTCAACCACTGCGGCGCGAAGATTGTTTTTGCAGCTGGCGCGGCGCAAATGCACAAGCTTCAGGCCATTCGCGCTCAACTTCCAGAACTGGAACAAATTATACTCGCGGATTGCGGCGCCGATTTGCCGGCGGATTGTTTACGCTATGAAACACTGATCGCCGCTGCCAGCGGCGCAGATGTCGCGGCTTATCGAATGCGCGTTTCGCAGGTCTTGCCCGGCCAGCTCTCTTCCATCATTTACACTTCCGGAACCACGGGCGAGCCGAAAGGCGTGATGCTGACGCACACGAACTTTTGCTCGAACGTCACGGACTCCTGCGCCAACGTGAAATTCGATTCCAAAGATGATGTTGCCATCTCTTTCCTGCCACTGGCGCATGTCTATGGCCGGATGCTGGACTACACCTACCTTTTCCACGGGATAACGGTCGCTTATGTTGAGGCGGTGGAGCAGGTTGCACAGTCGCTCCTGGAAGTGCATCCGACGCTGTTGGCGGCCGTGCCGCGGGTCTTCGAGAAAATTTATGCGCGCATCGTCGAGCAGGGAAGCAGACGGACCGGAGTTCAGAGAAAGATATTTGACTGGGCCATGGCGGTTGCTGGACGCTCGGCGCTGTGGCGCTCCGGAGAGAAGGGCGCCAGCTTGGGATTGAAGCTGGAATGGAAGCTGGCCGACAAGCTGGTCTATTCGAAGATTCGCATCGGCACCGGTGGAAAGCTGCGACTCGTTTTTTCCGGCGGCGCGCCGCTTGCGAAGGAACTGGCGGAATTTTTCTGGGCGGTTGGCGTTCCAATTTATCAGGGGTATGGACTCACGGAGACTTCTCCGGTGTTGACGACGAATTATCCAGACAACCGCTTGGGCAGCTCGGGCAAGCCGATTCCCCACGTCGAGCTTCGTATCGCCGAGGATGGCGAAGTACTCGCCAAAGGGCCATGCGTCATGCAGGGATATTACAAAAGTTCCGAGGCGACCCGCGAAGTTCTGACCACGGAGGGCTGGTTTAGCACGGGCGACATCGGGTATCTCGACAAAGACAATTATCTGTTTATCACCGATCGCAAAAAGGATTTGATTAAAACTGCGGCGGGGAAATTCGTCGCGCCGCAACCCATCGAAAACGCCCTGAAAACCAGCCCCTATGTCTTGAACGCCATGGTGGTCGGCGACAAACGCAAGTTCATTTCGGCGCTGATTGTTCCAAATCCCGTGACCGTGGCCTCGAAAGCGGCGGAGCAGGGAATCAATTTTTCTTCGAACCAGGAAATGGTTGCAAATTCTTTTGTGCGCTTGCTGATCGAAGGCGAAGTAAAGCGGCTGACCGCCAATCTCGCCCAGTATGAAAGCATCAAGCGCTTTGCCCTTCTGCCGGACGACTTCACGTTTGACAACGGCGGACTTACGTTCACTTTGAAGCTAAAGCGCCGCGTGGTCGAGGAGAAGCTTCACGACGTCATCGAGCAGCTCTATGCGGACGTCGCCGAGCCCCGTCCCATCTTGCAAGATTGATTCGATCAGGCGCCGGCGGCTTTCTTGCCGCTAAGGATGCACCCGTGGACCTCGCCGGTCTGTGAGCACGCGTGAAGCCTAGATTGGTTTGCCGTCTGCGTCGAGTAGCCGAATCTCTCCGAGTCCCAGCTCTTTGATCCCCGGTTCGATTTTCGCGCGGTCGCCGACGATCACCCAAATCAAGTGTTCTGGAAGGACGATGGCTTTGGCTCCCTGTTCCACGTCGGTCGTCGTGAGCGCTCTGACCTTTCCTGCGAATGTCTCGTAGTAATCCTCGGGCAACCCGAACTGCACGATTTCCAGGATCGATTGGCCCACGGCGTTCAGCGTTTCAAACGAGCCAGGCAGGCTGAGCGTCTCGTTGGATTGAATCCTGGCAAGCTCCTCCGCGGTTACCGGATGGTCTCCGAGGATTCCCCGAAACTGCTGGTCGATTTCTTCGAGCGACTCTTTCGTCTTGTCCGTCTGCACCGGTGCAACGGCCAGGAAGGGCCTCTGCCCGCGCGCTCCCCAGAGAAGGCTCTGCACCCCGTAGGACCAGTGTTTGTCCTCGCGCAGGTCCATGTTCAACCGCGAGCCGAACATTCCGCCAATATCATCGTTGGCGGCCTCAATCGCAATCTCTTCCGGATTAGCCCGCGGCGGAGCAATGTTTCCGGCGAATATAATCGATTGTTCGGCGCCTGGCTTGTCGATGATGTACACCACGGATTTCGCCGGAGGCTCGACATTCTTGATGTTCTTCTCTGGAATCTGTCCGGGCTTCCAGTTCGCGAACAACTTTTCGAGCTTGGGAGTGACTTCCGCAAGAGTGGTATCGCCCGCAATGGCCAGCGTGGCGTGGTTTGGCTTAAACCACACTTCGTGGAATTTGACGAGGTCCTCGCGCGTCAATTTCTCGACGCTGGCCGTCGTTCCGGAACCCGTCAGCGGGTTGCCGTACGCATGCCCGGGACCATAGATCAGGCCGGGGAAGACGCGCAATGCCATCTGAATAGGAGTATTTTTCTCGCGCTGAATTGCCGCGAGCTGAAGTCTCTGTTGCCGGCTGAAATCCGCCTCCGGAAATACCGGGTTCAAGATAAGGTCAGCGAAGAGATCCAGCGAGGGATCGAGTTTCGATTTGAGCGCGGAAAGTTGGACGATCGAAAGGTCCAAATTAGAGCGGGCTGCCAGGCGCGCCCCAAGGAGTTCCTGTTCATCGCTTATTTGCAGTGCGGTTCGCGTCTTGGTTCCGCCGCTGAGGAGTGCCATCACCATGCTGGCCGTGCCCGGCGAGGCGAACTGATCCGCGGCATATCCGGCGTCGAGGCCCAGCCAGAAATTGACTAACGGGATTTCATGGCGCTCCGCGAGAACTACCTTCAGCCCGTTAGAGAGAGTCGCGTGCTGAAGCTTGGGAAGTTTCAATTCCGGCGGCGCCCCAATTTCCGGCGCCTTAGAGCGGTCGGCTCCTGTGGATGCAGCCTTGTAGTCCGGGAACGGCAGCACTTCCAGCACGTAGACGCCATCGGAGAGCCAGCGATTCGCGGCTGCCTTCAAATCCTCCGCCGTGGCTTCCTGGACTCGTTGAAGAGAAATCTTGTAGGCGTCGGGGCTCCCCAGGAATACCTGGCTCATTGCCAGCCGGTCTGATTTTCCGCCGAAGCCGCCGATGCGCTCGATTCCACGGACGAAACTCGCTTCGTGCTGGGCTTTGACGCGTGCCAGCTCTTCCGCTGTCGGGCCGTCCTTCAAGAAGCGCGCCAGTTCTTCGTCCAACTCTTTTTCGACGCGGGCGAGTTGCTCGCCGGGGCGCGCCGTTGCCTGTATATAGAATTGGCCCGCGATTTCATTCAAATCGACGCTGGCGCGCGCCTCCGTCGCGATCTGGTCGTCATACACCAGCCGTTTGTAGAACCGCGAAGATTTTCCCTGGCTGAGAACATCGCTGACCATGTCGAGATAATCGGCGTCCGCGCTGCCATATTGCGGAACATTCCAGACTTTGTACACGCGCGCCTGCGGGACCCGGTCCTGCACGACCTGCCGGTGCGTTCCGGTCATTTTAGCGATCCACACTTTCTGATGCGCAACGGGCGGACCTGGCGGAATATTGCCGAAGTACTTTTCAACTTTATCTTTCGCGGTCTTGGCGTCGGTGTCCCCGGCGATTACGATGGTCACGTTCGAAGGCCCGTAGTACGTCTTGAACCACTCTTTGACATCGGCCATCGAGGCCGCGTTGAGGTCGGCCATGTCTCCAATCACCGTCCAGGAATAAGGATGCCCCGCCGGGTAGGTGTTTTTCGTGATCAGCTCGTCTGAAACGGCGTACGGCTGGTTTTCATCCTGCCGCTTTTCGTTTTGCACCACGCCGCGCTGGAGATCCAGGGTCTTTTGGTCCAGCGAACCAAGCAGGAATCCCATCCTGTCGGACTCCATCCAAAGCGTGAAGTCCACGGCTGAGGTGGGCACATTCTCAAAGTAATTTGTGCGGTCGTTATTCGTGGTGCCATTCAAATCCGTCGCGCCGATTTTTTCCATCGCGTCGATGTAGCGCCCAGGCGAGTGCTCGCTCCCGCCAAACATCAAATGTTCGAAAAGGTGCGCGAAACCGGTCTTCCCGAGCTTTTCGTTTTTCGAGCCGACGTGGTACCAGATGTTGATCGCGACGATCGGCGCCTTGTGATCCTCATGGACGATGACTGTTAAACCGTTATCCAGCACGAATTCCTGGAACGGAATGTTGATGTCCTTGCTCTGCGCGTGCGCAACCGTCGTCAAAACCGCAGCAAGTAAAGTAAGAAACACGGTCTTAATTCGCATCGATCCCCCGATAGCGGCCGTTCACCCCGTCGTGGAGCTCCGCCGCCGTCAAGTCACACTGCGCTCGCAGGTCCAGGTGCTTGAAAAAACAGGTTCCGCCTAAGGGCATGGTCCGCAAGGCCTTGTGCAGGTGGTTCAGCCGCAGATAAATCTCGCGTGGAAGTCTATAACGAGCGCCTGTATTTTGAAACAGTCCATCATTTCTGCGAATTTCCGGCGAGCCGGATTTCCCGCGTCAGTTCCGCGAGCTTTTGCCCCCGGCTTCGATGATCACTCTTCTGATTTGTCGCTGGAGGGCCGTAGGTCTAAAATCGTTATGGGGTTACCTATGTCTGACGACCTGGTCATAGCTGGCCGCGCTTTCAAGTCCCGCCTGATTGTCGGCACAGGCAAATATCGCAGCTTCCCGGAAATGGCTCGCGCTCACGCCGCGTCGGGTGTGGACATGGTGACCGTCGCCGTCCGTCGCGTGAATCTGACTGACCGTTCCAAAGAATCGCTGCTCGACTACATTGACCGCGAAAAGTTTTTCATTTTGCCGAATACCGCGGCTTGTTACTCTGCGGACGAAGCCATTCGCACGGCGCGCCTCGCCCGCGAGGTCGGCCTGTCCAATTGGGTCAAGCTCGAGGTTATCGGCGACCAACAAACCCTTTTCCCCGATACCGAACAGCTCATCGAAGCCACGCGGGTCCTCGTGAAAGAAGGCTTCATCGTTTTGCCTTACACGAACGACGACCTCATCGCCGCCCGCAAACTGATCGATGCAGGCGCAGCCGCTGTCATGCCGCTGGCCGCGCCGATTGGTTCCGGCCTTGGCATTCAGAATCCCGCGAACCTTCGCATCCTCCGCGAACGCATCACGGAAGTCCCGATGATTGTTGACGCTGGAGTCGGCACAGCTTCCGATGCCGCCGTCGCGATGGAGCTGGGTGCCGACGGCGTCCTCATGAACACGGCCATAGCTGAAGCAGCCGACGCAGTCCTCATGGCCGAAGCGATGCGCGAAGCCGTCTCCGCGGGCCGCAAAGCCTGGCTTGCCGGGCGCATGCCCAAGCGCCTGTACGCTTCCGCATCGAGTCCGCTTAGTGGTGTTGTTCGCTAAATCAGAGCTAGAACCTAGGAAAAGCCTTCCGGTTGATCCATCTCCAATTTTGGCTTTCGTCTGATTCGAAATCGGAACTTTCCGTCACATCGAGTCGTATCTGCGAGTAGAGCTACGAAACAAAGAGCACCAGGACCATGGGAGGGAGAAATGAAACGCATCGCGGTGGGAGTTCTCGTTGGCGTCTCAGCTTTTATGGTTCTCTCGGGAGAGGCGCGGAGTGCGACTCCGACAGATTCCGCCGCGGCACCGAGTCCGGTCATCGAGATTGACGACGTCGCCCGCTTCTACCAGGTTTACGATGCCGCCGGCGGACATCCCACCGCCGAGCAGCTTCAGCGCGACTATCTCGACCCCGGCTCGGAGGGGCTACATCATTTGGCCGAGGCGCGAAGAGTTTCCGGGACCGCTATCGCCAAAAACATGGTTGCGCATCCTGAAATGTATTCGGATGCCCGGCGTTGCATGGCCGTCTTACCTCGCGTGCGCCAGCGTCTCCAAGTCGCGCTTCTCAAACTAGGCCAGCTCTATCCTGAGGCGAAATTCCCGCCGGTGACCATCGCCGTTGGTCGAGGCAAGCCCGCGGCGATTGGGAGCCCTGTCTCTGGTGTCCAAGTCGGCCTTGAGTGCCTTTGCGCCACGAACTGGCTCAATCCCAACGTCGAGGACCGGTTTGTTCACGTGATCGCGCACGAATACGCACACGTGCAGCAGGCGCGGGCTCTCGTCGATGACGAGCATCCGACCGTCCTCGAGATGTCGTTGATCGAAGGCGCGGCTGAGTTCGTTGCCGAAATAACTTCCGGTGAGGTGTCCAATGCCGAGTTGCTCGAGGCGACGAAGGGCCGCGAAAAGGAAATCGAAACAGAATTCATCCCCGACGAAGACAAAACTGACGTCTCCAAATGGCTCTACAACTCCACGCTGGAAAAGCCCGGCGACCTCGGCTACTGGGTCGGATATCGCATCGTCAAATCCTATTACCAGCATGCTCCCGACAAGCGCGAAGCTTTTCGGGAAATTCTGCAAATGACCGATCCGAAGGCTTTTCTGGCCAAGAGCGGCTGGTATCCCGGTATTCAACTCCAATAGTTAGTACCTGCCTGGATGCGCGTGCCGCCAGCGCCAGTAATCGCGCTGCTGTTCACGACTGAGCCGGTTGAAATCGCGGTACTCGTAATGCCTTTCCGCAAGCCATACGTGGTAGGCCCTCGCCTCTCCATCGTTCCACGGATGGTGGTCAGCATAGTAATCGTCGTAATACCGCGCCCGCGCGGCGCATCCGCCCGCCAATATCGGTGCCAGCATCGCCGCGCACAAAACTAGAGGCCCCAAATATTTTCTTAGTCCGGTCATCTCGCAATCCTCCTGGGGATTCACGGTTTTTCATCGCTGTCTTTCGCTGACCAACCAGCGATGCGTGTTCAGTCCCCCGGGGATTTGCGGGGCTCTTGATGGCAGCTACTCATAAAACACGAATAGCGCTATGAAGTTGCGATTTGTCGGGTTTGGCTTTTAAAGAATTGTCGGCCGGGAAGGTGGTTCCGCTACGCCTGCGCCGCTTTGCGGGCTTGTTCCGCGTCGTAACTTTCGCCGTAAATCGAGGGCACCTTCGCCCCCATGCATCGCAAGTACGAGCTCAATTGCCCGCGGTGATGAATCGTGTGGTTCAGTCCCATCGCCAGGAACATCACGGCGGGCCACTGGAACATCCCGCGAAAATCCACGGTCTTGGTCAGTTGCTCGCCCGTTAGCTTGGCCAGCGCTTCGAGGTCCGTGGCATATTGTTTCTCATACCACGCTACAATCTCTGCTGGGGTCTTCGCACTTTCCGGAAGAACGGCTGCCGTGCTGAACTCCCCATTCATTACTGTCTGCAGGAAACGCACATCCGAAGCCGCAATGTGTCTCACCAGATCCAGCGCGCTCTTGGAGATCGGGTCCGGCCGGTGACCGGATTTATCGGCAGGCACTGCCTCCATGACTTGCTTCGTGACTTGGCTCTCCCTTTTCAACATGGGAAGATAAACCCCTTGCAACAAGAACATCGCGTTTTCCGCAGTCATCTCTTTCATGTTCCATCCCTTTCTTGTAATCGTGAGTTCTGGCCCGCTTGCTTGTTCCGTTGGATGCAGAGGCGCGTTTTCCGTTTCATCGTGAATTCCGAGGTCTCTCCCGTACATCTCGCGTACTGTATATATTCATACAGTGCTGTCCCAAGAAAGTCCGAGCAGTCCACCGTAACTGCGTGATTTAACGAGAGTAAAGGGTCTCTGTGACTTTTTTCGATTTCAATTAATTGCTTCTCTTTTGGCGCCATCCTACTGCTTTCCAGCTTGCTCCGGAGGCAGTCGATGAACCAAGGCCGAACCGTTTTCTCACAACTCGTGGAATTCCTCCCTACCTACCAGTTTCAAATTTGCGTCGATCGGTACCACGGCAATCGCTACGTCAAAGATTTCTCCTGCTGGGATCAGTTCCTCTGTTTGGCCTTTGCTCAGCTCACTTATCGCGAAAGCCTCCGCGATATCGAAGCTTGTCTTCGTGCTCAGCAACCCAAGCTCTATCATATGGGCTTCCGGGGCCAAGTTTCTCGCAACACGTTGGCACACGCCAACGAACACCGCGACTGGCGAATCTACGCCGATTTCGCCCAAGTCTTGATTGCCGCCGCTCGCGACCTGTACCGTGGAGAATCTTTTGGAGTGGAACTGTCCGAGACCGTGTATGCCCTCGACTCCACGACCATCGATTTGTGTCTCTCGCTTTTCCCGTGGGGAAAATTTCGCCGCCGCAAGAGCGCGGTGAAACTGCACACGCTGCTGGATCTGCGGGGCAGCATTCCGACCAATGTTTATGTGACCGGTGGCCAAGTTCACGACGTGAACATTTTGGACCAGTTGCTTCCCGAAGCCGGAGCGTTTTACTTGTTCGATCGCGGTTATGTGGACTTCGCTCGCCTGTATGTCTTGGCCCTAGCTTGTGCCTTCTTCGTCACTCGCGCCAAAAAGAATATGCAGTTCTACCGTCGCAGCTCACGTCCCGTCAAACGCTCGGCAGGATTGCGCAGCGACCAAACCATTCTGCTGACCGGCGTGCGAACTGCACCGCGCTATCCCGATCCCTTGCGGCGCATCCACTATTTCGATGCCGAGAGAGATTCCCGACTGACCTTCCTGACCAACAATTTTCTCCTTCCCGCTTTGACTATCACCCAGTTGTACCGGGCACGTTGGAAAGTGGAATTGTTTTTCGCTGGATCAAACAGCACCTGCGCATCAAGGCTTTCTACGGCACCTCGGAGAACGCGGTGAAGACCCAAGCTTGGGTGGCCTTATCGGTTTACGTGCTCGTGGCCATTGTCAAAAAGCAACTGGGGCTGGACCTGAGCCTGTACAAAATTCTGCAGATTCTCAGCGTCACCGTTTTCGAAAAAAACCCAATTCTAGAGGGGTTCTCCAACTTCAGCGACGAGATCACAGATGCCGAACCCTGCATCCAGTTGAATCTATTCGACTTTTAATGGGACAGCACTGATATTCATACCACTGTTCCCAAGGTCAGGATATCAGCAGCGCACACCGCCTCCGCTCCACCCTCCAATGAGCGGCGTAACCTCCGGATAATTGTGGATGCAGAAAAGGAGGATGATCCATTCCCATGCATCTCACTTTTGCCAGGAAAATCAGCGAATGCCCAGTCTGCGAGAGCAGTTCGGTGCGAAGATCCAGAAGGAAGGGTTTCGTGGAGCGTATCTGGTTCCGGCTGGCGTTCGTTTGGCCCTACCGCTGCAAAAGCTGCGACTCGCGTTTCTGGGGTTTCCACCGCTCTTATCCCATCTCGCACGAAAATTCTGCCTTCGTCCTGGCGAGCAATGACATGCGAAGCGGGGCATTGCACGGCTGAGTAATCCAAAAAGCTACTCATACCGGAGCGTCTGAATCGGGTCCACTTTTGTCGCGCGTCTTGCGGGGATGTAACAAGCCGCCAATGCGACGGCAAACAACAGCGCCATCACACTCGCAAAAGTCGCCGGATCGGTGGGCGGGACTCCGAACAGCAGACTCGCCATCAGACGTGTAAGGAAAAAAGCCAGGACGAGGCCGAGCCCAACACCAACGGCAATCATCCCCGCCCCTTGCTTCATCACCAGGCCGAGCACGTCGCCGGTCTGCGCGCCCAACACCATGCGCAAACCAAACTCCTTTGTGCGTCGCGCCACCGAATACGAAACCACTCCGTAAATTCCCACAGTCGCGATGGCCAGCGCGACGAGCGAGAAGAGCGACAACAGCAGCGTCAAGAATCTCGGCCGTGCCTGCGCACGCGAAAGCACGTCCTCCATCAGCCGCACATCTGCTAGCGGCAGCGTCGGGTCCATCTCGTTCAACTGTTCGCGGACCGCTCCTGCCAGCGCACGTGGGTCGCCGCCTTGGGGCCGGAGCACTACGTACATGCTCGAGATTCCCGCGTCCACGGCCGCGGTTTGTCTGAAGGGAAGATATAGCTCCGTGCCTGCGGGGCGGTCCAAACCGGCGTTCTTCACGTCATCCACCACGCCGATGATCGTGCACCAATCTTTGCCGGGGCGAACGCGCCTGCCGATGGGGTTCTGATGCGGCCAAAACGTCAGCGCCATCGTTTTGTTGATGATCGCGACATCGGGCGCGCCCTGAACCTCACGATCATCAAATAAACGGCCGTCCATTAGGCGAACGCCCATCGTCGCGAAGTAGTCTTTGCTCACCACTTGATCAAAATCAACGTTCTGAATTGGCCCGCCTTCTTTCTGCACGAATCCTTCGATCTCCGTGTCGTTCATGTTCGGCGCGCGTAGCGGCGGCAGCCCGGAAGCGAGAGCCGCTGATTTAACGCCGGGGATGTGTTCGACTCGCTCCGCGAATCGTGTCCACAGGTCAGCGATTTTTGCATTGTCCGAGTACGTCCCGCTTGGTAAGGAAACCTGCATCGTGATGACGTCATCCGCATTCATGCCGGTATGAACTTCTTGCAGCTTCCAAAAAGCGCGCAGCATCAAACCGCAGCCGATAAGCAGCACCAACGCCATCGCCAGCTCCCCCACAACCAGCGCCCGGCGGAAAAATTGCGCTCCCGCCGCCGCCGTCGTGCTTCCCGCTGTGTCCTTCAGCGATTCGGAGATTCCGCTCACGACCAGCGGCGCAATGGGCGCCAAGCCGAAAAGCACTCCGCTGACTAGGCTTGTCACCAATGTGAAAACCAGCACCCGCCAGTCCATCGCGATCTCATCTGCTCGCGGTAGGCCCCCTGCATTTGTCAGTTGAACCAGCCGCACCCCTCCGTACGCGAGCGCAATGCCCAGCAAGCCCCCGAAAAACCCCAGCAGGACTCCTTCCGTCACAAATTGCCTGGCTAGACGCGCCAAGCTCGCTCCCAGAGCGCCGCGAATGGCGATCTCTCTGCGCCGCGCTTCCGCCCTGGCCAGCAGGAGATTCGCCACGTTCACGCTAGCAATCAAAAGTACGAACGCCACCGCTCCCAGCAGCATCAGCAGAGCGGGCCGCACGCTCGAAACGACTTCCGCCTGCAACGGGTAACTGACAATCGTGTGATCCTTCGGACTGAAGCTGTGCGTGTGCGGCGCGCGGTTTTCCCCGTAACTCTGAACCAGCGATGCCAGCTCACCTTGAGCTTGCACCGCCGTTACGCCGGATTTGAGTCTTCCAAGCAAATAGTAGTTGTGCGACCCCCGTCCGCCCGGTTTGGCCGGATCCAACTGTAACGCGGACCAAACTTGCGCCGGATCCTGTTCTCCGGGAGGAAATTGAAATCCTTTAGGCATTACGCCGATGA
Organism: uncultured Acidobacteriota bacterium; assembly: GCA_963767755.1. GTDB lineage: Bacteria > Acidobacteriota > Terriglobia > Acidiferrales > UBA7541 > Acidiferrum. Next base: position 27,444 of record CAVYFO010000014.1, on the reverse strand, counting down.
TCGTGCACTTTTTCCCATCCAGCCGCGTTTCCCGTCCCACAATATTTGGATCGCCGGCAAACTGGGCCCGCCACGTGCCATAAGATATGTCCGCGACGACATTGGCGCCTGGAACGTCGTCCGACGGTGCAATCAGGCGGCCCGCGATCGGAGAGACGCCAAGCGAGTCCAGCAATCCGCCGCTCACGTACGCGCCAGTCACTCTCACAAGCTCTGCCTTACCGGCCAGGTTCACGCCGCCGGTAATCCACGCATCCAGCGAAGCCCAGGAGTGTGTATTGCGCCGCAGATCCAGGAATTCCGGCCCCGAAGCCCAAAAGCGATGCAGCCCGCCGTTCGGAAACGTCGGAAACTCGGTATAAATTCGTATCAACTGTTCAGCATGCGCGTAAGGCAGCGGCTCCAGCAGGACCGCGTTGACCACCGTGAAGATCCCCGTCGTTGCGCCGATCCCCAGCATCAGGCAGAGCACCGCCGCCGTCGTAAATCCCAGGTTCTTGCGCATCATCCGCAGCGCAAACTGCAAATCCTGCCGTAGCGTTCCCATCGAGCGCCCCCTGCAAGTAACTACGTTTGAATCCAGCTTATGTTCCCGATATTGCGACCTACGAAGCTTCTAACGCGCCTTTGTTTCCGGCTCTTCCCATCGCCTGAATGTCTTTCGGGCGATCGCACCTCGAGATTCCTCGAAAAACCCGCTATTCGTTGAAGGCCGCAACGTCGCATTTCGGCCTTGCCGACTTCATTGTGTGATGCTAAAATGTATCACATGAAAAAGGCGTCTGTCCGCGATCTCCGGTACCGTTTCTCCGTGGTTGAAAATCTCCTCCGCGAGGGACAGGAAATTCAAATCACCAAACGCAAGCGTGTTATCGCCCGTTTGTTGCCACCCGAGCCGCCCGTCCCCTTGGAAATGCCCGACTTCCTCGGCCGCATGAAAAAGATTTTCGGCAAGAAACGCATGAAAGTCTCCGGCGCAAAGCAACTCGCCGCGGAACGGGAACGTTTTTGATTGTCTACGCGGATACCAGTTTTCTCTTTTCTCTCTACGTTTCCGACGTGAACTCCACTGCCGCCGCCGCAATCATGAGCCGCTACAGGGCTCCCCTCCTAACGACGGACTTTGGCGAGTTTGAGTTTACAAACGCGGTGAGTTGGAGAGTCTTTCGAAAACAGTTCTTGATTGGCCAACAACGGGCCATCCTCGACTCGTTTTCGAAAGATGTCGAGGCTGGCATCATCCGCATTGCGCCAATTCCAGCCGCCGCCTTTGGACGTGCTAAGCACATTGCTGAAAAAGAGACACCTCTCTCGGGGAATCGCGCTCTGGACGTGCTTCACGTGGCTTCCGCCTTGGTGCTGAAGGCAGTCTCCTTCTACACCTTCGACCGAAAGCAGGCCAGGCTTGCGGCCACTCTCGGCTTACAAGTTCCCTAGGCCCCTCTCTAAATCCCCATCCACAATTTGGCGCCCTCCACGGGTCCTCAGACTGTGTGGAACAGAAAGTGCCACGATATATCCACCAGCGCATGCACGATTGCCGACGCAAAGATTGACCCCGTCTTTCGCCACGTCCACCCATAAAAAATCCCGGCAATGGACGCGAGGATGACGTACCGCCAATTCGGAAATCCCAAGTTCGTAATGTGCGAAAACCCGAACAGCACCGACGCCGTCCACCACCCCGCCAAATCGCTCTTCGACGCCCGCGAAAGGATGTTTTGCAACAACCCGCGAAACAGTAGCTCCTCCGGCCAAGCCGTAAAAAAGAAAATCCCCAGAGAGGTGAGCACCAGCGAAGGCCACGCATGCCATTGCGGCGCAAACGCAATGAAGTGCATCCCCGTTCCCAGCGGAATCGCGATGCACGCGAATGCGAAAAAACTCCCCAGCGCAAAAAATCCCCAATGCCGTCCCCAGCCAATCGAGTAACCGATTCCGTCCACGCGCCGAATCAGCACAAACGCGGCCAGCGCCACATTCACCGCCAACAGTACGGTAAACACATACGCCAGCCGCGCGCCCGGATACGGCCACACCCAGTGGGACGGCGAGAATTTCACCGCCACCCACACGCCCGCCAACACCAAAAAGTCCTGCCAAGTCCCCGCAGGCCTCCGCTCCGCCGAAGCCGCCAGCCACAGAGGCACAAACACAAAAATTGCCACCGCTCCAACGCGGAAAATGCCAAAAGTATTTGCCCCCAGGCCATAAATCAGATAGGCAAGAAACGCGGCACAGCCTAGCACCACGCCACCCGTAACTCCGAACCGCGCGGCCAGCCGGTCACCCACGCCGCGCGCCGCGAAGACCAACATCACCAGAAAAAAGAACGCAAACGCCGTCAGCGTAGCCGCAAACGCGCGCCCTCCGTATCCCTGCCACGTCGCGTACAGCGTCCCCGTAAGGCACAGCCCAGCCCACAGACCGAGTACGGGAAGCACGCCGAGTTGTCGTGTCGCTGGCAAATTCGCCTCTCCATCTTCAAAATAGAAAGAGAAGATTGTAACGCATGCACACGCCGCCGCGATTTCAACCCAAATCACCCACGCGCCACTCCTATCTCATCAAACGCATCTTTCCTCGCGCCCAACGCACATCATGAAGCGCCTCGCCTACATCGACTGGATGCGCGGCCTTGCCTGCGTCCTCATGTTCCAAACGCACTGCTACGACTCCTGGCTCAGTCCCGGCGCGCGCAAATCTGCCGTCTTCACCTGGTCGCAACTCGGCGGCACACTCCCCGCGCCGTTCTTCCTCTTCCTTTCCGGCGTCTCCATGGCGCTCATAACAGAACGTCTGCGCGAAAAAGGCGCCACTACCTCCAAAATCGCGCAGACAACCATCCGCCGCGGCGCGGAAATCTTCGCTCTCGGCCTCCTGTTCCGCGTCCAGGAATACGCCCTCGGCTACCGCTGGTCTCCCTGGACCGATCTTTTCCGCGTCGACATCCTCAACATGCTTGGCCTCTCGATGATGGTGATGGGCGCCCTCTGCTGGCTCAGTGCCGCCCGCGTTCCCTCAAAGGCCGCCGCGCTTCCGCAAACCATCGTCGCAGCCTCACGCAACCGTGGAATCATCGCCGGCCTCGTTGCCGCAACGATCGTAGCCCTCTGCACACCTCTCCTCTGGACCACTCACCGCCCGAGTTCTCTGCCTTGGCCTCTCGAGTCCTACGTCAACGGCGTCCACATTTTCGGCAACCCGCAGCCCTGGCTCTTCCCGCTCTTTCCCTGGTCTGGCTTCGCCTTTGTCGGCCTCGCCGTCGGTTTCTTCCTTTTCACTGACATCGCCAAACGCAACGAAGCCCTGATCTTCGCCGCTCTCGGTGGGACAGGCATACTTGCCTGCCGTCTCTCTCTTCTTTTTGATGCCGCTCCTCTCCATCTCTATCCCGTCTACGACTACTGGCACACTAGCCCCAATTTTTTCCTAATGCGCTGCGGCGTTCTCCTCATCATCCTTTCCCTCATCTACGCCTGGTGCCGCTGGGGCCTCGCTCAGATGGGCTTCAGTCCAATGATCCAGCTAGGCAAAACCTCCCTCCTGGTCTACTGGGTCCACATCGAATTTGTCTATGGCCGCTTCTCCATCCTCCACAAGCGCCAATCCACCGTCCTGCAAGCCACCACCGGCTTGCTCATCATCTTTCTAGCCATGTTGGTTCTTTCCCTCTTGCGCACGAACTGGAAAAATCGCCGCGCCAAAGCGCAAAAGCTCGCCCCGGCGTCCTCGCCTGCCTAAGAATTCCAGTTTTTCGTGAAATTACAAATCGAAGTTGCCGCGTCGACCTACGGTTTTGCTGCGGGGACCTGCCCTTGTGGCTGCGCCTGTTCCGCTCCCTGAGGAATCCGAATAATAATCTCGCCCGGCCGCGCCAGACCCAAATCATCTCGCGCGATTTTCTCAATCAACCGCGGATCGCTTTTCAGGTCCTTCGACTCCTGCTCCAGCGCCGCATTTTCCTTGTTCAATTTCTCCAGATCCGTTTTCACTTTCTTAATCTCGTTCTGCGTCCGCCGCATCGCCAAAAATCCGTGCGTCCCAAAAATGTCGTGCACGAACATCACCAGCAGCAGCAACCCCAGCAGTCCACTGCCGTATTGCCGCAGCAGCGTTCGGATTTTTTCTTCCCTCGTCGCCTTCTCCAATTTCGGCTTCAGCTTGCCAATACCCACTTCGTCGCCTCGCTCACCAGCTTCGCGGAAGCCGCCTCGCTATTCGCCTCCACATACAAGCGCAGCAGCGGCTCCGTCCCGGACAGCCGCAGCAGCATCCACGACCCATCCTCGAAACAAAATTTTGCACCGTCCGTCCGGTCGATCGATACAACTTTCCGTCCCACCAGTGTCGAAGCGTCCACCGCCACCTTCTTCACCGCGTTTGCCTTTTGTTCGTCGCTCAGGTGCAGATTCTCGCGCACCGGCCAAAATTCGCTTCCCACTTTTTTGAAAAGCTGCTTGACCTGTTCGCCTAGCGAAGCGCCCCGCGCCGCTATCATTTCGGCCACCAGCAGGCACGCCAGGATTCCGTCCTTTTCCGGTACGTGCCCGCGTATCGTCAGCCCCGCGCTCTCTTCTCCGCCCAACGCAATCTTGTCTTCGCGAATCAGTTGCCCGATGTATTTGAACCCCACGGGCGTCTGATACGTCTTCTGTCCGTGCGCTTTCGCCGCCGCATCGATTAGTTGCGAAGTCGCCACGCTCCGCGCCGCCGCCATGTTCCATCCGCGCGTCTCCACAATGTAGTCATACACCAGCGCCAAAATATGATTCGGCTGAATCCAAGTCCCATCCCGGTCGATCATTCCAAAGCGGTCGGCGTCGCCATCCGTGGCCAGCCCCGCCGCCGCCCCCAACTCCATCACTGCCTTACGCAGCGGCGCCAGATTTTCTTCGCTAACGTCCGGCCCCGTCCCGTCAAAAAGACAATCGCGATTCGTACGCATCGCTCGAACCGCTACGCCATGCTCCGCGAGCGCTCGATCCAGATATCCTGCTCCGCAGCCGTGGAGCGCGTCTGTCACAAATTGCACGTTTGCTCTTCGCAGCGTCTCGAACCGCACCAATTCTTCCAGCCGCTCCAAATAACTTTCGCGAAGATTCACTTCCTCCGTCTTCACTCCGCCCGGAGGCGCAGTCGGTGAACTCGGATACGCTCCCTCTTTGGCAATGATTCTCGCCACTCGCGCTTCAATGTCTTTCGTCACTTCCGGCAGCGCCGGTCCCGCATCCGCCGAAGAGAATTTCAGTCCGTGATATTGCGCCGGGTTGTGGCTCGCCGTGAAATTGATCGCTCCATCCAGCTTCGCCCGCTGAATCTCATAAGCCACCGCCGGCGTCGGAGTAAACGTCTCGCAGAGCAGCGTTCGAATCCCGTGCTCCTGCAAAATCACAACCGCGAGCTGCGAAAACTCTTCCGAATAAAATCGCGTGTCGTATCCGACCAGAATCGTTGGATTTTTCTTCTTGGCCGTGACATGCTCCGCGATCGCCGTCACCGCCAGCCGCACGTTCGCGAACGTAAAGTCGTCGGCAATCAGCCCGCGCCATCCGGACGTGCCGAACTTGATCGGGGAAGCATTCATCATAGGGGAAGCGCTCATACCGTCGTATTCTATTCCGAGTCTTTCCGATTCGGAAGCGTCCCTACAGGCATGGACAGGCAATTCCCGCGCCTGTAGGGGAGGGGCTTGCCCCTCCCTTTGCACTGCATCTACCAGATTCTCTAATTGGAGATCGCTACATGAAGCCCAGCGAAAACTACCGCCTCGTCCTCGTCACCTGCGCCAATCACATCCAGGCCAAGCTCATCGCCCGCAGCGTCATCGAAAAACGACTCGCCGCGTGCGTCAACATCCTCCGCATCCCCATCGAGTCCCACTATCGTTGGAATGGCAAAATAGAAAAAGCCCGCGAACTCCTGCTCCTAATCAAAACCACCACCAGGCGCCTGGGTGCCCTCGAACGGGAAGTAAAACGCCTGCACAGCTACGAAGTCCCCGAATTCATCGCCCTCCCCATCGTAGCCGGCTCCAAACCTTACCTAGACTGGCTGGATGAAAATACATAACGTCCCAGTTAGTGCCCCAAGTTTCCAGATAGAGTTCGATAGCCTCGCGTAGGTTGGCGCAGGCGGCTTCGATGTTTTTCCCTGTGTGGTTACATTTAGCGCGGGACACCGCGCAGCGTACCAATCGTCTTCCTTGGTGATGACGGAGGCGAAGCGATATTTCATTAGGCCAATCTGCCCCACACCAATTGCGTGTGCCCACCCCAGGCGATGTTTTCCTAACCACTAACCACTGACCACTTCTTCTTCACACATACAACAACGCCTGATCCAAATCCGCCATAATATCTTCCACGTCCTCAATCCCCACCGAAATCCTCACCAACCCTTCCATAATCCCGATCCGCTCCCGCACTTCCGCTGGCATCGAAGCATGCGTCATCTGCGCCGGCAACGAAACCAAAGTCTCCACCCCGCCCAAACTTTCCGCCAGCGCGCACAATTTCAACTTATTCAAAAATCGCCGCGCTGCTTCCAGCGATCCCAAATCAATCGCCAGCATCGCCCCGGGCCCCTTTTGTTGCCGTCGAGCAAGCTCGTGCTGCGGATGCGTCGGCAATCCAGGGTAATAGGTCTTGCGAACTTTCGGGTGCGCATCCAAATGTCTCGCCACCGTGATCCCATTCGCGTTGTGCTGCAACATACGAATCGCCAGCGTCTTAATCCCTCGGGAAATCAAAAAGCAATCCATTGGCGCCAGCCCCGCGCCCGCCGACCGCTGTATGAAATAAATCTTCTCCGCATCCTCGGGCCGCGTCAGCACCACCGCTCCCCCCATCGAATCGCTGTGACCGTTCAAATATTTCGTCATCGAGTGCACCACGATCTGCGCGCCCAGTTCAATCGGCCGCTGCAAATAAGGACTCAGAAACGTATTGTCCACCGCCAGCGTAACGTTCCTCTCGCTAGCCAGTTTCGCGATCGCGCTGATATCGGTCACGCGCATCGTCGGATTTGTCGGCGTCTCGATATAAATCAGCTTGGTATTTGGCCGCATGGCCGACAGCACGCAAGCTGGAATCGATGTATCCACAAAGCTGAATTCCAACCCAAAATGCACCAAAAGCTGCGTCGAGAGCCGGTACACGCCCCCGTACACAGCTTCCGACAGCACAATATGGTCTCCCGGACGGAAAAGTCGAAACACCGCATCAATCGCCGCCATTCCCGAAGTGAAAACGTACGCGCTATGCCCGCCCTCCAGCTTTGCGACCGTTCGTTCCAAAGCTTTTCGGTTCGGATGATTCGATCTCGAGTAGTCGTACCCCTTGTGCTTGCCAAGCTCTTCATAAACGTACGTCGAGGTCTGATAGATTGGCGCAACGACCGCACCCGTGGCGGGATCCGGTTCCTGTCCGACGTGTATCGCGTTCGTTGCAAATCCCATTGTGGTCTCCTCTTACCCCCAGGGCCTTAGCCCCGGGCGCTCAGGCCTTCGCATTCAAGATAATCTGTTTCGTTTCCCCTGTGATGTGGGAGTTCTGTACTAGGGGGCATCGCTGCACTCGCGTCTCTCGACGGCGCACAGCGCAGATTCTTCAAAACTTACAGGACCACCAACGGTGAGTCAAATCTGCCGCTGCAGCCTGTAGCCTGGAATACATCCTCGCTCTTCCAAACCGCCACAGAGTCCGAGCAGCATTTGCCGTTCCATTTGCATCTTAGACTCCGGCGGAGTAACTTTACCTCAGAACATTTTTCTGTGGAATATGGGGTCCACTGGAACATGGTATTCTCTCGGCCCAAGTTGGGAATTTTTCTCTTCGCCTTTTTCGTTGCCGCCGCTTTTGGTGTTTCTGCACAGGATCAGCCCGCTGCTCCGCCCAAATCTCCCGCGCAATCCGATGAACCCTCTAAGCTGACGATCGAAGTCACCGCCGGCGACAAGGCCGAACCTGTTGAAAATGCCAGCGTCTATGTTAAATACATCGAACAGCGCACCATAAGGAAGGATAAGAAAGTAGAACTGAACGTCAAAACCAATCGCGAAGGAGTCACCCACGTTCCCGACGCGCCTCTTGGCCGCGCTCTCATTCAGGTTATTGCCGATGGATGGAAGACCTACGGACGCTGGTACGACATCACCGACCCTCACCAAGTCATAAAAATTCATCTCGAGAGACCGCCCAAGTGGTACTAAGTTGAGTCGCACTCTGTATTGTGTGTAGTGGCAGCGGTCACTCCATGGAATTTTTTACCTTCGCCTTTCCCATCGTTCTCATTTTGCTAGTTTTGTTTTGCGAACACCTCTTCCCACCATCAAAAAGTATCGCCACGGAAAAAATAAATTGCACTGAAATTGTGCAAACAGGAGCAGCCCATTGAAGAAAGTGAACTTACATGGCCGCACGAGACGATTTTCCACACACTTATCAACACTTGTGTTGAAAACTTAATCGTGCAGAAATATATTTTTCCGAGTTCGGCACGATGCGTGCCCTCCATTTCTCTCCAAATTTTGACCCCACCACCATCGGATGATAAAGTGATCCATCGGATTTCCGAATGAATGAGACATTTGATGGAACTTTTTCTCTCTTGCAAATGTTGTGGGGCAACGTCATCGCGCGTCCGCTCCGCAGCTCTCTCAGTGTAGTCGCCATTTCCATCCAGGTTATCTTGGTTCTCCTCATCGTCGGTCTCACTTCAGGAGTTCTTTCCGAATGGGGAAAGCGCCAGGAAGGCATTGGCGCCGATCTTCTCGTCCAACCTCCTAACGCCTCTATTTTCTTTGCGTTCTCCAGCGCCGTCATGCAGGAATCCTTGGGCGCTAAAATTGCCGCCCTCCCCGGCGTCGATGAGGTTGCTCCCACGCTTATCCTCACCGAACCAAAAAGCTTCGTGATCGTCTATGGTATTGATTTCAAACGCTTCAACGCTCTTAGCCGCGGGTTTTTATTTCGCGAAGGGCGTCCCTTTGCCTCTCCCGACGAAGCCATCGCCGATGACATCATTGCTCAAACCAAGCATTTGAGAGTCGGCGACCAAATCACGCTTTTGAATCATCAGTTTACAATCTGTGGGATCGTCGCCCATGGCAAAGGCGCCCGCTACTTCATTCCTCTTAAGACGGCGCAAGACATCGCCGGCGCCGAGAATCGCGTCTCCATGTTTTATGTTCGCAGCAAGGGCGACACGGAAGGGACGCGCGCGGAAGTTCTCGCTCTTGATCCTCTGGATCGGGTCCGTTCTATGGCCGAATACGTCACGCTCATGAGTTCCTCCAATCTTCCTCAATTGAAACCTTTTACTCGCACCATGGTCGGCCTTGGTATCGTCATCAGCTTTCTGGTAGTGCTTCTCAATATGCACACCATGGTCATGGAGCGCACCCGCGAAATAGGTATCCTCAAGTCCTTGGGCCTTTCCAGGTTCGGTATCCTGCGCATGTTGCTGGGAGAAACTCTTATCCTCACGCTCTTGGGTTGCGTTTTGGGAATCATCCTCACGTATTTTTTTCAGGCCGTAATGAGGGAGACCCACCCGGACCTCACGATTTTGATTACCCCTGAGTGGGTTTTCACCGCCACGCTTCTAGCTCTCGCGGGAGCCGCCATCGGCGCCGTGTATCCCGCTCTTCGCGCCGCCAGCTATGACCCCGTCGTTGCCCTGGCCTACGAATAGTCCCAGGCGCTTCATCTCGCGTCCGAACGCTGAAAAGCAACATACGCCTGTTAAGAAAAAGCGGCTTTCAGACACCCTCCGAAAAGGAGTTTCAATTTTCTTTGAAGGGAAATTCTAATTCCTCTCGGGGAACAAATCGCCGCCATCGCCAGTCCCTCAAGAGAAACAGAATTCGAACGTGTCCCGTTTCGCCACGGAAACATGCTCTTCCGATTGCCTCCCTCCCGGCAAACTGGTAGTTTTGAAGCACTCTCCGGTCCTTCCATTCCGGAGAATTCCGCCGGCCCGGCGGCAAACATGAACACAAGGAGCCACTCCATGAAGCGAGTGCACGTCATCCTGATCGCCGCTTGTCTTCTTCCCGCAATTGGGACTGTTTCCCGCGCCCAGATGGGCATGAACTTTTTCAAAAAGCCGGCGATTGCCGATATTTTCAAGCCCGTCGTGGGGAATGGCGCCGTTTACGAAACCGAGCAGCACCAACAGAAGAGCACTATCGAAATGAGCATCGTCGGCCAGGAAGCGGTCGACGGAAAGGACGCCTACTGGCTCGAGTTTGGCCACACCGATCCGAGAAGCGGCATGGTCATGTACGGCAAAATGCTCGTCACCAAGGATGACTTCCAGTTTCACCGCATGATCGTTCAGCGGCCCGGCCAGCCGCCCATGGAATTTCCATCGAATATGTTGGGAAATCCGCAATCGCACATGAGCACGGAATTGGAGAAGTGGCACAAAGTCGGGCCTGACACTGTCACCGTCCCAGCCGGCGTTTTCCTCTGCGATCACTGGACCAAAGACGACGGGAAAGGCGATGTGTGGGTCAGTTCGAAAGTTTCTCCCATGAGTATGGTGAAAGAAACCACGCCAACGAATTCGATGGTCCTCGTGAAACTCATTTCCAATGCCAAAGACCACATCACCGGAACGCCCATCAAATTCGATCCGGAAGCGATGAGGCACCAGATGCAGCAGCAAAATCCGCAATAAACCCCGTAGCCGGCGCCGGGGCACTCAAGGGACTGCGCTTTAGCTAAGGGCCACTGGGTTGCCTTATCCCCGCTCTCACGATGCAGGTGCGAAAGAAGCAAGTTCGCGGGAGACGTCATCGATCGTGGCTAGCGGGCATGCCACGTGAACGTGTTCGCCGGGCTGGTCCACATCAATCAACAAAGCGCCATCGTGCGTGCGGATATGAACATGTTGTTCGCCGTCGCGCACTTCGACCAGTTCGGCTTCCGGGTATTTTTGCAGTTCTTTCGCGACGACGTGTACCAGCGGCATGTACTGTCCGGCTCTTTCTCCGGCTTCTTCCATTTTTTGGCGCGGAACGAAGTGCATGGCCATGGGAACCACGGCCACGGGCACCCAAACGTGGACGTGCGATCCGTTGCCATGGCTTTCGTCGACGTCAACGCGCAACAAGCCTTCGCGAAAAGTATAAGCGCCCGCCATCAGGACAGTGGCCCCAAAACCCAGAGCGATTTTTCCGAGGAGTACCATCTCACTTATCCTTTCCCGCCTTCCGCTTTTCCGCAGGAGACTGTTTCGGGGCCCGAACTCCTTAAACGCAACCTAGTTAGTGGTTAATCGGCGACGTTCTTGGAATCCATCCAGACGTGAATCGTGCTGTCGTCATCTTTCACCGAGACCAGATCCACATCGCCTTCCGCCGCAAGAGCATGCAGCCCGGCAACGATATCCAACTCATCTTTACCCGCGGAGAGCAGCGCTTGAACGACTTTCATGGGAACTTTGACTTCCACTTGAGAATTCTTTGGTTTGTTCTTGTCGTGGACATGGACAAGGAACTGGCCATCCTTCTTTGCCACGCTGATGTCGGCATCCTTGCTCTGCACGGTTACGAACTCCCCGTCTTTGGTGGTGCGAACGGCGTCAAAAAGCGTGCGAATGTCTACGCTGTCGCAATCCATGCAGCCGATGCGAACTTTGCCGTTGTGGAGGCGGTCGTGATCGATAGCGGGCAGAACCTTTTCCGCCAGCTCGACGGGCACATTGACGCGGACGGTTTCGCCCTTGGAGTCCGTGCTGATGACGCGAACGTGCAGCCAGCGCTCACCGTGCGCGGAAGTGCTTGATTGGCTTGAACTTGTTTGTGCCTGGATGCCGAGGGGAGCGTAGAGACATGCGGCGGCTAGAAAAGCGATTACGGGGAGAACGCGCCGGGTATGGTTGGCCATGATGGAATGCCTCCTTTGGGCATTTGGCGATACATACGAGTAAGACGCGGGAAAAGTTCCGGGATTAACAATCTTCTAGTCCCTCACGAACGACACAGGGCTTGGAGGGCGGGTAAATCGCGCAACCGTCAAGGCGGACACGGCGTGCCGTGCCCCTACGGAGGCAAGTGGAGGCATCGCCGGGGTCATTGGGGTTTCCATTTTAGGAAGACGGCGGCTAGCGGCGGCAGAGTGAGGCAGAGAGAGTGGGAGCGGCCCTGGGCAGGCTGGTTCGAGGCGGTTTGGCCGCCGAGATTGCCTGCATTTGAGCCGCCGTAATTCGCGGCATCCGTGTTCAAGACTTCTTCGTAGAAGCCCGGCTGAGGCGCGCCAATGCGATAGCCCTCACGAACAACCGGCGTGGCGTTGAGGACGACGAGGAGCAAGTCTTCGGACTTTTTTCCATGGCGGGCGAAGGCGAAGACGCTGTTGTCGGCGTCATTGGCGTCCAGCCACTCGAAACCCTGCCAAACAAAATCAACTTGATGCAGAGCGTGCTCGGTGGCGAGCAGCTTATTCAGGTCGCGAACGAGGTTTTGGATGCCGCGATGCGAATCGTATTGGAGCAGGTGCCAATCGAGACTGGTGGCTTCGCTCCACTCGTTGCGCTGGGCTAGTTCCTGGCCCATGAAGTGGAGTTTCTTGCCGGGGTGGGCGCACTGATAGGCCAGAAGCAGGCGGAGATTTGCGAATTGCTGCCAGAGATCGCCTGGCATTTTGTGGAGCAGGGAATTTTTTCCGTGGACGACCTCGTCATGGGAGAAGGGGAGCATGAAGTTCTCTGTGAAGGCGTAAAGCATCGAGAACGTCATTTTGTTGTGCTCGTATTTGCGGTGAATCGGATTCTTCGAGAAATAGCTCAGTGTGTCGTTCATCCAGCCCATGTTCCATTTCAGGCTGAAGCCGAGGCCTCCGAGATACGTTGGACGCGAGACGCTCGGCCAGGAGGTGGATTCTTCGGCGATCGTGAGAATGCCGGGGAAGCGGCCGTGCGTGACTTCGTTCATGCGCTTGATGAAGGCGATGGCGTGAAGATTTTCGCGGCCGCCGAACTCGTTGGGGATCCACTCGCCCTCTTTGCGGGAGTAGTCGAGATAAAGCATGGAGGCGACGGCGTCCACGCGCAGGCCGTCGACGTGATATTTGTCGAGCCAGAATAAAGCGTTAGAAATTAGATAGTTCTGGACTTCGTTTCGGCCGTAATTGTAAACGAGAGTGCCCCAATCGGGATGCGTGCCCTGGCGCGGGTCGGAATGCTCGTAAAGGTGGGTGCCATCAAACTGCGCTAAGCCGAAGGTGTCGCGCGGAAAATGGGCGGGAGTCCAGTCGAGAAAGACGCCGATGCCCGCCTGATGGCAGCGGTCGACAAATTCCATAAATTCGGCGGGAGAGCCGTAGCGGCTAGTGGCGGCGAAATAACCGATCGTCTGATAGCCCCATGAGCCGTCGAAGGGATGTTCCATGATGGGCAGCAGCTCGATATGCGTGTATCCAAGATCTTTTACGTAGGGAATGAGCTGATCGCCGAGTTCGCGGTAGGTCAACCAGCGATTATTTTGCTCAGGGACGCGGCGCCAGGAGCCGAGATGGACTTCGTAGACGGAGATTGGCGATTCGGGCCAATTTTTCTTGGAACGCTCGCTGATCCATGCCGTGTCCGTCCACACATAGGTATCCAAGTTTACGACGACGGAGCCGGTATTGGGGCGGAGTTCGGCGCGAAAGGCGTATGGATCGGCTTTTAGGGGCAGCATCGCGCCATTCGAGCCGATGATTTCATATTTGTAGATGGCGCCTTCGGCGAGCTCGGGCACGAAAAGTTCCCAGATACCGGACGACCCGCGAGCGCGCATGGGATCGACGCGGCCGTCCCATCGATTGAAGTCGCCGACGACGCTGACGCGCTGTGCGCTGGGCGCCCAAACCGCGAAATGGACGCCACGGACGCCTTCAAGAGTTTTCAGGTGCGCGCCGAGCTTTTCGTAGGTGTCGTAATGGCGGCCTTCGCCCATGAGGTGAAGATCGAACTCGCTGAGCAGATAAGGGAACGCGTAAGTATCCAGAGCTTCCACGGTTTCGCCGTAGCCCGTGCGGTAGCGGATGCGATAGGCGGAAGGATCGGGCTTGTCGCGATAGGTTTCGGGGAGTGTGGCTTCAAAGAAGCCTTCAAGGCGAATGCGATTCGCAGGGATGGATTCGGAAAAGCCTTTGAGAAGAACGCTGGCCTCTGCTGCGCCGGGGCGGAAGAACCGAATGACCCAGCGATTGCCCGAGGGCGTGGAAACCGGATGAGGACCGAGGAGTGCGAAGGGATCGGCATCACGACCGGCGACGAGAGCGTCGATTTGGGCGTCGAGATTCGGGTCGGCGGCGCGGCGCGCGGCGGAGGCGAACTTGCGTTCTTCAGTCATGGGCGGTAGCTCCGCGATTCGACGAAAGGGATAGCGGAGGAAAAGTACAGTGTACAAGGACGAGGAAAGAGTGGGAAGTGAGTAGTAGGCAGAGGATGAGGAGCGGCGAGTGTCGAAAGCCGAGCGCCTCGTGTGTGGCCCGGGGGAACCCTAACACATTAGACCGGGCGCGGATACCACTGCTATCAGTACTTGCAACGCAGGGTTCATGGAGTCTTAACAGAGCGGCAAACCTCCAAGTGAATGAGCGTGGGAAGATTCGTGCGCCTTGGAGGGCTATACTTGTGAAAAAACGGCGTGCTTTGACAGTTTTGGCAGTGGCAGCAGCGTTTGCATTGGCGGGAGGCGTATTTGTCAGCAAGATGTCCGCGGATGATGATCACGATCATTCGAGACACTTCCAGTTCGCGCCAGACAGCTTGGTGCTCAGCAAGAGCGTGTATGTGGGCAATGCTTCGACCGTGATCGAAGGCGAGGCTTTGCCGCCGGGATGCATGGGCGGTGCAACCGGATTGACGGTGAATGTGCCCTTAGTCGCGGGAGGCACTACACCTGTTGCGGTTCCGTGCGGCTACGCTAGCGATAACGGCGAGGCTCCCAACGATCAGGACACACACAATGTCTGGAACAACGCCGCTACGGATGGCAGCTTTGGCATCACTTCCCCGATTTTTCTCGAGAACATTACCGAGGATGGATGGGAGCTGGGCACGCTGACTATCCCGAGCGATCAAATCGTGACGAGTTTCAGTTCGAAGTCGGAATTGGCGCTGAATCGCTCGATCGACGGGAAATCGCTAACCTTTATGGCGTATCACGGTGGAGAAGGCTGCGGGGGCGACACTGTTTCTCCGACGGCGCCAAATCTGATTGACGTTTCAGCTTCCAACACTCCTGGCGTCTGCGATCCGACGAATCCGGTTACCTCGAGTTTGCAGAACACGCCGAATGTCATCACCGCATACTACCGAGCCGTGGCGGAAGTGGATGCGGATGGTCACTTGAGCATTACGGACGGGAACGCATATAGCGGAGACAACGGCCGCGCGGCGATCAAAGGCGCGAACGGTCTGTACTACATGGTGGGAAACGACAACAGCGGAAATCTCTCGAAGAAACAGATCCCGCTGACGCAAGACGGCATCGATCTTTACAACGCCACGGGCTCGGAACTGCTGGCGCCCGGTCAAACGCCGCTCTTGCCACCGAATATCACGATGATTGGGCGGCTGGAAATTGGGACGGATAAGCTGGGAAAGGATACAAACTTCCGCGGCTTGACGATCTTCAATAACACGCTGTACATCAGCAAGGGCAGCGGAAGCAACGGGATCAACACGGTCTACCAGGTAGGCACTGCCGGAACGCTGCCAACGGATGATGCGACGACGCTGGCGACGGTGCCGATTGTGCCGCTGCCGGGATTCCCGAGCACGACGGCGAGTACGAGCACAAACTTTCCTTTCGGAATGTTTTTTGCCAACGAAAACACGCTCTATGTGTGCGACGAAGGCGATGGAACGTACGTGACGCCGCCGGTGAATGGCAACGTCGCGGACGCACAGTCCCAGGCGACCGCGGGCCTGCAGAAATGGGTTCTGCAAAACGGCGTGTGGAATATGGTTTACGTGCTGAACAGCGGGTTGAACATCGGCGTGCAATATAGCGTGGACCACTATCCGGCATCGATTGATCCGGCGACGGGCGGGTGCCGGAACATCACCGGGCGCGTAAATCGCGACGGCACAGCGACGATTTGGGCCATTACGTCAACGGTGAGCGCCAATGGCGACAACGGAGCGGATCCGAACAAGCTCGTGAAGGTGACGGATCTGATTTCGGCGACCACGCCGCCGCCCGCCGGCAGCTGGTTGGGAACTTTCCAGACGGTGCGTTCCGCGCGCGCGGGAGAAGTGTTCCGCGGAATAGCATTTGCGCCGTCGGAAGGCGACGACGATCACGGGCGCGGCGACAACCACTAGTAATGTAGAGACGCTTCAGGAACCTCCCCGGACTTTATCAGGTCCGGGGGGGTTTGTTTTTGCGCTGGAAATTTTGCGCTGACGACACGTTGCGTCAGTTTGAGTCTGAGAGTTAAAGGAGACTTTGGTTTGGCAGGGGATGTAAGATGCGGGGCGCTGGAAGCGAGGGAGCTTAGGGGGAATATGCGTGATTTTTCGGAAGTTCGGAGTGTCGGGCTTTTCGTCTTGGCGGGAGGGTTGTTGCTGATGAGCGGGAGCGCGGACGGACAAGACCGGAGCCAGGCGCGGTCGATGGTGATTTCGCGGAACGGAATTGTGGCATCGGAATCGCCGCTGGCTTCGCAGGCGGGCGTACGGATCTTGGAGAGCGGCGGGAACGCGGTGGATGCAGCGATCGCCACCAACGCCATGATGGGCGTGGTTGAGCCGATGATGAACGGCATTGGCGGAGATTTGTTCGCGATTGTGTACGACGCCAAGGCCAACAAACTCTATGGAATGAATGCCAGCGGCTGGGCGCCGGCGGGATTGACGATCGAGCATTTGCACGAGCTGGGTTTGCGCGAGATGCCACAATCCGGGGTCAATTCGATCACTGTGCCGGGCGCGGTGGACGGCTGGCAGAAACTCGCGGATAAGTTTGGACGGAAGAAATTGAAAGTGGATTTGGCGGCGGCGATTCACACAGCGCAAGACGGTTTTCCCGTGCCCGAGTGGGACGCGGCATATTGGGCCGCGGAAGTCGAGTACTTGCGCAAAGACGACGCGGCGACCACGCTCTACTTGCCCGGCGATCACCCGCCACACGTTGGAGACGTGTTCAAAAACCCGGAGCTGGCGGAATCCCTGGAGCAGATCGCACAGCATGGACGGGACGCGTTTTACAAGGGCGAGATTGCGAAGAAAATTTTAGACGCGATGAAACGGCACAACGGAACGATGACGGCGGAAGACTTGGCGAAATTCTCGGCGGAATGGGCCGAGCCGATTTCGACTACTTACCGCGATTGGACAGTCTACGAAATGCCGCCGAACGGGCAGGGAATGGATGCTCTGGAAATGTTGAACATCATGGAGACGTTTCCCATGGGTTCGAAGGATTGGGGATTTGGTTCGACGAACGCGCTGCACGCGGAGATCGAGGCGAAAAAGCTAGCGTATGCGGACATGGCGAAATATTTGGGGGATCCGCGCGGGCAGAAAATTCCAGTGGCGACGCTAATTTCGAAAGCCTGGGCAGCGGAGCGGGCGAAGCTGATCGATCCGGAGCACGCGAACTGCGACGTGAAGGCGGGCGACATTTCTGGCGGGAGCGACACGACCTATTTGAGCGTGGTGGACCGCGACGGGAACATGGTGTCGCTCATCCAGAGCAACTATTCGGCGTTTGGTTCGGGAGTTGTGGCGGGCGGAACGGGATTTGCGCTGCAGAATCGCGGCGGGTTGTTCGTGCTCGATCCAAGTTCGCCCGATGCGCTTGCGGGGCACAAGCGGCCGCGCCACACGATTATTCCGGGATTCGCACAGAAGGGCGATCTGCGGATGGCGTTTGGAATTATGGGCGGGTGGAACCAGGGGCAGGCGCATGCCCAATTCATCGCGAATATTGCGGACTTCAAAATGAATATTCAGGCCGCCGTCGAGGCGCCGCGATTCACAAAATACACGTTCTCGGGTTGCGACGTCGAGATGGAGAGCCGCTTCAGCGGGAAAACGCGCGAGGAATTGACGGCGCGCGGACACCAGATCAAGGTCCTGGGAGCCTTTTCGGCGCGAGTGGGCGGCGGGCAAGCGGTCCTGCGGGATTTTGCAACGGGCGTGAATTACGGCGCGTCGGATCCGCGGAAAGATGGCCAGGCCGTGGCGGAATTACCATTTTAGCAGCAGTATCGGGCTGGAACCGGCCCGCGAAAACCTCGGCGAAATCGGCAAAAGGAATCCTCGTCCGGGCGAAAAAGGGGAATGAATCTTCCCAGGCCGTCCGTAAGTACAGGTCCGCCAGTTCTGCAAGCCATGTATTATCAGCAAGTTAGACGGAGTGACCTTGGCGGGCGAGTTGCACCTGTACCAATGGCCAGGGACGGTGCCCGCAGCAACGCTTCCCTGCAGTGGAGCCCCCATGGGACTGGAACGCATTGCCCAGAGCTTCCTTCGCTACGTCGCCTTTTCGGCCCTGTGTTTCGCCATAAATCCTCCCGCCAAAGCGCAAACGGTCGAAGTATCCGGCAGCTACGAGTGCACGCAAGCAAAGGTGGAAGGGAAAATCATCGCCTGCACTGCGGCGCCGCTGATTCTCAAAGATGATGGCCATTTCGAATTGCGGGGCTGGGAGGGCAGTTACCTGGTAGATGGAGAGTGGGTCGAGCTTTCCGATTCGCTGACGAAGGCGCGGGCGAAAATCGCGCCGGGCCACAAAATCGTCCTGCGGTATTACGGCAAGCACGGCTGGGAAGAAATGACCTATGAACGGCGCGTGGCAGAGATGGGAAAGATTTTTTTAAGTTGAGAAGGGCCTGGTTAGTGAGTTGTTGTTAGCGGTTGCTGCGACGCCCCCGCCACAGTGTGGGGCGAAATATTTGGCCACAGAAATTCCTTCCGAACCGGAAAAACAATTTAAGAGAGATATTTGAGTTCGCGTTGGCACATGCTGAGCGGGCTTCAGTGCGACTCGGGCTGGTAGCCGCGGCCACGCAGGACTTTGCCTGCGGCGGCGCCGGTGAGCTTGCCGTGATCGTATTCGACTTGGCCGTTAACGATAGTGTAGTCGATGCCTTCGGAGAGCAACGTTGGCTGAGTGAAGGTAGCGTGATCGATGATTTTCGCGGGGTCGAAGATGGTGACGTCGGCGAAATAACCCGGCTTGAGCAGGCCGCGGTTCTGGAGATGTTCGCGTTGCGCCGGTAGGGAAGTGATTTTGCGGATGGCGGCGGAGAGCGGCATCATGTGCTCGTCGCGAACGTAATGGCCTAGGAACCGCGGCATGGCGCCGAATGCACGGGGATGCGTGTGCGGCTCGAAGTTCGGGCCGTCGAGCGACATTTCGTTGGCGTCGAGCCCGATGCTCGTCCAAGTTTGTTCGAGGCCGGTCTTGATGTCTTCTTCGCTGGCCATGAAATAAATCGCGCCGGTTTGCGCGGAATCGGCGATGACAAAATCCATCAGCGCATCTTCGGGAGATTTTTTCCAGGTGCGAGCGACGTCCGCGACGGTCTTGCCTTCGAACTCCTTTAGCTCAGGCTTCTCGATGGAAGCGAGCATCACGCCCGAGGCGCCGCCGCAATCGTAATAGAGATTTTCCCAGTCCGGATGATCGCCTTCCAGAAGTTCCTTCTTGATGCGCGCACGAACGGCGGGATCTTTGAGTCGCGCGAGAAGTTTTTCCGTGCCGCCGTCAGCCACCCACGGCGGAAGAGCGGAAGCGAGCGCCGTCGCGCCCGCAGGATACGGGTACATATCCGCGGCGATATCGAGACCGGAATCGCGCGCGGATTGGATTGTGGCGACGACGTTCCTCATGTTGCCCCAGCGCGATTTGCCACTCACCTTCAAGTGGAAAACTTCGACGGGGAGATGGGCTTCGCGGCCGATGCGAATGGCTTCGGCGAGCGCAGCCATTTCGGAAGCGCCTTCGCTGCGCATGTGCGTGGCGTAAATGCCGCCGTACTGGGAAGCGACTTTCGCGAGCGCGATGAGTTCATCGGTCTTGGCATAGATATTCGGTGGATAGATGAGCGCGCTGGAAATGCCGAGAGCGCCATCTTTCATGGCTTGCGCGACGAGCGATTCCATTTGCGTGAGTTCGGCGGGAGTGGGTGCGCGGTCGTCATCGCCGATGACCGCTTCGCGGACTTGCGCCGAGCCGACGTAAGTGCCGATGTTGAGTGGAGTGCCCTGTTTTTCGAGGCGGCGGAAATAGCCGTCGAAAGTGGTCCAATCGACGGTGAAGTGAAAATGATCGAGCATCGGCTTCATGGGGGCTAGAGTTTTTTCGTTCTGTGGAGCGATCGAGCCGCCTTCGCCGGTGATTTCGGAAGTAATGCCTTGCGAGAGTTTACTGAGCGAGCGATTGTCGAGCAGAAGCGACCATTCGGATTGGCCGAGCATGTCGATAAAGCCCGGCGAAACGATCTGGCCTTGCGCATCGATTTCGCTCTTGGCGTGAGCCTCGTGCAGATTGCCAATAGCGGCGATGCGGTCGCCTTGAATTGCGATGTCTGCGGCGTACCAGGGATTGCCGGTGCCGTCGAGGATGTGGCCATTACGGATGATGAGATCGTATTCAGAGGAAGTCGAAGTAACGGAGGAAGAGGCCGAGGACGCAGAGCCTTCCAGCGGAGCATCGTATGCGGCGGCGGCAATTTCGCCGAGAGCTTGTCCGCCAACTTCTTGCGCGGCATCCGGATCGAGCGGCAGAGTGACGTGATTTAGGTAAGCCGCGAAGGCGAGTTTCTTGCCGCTGGCCGTGATGACATAGCCGGCGAGGCCTTTGCCATTGAGCATCATCTTGCCATTGAGCTTGTCTTCGGAGCCGAACGTGCCCGTCTTTGCGAAGACGTGGCCGGCGCCGGGATTATTGACCTGAATTTTCGCGAGCGTGCCGTCTTTGCCGAGAATGGGAAGCGCTTTGAAAAAGACCGGAAAGTCGGGTCGCGAGCTCAAATAAGCCATGTAGTGGGCGATGAAATCGGGGCTGAAGAGATCGGCCCAGTCGCCGCCTTCACCATCCCCTTGCGAAACGCCGGACATATCCAGCTTGGCGTCCTGCAGAAAACCGCGCTCGATTTTGAAACCGGCGTGGACCGGATCGGCGAGATCTTTTGCGATGAGCGTACCCAGAAGATAGGGGCCCATGCTGGCATGAAGATTTTGGCTGACTTTGAGCGTGACTTTAATTTCTTCGGAGAGCGGCGGCGAAATATGTTCGGCGACTTGGTTGTCAGGAGTGTAGGACGACGCGAATGTCTTAAAGTCAGGCGCAGGAGCATTCTTGGGAGGTTTAATTTGGATGCCAACGGAAGTGAGACATTCGGCAAGCACGGTCTCCGCAAATTTTGTTGGGGAGGGGACGGCGAACGGCGCGGTTAAGGGTTGCGAACCAGCGGGAAGCGAGCCGGCAAGTGTGACGGAGACCAAGCCATCGGGATTGGTGACCGTGACGGGATCCTTAATGTCTGGCGTCGTGCCAGGAGCGGATGTCGTGAGGTTGTTGATGAAAGTGGCGTAAGCCGTCTGGGGGGAAACCGCGAGAGAAACGGGATCGCCCGCTTTCGCGCCGGGCCTGGCGACGAGGTCGATGACGTTGTCGTTAACGACGATGGAAGAAATGACGACGCCGGTGCCGCCTTCCTTGCCGCCGTCCTGGAAAAGGCTGGCATCGACGAGCACGCGGCCCTCGATTTTCTTGATGCCCTTGTCGACGACATCCTTGGCGAGTTCTTTGATGACGGCGAGTGGGTCGCCAGCTACCGCGGGGCCGCCGTAAGAGTGATCCTCATCGACGAAAGCGAGAGTGCCGTCGGGCTGAATGCGATTGGAAAGATCGGGGTCTCCGCTGGCGAGGAGGATGAGGTCGCCTTTGAGCGTGCCTTTTTTGTCGAGAGTGCCGGTGTGGTAGATGCGCGTGTGGAAATGGTAGTCGGCGCCAAACTTGGCGAGCATGGTGCCTTCGGTAAGCGTTTTTGTGGTCGAGGCGGGAACAAATAATTTATTCGCGTTGATGGAGTAGACGACCTTGCCGGTGGCGATGTCGTAGAACTCGATGCCGAAATTGGCGCGGGCGAAGACGGGCCGGTCCATTACTTTTTGAATGCGATCCGCGAGCGAAACGTTCGATTGCGCGCGCAGGGCAAAAGGCGCTACGAGGAAACAAGTCGCGAAAGGAAGCGCAAGGGAACAAAAGGCAGCGAAGCTCTGAGAAAAGCGGGGTTTGCTTGGCAAGGTAAAATCCTCCCAAAAGTTAGTCGGAGATTCGACGGCGCTAATTCGCGCTGGCGAGTCCCTGGCCGGAGTGCAAATCTTCAAACTTGATATTCAGGATCGGATACTTCTGCCAATCCTTGTAATCGAAATGCCACCATTCGTGCTCATAGACTGTGAAGCCTTCGGATTCCATCGCGCGGCGAAGCAAATCGCGGTGCCAGCGCTCGAGGGAAGTGCCGCCGGGATAATCGGGAAAAGAGCGCGGAGACATTTCGTCGTAAGTGCCCGGCATCTCGATGGGCTTGCCGGTTGCGAGATCGTATAACGTCAGGTCGACCGCGCACCCGCGATTATGGCGCGAGCCTTGCGATGGATCGGCCACGAAGATCTTTCCTTCGGGCGGCGTAGCGTCCCAGAAGATTTTCGTCACATACCAAGGCCGATAGGCGTCGTGAATGAGAAGGCCGTAGCCGAGAGGCTCTAGTTTGTGAAGCGCACGCACGAGCGCTTCCGCGGCGGGGCGTTGCATGAACGCGCGAGCCTGCGTATAGACAGCGGTGCCAAGAAAATCGTTCGTGGTCGCATACCGGATGTCGAGATGAATCGCTGGATCAAGCGTGGCCAATTCAACGAGTTCGGGTTTGCGGAAGTCCCCATTTTCATGCGGAGGAGAATCTGCTAGCGCCTCCTTACGCAATTCCTCAGCCGGACGAACGGGTTTGATAAGGACTTGGGCGCGAGCATCGAAGTCAGGCGTACTTTTCCCGGTTACTACGTCGCCCTCAACCAACGCTCTTTCTCCGGAGCGACCGACGCGCAAACCATGAACCGAGGGCGAAGACCCTCGTATGCGAAACTTGTCGGCGGTTTCGTAGCGCATTCCAGCGGAGGTGGTGATTCGGTTTAACCACACAATATAGCCGTCTTTCTCAGAGACGACCGTGACTTCCGATATCGGCGCGGAAGTCGGAGCAACTCCGTACTCGCCGATCCACGGCTTCCAGCGAGCAGGAATGTCGGGTGGTTTGGGGCCGGGTTCAAGAGAGGAAGCGTTTTGCGCCGCAACAGGAAACGCCAAGCAGGAAAGAAAAAGTGCGGCAATGGCGGTGCGCAAGAAGCCGCGATGTCGATTGGCCCGAGATTTGTTCATTGAATGTCTAAAATCCTTGCGCTTTTCAACTTTGGCCTGGCCTCCCTTGGGCCAGCGCTGTCGAGCGGGAGATATAATACCCGACATTGCCGAACTACGCGAGATACAAATGTTGCCAAAAGTCGACCGCCGCAGCGGAAAAAAAGAACTGCGTTCAAGAATCGTAATAGATTAGCGTTTTGTGCGGCCCCGGAAAGGGGGAGAATAGAAACATTTGTTTCACTCTCACGTCGAAGAATTAGACGGTATACCAGCGGAAGCCTTTGCGCTGCTCTTCGGCTATTTCCTTGAGAATGGCCAGCGTTTGCGGACGGCGATATTGGCCGCAAGCGGCAAGGATGGCATTGACGAGCGTGACCGGAGCCGAGTATGAGGCGCCGAAGGATGTGGACTCGACGCTGGCGAGGAATACTTCGTCGCATTCACGTGCGAGCGGGGAAACGTACGTGTCCGTGATGCCGACGCAGTAGGCGCTGCGCGCGTGCGCCAGATGTATGCCTTCAACAGTCTGGCGCAGGCCGCGTCGAAAACTGATGGCAATGACGAGATCCTTGGGAGTTACAGTGCGGACCAGGTGGGCAATGCGGCCGGCGGAAGTCCCGGTGAAGACCGGAAGACCGAGCAAAGTGATTTGATACTCGAGATAATCGGCGAGAATGGCGGCGAGATCGCCCGCAAGGATTATGATGCGACGCGCGTCGTAAAAGCGCTTGGCAAGTGAGACGAGACGGGGCGCATCGAGGCTATTCTTGAGGCCGTGCAAATTTTTGAGGTCCTGCTCAAGAGCGTCGCGTACGTACGTCGGCATGCTGCTGACGGTGACGGGGCCGGCGGATTGCATGGTGTCGAGAGAGGTCGCGAATGCAATCGAGAGATCGTGGAGATGACGCTGAAAATCGCGATAGCTGGCGAAACCGAGTCCGCGCACGATGCGAACTACAGTGGCAGGGTCGGTCTTAAGGCGCTTGGCCATGGCGCGCACACTCAAGAGGACGTAGTCGCGGGGGTGCTCGAGAATCGGGCGGATGATTTCCTGGCGTTTTGCGCTGAGAAGTTCGATGCGCTCCGCTAAAGAGGGCGCCGAGGCTTGAGGAGAAATTGGTCGTCGTTTCATAGCGCCAGAGAATTGCCTAAAACGCTGGGCCTGTCAACTAGGCCGAATAGTTTGTTTAGGTAACAACTTTGAGCCGCACAAGTAATGGAACACTCCTGCCGGACGCTCGCGATCGGGTCTTGCGAAACAAGGGCGAGTGCGCGGTCGAACTGTCTCCTTATTTTTTTGAAGCGGCGGCTTTTTCTTCTAGCCCGGGAGCGATCACGGGATGCAAAAAGGGCATCATGGCGCGAAGTTTGGGGCCGAGTTGCTCGACGGGATGGCTTTGTTCGCGCTTGCGAGTGGCGAGAAAATTCGGGCAGCCCGCTTCGTTTTCCGCGATCCATTTCTTGGCAAAACTGCCGTCGCGAATTTCCGCGAGAATCTGTTTCATTTCGTCGCGCGTTTTTTGCGTGATGATGCGCGGGCCGGCGCTGTAATCGCCTTGCTCGGCAGTGTCGCTGACGGAATAGCGCATGTAGCTGAGGCCGCCCCGGTAAATGAGATCGACGATGAGCTTGAGTTCGTGCATGCACTCGAAGTAGGCGACTTCGGGTTGATAGCCGGCAGCGACGAGCGTTTCAAAGCCGGCTTTGATCAGTTCGCTGACGCCGCCGCAGAGGACAGCTTGCTCGCCGAAGAGGTCGGTTTCGGTTTCTTCGGTGAAAGTGGTTTCGAGGACGCCGGCGCGCGTGCATCCGAGCGCTTTGGCATAAGAGAGCGCGAGAGCTTTGGCGTGGCCGCTGGCGTCTTGCTCAATCGCGATGAGCGCGGGCGTGCCGCCACCCTCGGTAAAGACTTCGCGGACGCGATGGCCGGGAGCTTTGGGCGCGATCATCGAGACGTCGACGCTCGCGGGCGGCTTGATGGTGCCGAAGCGGATGTTGAAGCCGTGGGCGAACATGAGCGTCTTGCCTTTGGCGAGATGCGGCTCGATCGCGTCGCGATAAAGCATGGGCTGCTTGGTGTCCGGCGCGAGAATCATGATGACGTCGGCCCATTCAGCGGCCTGCGCGGGCGTGTTGACAGTAAGGCCTTCTTTTTCGGCTTTGGCGCGCGAGGCGCTGCCTTCGGGCAGGCCGACTCGGACGCTTACGCCGCTGTCTCGCAGGTTTAGAGAATGCGCGTGGCCCTGCGAGCCGTAGCCGATGATGGCGACTTTCTTGGATTGGATAAGAGCGAGATCCGCGGAATCGTCGTAATAGAGGTTTGCCATTTCTGTCCTTTGCGGCCGAGTTGCGGCCGGAATTTAAGCTGCTTCAAACTTGCGCCTGCGGCCCCCGTCCGCCAAAGAGACGGAGCAGATGGCCCGAAACGACAGGAGGGTACTCTAAACCCCTCCCTCAGATTTTTGTAAAGACTGAATCTAAAGGATTTAGCTCTTGCGTAAGTGCTTTAGATTCAGTGTTTACGGAGATTCCCGCAAGTGTTGATTCTAAAAGCTTTAGCTTTACGGTGGGGCCGTCCATGAATTTACCTCGACACCAGGGTCTGGGCGGGTGCGGTCGTGGCGGTTGGGGGACGGAGCAAATCGCCGCCGCGCGTCATGCTGATGCGGCCGCTGCGGGCCATTTCGAGGACGCCGAAAGGCTTCAGAACTTCGAGGAGGCCGTCGATTTTGTCGACGGTGCCGGAGACTTCGATGATGAGCGATTCCGGGGCGACATCGACGACCCGGGCGCGAAAAACCTTGATCAGTTCCATCAGATGGGGGCGGGATTGCTGGTCGGCGAGGACTTTGATGAGAGCCAGGTCGCGTTCGAGCAAAGCGCGCTCGGTGATGTTTTCCGCAAGCAGGACATCGACTAACTTCTCGAGACTGGCTTCGAGACGATGTCCGCCTTTTTCGTCCGTGTGCGCGACGATGGTCATGCGGGCGATTTCGGGGTTGTCGGTCGGGCCGACGGTCAGGGAATCAATATTGATGGCGAGGCGGCGCGCGAGCGATGAGACGCGATTGAGCACGCCCGGTTTGTTTTCGACGTATGCGACAAGTGTTTGCATGGTGTCCTCTTCGTTCATCGCTCGGTTTTGCTCAGCGCTCCTTATGGCTCGGACGCCGTTTCGACAAGCGGATTCCCCGGGCGGCGAATCATTTCGTGCAGCGACGCGCCCGCGGGAACCATCGGATAGACGGAATCTTCCTGCTCGACGCGGAAGTCGATGAGAACGGTTTCATTGGATTCACGAGCGGAGCGAATCGTGGGGACGACATCGGCGCGCGAGGTGATGCGTTCGCCGCGGATGCCGAAGGCGTTGGCCAGCGCCGCGAAATCGGGAGCGACAAGCGGCGTGGCGACGTAGCGCTTGTCGTAGAAAAATTCCTGCCACTGGCGGACCATACCGAGATAGCCGTTATTGATGATGGCGATCTTGATGTTGATTTTTTCCTGGACGATGGTGGCGAGCTCGCACATGGTCATCTGGAAACCGCCATCGCCGACGACAACCCAAACTTCGGAATCCGGCTTTGCGAATTTTGCGCCAACAGCAGCGGGCAGCGCGAAGCCCATGGTGCCTAGACCGCCGGAAGTGATGAGCGTGCGCGGCTGATTGTGATGGTAATACTGCGCTTCCCACATTTGGTGCTGGCCGACGTCGGTGACGACGATGGCTTCGCCGCGGGTTTCCTTCCAGATATCGTTGATGACGTGCGCGGCATAGAGATGGCCGTTGTCGGGGAGACTTTGAATGTCGCGCACGGCGGAATCGCCCTTCAGCTCTTTGATGTGGGCGATCCAGGGTGCACGATCGGGATTCGAGATGTGCGGAATGAGTTTTTCGAGAGTTTCGCGAGCATCGCCGATGAGCGCGGCATCCACTTTCACGTTCTTGTTGATTTCGGCGCGGTCGATTTCGATGTGGATTTTGCGCGCGCCCTTTGCGTAAGTGCGGAGGTCGCCGGTGACACGATCATCAAAGCGCATGCCGACGGCGATGAGCAGGTCGGACT
>CAVYFO010000013.1:0-47250 GCA_963767755.1 uncultured Acidobacteriota bacterium | reverse complement strand
CGCGAAGCGCGCCGCGAGGAAGACGTGCTTCCGCAGGGCGAGTGGTCCCGCGAAGTCAAGAAAGCCGATTTTCCTCTTGTCATTAAGCTGACCACCGAAGCGCTGTCCACCAAAAGAAAAGATTTGCAGTTGGCCGCTTGGCTGACCGAAGCGGTCATGTTTCGTGATCACGTAGCCGGCCTTCGCGAGGGGCTCGACCTGCTTCGTGGGTTCATGGAGACGTTTTGGGACACGCTCTATCCAGAAATCGATGATGGAGATTTGGAGTTTCGCGTGGGACCACTCGAATGGGTCGGTTCCAAGCTGGATGGGCCGGTTCGGCGATTGCCGCTGACTAAAAATAAGCTCGATTGTTTCAAATACCAGGAATCGCGCCGCGTCGGTTATGAGGCGGATTCTACGGCTAGCGAAGAGAAAGCTGCGGCCAGAGCGGCCGCCATTGCGGAAAAGAAATGCACGGCGGAAGAATTTGATGAGGCGGTGCGCGCCACCGGCGATGCGTACTACGAAAAGCTATCCGCCAATCTCGCTGCGGCGCTGGAGTCGTTACAGTCCCTCGAAACGCTGAGCGACGACAAGTTCGGCCGAGAGGCCCCTAGCTTTGCAAACCTCCGAGCAGCGCTTGAAGAATTGCAAGACATCGTGAAGCAGTACCATCAGCCCGCGGCGGATGTGGAGGAAACAGGAGCGGGCGGCGAATCGGAAACCGTGGAAGATGCTGACGATTCTGACGCGGGTGCTTCTGGTTCGAGTGGGCCTGCTGCCAAAAAACGTTCTGGATCCGTCGCTGCCGAACCCGCCGATCGTGATGACGCGATGCAGCGCTTGACGATAGTGGCGCACTTTTTGCGCCACGAGAGCCCCGTGAATCCCGTTCCATACCTTTTGCTTCGAGGGATGCGCTGGGGCGAACTCCGCGGGGCTGGCGCCGTACTCAACCCAGGGTTGCTTGAGGCGCCGCCCACGGAAAAGCGCACGCTCATCAAGAAGATGTCCATGGAAGGAGATTGGG
This sequence comes from uncultured Acidobacteriota bacterium, assembly GCA_963767755.1. GTDB lineage: Bacteria > Acidobacteriota > Terriglobia > Acidiferrales > UBA7541 > Acidiferrum. Next base: position 46,238 of record CAVYFO010000013.1, on the reverse strand, counting down.
CCGGAGTTTTGGAGAACGCGGAAATAGCCATGAGCTTGCCTTGCGGTAGAGGCTGGATCGATTTGCAGCGCTACGCCGTGCGCGCCTGCGAAGCTCTGGGCTCCGAATACGACCCAGTGGCCGCAGGCATCCGCGCGGAATTGAAAATGCTGCTCGCCGATTATCCTGACCTGCTTAACTCCTCACTCATGGACGATACGCCGGCGGCAAACGCCGAGACGTTAACATGGCTCCGAGAAAGCATCTTAACGCCGCCTCCGCCAGTTCCCTCCGAGCCGGAGTTTGTTCCCGCGACCATGTCCTCGGATAGGCCATCTGAAAATTCCAATGGAGAGAAACCTCCCGATGTGGTCGATCTAGCCATGCGGGCGGCACGCGCGGGAAAAGTGCAGGAAGCCATCGGCATTTTGACGCGCGAAATTGGCAACGAACGCACTGGGCGGGGCCGGTTTCAACGGCACATTCAGCTCGCCAATGTTTGTCTGGCCACCAAACACGAAGCTATCGCATACCCTATCCTGGTCGAATTGGCGGAAGAGATCGAACGCCGAAAACTCGAAGAATGGGAAGAGCCCTCCGTCGTGGCGCAGCCTCTTGCGCTGCTCTATCGCTGCGCGGAAAAACTGGGCCGCGACGACGCGGAAAAAGAAAAGATTTATCAGAAGCTTTGCCGCCTGGATCCAGGGCAAGCACTTTCGCTGAGGTAATCGATGCCTGACTACGACGCCAACGCGCCTCTTCGACTGCCGCTCCTGGACCGGCTATTGGACGACGAGCCCAAGATCAAGTCCGAAGCGCCCATGACGCGCAGCGTTTCGCTTGCCAGACTCAAGATCGCCGTCAGGCGCGATCTCGAAGCTCTTCTGAATACGCGCCGCACCCCCGACACTATTCCCGAGGGCTCCGTCGAGATTCTTCGGTCCGTTTATTATTACGGGCTTCCCGATATCACTTCGATGCCAGCCAATTTTCTCTACGAACAGAACAAGCTGCTGCAATCGATTGAGACGGCCGTCAAGACGTTTGAGCCACGGCTCGATGGCGTTCGCGTTTCGCTGGTGCCCGTCGCGGGCATGTCTCGCATGCTGCGTTTCGTGATCGATGGCATGCTGCGCATTGATCCGCTTCCCGAGCACGTCGTCTACGACGCTTCCATTGAATTAACGAGCCTCGAAGTCTCCATTTCGGGAGAAGACCGTGCGTGACGAGCTGCTCGAATACTACGAGCGCGAATTAACCTATCTGCGCCAGCTGGGCGCGGAGTTCTCCGAGAAATATCCCAAGGTGGCCTCGCGTCTTCTGATCGATCCCAACCGCTGCGAGGATCTCACGTCGAGCGGCTGATCGAATCGTTTGCCTTCCTGGCCGCTCGCGTCCATCTCAAAATCGACGATGAATTCCCCGAGATTACGGAAGCCTTGCTCAGCGTCCTTTACCCGCATTACATCCGCCCGATTCCGTCTTCCACCATCGTGCAATTTCATCTCGACCCCGAGCAGGGAAAACTCAGCACGGGCCTCCCCATCCCGCGCGGCTCGATGCTTTATTCTCAGCCCGTCGACGGCTATCCCTGCAAATTCAAGACCTGCTACGACACCACTCTGTGGCCGTTGAAAATCGCCGCCGCCCAGTGGGTAACTCCCGATCGCCTGCGTCCGGCCGTTAAATCTCAGGACGCTGTAGCCGCTCTGCGTCTCGAGCTCGAATGTTTTCCAGACGTCACTTTCGAGAAACTGGAATTGAGCTCTCTCCGTTTCTACCTCAACGGGGAAAGCAGTCTCATTCACACACTATACGAACTGCTCTGCAACAACTGCACACAAGTCTTGTTGCGCGACCGCGCCCCGAATACACGCAAGCATCCCATCTCTCTGCCGGCCAGTATTCTCCAGCCCGCCGGCTTCACCGATGCCGAGGCGCTTTTGCCCTATCCTCGCCGCTCCTTTTCGGGCTATAGGGTTTTACAAGAGTATTTTCATTTCCCAGAAAAGTTCTTTTTTCTCGATCTGAACGGCCTCGAAAATCTCCGCACCTCCGGTTTCGGCCCGCGTATCGAGATCGTTCTTTTAATTTCACGCTTCGAACGCCCCGAGCGCCAGCAAACTCTCGAGCTCAACGTTTCCGAAGAAACCCTGCGCCTAGGCTGCTCGCCTGCCGTCAATCTTTTTCCGCATACTGCTGAGCCTATTCGCCTAGATCAGACGCACACCGAATATCTCATCACGCCTGATGTGCGCCGCCGGCGCGCCATGGAAATTTTCTCGATCGAGGAAGTCATCTCCCCCGATCCCCAAACACACGAAGTTTTGAAATTCGAGCCCTTCTACCGCTTCAGGCACACGACTTCGCGCCACCGGGAGCGGCCGAAAGGTTTCTGGCATTCGCGCCGCCAGGCTTCCACACGGCGCGACGACGAGGGCACTGAGGTTTACATTTCGTTCCTGGATCTCAGCGGGCGCCCGCTCCACCCCGAAACCGATACCGCTACGATTCACTGTACGTGTTCGAACCGTGATTTGCCGCACCGTCTTCCGATGGGCAACGAGCGCGGCGATTTCGAGCTCGAAGGCGTGTCCTCGATTAAGCGCATCGTCGCTTTGCGCAAGCCATCAGCATCCATACGGCCACCTACCGGCAAAGGCATGCTCTGGCGCCTCATCTCTCATCTTTCGCTCAACTATCTTTCTATCGTCGAGGAAGGGAAGGATTCGCTCCAGGAAATTCTTCGCCTGTATACGTTCGGAGAATCCGGCTACAACGAGCGCCAAGTCTCGGGATTGATGCATTTGTCCAGCACCCGGCACTTTGCTCGCGTCATTTCCGAGAACGGCATCGGTTTCGTCCGTGGCCATCGCGTCGAAATGGAATTCGACGAGGAACAGTTTGTCGGAGGCGGCGTGTATCTTTTCGCCAGCGTTCTCGAATATTTTCTGGGCCACTACGCTTCGCTGAACAGCTTCAGCCAGCTTGCCGTGCGTACCCAGCAAAGAAAGGAGGTTCTGCGTCAATGGCCACCCCGGGCGGGAGAAGTGATTCTCCTGTAGATCTTTCGGAAGTCGAAGAGCAGCTGCGCAACGAATCTTATCGCTTCGAATTTTTTCAGGCGATTCGCCTGCTCGAGCGGATCGCTCCAGACCGCAAGCCTCTCGGCCGCTTCGTCGATCCGTCCGAGGAAGTTGCTCGCCTTGGCGCTCATCCTGCTCTCTCTTTTCCCGCCAGCGAAATTCAATCCATCGAGTGGCCCGAGGGTAAGCCTCCTTCCCTCGCCGTGAATTTCATGGGAACCACGGGTCCTCAAGGGCCGCTGCCGCATTTCTACACGACTCTTATCCTTGCGCGGCTCCGCTCCGGCGACAAAGCTCTGCGCGATTTTCTCGATCTTTTCCATCACCGCCTGCTCTCATTCTTCTATCAGGCTTGGGAAAAATACCGTTTTGCAGTTTCCTATGAACGCGGCGAACGCGACCGCTTCTCTCATCATCTGCTCGATTTGATCGGCTTGGGCACTGCCGGTTTGCAGGAGCGCCTGTCCGTTCCCGATGATGCATTTCTCTTTTTCTCTGGAATCCTCGGTCAGCGCCCGCATTCCGCGCACGCTCTCGAGCTTCTCCTGAACGATTATTTCGAGGTTCCTGTTGAAGTCATTCAACTCGTCGGCGGCTGGTTCCGTCTGGACGACTCGACCGAATGCTGCATTGGCGAACGCTCCACTCCTTCCGAACAGTTGGGTTTGGGCGCCGTCGTTGGCGACGAGGTCTGGAACCAGCAAGCTCGCGCGCGTATCCGTATCGGCCCGCTTTCGCTCGACGACTATCTCGATTTCCTTCCCAACGGCACGGCCTACGAGCCACTTCGCGCCCTTTTGCGTTTTTGGACCAATGAGGAGATCGATTTCGAGGTGCAACTTATCCTCGAGCGCGAAGAAGTACCGCGGTGCCAGCTTGGCGCGGAAGGCGAGGCCGCTCCAAAACTCGGCTGGGTCACCTGGATGAAATCAAAGCCCATGGATCGCCATCCCGAAGAAACCATTTTCAATGTTTAGCGAAACGAGGTCGTCATGACGACAAATCTGAAGGGTCTCATCGGCAAGCTCAACGACACCACCCGGAACGCTCTCGAGGCCGCAGCCGGTTTTTGTCTTGCCCGCACGCACTACGACATCGAGTTGGAGCATTTTCTTCTCAAGCTTCTCGACGTCACCGACAGCGATTTTCCCCGCATCCTCAAACAATTTGGCGTCGATAAATCCCGCCTCACCGGCGATCTCACGCGCAGTCTCGACAAGCTAAAGTCCGGCAACGCTCGCACTCCTTCCTTTAGCCCTTCGCTCACCGACATGCTTTCCGGCGCGTGGAATATCGGTTCGCTCGATTTTGGCTCAGCACAAGTTCGCACCGGTTTCTGCATTCTTGCCATTGCCAGCTCTGGCGATCTTTCGCGCCTCATGCGCGAAGTCACTCGTGAATTTCAAAAAATCAGCGCCGAATCTCTTCAGAACGATTTCTGGAATATCGTCGCTGGCTCTCCCGAAGACCAGGAAACCGCGCAGGCTGTACCGATCGGTGTGGAAGGATTACCTCAAGGCGCGGCCGGCATTCCCGCCGCCGGCAAACAGCAAAATCTTAATCAGTTCACCATCGATCTCACGGCCAATGCTAAAGCTGGAAAAATTGACGCCGTTCTTGGCCGCGACCACGAAATCCGCCAAATCATCGACATTCTTACGCGACGCCGCCAGAACAATCCCATCCTCACCGGCGAAGCAGGCGTGGGTAAAACGGCGGTCGTCGAGGGATTTGCGTTGCGCGTCGCGGCGGGAGATGTTCCGCCGCCTCTAAAAAACGTCACCATCCGCTCGCTTGATCTCGCGCTCTTGCAAGCTGGCGCCGGCGTCAAAGGCGAATTCGAAAATCGCCTCAAAGGCTTGATTGAAGAGGTCAAGTCTTCGCCGTCTCCCATCATTTTATTTATTGATGAGGCCCATACTATGATCGGCGCCGGAGGTCCCGCAGGTCAGGGCGACGCCGCCAATCTTCTCAAGCCCGCGTTGGCTCGCGGCGAACTGCGCACCATCGCTGCCACGACATGGTCCGAATATAAAAAATTCTTTGAAAAAGATGCCGCGCTGGCTCGCCGCTTCCAGGTTGTTAAGGTGGAAGAGCCAACCGAAGAGCAGTGCATGGTCATGCTGCGAGGGATCGTCAGCTCTCTCGAAAATCATCACAACGTCCGCATTCTCGACGAAGCCGTCAGCGCCGCAACCAAGTTCTCACATCGCTATCTCGTTGGCCGCCAGCTTCCCGATAAGGCGGTCAGCGTCATGGACACCGCGTGCGCGCGGCTCTCGCTCGGACAAAACGCCACGCCTCCCATGATCGAAGACGCCTTGCGCCAGGTTGATGACCTTGAGGTTCAGCAGCGCGTCCTCGAACGCGAAGCCGCCGTCGGCGTCGACCATTCCGAGCGCCTCGCCAATATCGCCAAACAAAAAACAGAAGTCGCCGCCCGCCTCAAGACACTCGAGGAACGCCGCGATAAAGAATTCTCGCTCGTTTCCCGTATTCGCGAGATCCGCACGCAACTCGAAGCGGCCGCCGCCCCGACTGCTGGACAGCCTGCCCCCGCTGCCGCTGCCCCTGCAGCCATGTCGTCTGCCGCAGGAACTGCCGCCAAGCCCGCCACAGACGTTGCGTCTCTCCGTGCCGAACTCGAAAAATTAAACACCGAGCTCGACGCCCTGCAGGGCGATGCCCCGCTCATGCGCGTTTGTGTCGATACACAAATCGTCGGCGAAGTCATTTCCGCGTGGACCGGCATCCCCGTCGGCAAAATGCAGCAAGACGAAATCAACACGATCCTCAATCTGAAAGATCTCATGGCCGCCCGCGTCATCGGCCAGAATCACGCCCTCGAAGCCATCGCCCAGCGCATCTCTACCAACCGCGCCGGCATGGACGATCCCGTCAAGCCCGTCGGCGTTTTCATGCTCGTCGGACCCAGCGGCGTTGGTAAAACCGAAACCGCTCTCGCCCTCGCCGATTTTCTTTACGGCGGCGAGCGCAATCTCATCACCATCAACATGTCCGAATTTCAGGAAGCGCACACAGTATCGAGCCTCAAAGGCGCGCCTCCCGGCTATGTCGGCTACGGCGAAGGCGGTGTCCTTACCGAAGCCGTTCGGCGCCGTCCATACTCCGTCGTCCTTCTCGATGAATGCGAAAAAGCGCACCCCGACGTTCTCGAACTCTTCTATCAGGTCTTCGACAAAGGCAACATGGAAGACGGCGAAGGCCGCGAGATCGACTTCAAAAACACCATCATCATTCTCACCTCAAACGCTTGCACCGAACTGCTTATGAAACTCACCGCCGATCCGGAAACCACCCCCAGCGCCGAAGGCCTTGCCAAAGCGCTAAAGCCTGAGCTCAACAAAATCTTCAAGCCCGCTTTCATGGGCCGCTTGGTAACCGTTCCTTATTTCCCCCTGCGCGACGAAGCCATGAAGCAAATCGTCACGCTGAAACTAGCCAAAATCCAACGCCGCATCCGCGAAAATCACAAAATCGAGCTAACTTACGATCCAGCCGTAGTCGCCGAAGTCGCCAAGCGCTGCACCGAAGTCGAGTCCGGTGCCCGCAACGTCGACAACATCCTAACCAACACCATGCTCCCGGATGTTTCCCGCTATCTCCTAAGCCGCATGGCCGAACGCCAAAAGCCCTCCGCGATCCACGTCTCCGTCGCCGAAAACGGCGGCTTTACATATTCGTGAACAAATGGTGCTCCAAGCTTGCCGCTTAGGGAGCGACGAGATTCTTCGGGAGTACGCGAGAAGATAATGCGTTAACGCAAGAGATCAAAAATCGGAGCGTTTAGGCGATTATGATTTGGCATTCGATGCCCGCTTGGGCCATTCGAACGAGGCTTGTTTCGCATTGACGCAATATTGGAGCTGGCGTAATGTCTTGCGCGTGGTTGGAAAATAAAAACGCATTTCGAAATAAGCGGGCTGGCATAATCCCCGGAAGCCTGGAGATTTCAGGAACGTATCCGTCAAATCCGGTACGTTCCATTGCAGTTTCGTCGCCGCGCTATCGCGATGGAGATGTGGAACGAATTCGCGGGCGCGGCGTCTGGTGCAACGAATGAGTCCTCGGCCACCACTTTGTGCCACTACTGCCGCGCCCGGCGACACTGGCACGCTGAATCGTGGCCGCACGGCGTCCCCAGCGGAACGCTACAAGCATTCCGGCCATGGCCGCCGCAAACAGGATCCCTTCGGAGTAGTTCACAGATTAAAATTGATCCAAAAGGAAGTCGCGGACCTGCACGCCAAACATGGCGAAACCATTGAGGAGATAGGAATCACTCTCACTCCCGGCGTTTTTGATATCGAGGAGATGCTATCCAAACTCACTTTGACGCGCAGGCTTGAACCGGCGTTGGAAAAGCTCGGAGAGGAATGCGCGAAGTCAGTCAAGGCGACGCTTGCCATGTTCGCAAGGGCGCAAGAGTTGCACATGAGCCCGATTCGCCTGGTTGATGAAAATTACGGGGTGCTGGTAGCGCGGTGTACACGCCTTATCAGGTTCTTTGAAGGACTTGAAGAGTTCTTCAAGTATGCAGGGCCGTTGATCGTTCTTATAGACTTAATCAAGCACGTGATCGCGCTATTGGACGCAATCCATGACAAGGATTTGCATGATGGCGGCCGCACGATCGCTTTCCATATCACTAGCATACTTATCTTGACGTTCGTCAGTGTCACCGCCGTTGTCGCCCTCATGTGCGCGGCATTCGATATTTCCGTGGGAGTGCTGATCGGTATCGCCGAGCTTGAATCCTTTGGAGCTATCTTGGGCGTGGCCGCGCTTCCCTTTATGCTGATATGTAAACCGCCGGAAGGCTACCGGGGTCCGGCAAGTCAATTACTATTCGAAGAGAGGCAAAATCAGGGACGCACCAATTCAAAGGAGTATATGGAAGCTGTTGACCGATTTTTGAAAAACCCATCGCCCATTAACCTGATAAATCTAAACGCGATCAAGCACGCCATGTGACGGCTTCCATCGACCATTTAATGGAAACCGTGCTGTCGTTTCGTTTTTTTTGCCGGGCGCTTAGATGCGGAGCCCCAAAAGGATTCCTTCTAATATGATTATTCGTCATCGAGGGGGCTCTGCGTGGAAGCGGCTTTTACGGTAAAGCATTGAACGTTCTTGACCCCTGTGGAGCCTCGGCCGCCGCAGGTTTCTGGGGCTAATCGCCCTAGCATTAGGAACTCGCTCTGTTCAAGGAGTTCCGTGAGGAGAAGAGGACTGCGACCATGGCTTCTTATACGCAAGAAAAACGACTTATAACAATTCGCACTCCTCTCGGTGCAGACGTTGTGCTCCTCCGGAGTTTTAATGGCCTCGAAGGAGTTTCCCAGCTCTTTCATTTCTCGACCGAACTCATTTCTGAAAATCATTCCGTCGCCTTCAAGGACATCATCGGCAAACAGGTGACCATCTCTCTTCAGCTATTCAACGATGAAAAGCGCTACTGGAACGGTTTTGTCAGCCGTTTCTCCTGCTCCGGGCGCGATGATCGCTTTACCCATTATCAAGCCGAAATTGTGCCCTGGACTTGGTTTCTCACACGCACCGCCGACTGCCAGATTTTTCAACAAAAGACCATTCCCGAAATCATCAAAAAAGTCTTTCAGGACCATGGCTTCCAGGATTTTCAGGATCGTACCCAGGCCACTTACCCGCAGCGCGAATACGTCGTCCAATACCGCGAGACCGCGTTCAATTTCGTTTCTCGCTTGATGGAGGAATACGGCATTTTCTATTTTTTCGAGCACGATGAAAACTCTCACAAGCTCATCTTTGCCGATAAGCCACAGGTTCACAAAAATTGTCCCGTTCAATCCAAGGTCCGCTTCGGCTACAACCCTGGTACCACCCATGATAACGAAGACCTCGTGCAAACCTGGGGCCCTGAACAGGAACTTCGGCCCGGCAAGTACGCCCTCAACGATTACAATTTTCAGACTCCCAACACCTCTCTTTTGGCGAATGTGCAGACCGTGGACAAAATCGGGGGCAACACCAAATACGAAATTTTCGATTATCCTGGCATCTACACCAAGAAAGATGAAGGCGACACCGTCACGAAAATTCGCATGGAAGAGGAAGAAGCCGTCCACTTTGTAATTTCTGGCTCGAGCAACTGCCGTTCCTTTGCTTCTGGTCACAAATTTCATCTCGACGAGCATTCTCGCAAAGACCAGGACGGCGACTATCTCCTCACCGAATTGACCCATTCAGCTTCCGTGGGCGACAGCTACTCCGGATCAGGAGGCAGTTCCCAGGAAACCTACACCAACCATTTCACATGTATCCCTTTCGCAGTTCCATTCCGGCCGCAGCGCGTCACGCCCAAGCCCATCGTGCAAGGTCCGCAAACTGCCGTCGTCGTGGGCCCCGCTGGCGAAGAAATCTATCCCGACAAATACGGCCGCGTGAAAGTTCAATTTTACTGGGACCGTTTGGGCAAAAAGGACGAGAACAGCTCCTGCTGGATTCGCGTCTCTCAACCCTGGGCCGGCAAGAATTGGGGCTCAATCAACATTCCCCGTATCAAACAGGAAGTCATCGTCGAATTTCTTGAAGGCGATCCTGACCGTCCCATCATCACCGGGCGTGTCTATAACGACGACCAGATGCCGCCGTACACTCTCCCCGACAACATGACCCGCACCACGTTTTTGACTCGCAGCACCAAAAACGGGGGATCTAGCAATTGGAACGAGCTGCGCTTCGAAGACAAAAAAGGCGACGAACAAATCTTCATGAACGCCGAACGAGACATGGACCTGCGCGTCGAACACGATTCCCGCGAATTCGTCGGCAACGACCGCAGCCTTATCGTGCAAAACGACCAAAAAGAAAAAGTCGGCGGTGAGCAGGACATCCAGATCGCCAAAGACCAAAATGAATCCGTCGGCGGAGACGCCTCGTTGAACGTCACCGGCAACCAAAACGTACAAGTCGGCCAAACCATGTCCCTGCAAGTCGGCCAAAATCTCCAGGAAAAGTCCGGCCAGAACTACGCCCACGAGGCGGGCATGGAAATTCACCTCAAAGCAGGCATGAACGTTGTCATCGAAGCGGGTCTGGAATTAACCATCATGGCCTCCGGAGGCTTTATCAACATCGGCCCCGCCGGCATTGCCATTTCCGGCACCATGGTGCTTATTAACAGTGGCGGCGCCCCCGGTTCCGGCAGCCCCTCAAGCCCCACGAGCCCCAAGCCTCCCAAGGATCCCGACACCGCCGATGATGGCAGCAAGGGAGGCAAAATGTAGAGGCCTGACTTTGGCCCGGCATCTGTGCGATGGCCTGCGTTACCCAACTGTGGGCAAGTAGCACAGCAGAATTGATTTTTGTTTGGCGTCATCGAATCTCAAGTCTCGGAGCAAAGAGAGAATGCCCCCAGCGGCTCGCGTTACCGACATGCACGTTTGCCCCATGGTCACCGTGCTGGTCCCGCACGTAGGCGGTCCTATCCTTCCGCCCTGCGAGCCCACTGTCCTGATCGGTTTTCTTCCGGCCGCTCGTATCACCGACATGCTCACCTGCGTCGGCCCTCCCGACGTCATCGTCATGGGCTCGCCAACCGTTTTGATCGGTGGCCTGATGGCCGCTCGCATCGGCGACCCCACCGCGCACGGCGGCGTGATCGTTCTGGGCTGTTTCACCGTCATGATTGGTGAAATGGGAATGGGATCCCCGGGGGCCCCCGGAACACCCTTGATGGCGCTGGCACAAGCGATGAATTCCGCTCCAGCGCAATCGTTAGCTCAAGCCGCACAAGCGGGAACTCCATTTATTCAACCGTGTCCGGGTTGAGAGGGCCTACCTGCCGCGGCAGGTTCTGCCGCCTAAGAGATGGAAGGGAATGCGATGGTTGTAACGCCAGCGAAAAACGAGACGCCGAACACGTCGGCCATCCCTCAGGAACAATTGCTGTTGCATCTCCGGGGAGAGACTCAGCCTCTTTTCGCGCTGCTCGACTCAGCCCGCGATCCGTTGATTTTGAAACTGTTGATCGAATCGAAGGAAGAGCACCAGTCACTCTACCAAGGCGCGCAGGGCGAGAAACTCCTCCACTTTGCCCCCTACCTTGTCAGGCTATCGGAGGATTCTCCCTTGCTTGAGAAACTCATCAAAATTGGCTGGGGAAAGAGCTGGGGGATATACTTGGCTTGCGAAAGGCCATTCCAGGAGGTGCGTGGTCATTTCCGCCATTTTCTAATGGTCAAGACCGAGGACGGGAGAGACCTCTACTTCCGATTTTATGATCCCCGAGTGCTACGTGTTTTCCTGCCCGCTTGTACGCCCCAGGAAGCAGACGAGTTCTTCGGCCCGATCAAATGTTACTGGGTGGAGGACGAGAAGCCAGGCAGCCTGTTCAAGTTTACCAATCGAGGTCGAGGTGCTCAGAAAGCGGCGCTACCTGTCACTTCGCAGGAAAAAAAGGACGGCTGAAACTCACCTGATTGTGAAGTGTGGTGTCTTGATACGTAATTGGAGAGTTCCGTGAAGAAAAATGATGTTCAACAACTTAGAATCAAGAATATATGAATGGTATCGACATCCTGCGTTTGATGACACGCGCCGCGCGTCCTATCTTGGGATTCGCAATTGCCATGACCGGCGAATATTTAGTCGCGACAGGGGAATGAACCCAATATGCTTATCCGCTCGGAACAAATGAAGATCTTCGATCAAGTTAGCCAGCGAAATTTCGAAGACAAGCTTTGTGCTTTCGTGCGCGAGAATATGCCTTCCTCGACAGCGCCTTTAGGTGACGAACAACTCAGGACAACCGTCCTCTCGCATGCATCCGTGGCACGCGGGTTCGGATTGCGTACACAATCTTCAATCGCTCAGTTTGTATGCCTTGCGTTTCTCCCTGGCCCCCCCTTCTATGAAAACAAGTACCTAAGTGCATTCCTTCTCCATCAGGAATTCGGCGCTGACGTGAAAATGCAGTGCTTGGTAGGTCAGCTGGCGGGGGAGCTGAAGCGACGTAATAAGTCGAGCTCGAAATGAGTGGCGCACTAACATGGGGTGCGGTAGGTATTCTCGCTGGAGATGAGGCAGAGATTGGAGCGCCTTTTGGTCCCATCGGCTGGCTGATAGCGGGCGCGGCGATCGTTGCGACCGTTGCTGTCGCTGCTGTCGTGATGAGTCAGGGTAGCGACAAAGCCGTAAGCGAGCCTATTGACGGCGCACAAGCTGTCCCGGAGTCCATCCCAAAAACCGAACCAAAAGCAGAAGAAAAATGCCAGGGCAGCCCTAAACAACCTCCGGAGTTCGACCCCGAAAAAGCAGAATTGGACAGAATAGGACCGTTAAAGGGCCTGACCCCCGAACAGATTGCTGAGAAACTGAAGAAGCTAGGCTATGACGGCCCCTTAGCCGGCGACAACGACGGTGATATTTTCATTAAGAATTTGCCCAACGGTCGATCGGTTCGAGTCCGTGTTGACCCTGCAGAGGTAAGGAAAAACCCGAAGGGCTGGGCGGACGAGAAGTCGCATGTTCATAAAGAGGGAGTTGATACAGGGACCTCAAACGAGGATACTGCAAGCAAGTCAGCTAAGAACCCTGTTCGTTACGACGATTCTGGCTGTGCCTCTGACAATCCAGAAGATATACACATCCCCACCAAGGGATAATGACGATGGCGAATGATCGAATTCAGGAGATCGCTAACGATTCGGACGTCGGAGGACGGAAGCAGCGTTACAGACGCTTGGATGGCCAGCTGGCTAACGGCGAAAGACTGTCCATGGGAGAAATCGAATCGTTATTAGGCCAGCTTTCCAAGGAACCCTTGCAACACATACGCTCCATTTTATGGCGGATGCTGATGCGTCAGGAATGTTCTCCGCGGTTGACGCACTTTTGTGCTGAATGGGCCCGCGAGTGTTCGAATAAGGACCGACACTTGGCTCTACGATTTTTGCGCGAGTGTCATGCCAGCAGTTTGGCGTCGCTAATCCTCAGCCTTGCAAGAGATTCTGATCCTTTGGTTCGGTACGAAACGGCGTTAAGCACTCTGAATGCGCAGCCCCGCGAAAGCCTCGCCACTTTCATCGACCTATTTGGAGAGTTGCCCCTTCACCTTCAGGAGGAGGCGGAGATGTATCTCTTGGAAAAAGGCGGTCCTGAGGAACTTGAACGCATACGATTGAATAGCAAGTTGCGCGGTGCTGGAACATCTTACGATCTGCTTGCTCGCTCGCTAGAGTCACGGCTGGCAAAAACCTGATTCTCCGAACGCTTTGCTCGAATATGGAAGACGGGAAACTCCCAAAGGAAAAAGTACAACAATAGGAAGACGGAAATTCGATTCGTAATCTAGTGGAGCGTGAGAGTGTGGTTTTACTCCTCCAAGTGAAAACAGGGCCGTTCGCGACTAAGAATATCCCACTGCGAGTTGGTCAAATGCTTCTTATTGGCCGCGCACCGGAGCGCGCGCAATTTGCCGTTCCCCACGACAATTTAATGTCGGGCGTGCACTTCGCCGTTGAATGCGGCCCGAACGGCTGCCGCGTCATCGATAAAGGAAGCACCAACGGCACGCATCTGAATGGAGCAAAGATTCAAGAGGCCACGCTCGCCAACGGCGACGAAATCAAGTCTGGTCAAACCATTTTCGTTGTTCGCATTGTTCCCGACAACCAGCTCGCTGCACCCTCCTCCAGCCCAATCGCTGCTCCTCCAAAACCGCCAGCGCCTGCCGCGCCGCCAGCCACTTTACCGGGCGGGCCGCCCACTTTGGCGATCGGCAGTTGGGCCTTTCGGAAGATTCCTGAGCGTTGGCAAATCCAGGAAGGTCTCGGCATTCAACAAGCTGTCAAAGACGCTTTCCCGGCCAGCATCGGTGTGATGGAAGAGCCGCTCGGCTCCGGCATGAAGTTATCGCAGTACGTCGAAGCCCATACGAAAATGTTCCGCGAGCATTTAACTGAACCGAAAATCGAAGTGGCTGCCCCTCCCGCCGTCCATGGTTCGGAGGAGACCGCCGCGCTCGATATCCACTTCCGCATCAAGGAAGGCGCGGCCGTTTACTACCGTCGCGTTTATGCTCGATGCGGCTCGACACTCGGCGTGCTCTCTCTCACTGCCCTCGAAAAGGATCTTTCCGCGGTGCGCCCGTTGTACGATTCCGTGGTTTCTGCGGTCTCCTTCTCGCGCAAAGAGTAGGCTCGATGTTCGCGTGTATCACTCGCAACGAATTGCTCTGAATTATTTCGCGTGACCTTGCATTCGTCTATCATTGGACGCGCGGGAAAAAGCGCGGCACAAAAGCAGGCTCCGGCAGAGAAAAAATGGGCGTACTTCTGGAAATTAACGCAGGGCCGTTTGCCGGCAAAAAAGTAGCTATTGTTACGGGGCGGACGGTCACATTTGGACGGGCGGCCGGGCGCGCGCAATTTCCTTTGCCGCACGACACGTTTATGTCGGGCGTGCACTTTGCCGTCGAGTGCGGGCCGGGCGGCTGCCACGTCCAGGACCGGAAAAGCAGCAATGGCACTTTTCTGAATGGCGCACGCATCACGGACGCGATGCTGGCCAACGGCGACGAAATTAAGGGCGGACAAACAGTTTTCGCCGTGAAAGTGGTAGCCGACGCGAAACTCGCCTCCATGCTGCCGCCTCCCGGAGCGCCGCCGCCTCCTGTTTCGCAAGAGCGGCCTCCAGCGAGCGCGCCGCCACCCCTTTCGGCTAAGCCGGAGCCACCGGCTGCGGCGGAGCAGCGGCCACGCGGAGCCGGACCGCTCCCTGTGCCGGTTCCACCACCACCGCGAACCGCTGAGCCGCCGGCGAGCGCGGCGCCTCCTGTCGCGCAAAAGCCTATTGCAGAAAGGAATGCCGAGCGCCCTGCGGCGCCCAGCGCGGGCGGTGCTCGAAGCGTTGCGTTCACGGTGATGGGCTGGTCGTTTCCAGCGGCGCCGGCGGAGTGGCAAGTGCAAGAAGGATTTGGGCTTCAGCAATCGGGCCACGAAGAATTTCCGAGCAGCGTGGCTGCCAGCGAAGAAGGTCTCGGTGGAATCTCGCTCCAGCAGTTTGTCGAGTCGCAGATTAGCATGCTCAGAGGCTACCTGCGCGATCCCAAGATCGAGCCGACCATGCCGCCTCAAATCGCAGGCGCAGAAGAAAGCTTGGCTGTCGACGTTCGCCACTCAACAAAGGACGGCAAGGAACTCGTCTACCGCCGCATTTATTCGCGCAGCGGCCTGTCGGTTGGCGTTTTGACAGTTACCACGCTAGCCGCCGACCTCCCTCAAGTTTTGCAGAGCCTCCAACCACTCCTCGATGGCGCGGCCTTCCATTCGACGCTCAAGAATTAAAATTGGACATTTGCCGGGAAGTCTCATCCCGGTCGCGCCGCCAAAGCAGCCGGCCAAAGTTGCGAATGACCTCTGGGTCGTGCCTCGCGGGCGATACTCTTCCATCGCGTCCCGTTCCGTCTCACAGCTTATTCTTCGCTCACGCCTTCGGGAACATGGTCCAGAACCACGCAATCAGGATTCCGTAGTACACCGCAACGATTCCCGCACTAACCAGCAATGTCCTACGTGTTTTCCCGAGCCCCGAGTATTCCCTTTTCCAATGCCTGCCGCAGAGCACGATCATCAAGACCGCGATCAGCGCCGTGACCAGCGTTACAATCCAGACAGGAGTTTCCACCACCCCGCCCGCACCGGCCCCAACGAGTTGCCGCAGGGAACTCCCCAGCATCCCTGTTGCATAGGCCATCCCCAGCCATACGACCGACGCCAGCATTCCGATCATATAAGCCCAGCGATCCTCCATATAAAAGAGCATCACCAAAATGGCGATATAGAGAATCGATTGATAGAGGTGAAGCAAGAAAAAGTTGGGCTCCAGATGTGTAAGCACAACGAAACAGATAATTTGTGCGCCCGCCAGAGTTGCGATATCCCGATATGGCCGCATAAAACCTCCTTCCGGCTGTAGGACAACCGTCGAGAGAACGTTTACGCCACGATGCAGCAAAGGTATGTGATGAAGCTCACTTCGCAATGGAAGCTGGGACACATGGTTGTTTAGGCTGAGCAGGCCCGCCGGTCCGCGCCAAGCCTCATGGCTTCACGTGAACCTTCACGTGTTGCGAGTGGATGCCATTGGCGATGACGACCAATTCGTAGTGGCCCACAGGAATTATGAACGGGACGTGGAAATGAGTGTGGTGCTTATTCTTGCCGGTGGCTACGGCCATCGTCGAGTGATCGAAAGTACGGCAGAAGAAAATCTTATTGCTGCCGACACGCTTCAGGCGGACGAGAGGATAGTTTGTTGCCATCTGGGCGTCATCGCCATAGGCATTGGCCTGGGAGAGCCCGTTGAGTTGGCGTCCGGTCAGCCGGTAGGTATGCCCGTGACGCAGGGATTTGGGCACATGAGTGATATGTGGGCGCCAGTGAGAGTGTGGCCCGCCGGTCGGGGTGAAGACCTGCAGCTTCGAGGTGCAATTCGAATAAAGAACCTGGCCCGTCGGCAGAAGCAGGAACCGGCAATTAAATGTGACGGTACTGGCAGCGTTGGCTGGGCCGGTCACGGGATTCAGCCCGGTGCCGTCGTACTCAAAAATGTTGATGGGCAGACCCGCCCAACCGTTGTCGGGGCCGGAAGTAATTACGCTGCCCGCCATGCATAGCACGCGGCCATTGGGAAGCAGGCACGCCGGAGCGTCGAATGCTCGCATCAGTTTGCCACCGGAACCGACCGGGAAATCGGGTCCGCCGAGCCATGCCCCCGTTTTGACTTTATAAACGGCAGTATGGCCGGTGGCGCCAGTGCAGAATACGCGGTCGTCCGGCATGAGAATCGCGGGGCCGATCTCGATGGAGACAGGCGCGTTCAGAACCAGATCGTGCGCGGCAGGCACCGATCCTGCGCTGACCCACTTATTGGTTTTGATTTTGTATTTTTCGGCCTTCGGATGGTTGTTGACTTCCGGACAGAGAATGAAATCGTTGGGCAGGAGTGTCCACCCTTCTTCAGAGCTGGAGTCATTCTTGAGGCCGCCAGGAGTCCAAGTATTCGTAGCGGGATGAAAGATGGCCGTTTTGTTCGTCTTGATGCTGCCCAGCAGAAGCTTGCCATCCGGAAGGACACAGCAGGGTGCGTCGCCAATATTCGTCCAGCCCGGCGGCACAGGTACGGAAGTCCAAGAATCGGCAACCGGGTCATAGATCTCCGCAGCCGCCAAGTCGAGGTTCACACCGCCGTTGTACTCTCCGCCAGCCACGAACACGCGGCCGTCTTTGAGCACGGCCGAGGCAAAATACAAAGGCGCGTTCACAGGTCCGTTTTGTGTCAGCGGAGCGTTAGCCACCATTGGGCTCATCGGATGCCAGGTGCCTTTCACATAGTCACCTTTGGCATCCGGAACCAGCTTGTGCCAATTGGGGGTTTCGTATTCGTGGCACATAACCGTGCCATCGGTAAGCAGCAGCATCGTGTCTACGCTAAAGGAAGGGGTGTTCGTTAGGGTTTTCCAGGGACCTGCCATGTGAGGATCCTCCTATTGGATAGAGTGAATCTCGCAGGCGAATCGTTTCAAGAAGCCGATACACGTCCTTTAACTGCCGGCCGAGCTTTTTTATGGGATCACTTGTTCTTGCCTGGGACGCCAGGAGCGGATGACCGGTTATGAATCCCGATTTTCAGGTTCGCGGGCGCCTACCATTTTGTCGTAGGCTTCGCGGCGGGTTAGGCCGCGTTCTTTGGCGGCGAGCTTAAGGGCTTCTTTCCGGTCGAGCTTGGCTTGATGGATGAGCTCTTCGACGCGCTCCGCGAGGGATTGCATGGAATTGGCGGGAGTGCGCGCGTCCGCCGGATCTTCGGGACCGATGAGCAGCGTGATTTCGCCTTTGGCGGGGCGCTCTTCGAGCGATGCGAAAAGTTCGGAAAGTTTGCCGCGGCGGAATTCTTCGTGGAGCTTGGTGACTTCGCGGGCGATGCAGGCGTTGCGGTTGCCCAGAACTTCGCGAGCGTCGGCAACGCATTCGGTGATGCGGTGCGGGGCTTCGTAAAGAATGATGGTGCGATCCTCGATGCGCAGGCGCTCAAGGGCACGCCGCCGTTCGCCGGCGCGGGCCGGCAGAAAACCGACAAAAAGAAACTCCTCGTTCGGCAAGCCACTCGCGGCCAACGAAGCAAGAAGCGCTGACGGTCCCGGAATGGGCACGACAGGAACATGATGGCGCAAACAGAGCGTAACCAGCCGATGCCCCGGATCAGAGACCAGTGGCATCCCGGCATCGCTAACGAGCGCGATTTTTGCCCCTTGTTCAAGAGAAATGAGCAGCTCTGGCGCTCGCGTCAATTCGTTGTGCTCGTGATAACTCACGAGCGGCTTGCGAATCTCGTAGTGATTGAGAAGCTTCTGCGTGTGCCGCGTGTCTTCGCACGCAATCTGGTCGACTTCCTTCAGTATGCGCAAAGCGCGCAACGTCATATCTTCGAGATTGCCAATAGGCGTGCCGACAAGGTACAAGCATCCCAGGGCGGCATTCGTGTCGGCCGTAGCGGCGCCAGTCATGCCATTGAGTCTAGCATGCGCTGCGGAGACATTTTGTTACGCATGCTATACTTTTTCGTTTGGAACTGAAGCGGAGGGAGTAGCTGTGCCACTGTACGAGTACAAATGCCTGAAGTGCGGCCGCCACACGGAGAAAATCGAGCCCGTCGCTGGTCCCCATCTGAAAAAATGTCCGCACTGCGGCGGCAAAGTGGAGTCGGTTGTCACCGCGCCCGCGATTAAATTCAAAGGGTCGGGGTGGTACGTCACGGACTACGCCGGAAAATCACCTGACGGCGGAAGCAAAGAAAGCAAGCCGGCGAGTGACAGCAAAGAGTCCAGCGGCAAAGAGTCCAGTGGTAAAGATAGCGCAGCCAAAGACGGGAGTGGCACCGAGGCCGCAGGCAAGGATTCAGCGGGCAAAGAGACGGCGTCCAAAGAAACCTCCCCGAAAGAAAAGAAAAGCACGAAGAAGAAATAAGCGCGTGAGAAAAACAGATGGCTGACAGTCCACAATCAACAGGCGCAAGACGCAGAGTTCGCAAGGCTGTTCTGCCGGCCGCGGGACTCGGCACGCGCTTTTTGCCGGCCACCAAGGCGCAGCCAAAAGAAATGCTGACGGTGGTGGACAAGCCTCAGATTCAGTACGTGGTCGAAGAATGCGTTGCCTCCGGAATCGAACACATCATCATCGTCACCGGCAAAGGAAAAAACTCCATCGAAGATCACTTCGATCACGCCCCGACCCTCGAGCGCTTTCTCGAGGAAAGAGGGAAGAAGGATCAAGCCGCAATGGTTCGGCGGATCAGCGACATGGTCCAGGTGAGTTATACGCGGCAGAAGGAGCCGCTGGGGCTGGGACATGCCGTGTTGGTAGCTGAGGATCTCGTCGGTGACGAACCGTTCGCCGTCTTGCTGGGAGACGTGCTGATTCCAGGAAAAAATCCCGCCACAAAACAACTGATCGACGTTTACGCGGCGACGGGCGTAGGTGCGATTGCCGTGGAAGAAGTCCCCAGGGAAAAAACGCATCTTTATGGAATCGTCGACGGCGAACCCGCGCCGCAGCCGCCTTTTGGCGCGCGCCTGTTGCGAATTCGCGACCTGGTCGAGAAACCGAAGCCAGAAAATGCCCCGTCGAATCTGGCCATCACCGGCCGTTACGTTTTGCCGCCTCAAATCTTCGACTGTTTGAAGCGCACCAAGCCAGGCGCGGGAAACGAAATCCAGTTGACCGACGCACTCCGCCTGCTGGCCCACGAGGATGGCCTCTGGGCGTATATCTATGAAGGGGTTTCCTACGACGCCGGCGACAAACTCGGGTTCCTGAAAGCGACCGTTGAGATCGCGCTGCAAAACGAAGAGCTGGGCGCTCCCTTCCGCGAATACCTTAAGACCCTGAAGCTCTAGCTTTGGCCAGCGAGAATCCGAACATGACGCGAATTCTGGGAATTGAATCTTCTTGCGATGAAACAGCGGCGGCGGTCGTTGCCGATGGCCGCGAAATTTTGTCCAGCATAGTCGCTTCACAGATCGATATTCACAGAAAATATGGTGGCGTCGTGCCAGAGCTGGCCTCACGCGAGCACTTGCGCCAAATCGTCCCAGTTGTGCGCGAAGCGCTTTCGCAAGCGGGAATGAAGCTTGGCGAGGTAGATGCGATCGGCGTGACGCAAGGGCCCGGGCTTGTGGGTGCCCTGCTAGTCGGAATTACCTATGGAAAGACGCTGGCGGAAGCGCTCGGAAAGCCTCTCGTACCGGTAAATCATCTGGCCGGCCATGTGCACGCCGTTTTTCTAGAGGCGCACAAGACCGGTCGTGCGCCGAAATTACCCGCCGTTTGCCTGATCGTTTCGGGTGGTCACACGGTTTTGTATGAGGTGACTCCAGAAAATCCAAACGCGCAGGATTTGTCTGGGATTTTGCGTTACCGAAAAATCAGCCAAACGCGCGACGATGCAGCCGGCGAAGCTTACGACAAAGTTGCGAAATTGCTCGGTCTTGGATATCCCGGAGGCCCGATTCTGGATCGATTGGCGGCGGCGGCAAATGGCTCGCCCTCGCCGGTAAAATTCGGTCCCACGAAAACGCGGGGCAATCCTCTCGATTTCAGCTTCAGTGGACTGAAAACGGCCGTGCTCTATCATGTGCGAGAGCATCAAGAATATTCTGCTGAAATTCAATCGCGCGAAGAGGCATTACAGCGCGGCGAACGAAAATTCGAACAGTTGTTGCCTCTGTGTTCGCCGCAAACCTTGGGATTAGTACGCGAGTTCCAAAATGCTGTCGTTCGCGATTTGGTGGAACGCACTATGCTCGCGGCGGAAGACTTGGGGGTTGGGAGCGTCCTGGTTTCCGGTGGCGTAGCCGCAAATAGCCAACTGCGAGTGACGTTCGAGGAGCGCGCGGAGAGCAAGGGGATCGACGTATCCTTTCCGAGCCGCGCTCTGTCAACCGACAACGCGGCGATGATCGCAGCGGCGGCGTACGAGCGCTTTCGCGCCGGCGTATTCGCGGATCTAGCGCTGAACGCCGATCCAAGTCTGGCCTTGGCGTGAGACGACTGCCTGGCCGAGTGAGCGCGTATTTTTGCCTTGAGGGGTCCAAAAGCGTTTTGTCTGAATTGGACTTCAGGTTGCGCGACTCTCCCTCTACAACCATTCTGTAATAAGCCTTGTGGCTATCCGGGCTTGCAAAGTCTCTAAGCAACCACAAGGGCGGTGACATTGAGCGGCTGAAGCGCAGCAGGATTACCTCTGGAAGGGGGCGATCTCCATGTCCGCGGCGAAATTCTCTAGGGCGGTTTTGTCTCCCCTCGTTAGCGAGCCGCCTGCAGCCAAACGGCTTTGTGCGTCCCGTGCCGCTTGTACCGTGGTCCACGTCTTGACGAAGACCGCGTCGCGCACATAGCGAACGCGCTGCAGAGTGGCGTCAGAAGCGCCAGCATACTTGTCGATTTGCTTCAGAAAAAAATCCGCGAGGGGCCTGGGGAGTTCGAACGAATCCGCCACATCGCGGCGCGCATATTCGTAGATCGTCTTCTGTCGCCAGGGGTCGAATTTTCTCGTATCGAAAGAGTCTGCCTCTTCAAGAAAAATTTGCGAAGTGGGGACGACCACGCGAATGACGGACCCCGATGAAGGTCGTACAACCCAAACGGCAACCGTGTGATTTGAATACGGCCAGAAAAGGCCGACCGTTTTTACCCCCGCACGTTCGACAAGAAAGGCGTACAGAGCGGAAAGCTCATCGCATTCTGCGGTCGCTGTCGGCTCGGAGAAGGTAGGCCGGCTAACCCCCCGCCATTGGCTCCAGATCCTGTCGGAATTTGGCGGCTGATCGGTAATGCTCCAATGGAGATCCCAGAAACCTGCATCACGCGTGGCCTCAAAGAGGAGCCGGACGATCACAAAGTCGGAATAGCGGACGCTATCCGGCGCCAAGTGATGCGCGGCAAGGAAAGTCTGAAAAGCGTCTCGCATGCCAGTGGTTGCTTCGAGCGCTTTGGCTTTCTGCCGGATAGCGTCGATGAATTGCGAGACCGGGACGCCCTTGGAGGAGATTGCCGCATGTCCAGGGTTCTGGGGCGCAGCGAGTGTGAAGGTTGGAGTAACCAGCAGGAATAGTCCTACCCAGGGGCGCAGGCGCTGAATCAGCTTCATAGAAATTGTCATCTCAGTTCATTCTAAGCCCGCCTTCCAAGAATCATGGCGTGGAGTACAGGCTCGGAGTGCGTGCGATATACTCTTGCGGCCATGAGGACCCCCGCCGGCCACGACGTACAATTTCAACCCGCGAGCGATCAGTCGCTTCTTATTTATTTCGGGCCGAACAGCAAACATGGTTCGCCCGACACCGAGTCGGTCGGTTCCACTCCGCCAATCAAGAATCAAATCACAATCGAAGGCCATGAGCAGGTTCGCAAACTTCTGCGAATGATCGAGCTGGAGCCCGTCGCGGGCGTTCGCAACCTCCATCCTGCCTATTCTTCTCTCTTGATCAAGTTTGATCCGCTCAGGCTGCGGCACGAAAACCTCGAGGATATTTTGCGCGGCTTTCTAGAGCGCATGGAGAAAATAAATTTGCCGGAGCCCCGACGGGTGGAAATTCCCGTCTGCTATGACGGCGAGTTCGGCCCGGATCTAAACGACGTTGCTGAATTGCACCGGCTAACGCCAGAGCGCGTAATCGATCTTCACGCTTCCGCCCTGTATATCGTCTACTTCCTGGGATTCGTCCCGGGCTTCGCCTACCTCGGCGAGTTGCCACCCGAGCTTGCAACGCCACGCTTGGCAACCCCGCGCCGCAGCGTTCCCGCAGGCAGCGTAGCCATTGCGGCCAGCCAGACCGGCGTATATCCGATTTCCACTCCCGGAGGCTGGAGATTGCTGGGCCGCACGCCAGCGAAAATGTTTCAACCGGAACGCGCCGAGATGAGCCTTCTCTCGATCGGTGACTGCGTTCGTTTTGTGCCCATTTCGCGGGAGCAATTCGCGAAATTGGAGAACGCATGAAGTGGATCGAGGTGCGCTCTCCGGGCCTGCTGACAACCGTCCAGGATCTGGGTCGCGAGGGCTTTGGGCCAATGGGCGTTTCGGCATCGGGCGCAACGGATCCTGTTGCCCTCCGCATTGGAAATCGTTTGGTAGGGAATGCCGAGGGCGCGGCGGCGCTGGAAATGACGCTCATGGGCGGGACGCTGACATTTCCGGACGGGGCAGTGGTTGCTCTCGCGGGATCAGACTTTGGAGCGAGCTTGGACGATGCGCGCATCGAAATGTGGAGTTCCTTCGAGGTGCGGCCTGGGCAGACCCTCCGCTTGGGCGCGACGCGCGGCGGAGCGCGGTGCTATGTGTGCGTCCGGGGCGGGATTGACGTGAAACTGTTCTTGGAGAGCGCGTCGACGCACCTCCTCAGCGGCCTCGGCGGTTTCGAAGGCCGGGCTTTGCGCAAGGGAGACATCTTGGAGATCGCACCGGCGGCCGAAAGTTTCCGCACGTTTCGCAAGAGGCAGGTCTTGCACAGGGCGCTGGAAAAGCTTTCTCCGCGAAAAGTCCTGCGCGTCACGCCCGGCCCGCAGAGCGATTGGTTTTCGCCAGAAGCACAGGAAAGCTTTTACGCGGCAAGTTATCTCGTGGCGGAAGAATCGAACCGCATGGGCTTGCGTCTCGACGGCCCGGCGATCCCAACGCCATTCGGCGGCGAAATGACTTCCGAAGGAGTTTCTCTCGGAGCGGTCCAAATCACGGCCTCAGGACTGCCGATTATTTTATTTGTCGAGCAACAAACGACCGGCGGCTATCCTAAAATTGCGAATGTCATTTCCGCGGACTTGAGCAGTCTCGGCCAGCTTCGTCCCCGCGATGAGATTCGCTTCAAACGAGTGGACCTTGACACAGCTCTGGCGTCTTTGGCCGAGCAGCAGAAGTTGCTGAATTCCCGAGAGTTAATCGTCGAATAAAAGAAGTTTGCCGGGCGTACATCAGAATTGGGCGATGAAGTCATGCGGCCGTCTTCCTTTGATCTGAACGGCGTTCCCAGAAATCCTCAAAGCGTCCGCTAAGTTTGCTGCAACGGAGGGCGATGATGGTGTTTGCCCCCTTCACGGTCCAATGCATACCCGCCCGTTTGAGCCGCGTGCCGATCACCACTTTACAGCCGGCCTCCACCACGCCGGTCGAGGTGCAGAACCCTTGTTTGTGAAACTTTGGATAGCGCATTCGATGTCGATTGTTCCAGATGTAGCGGACACATTCCCGTGCCTCTTTGTGTTGGCCTGCGTGGCCGTGCAGCGCTTGCACCAGGGATTTCAGGCGGCCTCCATCGAGTTCATCATAGCGCGCCTGGATCCATAGTTTGCTTTCTGGGTCGTCCCCATAAATGATCTTTCCCACCTGGCTGAGATGTTCTTTGGCATGAAAGCGGTCGAGAATCTGAGTGGCTTGCGGGAATAGTTCCGTAGCCGTGTTCCAAATCCAGGCTGAACCATCGCCCAACACCGCCGGGCGCTGAGCTTCAGTGAAACCACGGCGACTGGCCTCGCGCTGTACGCGCGCCGCGAAGTCCGAGAGGTCGGGGCTGGTATCCAGAGTCGCTGCGCTTTCAATGGCGGCCGAATAGGTGATCGATCCTGGGTCGCGCACTGGTTGGCCTTCCTCGTCGCGCGATTCCGCCGTCCAGATGGTGACCAGCTTGGCTTCGCGAGTTTTGGCCGAGCCGTCGGCTTGCTTGCCCGCACGATCCGCGACTTCTTGGGTGCGCATCGGCACCCCGGTACCATCCATTCCCAGATACATGGTGGGAGCCACTTCGCTCATCTTTTCTACTTGCTGGTGTTCATCAACGGCGATCTCGGCCCCCAACGCTTCTGCGGCTCGTTCCACCTGCTTGACACTGACTCCCACCCCCGCTAATTCGTGCAATAACCCGCTGCTCTCTTGGAAGCTCAACAGCGCTGCCGCGCTGGTCGTCATGCGCAGAACACCGGGCGTCAGCGAAAACGATTCCAGCCCCAGAGCCCGGTCCCGCGGGCAGAATCCGCTATCGCATTGCTCACAGTGATAGTAAGCGCGCTGTAGGTGCAGAGGCCCCAGTACGCTTTCGAAGGTCTTTCCGTGACGACCATGATAGTGGGCGGAGCCTCCGCAGGGACAGGGCAGCTGCGGTCCCACATGATCGCTGGTATCCGTGTTGAGCCGTTGTTCCAGCGCACGCGCTGCCAAGCGCAAAGCCTGGCGTCGCGCCGCCATTTCTACCGCTTCGAAATCCAAGCCGGCGATCGATTGGCACCCTAAGAGCGTTTCGATTTCCCGGACGATTTCGTTTTGAAGGTTGGTTTGGAGCCCCCTTTTTCGGCCGCCTCTCGGGAAGCTGCCTGGGACCGTTCCAGTTGGGCATCCGCCCATTGTTCACAAGCCTCCCGATACTGCTCCACCTGTTCCCGAAACTTATGCCCTTGCTCAATTTGCTGCCGCGCGAGCTGGGCTTGTTCCGGGCTTAGATACCGGGAGTGAGTTTTGCCTGCCATCGGCCGGGTCAAACTGTAATAAGGGCCGTGACGCGCTTTGGGATCCTGTTGGCAGGGGCAGCCTGCTTTACCGCATTTCATGGTGCGCTCGGAGACGGACCCCCGGCGCATCGGTTTAGGTTCAGACAAAACTGCGGCCAGTGCACGTATGGAGGAAGGTGTTTCAGGAGGAATTTTCATGGATCTATCCTACGGCCATATATGCCGTAAGAAAAGATAAAAAAAGGCCGACCTTAGTCTCACACCATTCCTATGGCGTGCACCCAAGTTTGCCAGAAACCTTGACAACCAGCTAAAGGTTCAGGTATAGTTATTTTTATAGAAAGGTGCGCCCCGATTCTGTCGGGGCGTTTTCTTTTTTGGACCGACCGTGCCTGCTTGTTATGGCCGCTTGCCTCCCAAAGGCAGCCTTACCGACGTTTTGCCTTTGTTTTCTCTGACTTCTACACGCCAAGCCCGTTGTGCCCTCGATGTTCCTTTGCCTTCTCTCTTGGCTTTCGACCACTAGCTTTCGTTTTTTCCTCGTGGCCGCTAGTCTTTGGCCCAGGTCCGCTCCCTCTTTTTGGACTTTTTTTGGACTGTTAGCTGTCCGCTGACTTGAGCGGTTAGCGAAAGGTCACCCCCTGCCGGTGACCTCTCCGCGCCCTCTGTGCGCTGGCCTCCGTGCCCCCTGTGTTTTGCTTTTTTCGTAGCTATCGACTGTCAACTCTCTTCTGGATCACCACCATGAAAACCAAGCCCGATGCCGAACACCTGTGGAAACAATTCGAGGACCTGCTTGTTCCTCGTCTTCGCCTGTCTGTTACCGACCGCGTCGCCTATTCTCATCTCCTTCGTCACAGCCGCCTCGAGGGACGGCTTCGCCTCCGTTTCTCCATTCCCTGGCTCGCTCGCGGCGCGGGTCTCACGCACAATCCCGTCCGCTGGGCCGTTCGTCGCCTCATCGCCCGCGGTGCCTTGCGCCAGCTGGAACGCAGCAAAACCGGCCACTTTGTCGAGGTGCGCCTCCCCGATGAGATTCGCTCCGCCCGCGTTGCTCGCCGCCCGCTAAGCCCCACTCGCTCCAGCGACTTCGATGAGCTGGATTTCCTGAGGCACCGCGCTCTTCGCAAAGCCATCCATTGCCGGGAACGCGGCCACTGTTTTTATTGCCGGCGCCGCCTCAACCCTTCCATGCGTTGCCTCGACCACGTCGTCCCGCGTGTCGAGACCGAGGACAATTCCTATCGCAACCTCGTCTCCAGTTGCGTCGAGTGCAACTCCTCGAAGCGAGGCCACTCGGCTCCCGAGTTTCTCCGTTGGCTCTACCGCGAACGCCGCATCACCTCCGCCGAACTCACCCGCCGTCTCCCTGCCCTCGACCTCCTCATCGCCGGCAAACTCCGCCCCCTCTCGCCGCCCCAAGCCACACCCGTAAGCACCGCTGAGCGCATCTTTGATATGTTTGAGAGGTACGGATCCTGTCGATTTCTCATCGCCAAAGGCGTGACGGTCTATGGACGAATCGTTCCTTTGCGAGGAAGTAGAGCCCTACATGGATACATTATACTTGCAGTCGCCTCTGCTGAGCCGCCATCGGGATTTGGCTGTGATCCATCTTCTGCGAACATTTGAAGACTGGAGCCGATGCCCATGACGAAATTCAGCTTGGTGACTTTACCTTCGAGCACCCCACACTTGAACCCATCAAGCATGCGTAGTCAAGGAGGGAGGTCCGCAGGACCAGATTTCTAATGAAAAACGTCGATCTGAATTGTGACATGGGCGAGCTAGCCGAAGCCATCGCCGACGGCACGCAGGAAGCGCTGATGCGCTCGATTACCTCGGCAAACGTCGCGTGCGGCGGCCACGCCGGCGATGAAAAGACAATGCGTACGACCATCGAGCAGGCGCTGAAATACAGAGTAGCAGTTGGCGCGCATCCCGGATACCCGGACCCGGAAAACTTTGGGCGTCTCGAATTGAAAATGCCGCCGGAGGCAGTGGCTGCTTCGGTGTTTGAGCAGGTCAAAGCCCTAGCGGGTGTTGCGCAGGTTTGCGGCGCGGAGGTCGTTCACGTGAAACCGCATGGCGCCCTTTACAATCAGGCGGTGCGAAATCGCGAACTTGCGAAAGCGATCGCCGCAGGCGTCGCGCGCTGGAACCGCGACGTCGTGCTCGTAGGACTAGCCGGTTCGCCAATGCTGGATGTCTTTCGAGAGGCCGGCTTTAATATCGCCGCCGAGGCGTTTGCCGACCGGCGCTACGAGCCCGACGGAACGCTTCGCTCGCGCAAATTCGAGGATGCACTCATCCGCGATCCTGCCGAGGCAGGTAAGCAAGCTCTGAGCATGGTTGAACGAGGAGTTGTGACGGCCATCGATGGCAGCGAAGTACCTGTAGCCGCCCAGACAATTTGCATCCACGGAGATACGCCCGGCGCAACGAAAATTGCCGCAGAAGTCGCCCGGACATTGCGGGAAGCCAGGGTGTCGCTAACTGGTCTGACGAAAAGATAAAACTCTAGGGAAATAAAAAGGCGAGCAACCCAAGTTGCGCGTCTTTTTATTTCGAGGCGAAATTCAGGAAAGAAAAAGACCGGGTTATTCGAACTTTTCCGTCATGACCGGGAACTGCAACTTCGCCTTCGCGAGAGACTTCACCACAATAGCTTCGGCGCTCTCGGAACTGGTGTTCCGCGCGGTCGCCATTTCGCTGACCAACAGATACTTCGCGCGTTCCAGCATCTTCTTTTCGCGGAAGGAGAGGGGCTTGCTACGGCTGAGGGAAACGAGACTCTTGAGGACGACGGCGACTTCGAGGAGGGACCCGGTGCGCATGCGCTCCGAATTCTCTTTGAAGCGGTGTTTCCAGTCGTGATGCGAATTGAGCTTACCCTTTTCGAGGAAGCCAAGGACTTTGCTGGATTCCGTGGAACGAATCACGGAGCGAAGGCCAACGGTTTCTGCGTTTGATTGCGGAACCATGACGCGCAGGCCGCTGGAAACGATGCGAATCATGAAGTAACGTTCGGTTCTACCATTCAAGGCGCCGTAACTAATCTGTTCTACAAGTCCGACGCCGTGGTTCGGGTAAACGACCTTGTCACCGATTTTGTAGTCCATGGATCGAGATGCCCCCTGAGATACTTACAGAGTTTAAATGTATGTGTTCCAAGAGTCAAGATATATCCTCTGGAATCATAAGGTTAGCGAAAATTAGCTGTGGATTTGGCATCCGGATTGCTAAGGGTCCCGCCTCTTCCCCTTCCGAATTCGCGCAATGGCCTTCATTTTCGAGAACTGGCAGCAATTCCAGCCGTGAAACAATTGTTGCAAGCACGCCTTTTTCAAGGACAGAATGCGCAATCTCTGACAGTTGCTTGCCTATGCGCTAGAATTCTTCCGTGATCCTTCTAGCTCTCGACACCTGTGATTCCCGCGGAAGCCTGGCAGTTTTGAAGGACGATGAGCTCCTAAAGGCGGTCGCGCACGAAGGCACGTCGGACTATTCGTCCTGGGTGCTCCCAATCGCGCATCAAGCCTTGACGGCCTCCGGTCTCGGCATCACGGATGTCGATGTGTTCGCCGTTGCCACCGGACCCGGCTCGTTCACAGGCGTGCGGATCGGGCTGACCACGGTGAAAGCCTGGAGCGAAGCCTACGGCAAGCCCATCGCAAATATCTCCAGGCTGGAGGCCATGGCTTCCGAATCGCATGCTGGCAACGGTTGTGTCGCCGCCTTTGTGGATGCGCATCGCGAACAGCTGTTCGGCGGCTTGTACCGAACGCACGCTGAAAGGCTCAGTTTGGTGGAGCACGAGATGGTGATCGGCCCTGAAGACTTCGTGAACTGGGTGGAGGAACATGCCGCAGGTGAACCGGTATCCTGGGTTTCCATGGACCCAGAAAGAATCGGAGCGTTGAAGATTTGGCCAGAACGCGCGAAAAAAGGCGAAACAGTCCAGACAAGCACGAGTTTGCTTGCACCCGCAATAGGAAAACTCGGTTGCCGGCGTGCCCTCGAAGGTCGCCTCACCGATGCCCTCGCCCTGGACGCGGAGTACGTGCGCCGTTCCGACGCGGAGGTTTCCTGGAAAGGCCCGGCAAGCCGTGGAAGATGAAAGCACCGACAAGCCAGGCGCTGCAAGCGTTAGGAGGTTTCGCCTCGAAGATGCCGATGTCGTTATATCGATTTCCGAACAGTCACCAGAAGCTGCGAATTGGTCAAAAGAGAGCTACGTAGATTTCTCGCAGCAAATCGGCTCACTGGCTCTGGTCGCCGAGACGGATGGAAACCTAAGTGGCTTCTTAATCGGCAGACTGACCGGAGACCAAGCCGAAATCCTAAATTTAGCCGTATCCGCAAATCAACGACGCCGGGGAAATGGCCACGCGTTGCTGGCATCAGCTCTTGCCGAGTTCGCCCTGCAAGGCGCGCAAAGCGTCTATCTCGAAGTCCGTCAATCAAATACCGCCGCCATCGCCTTCTACGAAGCACACGGCTTCTCCAAATCCGGCCTGCGCAAATGCTATTACCGCGACCCCGACGAGCCCGCCCTCATCCTAGTAAAGAAACTCACAGGCTAAAACCAAAATACTAATCTTTGCCTCTTGACGCCGCCACCCAGAGTGTTATCTTTCGTTCATGTAGTGTTCACAATTCATTCCGCGTAGTCGTGAGGAGGACGCATGGCAACAGCGCAGCGGGCACCTCGGGACATACTCCTCGATTCAGACGCCGAGTATCAGCGTCTGGCCGAGCAGCACTCGAAATACGAAGCAGAACTCCGGCGAATCTCCGTAGCTCCCTACCTCAGTTCAGAAGACCTCCTGGAAGAAATCAAGCTAAAGAAGATGAAGCTCCACTGCAAAGATGAGATGGAGCGGATCGCCCTGCGTATCCAACGTGCGCGGGCACAGTATTCGCAATAAGCCCGCGACCTCGAAAAATATGTCGTAGAATGGCCGTGCTCGCTCGCCGCGTTAATGAACCGGACGAGCCCGATGGAGTATATTCGCAGAAGCATGGTCAAAGAGGGCTACTACTTCGGATTGCCGCTCCTCGTTCTGGGAGTTGCGGCCTATTTGCTCGAGTGGGCAATCGCCGCGGTCGTTTGCGTCTGCCTGGCGCTCTTTGTTTTCTCCTTTTTCCGTGATCCAGAGCGCGTCATCCCCAGCGAGCTTGGCGCCGTCGTGTCTCCCGCTGATGGTCGTGTCGTGGTCGTCACCGACGAAGAATACGCCGGCCGCCCCGGCAAGCGCATCAGCATCTTCCTGGCAATCTGGAACGTGCACGTAAACCGCGCTCCGGCAGCAGGCGTTATCGCCAACCTGGAATATAAGCCCGGAAAATTCCTCGCCGCCATGCGCAAAGAAGCCTCCCTCGAAAACGAACAAAATATCTTCACGCTCTCCACCGATGCCGGCGAAATCGTTTTCAAGCAAATTGCCGGCTTGATCGCTCGCCGCGTCGTAAGCTGGAAACAGTCCGGCGAGCGCGTCGCCAGAGGCGAAAGAATCGGCCTGGTACGTTTCGGCTCCAGAGCCGACGTATGGATGCCCCAGGACGCCGAAATTTTGGTTAAACTGGGCGAGCACGTGAAGGGCGGGTCGAGCGTCCTCGCGCGCTGGCCCGCAAAGCCATTGAACCTGCACGTGGATCACGAGCAAGCTTCAGACGCGGAAGCCAGCGTCTCCGCGGTAGGAAAACAAACCTAACTCATGGGCGCAATCGAACAACACGAGATTCCCTTCAAGGAGCGCCGCCTACGAAACCCGCGTCTTCGTCGCGGCATTTTTCTCCTTCCGAGTCTTTTCACCGGCGCCAACCTTCTGTGCGGCTACTACGCCGTCGTGGCCTCTCTCGCCGGCGGCTGGGAGGATTTCGATCACGCCGCAAAAGCCATCGGTTTCGCCATTCTCTTCGATTCACTGGACGGCCGCGTCGCCCGCATGACAGGCACGAATACGGAATTTGGTGTTCAGTTCGACTCCCTCGCCGACGTCGTCAGTTTTGGCATTGCGCCGGCCGTGATGGCTTTCGCTTGGGGCTTGCGCAGCCTGCCCGAGCAGCATTCCCAGCGCGTCGAACTCATCACCCAAATGGGCTGGGTCTTCTGTCTGGCTTTCCTCATCTGTTGTGCTTGGCGTCTGGCGCGCTTCAATGTCCAAGGCATGGCGCCGGGCGGCTCAAAAAATTTTGTAGGCATGCCTACCCCCGCCGCTGCGGGAGTCCTTGCCGCCCTCGTGCATGGATTTAAATTTCCTTTGCAGGATTGGCGCTGGTCTCTGGCGTGGTTCGCGCTCGCGGGATGCCTCGGCGCCCTGATGACCAGCACCGTTCGCTACTACAGTTTCAAGGATATTCCCTGGACGCGGAAGCAGCCTTCGCTCACGCTCGTCGCGATCCTCATCCTGTTAGCCGTGATCTGGAGATTTTCTGAATACGCTTTGGTGATTATAGCTTGCACGTACGCGGTCGCGGGCGTGGTCCTCCACATCGTACGCTTCTTCCGCCATCGCCTGGTTTCCCGGACCGTGTGATTCATGCCATCGCTCGAGAAGGGCTCAAACCGAATCGTCATCGCCGGTGCTTCGTCCTTGCTCGGCACTGAACTCCGCTCTTTGCTCGAGGAGAGCCGCTTTGCCGGAGCGGAATTTCGCCTCGTGGATGAAGAAATCGCTGCGGGCGTCTTGACCGAAGCCGGCGGTGAGCCCGCCATCATTCAGCCCGTCGAGGAAGGCACTTTCGATCGCGCCGCGAAAGTATTTTTCACCGGCTCCGCTGACTTCACTCGTGCAAATCTCGCCGCGGCGCGGGCCGCAAAGGCGAAAGTCATCGATTTATCGGGCGCCATCGCAGCTGAATCGGAAACCGTGAGCTGGTTTCCGAAGCTAGATTCTCTGCACGCAAGAAATTTTCCAAAGGATGCCAGCGTTTACGCCATTCCGTCCGCGGCAGCGACGGCCACAGCTTCCTTGGCGTTAGGACTGTTCAAGATCGGCGTAACACGCATGATCGTCATCTCATTTCAATCCGTTTCCGAGGCAGGCCGCGCAGGCATCGAAGAGCTCGAGGCCCAAACGGGCCAACTATTATCTTTTCAAGGAATGGGCCAGCCTGTGTTCGACACGCAAGTCGCCTTCAATCTCCTAGACCGCTTCGGCCCCGCCAGCAAACACAAACTGAACTCCGTGCGCGAACGCCTGCGCGCCGAGACGGAAGCCTGCCTGGGCAAAAAATCCGTCATGCCCGCCTTGCAAGTCATTCATGCTCCTGTCTTTTATGGCACGGCGTTTAGCGCCTGTGCCGAGCTCGTCCCTGGTACGTCGTTTGAGCAAATCGTCGCGGCCTGCGAAAATGCAGGCTTCGTGATTCCCGCCGACAGCGAAGCGGGCCCTAGCAACGTAAGTGTCGCAGGCGAAAAAGTCGCGCACCTGGCCAAGCCGGAGGAAGATCCAGCTCGTGCAGGAGCCTGGTGGTTCTGGGGTGCGGCAGATAACATTCGGTTGCCCGCCGCGAACGCTGTAAAACTGGCGGAAATGCTTCCATGACCCGGCCACGATGCTTAGCTCTGGTTATGTTCGCCGCACTGCCTATTTCCGGCTGCGGCTATCACGTCGCGGGGCGCAGCTCGGCGATGCCGAAAACCATTCATGTCATTGCCGTTCCGGCACTTGAGAATAAAACGACCAGCTACCGCCTCGAGCAAAAGCTCACCGCCGCAACCATTCACGAGTTTTTAGCCAAAACGCCATACAAAGTCGTCTCGAACCCCGAGGATGGCGATGCGGTTCTCCGAGGCAAGATCTTGAGTTTGGAAGCCGTCCCGCTACTCTTCGACACGACAACGGGTGCCGCGACGACCATGCTGGTAACCGTAAAGTGCGAAGTCACGTTCACGGAGCGTGAGACGCAGAAAGTGCTCTATCGCTCGGATAATTTCGTGTTCCGCAATCAATATGAAATCTCCGCCGACACCGCGGACACGACTGACCTTAGAAACTTTTTTAACGAGCAAGGCCCGGCGCTCGACCGCCTGGCACAGGATTTTGCCCAACGTTTGGTAGCCGCAGTCATCGAGAATTATTAGGAGACTTTTGCGCATGGCCCAGGTTTCACCCGAAGAGTTGCTGGCTCGCTTGGAAAAAGACAAAACCATTCCGGCTGTGCTTCTCCTTGGTGAAGAACCGTATCTCCGCGACGCCTGTCGCGCTCACCTGATCGAAAGATTCGTGCCGGAAGCCGCGCGAACGTGGGCCGTCTCGCGCTACTCCGCCGACCGTGGCGAAACGCAAGCAGCGCTCGATCAAGCCCAAACGATGGCCATGCTTTCTCCTCTGCAAGTAGTTTTCCTCGAGAATGCCGAAGCCATCGAAAAGCTCGGCGAAAAAAACCGCGACGAAGCCGTGATGCAGCTCACCGCGTACCTAAATGATCCTGCACCGTTCACCATGCTGGTCCTCGAAACAACCGGCCTCGACCAGCGCATGAAGCTCGGAAAACTTCTGTCGGAAAAAACGTTGGTGGTGTCTTGCGGCCTCGGCGAAAACGCGGACCAGCGCCAAACCACTGCCGTGGCCTTGGCGAAAGCGATCGCCAAGGAAGAAGGCGTCGAGCTTGAGAAAGGCGCGGCGGAGGATCTTGTGGAATTCGTGGCTGCCGGTTTGCTGCGGCTGAAAACGGAAATCACCAAGCTAGCGACCTACGCGGGCGAAAAGAAATTCATCGCCAGAAATGATGTCAGCGCGATGGTGATTTCCGAGAAAACGACGACCGTTTGGGAACTAGCCGACCTGCTCGTCGCGCGGAAATCCGCAAAAGCTCTCGAGTTTCTCGACCGCTTGCTGCGCGACGGCGAGGAACCGTTGCCGATGCTCGGCGCCATGACCTGGATGTATCGCAAGCTAATCGAAGCCAGCGAACTTAAAGGCGTCTCCAATGGCTGGCAAGCCGCCCGTGCATTAGCGATGCGTCCCGAGCAAGCCGAGCTTGCGCTGCAAGCGTCGCGCAAAATTCCCAAGCCCCAATTACTCGCGGGACTCGCCGCTCTGCAAAAAGCCGATGACCGCCTCAAACGCGGCGGAGAAGATGCCCGCGCGGTGCTGGAATTCTTAGTGACAGAATTGACCGGCGAACTCCACAAGACGAAATCCGCAGGGCGCTAAGCTGCCTCTGCTCGCTGCTACAGAAATTTCCTAACAAATTACTTTAGCGCGCGGATTGCTCAGTGCGCGGCTTTGGCTTTGACGCCATTGAAGGCGAGGGTGAGGCGCGACTTATAACGGTTGCCGGTGTTTTCGTGAAGCACGCCCTTGGTGATGGCCTGATCGATCGCGGACATCGTCGGGTGCAGGAGATTGCCCGCGGCGGTCGCGTCACCGGCGGTGATGGCAGTGCGCAAACGGCGCATCAATGTGCGGACCCGGGTGCGGTTGGCGCGATTCACCTCGGCGCGTTGATGAGATTGCGCTGCGCGCTTTAAAACCGACTTTTTCTTCTTCTTGATCTTGGTAGCCTGTCCCTGGGCCATCTATTGCTCCTTTTGGGTATCGCTCAAACATTTAACGTTAAACGAGGCATGGGGCTTTGTCAAACGGCACCGCGAGATCTCTGGATGGAACGAGGGGGCGGGCATGATGCGAGAGAATAACTCATTAGGTAAGATAATCATACAGGAAGTAGTGGGCTGAGGAACGGGGGCGTGAGGCGGGTGTTTGTGAGGGCCAGTGCGAGAGAGTGATGGATGTAAAACGGCGGACCGCTCGTCGTTGGGCAAAAATCTTAACGGGATGCGCGGTGCACCTTATTCGAGGTCCGAAGTGGGGTCGACTTGGGTGAGCATGAGCGCGGCTTTGCGGAGGGCGCCGGGATTGCGGGACTCGCGCCACTGCATGTAGGCGAAGCCGGCGAGGATCGCGGCCAGGAAGAGATACGGAGTCATGTTGTAAGGCCACGCGGGTTGCGGATAGATGGTGACAAAGAGGACGGGAAGCAAGGCGAGCGTGGCGATCCACGGGGCTACGACGTGCTGCCAGATGGTGAAGTGGGCTGGTTGTTCGCGGCGCATGTAACGAGTCAAAGCGAGATTGGACATCGCATAGAGAATAATGACGGCGAGGGTGGCGATGGTTTCGAGGAAGCCGAAAATTGTATCGGGTTTCAGGAGCAAGCCAACTAGCAGGATCGCGAGAATTCCTGCCAGTTGGACAAAGGCAATCGCGAAGGATGGCGTCAAGTGCGTGGGGTGGATGCGGGCGAAACTGGCGGGAAGCGTGCCCGCGCGACCCATGGTGTACAAGACGCGCGACGCGGCGTTGGTGCACGCGAGGCCGACGCCGACGGCACTATTGATGATGGCGAGGACGACAAACCACCAAGCTCCACCCCAGAGCGCGTGGCCGAGAACGTAGTACGGATTGGGATTGGCGGCGAAGGCGGCCATATCTCCGGTTCCCCAGCCGATCGCGCTTGCGTAGGAAGTGAAAATATAAAAAATGCCGATGGCAAGCAACGATAGGGTGATGGCCTGGCCGACAAATTTCGCGGGGCGGCACGCTTCCTGGGCCAGCGGGGCGGGCGCTTCGAAGCCGCTGAGGGCCAGTATGGAGAAAACCATGCCGGCCAAAATTCCACCGAAGTGATGCGGCGCGGCAGAGGGTTTGAGGGGGGCGGAGTACGTGGAGCTGGCGCCGGGATGAAGCAGAAACGTGATGCTTAGGGCCAGCATGATCAAAACTTCGAGGCCGCCTAAGAGCGCAGTGACGCGGCCCGATAGCTGGATGCCATGATGCGTGAGCGACCAAATGAGAGCGCACGTGGCTAATGCAATCGACCACCACGGGATGTTCACATGGAACTGGATTTGAAGCATGTCTGAGATCAGGTAGCCGAGGAAGCCAGTGCATCCGGCCGTGCCCAAAATTTCATAAATGAGGTAGCTCCAGGTGGCCATGAATCCGCTGCGATGGCCGAGCCCGCGAGTGGCGAAGGAGTAGTAGCCGCCGCTGGAGGGCATGTAGTTTGAAAACTGAGAGACAGTGTTGCCAATAAAGAAGCAAAGGATGGTGGCGAGGTGGAAGGAGAGCGGCATAACCGGACCAGCTTTGAGAGCAATGATGGGAAATGTGAAGACCACGTTGGTTGCCGGCGCAATGTGGGTAACGCCTTGGAAGACCAATTCGGCGAGACCGAGAGAATTGCGGCGAAGCTGAGGACCTGCATGGGGATTGGGCATCTCAGCGCTCACATGTACCCCTTGTTCAACGGAAATGGGACTGCTTTGGTGTCCGGCCTTGCTAGCTTTATCACAGATTCGAGTTTGCGGTAGGAATGCGTTAGAGAGTTTCGACAAGTGGCGTGGAACGGCGAATTCGAACTGTTTGAATCGGCGCACAGCTCGACGGGAGAGCACACAACCTGCAGTGGCTGGGCGGATGGCCCAGCGGATCAACCAAAATTTGCGCGCGCGGTGGTGGCTTTCGCTGCTAGAGCTTGATTTTGGCGGCGAAGGCGCCGGCGATGGCGGCGTAGCCTGCGGCGTTGGGGTGAATGTCCGGGCCGATGGGCGATGGCGCGGACATATAGGTCCAGGACAGGATGAGGAAGACGTTGACCGGGATATTTTCGCCGGGGACGGGAAGGAAATTATAGGTGCGGAAAGTTTGTGCGACGTCGGCGACGGGAACGCGGAAAACCTCGTAGATGGCGCCGAGCAGGACGTTAAAGTCGGTAGCGGCGGCGAGGGATTGGAGAGCGATGGACTGGCCGGCGGAGCCGAGAGCCCAGGCGGCGAGGAACGGATCGTAATAGTTCATGGCGACGATGGGGGTGTGCGGGCCGGCGGCGGCGCGCAGTTCACGGAGAATCCAAGGGAGGTTGGCGCTGACGGTGGAGAAGCCGGCTTCGATGCAGGACTTGTCGATGCCGGTGGTGCTGACGCAGCCGTCGACGTCATTGGCGCCGATGTCGAGGGTGACGAGAGCGACTTGGCCTTGGTGAGATTGGAGGAAAGCGACGGCGGCGTCGAGCTGGCTGCTGCCTGCGGGATAGTTGGGACAAAGCGGGGCGCCGCCCTGGACCATGGTAGCGGTGGTTTCGCCGACGCAGCCGAGCTTGGTAAGGGTGAGCCCGGGGATGTGCGGGCTGTAGAGGGCGAAGAGGTCGTCGGCGTAGCCTTGCGTGTACGGGGGGCCGGAGACAGGCTGGTAGCCGACGGCGAGGGAATCGCCGAGGGCGACGTAATAGGATTGTGCAGCGGCCGCGGGAGCAAGAGATGAAGCACAGAAAATTAAGAAAATCGCCAGGGTGACCAGTCGGGTTCGCATGTCGGTCTCCTTGGGCCCGTCGGGAACGCGGGGGGATTCCGAGTTGGGCCAGCTGTTTGGCGCATCCTATGCCTTTAGTGGGCGGGATGCAACGGGTTTGTGGGTTTGCGGGAGAAGTGAACGAAAGGAGAGCGGGCAAAGACTGGACGCGGTGTTAGAGATGAGTGCGGGATTCGGGGAGTGAAAGTTGGGCAAGTACGCGCGATGCGTGCTTGCCCAACTTCGGCTGAGATACGAAAAGCGCGGGCCGTTTAGAAAGTGAGATGTAGGCCCAGCTGAAGAAAGCGAGGGCTGCCAATGGTGTGTTGAATGATGCCGAGGCTGCCAACGGGCGGAATGGATGGTGGACCTTCGTAGTTGGGGAAGAAGTCGACGTCGTTGTTGGGAGCGTCGAAGTCAGGATGATTGAACATATTGAAGGCGTCGGCCTCGAAGCGGAGGCGGAAGCGCTCCTTGATCGGGAATTCCTTGGCGAGGCTCATATCGAAGCGAACCTGGAAGGGGCCGCGGAAGAGATTGCGGCCGGAGGAACCGTAAAGGGACTCGTAATCATCGCATCCGCTCGCATCACAGGCAGGGACTCCGCTGGTGCCCGGCATAACGAACTGGGGCGCAAAATCGCTGGCGTTGAGCACAGGGCGGCCGGGATTGACGCCCAGGGTGCCTTGAAGTTTGGCTTGGGCGGGGGTAACGCCGGAAACCAGAGGAACGATGGGGTTGGTGATGTAATCGCTGGTGCCGTAGTAGAGGCTGGCGACGGAGCCCGAATAATCGTAGACGCTGTAAGGCTGGCCGCTCTCAGCGACGGTTTGTCCGCCGATTATCCAGCCGTTGATGGCATAACCGAGAGCATGGTTTTGGGTAAGCGTAGGGAGGGCGTAGCTATAGTTGATGAGGAATACGTGGGTCTGGTCAAAGTCTGAGGAGGCATAGTTGGATTTGGGAACAAGAGGATTGTTGCCGGTGAAGAAAAGGCCGAGGGCGCTTTGCTCGTCGAGGGAATGGGACCAGGTGTAAGAACCCGTCAGCTGAAGGCCGAAGGAAAGGCGCTTGCGAACCTGGACCTGGAGAGCGTTGTAATTGGAAATGCCTTCGGCCTCATAGAGCACCGAATTCATGTCGTAGCCTGGATAGGGAATGCGGATGGGGGCGTTGCCAGCATATTCGTTGGTGGAGATGGGCTCGCTATCGAGATAGAGCGGGCTCACACCGCCATAGGAAGAAGTTTGGCCGTTGACCACGTTCGTTGGGGTGGCGATTTGCGGTTGGTTGAAGGGAATGGGAAGTACGAGATGAGTGCCGTGATTGCCGACATAACCTACATCCAGCAGCCAGTTGTTGGCGAACTGGTACTGAAGGTCGAGGGTCCAGTTCTGCGTATAGGGGAGTTTGTTGTGAATATCATAACCGCCAAAGAGAAAAGGTCCAAAGAGGTTGTCGGTTGGCCAGCAACCCGGATAACCGCAGGCGGTCTGCTGCAGGTTGGGCAGGTAGGCTAGAAAACCGGCAGCGGTGGGCGTCGGAACGGTGGGCACGTCGGTGCCAAAGGGCTCCGAAAGAGTCGCTCCCGAGGATACAGAGACTGGCGAGACAAATGGCGGGGCGAGAGTGACGCCGAGCGGTCCGTTAAAACCAGAACCGGCGCTCGGGGAGAAGTAGCTGAAAAGCTCGCCGCGATCAAAGTACAGGCCGTAACCCGCGCGCACGGTGATTTTTGTAAAAGGCGACCAAGCTACGCCAATGCGCGGGGCGAAACCCCATTGGTGGTTCTTCATCAAGCTGTCGCCAGCTCCTGGAGTGCCAGCGGTTTTGTTATTGGAAGCGATAACTAGCCCCGAACCAGTGAGGACATCCGTTCCTGCGTCACACTGCCCGCCGTTGTAGTTGGTCAGAGCGGGGTCAGCAGGGGCGCCACCGACCAGACACTGGACGTAGCTATATTTCGACGGGTCGAACGAGGTCAGGCGCCCGTACTTTTCGGAAAGGGGGCCGTCGAAATCCCAGCGGATGCCGCCAGTGACAGTGAGGTTGCTGCGAAGCTTGAAGTTGTCGTTGATAAACAGGCCGGCGGTATTGGAACGATAGTAGCGGTCCGCCGAGCCGGCGAATTCATTTCCGCCATGGAGGGTACCCTCGACGAAGGTGAGGAAAGTCTTGAAATCGACTGTATCCGTGTCGGTGTTGTCGTTGATGATGTTGAGCTGAGTGTGGTCCCATTCGCCGCCAATACTGATGGTGTGCTTGCCTTTGACCCAGTTCAGGGTGGAGCCGCCGCCCCATTGATTCTGAAACATGCCAGCGTCGCCAAAGCTGGTGCTGGGGCCGAACTCCAAGCCCGCACTAGAGGTAGGAGAGGAAGTGGTGATATCAAACTGCGGGAAAGTAGCAGAACCAGGAAGAGTGATACCCATGGAAGACGCGGTGAATCCTTGTTGGGTATTTGCATAAGCGCGCAAGCGCGTGAAGCCACCATGCTGCTCCCAGGTGAGGTTCGGGGACAGAATGACCGTGTTAGAGAGGGAGGCAACCTGGCTACCCGCGGAAAGCTGCTGAGCGAACCCCAGCAAAGAGCCGACTGCTCCGAATGGATTACTGGTGGGATCGCTCTGGAAGTAATACTTGGCCGACAAGCGATCTTTCAGGAGGGGCGCATAATCCACGCCGACAATCACCTGATTGACGGTGGACTCTGAGTTCGGCCCTTGCACAATGGCATCGTATCCCAGCGCCGTTTGTTGAGCCCCGGTGAACGCCGCGCTCGGGATGAGATAGTTGCCATTTGGGAGTTTGGCATTCAAAACGTTCATAGCGGCGGTATTGATCTGGCTCGCCGTGATCGTCTTGCCGTAGTCCGCCTGGACCATGTTGATTATGCCCTGAGAAGTGCGATCGTTGGTCAGATCGAGCGGGACGTTGATGTCCTTCGTGGAAGACTCGGCATCGGCGATGCGCACACCCTGATAGGAGCCGAAATAGAATAGCTTGTCCTTCTTGATGGGTCCGCCGATGGTGGCGCCGAAGGAATTTCGATTGAGGAAGGGACGCGGCAGGAAGGGCAGGCCGGTAACGGGGTTTGTCCCGGCAGCATTGTAGAAGAAGGGAGAGGCGTTCATATCGCTGTTCTGGAATTGCTCCCACACAGCCCCATGTATTGCGTTAGTGCCAGATTTCGTGATTACGCTGATGTGCGCACCGCTGTTGTTACCCTGGGAGGCATCATACATGGACGAATTCACGGCGATTTCCTGGATGGCGTCGGGAGGGGGCGTGGGCAGCGCCTGGCCAATCGCCCCATAAACTGAGGTGCTGGTTTGGATGTTGCCGCCCGAACCGAAACTCTCGCCGGTATTGAGGACGAAACGATTTTCCCCGACTTGACTGGTAGAGTTTCCGTTGAACAAATTGTTTGTGCTGATGCCGTTCAGAGAGAAGCTGTTGCTGGTGTCGCGGTTCCCGTTGGCGAAGATGGCCTGATTGCCGAGGCCAGAGTTCGAACCGGACCCGCCGAGGAAATCGGCATGAACGCCGGGACTCAGAATGGCCAGTTGCGTGAAACTCCCTGTGCCCAGTGGCGTCTGCTCGATGGTCAGATGGTCGACTACGTAGCCGTTGGTGGTATCGGTCTGGTTCATCAGCGGGGTTTCCGTCACGGTGACAGTGACATTTACTTCGCCGGGCTTCAAAGAGCCGTTGACGGTGGTCGTGCGATGGCCCTGCACGATGATTTGCGAATGGACCTCGGTTTTGAAGCCGTCACGAGAGAAAGTGACGCTATAAACTCCGATGGGGAGATCGGGGACCTCGAAGGAGCCGTCTGCTTTGGTGATGGCAGTTTGTTGCAAACCTGTAGCCAAGTTGAGGATTTTTACGGTTGCCTCGTGGATGACGGCCCCGGAACTGTCGGTCACCGTGCCAGTGATGGAGCCGAGAGTCTGCTGGGTTTGCGCGGGCAGGGAAAACAAGCAAATCAGGCCAGCGAAAACGCAGATAACCCGCGCAATTTTCTTCATCTCAGTACACCCCTTATATTGGACTCGACCGTGCAATCGCGAACTGTGTATCACACACTCGGGACATAAATCGAGCGTCAGTCTGTGGAAAACCCGAAGCTCCCCCGGCGAATGGGCGAGAGTATGGCGGCGAGATGAATGAAAGTAAAATCCAAAGTTACAATGGCGTGAATTTGAATTGCGTTTTTTCCGATTCCAGGAAGAGGCTCAACGCTCGTTGCCCGAACTGGGGCCCGCGTGAGGACAGAGATGCAAGCGAGCGGAAGGATATTCCATAAATAGCTCTATGGATGGGCAAGATGCGGACAACGGGAGGTGACGCGCGTCACGAGGCGGAGTGTCGCGGGGCACAGTCTTACGGGGGCCGATAAGCGCAAACTGAGGAAGTTGATGTGGTGAACGGACCAGCGCTGCGGCGAAGAGCCGGTTGGCTTGGAGGCGGCTGGACGGGAGGTTGCTATGAACTACATTTTTGTGAGCGTGCTGGTGGCGGCGGTTGGGCTGCTAATGGTTGGATTGGGAATCATGCTGAGGCGAGCGGCGGGGACTTATTTGAAGTTTCGAGGTGAGAGGATTGTGTCGTGCCCGGAGACGCATGAGGCGGCGGCGGTGCGCGTGGCGGCGGGAGATGCGGCGCTGAAGGCGACGGTTGGGCGCGAAGAACTTGCGTTGAAAGAATGTTCGAGATGGCCGGAAAGGGAAAAGTGTGGGCAATGGTGCCTGGCGGAGATTGAAGAGGCGCCGAAGGCGTGTCTGGTTTCGACCATTGTGCAGCGGTGGTATGAGGGCAAGGAGTGCGCGTATTGCCACAAGCCGTTTGGCGAATTGCACTGGGACAGCCACAAGCCGGCGCTGGTGGATGCGGAGCGGAAGACGGTGCAGTGGAATGAGATTCCGGCGGAGAAGCTGCAAGAGACGATGCGAACGCATTTGCCGGTGTGCTGGGATTGCCACATTGCGGAAACGTTTCGCAGGGAGCATCCGGAAATGGTGGTGGACCGGCGCGAGGATTCACTGCGGATGAGCGTTTATAAGTAGATGTGAGGGGCTCGCTCTCGGACGAAGTAGGTCGAGGATGGAGTGAATCGAGGACGTAGGGAGCGAGCCCGGATGAAATGGCACGGGGCGCGGTTGCTGGCAGCGTCGAGATGGAAGTTTCGGGTGATGAGGAGCGTAGCGCGGGATTCGTGGCTAGTTGATGGGAACAAATAAGGGGCGGCTCTTGGAGCCGCCCTTTTCTAATTTAATGGAAGATGTGCAGCGAGCAAAATTGAGAACAGTTAATTGTTAGACGGATCGTCGGGGCGGCGTTTCAGGGTTGGACGGCCGTCGTCATCGCCCGAGGTGGAGTTGGGATCGGTCGAAGTGCCCTGCTTGGATTGCTCGGTTTTCGTGCGGAGAGTGGGTTTGCCGGGCTGATTGTCCGAAACTTTGCGGTGAAATTCGATGTTGCGGAGGCGGGCTTTAACCGAGTCAAATTCCGAAGTCGTCACGATATATTCCGGG
Source organism: uncultured Acidobacteriota bacterium (assembly GCA_963767755.1). Taxonomy (GTDB): domain Bacteria; phylum Acidobacteriota; class Terriglobia; order Acidiferrales; family UBA7541; genus Acidiferrum. The sequence continues at coordinate 2,772 of CAVYFO010000013.1, read as the reverse complement.
CGCGCGGGGAGAATGTCCGCGATTTCTTTTTGGGCTAGCTCGATGCGCTCTGGTGTGGGCGGGTGAGTGGAGAAGACTTTGGGAATTGTGCCTGGGCGGCGCTTTTCGTCAGCTTGAATGCGCTCGAAGAAGGTGACGTAGGAATTGGGGTCGTAGCCGGCGTGATACATGTACTGGAGACCGAAATAATCGGCTTGGCGCTCGGCGTCGCGGCTGAATTTCAGGTAGGTGACGGGAATGGCCAGCTGAGCGGCTTCGTAAATGCCGTAACCAGCCCATCCGCCAGGACCGAGAAGCATGAGCGGAATCGTCGCGAGCTGCATGATTTCGCCTTTGGTGGCGTTCTTGGTGCCGTGGCGAAGGACTACGTGTGAAATTTCGTGGGCCATGACACCGGCAAGTTCGGATTCTTCATCGGCGCGAAGAATTAGGCCGCTATTGACGTAGAAGAAGCCACCGGGGAGGGCGAAGGCGTTGACTTCGTCGGAGTCGATGACTTTGATGGTGAAAGGAACTTTTGCGTCGGAGTTGCGGACAAGGTTTTGGCCAACGCGATTGACGTATTCGGTGACGACCGGGTCGTCAATCATTTTTGAGGAGCGTTCGACTTCCTGGGCGAGCTGCTTGCCGAGGGCGATTTCGCGTTCGAGCGAATAGAAATTGATGCCCTTGCCGAGGTTGCGATTGCCAATGTCGTTGACATCTTCTTTGGAATTCTTGGGATCGACGGTGTCCTTTTGTGGAACCGGTTGATCCTGCGGGGGAGTTTGGGATTGGGCCGCGGGCGTTGGCTGGGGCGGAGCGGGTTGTGGAGGGGCGGGCTGCGGCGGCGCCGGCTGCGCAGGCGCTTGCGGCTGAGGCTGCGTGGAAGCTGGCTGCTGTGCGGCGGGTTGCTGTTGTGTCTGAGCGGGCGCTGAACTCTGACTGGATGGCTGAGACTGAGGGGCTGCCAGAGCCGCACTTGCGGCGAGGAGGCCTGCCACTGTAAAGCCCAAAGAAAGTCTCGGAATGCAGGTCATGGCATTTACCTCCCGGTGCGGTCAGTATACACCCGATTGCACGGTACAAGTGTCAAATGACGCTCTCAGCCTTAAGCACTACGATGTTGAGCTAGGGCAGAAGGTTTCCTACACCGCACACGCGAATTGACGATTGTAGACATTGAGGCTGCTCGTGCTTCGGGGAGCCTGCCGGGGAACTGCAGGCCGGGGTAGCGATGGTGTGCCGAAATGAAAAGCAGGAGGAATTGTGTCCAAAAGGCAGCATTTGAATGGTTGACACGTTTGGCGGTGGCCTCTAGAGTCAATGTGAGAGAAATGAGCGTAAAAAAGATTCAGATTGGGCAGCTTTGGAGAAAGAACGACACCGGAGAGGTTTACCTGGTGACGCGCGTTTATAGCGAAGCGCTTAGCACGATCGTTGTGCTGCGAAAATCGGGAGCCGAAGACGAGGCACTGACACGACTCCGCGCGGAAAATACACCTAAGGGGCCGGGAATTCCGGGGTATTCGCCGGCGCAGGACGAAGAGAATTTTTGAGGAAAAAGAGTGAGTAGCGAGTAGTAAATAGTGGGCAGTAGAAGACCGCCTTCGATTTAACCCTGCAGGTTCATTGACAGAAAAAACTAAAAATTCAGATGGAGCGGACGTCCATCTTGACGACGTCGTGGACCTGCATCAGCTCTTTGATTAGGAACGGCTCGCCGTACTTCACGCCGATCATTTCGCCGCAATGGCGCGCTAACTCTGTCATTTGTTGTTCGAGGCGGTCGATGGCCAGGAAGACGTTTGTTTTCTGGAATCGGCTGCGGGATTCGCCCTTGGGAGGATGAAATTGAGAGGCGAAGGCGAGAATAGCGCGGCGGCGCTGCTCGAATTGGGCGGTGATGTCGACGACGAAAGTGGGGCGGACGGGAGCGTAGGCGGTGGAGTAAAGGATTTTGAAGGGACGGTGAGGTTCGCCGTCGATGGGCAATTGTTTCAGTCCGGCCAGGAAACAGCCTTCGTACCCGAGCGTGGAGGCGTGATAGTGGTCGGGGTGGCGTGCTTCCCAATAAGGAAGGATGACGGTCTTGGGGCGAAGTTCGCGGATCACGGAAGCGAGGCGGAGTTTATGTTGGCGACTGGGCTGGACGTCGGAGTCGGGGACGCCGAGGGTGCCGCGCCAGCTTACGCGAAGGAGCTTTGCGGCTTTGGCGGCTTCCTTGGCTCGGATTTCGGGAGTGCCGCGAGTGCCCATTTCACCGGCGGTCAGGTCCAGGATGCCTGTTTTGTAGCCAAGATGCGCCATTTTCAGGAGCGTGCCACCGCAGGTGAGTTCTACGTCGTCGGGGTGGGCAGCGATGGCGAGCAGGTCGAGTTTCATTCAGAGTCTCCTTCCACGCGATCTACTTTTCATAATCGGTTTGTGGCATCGATGATATCACTGCGTGGGTAAGTGAGCGGCGGGGCGCGGCGAATGCGGGATGTGATAACGTTTCGAGGAGCGGAAAAACAATGTCAGAGAACACAGGACGAGTCGCGGCGTCGCTCGTGGGGAAGACGGCGCTGGTCACTGGCGCGGGGAAGCGGCTGGGGCGGGCGGTCGCGCTGCGGCTGGCGGAAGAAGGCGCAAGCGTTGTTGTGCACTACAATTCGTCGGCGGCAGAAGCGCGGGGCGTTTGCGGAGAGATCGAAGCATTGGGGCGTCGCGCTGCGGCGCTGCAAGCGAATTTGAGAGACGTCAACGAAATCCGGCAATTGTTTGACCAGGCGGGGAAACAGTTTGGGAGGC
>CAVYFO010000012.1:0-30032 GCA_963767755.1 uncultured Acidobacteriota bacterium | reverse complement strand
CGACACATGGGTTTATGCGCAAGAAACAGTACCACAGTTAGACTTATAAAGTCAATGAAAAAATTGCTTAATCTGCAAGTCGTTGAAAAGATTGGCGGTAGGCGCGGCTGGCCGCGGCCAAACATCTCTGTGGGATTGGTAACACGGTAAGATTGAGGCTTGGAGGAATTGGATTGGTAACAAAACGTGACAGAACGAAGGTGCTGTTCGTGTGCTTGGGGAATGCGTGCCGTAGCCCGATGGCAGAGGCTATCGCTTTCGGGGTGGCGGCAGACGTCATAGAGCCGTCGAGCGCCGGGTTGACACCACTCGGGCGGGTCGAGCCGATGACGACAGAGACTCTCGTCAGAAATGGATATCCAGCGGCGGGGTTGGAATCGAAGGCCATCCATTTCGAGGCCTTGCGGGCGGCGGATATCATCGTCAATATGAGCGGACGGCCGAGGGAAATCGCGTTCGACGACCCGGCTCGCGTGGAGGACTGGCTCGTGGAAGATCCTTATGGCGCGGATGCGGAGCTTTATCAGAGAATCTTCGAGGACATTGAGAGGCGCGTGGCGAAGCTGGCGGACAGGCTGCGAAAGCCCGAGCGCACTCGTGGTAAAGCGGGAAACGTCAAACGGTAGGGCATTTGTGAGTTCGGGCAGCAGAAGACTTTAGGAGACGGGAAGCGACGGGCGAGGAGAAGCGGGTTTGAGGCGAGAAAAAACTAGCGTTTCGCAAGAGGACTACCTCAAGGCGATCTGGGAGATGCTGGAGGAGGACCAAACGCCGATCAGCGCGCGGCTCGCGGAAGAATTGAGCGTAACCCCTCCGGCGGTGACGGCGGCGTTGAAGCGGATGACGAGGGACGAGCTCGTGCGGGTTGACCGGAACGGCGGGATTGACCTGACGCGGAAGGGAAGGCAGGTAGCAGAGCGGATGGCGCTGCGGCACCAGTTGGCGGAGATGCTGCTCACGGACGTGATTGGATTGCCCTGGGCCAAGGCGCACGCGGAAGCGGAGAGGCTGGAACATGCGATTTCGCCGGAAGTCGAAGCGCTGCTGCTGAAGCGATTCAGCGGGAAGAAGAGCTGCCCGCACGGGGTGCCGATACGCGGAGGAGTCGCGCAGCTTCGCAAAGAGGGCGCAGTGCTGCTTTCGGATTTAGCCGCCAGCGACGAAGCGGAGATACTGTGCGTTTACGAGAAAGACGGACAGTTTTTGGAGTTTTTGGACGGGTTGCGGTTGCGGCCTTCCACCAAACTTGAAGTGTTGAAAAAAGAATACGACGAGACGATGACGTTGCGGTCGGATGGGCGCACCATGCATTTGGGGAAGCCGGCGACTTCGAGGATTTGGGTGCGGCGGCTGAATTAAAAAGCAGCGGGCAGTGAGTATTGGAATTCGCTCGAAATCGGCACAGCCTTACCGACAAGCTTACATCAGGGGAGGAAGATGAGTTCGGTGCGAAACCCAGGGAGAGTCGCCGGATTCTGGTACCTGCTCCTAGTCCTGCTCGGGCCTCTGCGTCTTATCTATATTCCAAGCAAACTATTCGTGAGGGGAAATGCCGCCGCGACGGTCAACAACATCGCGGCGCACGAGTGGCTGTTCCGGTTCGGTATCGTGAGTGATCTGGCCTGCGGGGTGATCTTGATTTTCCTCGTGCTGGCCTTTTACCGGCTGTTTGTGGGAGTAGACCAGAACCTCTCGGTGCAGGTTGTGATCTTCGGGGGAGTGATGCCGGCGGTCCTCGATTTTGTGGGTGTAGTGAGCGACGCGGCTGCGCTAATGACAGTGCGCGGAGGCAATTATCTTTCGGCATTCGACAAATCTCAGCAGGATGCGCTGGCGATGGTGTTTCTGAAACTGCGCGACCATCAAAACACGGCTGCCGAAGTTCTTTGGGGTGTGTGGCTCTTGCCATTAGGATTGCTGGTGTACCGGTCGCATTTCCTGCCGCGGTTCCTGGGGGTTTGGCTCGCCCTCGGCGGTAGCGCCTATGTGGTGCTAAGTCTCGCGGGTGAATTGACGCCGCAGTACTACGGCAAGGTGTTTGCGTATGCGCAGCCAGCGTTCTTCGGCGAGATAGCCCTCACATTGTGGCTGGTGATCAAAGGGGCCAAGCCGCCGGTGGTACAGAAGGAAGGGCAAGGCCCTCCTTTACGAGCGTTGATCGAGTAGCGTTTTTAGGCGGGCGTAGCCGGCGCGACTGACGGGAAGGCGGGTGCCGTCGGCGAGGATGGCCAGGCGGCTGTCTTTGCCATAGGGCTCGATGCGCACCACGCGCTCGAAATTCACGACATAGGAGCGGTGGACGCGGACGAAGCGCTCGGGATCGAGGCATGACTCGAGGCTGACAATTGTTTGCTGCTTCAGATGCTTTTTGCCTTCACTGGCTAGAGCGACGTAGTCGTCCTGGGCTTCGGCATAGTCTAGTTTTCCGACGGGGATTAGTGTGACGCGTGTGCCGTCGCGAACGACAATGCGGTCCAGAAACTGTTTTGGCGGGCGGGCGGCGGCGGTTAGTTCGGGCGGCGTGGGCATTTTTTCGCCGAGGCGGGATTTGGCGCGTTCGAGAGCCGCGTCGAAGCGCTCGCGGCCGATGGGTTTTAGAAGATAATCGACGGCGTGGACTTCGAAGGCGCGCATGGCGTACTGATCGTAGGCGGTGACGAAGATGACCGGGGTATCCGTTCCGATGAGTTCGAGAACGTCGAATCCGGAGAGCTTGGGCATCTGGACATCCAAGAAAATCAGGTCGGGTTTGTGCTCGGCGACAGCCTTTACCGCCTCGAAGCCGTTTGCACACTCGGCGATGACAACGATTTCGGGGTGAGTTTGAATCAGCTCGCGGAGGACGAGGCGCGCAAGGTCTTCATCGTCAACGATAAGCGCGTTGATTTTCTTTTCTGGCGATTTGCTCAAGTTTTTACCTCTTCGGGACTCGCGGGGAAAGACAAGTCCACGCGAAATATTCCGTTTTCGGCGCTGACGCGCATGTTGGCGTCCTTGCCGTAGCGCGCGTCCAGCCGGTCGCGAACGTTCTTTAGTCCAAGGCCGCTTTTGCACATGGGGGTCGAATCAGGATCGAAAGTGTTCTCAATCGCCAGCGAGACGCGGCCATTCTGACTTTGGCCGGAGATGCGGACCAGGCCACCATCCGGGAGATTGGCGATGCCATGAGTAACGGCGTTTTCGACGAGCGGCTGCAACAGCAGTGGGGGCAATTGGGCGGACTTGGAATCCGGCTGAATGTCTTCTTCGATCCGCAACCGCGCGCCGAATCGGACTTTTTCGATGGCGAGATAGCGATGGAGCATGGATAGCTCTTCGGAAAGAGAAACGCTCGCTTTTTCGCCGAGCCCCAGCGTCATGCGGAGAAACTCGGCCAGCAGGATGCACATTTCGCGAGCCTTCGCGGGGTTGACGCTGGTGAGCGCGCTGATGGAATTGAGGCTGTTGAAAAGAAAATGCGGATTCACCTGGGCTTTCAACGCTTTCAATTCCGCGTCTCGCGCGAGAAGGCTGGTTTCTTGGACGCGGATTTCAGCCTTATTCGAGTCCTCGATTGCCAGGATGACGTAGTGAGAAGCGACCGCGAGGAGATAGAGGAGAAAACCTGCGCCGAAGAGGACGGAGAGTTGAGAGGAGAAGCGCTGTTCGAGTCCTTGGAAATCCGGCAGTTGCGAGAGGCCATAAGCTAGGAGCCGCGCCAGCAGCACCCAGAAAAGGCTAAGGACTGCGGCGGCGAGGACATGAGTTAGCCAGAGGCGCTGGGCAGTGCTCTTTTGAATGGGGGCGGCTTTGCAGGAATACCAGGCGGAAAGGCAAACGAACTGGTAGACGAGACAGAGGGGAATCATGAGCACGGCGGCGTCCAGCCAGCCCAGTTTGCCGGGCACGGCCATGAGATAAATCAGGATGCCGGCCAGCGGGACCCAAGCGAGAAGGTAGAGGCCGAAGCGGTTGATCGGTGTGAGAAGTGGATGCATAAAGACCGCTTAGTTGCCGATCTCCACGCCTCCGAAAACGACGACGCCCGTAACGATAAGAGTTTTTCTCTTTGCCCCCGTGGAAGGATCGACTTTGGGCTGGCGGGTCTTGTCCTCGAATCCGCCGAAGACGGGCAAACTGCGGGAATGGACGTACCAAGTTTCCGGCACGCGGAGTTCCACGCCGCCAAAAATACAACTCACTTCGAGGACGGCTTCGTCTTCGATGTTCGCATCGCGGAAGTCAATTTCGATCCCGCCAAAGATGGAGGTGGCTTTGCCGCCGCGGAAATGCTGCCCCGTGTAGCGGCGTTCGCAGCCGCCAAAGATAGCGACGGCGTTGATGGTGGTGTCCGTTTCGGTGGTGGCCTCCATGATGCGTTGCCGGAAAGTTTCCGCGGCGCCCGGAGCCGTCCAGTCCATCTTGACCTTTCTACGAATCACGCCGCGAGTCTCGAGGGAACCCCAAATCAAGAGCACGCCAACCGCGATGATCGCCAGGGGCCAGATATCGGCGAAGCTCAGATGGATGACACCAAATTTATTGAGTTCGAGCAGGACGCCCGCGAGAATCAGAAGGAAACCGAAAGCGCGTGCGGACTGGTTGAAGAGATTCATGAGGCCGGCCAATACGAGGAGCAAGGGCCAGAAGCGGTAGACCTGCTCAAAGGGCAGAAAGCCCATGTGGTCGAGAAGCAGGGCGACGCCGATCGAGAGGATGACGAAGCCCCAGACGAGCCCCCAGAGAAAGTCGCCGGCCAGCATAACCGTGGGACGTCTTGTCGGTTGTGGATCGTTTTGATCCATCAGCGATCTCCTTCAACGGAGCGTGGCAGATTGCTGCGGTTCTGCGTCGCCTCGAGAGGCTGCCGGCTATTCCAGAGAGCCGTGCCCACCACGACAGCGACCAGCGCGGAGAATAATACCAAGATACGAGAGACAAGAGAGAAGTAGTCGACCTGATGGAGGGCGACTGCGCGAGCTGCGTTTAAGGCGGACATGCCGAGGGCGGGGACGAAGCCAAAAAGGCCGGATTTCGCGGATTCGAAAAGATGAACGAGCGGCTGCGCCAGAAAGGCGAGATCGGCGAGGAGTGCGGCGGCTCCGACGGTTACCAGGATTCCTGCCAAAAAGCCCCTTTGTTTATCTCCAGCCGCTTGCTTTGTAGCCATGCTCCCCTCCGCATCGGGCGATTTGTCCGCCCACGAGCGAGATTAGGGGACGGCTTGGAATGGCGCATTTGTTTTTCGGCGGATGGGCTGGATTTACCGGCCAATGGCGGCTGGCATCGGCGAAAAACCGTGAGATAAGGACTGGCGGCTGCGACTACTAGACAGCTCTTGCAAAAGGGAGTGAATCGCCGTAGGGTAGCTGGCAATGAATGGTGGCTTTTCCCACCTTAACGCCGCGGCAAGCTTGCGACGGACGGAGACGATTTTGCAAACTGGAAATGGAAACGCCGGAGGCGGCGAACGTTGGCGCTGGCTTCTCTATGTGGCACTGGCGCTGGCGGGAGGGCTGCTGACGTTTGTTGGGGCGCGGGCGGAGCAAAAGGCCAGCGATGACGCTACTTTTCGTAAACTGATTGATGCGTATTGCGCGGCGTGGAGCACGGGCAACGCGGATGCTCCCGCCCGCTTCTACGCACAAGAGAACGGGCTGGTGTTTTATGATGTTGCGCCATTTGCGTATCACAGTTGGAAGGAATACCGCGAAGGGGTGCAGAAGGAATTTTTCGATAATATGGTGAGCGGAACGCTGAGCGCGGGTAAGGATTTGAGAGTGAGCCGGCATGGGAGCGTGGCGTGGACGACGGTGCCCATGCATTTATCCGAAAAAACAAAGGACGGTAAAGATGTGGAAATAGAGATTCGCTATACGGGAATATGGGAGAGGCGCGCATCAGGATGGGTGCTGGTGCACGAGCATTTGTCGGCACCGTTGGGCGGCGGATAGATAGTTAAGGCGAAGAAAGCGTGGGAGCGGGCGCATTGCCCGTGTAAGAACGATGTTGAAGACACTGTGGTACTACTGGAACGTTGCGCGCGGGTATCGATTCAAGCCGTGGAAGAGCCCTTACTTGCGGTGGCGATTTGAGACGTTTCTTGGCACGGAAGCGGCGAACCTGGATGCGCGGAAATTTTTCCGGTTGTCATGGAAATACCGGTCGAACATGATGAATTTTGTGGATTGGGCCGCGGAACGGCGGCGCGTGCAGCGGCAGGTCCGGCGCCACGCTTGAAACTTGTTCTCCTGTAGCAACCCCATCGAGTCGCAAAAGTCCGATGCTAGGCGCGTGCGGGCGTATAATTTAGTTGGAAGGAGGATCCGCTTGTGAGTGAGTTGAAGATCCTCCAGAAGACGGAGCAGTTGCATGAGGCACGCTGGTGGGAGGCGGAGCCGGGCGGTCGCGTGCACTGCTATCTTTGCCCTCGGCATTGCCACATCCATTCGGGACAATCGGGATTTTGCTTTATCCGTGTGAACCAGGGCGGAAAATTGTATAGCTTGGGCTATGGCGCGCCTGCAGCGCTGCAAGTCGATCCCATCGAGAAAAAACCGCTGAATCATTTTTTACCGGGCACGCGCGTGTTCAGTATGGGCACCGCGGGCTGCAACATGGGGTGTTTTTTTTGCCAGAACTGGGACATTTCGAAGTCGCGGCAGGATCAAGTTCGGTCGCAGGCCCTGGCGCCGGAAGATGTGCCTTTACTAGCGCTGGAGCATGGGTGCGATTCGCTGGCGTTTACGTATAACGAGCCGACGATTTGGGGCGAATATGTGATCGATATTTGCGAGGCGGCGAAGGAGTACGGCTTGAAAACGGTGATGGTTTCGAATGGCTACATCACTTACGAGGCTTTTCACGAGATTTATGACCACATCGACGCGGCCAACATCGATTTAAAGGCATTCACGGAAGGTTTCTACGGGAAGATTACATTGACGCACTTGCAGCCGGTGCTGGACACGCTTCAATGGTTGAAGAAGGAAACGGGCGTGTGGTTTGAGATTACGAATCTGATGATTCCGACGTTGAACGATGATCCCGCCGAGACGCGGAAACTTTCCGAATGGATTTTGACACATCTCGGGCCGGACGTACCTTTGCACTTCACGGCGTTCCATCCGGATTTCAAGTTGCAGGATAAACCGCGCACGCCGCCGGAGACGCTTCATCGCGCGCGCGAGATCGCGCTGGAAACTGGCCTCCATTACGTGTACGAGGGAAATATTTTTAGCGACGCGGCGAACACAGATTGCCCTGAATGCGGTGAACTGCTGATTCGGCGGTCGTGGCATGATGTGCTTGAAAATCGGCTTATAAACGGCGCTTGCCCGAAATGTTCGTTGATTATCCCGGGTGTTTGGGAGAAGACGGCGAATTCACAGCGGGGTGCGGCAAGTTTGCGTGGGACGGCCGGGAAATACGAACATTTGAATCTGTAGTCTCGTGACGAGAGCGGAGTTTTCGGGCCCTGCCGGGGAACCGTTTGCGAGCGTCATCTGCTGGAGCGGCAAATCCTTGCGCTGATTTTTCACGGATGAAACGTGTAGTAGCTGGGGCCTACGCGCATTCCATGATGCCAGGCCACGGGAAAAGCCCACCATACAAGCGTGCCTAGAATGGCCTGCCCGACCGTTAGCGGGATAATGTTGCGTTCGCGCGCGAAGAGCCAGCTCATGGCCACGCCGCCAATGAAAGTCAATGGCACGAGAACTGGATTTGGCCAATGGAGCGCGGCAAAAATCATGCCGGCGATCAGCGCAGCTACGCCCGGCTCTTCCAGTGCATAGAGTAGACGGTTCGTGAGATAAGAATTCAGAGCAACTTGCTGCAGCAGACAAAATGCGAAATAACCGAAGAAGCGTTTCGTCTCAGACAAATGGAATGTCAATCGATGGAAGGCTCCAAACCATACTGCAGCCGCGAGGACAGCGATGGTAAACGCGGCTAGGATCGGCAGTCCTTGGCGTGTCGCGGGCCAAAGATTGTCGGCGCGCCAGCCGAGCGTTTTGGGAGTGTCGCGATGCAAGGCGATGCTTGCGAGAAGCCATATCGGAAAGACGATCCAGGAATTGGGCCGTGCGCTTTGCAGTTGCCAGATGTACCAGGCAATGAATCCAGCGAGTCCGAGCGCTTCTGCAAGGGTCAAAACACGATAGCTAGTCTTGGGCATCGGCCTCGGGCGCGAAAAGAGCAGGATCGTTTGCTCCATCGAGTTTCAGCAGGCGCAGAGTGCTCTCGAACAACTGCTCGATTTCCGCCTCGCTCGCGAGTTTTGGCGCGAGTAGTTTATCCAAATCGAAGCCAGGGAATCCACGGCTAATCATCCGGGTGGGGAGCGATGCGCGCAGCTGTTTCGAGCTGATTACGCCCGCGGCCAGTACTTCTTCAAAGACAGCTTTTCGCAGGGGATCCAGAAAATCGTGGGGATGCAACAAGCGGCAGATTTCCAGCCGGGTGCCGGGTTTCACCAGGACGGAACAGAGTAGGCGCAATGTATTGCGCTCCATCTGTTCGCGGGTCTGCGGATTGGAAATCGTTTTTTCTCTCATATCGTGCTAAAGCAAAGAGATGGTGTGCGCCAGCTTGTCCGAGCCGGGAGGTTGAAGGCGCACGCGGCGGTCGTTCAAACAAGCCCAGCTGGAATGAACTTTCTCTGCATCTTCATGCGCTGGCAGCGCGTCTAAATTGCGCAAATCAACGTAGATGAGATGATAGTAGTTGTATCGAGGTTGTGTAAGGTGGAGCGACCGGCATGGACCAGCGGCACCGTATAGTCACTCTTGGCGGCGGGTTCGGCGGCCTGAACGCCGCGCAAAAGCTCAAGAATGTGGCGGTCGAGATCACGCTGATCGACCGGCGCAACTTTCACTTGTTTCAGCCATTGCTTTATCAGGTGGCCACGGGCTCGCTGTCGCCAGGCGAAATTGCGGCACCGTTGCGCGGTGTTTTGAGCAAGCAGAAAAATGCGCAGGTCTTGCTCGGCGAAGCGGCGGATATCGACCCGGTCGCGAAGCGCGTCATTTTGCGCGACGGCGGCGTTTACGCCTACGACTCGCTGATAGTGGCCACCGGCTCTCAGACTTCTTACTACGGCAATGACAGTTGGCGAGAATGGGCGCCGAGCCTGAAATCCGTCGAAGAAGCTACGGCTATTCGGCACAAGATCCTCTATGCCTTTGAACGCGCGGAACGCTCAGCCAGCGAGGAAGAGGCACGCGCGTGGCTGACGTTCGTTATTGTCGGCGCCGGAGCTACCGGATTAGAGCTTGCCGGCGCGCTTGCGGAAATTGCCAACGAAACTCTGAAGAACGATTTTCGACACATCAATCCGCGTGAGGCGCGCATCATTTTGATGGAAGGCGGGCCGCGCGTGCTTGCTGCTTATCCAGAGGATCTCTCGGCGAAAGCGGAGAAACTCGTTTCGCGGCTCGGCGTGCAAGTCAGCAAAGGCGTGATGGTGACGTCCATCGACGCCGGGGGCGTTACCTACAAATCCGGCGAAGAGTCGAGGAGACTGCTCGCGAAGACGGTGCTGTGGGCCGGCGGCGTAACAGCCAACGAGTTCGGCAGAAAACTAGCCGAGCGCACCAAAGCAGAGACGGACCACAGCGGACGTATCAAAGTCGCGCCGGACCTCACCGTTCCCGGCTATCCCGATATTTTCATCGTGGGCGATCTGGCGCTCTCCTTCGATAAGAACGGAAAACCACACCCCGGTGTCGCGCAGTTGGCCATTCAAGGCGGAGCCTACGCGGCCAAAGCCATTCGCGCACGTTTGGAAGGGAAGAAGGGCATCAAGCCCTTTCATTATTTTGATAAGGGGGACATGGCGGTCATCGGGAGAGCTGCCGCCGTGGCAAACATTTTCGGCCTCCACCTTTCAGGGCTGTTTGCCTGGCTCGCCTGGCTGTTTATCCACTTGATGTACATCGTGGAGTTTCAGAGCCGTGTCCTGGTCTTTGTGCAGTGGGGCTTCGAGTATTTGACCTTTAGCCGGGGCGCGCGACTCATCACTGGCGTCGCGGCTACCGATTCCTTGGATAAGCCCGCAGCTCTGAGGGCCATGAACGATATGGGAGACGGCCGCTAAAGCGCTCATTTTATTACATTAAGCAGGTATTGCCATTTGAAATGGTATATGCCATTATAAATGGCATGAACGTTAAAATTGATAAAGCGGGCAGGATTGTCCTTCCAAAGCCTGTGCGGGACCGCCTCCGCCTGCGCCAGGGCAGCGACCTGGAGATTGAGGAACGGCCAGAGGGGGTGCTTCTTAAGCCTGTAGACCAGCAGCCTTCAATGATAAAAGTGAACGGACATTGGGTACATTTAGGCAAATTGCCCGAGGGCTTTGATTGGGACAACTTGATAGATGACATGCGGGAAGAACGAATCAAAGAACTATTGGGCCTATGAAGGTCTACTTCGACACCACAATTTTTGTGGCGGCCTCAGTTAGAGATCATGTGCACCACAATCAAGCCGCTCCTGCCCTCGCATTGGCTATGGACGGTAAAGTCGAAGGTTTTGCGACCGGCCACGGCCTTTCCGAAGTTTACGCAGTTCTTACAGGCACGCCGTTCCGCCCCGCCGTTTACCCTTCAGAAGCGTTGAAAATTCTATCGGAAGAAATTTTACCTCATTTCCAACTCATCACTGTCACGCCGCAAATGCATATAGAGACGATCCGGGAGTGCGCTGATCGAGGATGGACCGGGGGCCGAATTTACGATGCCATTCACCTTCGATGTGCGCGAGAAGCGGAGTGCGAGCGAATCTATACGTTCAATGTGCGCCATTTCCAGCAATTAGCGCCCGATTTGGCGCAGCGAATCGGGGCACCCTAGCTTCCAACTCCCGATCGCGACACGGATTCCCGTTCGCGATGAGTGCAGCTTGCGAGAGGCGATGCTAGAATCCACGCGCTGCGGGGTGAGTGTGGCCGACTTGCGAGCCAGGGGGCGCTTCTTGATTCTCGTTGCAAAAAGTCTATTGCTTTCAGTGCTGATCGTTTCTTTCGTTGCGATTGCGAACTCCTCGGCTTCATCGCCGGCCGCTCCGCAGGATCCGGCCATCGAGCGCGGCCACAAACAGTTCGAGCAAACTTGCGGATTCTGTCACGGTGCGGACGCTACTGGCGGGCGCGGTCCCGACCTCGTGCGCTCACCGCTTGTGGCGCATGACGTGAAAGGTGATCTGATTGGCGATGTCATTCGTCACGGCCGCCCGGACAAGGGCATGCCGGCGATGGCTCTGACGGATCAGCAAGTGAGCGACCTCGCCGCCTATTTGCACGCGCGTGCGGCCGAAGCCTTGAATTCGGCCGACATTCCGCGTGGATATCCCGTTGAGAAGCTGCTCACAGGAAATGTCGAAGCTGGGAAAGCGTATTTCGGCGGGGCCGGCGGCTGCAACAAATGCCATACGCCGGCAGGCGACATGAGCGCTGCGGTTCGCAAGTACTCTCCCATCGACCTCGAGGCGCGAATGCTGTATCCCGAGGGCCAGCACCCTACTGTGACTGTGACGTTGACCGCTGGCGACCAGATCAAAGGCACGCTGGCGCACATCGACGATTTTGAGGTTGCCTTGCGCGACGCGTCGGGATGGTATCGATCTTTCTCCCGCGACCGAGTGAAAGTGGAGCTTCAGGATCCTTTGGCGGCCCACCAGCAGTTGCTCGGCAAGCTCACCCAGGCGAATGTTCACAACCTATTCGCGTACCTGGAAAGTTTGGAATAGCGAAAACACTGTCCGTAGACAGAATAATAGGAGCCTGCATGCTTTTTCGGCTGGGCGGAAAGAATGGCCGCACGCCAGGCCACAAGAATGGCCTCATGAGCAACGAAGCCGCTCATCGAGTCGCGAAGCGAGGCTGTGGCAAAACGGCACTCCTATTGTTCGCGCTCACGCTGTGCCTGCGGAGCGCCTTGGCGCAAGGGCTCGACCCTGCCGCGCTACTGAAGTCGCCCACCGATACCTGGCCCACGTATAACGGAGATTATTCCGGCGCTCGCTTCAGCACACTCGATCAGATCAACTCGGGGAACGTCAACTCGCTCACACTTGCGTGGGCGTTTCGGACTCGCGGCGCGGGGATTAAATCCACGCCACTCGAGGTGAACGGCGTTCTTTATTTCACGGTCCCCGACAATGTTTGGGCTGTAGACGCGCGCTTCGGCCGATTGATTTGGCATTATGAACGCCATTCCGAAGGAGACCACATCGGCAATCGCGGCGTGGCTATGTACAAGAATTGGCTCTACTTCACGACGCCCGACGCGCACTTGGTTTGCCTTGACGCGAAAGACGGCAGCGTGCGCTGGATTGTCGAGCTTGCCGATCCAAAGCTCGGCTACTTCTCGACGATGGCGCCGTTGGTCATTCTCGATCACGTGATCGTTGGCGTTTCTGGTGACGTGACGGACCTTCGTGGCTATCTTGAATCTCTTGATCCGGAAACAGGTGCGATGCAGTGGCGGTGGAACACCGAGCCTGATCCTGGCCAGCCCGGCTCCGAAACTTGGCCCAAGGACAGCGACGCGATCCTGCACGGAGGCGGCATGACGTGGATGACGGGCACCTACGATCCCGCGCTCAATCTGCTTTATTGGGGAACGGGCAATCCCAACCCGGTGCTCGTTGGCGACGGCCGAGCTGGCGATAATCTCTACACCTGCTCGATCTTGGCGCTCAATCCGGACACCGGCAAGCTCGCCTGGTACTTTCAGCCGTCGCCGCACGACGTGCACGACTGGGATGCCGTCGAGACGCCGGTTCTTTTCGACGCGGAATTCCAAGGCAAGAAGCGCAAGCTCCTCGCGCAGGCCAGCCGCAACGGGTTTTTCTTCGTGCTGGATCGCACGAACGGAGAGCATCTGGTGACTGCGCCCTTCATCGATCAGACGTGGGCGAGCGGCGTGGACTCTCGAGGACGTCCGATTGCGAAGCCTGATGCAACACCGACCCCGGATGGCGCGCTCGGTGAGCCGGGCTCGGACGGAGCAACGAATTGGATGGCGCCAAGCTTCGATCCGCAAACCGGTCTGTTCTATGTCAACGCGCGACGTTTATTCAGCATTTTCTACAATACGGCGACGGGGAAAGCGGAAGGCTGGGGAGGCCGCGACCGCGGGCTTTGGGGCAATTCCACGCTGCGTGCGCTGGATTATCGTACCGGCAAAGTTGTGTGGAACCACGAAATTGGCGACGGCGAGAGCATTGCCGGAATTCTTACCACGGCGGGCCACCTTCTTTTTAGCGCGGATAATTCCGACAACTTGCTCGCGCTTGATCCCTTGACCGGCAAAACGTTGTGGCATTTGAATGCTGGCGGCTCGCTGGGTGCCTCGCCCATGACCTACGAACTCGATGGGCGGCAGTACCTGATCATGCCGGTCCAAGACACACTCTATGCTTTCGCCCTGCCTCCGGCGACTCAATCACATTAAGCATTTAGATAGAGAAATTCCAATTTCGAGAGATTGCGGAAAGTATGGTGCCAGGGGCCAGAATCGAACTGGCTACGCCCGCCTTTTCAGGGCGGCGCTCTACCAATGAGCTACCCTGGCACGTGGTGTTTAGAAATTGTAGGGGGTGCGGCGCGATTGTGTCAATTCGCGCGGGAAAGCAGATCTTGCCTATCTCATCAGGGAATCCGCAGGCTGCAAAAGGAGGAGCACACGGCGCAGAGCGCGACTGCCCATGCGATCACTGCGCCGATTCGTCGAATTCCTTCATCCAGGTCTTGCCCTTGAGGACTTCGCGAGGCCGCGTGCCGTCGGGCGGGCCGACGATGCCGTCTTTTTCCATGATGTCGATCAAATGCGCGGCGCGGCCGTAGCCGATGCGCAAGCGACGCTGCAGCGTGGAAGTGGATGCGCGGCCCATTTCACATACGACGCGCACGGCGTCCTGGTAAAGATCGTCGTCCACATCTTCGCCGCCAGCCTCGACATCATTGCCAGCAGCGCTTTCCGCTTTGCCGTTCTCATCTTTCGGCGTTTCGAGGAGTTGCTCGTTGTATTTCGCCTGGGCTTGTTCGCGCCAGAAGTCGCAGACGGCGGTGATCTCATCTTCTGAGACGAGCGGCCCGTGAATCCGGTGCAGCCGCGCCGAACCTGCTGGTAAGTAAAGCATGTCGCCCTTGCCGAGCAGCGATTCCGAACCATTCGAGTCCAGAATCGTGCGCGAATCGACTTTGCTGGCCACGCGGAAGGAAATGCGCGCGGGAAAATTGGCTTTGATCAAGCCAGTGATTACGTCCACGGACGGCCGCTGTGTGGCCAGGATCAAGTGGATGCCGACGGCGCGGGCCATCTGCGCCAGACGAGTGATGGACTCTTCGACGTTGTTGGTATCCACCATCATCAAATCGGCGAGTTCGTCGATCACGATCACAAGATAGGGAAGCGGCTTGTGCTCGCTCTCCTCGACGTTGTCGAAGAGCGAGAGCGATTGCGCTTTCTGGAACGTGCGATTGTACTGGTCGATGTTGCGCACGCCGCGCTGCGCGAGCAGCTTCAGCCGCTTCTCCATTTCCTTCGTGGCGTTGCGCAGCACGTTAGAAGCGATTTTGGGATCGGTCACGACCGGCGCAATCAAATGCGGAATATTTTCGTAAAGATTGAGTTCGAGCCGCTTGGGATCGACAAGCACCATCTTCACGTCTTCGGGGCTCGCCTTATAGAGGATCGACATCATCAGCGAATTGATAAAAACGCTCTTGCCGGTACCCGTTGAACCGGCGATCAGCAAGTGCGGCATGGCCGCCAGGTCGGTCACGCGAATACGCCCGTGCAAATCGCGCCCCATCGCCAGCGTCAATTTGCTCGAGGAATTCGTGAACTCTTGCGCCTCGATGATCTCGCGCAGGGCAATCGTTTGCCGGGTGATATTGGGCACTTCGATGCCGATCGTCGATTTGCCAGGGATGCGCTCGATCAAAATCGATTCAGCTTGCAGCGCCAGGCACAAATCTTCCGTTAACCCGATAATCCGGCTGTATTTGATGCCGGCCTCTGGCTTGAACTCGAATGTGGTGACGACCGGGCCGGGATTGATTTGCGTCACGCGCCCTTGCACGTCGAACTCGAGGCACTTTGCCTCAATCGCGCCCGCGCGATCCTTCAACTCGTCTTCATCAAGTTTTTGGCCACGCTCTCCCTCTCGCAGCAGGGAAGGCGAAGGGAGCTTGTAGTTGGGATTGCCCTTGGCAATTTTGGGCTCGGCAGTTTTCTTCGCAATCGTCTTTTCGGGGCCGACAAACACAATCGGTTCTTTGCGTCGCCCAATTGCGCTTTTATCCGCGCGTTCCTCTTTCTCTTCCTCAAAACCGTCGCCCTCATCCGCCAGTTGAATCGACTTCGGGACCTCATTCAGCAAAGCAGCATTGCCAAAAGATTGCGGTGTAACTGGCTTGCGACCAGAAATCCGCGTCTCCTCGACACGCCGCCGCATGCGCTCCTGCTCTCTCTCGTCTCTCCACGAATGCCAGCGCGTCATTGCCTTCTGCAAGATGCCGAGTTTTTCGACTCTTCCGATCGGGCCGTTCGGCCCGCTCGCCCAGGCATGCGCTCCAGAAAAAGAAAATCGCGTGGTCATGAAAATGGCCACGATAAGCATTGCGGGAGCGACGAGGTAAGCCCCCCGATTTAGCCCGGCCAGGAGGCCATTGGAAACAAGCCCTCCTATTAGCCCGCCGGCGGGGA
Organism: uncultured Acidobacteriota bacterium; assembly: GCA_963767755.1. Lineage (GTDB taxonomy): Bacteria > Acidobacteriota > Terriglobia > Acidiferrales > UBA7541 > Acidiferrum. Next base: position 14,334 of record CAVYFO010000012.1, on the reverse strand, counting down.
TCGCTCCGCGCACAGCGGGAATGAAAGAAAGCAGGGAAATGAGCGCGGGGAGAGACAGGAGTAGCAATCCGTAACCGACCAGTGTGGCCACCTGCGAATCGATCGCCCGGCTGCGGAACCACCTCCAGCCCAAAACGAGAATCGCCGCCGGCAACAAGAAAGCTGCAAAGCCGAAAATTTGGAAGAGCAGGTCAGCGCCATATGCCCCGGCCGGCCCGATCCAGTTTCTCGCCGGGCCGCCATCCGGCGGTGCCGCGCTCACGTTGAACGCCGCATCCTTCGGGGAATAGGAAAGCAACGCCAGCGCAATCAACACCGCCAGCGTGATACACAAAAACCCAATCAGCTCATTGAGCCGCTTATTTTCGGTCGGAGTCAGCAAACGCACAGAGTTCTCCTCAGCTTTTGGGGAAGGCTGAGTGGTGCGACGGCCACGTTGGCGCTTTCACGCGTCCGCCTGGAGGAACTTTCAAACGAATCAAATAATAGCAGATGCAGTCCGCTGAACCTACATTAGTTTTGCCGTGTGCGTATGGCAACAACATCCTCGAAAGCTCTCGAAGGCTCACGCTTCGAGCAAATAATTCCTTGGAGTTAAAATCCGAAATGGTGCAGAACTTCGACGGCGCAAGCGGCAACCAGGCAGTAAACGCCAAAAATGTACCAGCGCCCCGTTTCGAGCCATCGGCTCAGCCATTTCAACGCCAGCAAACCAGCTAGAAACGCAAAAAGCGCGCCCACTAGGCTCGGCAAAGCAGCCGACGCAAGCGCCGCTCCATGCTCAATGTGCTGCATTTGGATCAGCCGCCAGCCTTCGCGCGCAATCGCGACGGGTGTCAGCACAACGGCGAGCGCAAAACTAAAATCCTCGGAGCGAACCTTAGGCACCCCGGAAAGCATCCCGGCGGAAATTGTCGCTCCCGACCGCGAAAATCCGCGAAACGGCAGGCACAGACCCTGCACCGCACCGATGATCCCGGCCTGCTTGGCCGTTATCTCGGAACCAACGGGCATGTCCGTGCTGGGCGCGCGCTTTTCGAGCAGACCCGCCGCCAGAATAAGGATGCCCGCCGCGGCCAGCGCCGGAGCGATCAAATCGAGACGCCCAAACAATTGTTCGATCCAGGCATGCGGCGCTCCGCGGAACAACAATTTTTCAATGCCCTCGATCAGCCCGCCGCCGACGATCCCCGTCAAGACCGACGCTAGAATCAGCACGAACGCAAATTTCTTGAACTCGCCAACGCTCCGAAAGAATGTCCTCCGCCACCGCTGCCAAAAATAAACGATCACGGCGAACATCGTTCCGGTGTGCAGCATCACGAGCAGAAGCGTCATCTCAGGCGCCTCGGGGTTCATCCCCAGAAGCTTTTCCGCCACGATGACGTGCGCGGAACTCGAAACCGGCAGCAATTCGGCTAGCCCCTGCACGATCGCGAGGATGATTACGTGGATGAGGTTCATAGACGAGATCCTGACTCACGCGAGATTTAAGAGAGATTGATTTCCGGGCGCTCTTCCGTGAAAACGGCGGCCGGAACTGGGCGAAAATGCAAATCAAACGTTTTGCGTTTGCGAGGCCGTCAACTGCTTGCGCATTTCGTAGGCGTCGAGCCGGCCCAAGTAGTAGCGCTTCAACACCGCTTCGATACGATAGCCGTGCCTCTTCCAGAACGCAACCGCAGCCTCATTTTCGATTGCCGTTTCAATCAGGATGGTGCGCACGCCTCGCAGCGCCAGGTTTCTCTCGTTCTCCATCAGCAGCGCCGAGCCAACTCCATGCCGCCGATGCGTTTCCGCAACGTCCAGCGTGATAATGTGCGCGAGCGGTGGATTTTCTTCCGTCAAAATAAATCCCGCGATTCGCGCACCTTCCGCCGCGATGATGCAATCGGCTGATGGAATCGTCAGGAAATAGTGCAGCGTCGTCTTGGAATAGGAAATCCCCGCGGGGAAGCAGGATTGATCCAGCCGATGCAACGCGGCGAAGTCGTGCGGTTCGTAATCCCGAAACGTTACCGCCATCCCGCGATTCTACGCCACCACTCACCAAAACGTAGGGGCACGGCGTACCGTGCCCGTCTGCCACCCGGGACGCAACACGCAGTGCCCCACAATTAGATCCACCCGTCTGCTTACAACTTTACAGTGACGGTCTTCACTTCCGTGTAGTTCGCCAGCCCGTATTCGCCCAGTTCGCGCCCGATTCCAGACTGCTTGAATCCGCCAAACGGCGCTCCCGCGTCGAACACGTCGTAGCAATTCACCCACACCGTTCCCGCGCGCACGCTGTCCGCGATGGCGTGGGCCTTGCTGATGTCCTTGGTCCACACCGCCGCCGCCAATCCGTACGCCGTATTGTTCGCGCGTGCCGACACTTCCTCGATGCTCTTGAACTTCAGGATGGTCATCACCGGCCCGAAGATCTCTTCTTGAGCGATCGTCATGTTGTCGGTCACGTCGGCAAAAATCGTCGGCTCGATAAAGTAGCCCTTGTCTCCGACGCGGTTGCCGCCGGTCATCAGCTTGCCGTTTTCTTTCTTGCCCTTGTCGATGTAGCCCATCACTTTGTCGAACTGGTCCTGGTCCACTTGCGGCCCCTGTTCCGTCTTCTTGTCGAACGGATTACCCACGGTCCGCTTCTTTGCGCGTGCCACGCTCTTCTCGACAAATTCGTCGTATGCCTTCTCTTCGACGAACAGTCGCGACCCCGCGCAGCAGCACTGTCCTTGATTGAAGAACAGCGCAAAGTGCGCGCCCTCAATCGCCTGATCCATATCCGCATCGGCAAACACAATGTTCGGGCTCTTCCCGCCCAACTCGAGCGTTACCCGCTTCAAGTTAGTGTCCGCAGCGGCCCTCATAATCAGATGGCCCACTTCCGTCGACCCGGTGAACGCCACCTTGTCCACGTCCATGTGCCGCGCGATCGACGCGCCCGCGGTTGGCCCGTAACCGGGCAGCAGGTTCACCACGCCCTCCGGGAATCCCGCTTCCATAATCAATTCGCCCACGCGTAGCGCCGTCAGCGGCGTCTGCTCCGCCGGCTTCATCACCACCGTGCACCCCGTCGCTAGCGCCGGCCCAAGCTTCCACGCCTGCATCAGGAGAGGGAAGTTCCACGGAATGATCTGCCCGACGACTCCCACCGGCTCATGCTTGGTGTAACAAAAATAATTGCCATTCACGGGAATCGTCTTCCCCTGAATCTTGTCTGCCCATCCCGCGTAATAGCGGTAGCAAGCAATCGTCAGCGGCAAATCTGCCGCCCGGGCCACATGGTACGGTTTCCCGTTATCCAGCGCTTCGAGCTGTGCCAATTCGTCGGCATTCTTTTCAATCAAATCCGCCAGCCGGTTAATCATCGCCCCGCGCTGCGAAGCCGTCATCTTCCTGCGCCAGGCGCCTGTCTCGAAAGCCGCCCGCGCCGCGATTACCGCCCTATCGACGTCCACTGCGTCCGCCTCTTGCACTTGCGTAATCACTTCGGCAGTCGACGGATTGATGGTTGGAAATGTCTTCCCGGAAGCGCTGTTCACCCACTTTCCGTTGATCAGCAGTTTTGTTGCGCTCACCTTCACAGTCGGTTCGATTGCAGTCGTTGCTGTTGCCATAAAATCCTCCCTATCGGAATCATCGCGGCGCGGCCAGCCACCACAGAAATTGTGCCTGCTACCTCGACTATTTTGATTTGTTCGTCGCCAACCGGCGGCTGCGGAAGCGCGTTTGCACCAATGAAAGGAAGGCAGGGCGGAACCCCTCCGGCCCTGTGGGTGCGCAAACGTGCCACCAGCCAAGAAGCCTATACCCATGCACGGCGCGAGGCAAGATGCGAGACAAAACCAGAGGACCGGCCGCACTTTTCCGGGTTTTCGCCCGCGGAGCAAGTCCGATGCGGACAGGGAACACCGTGCACATTCGGCGACTCCGCTCCGCCGACGGTCCAGTACCTTCGCTTATCGTTCGCCTTGTTAATTTGGACGGTTGATTCCCATGAGGGTATAATGAGGTTCTCCGCCAAACATTTACTCCAAAGGTGCGCTATGAAATGTTTAGTTCCAATTCCGGCTGGGCTCGTCCACTGCTTGAAAGAAGTTGGAGAAACCGGCATCGGCTATCAAGTAGTCTCCGTGCAACTCCGGGACGGCAGAACCTTCGATCAAGTCGTCACCAGCGAATGCTGCATCATTGAAGTCCGAGGCTATAAGGAAATCCCCTTTGCCGCGGAAGATGTCGCTTCACTCAGCGTCAATCATAAGCATTGGAATTTCAGGAGCGCGTCGAGCGTCCGCGCCAAAGCCAGGGCCGCGATCGCCTAGGCCCTAAGCCGAATCGGAGCTTTTCAAGCGCCGCCGCCGTAACTTTTCCCTTTCCCGCCAGTTATTATATCAAGAGCCATGATGGCCGTCCGACGTCCGGCAAAGAAGCCTTCGCCGCCAGGCGCAGAAGAGCGCCTGCTCGTCGAAGCTGCGCAGGCCGATCCCTCGAAATTTGACGCTCTGTATGAGCTTCATTTCGAGCGTATCTACTTTTTCATCGTCAGCCGCGTCCACGAACGCGCCATCGCCGAGGATCTTACGTCTGAAGTCTTTCACAAGGCGCTCGCCAATCTCTCCACATACGAATGGCGCGGCACGCCCTTCTCGGCCTGGCTCTTCCGCATCGCCTCTAATGCCATCGCCGATCAATACAAACGCTCCAATCGCGAACAGCAGGCCGATGACGAAGTTTTCGACCCTCCTTCCTCCTCGAGTCTCTCCTCAAACCCGAATATCTCTTCAAAAGAGTTGGAGTTCGTCGAACGCCACGCCTTTTTCTTCGGCCTTGTCGAAAAGCTTCCCGAAATTCAGCGCCGCGTCGTCTGCGAACGCTTTATCGAAGAGCGCAGCATCAAAGAAATCGCCGAACGCCTGAAAAAGACCGCAGGCGCCATCAAGCAGCTTCAATTCCGCGCCCTACAAACCTTGCGCGAACAAGTGGGAGGCCGCCATGCCTAAGCGCTCCCCGGCCGAACAACTCGATCTCGCCATCAGCGCTATGCTGGCGCGTCCGCAGGTCCGCCCCGTCCCGCGTCCCAGCGCGGAAGTCGCGAAGCTCCTGACGCTGGTCCGCCCGCTCCGCGATCTCCCGCGTCCAGAATTCAAAGCCGCTCTAAAATCCGATTTGCAAAGGAGAACCACCATGAACGAAGCCACTGCATCCGCTCCAGAATCATCCCCCACGCCGCATTTCCGCCGTCCCAATTTCCCCAACATCGCGCCTTACTTCCTGGTCAAGGGCGCGCCCCAATTCATTGACTTTCTCGTTGCGGCCTTCGACGGCACCGAGCGCATCCGCGTCCCGCGCCCCAACGGCGACATCATGCACGCCGAAGTCGCCATCGGCGATTCCGTTATCGAACTCGGCGATGCCAACGAGCAATATCCCTCGCGCCCGATGACCATTCATCTCTACGTCCCGAATTCCGACGTCACTTACGCCAAGGCCATCCAAGCCGGCGCCACCTCGGTATATGAAGTCGCCGATCAGCATTGGGGCGACCGCCAAGGCTGCGTCGTGGATCCCTTTGGCAACCGCTGGTACATCGCCACACCCAAAGGCTGGGATCCCGGTGAAGCCGGAATTCGCGCCGTCCAGCCCTTCCTTCATCTGCATGAAGCGCACACCTTCATCCCGTTTGTCGAAGCCGCCCTCGGCGCTCGAGCGACAGGCGTAGCCAAATCGTCTGAAGGCCTCGTCCTTCACGCCACCATCGATATTGCCGGAGCAACGCTCGAAATCGACGAAGCGCACGGCGAATTCCAGCCCACTCCGTTCTACTTGCATGTCTACGTCCCCGATGCCGACGCGCTTTACACGCAAGCCCTCGCCGCCGGAGCCAAGAGCGTCACTCCGCCCTACACCGCCCCCTACGGCGAGCGTTCCGCCACGGTCACTGATCCCTTCGGCAACACCTGGTTCCTGGCGACCTATCTCGGCCCCGGCGCGGTTTGAGGCGGCCCGTTTCCCACGCTGACAGATGTCAGACCGCTCGCCTGAATCTGTTTTACAAAATTAGCCGGCTCACCTAGGATTCCCTCGCCACGGCGTTTTGGAGGGAACTCAATGAGATTGCCAGCCACTAAGGGCCCACGCAAAAATAACTTCACAGATTGGGAGTGATCGTGTAGTTCCAAGCGGGCAGTGTCTTATGGGGGCGAAGACGAAGTGAGCGAAAGAGTGCGGGATCGGCATCGAGGCCGGTAGGATAGTGAGCACGGTCGAGGTAGGCGGACACTGCCAAACCGGTCTTGGTTGTGGTGGTGCGAAGGAAGTTGAGAATCTTCTGATAGCTGTTCAACGGTTCGGCGGCCCAGTTCTTGGAAATTTCGGAAAACAAGCGATGTTCGATGGGATTCCATTTGGAAGTGCCCGTCGGATAGTGAGCCACAGTCACGGCCAGAGCGAAGGGGTTGGAGAGCTGCGCTTGGAGTTCGGTCTTCCAGGCATGGCGTCGACAACTATTGCTGCCACCGGTGTCGGCGAGAATGAGGAGTTGGCGGGCGCGACGGTAACGGAGTGAGCCTTCCCGTTTCCACCAGCCGGCGATGGAATGAGCGGCGAATGCGGAGGTATCGTGAGAGACTCCGAGAAAGACGGAGCCGCGATTGGCCAACAGATCGTAGATGCCGTAAGGAATGGCCACACCGGTGGAATCGGAGCGGAAGTCGTGGTCGTTGACCAGCACCGGAGAGCGATCCCACTTGACCCCGGCGTTGTTGAAGTTGCCCACTAGTGTAGTGTCCGCGAAATAAGTATACAAGTTATCGCTTGTTCCTTCGGCTGCGTGGCAGGGTACAGCCGGGCTGAACCTTCTCGAGCGTCTGCCGGCAGCGAGAGAGCTTCTCCATAATCGATTCCACGGTAGCGGTCCAAACCAAGGGTTTGGGATTTTCGTTCCAAGAAGTGAGAAATTCTTGGATCGCGGCTTTCAGATCATCGACGCTGAAGAATGAACCCCGATGAATACATTGGGTCGACAACTCCCGAAACCAACGCTCCACCAGGTTCAGCCAACTGGAGCTGGTGGGCACAAAATGAAGCACGAAATGCGGGTGCTTTTTCAGCCAGCCACGAACCTCTTCTTTTTTGTGCGTGCCATAGTTGTCCATCACCAGGTGTAAAGGCACGGGGCCGGGAAACTCTTCGTTCAGGCGGCGGAGAAACTTCAGGAACTCCTGATGTCGATGCCGCTGATAACACTCGCCCACGACCTTGCCCTGGGCCATTTCTAGGGCTGCGAACAAAGTGGTCGTCCCGTTGCGCTTGTAATCGTGCGTCATGGTCCCGCAGCGCCCCTTCTTCATCGGCAAGCCGGGTTGGGTGCGATCCAAGGCTTGTATCTGGCTCTTTTCGTCCACACACAGCACGATCGCCTGCTCCGGTGGATTCAGATAGAGGCCCACAACGTCGGTTAACTTCTCGAGAAAATGAGGATCGCGCGAAAGCTTAAAGCTTTTCACGCGATGGGGCTTGAGCTGATGACTCCGCCAGATATTGTTCACCGTCGACTTGCTGACCCCCGTGCGCTTGGCCAACGAGCGACAGCTCCACTGGCTTCTGCCTTTGGGCTTGGATTGCAAGGTCGTGTCGATGATGGCTTGGATTTTCTCCGGGCCATAGGTGGGTTTGCGTCCTCGACCAGCGGCAATCTCCCAGAGACTCTTGGCCCCTTGCTGAGTAAAGCGGGCGCGCCAGAGCCGCACGGTATTGCGATTGGTCTTTAACTGCTGCGCAAGGGAATTCTCGGATTGACCCGCGGCGGCGCCCAGCACGATCCGGCAGCGGAGGACGACCTGCTGGGGCGTGCCGAAGGCAGAGACCCACTGCTGGACTTGCTGTCTGTCAACGTCGCTCAACGCCAAAGCAGGAACGGAGGAGGGCATAGCGAAGGATAGCGTAATCTATTTGCGTTGTCAAGTTATTTGTTGGACACACCACTAGTTCGCGCTTTTTGGTGTCCACGCTGATCATCGGAAGACCGTGACGCTGGAAGCTATGGCGAAGCGAGGAGATATATTGGAACTGTTGGTCGCGGAAGGGGCTGGCGGCGGAGGCAAGATTCTTGTGATTGGCGCGTAGAGAGTAGTTCATGCTGTGCAATAGGCGGGCCACGGTGTTGGCGGAGACAGGGATATCGACTTGCTCGAGGAGTTGGGCGATCTTCTGGGGGGTCTTGCGGGTCCATTTCAGTCCGGTGGTGGGATCTCCCGCGGTATCGTGTTCCAACAGGATTTCGATGGCGTCGACTATTTCGACGTTTTTTTTTCGGTCCGTTGGCGTCCGCCACCCAGTTTGCGTACCCCAGCGAGGGCTACGTCCTGGTCTAAGAGCTGCTGTCGTCCGCGAGCTACGGTATGCGTGTCCAGATTAAGAAACTCGGCCAGTTGATGATCCCCGCCATGCCCCAGTTTGAGAGATTCCAGTCCGGCGTAGAGCCGACGCTGCTGTTCGTCGAGCAGGCTATAAAACAGGAGGATCGCGGCTTTTAGTTCGTCCGGAGAAATCTCCAGTCGCGACGCATCCACCAGGGTGGGGACGGTCTGGACGCTGCGGCGTGCCAGGAGTTGTCGGCGGCGGCGGACCGGATCGCTGGAGCAATAGGGATACAGGCCGGACACGAGTTGCCGTGCTATCCGGCGCTGCTCAACGAGGTGATAGAGCGCGTCCTGCACTTCGACATGCAGGCACTCGGCCAGTTCTTCGGCAAAATAGCCCTGAGAGGAGTGCTGCACCCAGACCTCGGCGGTGGCGAGCAGCGTGCCGTGACGGGAGAACCACACTCCCTCCTGAGACCAAAGTCCATCGGCGGCGAAGCGGGGGATTTGACGCAGCGTGTAGTAGCGAGCGCGATGGGAATAGCTGGTGAGATAGTCGAGTTGTTTGAGTTTTCGGAAGACGGTCAGGTCGACCTGGGTACCGAGCGCGCGCTTGAGTTCATCGAGGGTGGCCATCTTGTCTTGGAGCAGGTACTGACGCAAGACATCGGCGTGAAAGAAGGTTGGTCTCATAATGTTATAGTACCGACTAAGAGCATCTCTCTATCGACACTATAACAAAACAAACAGACGGACGTCCACAACGGCTGGAGAACGCACAGACCGCTTCTTCATTGATCAGGAAGCAACCAAGCCGTACGAAACAGCCATTTGCCAATCGCTTTTTAATGATCAAGAAACGACTATTGTAGGAAAGTTATTTTTGCGTCAGCCCTAAGTTCGCGCTGTCGACGGTTGCCGTTTTGTTTCTGGCCTCCGTTTCGTCCCACGTTCTCGCACAAGAAGCCTCGAACAAAGGTCCCGCGAATATCGATCTCTCCCTCGTCAAGCCGGAATCCGTCGGCTTTTCTTCTGAGCGTCTCGAGCGACTGCATTCGCTCATGCAACGGCAGGTCGATCAGAAACAGCTTCCCGGCATCGTCACTCTCCTCGCCCGCCATGGACAGGTCATTGATTATCGCGCTTACGGTCTGCGCGACGTTGCCAGCGGAGCGCCGATGACGAAAGACACCATCTTTCGCGATTTCTCCATGACCAAGCCTGTCACCGGCGTGGCCATGATGATTCTTTATGAGCAGAGCAAATGGCTGCCTTCCGATCCCATCTCGAAATTCATTCCGGAGTTCGCGCACCTGAAAGTCTGCAAGGGTGTCGATGCGGCGGGCAACATGATCCTAGAAGATCCTGCCCATCCTCCCACTATGCAGGAACTCCTAACCCACACCGCCGGCTTTGTCTACGGCTTCTTCGGCGAGACTCCAGTCGACAAGGCCTATCAAGAAGCCGGCGTCATGCAGTCCAAAACTCTTCAGGAGATGATCGACAAGCTGGCCAAAATTCCGCTGGCCTATCAGCCCGGAACTCAATGGGTGTACAGCGCATCCATGGACATTCAGGGCTACATCGTCGAAAAGCTGTCCGGTCAATCGCTCCCGGACTTCATGGAAGAACATATCTTTAAACCTTTGGGAATGAGGGACGCCGGATTCTTTGTGCCCCCGGACAAGCGCTCTCGGTTCGTGAGCATCTACCGCAGCAATGAAAAAGGCGAGGTTGTTCCTGCGCTCGGTTTCGGCGGCGACTATGCCGAGCAGCCAACGATGCCATCGGGAGGAGGCGGCTTGGTTTCCACCGCGGAAGACTACTATCGCTTTGCGCAAATGCTGGCCAACGAAGGTGAACTGGATGGCGTTCGGATTCTGTCTCCGGCTTCCGTACATCTCATGAGCTCAAACCATCTTGCTCCCAACTTATTGACGGGCCAGTTTGGAATTGGCGTACAAATCATGCGGCCCGGCTTGGGCTATGGCTACGATTGCGCCGTCGAATTTGATCCCGCGGAAGCAAACCTTCCCGGCGGCCGCGGCACATTTTTTTGGGACGGCGCTGCCGGCACATGGTTCTGGATCGATCCCACCAACGACGCGGTTTTTATCGGCATGATTCAGCGCGTCCTCGGCCCCGACAGCCCGCCCGTGGAATACGAGAGCCGTCCCGTCGTCTACCAGGCTCTGCTCGATCCGAGAAAATAAAAGAATCGCTTCGCAAATGTTTTTGAAGAGACGGCCTCGCAGGATGCTATTTTTGAATCCCCGCGTGCGGCCAGCGCGTCGTACTTGCGATTGGAGAACGCTTTGCGTGCGTCTTGCATATCCGAGGAGAAATCGAAATTGAAACAGCTCGGGAAAATGGGAGTGCGCCTTCTCCTCATCCTCCTGTTCGCAGTGCTCGTGGCGCCGCTGGTGACGCTTGCGCAAACCGACGAGATTCAGGTTTACGACGCGGAAATCGCCGCACCCGGCGTCTTCAATCTGATGATTCATAACAACTTTACTCCCATCGGCCGCCGGACCCCGGCGTTTCCCGGCGCGATCATCGCGAACGATTCGGATAACGGCGCCGCCGAATGGGCGTACGGCGTGACGCCCTGGTTCGAGCAGGGCCTCTATCTTCCTGTGTACAGCTTCTACTCGACCAATCAGGGACCGACCATCAATGGCTTTAAGATTCGCGAACTATTCGTTCGGCCTCATGCACGTGACCATAAGTTCTTTTATGGCTTGAACTTCGAGTTCAGCGTGAACGCGCTCTATTGGGAGTCCCGGCGCATCAGCTCCGAGTTCCGTCCGATCGTGGGCTTGCATTTGCATCATTGGGATCTGATCTACAATCCGATCCTCGATACGGACTATACGGGCGGCATAAAAGGCCTCGAATTCAACCCCGGAGGACGCATCGCCTACAATTTGAACCGGACGTGGGCCGTCGCCGCGGAAGAATATGACGGCTTCGGCCCTCTGCGCGGCTTCGTACCCCATAACCAGCAATTTCATGAAACATGGGCCGTTGTCGATCGCAAAGGTGGCTTCGTTGATGTCGAAACCGGCGTTGGCGTAGGCTGGAGCGCCGGAGCCGACCGGCTCACACTAAAGCTGATGCTTTCCCGCGACCTCAATCCTCATTCCGCGCACTGAAAGCAAATTGGCTTTCAGCAAGACCCCCATAACCCCATCAGAAGCTTCGCAGAGGCGCCTCGTGCCCGGAATCCTCGCAAACTACCTCGTCTGATGAAACATTTGAGGGCACAAATTCGTCTCCGTTGTAGAAGCCGGCGAGGACGCCAATGGAAAATTTCTGGAAAGACCTGCGTTACGCATTTCGGATGCTCCTGAAGAGCCCTGGCTTCACCATAATTGCCATGCTCGCGCTTGGCCTCGGCATCGGGGCAAACACCGCCATCTTCAGCGTATTCAACGGGATACTTTGGCGGCCGCTTCCAGTGAAAGACCCTCAGCAACTCGTTGTCCTCGTTTCCAAAAATCGCAACGTGGATTTTCCTCTCAATCTTTCCTATCCCGACTTTCAGGATTATCGCCAGCTCAAGACTGTTTTCTCTGATCTCGTTGCATATACTCCCAACCCCGTCAATTTAGGTGTCGAGGGCCGTCCCGAGCGCGCCTGGGCCGAGATGGTCAGCGGCAATTACTTTTCCATGCTCGGCCTCGAAGCGGTCCGCGGCCGCACCTTTGCCCCCGACGAGGGCTGGGTTCCCGGCAAAGATCCGCTCATGGTTCTCAGCTACAAATTCTGGCAGAAACGCTTTGGCGGCAACGCAGCCGTTGTCGGTCAGACGGTCCAAGTCAACCAGCAGGCCTTCACGATCATTGGCATCGCTCCCGAAAACTATCACGGCGCTTACTACTTTCTGGAGCCAGATTTCTACATTCCCCTAACGACCATGGGTCTTCTCGACCCGACACAGTCGGACGTCCTCACCAAGCGAAGTGCAGCTTTCCTTCGCATTCTCGGACGTCTTCAGCCCGGCGTTACGCCTGCTCAAGCCATGGCTGCGGCCCAGCCGCTTGACCATCGTCTCGAGCATGACTTCCCGGACTCTCACAAAGATTCATCGCTGCTTGTTATTCCGGAGCTCAAAGCTCGCCCGGAGCCTGGCTTGGTCGCGGGCTTTATGTCCACGGCTGCTCTCATTTTTATGGCGCTCGTCGGACTGGTTCTGCTCATCGCCTGCGCAAACGTCGCCAATCTGATTCTTGCGCGCGCAAATGCACGCAGAAAAGAGTTCGCAACGCGCACGGCGCTTGGAGCCAGCCGCGGGCGTATGGTTCAGCAGCTCTTGACGGAAAGCGTTCTCCTTTCCGCTTTTGGCGGAATCCTCGGTCTGCTGATTGCGCGCTGGGCGTCTTTGGCGCTGATGTCCATTCACATTCCAACGGACGTTCCGATACGCCTGTTCGATCTCCGCATGGACTGGCGCATTTTCGCCTTCACTTTTTTGGCCGCTTTGATCACCGGCATGATCGCTGGCCTCGTACCCTCTTTGCAGGCGTCTCGCGCGGATCTCGCGGACACTCTCAAAGCCGGCGGCCGCTCGGGTGGCGCGTCCGCGGGGCGGCATCTTTTTCGCAACGGTCTGGTTGTCGCACAAGTCGCGGTTTCTTTGCTGCTCCTGGCTTGTGCCGGATTTTTCATCCGCAGCCTGCAGAATTCGTCTCACGTCGATATGGGCTTTCGCGTCGATCACACGCTGATGATGAACGTGGACCTTGGCCTTCAGCGCTATACCGAAGATCGGGGGCGGCAGTTCTACAAACAACTTACCGAGCGCGTGCGCTCGCTCCCTGGAGTTCGTGACGCTGCCATTTCTTCCTACATTCCCATGGGATACGAAAACTCACTCGTGAACATTTTCCCCGAAGGCCAGGCCATCGACGAGAAATCAAAGACCGAAACGGCCTGGAACGACGAAGTCCAGCCCAGTTATTTCCGCACCATCGGAACCCCAGTGATTGAGGGCCGCGAATTTACTGATGCCGATTCGGCGACTTCCCAAAATGTCGCGATCATCAACGACACTTTCGCCAAGAAAATCTGGCCCGGCCAGGATCCCATCGGCAAATCGTTTCGCACCAAGAAAGACGGCCCTCCTATTCAAGTCGTCGGCCTGACTCACACCGGCAAATATCTTTTTCTCTATGAGACTCCACAGCTGTATGTCTATTTTCCGCTTGCCCAGCGCTACGAGTCGGCTGGCAGCCTCTTCGTTTACACCGAAGGCGATCCTGAGCAGATTCTCCCGGCAGTTCGCGATCAGAATCGACAGCTGGACGCCGGCCTGCCTGTTTTCTCGGTCAATACCATGGAAGCCCACGTCGAGTACGGAAAGCCGCTTCTGCCCGCGCGGCTCGGCGCCATGCTTGTCGGCGCTTTTGGGCTTCTCGGTTTGGTGCTGGCTTCGGTCGGAGTCTACGGCGTCGTTTCGTATTCCGTCAGTCAGCGCACGCAAGAAATTGGCATTCGCACGGCTCTTGGCGCGCAACGGTCTGCAGTGTTGGGCATGGTCCTGAAGCAGGGAATGAACATGGCGCTGATTGGGACGGGCGCGGGCGTCGTCTTATCGTTCTTGCTCTTCCGCGGCTTGGGTTCCTTGCTCTATGGCGTTAAGTCCACCGACTTACTAACCCTCTCGGGCGTCTCGTTCATTCTCCTGTTTGTAACATTTGTCGCGAGTTACGTTCCTGCTTTCCGCGCCACTCGCGTCGATCCCGTCGTCGCGCTTCGCGAGCAATGAGCTGGGCTCAGAGCAAAGGTTGTTGAGTAAAAATCACGCGGGCGAGCTTACGATCGCCGAGAAGCTACTTCGCATCGACATCATCCTTGAGCTTTTCATAAGTTGCGGCGCTCAAAATCCTTTTGCTCACTAGCTCGTGCGGGTCCTTATAGGGCCGGCCCGCGATGATGCGCCTTGCTTCGCGCTTTCCAATGCCTGGCAACCCGG
>CAVYFO010000011.1:0-141552 GCA_963767755.1 uncultured Acidobacteriota bacterium | reverse complement strand
CCCATCCGGCGATCTCATGCAGCAGAGAAATTTTCCTCCTACGCGAAAATCCATCTTGCAAGAAGGCGCAGTAAAACCCTTCGGCCCCCACCACTGCATAATATATTTCGGGTCTGTCCACGCCTTCCAAACCAATGCGCGTGGGGCATCAAACACTCGAGTGACCACCATCCGCTCTGTCTCGTTAGCCATGCTTTTTGCCATCTCTGACCTCCTCTTTTTTCATTTGTTTCACAACCACATCCAACTTGTCGAATCTCTCTTCCCAGAACCGGCGATAGTTGATCGCCCAGTCGCTGACGGTCTTTATCGCCTCTGGCCTAAGCGTGCACATGCTCTCTCTTCCACGCTTCGTCTTGATCACAATCCGCGCCCGCACCAGGTAGGCAATATGTTTTGAAATCATCTGCTGCGAGAGGGCAAACGGTTCCGTCAATCCATGCACCGAGGCAGGCCCATGCGAGAGTCGTTCGATCATCGCCCGGCGCGTTGGATCGGACAGAGCCGCAAATGTTGTATCTAACCTATCCACAACCGCATGGTAGTGGATTATCCGCCGATGTCAAGTGTGGATTTTGGCGCTGGCCCGCGGGTGGCGCACCCTTTGGGTTTTGGTTTTACAACGGCTGCGGGTTTTCTTCCTTAGTCGTCGAACCCGATCAGCGCCCGCCGCGCAAACTGCCCTTCGCCGCATGAATCAAGCCCCGCAAGGCTTGATTGACCGATTGCTCATCCGGAAAATGCTTCGCAACGTCCGGCGAAAGCAGCACCAGATTCGTTCCCGCTCGAAAGCGCTCCACATACTTGCCGCGAACCCCGCCATTCAATTTAGACAGGTCGTACTCTCGCCGCAGTTCGTCCCGCCGAACTCGTTTCTCAGCTTTTTTCTTCATATTGTTCTCGTTCGCGCGCAGTCGTCTTTCGCGCGCTGATAATCCTGATGTTTTCGTCGCGATCCGCGTGCGCCACCATCAACACCCGGCCCGCGCTCGACATTCCCACCGTGATGAAGCGCCGCTCCGCCATCGAATGGTCCGGGTCAGGATACGTCTCCGCCAGTGGATCGCCAAATACGGTCGCCGCTTCCAGGAAGGAAATCCGGTGCTTCTGGCGATTCCGTCGCGCTTTGCCCGGATCCCATTCAAAATTCACAATCCCAGTTTACAGCCCCCTCGCCCACGGGAGCAATCACGTCCGGTCACTCTTCTCCGGTTCTGCCCTATCTACTCACCACACCGCCTCTCGCTGAACCGCACGTGGTACGCTCTACATAAGGAGGTCACATGGCAGACATCGAACGAGTCAGCGCTCAACAAGCGCATACAAAAACCAAGTCAAACCAAGCCCTGCTAGTCTGCGCCTACGAGGACGAGGCCAAATGCCGGATGCTAAATCTGGACGGGTCCATATCCTTCACCAGCTTGCAGTCCCGGGCGGCCTCGCTGCCGAAGACGCAGGAAATCATTTTCTATTGAGGTTGACCCGGCGAAGCCAGCGCTGTCGGTCAGGCAGCGAAATATCGAAAGCTGGGTTTTACCAACGTCAAGGTGCTAGAGGGCGGTGTGGCAGCGTGGAAGGCGGCTGGTTACTCAATGGCCTGATATTCTCAAATAGGGGACAGACGCGAAGTTTTCTCATGTTTCGCTTCGCAATTAAAAAAATAAAGGAAACGTTTCCTCTGTCCCCAAGTTCCCCAAGTTTCAAGTTTGCAGAGATGCAGCTACACCGGAGCGGGGACGGGTCGCCGCTAACGGTCGAACTTATCATGCCACTGCAAATCTGGCGGTGGTTGGCTCGAGGTGAAAGCGTTGCCCTTGCTGTCTGGGCATATACACACTTTCTTGCTTATTTTCTTCTTTAGTTTTTCTAGCTCGGCGGGATCATCCGTGTTGTTGGTTGCCTTTTGTAGTGCCTTCTCTTCAAGTTTCGACAGAAATCTCTTTCCGCACTTACGACATTTCTCCATTGGAGTCGCCTCCCAAGCGGCTAGTGTGAATATAAACAGGATGTGAAAGGTACTTCTACGGTACTTAGGGTCAGATGTGCCTTCGAGATAAACCGGACAAAGAAAACGAAACGTTCCGGCTGTTCCCAAGTTCCCTGCGGCTGAACCTTCGTTATCTTGCTCGTGCTAACGAAGCGGCATAAACTCCTACCGCCATGCTCATTGGGGTAAGCGTCGCCACTTGGCACAGAAACGAAAGCATTCTTTCAGCCGAACTGATTGATAGCTTTGTGAGAAGCATAGAGAAACAGGCAGAGGAATCTGCCCTCCGGTACGAAACGGACAAGGAAACCCACGTCATGGAAGACACCGCAGCCCCTGGCGAAGAAGGCTACGCAAGAGTGGTCGACGTTCATGCCGGGCTGGACAGCGAAAGCTGGGACTTAGAGAAGATATTCAAGGAGTATTTCCCCAACCTGCAACGACGCTCCGCATTCCTGACGGTCTGGGGATATTTTGAGCACGAACTCGATAAGCTGTGCGCTCTCTATAAGTCAGAGAAAGGCCTGAGGCTCGACTTGGCGGACCTAAGCGGTCAGGGCGTTGATCGATCAACGTCGTACCTCGACAAAGTCGCGGGCCTCAACGTGCACAAGACCTCTCAAGAATGGAACCAAATTAGGAACATACAAAAGGTTCGTAACATTGTTGCCCATCGCGACGGCCGATTGGCTGACCGGAGCGGAGCAACCGATCAATCAGTCCTTACCTACATAAGGAATACGCAGACGTTGGGGCATGACGGCGAGATCCTCATCAAAGAGGGATTCCTGGGTTCCGTACTCGATTGCTTCAAGGCCTATTTCAAATTGCTGGGCGAATCGATTGCCGTCAACGAAGCGACAAGAACAGGGGCCCCGTAGGTACAGTGCACTATCGCGACTCCTCGGGGGTTCGTGAGCCAGGAATCTGAATGCATTGCCCACTACGGGGCGACTTTGGATCCGTGAATCTCGTTCTTGCCTTCACCAGCCCATCATAAACGCTGCCACGGGCACTGAATGTTTCCGCAAATCGAAGGGACGAGCGCTGCAACACAAACCTAATGGCATAGTAGCCGCTATCGGATTGCATAGGGTCCGATGGCCCTCCAAAAGCGGTCTCAATTGTGATTTGCTCCGAAGACCAGTCCAGGTGATCTGTGCCATGAATGGCTTGGTCCGCCGCGCTAGACCTTGTCACTGGGCGGGGAAGTCTCATGACACCAGAATTCCAGTCGATGTCACCGAGGTACGCTTGAGGCATTTGCGATGACTGAACGCCATTTTGAAATAAAATGACCGCCACAAACAGGCTTTGACCCTCGACGTGCGCTGACAGAACCCAGAAGAATGTGCTTTTCGGATCGTCGTCAAAGCAAGCATACGTTCCGTTGGTCAAAGCAACATTCTTACCCTCCAAAAGAAGTGCCTCGTAGTACTTGAATTGAGGGGACTTTATCTCAATCTCATGCCCTCGACCATTCTCAGGAGACGATGGGTGTCCGTTTGCAGCTTCGGGTGGCGTCGCAGGTTCGTTAGGCAATCCCCGCATACCGAAACCAAAGTCAAACTGGCCTGGTTTTGTAGGTGCCGGTATATCCGAAATGAGCCGTTTTGCGTCGTTGATGGGGATGGCAAAGTTGAGATTTTCCCCGCCTTCCAAGAACATGGAGTTAATCCCGATGACTTCACCAAACATATTCAGTAGCGGACCGCCGCTGCTTCCGTGTGAGATTGGTGCGGTAGTCTGAAGGAACTTGCCACCTTCTCGTTCGTCATTTCGAACCCCACTTAGAATGCCATTCGAAACAGAGAGTTCCAAACCGAGCGGATTGCCAATCGCAACGACATCCTCACCGACTTGGGTTTGATCGGAGTTGCCGAGCGGGAGGGTTTGAAAGCTCCTGCCGTGAATCTTGATGACTGCTAGATCGCGCATTTTGTCGGTTTCAAGCAGACCATCGACAGGTGATATGGTGCCGTCTGCAAACTTGACTATCGCAACGTTTCCCGTGACTATGACGTGGTAGTTAGTCACGATGACGCCGTCCTGGCGCACCAAGAAGCCGGTGCCCAGCGCGATGGGCTTGTCGTCATGTTGCATGACGATTGTCACGATTGCTTCTTTGGCCGCCTTGGCTATCGTCGGTATATCCTTCTTAGGCCGTGTCGACTGGGCGCTGGCCACGGTCATGGACACGGCCAACAGTGCTAAGCCTGATATTTTCGCCTTCATGATCTCCTTTATGCCTTGCGGGCGGCTTCAAGCCTGACGAAGGATTCTGTCAATTGGCGCCTAGACGCCAAGCTCCGACCCCAGCTTCAACTATGTTCCTGTGGTTGCGCGATGGTACTTTGCTTAAGCGTTAATGAAGGCTACGAGGCGGAACGCTGCCACCATTTACTGTTGTCTGAGCCGGGGGCGTGTCATCACTGTTCGTGCGGAAGCTCGTATTCCAAACATTAACAATGGGAAATACGGGGACGGGGAAATACGGGGACAGACGGGAAGTTTCCTCATGTTTCTCTTCGCAATTAAAAACTACAGGACAGGCTCCGACTTTTCTCTGCGCGCCAACGGCCCGTCCGGCTACGACGCTCGGCGCAGCTCTTCACGGATAACGCGGCGAAGCGTTTTCTCGAACGGCTCATTCGAGCTTTCCACGTGCCGGCGCGGGCCGGATTCCCGCGAAGGTAGGTTCACTTTGGTCGCTCCGGGTGTGGGGGCTTCGACTCGAAATCAGTGGACAGACTGAGTTCTTTCCAGGACCTTGCTTCTTCTAGGCGTGCCAGGTCGTTTTTCTCCGCCCCGTTGTACGCATCGCTGCCGAGCAGCAGTCGCAATGGAGGTTTCTGTTCCTGCGTCAGTCGCACGATCGCTTGAGCCGCCTTTTTCGGATCACCGGGCTGCTTACCGTTGTAGTCGCGTTGAAACCTGGCGGTGGCTCCAACCGTCGAGTCGTAGTCGGGATTTCCTTCGCTCAGTTTCGTGGAACTGCCCGCAAAGTCCGTGCGGAAGCCACCCGGCTCAACGATGGTGACCGCAATGCCTAGCGGCGCCACTTCGCGCCACAACACTTCTGAGAAACCCTCGACACCCCATTTCGCAGCCGAATAGGGCCCACGCCCTGGAGGCCCGATCCTGCCGCCCATCGACGAAAACTGAACAAAATGACCGGCTTTCCTTTGGCGAAAGTACGGAAGAGCGGCCTTCGTCACGATGATCGTCCCGAAGAGATTCGTTTCGATTTGTGCGCGAAAATCCGACATCGGCGTGTCTTCGATGGACGAGAGATTGCCGTATCCAGCGTTGTTGATAACAACCTCCAGCGAGCCAAAGGCACCGATCGCCGCCTGCACTGCGCTCGCTGCCGCGGACTCGTCGGTCACGTCCAGCGCGAAGAGCTTGATCTGGTCACCGTAGCGCTCCGATAGGTCGTGTAGAGACTCGATGTCCCGCGCTGTCGCCAACACTTTATGACCCGCCGCAAGGCCCGCTTCGACAAACGCGCGACCCAGACCGCGAGAACTGCCCGTCACTAACCAAACTTGCGCCATTCATCCTCCTATTATTCGCAATCGGTTCCTCAGGATATAGAAACATGGGGACAAGAAACATGGGAATATGGCGGGTGGGGAAGTGGGGTGCCGCATCCCTTCGCAGTTAAGGGTGCGGGTTTTGAAGTTCGTCCCACTCCGGCACGCCCGAGCCCCTCTCGGTGAACCTTCCAGCCTTCAAACCTCCGAACCTGTAAACGCTTTTACGCCCTCTTCGCCTGCTTCTTCCATCTAACCCCCAACTTCTACCTTCCAACCTCTGGCGGGTGGCGCACCCATAAGCGTTAACTTAACAATAGGCGTAGCGTCGACGGCGGCGCGGGGGTTCCGCGAGCTGTGCGACGATTGTTTTCCAATCGTGGAAGATGTTGGTCAGGTGCTGGGGCGGAAAAGAGCGTGACGCAGTTCTCGCAGCATGAAGCCGGTTTCCTCCAGCGGCTACGGCGTAACGCCGAGTTCATAGCCCCAGGGGGAAAAAGCGTTTGCTGCTTCCACCAGTCGCTCGACGAGCAAACTGACAAAAAGTTTTCCATGCAGCCACGCCCGCGCGCTGGGAGGATCCCTTTTCGGGAGGTGCCCCAAGCCGAGCAGGGATTTCAGCCGTTTGATGGCCAGTTCTATTTGCCAGCGCTGACGGTACAGTTCCATGATGGCGGCGGCGGAAAACGTTTCCGGCAGCGTCGTCCACACCGCGAAGTAAGCGGCGGCTTTCCAGCTTTCTGCACTGATGACCTTGCGATGTTTTTTGGCGTAGCGTTGCATGCGCGCGCGCACCACGCGGGTAGCTTGGGCGCTGCGCCGCACGGCCAGGAGCCGTCCCTGAATCCACCGGCCATCGGCGCCAGGGGTGCGCGTGAGCCATTCTTGAATGTGACCAACGCGCAACGGACGGAAAAGGTGCAACGGGTTGATCTGCCGGTTTGCCGCGTCGAATAAGGGCAGCGCGCGGCGATGGAAGCTGACGAGTAAATCCCCGCCGGCCTGCACCACATGCGCCGCAGCGGCCGCATTGGCGTACAGACGGTCGCCAATCAGGATGTCTCCGGCGTGAACCGGAATGCGCCGCAAACTCTCCCCGCTTTTCACATCCGTCAGTTCAAAGTGATCGCACTGCAGATTCGCCAAGTTGAGGGCATAATGCACGCGCCAATCCGTGCCCGTGCTGCCAGGCTCGGAGACGGAAATCCCACGTGATCTACCAGGCGCACGACACGACCTTGCGAAGGCAACACAAACCGTTGCTGACCACGCAACTGTTCGGCGAGCCATCGCAACCATTGCTCGGAAGCCCGCAGGCGCTTGAACACCGCTACCGCGCTAACCGTGACGCCCAGTTGCCGCGCACGAACCGCGGTCTCTGCCAGCGAACATCCCTCCCCCACATAAAGCAGTCAGACGCGCAACAAACTCTCCGCATCCGGAAAATCGCGTGCCCGCCGCAACGCCCCGCTTTGCCCGCGCCTTCGCTTCCCAGCCCGTGGGCAGAAACGAGCGCAGCACCGCCCAATTATCAATGGGTAAGTATCACCGCTCCTCTACCATGTACGCAGCATAAGCGCCAACCGCGCCCCAGTCAATCGTTAAGTTAACGCTTATGGGTGGCACACCCTTTGGGTTTTGGTTTTACAAAGGGTACGGGTCTTTCTTCTTAGTCCTCGGCTCGGATCAGCGCGCGGACTGGCTGGTACAATAAGGGGAACTTCCCATCTGTCCTTATTTGTCCCTGGGATTTCCGCGAACGACCACCCACCTGTGATACCCTTCACGACGCTTCTGGCCTGCGAAACGCTAGGAACCCCCTAACGATTGTGAGAAAAACTTGACTGCCGTAACCGAGCGTCCAGTTCGAAAACACGCCGACGATTATTTCTTTGCTGTCATGGCCCTCCTCATTCTTGGGATCGCTTTCATCGGCTTCGCTCATACGTATTATCTTGCTGGCGTTTTTCATGCCAAATTGCCCAGCCCACTTGTTCATACCCATGGAGCACTCTTTTCCTGCTGGATACTCCTGCTCATCGCGCAGATAACTTTGGTGTCCGCTGGCCGCGTCAACTGACACATGCGGCTCGGCATTTTAGGAATGATTCTGGCCGCATCGTTGGTCCTTGTCGGCTTTGCAACCCTAATCGGCGTCGTGCGGCGACATGCGGTCTTCCCAATGGGCTTGGATCATCTATTTGCCGACGATGTCCTCCAATTGTCCACTTTCGCGGTGCTCATCTCTTGGGCTTTTCTCGCCCGGAGGGATGCCGCCGCGCATAAACGGCTCGTGATCCTTGCGACCGTTGCACTCCTGGGCCCAGCTCTGGCCCGCTGGCCATTCGCCTTTGTGTTTTCGAGTGATTTCGTCTTTTTCGGCATCCTTGATTTGGTTCCCATTTTCTTGATCGCCTTCGATCTCTGGTCGATCCGGAAAATTCATCGCGTAACTATCCTTGCCACGATCCTCCTTCTCACTATGCAAATCTCCATGCGCCCCATTGCGCACTTTGCGTTCTGGCATCAATTCACGACTTGGGTCCAGAATCTTTGAAGGGGCGGGCAGGGTAGAGAATTCCGGCGGGGTGCCACACTCTTCGGTTTTAAGGATGCGGAAATATGGGGACAGACGCGAAATATGGGCGGGTGGGGAAGTGGGGTGCCGCATCCCTTCGGGGTTAAGGGTGCGGGTTTTGAAGTTCGTCCCATTCCGGTACGCCCGAGCCCCTCTCGGTGAACCTTCCAACCCTCAAACCTCCGAACCTGTAAACGCTCCCACAATCCGTCTCACCAAACTCCCAATTTCCCGCCAACTCCCTCCATCCATTCCACTTCCGCGTCTCACGTTCGAATTAGCTATATCGAGTACTATGCATTGACAGTAATCTAATTCCGTGCTACCATTCCCCATGGCTACAACGCCAAACCCGCCCGCACACCTCCCATCGCCTCTTCTCCCGCTACCCTCCGCGTACTCTGCGCCCTCTGTGTTAAGAAAAACCCTCACAATGTCAGGGACCCTGCCGCCCTCCTCCTTCTGTCTTTACGTCGTTACTTCGTTACATCCTTACTTCACTCCCGCGGAAGGACCAGCTTCCTCATACTCCCATCCATGCACTAATCTCTCACCACTGCGCACTATCCCCTTTAGAATGCGCAGTTCCCCAAAACACTACCGTAACCCCTTTGGAATGCGCACTTTCAAAACACAGGACTTAAAGTCTTTTAGAATGTGCAGTTCCGAAAAAACCGGGGGTGGGGGCCAGGGGTTAACCAGGGATCCGACACGGCGTCGCAGTCCCGAGCAAGCATCGCTCCGACCGCGGGTCCCGCCCTTACCGAAAGGGAACTTCCTTCTTGCACTTTCGACTTCCGACTGTCACCGCTTTCCTTATTCTTCCAACCCCGCGCTCCGCAACTTTGCCAGTAGCGTCTTCGGCGAGACGCCCAGCTTCTCCGAAGCCCGGGTCTTATTCCATTTGCACTCGCGCAAGGTGCTCTCCAGCAATACACGCTCGATGTGGCCGACCGCCCGCCCGGTCACTTCTTCCAGGCTGCCTTCCCAGCTAAATTGCTCCGGCAACATCCCTGCCGGCAATTGGCTGGCATCCAGCTTCGTGGCGGGAAGCTGCAGCCCTTCGGCCGTAATGCTCAGGCCGTCCGTCAAAATCACCGCGCGCTCCAGGGTGTTCTGCAACTCGCGCACATTCCCCGGCCAGCGGTACGCCAGCAATCGTTCGCGCGCTTCTTCGGAAAGCTCCAGTCCCGGCTTCTTGAATTCGCGATGGATTTTCTCCAACTGCTCCGCCAACAGAAGCACATCGTTGCCGCGCTCGCGCAGCGCGGGAATCGTCATCGGTACGGCCGAAATCCGGAAATACAAATCCTCGCGGAAAAGTTTCTCCTCCGCCAGTTTCTGCAAGTTTCGATTCGTAGCCACCACGATGCGCACATCGACTTCCACCGTCTGCGTCCCGCCGACGCGATCGAATTTCTTTTCCTCCAAAACGCGCAACAACTTCGCCTGGATCGCCAGTGGCAATTCGCCAATCTCATCGAGAAACAGCGTTCCGCGATGCGCCAAATCCAGCTTGCCCACCTTGCGCGCGCCCGCTCCCGTGAAGGCCCCGCGCTCGTGCCCAAACAGCTCGTTCTCCACCAGCCCTTCCGGGATCGCCGCGCAATTCAGCGCCACGAATGGCTGCTCTCGCCGCGGAGACAAATGATGTACCGCTCGCGCAAACAGTTCCTTGCCCGTCCCGCTCTCGCCCAGGAGCAAAACAGTCGAATCTGTCGCCGCCACACTTTTGAATCTGCGTGCTGATCTCGCGGATCGCCGCGTGCTCGCCCACGATTCGCGGAAATCCATACCGCGCCGTGTACTCCTCGCGCAGCAGCAGATTTTCCCGCTGCATCTCCTGCTGCCGCGTCGCCCGCTGCACCAGCAATTTCAAGTGGTCCAGGTCCACCGGCTTTTGCAGAAAATCGAACGCGCCTTCTTTCATCGCCGAAACCGCTTCTTCGACCGACCCGAACGCCGTCAGCAACAGCACGGGAATGGTCGCGTCCGCTGCCTTCGATTCGCGCAGCACATCCAGCCCGGACGCACCCGGCATCTTCAAATCCGTGATCACCATCAGATACCGCCGCGCGCGCACCTTTTGAATCGCCGTCGTCCCATCCGGAGCCTCGTCGACGGCATAGCCGGCGCGCTCCAATGCCTTCCGCAGCATCGCGCGCAACTCGTTCTTATCTTCAACAAGAAGAAGCGGTTCCATCTCCTTCGTTTCTACCACGATTTAAGGGATGCTTCGGTGAGAACGCTTAGCGGGTGTGTAGAGAAGGGAAGTAACCGGAAGGAATGGCTCCTGACGGATCTTCCTCCCCTAAATTTTGGGTAAGTCGTGATTGGTGTTGGAGTTGAGCCTTCTTTTTTGTTGAAGTGGTAGACATGTAATTGTTAATTTTGTTCTTGACATTGCTTATCTATCGTTGTATTAAGTCGACATGTACATCGCCACCATCCCCAACCGCAACTCCCCGCCCGCCATTCTCCTTCGCCAAGCCTACCGCGAGAACGGGAAAGTCAAGAACCGCACCCTCGCCAATCTCTCCCATTGGCAGTCGGCGCGCATCGAGGCCCTCCGCCGCGCCCTGCGCGGGGAGTTCGATCAGGCCTCGCCTTCTGCGGAACCTACCCTCGGCCCTATCTTTGGCCTACTCTATGTCCTGAAGCAGATCGCCGATGCCCTCGGCATCACCGCTGCCCTCCGCAACACGACTCTCGGCAAGTTGGCCTTGTTCCTCGTCTTGGCGCGCCTGCCTCATCAAGGCTCTCGCCTCTCGGCCGTACGCTGGGCCGAGGATCACGCCGTCAACGAAGTGCTGGGACTTAGCTCGTTCGACGAAGACGATCTCTACGCCGCGCTCGACGATCTGTGTGCACGTCAAGAAAAGATCGAGCGGGCCCTGTACCGCCGCTACCAAAGCGGCCGTGGTGCACCACCGCCGCGCTTGTTTCTCTACGACGTCACCAGCAGCTATCTGGAAGGCGAGAAGAACGAACTCGGAGAGTTCGGCTACGGTCGCGATGGCAAGCGCGGCAAGCTGCAAATCGTCATCGGCCTGCTGAGCGACCCCGCAGGTGAGCCCTTGGCGGTGCGCGTGTTCAAAGGCAACACTTCCGATCCGACGACGGTAACCGATCAAGTCAAGATCATCAAAGAGCAGTTTCAAGTGGAGGAACTCGTCTTCGTCGGCGATCGAGGTATGGTGAAGAGCAAGGGCAAGCAAGCGCTCGCGCAGGCGGGGCTGCGCTATATCACGGCGCTCACCGATCCACAGATCCGCGGGTTGCTGAGCACAGGGATTCTGCAACTGGGGTTGTTCCACGAACAGATCTGCGAAGTGGAGGGTGACGGGGTGCGCTACGTGCTGCGCAAGAACGATGCCGAAGCGGCGCGCGAGCAGCACCGCTTGGAAGACAAAGTGGAGAAGTTGGAAAGAAAGATCGCCGCGCGCAACGAGCTGGTGAAGAATAAGCCGCGCTGCCAACCGGAAGCGGGGCAGAGAAAACTGCAAGGGTGGGCCGCGCAGCACAAGCTGGAGGGCTTGGTGGAGTTGCAGTTGGACGGCCGCACGTTAGTGCTGGAGCGCCACCAGGCGGTGATCGAAAAGTCTTTGGAGTTGGCCGGCTGTTATGTGGTGACCACCGACGTTTTGAAACAAAACATGAATGCCCAAGAGGTGCACGACAGCTACGTGAGCTTGCAGAAGGTGGAGCGTGATTTCCGCGCCATGAAGACCGGGCTATTGGAAGTTCGACCGTTGTTCTTGCGCAAGGAGAGTCGCACGCGGGGCCACGTGTTCTGCTGCATGCTGGCATTAAAACTGAGTCGTGAAATGGAGCGACGGCTGCAAAAACAGTTCGGAACGACGGACAGCAACCCGCACGCCATCACCTTACGAGATGCGCTGGCCTCGTTCGGCAGTCTGTGCCTGTTGCAGTACAAGATCGACGAAAAAACCACCGTGACAAAACTACCGCAGCCGAGTGCCAACCAGACCAAGATCCTGGCGGCCCTGGGCGTGACCCTACCAGCAAAGATGTAGACAGACGCTTTCGCAAGAGAAAAGACAACAACCGTAATGAAATCAACTTCCTAACCGTAAATTTATGCGCGGGTTCAAAAAGAAGATCCGTCTGAAAACGAAAACCGAGATACGAACTTCATTTTCGTACTTCGGTTTTTCGAGTCTCGGATTATGTTTTTCGACGCTATTCGCGCGCCCAGCCGGGATCGCCGCCGGACTTCCGCAGCTCGTCTTCCATGTCGGAGAGCTGCTGCTTGAGGTCCGCGATTTGCTGTTTCTTTTGAGCGATCTGCGCGTCTTTATCGTTGATATCTTTGCGCGTGTTTTGTTCCATCAGCGCCTTCTGCGGGTCGCTGTAGTATTGGACTTGGGCTTTATTGTCCTCGCGCTGCAGAACGTCGAGTTCTTTTTCCGCGGTAGAAATCTTATCGCGCTGGTCCGCGAAGCGCTTCCGCCAGATCGTCTCCGGGTCCTGGCTTCCTTTGTCAGCCCCAGTCGCGGCTGCGCCCTGCCCGCCATCGGCGGGTGCCGCCGAGCCGTTGCCCTGCGCCGCCGCTGCGCTCGCGCTGCTCGAATCCTTCCGCGGCGCTATGTCGTCGTCGGTATAGACTTTCTTCGGCTTCGGCGCGGTCTTCTGTTGTTCGCGTGCTTTTCGCGCGGCCTCGGCCAAGGGATCGGGCGCCTGCTGTTGCCCACTGCTTTGCTGTTGTTGCTCTTGCTCCTGCGCAAATGCCGGAAACCCGACGAGGCACACACCCGCTAGAAGAATCGAAGCTTTCATCCAATTCGTGACACGCATAGTACGCCACCTCTCTCGGGGCGGGCTGGACTGCCCAGCCTTTACTTAGATGCTGTCCTTCTTCAATTCTATCGCTTCCGGGACGCTCCGGCACGCCGGTAGCGTAACGATAAAGGCTGCGCCGCCCTCGGGCCGGTTCCGCGCCTCGACCGTGCCGCCATGCTGCACGATGATTTTTTGTACTACCGCCAATCCCAATCCCGTGCCCTTCGCTTTCGTCGTGAAAAAGGGCCGGAAAAGTTTCGGCAAGGTAGCCGGTGGAATGCCCGGCCCGTTGTCGAATACGGTGATCTTTTGAATGCCCGCTCTCATCGTGCCGCAGGACTTCTCCCCGCAGAATGACCCGGCCGCCGTTCGCCGCGCCAACGCACGCCTCCGCTGCGTTCCTCGCCAAATTCAGCAACGCTTGCCGGAGCAACCCTTCATCCCCTGCCAGGCTGCCGAGCGGCCCTTCAAAACGAATCCGCACCTGCGGCATGGCCTCGGCCACTTCGGCAACGACGCGCTCGACAACGCCCCTCAAGCGCCACGGGCTCGCTGGTAATGTCCAACGGCCGCGCGTACTTCAAAAATTCAGTCACAACATGCGTTATGTTGCGGGTTTGTTCGAGAATTCTTTCCGCCGAATCCGCCACTTCACCGGTGACGGCTTCCGCGCTGATCATTTGCGCGTAGCCCGAAATCGTCGCCAATGCGTTCTTGAACTCGTGCGCAATGCCCGCGGAAAGTTCACCTACTGCAGCAAGACTTTCCTTCAACTGGATCTGCTGCTGCAACGCGGCCAACTCCGTCAAATCCGTGATCAGGCAAATCGCGCCGTTGATTTTTTCCGTGCCGCGGCGAATCGGGGAAATGGTCACGCCCAGCAGCCGCGTTTCGCCATCTGGGCGCGTGGTGTTCCACTTGCTCCCGGCGGAAAATGCTTCCTTTCGTCAGGCACTCGCCAACCAGTCGCGTCAGATCCGATTTCTCGCCGAGCACTTCGCTGTACCGCCGAAGGCCCAGTGTTTGAATGCCGAGCACCTGTTCCGCCGCCGGATTCGCGCTGGAGATAATGCCGGTCGAGTTCACTACCACAAGGCCCGCGGGCATGTTGCGCGTCACTTCTTCGCTGAGCCGTTCCGTGTGCTCGGCGCGCTCGCGTTCGATCTTGTGCAGGCGCTCGAGCTCTTTTTCCTGGTCGCGCAGTTGCCGGATGACGCCTTCCATGGACGCCGTCATGAAAGCGGAAGGGTTTTCCGGTCCCTCGCAGTTGCCGTTGAATGTTTTCCCGTGGGCGATTCTTGTGTGCTTTGAAAGAATTTTCGCAGCAAAAAAAATATGATTCCCACGAGGGCCAGGATTCCCGCGGCCATGCCAATAGCGATTTCCCAAACGTGCTGTGGGCCCCCGGATTGGAATGCTGAGAACGTCATAAACTCAACGGGCCTCGCATCGGAATAAATCTCAGCGCAATCCGGGCCCTAAATCAATCGGGAGCGAGGGAAAAACGAACAATACGATGAGCGCCGCAATCCCCTCAATACTTTCGCCACGGGTAATCACATTTGCTCGCGATGAACCAGCGAATTTGGTTTGCCGAACCCAGCCCGCGCCGGCTCGCTCGTTCCGCCAGCCGCCGCCCCGCGCCGCCCGCATACATCGTGGCGATGACGGCTATACCCAACACGCTTCCGAGCAGCGTCCCCAGAAGAATCGTGAGGAACGCATTTCGCACTCCGAGGAAGGCGCCCACCATCAGCATCATTTTTACGTCGCCCATGCCCATGCCCTCGCGCGCGCGCACAAGCTTGTACAGCGTAGCCGCTCCCCAGAGCATCAGGCTGCCAAACGCCGCACCGGCGAATGCCTCGATCACACCCAGGAATCGCTCCGGCGGCAACTGGTGGAAAAATCTGAGGCACAGGAGAGGTACAAAGCCGTCGTTTGGGGGCACAAATTCTGAAAAAAGCAGCCCTGCGGCGAAGCCCGGCCAGGTGATTACGTCGGGCAGCAGCCGAACTCGCAGATCCGTGACCGTTAAACAGACTATGAAGCAGATGAAAAACAGCCATTTCACAGTGGCCTGCGTAATCCCAAATTCCAGGAAAGCAGCCCACGAAGAGCAGGCCCGTCGCAAGTTCGACGAGCGGATACATCGGAGAAATTGGAAGCCCGCAGGAGCGGCACTTTCCCCTCAGCCACAGCCACGCGAAGACGGGCACATTGTCGTAGGGCTTGATCGGCGTCTTGCAGCGCGGGCATCGCGAGCCGGGCGAAACAATGGAAAGCTCCTCCGGAATGCGCGTGATGCACACATTCAAGAAGCTTCCGATCACAATTCCAAATAATAAGAAGAAGACGATGAGCACGGGTTTCTTTTTTGGCTATTTTTTCAAGCGGCGCTTACTACTCTCCCATACCTGTTGCGGCGCCTCAACAAACCCGGGCCCCTACGTGCCCCATTCCTAACGATTGGAGTGTGGGAAGGGCAACCCGGGTGATCCGTTCCAGACGGGCGAATCTAATGAAGATAGTTAATCAACTCAGAAATACCACTTGTGATAGACTCTGTGCCGAGCAGAACCGTTTTTGCCAGCCCAGTTGAGGTCAACTACAATGGGCAAGCACTGGTGTAGTTTCCGAATGTGGGTCGCAAGGCAGATGCCCTTCTACTGGATATTCTCGATCGCCATTTGTTCTGGGAATGCTAATACTGTTGTCAGGCGTCGCGTTGGGCAAACCCGAGCTTTCCACGACCGACAAAGTGGCTTTATTTGCGGGGCTTTTAGCCGCAGCGGTTGTCTGGTGGCAGGGGCACCTCATCGCGCGGCAGATGGTTTTGGGCTCGGTGATGGATTTGTACAAAGAATGGAATTCTGTCGACATGCTCGAAAGCCGAAAAGCTGCCTGGACGAAGGAAGGCCCTGACCCTAATGAGATTGAATACGTGCTCGAATTTTTGGAGAAGGTGAGCACCCTTGAGAAAAATCGATTCGTCACCAGACAGCTTGTGTGGGACACGTTTGGCTGGTACATCGGGCGGTACTGTTTATTGGAAAAATGAAATTCAGAGGTTACGGTTTAAGTGGACGCATAAGGGCGATCAACTCTCTACCAGGACCTTGATGTTTTTTACGATCGACTGCTGATTACTGAGTTGCAAGAGAGGAATCAGAAACGAAGGGGCGAATCAGATCTCCTGACCAAAGAGGACATCGAAACCGAATTTCAGCAAACTCGAAAGATGTTCATTGCCTCCGAGAGAAGAGAGCACTACGTAGATGATTGAAGACATTCCAAGAGTGCGGCTTGAGCTGGGACCCTCGAAGATAGACTTTGGAGGAGTGGGAGTTTTTGCCGTCCGCCGCTTCAATGCGGGGCAAAGGTCGCGGACGGGATAGCCGAGGAGGACTTCACGGAACTCGTCTCGTGGGGTGAATATTCGCGATTGGATACTGATCTCCAGCGCAAGATCATGGCATTCTGCGTGGGGACTCCTGAGGGTTTTATTCCGCCGCCGGACTTTGACTTCAACAGGCTTTCCATCGAGTGGTTCTTGAATCACTGCTGTGAGGGAAACTGCGGCTTTGATGAAGAGGGCACTTCGTGGCCATCCGCAACATCGAGAAGGGTGAAGAGCTCTCATACGATTACGCTTTGATCGAGTCCAACCCTCGTTTTTCGATGAAGTGTTATTGTGGCACGCAGAAGTGTCGCCAGACTGTGACTGGGAATGACTGGAAGGACGAGGAATTCGTTGCCAGAAATAGGACCACATGCACCGACGCCTCCGCCGACTGCTTGCAATCCCAGCGTGACACACCAGCTTTGTCTTAGGCCTACACCCCTGGTTTTGTGCTGTCGCTCTCCGCTCCGCTTCTCCTGCCGGACTGCCGACTGTAAACTGTTAGCTGTCGACTCTCGCCATGCACTGGTTTGAACGCAAAATTCGGCGGTACGAGCACCGGCGTTGGACTACCGACGACAACCGGCGTGTGCAACCCTTTGAATGGGGGCTGGAGCACATTGGGGGCGATCCGCGGGATCCAAATCCTGCGGAATTTGCCGGCCAGTATGCCAAGCAGGCGATCGAGCAAAGCAGCGAGTGGTTCGACACAACGCCGGCGACCGACTATCAACTCGACAGCGAAAACGTGCTGACGTTCACGAGTTCGATAGCATCGCCTTGGCCGGAAAACAACACTGTCCACGCTCGCCTCTGGCCCGCTCGACGCGACCACAAACTGCCAATCAAGGCCCCAAAGGGATGCGCTGTCCTTGTCCTGCCCAATTGGAACGCCAAATGGCACGGGCAGGATGGGCTTTGCGAATGGGTCGCACGGTTTGGAATCACCGCCCTGAAGATGAGCATGCCGTACCATAACCGCCGTATGGCCAAGGGGCACGAGCGCGCCGACCAAATCTGCGGTCCCAATATTGGTTTGACGATCCAGGCCAATCGCCAGGCGGTTCATGATGCGCGTCGCTGCCTTCGGTGGCTGGAGCAGCAGGGTTACACGCGCCTGGGCATCCTCGGCACCAGCCTCGGCTCTTCCGTCGGCTATATCACCCTCATGCACGATTCGGCCATCAAAGCTGGGGGATTTCTCCACTTTTCCACCTATTTTGCTGATGTGGTGAGCCAGGGAATGACAACCAATCACGTTTGGGAAGGCCTGCGCGAACACGTGACAGTCGATGAGCTTCGCGATTATTGGGCGCCGATTAGCCCGATGCCATACGTTGAACGCGGCATGGGCGCGGACCGCAAATCCTTTCTTGTCTACGGCAAGTATGACCCCACGATGCTCCCTGAACTGAGCCGCCAGATGCTGGACTCCCTGAGGCGGCACGGTGCGCACCCGCGAAGCCTCGAACTTCACTGCGGCCACTATTCGCTCGAACTGGCGCCCTTCAGCTACATCGCCGGCTACCGCGCTTGGCTTTTCTGCGGTCTGCCCTCGCGCATTAGGTCAAACTAGTCCGCACATTGCAATGCGGAGGGTGCCGGAGTAAAGTGGAGGGTAGAAGGGTAGAAGATCTTCTTTAATGGTGGAATTATGAGCAGCAGATGCGCGAGCCTCAATATCAAGAATCCAGAAACACACAAATTGGCCCAGGCGCTGGCCCGCGAGACTGGCGAGTCTCTCACCACCGCCGTGACAATCGCGATCCGCGAACGACTCACTGCCATCCGTCGCAAGCGCAAGAGCGAGGCTATGCTTGCTGACATCCGCGCCATCAGCGCTAAGTCTGCTGCGCTCCTCAAAGGGCCGCCCATCGACCATGGCGAGATGCTCTACGATGAAAATGGCCTGCCTAAATGATCGTTGATACGTCCGTTCTCGTTTCCATCCTGGCCCGGGAACCTGGTTTTGAGCTGCTCGACGAAGCAATTACGCGAGCAGCTTCATGTCGCCTTTCGGCGGCTGGATTCGTTGAGACTTCCATTGTCGTCGAATCCCGCGGCGGAGCTGACGCGAGGCGCTTCCTGGAGTCGCTGCTGAGGCGCGCAGCCATTACGATCGAGCCTGTTACTGTTGAACAGGCGCTGCTCGCGCGTGAAGCCTTTTCAGATTACGGCAAAGGGCGCCATCCTGCCGGGCTGAACTTTGGCGATTGCTTCTCTTACGCGCTGGCCAAATCGACCGGTGAACCTCTTTTATTCAAGGGTGAGGACTTCCGAAAGACGGATGTGATCCCGGCGCTGCCCTGAAATTGTTCACTGAGTGCGCACGACCTTCCATTCGTGACTCGTTCTTTTTTTGGTGCTCGACTCTAGTATTATCCGATCATGCAGACTCTGCTCGCCGAGGCTTTTGGCCCCCTCGTCGTGGCCTTCGCTATTTTTGTCGCCGTTTTTGGCACGCGGCGACTGCTTCATCAGTTTCGCAGCCGGATGACTCCGGAGCAGCATGAGGCGGCGCGCGATTCGTTTCGAAACCGACTGGTGCATCCTCATGCAGAGGAAGTCGAGCAGGGAATTGGCGCATTTCTTCCGCAGAGCCTTGTTACGCTTTATGAGGATCACCAAACGATTTTGACGGAGCGACTTGAGATTCGCCGGCCTGACCCTGATCCGAATAATTTCACAGAACCTAAGAATCCAGCGGAATGGATCGAAGCTTTTTTGCCGCTTGATCTGGAGAGCCAGAAATTTGCGATCGATTTGAGGGCGCAGGGTTGGGGAAAAGGGTTCTGCTTCGCTACAGATGGCGAAGGGAATTTTTACTGGGTTCCCGCTAGCGACGCGCGACAGGCGGACGGACCGGTGTTTTTCGCGCACACGGATCCGGTGGCCAATGAACAGGTCGCTGGCTCGCTGGAGGAATTTCTCGCTTGGCCGCGAGTGTTCCATGCGGTTGAGACGGAAGTCGAGGAGTGAGAGCTATCCGTTTCGGGGCGGACAGCCAGAATGGCTTAGGCGCTCGGCGGGCGCATACTCGACGTCACCGCTCGCACTGAACCTCGGATCTTAAAGCAGAACCTGCGCGATTTTTCCTTCGGCAAGGAGCGCGGAAATCGATTCGATCTCTGCGGCTAGAGGGCGGTCCTGGGTTAGCTTCGCCGACTTCTCACGGACAGATGCATAGGCCTTGGCGGCCAGCGTGCCGGTTTTCAGAGGGGCGAGCAGGTCGATGCCTTGGCAGGCGCAGAGTAGTTCGATGGCAATCGTGGTGCGCAGATTTTCTAACATTCGTCCAAGGCGGCGCGCGCCGCTCATACCCATGGAGACGTAGTCTTCTTGATTGCCGGAAGTCGAGATGGAGTCGACGGAGTGCGGCGTCGCTAGAGCTTTGTTCTCGCTGGTCAGCGCGGCTGCCGTGACCTGGGCGATCATGAAGCCGGAATTTAGGCCTGGTTCGGGCGTCAGAAACGCTGGCAGCATGCTTGTCAGCGGATTGGTCATTTGCTCGATGCGGCGCTCGGAGATGCCGCCTAGAGTCGCGAGTGCCACGGCGACTTGGTCAGCGGCCATGGCCAGCGGCTGGCCGTGAAAATTTCCGCCGCTGATGATGTCGCCGGCGCCGTTTTCTTTCACAAAAACGAGGGGATTGTCCGTCGCGCTGTTCAATTCAACGGCGGCGATTTCACGCGCTTGTGTCAACGCATCGCGAACTGCTCCGTGAACTTGGGGAGTGCAGCGCACGCTGTAGGGATCTTGGACGCGCGGATCTTTTTCCGCCGAGCGATGCGATTCGCGGATTTGGCTGCCTTCGTTCAGGTGCGCGAGATTTCGCGCAGTCGTCGCCGCGCCGGCGTATGCCCTTGCATGCATGATGCGCGCGTCGAAGGCTCCGGGGCTGCCGCGCAGGGCGTCGAGCGAAAGGGCGGCGGCGACATCCGCACTATCGATGAGAATTTCCGCGTCATGCAGCGCGAGGCTCAGAAGGGCCAACATGCCTTGCGTGCCATTCAGGAGCGAAAGGCCTTCTTTGGCTTCCAGCGAAACGGGCTTGATTCCTGCGCGGCGCAGCGCATCTCCGCCGGTGATAATTTCGTCTTTATAGGTGGCACGGCCTTCGCCGATGACGACCGCTGCGAGATGCGCAAGCGGCGCGAGATCGCCGGAAGCGCCGACGGAGCCTTGCGACGGAATCATGGGATGGACTCCGGCGTTCAACATCGCGCAGAGCGTTTCGACAACCAGCGGGCGCACGCCGCTCAGGCCTTTGGCGAGAGCGTTCGCGCGCAAAACCATCATGGCGCGCGTTTCTGATTCGCTTAAGGGAGCGCCAACGCCGCAACAATGGGAGCGGACGAGATTCACTTGCAGATTGCGCACCTGTTCCGGCGAAATGCGCACGGAAGCGAGCTTGCCGAAACCGGTGTTGATGCCGTAGGCGACATTTCCCGAAGCGACGAGGCGGTCGACGACGGTGCGGGAGGCGATCATTCGTTCGACCGCTATAGGCGAAAGGCTTACTGTTGCGCCGCGCAGAGAAACAGCGTAGAGCTGCTCGAAGGTCAGATCGTTGCCTGTCAATACGACGCTTGAGGAAATGCTCATGGCTCGCTCCGGTCGGGCTGCGGCACCACGACGGTTTTGAATGCGCTTTGATATTTTGGCGGCAGCATTTTCGGCCGGCCATTGCTTCCACAGATGATGTGCGTCGTTTCGCCCGTTGCGAGCAGTTTGCGATCCGCATCGCGAATCACCTCGTAGGAAAATTTTACGGTGCGGTTGCGGGATTCCGCGATGCGCGTGCGGACTCGCAAGCACTTCATCGTACTTTGCCGAGGAGAGATATCGGCAATGGGCATCCGCAACGACGATGTGGCAATCGTCTTCTTTTTCCATGCGCTTGTATTCGATGCCGAGGGCGCGGATCAGCTCGACGCGGCCGACCTCGAACCAGACGAAATAATTTGCGTGGTAGACGACGCCCAATTGGTCGGTTTCGGCGTAGCGCACCCGTACTGTCGCGTCGTGGTATTCGATCATTCTCATGTCCTGTGAATCCTGTGAGCCGGAGCAGACGGAATAAAGGATTATTCCACGTCCGTGCTCCAAACGGGTTTGCGTTTTTCAAGAAACGAAGCCAAGCCCTCTTTGAAATCCGCGGTGCAGCGGATGCGGGCGTTTTCCAGAATAGCGCGCTCGAGATCGGCGTCAACGCTGGCGGCGGCAGCGGAGGTCAACAATCGTTTTGCGCGGGACAAGCTCACGGGGCTGGCAGAGATCAGAACTTCAGCTAATTCCTGCGCGCGTTTCATCAAATGATCGCGCGGGACAATTTCCGTGATGAGGCCGAGGGCTTTTGCTTCGACGGCGTCGATGAGGCGGCCGGTGAGAAGGAGGTCGCGGGCGTGTTTGTCGCCGATTTGGCGCGTCAGAAAAACGGAAACGATTGCGGGTAGAAAGCCAATTTTCACTTCGGTGTAGCCGAATTTCGCTTCGGGGACCGCGATGGTGAAGTCGCAGAGCGTAGCGATTCCGCAGCCGCCTGCCAGCGCGGCGCCATTTACGGCGGCTATCAGCGGCTTTGAGAAACTCCAGATGCGGCGGAACATTTTCGCCATGCGCCGCGAATTCTCCATGTTCTCGGCGGAGGACTGGTTGGCGATGATGGCGAGCGTTTCGAGATCCATCCCCGCGCAAAACGATTTGCCGGCGCCGGTGATGATGGCTACTCGCGCGTGGCTGGTCTCGATGGTGTCGAGGGCGGACTGAATTTCGCTGACCATGCGCTCGGAAATGGCGTTGCGTTTTTCGGGACGGTTGAATGTGAGCGTGGCCAGTTGGCCGGAAGATTCCAAAGTTAGTGTTTCAAACATGTGTGCGAAACTCCTGACTTCTGAAAGCGCCGGAGAAAATTCCTGGATTCAGTGTTGTTCACGGATTTCATGGACGTTCCCGGCCGTCGATATAGCATTGTCTGCTAGGAGTATGCCCCTCCTTCGTTCCTTGCTCAACCTCTTGAGGGATTCTAATTCACAAGCGGCGCGTGTGCGTACTTTGCGCGAATCTCATTGGTCATGTTGAGAACGGTGCGGAGTTTCGCGGAGTCGATGTCCGGATCGGCGCCGGCTTTTTTTAGCGCGGCCAGAACGTCTTCCGTGGCGATGTTGCCTATGAGATTGTCTCCAGCGAATGGACAGCCGCCGAGGCCGGTGAGGGCGCTGTCGAAACGGCGGCATCCGGCTTCGTAGGCGGCGAGAATTTTTGCTTCGGCGGTTTCCGGACGGCTGTGGAGATGGACGCCGAGCTCGAAGCCTGCGACATCGTCTTTCACCTGGCGATAGAGATCGCCGACAAGTTCTGGCGAGGCGGTGCCGACCGTATCGGCGAGCGAAACGGTGCGCACGCGGATGCCTTTAAGCCATTCGAGCGCGTCGGTGACGATTTCCGGTCCCCACGGTTCGTCGTAGGGATTGCCGAAGGCCATCGAGATGTAGACGACGAGATCTTTTTTGGCGGCGAGAGTTTCTTTGCGGAGTTTTTCGACGAGCAGGCGAGATTCGTCCCGCGTCATGTTGGCGTTGGCGCGGCGAAAATATGCCGAGATGGAGTAGGGGTAGCCGATGGTCGTGACGCCGGGAGTCGCGAGCGCGCGCTCCAAACCTTTTTCGTTCACGACGATGCCGATAATTTCCGGGCGCTCAACGTCACCGGGAAGGGAAGCGTTGAGTTTCGCGATGACATCTTCACTGTCGGCCATCTGTTTCACGTGCTTAGGCGAAACGAAGCTCACTGCGTCGATGTGCTTGAAGCCGGCAAGGATGAGTTGCTTCAGGTATTCGGCCTTGTACTCTGTCGGAATAAACTCCGGCAATCCTTGCCAAGCGTCCCGTGGGCATTCGATCAATTACGTTTCCATGGATTCAGAGTAACATTTATCTTTTTCCGATTCCTTGGATTCCAAGAACCGTGAGTTCCGGTTCTTTTAGTAACCAAAGATGGCGATACAATCGAGTAGGGCAAAAGCCCAAGCTCGGAGAGGTAATAGAGAACGCTATAGTGCGGGTAGCGATCTATCAGTGACAGGTCCAACCGGCAGCGGCTGCCTGACGGCGCGTGACGTAGTTGCCATTGAATCTCTTCTTTTCCGCCAACGAAATACCAAATCAGCGAGAAGGATTGGCGATAGTAAATCAGCAATCAGCCATTTGGATGTGCGCTTCAAGTTTGCAAGACTCCAGTTTTAAATTCGCGGATATCGGGATTGAGGGCGGCGGCTTCTAATGCGCTGATTAGCGCGTCGCGGGTGTGGGCGGGGTCGATGATGGCGTCGACCCAGAGGCGGGCCGCGGCGTAGCGCGGGTCGGTTTGCTGCTCGTAGGTGGCTTTGACGGATTCGAGCATTTCCTTGCGTGCTTTTTCGTCGACTTTTTTTCCTTCGCGTTCGAGTTGCTTGAGCTTTATTTCGGCGAGTGTGTTGGCTGCGGCGTCGCCGCTCATCACCGCGAATTTTGCGGTGGGCCAGGCGAACATGAAGCGCGGGTCGTAGGCTTTGCCGCACATGGCGTAGTTGCCAGCGCCGAAGCTGCCGCCGCAAATCACGGTGATTTTTGGCACGACGCTGTTAGCCACCGCATTCACCATTTTTGCGCCGGCGCGGATGATGCCGTTCCACTCGGCGTCTTTGCCGACCATGAAGCCGTTTACATCATGCAGAAAAATCAGCGGGATGCGGTTCTGGTTGCAGTCGAGGATGAAGCGCGCGGCCTTTTCGGCAGATTCCGTGTAAATCACGCCACCAAATTCGATGCGCTTCTGGTCGGAGCCGCGCGCGTGAGTTTGCACGTGTTTTTTCTGATTGGCCACGAGGCCAACCGCCCAGCCGCCGATGCGGGCGTAACCGCAAAGGACCGTTTCGCCATATTCGGAGCGGTATTCTTCAAATTCGCTGGCGTCCACGATGCGCGCAATGATTTCGCGCATGTCGTATTGCTTGGCGGGATCGCTTGAGAAGATGCCGTAGATTTCTTCGCCCGGATACAGCGGTTCGCGGGACGCAACGTGGCTGAAAGGAGAAGGATTCGCTGCGCCCATTTTGTCTACGAGCGCGCGAATCCGCGCGACGCATGCGTCGTCGTCGGGCTCGCGAAAATCCACCGTGCCACTGATTTGCGAGTGCATTTTTGCGCCACCCAAATCTTCCGCGGAAGTGACTTGGCCAATCGCCGCCTGCACCAGCGCGGGACCGGCAAGGAATAATCCGGAGCCTTCGGTCATTAAAATGTGGTCGCACATCAGGGGCAGATACGCGCCGCCGGCCACGCACATGCCCATGATGGCGGCGAGCTGAGCAATACCCATCGCGCTCATGACCGCATTGTTGCGAAAAACGCGGCCGAAGTCGTCCGTGTCAGGAAAAACATCCTCCTGCAGTGGCAAGAAAACGCCGGCGGAATCGACCAGGTAAATCGTGGGAATATGATTTTCGATGGCGATATTTTGCGCGCGGATAACTTTTTTCGCGGTCATGGGGAAAAAAGCGCCGGCCTTGACGGTCGCGTCGTTGGCAATGAGCATGAACGTCCGGCCGCAAACTTTAGCGAGGCCGGTGACGGTTCCGGCAGAGGGCGCGCCGCCCCATTCCTTGTACATTTCATAAGCGGCGTAGATACCCAGCTCGAAAAGCTGCGTGCCCGGATCGATCAGCTTGGCGATGCGTTCGCGTGCCGTCAGACGGCCTTTCTTGTGCTGGGATTCGATGGCTTTCGCGCCGCCGCCCTGGCGAATTTGCTCTTCTTCGTTCTTGATTTCAGTGAGGAGATCGATAAATAAACGGTGGTTTTTTTCGAAGTTGGGCGACTTCGAGTTCACATTAGTTTTCAAAACGGACGCAGCCACTCGCGGACCTCAACCAGGAATTGACGCGGGCGCGCCGCAGCTCCGTCGCGCCGAGACAAACAGTATAAGGTCCGCCGAAGAATTCCGCGAGTACGCTGCGCGACGCGTGTCTTGACGATATCAAGCCCAATCGTTACAATCCGTTTCAAGAGTGCCGCAAGGCACTGAATTCTTCGTGGGAGGCGCGCCTGTGACTACCTCAGTCGAAATTGTTCAGGGCGGGTGTGTCTCCGGCGAAGACACGTTCTAGGCGCAACGATTTCTCCGCGAGACCTTCCCGCTCACTTGTT
Organism: uncultured Acidobacteriota bacterium; assembly: GCA_963767755.1. Classification (GTDB taxonomy): domain Bacteria; phylum Acidobacteriota; class Terriglobia; order Acidiferrales; family UBA7541; genus Acidiferrum. The sequence continues at coordinate 116,060 of CAVYFO010000011.1, read as the reverse complement.
CTCCCTAAACTGAATGACTGCTTTCTTGAATGGTCTAGAGGGCCGCTCGAGAACGCAAAGCCGCGTCGCGCGGGCGAATCTTGCGCGAACTGGGCGTCTAAAGCTGCCTTCGGGCAGCGGGAGGAATTTCCGGTGTTCATCGAGGATTTAGGTTGGGACGCGTATTTTGAGGCGCTCTGGAATTCGGCGGAGACTGAGAACTGCAATCCGGCGCGTGTTGTTTCGCAGCAACGCGGTTTGTGGCGCGTGGCTGGGGACTTCGAAGAATGTTGGGCAGAGGCTTCCGGGAAACTCCGCAGAGCATCCGAGGAAGGCGAGGATTGGCCGGCTGTCGGCGATTGGGTCGGGGCAGAAATTCGCGCCGGGCAAACGAAGGCAGAGGTTCAATGGGTTTTGCCGCGACGCAGCCGATTTGTTCGCAAAGTTGCGGGCAAACAGGTCGCCGAACAAGTGATCGCGGCGAACATTGACACCGCCGTGATCGTGGCCGGATTGGACGGCGATTTCCATGTGCGCCGCATCGAGCGATATTTGGCGCAGTGCTGGGAATCCGGAGCGCGTCCGGCGATTGTCTTGAACAAGGCTGATGCGTGCGCGGATTTTCGGCAGAGCGTCGGGGAGATGGACCGAATCGCCATGGGCGTTCCGGTTTTTCTGGTCAGCGCAAAGACCGGGGAAGGCCTGGAGGCTCTGGAGGCGAACTTCAAGAAAGGGCAAACGATTGTGCTTCTCGGATCGTCTGGAGTGGGGAAGTCCACTTTGGTGAATCGCTTGCTGCAAGAGGAACGGCAGGCAACGCACGCGGTGCGTGAAAGCGACAGCCGCGGGCGTCACACGACGACATCGCGGCAGCTGTTTATGCTTCCGAGTGGCGTGATGATCATCGATACGCCAGGGTTGCGCGAACTTCAATTATGGAATGCTGCCGATGGTTTGCCGCAAACTTTCGCGGACATCGACGAACTTGCCGCGCAATGCAGATTTGGGGATTGCCGCCACGAGAATGAACCGGGCTGCGCCGTGCAAGCGGCGCTAGCCTCAGGCATAATTGACACGGGGCGATTGGAAAGCTGGCGCAAACTCCAGCGCGAACGCGATTTCCTCCAGCGAAAAATTAGCCCCGAAGCTCGCCACGCGGAAAAGAAACGTGTTAAAGTTATAATGCGTCAAGTGAAGGATAAGTATCAAAATCGGGACAAAGGTAAAGAATAAAAACAAACATGCCGGACTTGTTGCTGAACTTGGAATTGGCTCGACGAGTGGAACTTGCCGAAGCGAAAGCGGCGGTCGAATGCGCGGAAGCTCTCGGGCGGTTCCGGCCGGGAAGTGAAGCCGCGGTGAGGCGCCTCGCAGGCGGATTTGCCGTTTATTGCGGCAAGGGTTCGCCCATAACACAAGCTGTGGGGATGGGACTCGACGGGCCAGTGAGTAAGGAGGAGTTCGACTTGCTGGAAGAGTTTTACCGTGGGCGCGGAGAACCTGCGCGCGTCGAAACGTCTCCGTTGGCGGACGCGTCCTTCATCGAGCAATTCGGCCAGCGCGGATATCACGTGACGGAATTTTCGAATGTCATGGCCCGGCAGGTGAGTCCCGACGAGAAGTGCCCAGAGCCGCCCGAGGGAATCACGATCGAGAAGGTGGGGAAAGACCAGATCGATGTATGGACGCTGACGGTCTCGCAGGGATTCGCGGAAAAATTCCCGGTTTCGCAGGAACTCCTCGAAGTGATGAAACTGTTTGCCTTCGGGCCGAAGACGGAGTGTTATTTGGCGCGGGTTGACGGGAAGATCGCGGGGGGCGGAACGCTCGCGTTGCACGACGGCGTTGCGGGATTGTTTGGCGCCAGCACGCTGCCCGTAGCACGGAAACGCGGCGTGCAAACGGCGCTGTTGCAAAGACGGCTCGCGCGAGCCTCTCAGGCGGGGAGCGATCTCGCGGTCAGCATCGCGCAGCCGGGCAGCATTTCGCAGCGCAATATCGCGCGGCAAGGGTTCCGCGTGCTGTACACGCGCGTAAAGTTCGAAAAAGCTTTCGCGTGAAGGACCTCGCCGGCTTGCGGTTTTATCTCCCCACACGCTTGTGGATGAATTCGACGATGTCTTGCGTCGAGGTCCCAGGCAAGAAGATTTCGGCGATGCCGGAGGCTTTCATGGCGGGGATGTCCGCTTCCGGAATGATGCCGCCGACGAGCACGGTTACGTCGGTCATGCCTTTTTCGCGAAGCAGGTGCATGAGCTGCGGGCAGATGGTGTTGTGCGCGCCAGACAAGATCGAGAGGCCGATGACGTCGACGTCTTCCTGGACGGCGGCGGAGGCGATCATCTCGGGCGTCTGGCGTAAACCGGTATAGATCACTTCCATCCCCGCGTCGCGCAGGGCGCGGGCGATAATTTTGGCGCCGCGGTCGTGGCCATCCAAGCCGGGTTTGGCAATCAGCACTCGTATTTTCTTTTCAGGCATCGCGTCTCTCGGCCCTCTTCTCTGTGCTCTCTGTGAACTCTGTGTTAAGAGACACATTACCACCATCGCGAGGCATGATGAATCTGCGGACGCCGTCCTTCAAGACGGGAACATTGAAATTGATCAGCAATCCTAGTTCATGTCCGGAAAGTCGCAGGCACGTCAGAACGATGGCTTCGTGAATGGGGCCGAGTGCATCTACTGATTTGAGTTCAACGACTACTCGCCCTTCCACTAGCAAGTCCAGCCGGAAACCGCATTCGAGCTTTGTTCCTTTGTAAACTAGCGGGACTGGTTTTTGTTTTTCGAAGCGGATTTTGCGGAGAGCAAATTCATGGCAAAGACAATCTTCGTAGGCCGATTCAAGGGGGCCGGGACCTAAAAGTTTATGGACTTCGATTGCGGCGCCGATGATGCTCCGGGTCAATTCGTCGTTATTCATTAAGGTTTATTTTAACACAGAGTACACAGAGGTCACGGAGAAGAGAAGAGCTAGGTGATGGCGACTTCCTCGTAGGTGCCGAAGACTTCGCGGAGGGTGTCGCAGATTTCGCCGACGGTGCCGTAGGCTTTGACGGCGTCGAACAAAAAGGGCATTAGATTGTCTTTGCCTTCGGCGGCTTTGCGCAGGGCGGAGAGGCGTCGATCGACTTCGGCTTTGGAGCGGTCGGCGCGCAGCTTTGAGAGGCGCTCCGCCTGGCGTTGGGCGACTGTCTCGTCGATCTGCAGGATGTCCAGCGGCTTTTCTTGCGCGACGTAATCGTTGACGCCGACGATAATTTTTTCTTTTTTGTCCACGGCTACCTGGTAGCGGTACGAAGCTTCCGCGATTTCACGCTGCGGAAAGCTGCGTTCAATGGCTGGGACCATTCCGCCCATTGCGTCGATTTTGTGGATGTAGTCCCACGCGCCGTGCTCGACTTCGTTCGTGAGCGTTTCGACAAAATACGAGCCGCCGAGGGGATCGACTGTGTTTGTGACGCCGGTTTCGTGCGCGATGATTTGCTGCGTACGCAGCGCAATCGTGGCCGCGAACTCGGTAGGCAGCGCCCAAGCTTCGTCCAATGAATTGGTGTGCAGAGACTGTGTTCCGCCGAGAACGGCGGCCAGCGCCTGGATTGCCGTGCGCACCACATTGTTATACGGCTGCTGCGCGGTGAGCGAACAGCCGGCGGTCTGTGTGTGAAAGCGCAAAGCCCATGCGCGCGGACTCTTCGCTCCGTAGCGCTCGACCATAGCTTTGTGCCAAATGCGGCGCGCCGCGCGGTACTTGGCGATTTCTTCGAAAAAGTCATTGTGCGCGTTGAAAAAGAAAGAAAGCTGGGGAACGAATTCATCCACGGCCAGGCCACGGCGCATACCATATTCGACATATTCCATGCCGTCGCGCAAAGTGAACGCTAATTCTTGAATCGCCGTCGAGCCGGCTTCGCGGATATGGTAGCCGCTGATCGAAATGGTGTTGAATTTCGGCGTGTTCTTCATTCCGAATTCGAACGTGTCAATCACCAGCCGCATGGAGGGCTCCGGCGGATAGATGTACTCCTTTTGCGCGATGTATTCCTTAAGGATGTCGTTCTGAAGCGTGCCCGAAATTTTCTTCCAGTCCGCGCCCTGCTTTTCCGCTACGGCTAAATACATCGCCCAGATCACCGCCGCGGGCGAATTGATGGTCATCGAAGTCGTGACATCAGCGAGCGGAATCTTATCGAAAAGCACTTCCATATCGGCAAGGGAACTGATAGCCACGCCGCATTTTCCGACTTCGCCTTCGGCAAGCGGGTGGTCGGAGTCATAGCCCATCAAAGTCGGGAGATCGAACGCGGTTGACAGGCCGGTTTGGCCCTGCGCGAGTAGATAGCGAAAACGCTGGTTGGTATCTTCCGCCGTGCCGAAGCCCGCAAACTGGCGCATCGTCCAGAGCCGCCCACGATGCATCGTGGAATGAATCCCGCGCGTGTAGGGGGGCTCGCCGGGGAAACCCAACTCACGGCTCGGATCCCATCCTGGGAGATCAGCGGGGGTATAAAGACGCCGGATCGGAAATCCGGAAATGGTGGTGAATTCGGTTTGGCGCTCAGGACTCTTTTCGAGAGTGGGGCGAAGCGTGTTTTCTTCCCACGCGCGTTCTTTCGCTGAAGGCCCCCGCGGTGCGACGGGAACATTGGCAGGAGGTAAGGTCGTGACCGAACTTTTGACGTCGTCGCTCATGCTCTGACGCACTCCATTTGTCCGCGTTCCGATGCGCTCTGCTCAAGAACGCGGGTTAGGCGCTTACGGCCTTCGCGCTGGTCGATTCTGGCGGAGGAGGAGGGATTCGAACCCCCGAGGCCCTTTCGAGCCTAACGGTTTTCAAGACCGCCGCATTTAACCACTCTGCCACTCCTCCGCATTGATTCTATTGTACTTGTGTAAGCCAGCGTTGCACATTCTGTTGCACATTCACCCTTGGTCCGATAGACATTCGACATGCAAAAGGGATACATCTACCAGACCAACGGCGCTTGGCATGTCCGCTACCGTGTGGACGGTAAGCAGGTCTCGCGCAAGCTGGCCGACTACAACGACCAATATCGCACGAAGCGTAGTGTCCGTCCACTGGCGGATGAAGGTCTTGACCCGCTGAATCAAGGCCTGCAAGTCAACGGGCCTATGACCGTGCAACAGTCCGCGGAGACGGTGTACTTGAGTAAAGCGGAGGAAGAAGATCGCAAGCTTATTCTATACATGGCCCAGAAAATGCCTAATCGGTGGATTCGCTTTGACTGTGCGGAGAGCAGCCGTTCTTTCCCGATGGGACTCCGCGACTCACTGTAACTCGTGTGCGCGGCAGCTTTACGTACTCGCCGTTCGCGCTCGACGTGCCCTTTTTTGCGGCGGTGTTCACAACAACATGGCGCCACGCGAATCAGAGTTCACATACTGATCCGCCCTCCCCTTCCAAGTCAGCGTAGCGAGAGTTATATCGCGCGTTCCGGATCCTCTAAACTTCAGTCGCCAAAACTCTCAGCTCAGCGGTGTCGTCGTCTTAACTATGATGTTTGGCAAAAGAAGGGACTTATGCCTCCCTGAGATTTCATTTGCTATTCGCGAATCGCGAATATAGAATGTTAACCATGAACCTCAAGCCCCAAGACGTCGTGGTTGCGCTGAAGCTCTTCGGCTATCCGAACGGTCGTCCAGCAATGTCGATTGTAGCGAGTGATCTTGGCCTTAGCCCGTCGGAAGTTCATGGAGCCATTCAGCGCCTGAGAAGCTCGAAGCTTCTGCATGGTCCTGCGCTGAAAGACAAACTGAATATTTCTGGTCTTGAAGAATTCTTGGTCCATGGACTGAAATATGCCTTTCCTGCGGAGCACGGCGAGGTGACGAGGGGCGTTGCCACTTCGTATGCAGCCGAGCCGCTGAGGAGTGAAATCGCCACCTCGAACGATTTGCCGCCAGTCTGGCCCTGGCCTGACGGCGAAACCCGTGGTGTGAGCCTCGATCCTCTCTACAAAAGCGTGCCGCATGCCGCGTTACGTGACCCAGCGCTCTACCAATTTCTGGCGCTCGTAGATGCAATTCGGGATGGACGCGCGCGCGAGCGAAATCTAGCTGAGCGCGATTTAGTCCACAGGTTAAGGTCGGCTCATGGCCAATCCTAATCTCGAACTTCTGACGGATGCGGCCAAGTTGCTCAAGCCGCTGCTCGGAGAATTGGTGTTCGTGGGCGGTTGTGCGACGGCACTGCTTATCACAGATAAGGCGGCCGCCGACGTGCGTCCAACTTTTGATGTGGATGCGATTGCGGAAATCACGTCCTATGCTGGATACGATACTTTTTCGGAAAGACTCAAAAAGCTAGGCTTTCAAGAAGATACAAAAGAAGACGCGCCGCGCTGCCGTTGGCGGCAAGAGACGACGACTCTTGATGTGATGCCGCTCGATCCAAAGGTTCTCGGTTTCTCGAATTCATGGTATCGGCCGGCAATGGAACATTCGGAAGAACGCGCGCTCGAAAATGGATTGAAGATTCGGTTGGTGGCGCCGGTATATTTCTGTGCTTCAAAGCTCGAGGCTTTTGAGCGGCGCGGAAATGATGATTTTTTCGGGAGCAGGGATCTGGAAGACATTATTGCTGTTGTCGACGGTCGTGGCGAATTGCTCGGAGAAATTCGAGCTGCGGAGAGCAATGTGCGCAGTTACCTGGCGAAGGAAATCAAGAGGTTGATTTCGATCCCTGCGTTTAACGACGCTCTCCCCGGCCATGTGCCACCGGACGCCGCCAGCCAAGAAAGAGTCGGCACCATTATTTTGCGACTGACAGAGATTGCCTCGCTGTAGCTGGCGGGAATGCGATGGAAATCCTCCGACCTTGGAAACCTTCAGGATTCAGGTGGTCCTAGACAGAGCAAGGCCGCTGTGTACTTTCGTGCGGTTTATGTTTTCGATGGATTATCTCGGGATTCCGAGAATCGCCATTATCCCTAAACGTTTTGAAAACTCGCTCGTATAATCAGGTCAATCTCAGCGCATTGCTCCTTTTGTGGCATTGCTGAGTCGCTGCTTGAGCGCGTCTGGAACCCTCAACAGACGCAAGCCATCACCCCGATGGCTATTGTCGCTGATCTCGACGAGGACATTCTCACCAGCCATCACAACATTCGAGGCAAAGCCGCCGTCTCGTTCTCCCCATATTGCGATCACTTCGCCCGACGACGGTCACGAACTCGCGCAGGGAGGCGATCAAACTCGAACCGGACAAAAACGACTGAAGGCGTGCGTCACACAAAAAGACGGAAACTTTTCCTTCGACCTTCCGTTCGGGAAATACGAAGTGCGATGCAGTAAACCGGTCGAGTGGAACTGTACCTCAGTGATCGTTACGTTAAGCAAAAAAGGTTCCTCCAAACGTTTGAATGTGAGACTCGAAGTCGCCGACTGAATGTTGGCCATCTAGTGCCAGTGCCCCGTTAGTCGTGCCGAACAATAGGAGTTCTAGGACTTCACTTCCGATAGCGCGTTAATTGGGAGTTGGGCTGATTTCCACCTATTGTTCGTCGATTTCTGCGATTGCATCCGGCAAATTAAACGGCTTGCCACACTCGGGACACTTTGATGTCCCGAACAAGTAGCGAACCCAATTCGACAATTCTGAGTCGCTGCTCTGAACGGAAATCGTATGGAGCCATTCACCGACGCCGGTCAATGTGTCCGCTTCCAACGGGTTGATTTCTGTTCTAACGACGCTAGGTTTACGCACCCAATCGTCCGATGTGACAAAAAGTCCATGCTTACCAATCACGAGATACAAGTCTTTTCGGCAAGCGGGGCGCGAAGCAGGAAATTCACCGTCATCGAGATGGTCTAGTACTCTTCCCCACAACCGGTCTCCTTGAAACGCCAACACGGATTGCATTACGTGAATGCGGTCCTCACGAGAGAGTCCCGGGTTTTTCACTGTGTCAAGCGCGAGGGTTCGCAGCCCCTCCACGGTTTCTTCGTACCCATCCAGAATCGTTTGTGGCGCTGCCACGATTGACCCCGCCAGCGCCAGCGGCATGGCCCGGTCGGTAGTGCTCCAATTGGAAGCGACGCTGAGCAGAAATGGCAGGACCGCTGGACTTGCAGAGTATGTCGTACCTTGATGGCAAACGCGGCTCCACAAGTCCTCCCAACCTGGCGACGTGGGGTCTGGTGTCAACGCCGATATGATTTCAGGAATATCTTCGGCGGAACCATATGCATGTTTCAGTTCTCTCCAGTTCGGCATACGTGCATTCCATCAGAATTGCGGAGCATGAGCAACACACAGTTGCTGCAAAGTGATTTGCACTCCGCCGGCAAATTTCTTCGGTGAGCCATTCGTCAGAAGCTATTTTGAGGGGATGGTGAAATCGAGACGTTCTAACTTCTCGTCAGTTGCCAAACGAATAATCTTTGCCCTGGATCGGTTTGCTACGCCGGGATAAAACATCGAAGCTGGTGGAATTCCGACTCCGGCACCGCCCCCGTCGAACCAGGCAGGGTTGCCCGGGAAATTCAATCCGAGCACGTATTTCCCCGGCTTCTGGGAGTCGAACACGAAGTGACCGTCTGCGTCGGTCTGAGTTGTCAAGTGCCACGAGTTATCCGAACGAGCCAGAACAAGTGCCACGTTCGCGGCAGGCGTGCCGTCGGAGTGCCTCACATGCCCGCCGACCTTCGCGTGAGGCGAGCGGTCGAGTGTTATGTCACGACAACTTCCACTCCTGAGATCAACCTCAGAATCGTCGGGCCGGTAAGAATCCACCGGCCGCGTCGTAATTTTGTAGTCGCCAGGCGATAACGGCGGAAATTCATAGCGTCCGTCAGGACCTGTGACGCAGAAGAACTTGTTGCCGTCCGATTGACGAGTTGCAGTAATCTTCGCGTTCGGAAGCACTTCCGCGCTGAATAGTTCTCCCCGTACTACCATTCCTCGCAGGATTCCAAGATTGCCAATTGTTTTCAGACGGCGGAGAGTGGCGACTTGGCTTTGTGCATCGGCGACGGGAAGGCTATCGTTCCCGTAGTAATCAAGAGCGATTGGCTTTCCGTCCACCTTTCTAAGGTAAAAGAGCCATCGGTCCCCGACCTTGATTTCGCGCAGGCAGTCTCCCTGCGACGTCAGTATCGACAAGGGATTCGAGGGCGTACCGAGGAAGACTTCCTCAGGAACCAGCTGAATTTTCTTCTCGTGATTTTCGACGGGAGCGACCTCTGAAATCAGACCTACAAAAACGTACGAATTCCAGTCAGAGCGAACGCCGCAGTCGTTGTAGCCACTCACCAGGCCCGTGCGCATGCACGTGATTGTCTTGTCGCCGACTTTTCTTTCTTCAATGATCTGCGCTTGATTTGTGGCGGGCCAGGAGAGCGCCAGTGCGAGGAGAACGAGTAATCGGCGAGCATGCATGGGCATAGCCTCGGCGGAAGCTGCAAATTGTGTTTGGGTCATGACGTACGGATTAGAAGCAGTTGGTGATCTATTGGCTGCTTGCTAACTTCTGATAAGTCGTTATCGTACATCAAGTGTCTTGGAGTCGATTCCGACAAGAAGAAGTAGCCGCTGTTGCACAAAACGTTCGCCAAGACCGCCCAAAACACCCCATTTTGATGTAGTACCGTGTGCCGTAAGGTTGTTGATTTGCATCAGGTGGGAGTACTGCCTAGCAAATTTCAAGACCGCCGGTTTCAACCGCTCACCCACTCCTCCGCCTTTGATTCTAGCGTATTCCGCGAGTGAGCGGCCAAAATGCTCTTTCGCTTAGCGCGAGAGATTACCGCTCGCTGCGATCCGGAAGATCCTTGAAGAGGTCTTCGACGCCGACCACTTTCCCGTGGAGCGTCCCAGGGATCAGCGTAGCGTGCTCGACCTCGCCGGACTCGGCGTCGGCGATGGTGACGTGATTGACCTCGAGCGTGCGGCCAACCGCGCGCTCGTAATTGGCTTTGGCCTCCTCGAGATTGGCGAGAGCGCGAAGCTCGGTGCCCTGGGCGGCGATCAAGTCGCGCTGCGTCTGAATCACCAGGTAAGTGGTGGATGCGCCCAATTGGTACTTCTTTTGTTCGGCGTCAAACGTTTCCTGCTGCAACTGACGGGCTTTTATTGCCGAGGCGACTTGCGCACGGTCTTGTGTAAGCTGAATGTACGAATTGCGGACGTCCAAAAGCGCGGCATTTCTCATGACCTGAACCTCCGTTTCCAACTGGCGCTGTTGGAGGAGCGCACGTGCATGAATGGCCTGCGCCGAGCGGTTGCGCAAGGGCAGGGTCAAGGTCAATTGACCGGCATACGTCGGAAATTGATTGTGAAAGATTTGGCTTTGCGCGGTAGTAAAACCTTGCTGGATCGTGCCGGTAACGGCAGCGGCTGTGGTCGATTGGTAAATGGGGGTGGTGCCGTTGAGGAGAACGGGTGTTCCGGTTCCATCCACGATTGGAATACCTGTGCTAACCAGCGTGGGCGCGCCAAGAATGGACGAATTACCGGCCAAGCCGGTCGAACTATAATAGGCACTGGCAGAAAGCGAGGGAAGCAAGGCATTGCGTGTCGCTTGGACGTCGATCTCGGCGTTCTTCACGTTGTACACCTGCTCTTGCAGGTCTGGCCTCTTCGCAAACGCCTCTTTGACGGAATCCTCAAACGAAGCAGTTTCAATCATGGCCGGCTGTTTTGGCTCATCTGTGGGAATGATTTCCACGTTGATCATGTTTGGCGCCAACGGGTCTTTGGAGATGTAGTTTTTCAGAGTTTGCTCGTCTTGTAGCTGGACTGTTTGCGCGACAACAAGGGTCCCAGTGTCGGTGGCCACTTCGGATTCGGAGCGGGTCACATCGAGGGGTGCAATGCTGCCGATTTGCAATTGCTTTTTGTTGTCCTCGTAGAGCTTTTGGGCAACGTCGACGGCTTGCTGATTCACCTTGACGTTTTCCCGCGCATAGACCAGCTCCCAATAAGCCGTAATGGTGTTCGTAACGGTGGTGATGGCTTGCTGCGCGAACGCCCAGTCCGCGATTTTGCGATCGTTTTTCGCGATGCGGATGTTGCGCGTGCCCATCGCGAGACCATAACCGTTCAGAAGAGGCTGCGTAAGTTGGACTGAGAGCGTTGATTGCACGTACGGGTTAAGAAAGTTTTCCGATGCAGAGGAGCTGATGCGCGAGTTGTTCCAACTCGCTGTGATGTTTGTTCCTGTCTCGAATGTTTGCGAATACTGGTTATTCGATTGGAAGGAGTGTGAATCGACCGCCGTAAGGTTTGTTGCGGCAGTACCGGATATAAAAGGGTTGTTGACCGGCGTAGAGACGTCCGCGACCTGCAACGTGCTGGTGAAGATAGGATCGAAAGTGAGTATCGTGAAGGTAAAGGGGTTGATCACTGCCGAAGAGCCGCCGTAGGTGGCTCCGGGTGCGCCAAAGCTGGAGCTTCCGGAATTGGCGTTGAGGATGCCCGCGTCGGCGATCCACGGATAATAGCGCTGCACCGCGATGTCCAGGCTGTTTTCCAGTGCCAGTTCGACCGCATCTTGAAGGCTGATCTCCAGCTTGCCGTTCTGGATGAGCTGATCGAGCCGCGGCGAATTCGTAAGCACCGGCCTCTCGATGTGGATGGATTCGTAGGGCTTCAATATATTCGGGAATTCGCTTGGGCCATGCGAAAAATCATGTTTTGACAGGCCGAGCGATGCAACCGGCGCAATCGATGCGCCATCCGGCGCTGGCTGTGCCGCAGGCGCCGGGTTCGCCGGCGGATTCTGAGCCGGGCTCTGTGCGAAAACCGGGGAAAACGGCCCTCCAGCAAGCAAGCTGGCCAGAACGATCGCAACTGCAGATCGGGCCCACGGCGAAGCCGTCCGCATGCCCTTCGCTCCTAAAATGGACCGCTTCCGGGTCCCCCTCAGCGTCTTCGTAATCATCTTTACCCCTCGAGATTCTGTCCCTGCGGGACGTTTTTAATTTGACCTAACTCTGTAAAACGCTCGAACTATGGCTTTTGTTTCATTTGCGGGCTGGATTTGGGGTCACGCGGAGCAATAAACCCTGTGCCGTGAACCAGAAACACGACCGCAACAGGCCTGACGAGGATAATGGAGCCGGAAAGCCAACACAAGGATTTGACGGCGTGCCGCGACAACAGATTCCCAGCTTGAGTATTAAGACGGGAGATTTAGTCGTTGCCTGAGGGAAGGGCACTAAGAAGTGAGAGAGCTCCACGAGCAGGCAAGCCCGGGCACAAATCCATTTAAGCGCGGGCTCGCCTCATTGTCAGCGCTGGCGGCCATCTCCGAAGAGGTCTTCCGTCCCCACGACCTTCCCGTGGAGCGTCCCCGGGATCAATGTGGCCCGTTCCACCGTTCCCGACTTGCCGTCCGCGATCGTGACGTGATTCACGTCCAGCGTCCGCCCCAACGCGCGTTCATAATTAGCTTTGGCTTCCTGCAGATTGGCCAACGCGCGCAGCTCCGTGCCTTGCGCGGTAATGAGGTCGCGCTGCATCAAAATCACGTTGTAAACGGTTGACGCTCCGAGCCTGTATTTCTTCTGTTCGTCTTCGAAGGCTAGCTGTTCCAATTCTCGAGCCTTGCTCGCGGCCTCAACTTGCGCGCGATCCTGGGTCAAGGCAATGTAGGTGTTGCGGACGTCCAAAATCGCCGCGTTCTTCAGTTGCCGGATTGTGGCCTGCTCTTCCCGCTCGGTCAGGATGGAGCGGGCGCTGTCGGCTTGTGCGGAGCGGTTGCGCAAGGGCAGGTTCAAAGTCAACTCCGCGGAATACGTCGGAAAGCGATTATGAAAGATTTGGCTTTGGGCGTCGGTGAAGCCTTGTTGATTCGTGCCCGTAACCGTTTTGTTCGTTACCGGCTCAAATATGGGAGTCGCGACTCCGCCAATATCCACCGTGATTGGATTGCCATTGGCGTCCACAATGGGAATGCCGCTGCTTGCGACAGTTGGGGCGCCGGTGATCGGAGAATTGCCCGCCAGCCCAACGGAACTGTATTCGCCGCTGAGCGTGAGCTCAGGCCGAAGTGCATTGCGTGTAGCTTTCATGTCGATATCGGCGTTTTTCAAGTTATAGATTTGCTGCTGCAGTTCAGGCCGCTTCGCGAAAGCCTCTTGAATGGCAGCTTGGAAGGAAGACGCTTCTATGACCGCTGGTTGCGTCGGTTGGTCGGTCGGGATGATTTCCAAGTTCACCAGGTTGGATGCCATCGGATCCTTGGAGATCTCATTCTTGAGTGTCTGCTCATCCTGTAGCTGCACGGTCTGCGCCACAATTAGATTTTGCTTGTCGGTGGCCAGTTCCGATTGCGCCGTAATCACATCGAGGGGCGACATCGTGCCCGCCCCGAGCTGTTTTTGGTTGTCGCTGTAAAGCCTGCCGGAAACAGTGACCGCTTGTTCCTCGATTTTGACGTTTGCGCGTGCGTAGACCAGCTCCCAATAAGCGGTGATGGTGTTCGTGATGGTGGTGATGGCTTGCTGAGCGAAAGCCCAATCGGCGATTCTTCGATTGTTTTGGGCGATCAGGATGTTTCGCCGGTTCACCGAAATTCCGAAGCCGCTGAGGAGTTGCTGGGAAAATCCGATCGTCAGCGTCGATTCGACCGCCGGATTGAAGAAGTTTTCAAATGAAGACGAACTACTCCGCGTATTGTTCCAACTGGCAAAAAAATTCGTTCCGGTCTGGAATCCTTGAGTGAACTGGTTGTTGAACTGCGTGCTATGCGTCGCCAAATCCGTGATCCCGGCCGTACCCGTTCCGGAGATGAACGGATTGTTGACCGGCGTTTGCGCACTATTCACGATCGCCGAGCTTGTGAGCAGCGGGTCGAACGAAAAGACAGGAAGATTCGCGGTCGACGACCCGAGCAACCCACCTGTTGTCCCTGCGCCCGCCCCGCCGGACTTGGCTTTAAGGATCGAAGTGTCGGCCAGCCACGGCGCGTATCGTTCGACCGTGATGTCCATGCTGTTTTCGAGAGCGAGCTCGACGGCGTCCTGCAAGCTTAGTTCCAGCTTGTTGTCGTGGATCAATTGATCGAGCCTCGGCGAGTTTGTGACCTCAGGTTCTCCAACCTGAATCGGACGGTATATATCCAGAAAATTCGGGAACACCTTCGGGCCGTTCGAGAAATCGTATTTCGCAAGTCCCAGCGAACTGACCGGCGCGATAGACGAACCCTGCGCTTGAGCCGCGGCTGCCGGCACAGGGTTCGACGGCGGATTTTGCGCGGGAGTCTGCGCGAAAACGGGCGACAGCGGACCAACGGCAAGCAACGCCGTCAGCAAGAGCGCGAGCAAGGATCGGGCCATCGAGGAACCGTCCTGCTTCTCCGCTGAAAATAAAATGGACCGCTTCGCCCTCGTCAAACTAGCCAGGAATTTTGCGGCCTCATATAGCGTCGTCATGATAATTTTTCCCCTCAAGATTCTGTCCCCTTGGGACGCATTTATCTGCAACTGACAGTGTGGAACGTGCCCTGAACGGCTGTTGTTACACTTTGTTGGACGGTTTCTTGCCACGCGGCGGGTATATTCCGGGAGCCCGGCCCCGAGATAAGGCTATTCTGAGACATTCCTCACACTTTAACCCGCAAAAACAGCCAAGAATGCTTGCCTTAGCGCGGAAACTTGCGTTGCAGTCTAGCAGCGGCCCGGCTTCCTTGACAACGCGGCACACCACGGCTAGGCTGCTCACGATTCGATGTTTAGAGGGAATTTGCGGTTAGCCGAATACGATGCTTTCTAGAGAAGAACTGCTGCGCATCTTTGAATCGGCGGGAGCTATCCGCCACGGCCACTTTGAGCTGTCCAGCGGCCTGCACAGCGGGACCTATGTTCAGTGTGCGCTCGTTCTTCAGTATCCGCGCTTTGCAGAAAAACTTGGCCAAGCCCTCGCGGCGCTCTTTTCCGATGCCGTCATTGCCGCCGTTGTTTCGCCTGCGTTAGGCGGGGTTGTGATCGGACACGAAGTGGCGCGCGCTCTTCCGGAGCCCAAGGGATCTTCCGGAGGCGGTGTCCCGGCTATTTTTGTCGAGCGCGATGCCAGCGGCACGCTGACCTTGCGTCGCGGTTTTTCCCTCCAACCGGATCAGCACGTTCTTGTAATGGAAGATGTTTGGACGACGGGTGGCTCGACGCAGGAAACCATTCAGGTCGTGGAAGAAGCGGGCGGGCGCGTGGTTGCCGCTGGCGCTCTCATCGACCGCAGCGGCGGCAAAATCGAGTTCCCGGTTGAGTCTCAGGCTTTGCTGGACTTGCCCATCGCCAGCTACGAACCCGAAGATTGCCCGCTGTGCCGCGAGGGCGGGGCAGCCGTCAAGCCGGGCAGCCGCTTCGTGCGTTCCGCTCCGTGACGCCCCAGAAGAGCTTGCCAAACATCGCTCGTCTCCTGAAAAATAATCGCTGAAAACAGAACGCTCGCCTCTCATGCGCCATTTCAAACTCACTATCGCTTATGACGGCACCGACTTTCACGGCTGGCAGATTCAGTCCTCTGACAAGCCCACGATTCAAGGCGAAATTTCCGGTGTGTTGCGCCGGCTCACGCAGGAGAGCGTGCAAGTGCATGGCGCGGGACGCACCGATGCGGGCGTTCACGCCCTCGGCCAGGTGGCCAGCTTCCATACAAAGTCGGGCCTGTCAGCGGGCGAATTCCAGCGTGCTTTGAACGCGCTCCTGCCTCCTGCCATTCGCATCGTTGGCTCGCAAGAGGTGGGCCCGGATTTTCACGCGCGCTGGTCCGCCGTCGGAAAGATTTATCGCTATCGTTTGTATCGTGGCAAAGTCGTTCCGCCCACGCTCTGGCGCTACGTCCTGCACTATCCTTTTCCGCTCGATGAAGACGCCATGCGCATCGCCGCTTCGCGCTTCGTCGGCCCGCATGATTTCGCCGCCTTCGCTGCATCCACGGGATCCGAGGACGACGACAAAGAGCGTTCCACGGTGCGCGAAATCTACGCGAGCGAGTTGGCCCGCAGCGATGATGGCGAAGAACTTGTATACACCGTGCGGGGACGTTCGTTCATGCGCTTTATGGTTCGTAAAATGGTAGGCACCCTTCTGGATGTAGGCCGTGGCAAGCTCGTCCCTGACGACATCCTCCGCCTCTACCAACTTCGAGACCGCGCCAAGTCCGGCCCAACCGTTCCTCCGCAAGGCCTCTGCATGGTACAAGTCATGCACGACGAGGCCTGGCGCATCGGCGAACCTTAAGCGCGCGAACGCGGAAAATTGCTCAACGTCTCGCTTGAATTCTTATACACTCGGGAACTTTCCACGCCATGTCCCCGTATTGCATTCGGGCTCGATGAAAAAACCGCATTTGGAAGGAGCATCTGTGAACTGCCGAAAAATCCTGCTCTCGACCTGCCTCGCGTTCGCATTGTTTCCGCTGACGAGCCCCTCGAGCGCTCAGCAAACCCCTGGTCCCGGCGCAAAGCCGGCAACCGCCATGCCCGACGAAATTCCAATCCCACTGGCCGCGCAACCTTCGGACCATTTCAATGTCCAGGCCGCCACCGACGCCTACCTCGCTGAAATTCCGGCAAGCGCGCGAGCCAAGTCCGACGCCTATTTCGAAGGCGGCTACTGGCTTATCCTCTGGGATTTCCTCTACGGTGCAGTCATCTATCTTCTGCTGCTTTATTTCCGCTGGTCCGCGAAGATGCGCGATCTCGCCGAGCGCATCACGCGCTTCAAGCCGCTGCAGACGCTTATTTACTGGGTCGAGTTTCTCATCGTTACCACGATTCTCGGCGCGCCTCTGGGGATTTACGAAGGCTTTACACGCGAGCGACAGTACGGCCTCGCCACTCAAACTTTCGGTCCCTGGATGGGCGACCAGTTCAAAGCACTCCTCGTAAATTTGGTATTGGGAGGCCTCGTCATGATGGCGCTTTTCGGCATCGTTCGCCGCCTCCCTCGCACGTGGTGGATCTGGGGAGCTGTCGCCTCGATGTTGTTCCTGGTGTTCTTTGTAATGATTGCTCCCGTGTTTGTCCTTCCGATTTTTAACAAATATACAGTCCTTGACGATCCGCGCGTAACGCAACCCATCCTAAGCCTCGCGCACGCCAATGGAATCGCCGCGGATAAAGTCTACGAAGTGGATGCTTCCCGCCAAACGACGCGCATGAGCGCCAATGTAAGCGGCTTCGGCAGCACCATGCGCATTACGCTCAACGACAATCTGCTGCGCCGCGGCTCGTCGGAAGAGATCCAGGCTGTCATGGGTCACGAAATGGGCCACTACGTCCTCCATCACATCGCGAAAGACTTGCTCTATTTTTCCGTCGTCATCGTTATCTTCTTCGCGTTCCTGCGTTGGTCTCTCGAAAAAGCTCTGGCCCGATGGGGAGAGCGCTGGCAAATCCACGGCATTGGCGACACCGCGGTGTTGCCTCTAGTCTTGCTCTTGGGTTCGGTCTTCGGCTTTTTGTATACCCCGTTTGCCAACACTCACATCCGTACAACCGAATATGAAGCGGACATGTACGGGCTGAACGCCAGCCGCCAGCCAGATGGTTTCGCGCGGGCAGCGATTCATCTCGGCGAGTATCGCAAGATGAGCCCCGGTCCCGTCGAGGAATGGATTTTCTTCGACCATCCCAGCGGCCGGAATCGCATCCTGGCCGCCATGCGTTGGAAGGCGGAGAACTTGTCCTTGTTCGTTCCAGAGCCCGGACAATAGTGTCCAGGGGAGGGTGCGAAGCAAAACACGCTTGAATCTCCGGTACTTAGCTAATATACTTAGCTAACCATGTACACCGTGCACCAAGCCAAGACAAATCTCTCAAAGCTGCTCCGCAAGGTCGAAGACGGAGAAGAGGTGATCATCGCGCGTGGCAAGGAACCCGTTGCCAAAATCATCCCTTTTCCCTCGCGGACGAAGAAGCGCGTTCCAGGCAGTATGAAGGGGAAAATTTGGTATGCGCCCGATGCATTTGATCCTCTGACGAAGGAAGAACTGGCCGAATGGGGCATTGAGTGACCAGGATTCTGCTGGACACGCATGCTCTGATATGGTGGCTGGAAGGGGGAGTTCGCTTATCTCGAGAGGCTCGTCGGGCCATCTCGAGTCCAAACGCTACCGTCTTGGTTTCAGCCGCCTCAGCTTGGGAAATTGCGATCAAACAGCATTCCGGTAAGTTTCGAGTGCCGGACCTGCTCAAGGATTTTCCAGGCAGACTGCACGCCGAAGGTTTCGCCGAACTCCCTATCTCGATTGAACATGCCGTGAAGGCTGGCTCTCTTCCAGCAACTCACAAAGATCCGTTCGATCGAGTCCTAATCGCGCAGTCCCAAGTGGAAAATGCGGCGATAGTCTCCCTAGATCGCTGGTTCCGCAAATACCCGGTCCAGTGCATTTGGTGAGATGGCTCAAGGGTTTTACCGAGCGCATCCGCTTTGGCCGCCGTATCGAACTCTTTGCTATGAAATTCGGCTAGAATCTGTGCATGGCGGCCACGGCCATCCCCGTCGATATGATTCCTTCGATTGACCCGGCTACGGGACATATCCTCGCTCAATTTGAGAAGACGCCTCCCGCAGCGCTGCCGGAAATTGTGTCAGTGGCCCGTGCGGCTCAATTGGCTTGGCGTGTCGTGCCTGTCGGCACGCGCTGTGCGAAATTGAGAAAACTTCGCGAGCGGATGATGGCCACGCGCGACGCCCTGGCGGATACCGTCGTCGCGGAATCCGGCAAGCCTCGCGTCGAAGCACTGTTCGCGGACCTATTCGTGTCCCTCGACACGGCTGAATACTTTGCCAAAAATGGGCCGAGTCTGTTGTGGCCGGAAAACGTTTCGCACCACAGCACCGCCGCTAAATTGAAGTCCGGCCAACTTATTTACGAGCCCATGGGCGTGATTGGCATCATCAGCTCCTGGAACTATCCTCTGGCTATTCCCATGAGCCAAATCATACCTGCGGTCGCCGCGGGGAACGCGGTGATCTGCAAGACGAGTGATTTCACGCCGCATTGCGGCGCGCTCATCGAAAAGCTTTTCACCGGCTCCGGCTTTCCCAAGCATCTCGTCACCGTTATTCAAGGCGGCGGGGATGTTGGGCAAGCGCTCATCGACGCGGCGCCCGACAAAATCCTTTTCACTGGCAGCGTGGCCACGGGCCGCCGGGTCGCCGAAGCGTGTGCCAAGAAACTAATCCCCAGCGTTCTTGAGCTGGGCGGCAAGGACGCCATGATCGTTCTCGCGGATGCGAATCTTGATGTCGCGTCAAGCGCCGCCGTGTGGGGCAGCTACACGAATTGCGGCCAAGTCTGCCTCTCCGTCGAGCGGCTCTTCGTCGAGAAACCCGCAGAAGAAAAATTTCTTTCGCTCTGCGTGGAAAAGACCAGCAAGCTTCGCCTCGGTCCCGGGAGCGATCCGGCGACCGACGTCGGTCCTCTGATTCGTCCTCAACATGTGCAGCGCATGGCCGACTTGATCAACGATGCCATTGCGCGCGGCGCCCGCTTGCTCTGCGGCGGCAACCCTCGCCCCGCTCTTGGCCCGAATTTCTTTGAGCCTACCGTCCTCGGGGGCGTGAATTCTTCGATGCGGCTTTTCCAGGAAGAGACGTTTGGGCCCATCCTCGCCGTTCAATCTGTGAAAGACGCCGAAGCGGCGGTCTTTTCTGCTAACGATTCCACGTTTGCATTAGCGGCTAGCGTTTGGACCAGCAACCCGGAGCGTGGCCGTGCGATTGCCTCCCGCTTGCGCGCCGGTGCGGTGATGGTCAACGACGCCATCAGTTACTTCGGTATCGCGGAAGCTCCTCACGGCGGTTGCGGCGCCAGCGGATGGGGCCGCACGCATGGCAAAGCGGGCTTGCTCGAAATGGTGCAACCAAAATATATCGATGTGGACGGTCTGCCCGGCGTCGAGAAACCCTGGTGGTATCGTTACGGCGCCGATCTCGAGCGCTCTGCCGACGCGTTCCTCCGCTTTGAATTTGGTGGAGGCCTCGCCGCGAAATTGCGCAACGCTCGAGGCGCGCTGAAAACAATGTTTCGCGATCACGGCTTTTAGCTTCGCAGCGCCTGAAAAGAACAGGGAATCCGAAGCTTTAAAGTGTAGTGCAAAGAAGGCGAGCCAATGCAGCAGAACGAATGGATCTACGACTGGAACGCAGCCGCCGCGCCGCTCATCCCACCCGGCACGCACGTTCTTCTGAACGACGAAACGCTCCGCGACGGCCTGCAAAATCCCAGCGTCCACGATCCCAGCATCCCGGAAAAGATCGAACTCCTGCACCTCATGGAATCGCTCAGCATCGATTCGCTCAACATCGGCTTGCCCGGAGCCGGCCCTCGCGCTGTCGAGCACACCGAAGCCCTAGCCCGCGAAATTGTCTCCAAGCGCATGAAGATCAAACCCAACTGCGCCGCGCGCACCATCGAAGCCGACATCCGCCCCATCGCCGAAATTTCCCAACGCGTCGGCATTGCCATCGAAGCGGCAACTTTCCTCGGTTCCAGTCCCATCCGCCGCCTCGTCGAAGACTGGACCGTCGATCATCTCGAACGCACTACGGAAAAAGCCGTGAAGTTTGCAATCGAACACGATCTTCCCTGCATGTATGTGACGGAAGATACGATCCGAACCGACCCAGACACCGTCAAGCGCCTTTACTCGACCGCAATCCGCAGCGGCGCCCGCGCTATCGTCCTCTGCGATACCGTTGGCCATTCCGTCCCCAATGGCGCCTACAACCTCGTGAAATTCGTCATCGAAGAAGTCGTCAAGCCCAGCGGCGAAAAAATCCGCGTCGATTGGCACGGCCATAACGACCGCGGCCTCGCCATCGCAAATTCTCTAGCCGCCGTCGCCGCTGGCGCCAATTCCGTCCACGCTGCCGCCAATTCCCTTGGCGAACGCGTCGGCAACACACCGATGGAATTAATGCTCGTCAATCTCCGCCTCATGGGCGTCATCGACCAAGATCTCTCCCGCCTCAAGGAGTACTGCGAAAAAGTTGCCCAGTACACGCACACCAAAATCCCGCCCAACTATCCCGTCATCGGCCGCGACGCTTTCCGCACCGCCACCGGCGTCCACGCCGCCGCCATCATCAAAGCCTTCCACAAAGGCAACCAGTCCCTCGCTGATTCCGTCTATAGTGGTGTGCCAGCGCATCTCTTTGGACTCGACCAGGTCATCGAAATCGGCCCCATGAGCGGCAAATCCAACGTCCTTTTCTGGCTCGAGCGCCACAACATCCCCCCCGACGATTCCCTTGTCAATCGCATTTTCGACGCCGCCAAACAATCCGCTCGCGTCCTCACCGATGCCGAAATTTCCGCCCTCTGCTCCGAGGCCGCACGCCATTGAACATCGCAACTTCGCGGGCCCGGGCAGTGAAACGCATCCTCGTTTGGGTTATCCTCTTCGCTATGCCGGTTCGCTATTCCCTCGCACGCCAAACCTCGCGCTCCGCGTCCAGGCCCCAGCTCGGCGAAAATCCGCAAGTCCGCAAAGCAATGGCCTGGTTCGTCCCCAACCTACCTTGGATCAACGACCAGCAAATCCGTCTCACCGAAATCCCCGCGCCACCTTTTGGAGAAGCCCCGCGCGCCGCCGCGCTCAAAGATCTTCTCTCCGCCGCCGGCCTGAACGTCCACATCGACGTCACTGGCAACGTGATCGGCGAACTACCCGGCCAAAACGAAAATGAAATCGTCACTCTCTCCGCGCATCTGGACACGGTATTCCCCGCCGGCACCGACGTCAAAGTCCGCCACGACGGCACGCACCTCCTGGCTCCTGGTATTTCTGACAATGGGACCGGCCTAGCCGCGCTCGTAGCCATCGCTCGCGCCATTCAAGAAGCCCACATCAAGCCCCAGCGCACGATCCTTTTTGTCGCCGACGTCGGCGAAGAAGGCGAAGGCAATCTCCGCGGGGTTCGCGCCCTAGTCGAAGCCTACCGCGCCAAACTCAAAGACATGATCGTTCTCGACGGCGCTGGCACCGATTACGTCACCACCATCGCCCTCGCTTCGCGCCGTCTAGAAGTCGAAATCACCGGCCCCGGCGGCCACAGTTGGTCCGACTTCGGCATGCCCAATCCCATCAACGCTCTCATTGGCGGCTCCGTTCGTTTCATCAATACAAAAGTCCCCACCTCTCCGCGCACCACTTTCAATCTCGGCCAGATCGAAGGCGGCACGTCCGTCAACTCCATCCCCTACGAA
Organism: uncultured Acidobacteriota bacterium; assembly: GCA_963767755.1. Lineage (GTDB taxonomy): Bacteria > Acidobacteriota > Terriglobia > Acidiferrales > UBA7541 > Acidiferrum. The sequence goes on along the minus strand of CAVYFO010000011.1, from coordinate 93,898 downwards.
GCCCACCTCAAAGTCGACGTGCGCTCCGAGAACGAAGACGAACTCACCAAACTCGAATCCGCTTTCCGCGAATGCATGGCCGCCGGCGTTCGCGACGAAATGGAATCTTCCCGCGATCGTTCCCGCGGAAGGCTCGAATGGAAGGTCAGTGTCATCGGCAGCCGGCCCGGTGGCGAATTGGCGGCAACGTCTCCACTTCTCGCTTCGCTTCGCGCCGCCGATGTTATCTTGGACAACGAATCACGGATCGAGCGTTCTTCCACCGATGCCAACATTCCGCTCTCCCTGGGCATCGACGCGATTTCGATTGGCGCCGGAGGCAACGGCGGTGGTGCGCATTCGCTCCTGGAATGGTATGACCCAGCAGGCCGCGAATTAGGACTGCAGCGCGCCCTGCTCACCCTGCTCGGAGTAGCAGGCGTCGCCCCGGAGAAGCCTGAATGAGGATTCGCGCAACTAGTTTCCTTGCCTTACTCGCAATTATCATTTTCAGTTTCTGCGCCGGTGCCATTGCCCTGCGCGCAAAATCGCAAACACCGCAAAATTCCCAGCCCGCGCCGCACACCACCGTCTATCTCCACGGCCGTATTTACACCAACGACCCAGCCAATCCCTGGGCCGAAGCTATGGCTATCCGCGAAGGCAAAATCCGCTGCGTCGGCAAAATCGATTACGTCCTTCTCCAGTGCGGCGGTACGGATCCCGACGCCGAAACGATCCATCTTCACGGCAAGTTCGTCATGCCGGGTTTCAACGATGCTCACGTTCATCTCGGCCACGCCGGCGCGGACATGCTCTCCGTGCAATTAAATGGCGTCACCAGTATCCAGGAATTGCAAAAGCGCGTCGCCGACGCGGTCACGCATCACCAGCCCGGCGATTGGATCACCGGTAGCGGCTGGGATCACACTCTCTGGCCCGACAAGAAATTTCCCACCAAGCAGGAACTCGACGCCGTCGCGCCGAACAATCCCGTTTTTCTCGTCCACGTTTCCGGCCACGTAGCCGTGGCCAATTCGCTCGCTCTCAAGCACGGCGAAATTACGAAAGACACTCCGAATCCTCCCGGCGGCGTAATCGAGCGCGACGCCAACGGCGATACCACCGGCATGCTCGAAGAAGATTCCGCCATGAGCCTGGTCTCTGACCGAATTCCCGATCTGAAAATCGATCAGCGTCGCCGCGGCATTCTCATGGTGCTAGCCGATGCCGCCAAAAACGGCGTCACCTCTGCCCAGGATTTTTCCGATTGGGCCGATTTCCTCGTTTATGTCCAATTGAAGCAGGAAGGCAAGCTCACCCTGCGGATCACCGAATGGCTCCCCTTCATCGATTCGATGGACGATTTACAGGACAAGCGCGCCCAAGGCGGCACCACTGACCCATGGCTCCGCACCGGCGCCGTGAAAGGTTTTCTCGATGGCGCGCTCGGCTCACGTACCGCCGCCATGCTCGCTCCCTATTCCGACGATCCCTCCACCAGCGGCATCCTCACTAACGATCCCGATAAATTCCGGGCCATGGCCATCGAGCGCGACAAAGCCGGCTTCCAAATCAATTTTCACGCCATCGGCGACAAAGCCAACCGCGAAGCACTCGACATCTTCGAAGCCGTCCTCAAAGCCAACGGCCCGCGCGACCGCCGCGACCGCGTCGAACACGCCCAAGTCCTCGCCCCCGAAGATCTCCCGCGTTTCGCCAAGCTCAACGTCATCGCCTCCATGCAGCCGTCTCACGAAACCACTGACATGCGCTGGGCCGAGCAACGCCTCGGCCCCGAACGCTCCAAAGGCGCCTACGCTTGGGCATCCTTATTAAAGAGCGGCGCACATCTTGCTTTCGGCACCGATTACGACGTCGAGCCCATCAATCCCATGCGCGGCCTCTACGCCTGCGTCACCCGCGAGCTTCCCGATGGCGGTCCCGCCGGCGGCTGGGAGCCCCAAGAGAAAATCTCTCTACAAGATTGCATCCGCGCCTACACCACCGGCTCCGCCTACGCCCAATTCGAAGAAGGAAAGAAGGGCGAGCTAAAAGTCGGCGAATACGCGGACTTCATCATCCTCTCCGACGACCTCACGAAAATTCCGCCTTCGCAGTACACCAAAGTAACCGTCCTTCAAACTGTCGTCGGTGGCCGGACTGAGTACCCAGCAAACTAAGGGGCATTTCTCAATCGCTTGTTTGTTCTGTTGTCGGCTCTGTGCAATAAATTGCTTCCACTCAGGGCTCGCGAACTTCCAGAATCTGATCACCCCTTATATCGTGGAACTCCTGCACCCGGCCGCTTGGCCAATGAATCTCGATGAGCTTGGCAACCGCTTCCTTGCCCAGGCCAAATCGCACGATGGGCTCGCTCGAAGAGGCGTACCCCACGCTCGTCGTGCAAGTGTTGAATAGCTTGCGCCCGCCTGTTAGCGTAACCGCAATCTGCGCGCCAATCCCGTCCCGATTGCTCTTTGTGCCTCTCAGTTTCAGCGCCAGCCAATGCCCGCTACCCGTGGTCACGTTGCGGAAAAGCCGCGCTGGCCCATTCACATTGGAGACCACCGCGTCCACTCGCCCATCGTTGTCAAAATCGGCAAACGCCACGCCACGATACTGGCCCGCGACCTGAAAATCTACCCCAGCGGTTCTCGATACATCTTCGAATCGTCCATTCCCCTGGTTCCGAAACACGGAATTCGGCAGCTCCGGCACCCTGCCCAGCGACTCTTCAAGCGCCGGAAAATGGGAATTCGCTGTGAAAACATCCTTGAAGCCGTCGTTATCAAAATCATAGATTCCGATGCCCCAGCCCGTCAGCGATCGAGTCGCAACAGCAAGACCCGACTCCGCCGTTACGTCCTCGAATGCCGGAGCCTTCCCCGTGTTTCGAAAAAGTGGAAAAGTGTCGTTGATCATCGCCGTAAAGATCAGATCAGGCCGTCCGTCATTGTCAGCATCCCGGAAATCCACCCCCATGCCGGCGACGGGCCGCCCATTGTCGTCCAGCGCAACACCCGCCAGCATCGCCACCTCTTCGAATTTTCCGTGCCCCAAATTGTGAAACAGAAAATTTGGCACGCTATCATTCGCCACGAAAATGTCCATCAACCCATCGCCATCGTAATCGCCGATCGCCACCCCCATCCCTTTGCCAAACTGCGCGCCGATTCCCGAACTCTCCGTTATGTCCGTAAACGTCCCATCATGATTGTTCCGGAAAAGTTGGTTATGACTGTCGTGGTACGCGCCCGGATGGCAATACAGCGGTTTCTGCGCCGTCCCGCACTTGGGCTCGACCTTCGGATCCCACTGCACGTAATTGCTCACCACCAGGTCCAGCCACCCGTCGTTATCCACGTCCACCCACGCCGCCGCCACGGACCACAACTTCCCGTAATGCGGATCGACTCCTCCGAGATGCGCTTTCTCGGTCACATCTTCAAACGTCCCGTCTCCCCGGTTGTGATACAAAATGTTCCGGTTCACGCCCGCGACAAAAATATCCGGATAGCCGTCATTGTCGTAGTCCCCGACCGCCACTCCCATCGAGTACCCGTCTCCCGCCACCCCCGCTTTTTCCGTAACGTCCGTAAACGTTCCATCGCAGTTGTTGCGGTACAGCCGGTTGAAATACCGCGGCCCCGTTTTCTTGAGCGAAGGCATCTCCGCGCCATTCGTAAAAAAAATGTCCATGCAGCCGTCATTGTTATAGTCCAGGACGGCCACTCCGCCCAGCATCAGCTCCGGCTGATGAAATTCTCCCACCGCGCCATTGTGCAGCTCGAAGTTAAGCCCGGCCTTTCTCGCCACATCCTCGAACCGAATTTGCGCTCGCGCATTCGCGCCACTGGCGGCAAGGAGGGCCATCAGTGCAAATCTTTTTGTCGTTCGTAGATTTTTAGCCATTCCGCTTGCTCCGCCGCCTCCTGGCTCCGGCCTTGCATCTGGTAAATGCGCAATAGAAGATTGTGCGCTTCGGGAAATTGTGGCAGCAAGCGTACAGCTTCCTGCGCCGCGCTCGCCGCTTCGTCTGTACGATGCATTTGCAGGAGCACCTTGGCGCGCCAGAAATAAGCCCTCGGAGTCTTCGGATTTCCTGCGATGACTCCATCCACTCGCTTAAGCGCCTCTTCCGCGCGCCCCGTTTCGTACAGCAACTCCACAAACGCCACCTGCAAGTCCGCGTCCGCTCGGCCCTCCGGCTGCTCGGAGAGCTTTCGCATCGCCGCCTCCGCTTCGCTCGTGTGTCCCAGCTTTTCGAGGCAAATCGCGTGATAAATCTCCGCTTTCGTCGCCCACTCCGCCTGGGGCGCAAGTTGCAGCGCCTCTTCTAAATCTTTCACTGCCGCGCCGTACTCCTCGCTTTGATACAAGACCTGCCCGCTCAGAAATTTTGCCTGGCCCTCGGCCCCGCCGGCGTTCGAGCCTGCGCTCTCCGCTTGCGTCCGCTCTTGATTCGGCTCTCTCGCTGCGATCTCCGCGAGCAATCGCTGCGCGGCACCGTACTGCCTGTCATCACGCGGAATCGAGTTCAGGACCTGCCGCGCGGACGTGAAGTCGCCTTCTTCTGCCAGCGAGCGGCCCAGATAGTATTGTGCCGAAATCGTGGGATCGAGTTTTAGCGTCGCTCGGAAAGCGTTCACCGCCCCTGCCAAGTCGCCCGACAAAAACGAAAATTTCCCCGCCGCCAGTTGCTGTTGTGCGTCGTCGGAGTCCAGTTCAGCGCGCGCCTGATATAGCTTTTTAGCCTGTTCATACCTTTCCCCGTCTTCGCCTGGAAACGGCCGCACTCCCATCGCCACCATCGCGATCGCCGCGCTCATCCGCACTGTGCGTATCGGGTCCTGAAGCAGCGTCACAAGTTGCGTCGCCAATCCTTCCCGCTGGGCCGCGCTCGGCCTTATTGTCGTCGCCGCTGTCGCGCGCACCAGCGGTTCGGGGTCCGTGAAGGCATGAAGCAGCGCGTCATATGCCGAAGGATCGTTTGAGAAGCTCCCCAAGTAACCCGCCGCATTAGCCCGTATCAGTGGCCCGCCCGACGGATCTGCCAGCAACTTCAGCAATTCTGGAACTGCTGCCGCGTCGCCCTGCCGCGCCTGCGCAAAAGCATCCGCACGGCTAACGAGTTTCTGCCCCGCTTTTTCTCCATACCATGCGTTCATCTCCCGCAATGTCCATTCCGCGTCCTTGTCGCGGTGGCAAACGTTGCACGCATTCGGGATGTCATGCCGGATAGTATTTTCCGGCGCGGGGATGCTCATCGAGTGATCCCGCATCCGCGTCTTCAGGCTGATGACCGTGGCCGGCATGTGGCATTCGATGCACGAGCTGCCGGTGCTCTTCGCGGCGTGATGCGTGTGCGCGGGAATGTTTGCTGCGATGTTTGTGTGGCAGCCCACGCAAAGTGCATTGTTGCCCGGTCGCAGCTGCGCGTCGTGCTCAACATCGGAGCTGTGCGGATGCGTATGGCAGGTGGCACACCTCGCGCCTCCCTTCGAGAAGCATTGGCTCTGCCACAATCCAAACGCTTCATTTGCCAACTGTCGCGGCCGCCCGTCAGGCCAGTAGGCTGAGTCTGGTGACACCGGCAGCCTGTATTCCATCACCGGAGTAAAGTAATCGTAGTAGTTTGCGCCCGCTTTGAAGTTATCTGCATAAATGTCCCGAAGCGAGTGGCATTGGGCGCAAATCGCGGTGCTACTCGCCGCGTCCAGTCGAGCCGGATTGACAATCGCTTCTTTTATCTGTGTACGCGTGGTTGCGTCCGTCGCCTTTGCGTCCGTCGCTTTGGCGATGTGTTCTCCTCCCGGTCCATGGCAGCTCTCGCAATTGATTCCCAAATCTTGCCAGGTCGTGTGATATCGCAGCTTCTCCAAATCAAAGTTCTTCTGTCCCTGGCTCACATGGCACGAGTAGCAGCTCTTGTTCCAGACCTGGATCGGATCTCCCGACCCCTCTTCAGGATTCCCGATGTCAAGATCAAGCGTCCACTTCTTTCGCGTGATGTCCCACGTCGGTGGAAGCACAAGGATCTGTCCATCCGCCAGCGTTGTAAGGTAATGCTGAAATCGCCGCTCGCCGAGCGTGTACTCCACTCTATGCTCCCATGGCTTTCCCGACAGATCCGGCTCCGTGATGTAATATTGGTTGTCTCGGATTTGCAAAAGGTAGGTCCTTCCTCGCAAATCGATTTTCCCTTGCGCAAAATCTCCTTTCACACTCGCTTTTGTCGCTCGCTGCATTATTCGCGCGTGGGATGACCCCAACCATTCCTGCTGGATTCCCGCGTGGCACTTTGCGCAGGCGTCCGCTCCGACGTAACCCTGCTGGGGTCGTCCACGCAGTGGCGATGCGGCAATCACCACGAGCAGAAATCCCAGACTTCCCGGCAGAAAAAGGCGTCTCAAAACTTCCCTCAATCCGAATCTATCACACGTCGCGTTTCTTAAAATTCTCAGCCAGCAATCGTGGAGGTACTAGAACCATCCCCGTCGGCCACACATTCCTCTGTTCTTTTCATCAGTCGAATCTAAAGTTTATCTGCCCCTCTGCCTAGATTCTTGTTGACAAAGTCTTTCAGCGGCAATATATAACGCCCCATAGCAAAGTGTCGGGGTTGTTTTTGCCCAGTGCGTTCGAGCGGATACCACGTTCGCTATGGTTGTGGCTGGGGAGTGTTGCCTTCTTCCGATCCGTTTTTCAGTGGAGAAGTTGCATCTTTCCTATGAAAGCCCGTAGCTAAATATGGTGTGGCGTAGATTGAAGCGGGGCCGGGTAATCTCAACTTTAGATAATTCATAGAATGTGCTCGGTTTATCTTTTTCTGGTGCATTGGAAGTTAGCTTGCAATGGTCTTTGCCATACGGTTGTGCTGGTGGTTGCCTCATTCAAGTTAAGTTTCGATGAATTTTGTGCCATAGCCTTTGTTTGATTTGCTTCACCTGTTCGACATGTTTAGGGCCTCAAGGCCCATCCAGGAGGTAGTTGAATGTCAAGTAAGCGAGTGGCTCTGCTCCTAGCTGCGTTGTTCTGTTTGTTTGCTGTGACTCCGTCCTCGCTGTTCGGTCAAGCTGCGAGCACGGGCACGGTTGCTGGAACGGTTACAGATCCGTCCGGCGGCGCCGTTGTCGGCGCTTCGGTCACGTTGACGGACACCTCGACAAATATTGCGCGCTCGGAAATCACCAATGATACCGGAAGATACTTCTTCGCGAACGTGGTACCCAGTACCTACAACCTCTCTATTAACAAGACGGGCTTCCGCGTTTCCAAGCTCACCGGTCAAGTCGTGACCGTCGGCTCGACTCTAACCCTGAACATCACCATGGAGTTGGGTTCGGTTGCCGAGACCGTCGAAGTCACGGTTAGCACGGGTGCGGAACTTCAGACCCTGAATGCTACGGTGGGTAACACGGTGAGTGGCGCTACCCTGCAGAGCTTGCCTGCCATTGGCCGCGATACGGGAAGTTTCATGACCCTACAGCCCGGCGTCTCTCCTGATGGTAGCGTCGCTGGCGCCGTTGTTGACCAGAGCACCTTCCTCCTCGATGGTGGTCAGAATACCAATGACATGGACGGCAGCATGCAAGTCTACACGCCTTCCTTCGCAGATGACCCGACTGGCGGTATCGTCAAGAACAGCATCGGTGGTGCGCCCACCGGAGTCATGCCTACCCCGATCGATAGCGTCGAAGAGTTCAAGGTCGATACAGCCAACCAGACCGCTGACTTCAATAGCTCTTCCGGCGCCGAAGTCCAGGTCGTTACCAAGCGCGGCACCAATGCTTGGCACGGCACTGGCTATGAGTACTATTTGGACAATGGATTTAATGCGAATACGTGGGACAATAACGCCGCTGGCAATCCTAACCCTATTTATCATTACAACCGCTTTGGCGGCGCTGGTGGAGGGCCGATCATTCCCAAGACCATTTTGGGCGGCAAGACCTATTTCTTTGCCAACTATGAGGGTTTCCGTTGGCCGAACTCCTCTACCTACGAGACGATCGTCCCCACGGCTACGTTGCGTGCGGGCATCATCACTATCGGCGGCGTGCAGTACAACATGCAAACGGGAACGAATTGCGGACCGGCCGGGACTTCCGCTTGCGATCCTCGCGGCATCGGACTCAATCCTGACGTCTCCGAGATGTGGAATAAATACGAGCCGCTGCCGAACGAAACAGGCACCGCGGGCGGCGGTTGCGGTAGCTTTGCCGGCAGCCCGTTGTGCGACGGTGTAAACGAGCAGGGATTTAGGGCCAACATGTCGCAGCCCTATACTTCCAATTTCTTCGTGGCCCGCATTGACCACGATTTTGGTTCAAAGTTTCACTTCAACAGCAGCTATCGCTACTATAAGCTGGAGAACACGACCAACAGCCAAGTGGATATCGGAGGTTTCTTCCCAGGGGACACCCTTGGGACGCCTGCTTCAGTTGCCAATCGTCCACAGCAGCCCTGGTACTACGTGGCAGGTTTGACCATTAACGTCACTTCGAATACCACGAACGACCTTCACTTCAGCTACCTCCGCAACTATTGGGCTTGGAATGCCGCCGGTGGTCCGCCACAGATTAGCGGACTTGGCGGAGCTCTCGAACCGTTCGGCGAAAGTGCCACTGAGGTACTTGCTCCTTACAACGTCAACACCCAGAACGTCCGCACCCGCTTCTGGGATGGCCAGGACAAATTCTTGCGCGACGACTGGACCATGCTAAAAGGCAATCACCTCATGACCTTCGGTGGCGCCTATCAGCGCAATTACGATTGGCACCAACGCTCGGACAACGGCGGCGGCATCAATTACACGCCGACCTACCAGCTCGGTCTGCACAACTCCGGCAACGGCTCGGGGGGCAATGTGGACTTCTCCACCACGCTACCGTCTGGAGTCAATGCAGACCAATGGGGGGCCCTCAGTTCCGTGGTCCTCGGCATTGTGACCCAGTCGCAAATCGCTTATACCCGCCAGGGTGCCGATCTGGCGCTTAACCCTCCGCTGACCCATGCGCAAGACCAGAGCACCATTCCTTATTACAACGTGTATTGGAGTGATTCCTGGCATCTGAAGCCCTCCTTTACGTTGACCTACGGGCTTGGTTGGACTCTCGAAATGCCTCCAACGGAAGCCGACGGCAGACAGATTGAGTTGGTGGGTCAGAATGGACAGACGATTGATGGCCTCGCGTACCTCAAGCAGCGCGAGGATGCTGCTCTCGCCGGCCAAGTCTATAACCCTGAGCTCGGCTTTGCCCTCGTCGGCAACACCGGCTCAGGCCAAAAATACCCCTACAATCCCTTCTATGGCTCATTCAGCCCTCGCGTTGCGGCGGCTTGGAATCCCAACTACTCGGACGGTGTGCTAGGCAAGCTCTTTGGTGCTGGCAAGAGCGTCGTCCGCGGTGGATATAGCCGAATCTACGGACGTCTCAATGGCGTGGACTTGGTGCTTGTGCCCTTGCTTGGAGATGGCCTTATCCAGGCAGTTCAGTGCACGCAGAACTTCATGCCTGCGACTCCGGGCGGTGCCCCCTACTGCGGCCCCAATAACCCCACGGTTGCCAACGCATTCCGCGTAGGCGTGGATGGCAACAACGCTCCGATTCCTGCGGCCGCCCCGACGCTTCCCCAGCCGACTTTCCCGGGCTACAACGCCGTTGCGGCAGGCGCGGCTGAGGCCTTGGATCCGAATTTCCGGCCAAACGTTGTCGATTCCTTCGACCTGACGATCCAGCGCCAATTAACGCCAAAGATGCTTCTCGAAGTGGGTTACATTGGCCGCAGAATTACACACGAATACCAGCCCATCAACCTCAACGCCGTTCCTTACATGATGACTTTGGGCGGACAGTCATTCGCCAAAGCTTATGCCAACGTTGAAGTCGGGCTGGGCTGCATGACTTATGGCACCTGCGGTGCTGCGATTCCCTCTGGGACCGGGGTTACCACGGCCCAGAAGATCGCGTATGCGAACACCTTTACTCCTCAGCCCTTCTTCGAGACTGCTCTGGCTGGCACAGGCTACTGCAATGGCTTCTCGAGTTGCACCGCTGCAGTCGTTTACAACGAAGGCATAAGCGGCAACCAGAACTTGCTTTCTCAGAGCGTTTGGAGCGTGTGGAGCGACCTCGACAACGGCGGGTACAACTTCCCCCGCAGCATGATGAACACGCCAATCTCGGGGTCGGCATTCGGCTCTGGTGGGCAGGCAGCCTCCGGCATAGCCGACAATATGAGCATCGGCTATGGAAACTACAACGGCGGCTTCGTCTCCCTCAAGGTGACGAATTGGCACAACCTCACCATCCAGCAGAACTTCACCTACAGCAAGGCACTCGGCACCGGAGCTGTGGTTCAAGCCTCCAGCGAGTACACCGCCAACGATCCTTTCAACCTCCAGAATATGTATGGTGTACAGAACTTCGATCGCAAGTTCGTGTACAACGTATATGCCTTGATTGACGACCCCTATTACAAGTCGCAACAGGGCTTCATCGGTCGCATCGCGGGTGGCTGGTCCTTAGCCCCGATCTTCGCCGCTGGCAGCGGTTCGCCGGTTTACTGCAACACGGCCACCGATGCCCAGTCCTTCGGCTCTGGCGATGGCAACAGCTACTTCGATAACGAGCAATGCATTTTTAGGGGCGCCCATCCTTATGGCTCGGGTCTTCATGCCAATGCGGGCCCTGCCGCGTATAACATCTTCTCAAATCCGTCAGCCCTTCTCGCCACCGTTGGTCCTCCAATCTTGGGCTTGGACCAGGGAACTGGCGGCAACGGGTCTGTGATCCGCGGTTTGGGTTACTGGAATATGGACATGAGGGTGACCAAGAACATCAAGATCTGGGAGCGGGTTAGCACCGAGTTCCAGTTCGTCGCCCACAACGTCTTCAATCACCCTGTATTCTATAATCCCCAGCTCTATCCTTCCACGAACAGCGTATCGAACTTCGGCGTGGTCAACCAGCAGGGCAACGACCCCCGGCAGTTGCAGTTCGGGTTGAGGGTCAGCTTCTAACCTCTTCCGGCGAGAAATCTCGCCCCAACAAAACGGGGAAGGCCATCGCGGCCTTCCCCGTTTTTATTTTGGTGTGCCGAGCATGTTCGACAGCTAGGAGGTGCAAGTCCTCTTCACAACGTGATGGACGTGAAGTGATAGCGAAGCGCAAGGGTGAAATAACACTCGCCGCGAGGCGGGGCCTGAAAGAAGCGCGGAGCAAAGACGCGAGCCGATGAACAAGAACTGGATACGAGGCAGGCAGTGTTCGGGCGAGCTGGCCAATGGCAGCGAAGCCCTAATCCATCAAGGGCACTGAATGTAAATCCAGCGGTTGCGCGTCGAAGGCGGTCGAACTTACCTCGGGAGATCTGTTACCGGTCTCGAATTCGAGACTGAGAGGCGAGAGATCGTTTCTGACCCGGTGGCAGAAGTCAGCAAAGGGCGTAGTAGCTGCGCACGCAGCGAAGGCCCGAACGGACCCCGCAAGGGGATAAAGGGAGCGATGAGTACGCGGCGCGACTCAACCACCGACAAGCGGCAGAAAAGCCAGTACCGTCTGGCCTTTCCGGAGGAGAGTAGGGGTGCAGCCCCGAGGGCCTTCGCGGGAGGGACCGAATCGGAGTTGGCGGAACGCAAAGCAGAAAGTCCGACTAGCGAGCAGTGGATGGAAGAGGTCTGCGAGCGGGAAAACTGCAAGCAGGCGTTACGACGAGTGAAAGCCAACAAGGGGAGTCCGGGCATCGACGGGATGACCGTCGAGCAGTTGCCGGGACACCTGAAAGAGCACTGGCCAGCAATTCGTGAACAACTTTTCAGTGGAACCTACACGCCGCAACCGGTAAGACGAGTAGAAATTCCGAAGCCGGACGGCGGGGTGCGCAAATTAGGCATTCCGACAGTGCTGGATCGGTTCATCCAGCAGGCGGTGATGCAGGTACTGCAGAGGAGTTGGGATGGAACGTTCTCTGTACACAGCTATGGGTTTCGGCCGAAGCGATCGGCACATCAGGCGGTGGAGAAGGCACAGCAATATCAAGCCGAAGGCTACCGCTGGGTGGTGGATCTGGATCTCGAGAAATTTTTCGACCGGGTCAATCACGACCGATCGCTCGCGAAGATAGCCGAAAGGGTCAGCGATAAGCGGTTGCTGAAACTAATTCGTGCGTTCTTGCGAGCCGGAGTAATGGAGAACGGGCTGGTGAGTCCGGCTGAGGAAGGAACACCGCAAGGTGGTCCTCTCGCCCGTGCTATCGAACATCGTGCTCAACGAACTGGATCAGGAGCTGGAGCGACGCGGACATCGGTTCACCAGATATGCGGATGACTGCAACATTTACGTCCGCAGTCGGCGAGCCGGCGAACGAGTGATGAGCAGCGTGACGCGACTCCTCACGACGAAGCTCAAGCTGCGGGTGAACAGCGAGAAGAGTGCGGTGGCACGACCATGGGAACGGAAATTCCTGGATTCAGCTTCACGAATCATAAGCAACCGAAGAGGCGCTTGGCGCCGAAAGCGGTGGTGCGATTCAAAGGGCGAGTTCGGGAACTTACGCGTCGGACACGGGGGATAAGTCTCGCCCAGATGGTCCAGGAGTTAGCGGAATATCTCCGCGGATGGATCGGCTACTTTGGGCGATGCGAAACCCCGAGCGTGCTCGAGGAACTGGGACAATGGCTCCGACGTCGACTCCGGTCGATGGTCTGGCAACAGTGGAAACGAGGAACCACACGATATCGAGAACTCCGCAAGCGCGGCATCGCTGCGCAGGAGGCCGCGCAAACTGCGGGCAGTTCCGATGGACCGTGGCACCTCGCGAAAACCCCAGCGCTGAACATCGCTCTGTCCAACGCTCACTTCGCCTCGCTCGGGCTTCCCGAGCTCACGGCTCATGGTTAGTTCGACCCGCCGAACCGCCGGATGCGGACCCGCATGTCCGGTCGTGTGGCAGGGGAGAGTGGGTGACCACTCCCCCTATGCCGATTTTCGTCCTCTATCCGCTCATGTCGCCACTCGCCCTGTTACTCGGGAATGTCGGCTCTTGTTTATCCCGCGTCGGCCCTCGTTGAAGCCACGTCGGCTCTCTGCTTTGGCAATCCGCGCAATTACCATCGCGGTTTTTCGCGAGCTTCCCGCTGTTCCTTCAGTCCTAGACCGATGCTTCTCGGTTCTCTGATTTCGTTTTCTCATTCCTGATTTTTCTTCTATCGATTCGCAAATTTTCGCGATTTGTTCCGCATTTTGGTAACGTATCTCGAACGCATGACCAAACGTTTCCAGGCCGATCTTTCGCTTGCCTTGTGCAGCCTGCTCTGGGGCGCGACCTTTGTTGTCGTCAAAAATTCTCTCGGCTACTCTTCGGTTTTCGTTTTTCTCGCCGTTCGCTTCACTCTTGCAGCTTTCCTCATGGCGGCGTTTCGCCCGCATGTGTTTCGAACGCTGAAAAAGGGGGAGCTGCTCGCCGGCGCTGCTCTCGGCTTTTTCATGTTCGGCGGCTACGCTTTTCAGACCGCCGGCCTGCAATACACAAGTCCCGCCAAGTCCGGCTTCGTCACCGGCTCCAGCGTCGTCCTGGTCCCATTGCTTCTTGGGCTCTTCTGGGGACGCCGACTCACGCTTTGGGTCTACGCTGGCGTCTTGGCCGCTGTGTTCGGCCTCTATTTCCTCACCGTTCCTGCAGAAGGCGTGTCGCATCTCAATCGCGGCGATCTGCTCACGTTTGTCGCTGCGGGGCTCTATGCCATGCACATTATTCTGGTTGGGCTACACTCGGCGGCACTCGGTTGCGGCTCTCAGTGTGCTCCAGGTTGCCGCCTGCGCGGCTTTGGCGTGGCTCGCCACCGGCGCAGCCTCCGCGTCAGGTTGGGAGCCTGCGCGCTTTGGCTGGCAGTGGGAATCGCTGCTGGGAATCGCGATTCGCGCCGTGCTGGCGACGGCGCTGGCGTTCTCGATTCAGCTGTGGGCGCAGCAGTTCACCAGTTCGAGCCACGCGGCGATTCTCTTCACGCTCGAGCCGGTGTTTGCCTCGGTTACTTCGTACATTTTATTGCACGAGAGGCTCAGCCACCGTGCCTTGCTTGGCGCGGCGTTCGTGTTGGCAGGAATCCTGATCGCGGAACTGCTTGGTCCGCCTGCAGCGCCCGAATCGCCCGAGCCTACGGCCGAGCCAGCGTGAGGTTCGCGGCCCGACGAATGAAAATCGTTATTGGCCGTTGGCGTAATTTTTATGTCGACTGGCTCGAACATGGTGGCGGTGGCGGTGTGGGTTTTTTCGTATGCGGTGATGTCGGATTCGTGCTTCAGTGTGGTGCCGATATCGTCCAGACCCTTTAGCAGAACTTCTTTGCGCGAGGGCGCGATATCAAACCGGAACATCAGGCCGTGCTTGTCGGTGATGGTTTGGTTCGGCAGATCGACGGTCAGCTTGTAGCCTTCTTGTGTTTCCGTGCGCCGGAAGAGTTCGTCGATCTGTGCTTCGGGGAGTGTGGCGGGAAGAATGCCGTTCTTGAAGCAGTTGTTGTAGAAAATGTCGGCATAGCTCGGCGCGATCACCACGCGAAAGCCGTAGTCCAGCACGCCCCACGGCGCATGCTCGCGGCTTGATCCGCAGCCGAAATTCGCGCGCGCCAGCAACACGGACGCGCCCTTGTAGCGCGGCAAATTCAGCACGAATTCGGGATTCGGTTTTTCGCCCGGCAGGTAGCGCCAGTCGTAGAACAAGAATCGCGCCCAAACCCTCGCGGTCAGCAGCTTCAGAAATTGCTTGGGCACCATCTGATCGGTGTCCACGTTCACGCGGTCCAGCGGCACCACCAATCCGGTATGTTTTGTAAACGGCTGCATTGTTTCTCATTCCAGTCGCTCGGTTACTCCATCACGTCCACGTCCCACTCGCGGACGTCCACGAAATGCCCGGCGATCGCCGCGGCCGCGGCCATGATCGGGCTGACCAGATGCGTGCGGCTGTCCTTGCCCTGGCGGCCTTCGAAATTGCGGTTGGAAGTGCTGGCGCTGCGCTCGCCCGGCGGCAGCACGTCGTCGTTCATGGCGATGCACATGCTGCATCCCGCGTCGCGCCATTCGAATCCGGCGTCGCGGAAAATTCTGTCCAGCCCTTCCTTTTCGGCCTTGGCCTTCACCACGCGCGAACCCGGCACCACCAGCGCCTCCTTGAGGACTTGCGCGACGTGCTTGCCCGCGACCACGCTGCGCCGCCGCGCGCAGATCTTCGAGCCGCGAATTGGTGCACGAGCCGATGAACACGCGATCCACGGGAATATCCACGATCGGCGTGCCGGGTTTCAGGCCCATGTATTCGAGCGCGCGCACGGCGGCCTTCTGATCGTCGGGATCGCGGAACGAGCCGGGATCGGGCACGCGGCCGGTCACGCTCGGTCACCATGCCGGGATTTGTTCCCCAGGTGACTTGCGGCGCGATCTCGGCGCGTCGAGTTCGACGGTGGTGTCGAACTTCGCGCCGGGATCGCTCGGCAGCGTCTTCCAGCGCTCCACGGCTTCCTGAAATTCCTTGCCGCGCGGGACGAACGGCCGCCCTTCCAGGTACGCGAACGTCGTGTCGTCCGGCGCCATCATCCCCGCGCGCGCGCCGCCTTCGATGGTCATGTTGCAGACGGTCATGCGCGCCTCCATGGAAAGCCCGCGAATCGCTTCGCCGGCATATTCGACCACGTGGCCGGTGCCGCCGGCGATGCCAATCTTGCCGATCATGGCCAGGATGATGTCCTTTGAGGAGACGCCTTTGCGGCGCTTGCCGTTGAACCACGATGTGCATGCGTCTTCGACGCGATTGCACAGGCACTGCGTGGCCAGCACATGCTCCACTTCGCTCGTGCCGATGCCGAAGGCCAGCGCGCCCAACGCGCCGTGCGTCGAAGTGTGGCTGTCGCCGCAGACGATCGTCTGCCCGGCTGCGTGATTCCCAGTTCCGGACCGATGATGTGCACGATGCCCTGATTGCGGCTGAACATGTCAAACAGGCGCACGCCGGCTTCGCGGCAGTTGCTGCTCCAGCGCCTCAAATTGCCGGCGCGCGTCGGCATCCAGGATCGGCAGGTCGCGATTCTTGGTGGTCGAGACGGAATGGTCCATCACCGCAAACGTCAGATCGGGCCGGCGCACCTTGCGGCCGGCGGCTTTCAGGCCGGCGAAGGCCTGCGGCGAGGTGCCTTCGTGGATCAGGTGGCGGTCGATGTAGATGAGCGCGGGTTTTCCGGGGTCTTCTAGACGACGTGGGAGTCCCAGATTTTTTCGTAGAGTGTTTTGTGGCATGTGGCTTCCCGGATTTTAGCACTCCAGAAATAGATGTCCAATCCGGCGAGTTGCACTGTTAACGCGCGACAAGGGTGGCATGTGCGCTCTTCGCTCCGCGGCAGACGCAAACGAACGGAAAGACCGCACAGGCAAGATTGCCTGTGCCACTACCGGAGAATGCTCACGACCGCGGCGTCGGCTTCGTAACCTTCGTTCTTCACCGTGTTCTCGGCTGCGGCGCGGAGCGTTTTCTCGTCCGCGTCCTTCGACGCCTTGTAATGACGCCGGATCACTTCCTCTCCGCTCTGAATGCGAACCAGCCAATCCGATTTCGCGCCATCCCAGGAAAGTTCCACTCGATCGGCACGCATAGATCCTCCACAGGAAATCGTGCGCCATTGTAGTCCAACCGGGCGGACAAGAGAACCCTCTAGCAAGTGATTAGTGGCTGGTGGCCTGTCGTTGATGGTCACCCAAGATCCGGAACACGTAGCAAGTAGGAGAGCTCGTCGGCTCGGCTCGAGGCAGACGGGGAGGGCGCGGCGCTTTGGGGGCGTATCTTGCTCTGAGGCTGGGTCAGCAATAAGACCTCGGTACCCTCCCCCCGGGGTTTTTTCGTAAATGTTCATTCTAAAGAGTTTTAAGGGCGATTATCACTGCTGTCCAAATTAACTGAAAACTGGTCGACAACATCTCCATATTAAGGGCAAAATTCGCTTTTGAGTCCTGGACGCAGGGCAGGTTGGTGGTCGCCAAGCGTTTCTCTTGATCTGATGCTGTCTAAATTCCCCCTCTGGAAATCTCGAAGTTACGTCGAATTGTGGGCCTGTGGCTTATCGCTGCTGTCCAATCCACTGACCCACTCAGATCAGTTGCAGCGTCAATTGCTCTGACGATCTCTCTGGTATCGGTGGTGGTTGGAAAGGATCGTCGATCCATGCCCACAGATCACGGTAAACAAACAATTGCTGCCGCAGAAGTGCCACCAGATTCGAAAGGGACCAACCGAACGTCGATCGCAGTTGCAGGTATTTCACCACCAGCATGGCGATGAGCGCCGTCCAGAGCTGCGTTTTCAAGGCATTGGCGGAGGTCCCCACAAACGTTTTCACGCGCAGTGACTGTTTCAAGGCCCGAAAAAACAACTCGATCTGCCAGCGCTCCTTGTAGATCGCCGCGACGGTAGCCGCCGCCAGTTCCAAGTGATTGGTCAGAAATACCAGCACGCGATCGTGCTCCTCATCGTAAAACTCGATCCGCCGGAAGAAGGCCTCCTTGCTCGCCCGCGCCAGCTTATAGAAAAAGACCACTTCATCCCGTAGTACGTCGCGCCGCTGTGGAATTTCACGCTTCTGCACCACGCCGTAGTCGGCGTTTTCCTTCAAACGCGTCACGAAATAAACGCCCTGCTCGGTCAAGCTCATAAACCATGCGTAGTCCGTATAGCCGCGGTCAAATGCCAAAATCGTTCCCCGCGCAAATTGCATCTGTCGCGCCACACGTACCTCATGCTTTTTGCCCTCCGTGATCACCGCGAAGGACGGCAGATAGCCATCGTGGTCCAGCAGCAAATGAAGTTTCACCGCTCCCTTGGTCAGGCGGAACTTAGCCCAATCAAACATTGTGGCGCACAGATCGATCACCGTGGCATCTAAGCTCAGCAGAGGATTCTTGAAACGGAACTTCCTTTTCTTTCTGGTTTCTGGTTGGCTGGCCACCAACATCTGGCACTTCACCAGCAGCTGCTCAAACACGGCGCGATGCAGCTGCCAAGGCCGATGCTCATTGGCGTAGGCCAGGGTGGAGCGAGAAGGAGCCGTGGGCAACCCCAGATGACGAAGTTTCCCTTCGCTGGCAGCCAATCCTCCACAAATTTCGCGCAACGACTTGGCGTGCCCCAGCTGACAGAAGAGCATGGCGATGAACTGGCCCCAGCTGGTGAAACCTCGAGCATGACGCTCCGCGTTGTGCTGGCGCACGGCTGATTCGAATTCCAGACGAGGGATTAACTGCAGAATCTGTGAGAATATACTGCTGACTCGAGTCATGGCTGAGCCTCCTTAGCGTTGTGATTGGCTTTTCCAGAGCCCAACCTCAAGCTATCAGATGCTCAGCCTTTTTTTTCGTCAAAATCCAAATCCTAATTTGGACAAGCGTGGGCGATTATGTACTTGACACAGATTTCCGCTTCTGGTAGGGTGTGCTCATGTTTCCTATGTTTCCCAATCCTAATCTACGCAATCGCAATAGTCGCAGCGGCGATTGTGGTGATGTCTCTACCTCCGAAAGAAGCGTAAGCCATGAAGCTGATAGACGTAACCCGCCAATTCAAAACAGACGATGATTGCTTGGACTATATCGAATCCATGCGCTGGCCGAATGGCGAAGCTGGCTGTGCGCATTGTGGCGAAGTTGGTCGCATCTCCAAAATTACCCGCGAAGCGCAGGGCAAGAACAAGCGCACACGGATCTACCAGTGCCTAGCCTGCGGAAAACAATTCAGCGCGACGAGCGGCACGATCTTCAACGATACGCACCTGCCCCTCACCAAATGGTTTATGGCTCTGGCGCTGATCTGCGAAGCCAAGAAGGGCATCTCTGCGAAACAGATAGAGCGGCACCTGGGGGTGAATTACCGTACTGCTTGGTATCTGTGCCACAGAATCAGGGCGGCCATGCAAGACAGCGGGCTGCTCTCGGGCGAAGTGGAGGCCGATGAAACCTATCTCGGAGCACGCAAGCCCCGTAAGGGCCGCCCCCACGTCAAGAAGGATAAGAAAGATGTGCTCTTGGGCCTGATCGAGCGGGGCGGCAAACTACTGTCAGCGCCAGTGAAAAACGGAGCCATTCTCGCCGCGTTTGGCCGGAGCCAGGGATCCACTACCAGAACCCCGCTGGTAAGGATGCGGTAGAAATTCTATATTAGTTTCTAAATTTGCACGTCGCTTGCCGTTTGATTATTTCTCAGAGATTCGTGACGCGAAAATCTCCGAGGGGAGTCGACGTGCACCAGAACGGCTGCTGTTTCTACTGCAAGTGTAGTTTTCTGCGTTCTCCCTACCGTCCGCAACAAGCCGTCTGCAGCCGACCGGAGTGTCAACGCCGACGCCGCGCTGACTATCACCGACGTAAGCTCGAAGCAGATCCGGAATATCGTCAGATCGCCCACGACAGCCAGAAGAAGTGGCGCGCGGCTCATCCCGACTATCTTCCGCACTACCGCGCGCAACATCCGGAAACGGTCGAACGGAATCGCGAACGCCAGCAACGGCGGGACCAAAAGCGCCGCATCCGGCAGCTTGAAAAGAACAACTTAGCTTTGGACCTAAAGCGTTCTGCCGCTGAGGTTTGGATGGTGGGGCCACGGGTAGCCCATCTTGACAAGAACAACTTAGCTTCCACGCAAGTCTTTATCTTCGAGCAACTTGGCGGCAGGACCTCAGCTTCTACGCGTGCTTGAAAAGAACATCCCTATGGCTTGTGCACCCGACTGCCCGTATACCCAAACTCAGACCCATGCTGAGCGCCGAGCAAATCAACGAAATTCATCGCCTGCACTGGGCCGAGCACTGGCCGGTGCGCAAAATCGCCCGTCATCTGCACATCGGGCGCAGAACCATCGCCAAATATCATCGTTGCACCGGCGCAGACCGCCGCTCCCCGTCAGCGCTCGAGCAAGCTGGATCCCTTCAAGCCCACCATCGCTGAGTTCCTCGAGCAGGATCCTCATGCCCGTGCCACGGTAATCGCTCAGCGACTTCGGCCGCTCGGTTTCAGCGGCGGTTTGAGCATTCTGAAAGAGTACTTGCACGGGGTGCGTGTGCCAGCGCCCCGCGCGCCTACGTGCGCATGGAGCCGGGACCTGGAGAACACTTAGAAATAAACCTGGGGACACTTCGACACGCTTTCCTATGAGGGGGCATATCTGTAAAACTCTACGCTATTCTCTCTCTGGTGGAATGTCACAGCCGCAAGCTGTCTCTGGAGTTCACGCACAGCCAGAGCTTTGAAACGTTCGTTCACTGTCATATCCACGCGTTCCGCTTCATGGGGGGCATCGCACGCGAGCTGTGGTTCGATAATCTCGCATCCGCCGTTGCCGAACATGACGGCAACCTGGTGCGTTTCCATCCGCGCTTTCTGGCCTTCGCTCGCGAATATGCCTTCCTTCCCCGAGCTTGTCATGTGCGAGCGGCGTGGGAAAAAGGAAAAATAGGAGAGCTATAGGTTATGCCAGAACGAGCTTCTGGCCTCTGCGCACGTTCACCGACTTAGCCGATGTCAACTCGCAAGCACTGCGATGGCTCAACGAAGTTGCCAACCAGCGCCGCCATCGCGAAACGGGACAGACTCCCCGAGCACGCTTTCAGCCCGAAACTCTGCGCGCCCTGCCGGCAATCACGCCGACTATGGCGACACCATCGAGGCTCTGGTCCACAAAGATCTCCGGCTCGCATTCGACGGCAACCGCTACTGTGTACCGCCGCGTTAGTCGGCCGCCGTCTCACTGTCAAGGCAGACGCTTCCGCGATCACCATCTACGACCAGCATCAGGAGATCGTTTCTTATGCTCGCTGCTGGCAGCGCGGGCAGTACTCGGTGCGGAGCAACTTCAAAAAGAACTGTTAGCACAGCGGGCCGCAGCCGAGCACTCCGCCGAGCAACAGCGCTTGATCGGCTTGCTCGGTCCGACCTCGGAATCTATCTGCGGCGCCTAGCCGATACCGACCGCTCGCTCTCCCCAGGCAGGTGAGCGAACTGTTCCCCCTGATTCGTGAATATGGACCCGAAGCAGTGGCGGCCGCGGTTAGCAAAGCTCACGCGGCGGGTGCGTTTGGCGCCGACTACATCGCCAACCTTCTCAGTCAGCAACTAATGCGGCGCGACGTCCAGCCGCCTCTTAGTTTCACAGATCCCGAATTGAACGAACTGACCACCGATCCGCTGTCGCTGGCCGATTACGACACTTTCATCCTTCGCTCCAAAAAGGACGCCGATGACCTCGCTCCAACAGAAACCCAATCAACTGAACCTGACGACCATGAGCCTGCATCTGGACGAGACCCTGACTGACGCGGCCGCCAAAAATCTCAGCCTCGCGGAAACTTTGGAAGCGCTTCTGGATCGCGAGCTGGAAGCCCGCCACCCCCGCTCGATCGATCGCCGCTTCCAGCTCGCCGCTTGCAAGCAAACCACTCCATCGATAGCTTCCACTTTAACCATCACAAGTCCCGCTTACAGCGCAAGCCTCGCATCCTTCGTCTTTTGGATCTCGACTTTCTCGTAAACGGCACCGCTGGTATCTGATCGGTAACCCTGGCGTCGGCGAAACCTTCTTGGCGAAGATCATCGCCTGGCGCGCCTGTCAGGCCAACCGTCGCGTGCTCTTCACCACTGCCATGGATATGCTCAACCACTTCTGGCTTCTCAGGTCGATCATTCTCTGATTCGCAAGCTCAAGCTTTATACCGAACCTTCTTTTTTCCTCGTTGACGAACTAGGATATCTTTCTCTCGACCAGCAGACCTCCAACCTCTTCTATCAGGTCATCTCCACCCGCCACAGCCACAAAGAGAAGTACGCTCATCACCACCAACACGGCCTTTTCCGAGTGGGGGAATATCCTGTACAACACCACCATCGCTACCGCCATCGCCGACCGCTTGATCAGAGACTCCGAGATCTTTCTTCTCGGGGGCGAAACCTCCGCAAAGGCAATAAGGGCCAGCCCCCGGCTGAACCTATGATCGGCCTGGCTCAGATCAGGCGCCGCTCTGTGACGATATCCCGCGCGGAGGAGTCCGTCGGGTAACCCCTCAACGGCGCTGTCGGCCGGGGCGGGAGTCATGACTTCCGCTCCCTGGTCTGGTTCTCTCCTTCTTCTTCTACTTCCATGTTTAACTTCAGCGCCAATCATCTGCTCTTGCTTTCGCGTATGGAATACCGCACCTGCGTCGTGTTCCTCATGCAGGACGACTCCACCCCCCGGGTCTACCGCCTCTACGACTTCACCAAATCCCAAATCATCACGTCAGACCACTACTACTGCGTGTCGGGAAAGGTCAACAGCGCGGACAAACTCTACCTGGTTATCGAGTCGGTCAGGAGGACACCCAACACAGCCCGTGTTCTGCAACGCCTGGTGTGTGACGGCGCGGTAGAAGCACTCATCAACTAACGATCACGTTGCAGGAAAAAACTCCGAGAAGAATGACTGCCTGCTCTTATCGCGGCGGCCGGCGCATTGGTCTGTTCCGCGACCGCCGGCGCTCTATTGGCCCACCTCTACAACCGGCGGAACTGGATCCCTTTTAAAATGGCGCTAACAAACTACGCCTGGTTCCGTGAAAGAGGCCAAAATGGCGATACTCGGCCCGTGCTCAAAGAAAACATCAGCCCCGATGCGCACACCATCTACACCGATGAGTCGGCTGCCTATGCGATCTATCTCCAGCGGACTTCGATGCCGAGCACAAGACCATCAACCACAGCCGGAACTACGGCATGGTGGCACGCACATGAATACGATCGAGACGCTTTTAGCTTGCTCAAGCGTGGCGTCAACGGCACCTTCCACAAGGTTTCGATAAAGCACCTGGGACGCTATTGCAATGAGTCTTCCTTAGATTTAATCGCCGCGGGAGCAATGCAGATGTTCGATGCCACGCTCAAGAGCATCCTGAAGGAAATGGCCCTGCCTTACAAGAAGCTCAGGCTTCGCTAGTACCGGAGTCTTAGGGCCGCGCCGGCCCTGAGTCTTTATCTTCTTGCGAGGCTCCGGCTTGGCCTTCAGCATCTTGGTCAAGGCATCGTCGATTTCGCTTTCCACTTCATCTCACACGCATGATAACAGGGCTGGCGGGTCCGGAAGGATTCCGAAATCCGCTGCGATTTCTACTCCTTACCACCCTTCTGTGTAAATGCATAATCGCCCTTTAAGTTCTTATTTTTCAAAACTGCGGAGTCTAAAGGAGTTTCGGGAGAGTTTTTCGAAAGTGCGCATTGTAAAGGACTTAGTGGCTTGGGGGAGTTGAATTGGGGTCGGCGGGCGAGAAGACATTGCAGCGCTTGCATGACGGAATGAGCTGGTTAGGGGATGGGGAGAGGAGGGGCTGGACGCAGAATCGACCCGAGCAGGGAAGAGGAAAGCAGCTCCTTCACTTCGTTCGGCATGGCACTTGGGTGGAAGAGAATGGCGGGAGCGAAACATGGTTAATAGTAGCAGAATATCGGCTCACTGTCTATCATTTTCTTAAATTACTTGTATGTCATTCGAATCGAAGCGGGCGGATACGATGAAAACGGGCGGAAGACGAGAGAATGGAATCGGTTAGGCGGATCGAGAAAGTTCTGAAGAGGCTGTGGAAAAGTCAAAGGGCGGACGTTCAGGCGGACAGGCGAGTGCGCAGAGGTGGTCGAGGTGCGGCAGGCAGGAAGCGGGACGACTGGAGGGAGTCTGGGTTTGTCCCGAGAAAGCGGGAAGAGAACTTTGCGGTCCGTTATACCGCCAAAACGCCGGGCCTTGACAGGATCCACGCTTGCAAGGCGGAGGCCTCACGAAACGTCTTGGAGTTTATCTTCCACGGGATAGTCGCCCAGTACACGGTCGCACTGTTCGTCACGCTATCGAGACAGATGCGATCTTCGGCATCCGCCGTTGCTCTCTTGAGCCATAGGACACTCTCTTCCAACGATTCTTCGACAGGAACGAACCCGCCTTTTAAAGCCGCGTCTCGAAATGCTTGAAGCCTATTCATGATGTTTCCAGTCTAGACCCACTGAGACGCAAAAAGGCTGTTGTTAGAGGAATTATTTCGTTAAAAATTCTTCATGAAACAGAAGAGCTAACAAAGTAGCCCGCGGTCGCGTCGTCCTCCGCCACCGGACGAGAGAACCGAATGCCAGACAAACGCCTCCAGACACGCTAGACGTCTTTCGAAAGTTTTGGATTATACGGGTAGCCGGATACTCTTGGCGCATGCGCATTGCGGTACTCGTCCAGGTCCGTCTCGCTGATTTGATAGTGGGCCTCGGGAGGATGGTTTCCGAAGGCAGCGAGCTCCTGCCGGAGCCGGAGCGAGCAGATCTCGGGAGCGTCTTGAAAGCGCACGCGGCGGGAACCAAATGCCTCGTTCCCGATGGTGAGGGTAAATTCGCTGGTTTCGTTTAGAGGCCGCCGCACGACAAAGCTATACTCACGCACAAGCGCTCTCGCTTTGAAACCCACGTACTGGACAATTACGTTCTCAGTCATCGGAGTCCTTTCGCCTGGCCGGCAAGACTTCACATGAAATGAAGACACTTATACCGTTGCAACTCTTCAAGCGGATGCATGTCTTGCGGCACAGGAACCGTCGCCCTGGGGAGCGCGGCGGAAGGTGTGAGACTTGACATAACAATTGTACACCTTTGCGACGTTAACTGCTCAACTATCGGGCGTCGATCTCGGCAAGGGAATCCATTCTTGATGCAGCGAGGACGTGATGGGAGGGCTAATTGGATGCGTACCATGGTACAGAAACGGGCGTGAATGTTAATTTACACGTCGACGCACGCGTCCGCTCGCGTAAGATGTGTCTCACTCGCGGAGTTCAGATGCTTTGAAGAGATTCTAGAAGGCCTTGGAACAGCCAAAACATAGCGGATGAAAGTCTAAATGCTAACGCTGCGGCATCTGGTGCTGGAAGAATGCGCGGCTGCACCGGTGCGATCTTTGAAAGTGCCCTATATGGAACAGACGCGGAACTGCCAAGCGCCATAGGATGACATGTTCGAGGAATCCAAGACTGAGATAACGAGGTGAACTTATGCGAGGACTTACATTTCTATTGGCAGCTGCTGTTGCGGGAAGTTGCCTCATGGTAACCGTACCCAAGGCAGAGGCCCAGGTGAGCGTCGAAATCGGGGCGGCTCCTGACTGTCCCTATGGATACTACGACGTAGCTCCTTATGATTGCGCTCCGTCCGGCTACTACGGCCCAGAATGGTTTAGCGGGAACGTTTTCGTCGGCGCGGGCCCATGGTTTCATGGCGGAAACGATTTCCGCGGCAACGTGGATAACCGCTACGACCCACAGCACGGTTATAAGGGCGCGAAGCCAAACCGCGGCGAGAAAGCCGAACCATCAAAGCGTGTCGATAGCGCCCACTTCAAAGGAAACGAAGAGCGGGACGGACGGGGCCACGCGAGCAACGGCAAACAGTAATCCAAGCCCAACCGGCGCGATGGGGGAGAGGAACCAACGAAGTTCCTTGCCACTGCTGCTAAAAGTGTCCCCCTTTGCGAGGATGGAAATAAGTTGTGAGGCCACGGGAAAGCATGGATTGTCAAAACCTGCGACCTTGCACCAGCCGCCGCAAGGTATGCGGCATACCCACTCAGGAAATAGACCCAAAAACGCTTCGAGATGTTAACGACACCCTGCCCACCGTTATTTCTTGCGTTCGAGCTGTGCGACGCGCGCCTTCACGATCCTCTTGATTAAAGTGATCGGAAGCGGCCTTTCAGTGGAGAAGTGGATTGTGCCTTTGGAGGTGGAGAAGGCTTTCAGTTCCTTTTTAAAGGCCACGATCACAGAGGCGGTGGGGAAGAGGCTGAGGTGATCGGAAAAGGCGGCGTACCAGACCAACACACCCTTGTTGGATCTGAAGGCGGGGATGCGGTAACTGATGACTTCGGTAGCTTCCGCGGGAACGACGGAGCGAATCGCCGCGCGCATTTTGTTCATGAGCGCGCGGGCAGGTTGCGGGACGCGGGCAATGTATTCGTCGACAGTGTTGGGATGGCCACTGCGCTTTGTTATTGGAGTGCGTTTCGTGGATATCGCTTTCTTCATGGCGTCATCTTACATCGCTTGCGCTTGACGTCGGTTATGCGAATGATCAGGCGTTTGCCGAGGACCCTGGCGGCGCGGGTGATGGTATCGAGGGTGACCGAGACATTGTGGGGTTCAGCAAGCGATTCCAATTGCGACTTGCTGGTGCGGAGTGGTTTGGCCATAGCATGCTTGGTTTTTTGCTGTTCTTGCATCGCTGCTGGAGCTGCCATGCCAGTACGCGCTTGATGGCGACGGCTTCGACTTCTTCGCGGATGCCGTCCTGTTCGAGGAAGCTGTGAAGGTCGAGCCGCTGTGGTCTCTTCGTTTCCGGTTTTTTCTTGCGTTCATTGATGTCCCCTTATTTGAGCCCTGACTGATGTTTGCTTTTGTTTTTCCTGGCCATTTCCAAGTCCTGAGTCCTGGTCCTTCTGCGTCTTCTTGATGAAAGCATGAAGCAAGACCATGCGCCCTCTCTTGTCGATATAGAACAGCACTCGAGCAATTCGATTCTGAGCCAGGTTCGACCGCACTCTCATAGTGCCATCGCCCAACGGCTTGCAGACGGGCATTCCGATAGGCCAGCCAAATTCGACCGTTTTAACGTCTTCGCCAATGCGTTTGCGGTCCTCGGGCGAGAGAGCCTTGATCCTATCGCGCACCGCTCGCTCCCCGCTTCGGTCCGGAAGAAATTCGCTGGGCCAGATCTCTTCGCCTTGGCGCTCGACCTTTTCTTGGCGCTCGCGTCGAAAGTACTGAAGGCGGCGCTGCGTCGTGTTAGCCACGCCCATAGTGTACACACGGGTGGGACATTGGGCGATGACATCGTCGGCGACCATTGCAAAGAGGGCATGATGTATCGTGCCCGCGCAAGAGACAAAGAATAAATCGCCGATCTGAAGATCGGCCACTACAGCTTAATGGCCGGAGCCGGAGAGTTGCGCGACGATTTCGCTGACGAATTTTTTGGCGTCGCCGAAGAGCATTAAAGTGTTGCCGAGGTAATACAAGGGATTGTCGATGCCGGCGAAACCGGCGGCCATGCTGCGCTTGATGACCATGACGGTGCGGGCTTTGTCGACGTCGATGATGGGCATGCCGAAGATGGGGCTGGATTGATCGGAGCGAGCGGCGGGATTGGTGACGTCGTTGGCGCCGATGACGAGGGCGACATCGGTTTGCGGGAGGTCGCCGTTGATGTCATCCATTTCCATGAGTCGGTCGTAGGGGATGTCGGCTTCGGCGAGGAGAACGTTCATGTGGCCGGGCATGCGTCCGGCGACGGGATGAATGCCGAAGCGCACGTCGATGCCTTTCTTGGTGAGGATGTCGTAGAGTTCGCGGACTTTGTGCTGCGCTTGCGCGACGGCCATGCCGTAGCCGGGAACGATGACGACTTTGTTGGCGGCGGCGAGAATCGCGGCGGCGTCTTCCGGAGAAGCGCTTTTGACGACGCGCTCTTCTTTTGTGCCGGCGGTTTTGGGCTGAACTTGGCCGAAGGCGCCGAAGAGGACGTTGGTGAAGGAGCGGTTCATGGCTTTGCACATGATGACCGAGAGGATGAAGCCGGATGCGCCATCGAGCGCGCCAGCGACGATCAATACTTTATTGCTGAGGACGAAGCCGAGGAGCGCGGCGGAGAAGCCTGCGTAGGAGTTCAAGAGAGAAATGACGGTGGGCATGTCCGCGCCGCCGATGGGCGTGACAAGCATGATGCCGAAGATTAGAGCCACGGCGATCATGATGGGAAAGAGAAACGTCATGTCTGGATGAATGACGAGGGCGATCATGAGGATTAGCGCGGTGGCGAGGACGGTGAGGCTTACGTAGTTCTGGCCTTTGTACGTGATGGGGCGCTGCGGGAGCCATTCTTGCAACTTGCCGGCGGCGATGATGCTGCCGGTGAAAGTGAGCGAGCCGATGATGACTTCCAGACCGATTTCGGCCATTTCGAATTTCGGAACGTTGGGAGTGGCGACGTAATATTCGGCGATGCCGATGAGCGCGGCGGAGAGCGCGCCGAACGCGTGGCTGAGGGCGGTTCGCTGAGGAACCGCGGTCATTTTCACGAGGCCGAGAGGAACGCCGACGGCGGCGCCGATGATCAGCGTGATGATAATCCACTTGTAGTGGGTAACTTCCGGATTGAAGAGCGTCGCGGTGACGGCGATGGCGGAAGCGATTTCTCCGATGAGGACGCCGCGCATGGCGGTGACCGGAGAGCTGAGCCACTTGATGGCGAGAATGAATCCGATGGCGGCGGCGATGTAGGTGACATCGATGAGCTGCTGGAGGTCGGCGGGGTTCATGATTTTTTCGCCGCCTTGCCGGTCTTGAACATGCCCAACATGCGGTCGGTGATGACGAAGCCGCCGACCATGTTGCTGAAGGAGGCGGCGACGGCGATGAGACCGAGGATGGTCGAAAGGCGCGTCTCGTGGCGGCCAGCGATGATGATGGCGGCGACGAGGACGATGGCGTCGAGGGCGTTGGTGAGAGACATGAGCGGCGTGTGCAGCAGCGGCGAAACGCGCTTAATGAGCTCTATGCCTAGAAAGGCCGAAAGGATGAACACAAACAGACTGGAGATAAAATCCGCGGGCATCCATGCCTCCTTAAGATTTTGCAGCTAAAGCCGGGAGCTTGAAAATTTCGCGCAGCCTGGCGTTTACGATTTCGCCGCCTTGGGTCAGCAAAGTGTCGCGCACGATTTCGTCGTCGGGATTCAGCTGCAGTTTGCCGTCTTTGACGAGATGAAGGAGAAATGTAGCGACATTTTTTGCGTACATCTGGCTGGCGTGGTAAGGAACCGTGCCGGCCAGATTGATGAAGCCCATGATGGTGACGCCATGCTCGACGATTTGTTCTTCGGCACGAGTGAGTTCGCAATTGCCGCCACGCTCTGCGGCAAGATCGACGATCACGGAGCCCGGCGCCATGGCCGTAACCATTTCTTTGGTGACCAGAATGGGTGACTTCTTGCCGGGGATGACGGCGGCGGTGATGACCACGTCGCTTTCGGCGACGACTTTGCCCAAGAGTTCGCGCTGTTTTTTGTAGAAGTCTTCGCCTTGGGCGGTGGCGTAGCCGCGGGCGTCTTGCGCGTCTTTGGCTTCGATGGGGAGCTCAACGAAGCGACCGCCGAGGCTCTGGACTTGTTCTTTCACGGCGGGGCGGAGGTCGTAGGCGGAGACGACCGCGCCGAGTCTGCGGGCGGTGGCGATGGCCTGGAGGCCGGCGACGCCACACCCAATGATAAAAACGCGCGCGGGCGTGATGGTGCCGGCAGCGGTAGTCATCATGGGGAAGAGACGAGGGAGAGTGTCGGCGGCGACGACTACGGCTTTGTAGCCGCTGATGGTGGCCATCGAAGAAAGCGCGTCCATGCTTTGGGCGCGGGTGGTGCGCGGCATCAACTCGATGGAAAAAGCAGTGACGCCTTTCGAGGCGATTTCCTGTATTGCTTCGAGCGAACTGAGGGGGCGCAAGAACCCAATGAGCGCTTGATTCGGGCGGAAGAGAGGAACGTCGGCTTTGCCGGTTTTATCATTTGCGCCGTAGGAGAGGACTTGAACGATGATGTCGGCGGCGGCGAAAACGTCGGTGCGGGTGGGGAGAATTTTTGCGCCCTTGGCGGCGAAATCAGCGTCGAGATAGCCGCCTTGCGTGCCCGCGCCGGCTTCGATGACGACTTCGAGACCGGCTTTTGTAAGGCTCGGGACTACGGCGGGCACCATGGCGACACGGCGTTCGCCGGGAAAGCTCTCTCGTGGTACTCCGACGATCATGAAACTTCCTCCGGTACTCTAGATTCAATCACGGTGCCAGTGTTTGCCCGGCCGCGCGGCATTCTACACCCGATTCGCGCAGCGAAGCTCGCAAACAGATTGTGTGCCAAACGAACTGCGGTTTATTCGGCTCCGGCCTCTTTGCCCGGGATGAAATAGACTTCTTCGAACAGAGTTCCTTTTTGCCAGCCGGCACGGCTCAAAATACCCATGCCGTTCTCGCACATGCTGGGATGGCCGCAGAGATATCCGGTGGTGGCCGCCGGATGCAAGTCCCACTCGTCGACGTACATGCGAACGAGGTCGTCGACGCGGCCTGTTTGGCCTTTCCACTCGGGATCTTCCCAGGGTCGACTGATGGTGGCGACGTACCTGAACCACGGAACTTCCGCGGCGATGCGCTCGAGTTCCTCGCGATAACCGAATTCCCATGAGCGGCTTCCGCCTTGAAGGCAAAAAAGTTTGTGTTCGCCAGGCATGGGGCTGTTGCCGGCTTTCCAGTCTCGATAGAGCGTGCGGACGTAACTCACAAAAGGAGCGACGCCGGTGACGGTGGCGAGGAGGAGATGATTGGTGCGGCCGCTTTTCAAATCGAGAGTAAACCGGCCTTTTGAAATTTTGCGGCAGAGCATGGTGTCGCCGACCTTGAGTTTGTAAAGATGCGGAGTGAGTGCGCCCTGGGGGACGAGCTCAATGAAAAACTCGAGGCTTTCTTCGTAGGGCGAAGAGACGATGGAATAGGCGCGCTCGATGCGCTTCTCTTCGTGATCGACGCCGAGGGTGGCGTACTGTCCGGCTTTAAAAGAAAATGGGCCGCCGGGATCGACGCGGATGAGCCACAAATCTTCCGACAAATCCTTTCGCTCGATAATGCGCGCCGTGAAGTGTTTATCCGTCGGGAGAGCCACGCGGGTCATCCTCCAACTCTATGCTGTGTTGCCAAATTTGCTCGCGTCTAGCTTGAAGAGCAAGCGGGTCAAACAACGACCATGCGGATTGGCTGTCTGCGCCGCCCCGTGCCACGAAATCTGTACTTTACTATCGGGGATGAAAAGAATCACTCGAAAGGAGCCATCCCTTGGTTGGCTTGCACAGCATTACAGTGATTCAAGAGTTGCTCGGCAACAAACTACTACAGAGCGCCTGCCGAGATAATCCAACAGGCGGCATTGTACACCCGCTTGGCCGTTTCGCGGAGAGGGGAGTAGAAAGAAAGGGGAAATGCGCAGGGGTTCGATGCCAAAACAGGATGTTGCGCAGGCGCCCAAGCCCATGCAGCCAAGGCGCCCGCGCCACTCGAGTGCCCTCAGTTAGAGCATTTGTCCGGATGAGAGGCACAGTGCTTCGCCTGGTCTAGAAGCGCCTGTCCCTCGGCAATGATGTCCTTAGCAACTTTCTCGTCAAGTGGCAGACCGTTGAACTCGGCTCCCTCGAGCATGGCTTTAATCTGTCCGGCCAAGCCGTCGCGTTCAAGGGTCCACTGCGAGATTTGGTTTTCGAGGTTGTTGTAAACCGCATCGCCGGTGGAGGTGCTGGTAACCGCGTAAGTCGAGACCGCCAGGGTGCTCCTCGAGAGCTCTCCGAACGGGGCGCTGATCTGCTTGTAGATTTGTCCAAGGTCTTGCAGCGTGTCCGAATGCGCGCGCAGGCTCCAAGGCGGAACATTGCCATCGAGCAGTTCAGTGATCGTGCGGCCATCGTGCTGATAGTCGTCGGCGAGGCCGAGAAGCGTCAGCATCGTCGGCCGCAGGTCAACGTGGTCGGTGAAGAAATCGTGCGGCTCGGTCACACCCAAGTTCTTAACACCGGGACCCACAATACCGATGAAGGTGCGCGCGATCTCCGGCTGGATGTCGCCGTGATTCCATGCAAAGCCGGTGCCGACCACTGGAGTGGTGCTGCCCGAGGTTTCGAAGAAGAAATTGGGATTGCCGAAGAATGTAAAGGTGGGTTCGCGGTTGGGATCGGCGACGGTGTTCATGTGCAGGAGCTGCATTGCGGCAGGATCAACAATCGCGCCCTGGAGGTCAGGCCCCAAACCTGTGCCGAGCAAGCTCTCGGTTAGACCGGTATGCGGGTTGACCGCGCTCAGGCCGGCCATGGTTTTCTCCAACATGCGAACCTGGTCGCTGCTTGGAAGCGGCTGACCATTCACGTAGGTGGTGGCGGCATCGTCGAAATGGATGGAGTACGCCGTCGGGTCGCCGGCGGCCGCGGTGAGACCGGCCAGATTGATGTCCAACTCGCCGACGCCGTTCGTTCCGTAGGTGCAAGGAATATCTGGCACGACCTCGCCATTTTTCTTAATTTTGGCGCCATCGCAATTCGCGGGACTTGGTGCGCCACCGACGAAATGGTCGCCCTCGTCGGGGCTGAAGATGAAGAGCGTGTTGCTCTGATCGATGCCGGCTTCCTTCAGGTGCAAGAAAAACGTGCCAAAGGCACTGTTGTAGTCAGCTAGCTGAGCCACGTAGGGAGCCTCGCCAGGGCCGAAGGTGCCTTCGCTAGTGATAGCTTTCTCTTCTTGATTGTCGTGGGCGTCGGCGATGTAGGCGTAAACCACTGGTATGCCCTTTTTCAGCATGGCCTCAACAACTGCGAGCGTCTGAGCCGGCACCGGGTCGAAGTTCAATTGATTGAAACCAGTCAGCGGGACGCCATGGTAATCGACGATGCTGCCGGTCGGGCTGCCGGTGAGCGCAGGGTTGATGTACTTCAGGCCAAACAGAGCCTGATAACCAGAGTAGCCGCCGGGTTCCTCAGTCAATGTGTCGTCCACTCCCACCACACCCAGCGTTGGGTTCGACTGGCAAATGGGGTCGTTGAGTGCGCAGTGGATTGACGCACCGATAAAGTCATTGTTTTGATTGGTACTGCTTTCCATCCCTTGGGCAGAGGTCGGGCCGCCGAAGACTTTGTATACATCGAATGGTGCGCGCTCCAGCACGATGTTGGCGGTTGAGAAGGCGCCAACCGTGCATCCCGCGCGAGTGAAAGGCACCCATGGCGCTGGCACGTTAGTCCCCTGTGGCGTGGTAAGTGCGAAGGTGTTGTCGTCTGTGGCCGCGGTGATATCAGACACTTTGTCGGTCCAGTAGAAGAACGAAGAGGGAAACAAGCCGTTTTCGCCGGTAGACGTTGGCGAGAAGACTCCAAAGCTGTTGGCGACGAAGATGCCGGTGTCGTCGGAGTAGAGGCCGGTCTGCGTGGTGAGGATGTCGTTGGCGGTGTGGGAAATCAGAACTGTGTGGTCACCGGCGTCGAGTGTGCCGTGCTGCTCGATAAAATTCAGCAAATTGGGCATTTGTTCGAGGTCGGAAGGGACATTGGGGTTGTCGCGCGTAAAGTGAACGTTGTCAAATTCGATATATACGACGTGCTTGATTTTGCCCGAAGGGGAGTTCAGTTGGCACTGGGCATGAGCCGAAACCGCGAGCGCGGCTGCCAGCAGCCCACAGCCGAGGGCGGACCTAAGAGCGCGACGAAAGAGCTTTTCTGTGTGCATCGACGATTCCTCCAGAATCATTTGTGCGACCGCGGGCCACCGGGGGGCGCATGGCTCGTGGATGACCGAGTAATACGCGGTCACCATGACCCGAAGGCGAATGGAAGATTAAAATTTCATTTCGTTCAAATTAACGCAATTTCTCCACGAGGAGGACGGCCAAGGTGGGTTGCGAGGGGAGCCAACTGGGCACCCGAGCGTCCGTCATGGTTCGAAGTCCCGGTGCGCGGGATGCTGGCCGGGGGGAGGCACCCTCGAATCTGGCTAAGCACTCTCGCTTCGGAAGGCGGCGCGACCGGGGCTCGACACGTACCTGAAAACCAGCGGGTTCCGCCGAGACCTGGGAAACCTCAGAAGAGGAGACCTGGAGGAATGACCACAGTTTTTTGCCAAGTCAATCGATAGCGTGCGTCGATAGAATTTTTTGAAACATTTCGGGGTGCGGGACACGTCTAAACAGTGACGCAAAGGGAATGGCGCGTCTGCCGATATACCCTCCCTAGCAAACACACGCGGGTGTGCAATTCGCGTTAGATAGCAGGAGTGATCGATGGAATTGCTGGAAAAGGGGCGCGCGTGGCGCGTGAGATTGATTGTTGTATTCGCGTGCATCGGCCTTGGAGCGGCTAGCGTCGCGAACGCATCCGCCGCCGAACCCGCACCACCGCCGGCGCAAACCGCAGCTGCCCGAGCGGTAGGCACTATTAAGACCATCACGGGAAAAACGATAGTCTTGACCACGGATACGGGGGCCGAAACCACGATTCAGGTGGCGGATGATGCCCGCCTGATTCGCATCGAACCAGGTGCAAAAGATCTCAAGAATGCGCTGGCGCTTCAATTGTCGGAATTGCAGCCCGGCGATCGAATCTTGGTCCGCGGGATGATGGCGGGGGACGGCAAAACGCTGGCGGCCATTTCCGTGATTGCGATGAAGCACGAAGACATCGCGGCGAAACAAGCGCACGAGCGCGAAGAATGGCAGCGACATGGAGTTGGCGGGTTGGTGAGCGCGGTGGACCCAGCGACCGGCACGATCAAGATCTCGACAAACGCGACGGGCACGGCGAAGGACGTGACAGTCCAGGTTACGAAGCAGACGATTCTCCGGCGATATGCGCCGAACTCCGTAAAGTTCGATGATGCGAAGCCGGCGCCGATCGAACAGATCAAGGTGGGCGATCAGTTGCGCGCGCGGGGAACTCGGAGCGCGGATGACGCGGAACTAGCTGCAGACGAAATTGTCTCGGGAACATTCCGCAACATCGCGGGGACGATCGAGGCCGTCGACACAGCCGCCGGAACTCTTACAGTAATGGACCTGGCGGCCAAAAAAAGTGTCACCGTAAAAATCGGGGCGGACACACAGATTCGCAAGTTGCCGCCCATGATCGCACAGGGCATCGCCATGCGGCTAAAAGGCAGCGCGGCGAATGGGGCAGCGGGAGGAAATGCATCCGCTGGCTCGGCACCTAAGCCCCCGGAAGCGGCGGCTGTCAATCACGCTCCTGGCCAGTTCAGCGGTCAAGGTGCGGGGTCCGGAGGGACGGGACGAGCAGGTGCCGGCAGAGGAGGCGACTTGCAGCAAGTACTCAGCCGAATGCCCGCGGCGACGCTCGCGGATTTGCAGAAGGGCGATGCGGTCATGATCGTGACCACAGAAGGTACGGAGGCCAGCGGAGGGACGGTGATCACGCTGCTCGCCGGAGTGGAACCCATCCTCGAAGCTTCGCCGAAAGGCGGAGCCTCCAGCATCCTCACGCCGTGGACGATGAGCGAGGCGCCAGCGGGGGATACGAACCCATAATGAACGCCGATTAGAAAATTTTTAACTAAGATCAGGAGCAGGAATGAACTTGAGGAACGTCTATCGGAGCATTGTATTCGTAGCAGTACTTGCGTTTGCCGGAATGGCCGGAAGCGCGGCGCACGCGCAGGAGACTACGGGAACGCTACGCGGGCAAGTAACGGATCCTTCGGGCGCCGCGGTGGCTGAGGCGACCGTGCTTGTGACTACGCCAAGCGGGGCGGCGACGACGGCGACGACAAACCGCGAAGGCATTTATGAGGTGAAGGGATTGGTTCCTGGAAATTACGGCGTGAAGGTAATCGCCACGGGATTTGCGCCGTTCGAGAAGCTGGAGATCGAAATAGCCGCGGGACAAACGCAGAGATTGAATGTTCAGTTGAGCATTGAGGTGCAGCAGGAAAAAGTGGAAGTCACAGACACGACGACCAAGGTGGACGTGAATC
Source organism: uncultured Acidobacteriota bacterium (assembly GCA_963767755.1). GTDB lineage: Bacteria > Acidobacteriota > Terriglobia > Acidiferrales > UBA7541 > Acidiferrum. The sequence continues at coordinate 58,278 of CAVYFO010000011.1, read as the reverse complement.
CCGCGAACAACGCAGGCGCAGTCGTCATTCAAGGCAAGGATCTGGAAGCGCTTTCCGATGATCCGGACGAACTGGAGTCCGAACTGCAAGCGCTGGCCGGGCCATCGGCGGGACCTAACGGCGGGCAGATCTATATTGACGGTTTTACCGCGGGCGAACTGCCCCCGAAAGCCTCGATTCGAGAGATTCGTATCAACCAAAATCCGTTTTCGTCGGAGTATGACAAGCTCGGTTATGGCCGAATCGAAGTCTTTACAAAACCCGGGACAGACCAGTTTCATGGCCAATTTTTCATGACAGGAAACACGGCGGGATTTAACTCGCGCAATCCTTTTGAAGACTTGCCGGCGGGCACGCCACAGCCGGGATATTACACCACGCAATTTAGCGCGAACGTTGGCGGGCCGCTGAGCAAGAAGGCCTCGTTTTTCTTCAACATTGAGCGGCGGGACATCACCGATCTTTCAGTAATCAGCGCGCAAATCGTGAATCCGACGACTTTCCAGATTGAGCCGTTCAGTAGCGCGGTGCCAAATCCGAAAACGCGACTCAACATAAGCCCGCGAATCGATTACCAGGTAACTCCGGGCAATACGCTGACGGTGCGCTATCAATATTGGCGGAACAACGAAACAAACGACAACGTCGGCTCGTTCAATCTGGCTTCGCAGGCGAACAATTTGCTGGAGACGGAAAACACGCTGCAAGCCACCGACACACAGACCGTCAGCCCGACCACAATCAACGAGACGCGCTTCCAATACATCCGTGATTCGACGAACGGAACGCCGTTTAACACCTTGCCGGAAATCAATGTCCAAGCTGGGTTCACAGGGGGAGGCGCAACAAGCGGAATCAACATAGACACGCAGAACCGTTACGAGTTGCAAAACATCACCTACCTGAATAAGGGAAAACACGCCTGGAAAATCGGCGGGAGAGTTCGCGAGACGACGGATGACAGTGCGTCCAACGCGAGCTTCAACGGGTCGTATTCTTTCGGATCGCGACAGCTGCCTGGATGCGTGCCGACAACTACGGACAATTGTGTCATCACGCCGCTACAGGCCTACCAAATCACTCTGATGGGTCAAGCGATCGGCGAAAGCCCTGCCGCCATTCAGGCGGCTGGCGGCGGCGCAAGCTACTATTCGTTGAACTACAACCCGATCGGAACAGCCGCCACCAGCGTGAGCTGGTTTGACGCGGCACTGTTTGCGCAAGACGATTACAAATGGCGGCCTAATGTGACTTTGAGTTACGGGCTGCGCTATGAAACGCAGAACAATCTTGGCGATCACGCCGATTTCGCGCCGCGCCTGGGCCTCGCGTGGGGACTCGACGGCAACGGGAAAAGCAAATCGCCCAAAACCATTCTTCGTCTGGGTTACGGCATTTTTTACGACCGCTTTGCGGAAAATTTAGTTTTGCAACAGCAACTGCAAAACGGATTGATCCAGCAGCAGTATCTGATTCCAAACCCCGCGTTTTTCGATCCCAACCAGACGACGCTGCCGTCCGGCTTTCCTAGCATGGTCGCATCGCCCCAGACGGTTTATGTGAAAAATCCCAACCTTCGATCTCCCTACGTCATGCAAACAGGCGTGACGCTCGAAAGACAGCTTACGAACTTTGCGAACGTGTCCGTGACCTATTTGAATTCGCGTGGCGATCACCAGTTCTATACAAATGTGTTTCCTCCCAATACGCCGGGTTCGCCGCTGCCCGCGGGTTTCAATCCCGGAGACATCGCTTATCAGTACTCGTCCGAAGGCATCTTCAAGCAGAATCAGTTGATCGTCCACAGCATGGTCCGTATTCCAACGGCGCACGGTTTTCTGAAGAGCCTTTCGCTTTTTGGCTTCTACGTTCTGAACTATGCGAACAGCGATACCGCGGGCGCAGGTTATGTCCCCTCCATTCCGGGAGACATCAGTGCGGATTATGGACGCGCCTCCTTCGACATCCGGCAACGCGTATTCTTCGGCGGAACGATGGACATCCCTTACGGGTTCAACCTGAGCCCATTTCTGATCGCGAGTTCTGGGATTCCGTTCAACATTACGACAGGCCAGGACGTCTACGGCGATGCGCAGTTCAATACGCGGCCGTCCTTTGCCGCATGCGGCTCCGGTGCGCAGACCGGCGTGGTGCAAACCGCTTACGGCTGTTTCAATCTGCTTCCAGTGGCGAATGAGGCGCCAATTCCGATCAACTATGCAACGGCTCCGGGGCGATTCACGCTCAACCTTCGGCTCAGTAAAACATTCGGCTTCAAGGAGAAAAAGGAAGCGAATGCAGGCGGCGCGGGCGGACCCGGTGGCGGCGGAGGGTTCGGGCGCGGTCCCGGTGGCGGTGGCCATCACGACGGAGGCCCGGGCGGCATGTTTGGCGGCGGTTCGTCTAAATATCGTTACAACCTGACTTTTAGTGTGAGCGCGCGGAATTTACTCAACAGCGTAAACTACGGGCCGTACATCGGGAATCTGAGCTCCCCACTTTTTGGCGAAGCAAACTCATCGGCCGGGCAGCCCTATGCTTCTTCGACAGCGAATCGCCGGATTGACTTGCAGGTGCGGTTTACGTTCTAGCCGGGATTAGCTTACAATTCGTGCGCGGGCAGATGGCCCCTTGCCCGAACGATTATGGCCAAACGGCGCAAGAAAAAAGTTCTGGATGTGGGCGTAGAGGCGCGCCGCGCCGCTCGTAATTCGGGGATTGCGCCTTGGGCCACGCGGGTGATTGCCGATAAGCGCAAGCGCCCTGCCAAGCACTTGAAAAAATGGTTGGAAAAGGAAGCGGAATAAGACGTCAACTCTTCCCCGTTGCATTTTCTTTCCGAGTAGGCCCAGACCGGGCCTAGTTTTTTGAGCCTCACCCCGGTTTGTGGTCGGGAACAGACTCGTCTGAGCGGAAAAGCGCCGCGGGCGCGATTTTCATGCGCTCGGCCAAAAACGCGCCGATCGATTCAAGGCCTTTTTTATCGAAGCCCATACAACTGACTTTTACTGTGCCCTCCGGCTCGATTAGGAAAATCGTGGGAACGTTGGTCAGGCCATAGGCGTTCGAAGCCGGGTAGTCCTTCTTCTTTTCGTCGAGCACGATCGGGAAGGTGACTCCGAATTCCTTGGCAAAGTCCTTCGTGCCGTCAACGTCATCTTGGGAGATGCCGAGAAACGTCGCACTGTTGCCGCCGTAGCGCTTGTAAAGCCGCTCAAGAAATGGAAAAGCGAACTGGCAGACAGGGCAGGAAATTTTGAAAAATGCGGCGACCACGGGGCCATGCTCAAGAAACCCGGCCAGCGAAACTTCCTTTCCATCCAGAGCTTTCAAAGAAAAACCAGGTGCGCTATTTCCGGCGACGATGTTCGTCATTGTTCCTTCCGAGCCCGTCCAGCGTTTAAGCCGCCGCAAGATTCCCAACGATTAATCATAACGCAACGATGCAAGAGGAATAGGCTCGCGAGGGTCCTAGCGTGCGAATGAAACAATCTTAGCTCGGCTGCTGTTCCAGCAGGGACGGACACCGGGCCGGCCTCAGTGAATTTGCTTGGTTTTGCGCTGCATGTAATCCATCAACAAGTACTGGCCAAGGGTATATGGCGTCGTGAAGTAGGCTTTTCCGCGGCACATCTCCGTGATTTTCTGCACGAAGTGGACGAGGCTGTAATCGCTCGCAAGCATGAACGTGTTGATCATGATGCCGGCGCGCTTGCACTTGTTGACTTCTTCGAGCGTCTGTCCCACGACGAAGGGATCGAGGCCGAACGCGTTTTTATAGATGCGGCCATCTTCGAGGGTTAGGGCGGAAGGCTTTCCGTCGGTGATCATGATGATCTGGCGCATGTCTTTTTTCTGGCGGAGCAAGATTCGCTGGGCGAGTCGAAGTCCTTCGCGCGTATTGGTGTAATAAGGACCAACTTGCACGCGGGCGAGTTCGCCCAAGGGCACTTCTTCGGCGCTGTCATGAAAAAGTACGAGGCTCAACGTGTCGCCCGGATACTGCGTACGAATGAGATGCGAAAGCGCCATGGCGACGCGTTTCGCGGGAGTAAAACGGTCCTCGCCGTAAAGAATCATGCTATGGCTGCAATCCAGAAGAACTACCGTGGCGCACGAACTGTGATATTCGCACTGATGGACCATCAAGTCTGAATACGTCATGTCGATGGGAACTTTCGCGCCCTGCCGGCGTACGGCGTTGAAGAGCGTCTCGCTGATGTCGAGATTCATCGTGTCCCCGAATTCATACGGGCGAGAGATGCCGCCGGATTCAACGCCGGTAGATAAGTCGCGCGTGTCGTGGCGGCCGAAGCTGCTGCGACCGAGCGAGCCGAGAAGATCCTGGAGAGTTTTGAACCCGAGAAAGTCGATCGTCTTGTCAGTTATTTCAAAGCGCGCTTGTGGCTGGCGTTCGTGCGGCTGCCCAAGCTGGCCACGGGCGGAGGTTTGCGGAGGTGGCGTGACTTGCGGGGGCTGCTGCGGATTGATAAAACCTTCCTGGGCCAGACGCTCCATCAACTTTTCGATTAGATCTTTTACGGCTTGATTGCTTTGCGCGTCCGGATTCTGCAACATCTCGCGCAGCTCTTCGCTCATGGCATCTTCGGGAAGCAGATCACCCTCTTGCAATGCGCGAAGAATGGCCTCGCGGAGAGCTTCCATCGAACGCTCGGGATCCATCTGGGAAACGCCATAGAATTGCGATTCGAAGCCGCTTTGTAGAAAAAAATCGCCCATGCGTTTGACGAGTTCTTCGAGATCGATGGCGTCGGCAGGTTCACCGGTGTATTTTCCATAGCGGATAAATTTCATAGTCGCGTTCCCCGAGCTCCTCGAAATAACAAAGCCGCATTAATTGAACTGCCGGCGCGGCGGCCGGCCAGGAGTTTCACGTTCGCGCGGTTCGGGTTGCTTCGGCTTGTCCGCATAAAAACCGCGCTCTTCGCTGCGTCCGATTCGCCGATGCGCCCACAATCCTTCGAGAATCATTTCCGCGGCGGAAGCGGCGCTCGCGGCGTCTTTGCGATCTTGAACTCCGAGCCGTCCAATGTGCTCCATCAACCCTTGAATCTTGGAGAGCTGCTGATAGCGCTCGGCAGCTGTAGCGAGTTCAGGAAGCTTCAATTCGCCGCCGATTTCAAACCACTGAATCACGGGCTGAAAGCTGACCTCCGCGAAATGTTTGCTGAAGACGCGGCCCACAGCCGTTCGAATCAGCTCGCGGGCGATCGTGCCCGCTCCTTTCAGCTCGCCTTCGTATTCGAGCTCCATTTTTCCGGTGATCGCGGGCAGGGAAGAGTAAACGTCGGCAATGCGCGCGACCGCGGACTTTTCGCCAGTCCGCGCAACTCGCTGCTCGGCGCTGCTGACGAGACTTTCGAGCGCAGTGATGGGTAATCGCTGGCTCACGCCAGAGCGGCGGTCCACGCGCTTGTCCTCGCGCGCTTGAAAGGCAATTTCCTCGACCACATGGCGAAGGTACGCAGGCACTTCCACCTTGCGGCCCGCGTCCCGAGCGACCCAAGCCTCCTGCGCCGTGATAGCCATGCCTTCTTCGAGAGTGGAAGGATAGTGCGTGCGAATTTCGGCGCCGATACGATCTTTTAGAGGCGTGATGATCTTCCCGCGCGCCGTGTAATCTTCCGGGTTTGCGGTGAAGACCAGCAGCACGTCAAGCGGCAACCGCAGCGGATATCCCTTAATTTGAATGTCGCCTTCTTGCATGATGTTGAAGAGTCCAACCTGAATTTTGCCGGCGAGGTCGGGAAGCTCATTAATTGCGAAGATGCCGCGATTGGCGCGCGGAAGCAAGCCGTAGTGAATCGTGAGTTCGTCCGAAAGATCGCGGCCTCCGCGCGCAGCACGGATGGGATCGACGTCGCCAATGATGTCAGCCATGGTCACATCGGGAGTCGCGAGCTTTTCCACGTAGCGATGGTCGCGCGGCATCCAGGCGATGGGCGTGTTATCGCCTTCGGCGGCGATTTTCTCGCGGCAGGCGCGGCAGATCGGTCGCAGCGGGTCGTCATTGATTTCGCAGCCGGCGACAACGGGAATTTCCGCGTCGAGAAACTGCGCAAGGCCGCGCAGGATGCGGCTCTTCGCTTGGCCGCGAAGCCCCAGAAGAATGAAATTGTGGCGCGAGAGCAATGCGTTAATGATTTGCGGGATGACCGTGTCTTCGTAACCATGCACGCCCGGAAAGAGCGGCTCGTTTTTTTCGATCATGCGGAGAAGATTGTGGCGCATCTCGCTCTTGACGGAGCGCGACACGGTTCGGGCGTCGAAATCCGGAATGCGTTTGAGTTCGCCGAGCGTGCGCGCCCGCGGATGAGCTGAAGAATGCAGTGATGTGCTTGCCGTCATGAGGCCTCGATCCGCGTCCCCGGAAAAGGGCACGCATTTCAAGCTAGTTCCAGGTCCAAATGCAGTCGCCTTAATTCAAGCCGTGGCCATTGCCGCCCGCTCGCTGGCGCAGAACGCCTGTCTTCTGTAGATGCGGCGCCCACGCGCGAAGATACCCGACGAGTCGTTCTTGACGGTCAGCTTCCGTCCGCAATTCTAGAATCTGCTGCTTCCAGAGCAGATCCATCGGCAAAGTCCCGGCGACGACGAATGAAAATCGGGCGGACGGTTCGGGATCCGTATTCTTAGGATAGTCCTCAAAGATGAGCGTGTGGCAAGTTTCGTACAGCTCGACGAGTTCCTTCCCAATGGTTGGATTAAGCGGAGCATCGCGATCTTCGAGGCAATCCACATAGCCCTCGGCAAGCGGATTCTCATCGAAAAATTCAATGACGCGAAACGGCTCTCGCCCCATCGTCAGAATGTCCAAGGTGCCGTCGGGATTGCGGTTGACGACCTCTATGATCTCTGCAGTACATCCCACCCGCACGACACCTTTGGGAAGCGCCAAGAGGACGCCGAATTCCGATTTCTCTTTCAGGCAGCGTCCGACCATTTCCAAATAACGCGGCTCGAAGATGTGCAGGGGAAGGTCGGCGCCGGGGAGAAGAACGACGTTCAGTGGAAAGAGCGGAATGCGATCAGGCCGCATTGTTCCAAATCAAATGATACCAGACCGGGGCCACTTCTGTGCGATGCGCGCTGCATGGTCCCCAAAGACCGGCGGAAGGACGATCCGGCACACTCCGCATTGCCGCGTTTTCATGCCTTGGTTGAGTGGACTAAAGTGTTAAGCTGGCGAAGCTTTGGCAAACAAATGACGGAGGGAGGTCATTCCTTGAATAGAGAGCTGAAATTGTTGCGCGCTGTATGCAGCGGCTACTTGATTTTCGCGATGCAGCTCTGCGCCGGAGCCGGGTTCGCGCAGGCTGCGCCGGCGCAGGACACGAAAAAAGCGGATCCATCCGAGGCGTATTGGGAAACCTTGACGCCCTACCAAAAATCGCAGATCGAGCGCATGTACAACGATTGGGCTTACCTTGCGAAGTTCCGCGACGCGGATAAAGCGTTGCCGGCTCCTGCTCCCGGCGAGGTTCGTGTAGTGTTCATGGGCGACTCGATAACGGAAGGCTGGGGCATGAAAGCAACGCCAACGTCGCCGGCTCGTGGCGAATTTTTTCCAGGAAAGCCATATCTCAACCGCGGCATCTCCGGGCAAACAACGCCGCAGATGTTGCTGCGTTTTCGCCAGGACGTGATCGACCTAAAACCAAAAGTGGCCGTGATCCTTGCGGGCACGAACGACATCGCCGAGAACACGGGCAAGATGACACCCGAGGAGACTGAAGGAAATATCGAGTCTATGATTCTGCTTGCTAAGGCGAGTGGCATTCGTCCAGTCCTATGCTCCATATTGCCGTCGACCGAATTTTGGTGGCACAAGGGATTGGAACCAGCCCCTAAGATTAAAGTATTGAACGACTGGCTTAAAATGTACGCCGCAAAAAATGACATCGTTTATGTCGACTACTATTCCGCGATGGTGAACGACAAAGGTGGGCTCAAGGCTGAGTTGAGCCCCGACGGCGTGCATCCCAACGCGGCCGGATACTCAGTCATGGCCCCGCTCGCGCAAACCGGAATCGAAGAAGCGCTGAAGCAGCCTCTTCACTGAAGTGCCGGGCGGCTCCCTCTCACGACGCATGACAATTTCTTCCAATGACAGGAATTCAAGTCCTGACAAAAGTCAGGAATTCTTGGCTCCTCCTTAGTTAGCCGAGTTCGCTGAGCAGCGTCTCCATTTCAGAGCGGGCGTGTTCGTCGCCTTTTTGTGCGGCGGCGGCGATGCCACTTGACAGAATTTTGCGTGCTTCGTCGTTTCGCGATTCGCGGGCAAGAAGCTGGCCGTACATCAGGTAAGCCGGAATGTAACCGGGGTTGCGTTCGAGAAGCCCGCGAAAATGCGCGTCGGCAGCGGCTGCATCGCCGCTGTTCATGCACTCCATCGCAAGGCCGTAGCGCGAGAAAGCGTCTTCGGGTTTTTTCGCGACGAACTCTTCGAGCATCTGACGGCGCGTTTTCTTTTGGTCAGTCATGGTTGGCTCCCGTATTATACGGGGATTGAGACTGCGTCCCAAAGCAGCCGGGGAACGGGGAGCGAATGAAACGCAAGCCTATTGTGAAAAGCGAGATGAGCGGGGAGTTGATGCTGAAGGGAAAGCTGGTGAGCGCGTCGCGGTCGGAGATGACGGAGATTGTTTTGCCGGCGCAAACGAATCCGCTGGGGAAATTGCTGGGCGGGCAGGTGATGCATTTGGTGGACATGGTGGCAGCGATGGCGGCGCACCGGCACTCGAACAGCTATGTGGTGACGGCTTCGGTGGATTACATCGATTTTCGCAATCCTATAAACCTGGGTGAGATCGTCAATCTGAAATCGCAAGTGAATCGAGTTTTCCGGACGTCGATGGAAGTGGGCGTCGAAGTGTTCTCTGAAAATGCGATGACGGGAGAACGGAAACATACGACTACCGCATACGTGACCTTCGTGGCGATTGATGAGTACACCGGATTGCCGAAGCCGGTCGTGCCGCTGGTTGTTAAGGCCACTGAGGAACGGCGGCGCTTTCGTGAAGCGGCGAAACGGCGTGAGGTGCGGCTCGCTTTGCGCTATGGCAAGAGACATGGCCTCAAATAATTTTCGCTGCTGGTTAGCTGAATTTCTTTCTTCATGTTAGCTGACGCCGCCGACCCACCGGGGAGTTTCTGTCGGCCAGGGGCTGCCGCCTTCTGGCTCTTCAGTGATGGCGATGGCCTTGGTTGCGTCCATAGATTCTGGCGGATTCGCAACCAGGACCATGAATTTTCCGTTGGCATCGGGCATCATCATCATCGAGGGCATGGGCTTCGCACCCGGCGCTTTGGGAATAAACCACAATTGCAGAACGTGGTGAGGAGATGGCATCGGAATGTTCTCCCCCATCACGACGACGCCTAGTTCGGGATTCCACTTTGCCTCAAGCTCCATTCCCAGGGCGCTCTTGCCAGCCGGAACAATTTTCACGGAGCTAGGATCCATCAGAATCATGGCTTCGCGTCTCGCGGCGGCAAGTTGCTTCTCGGCTTTCGCACGATCTGCGATAAGCGTGGTGGCGCGATCGTTGGATTCGCGGATTTCGGTTTGCAAGCGGCGCATAGTCCAGGAGGAGTAGATTGAAAAAACGAAGAGCGCAGCTACCGCTGCCCAGAGCCAGAAGGGAATCGTGCTCTTGGACGGCAGCGCGTGCGGCTTTGATTGCGCATAAGATTGCGCTTCGGCGCGAACCGTCTGCATCAGGCGACCCTTGAGCATGTCCGAGGGAGCGGCTTCCGGCGCCGCGTAGGCGAGTTGGCTGACAAGCCAGCGCGCTTCTTCGACGGCCTTTGCGCAGTCCGCGCAACCGGTCGCGAGGTGCGCTTCGAGCGCTGCGCGCTCTTCGGGATCGAGAGCGCCGAGAGCGTACGCTTCCATCATTTCGCCGAATTGATCGCAGTTCTTCACGTCGTTGCTTGCAATCCTTCCTTCAAACGAAGCAAACCGTTACGAATCCAGCTTTTTACAGTGCCGAGCGGTTCTCTTAGCTTTGCCGCAATTTCCGAATGGCTTAGGCCTTCAAAATAGGCGAGCTCGATGGCTTTTTTCTGCTGCGGAGTGAGTGAAGCCATCAATGCGCGAACGCGTTCGGCACGGCGCTTTTCGTCGAGGAGCTTTTCATAGTCTGGCGCGATCGCGACGGACGGCAAGTCGTCCGGTAAATCTTCCCGGCGGCGCTGGCGCTCGCTTTTCAGGCGCAGATGATCGAGGGCACGGTTGCGCGCCATGGTGCAAAGCCAGGGGACAAAAGGTCCGCGAGCGGCGTCGTACTGACCGGCGTTGCGCCAGAGCTGGAGGAAGACGTCCTGCACGACTTCTTCGGAGGTGGAAGCGTGCTGGAGGATGCGCAAGACCAAGCCGTAGACGAGGCGTGAGTGGCGGTCGTAGAGCTGTTCAAAGGCGCTCACGTCTTTTTGAAGAAGGCGCGACAACAGCGTCGCATCTGGCGACACTTCGCGGGCACCGCTGGATGTGAAAGCCGCCAGGAACACGAGTGTCGGCTTCTTCCTCTCCTAAGAGACTATACGGCTGAGCTGCTCAATTGGATGCATTTCCGTCAATTTTGATGACTCCCTTCGCCGAACGACTGCAAATTTCTTGCGCGACGGATTGAGCTTGTTCGACGCACGCGCCGATGGCCGGGCCATGCAGATAATTTCCAGCGAACCAGAGATTCGGGAGCCGCGCACTCAATTTTTCAATAGCAGCTACCCGGTCCGAGTGCCCCAAATTGTATTGAGGGAGAGCGCGCGGGTAAACCGTGACGTTTGAGAATGCCGGAACTTGGCGAATTTGGAGGAGCGGGGCAATTTCTTTATGGGCGAGGGAGGCTAGCTCGTCTGAGGCGAGAGTTACGGCTTGCGGATCGGTGGCGCCACCGATGAAGCTGGTCAGCATGGCGTGGCCTTCCGGAGCGCGGTTTGGGAAGAGGCAAGAATTCCAAACGGTGCCGAGGGTGCGGAGTTTTTCGGAACGCGGAATCAGGAAGCCAAAACCATCGAGCGAGCGACCCATGGCGGACACTGGATAGCCGAGAGAAACGACAGCGAGCGGCGCGTACTCGATCGAGGCGAGAACGCTGGCGGATTCTGAGTGAATGGAGTGGAGCAGTTTTGCCGCGATATTCGTTGGCGTGGCGAGGACGAGATGGTCGGCGATGATCTGTTCGGTCGATCCATGCGCGGCCAGCGTGACGTCATACTCAAAGGATTCCCCCGCGCTGGTGAGCTGAATTTCAGCTGCGGAGACTTCGGTGCGAAGGGCGGGGCCGAGATTGGCGGCTAGCGAGCGGACAAGGGTTTCGTTGCCTTCGCTGAAACTTTGAAGGGTGGGCGTGTGGCGCGGCTTGGGCTTGGATTTTGCGGCGCGGAGCATGCCACGGATTATGCTGCCCGCGTTGCGCTCGGCTTCGTAGAGTTGGGGAAAGGAGGCGCGGAGGCTGAGTTTTTCGGGGTCGCCGGCGTAGATGCCCGAGACGAAAGGGCCGACGAGCTTCTCGAGGAGTTCGGGGGAGAATTTGCGGCGGATGAAGGCGGCGACGGACTCGTCGGCGTCGGGAGGAGCGCTGTGGCGGAAGAGATCGTGGAGGACGCTACCTCTGGTGCGGATGCTGAAGAGGGAAGAGGTGAAGAAAGCGGGTGGGCTTAGGGGAGCTGGTCTGAGTTGGCCTGCGAGAAGCAGCAATCGGGGGGCGCGCGGCGGAGCTTCCACCAGTTCGTTTTTGATGCCGAGGTCGCGGCAGATTTGGTTAAGTGGAACAGTGCTGCTGAAGCTTTGCGGTCCAAGTTCCAGCAGATAGCCGTCGCGCCGTTCGGAGCGGATCATGCCGCCTGGGCGGGGGGAGGCTTCGAGGATTTGGGCGTCGATGCCGGATTTGCGCAGGTAGTAAGCGCACGCCAGGCCGGAGATTCCGGCGCCGACGACGAGGGCTGGGACGCGAGTGGGCATGGGATGCGACAACATCCTATCATCTTGAATTCGTGTTCCGTTTCCGTGGGGGAACTGAAAGCGGACACCGTACAGGAGACGGCTTCGACTAGTCGAGGCTTGGGCGCAGATGGGGGAGCAAGGTCATCCTTTTAAGGATGAGTCTATGCGCGGCGGTGGACGAGGTATTCGGCGATTTCGCGGAGGCGCGAGGCGCGGTACGCGTAGGGGGCGAGTTCGGCGATGGCTTTCGCGGCCAGCTCGTTGGCGATTTGGTGGGAGCGCTCGAGGCCGTGGACGGCAGGATAGGTGGCTTTCTGTTGGGCGACGTCTTTTCCGGCGGTTTTGCCGAGGGCGGCGGAAGATTCTTCGACGTCGAGGATGTCGTCGGTGACTTGGAAGAGGAGGCCGAGAGATTCGCCGAAACTTCTAAGGCGCGCGACGTCTTCGGTGGAGGCGCCTGAGCACAGGGCGCCGGAAGAGATGGATGCGCGGATTAGCGCGGCGGTTTTCGAGCGATGGATGTATTCGAGCATTTCTGGGCCGATGCGCTTTCCTTCGGCCTCGAGATCGGCGACCTGGCCGCCAACCATGCCGTTGATTGTGCCCGCGGCGACGGAGATTTCGCTGAGCATGGAGACGCGGCGGTCGGCGTCGACGGGAGTGGCGGCGATGGTCTCGAAGGCTAGTGTGAGAAGAGCGTCGCCGGCCAGGATGGCGGCAGCTTCACCGAATTTTTTGTGGCTCGTGGGTTTGCCGCGGCGGAGATCGTCGTTGTCGAGAGCGGGGAGATCGTCGTGGATGAGAGAGTAGGTGTGGATGAACTCGATGGCACAGGCGGGGTGGTGGGCGGGGGCTATATTTGAATCGAAGATGCGGGCGGTTTCCAGGCAGAGAATGGGACGGATGCGTTTTCCGCCGGCGAAGACGCTGTAGCGCATGGCTTCGTGGATGGAAGGAGGCTGCGCGGAGGCGGGCGGCATCAGACGGTCGAGCGAAGCGTCGACAGCGATGCGGTCTTCTTCGAAGAACGAGGGGAGTTGCATATTCACGAGAAGGCCGGGCTTGGCGAGGCCGGAGCGAAAATCACGACTCGGACTCGCTTTCTGGGTCGAAGGGCTCGGCGGCGAGTTTGCCGTCCGCTTTTTTGAGTAGGATTTCGACGCGGCCTTCGGCTTCTTCGAGTTGTTTCTGGCATTCGCGGGAAAGGGCGACGCCTTCTTCGAAGAGCTTCATGGCGTCGTCGAGAGAGAGTTGCGGGCTTTCGAGGCGGCGGACGACCTCTTCGAGTCGAGCTAGTGAGCGCTCGAAATCGGGCTTCTTGGGCGGCTCGGGCTTTTTGGGTGCGGGTTGATTCACGCGATGGGCCTTTGACCTCGGCTTCTATTTTTGACAATGCGCACAATAATAGGTGGAGCGTCCGCCTTGCGCGATGCGCTTAACTTCGTTTCCGCAGCGGCGGCATGGTTTTCCTTCGCGATCGTAGACGCGAAGGATTTTTTCCAAGCCTTGAAACCACCAATCCGGGTCGCGAAAATCGGGCGGCGGATGTAGACAGCATTCTAAGGCACGCGCGAGAACGGAAACAATCGCTTTGTGGAGGCGGCGGGATTCGGCGGTGGTCAGGGAATTGGCGCGGCAGCGCGGATTGAGTTTGGCGTGCCACAGGGATTCGCAGGAATAGATATTGCCGATGCCTGCTACGCGAGATTGATCGAGGAGAAAATCTTTCAAAGGGCGTTTCGAGGTGGCGAGCAATTTCGCGAACCGTGCTGGAGTGAAATCCGGGGAGATGGCGTCGACGCCCAAACCGGCTAGGGCGGGGCAGGCCTGCTCGGACTCCCAAACCCGAACGCGGCCGAAGTGGCGGCCATCAACGAAACCGAGGACGCCTTTCGCGAGTTCGAAAGCAACGTCGACGTGGATGCCGGAGGGTCGGTGATTGGCGATGGCAAGCATTTTTTTTGCATTGGAAAACCAGAGAAGCTGGCCGTCGAGTTTGAAATGCAGGGTGATGATTGCATTTGGGAGTTGGAGGAAGAGATATTTTCCCCGTCTTTTTACAGCGAGGATTCGCTGGCCTTCGGCAGTTCGTGCGAGGTGGGAGGGGTTTTGCGGTTTTGTGGCGATCGGGTGCAGGACGTGGACGCAACGGATCAGCTGTCGCTCGACCAGAGGGCGCAGGGTTTGTGCGACGGCTTCTACTTCGGGGAGTTCGGGCATGTTGGATTTAGACCGCTTTGAATCACAAAGAGGGCTTCAGAGTTAGCGTGTGCCTTCGCGTTTTGGCTTCCGCGGGATCGGTGAAGGGCATGAAGATGGGCTTGCCTTCGTACCAATAGGAAAATTGATCGGTGTAGTGGCCGCTGCCTAGCTGGCCGGATTCGCCGGCGGGGATCAGTAGAATCGAGTCATCCCAATTGGCGAGATTGGCGATGAAGCGCATGGAGGGGCCGTGGTGAGTGGTGGCGGCGCGGACGCTATAGAGCGTACCGGATTGGGGCTTTCCGGTGATGCTCAAGAGCGTTTTGAGAAAGCCTTGGCGACCTAGGGGATGGAGCATGTCGAGCGAATCAAATTCTTTCCACTCCCAGTCCTGGATGCGGTTGCTTTTGGATTGCTCGGCGAGCATAGAGACGGCGCGGTCGGCGGCGGCGGCTAGCAGTTCATCGTAAGTCTTGTAGGCGGGTGGGAGCCAGTTTGTCGGGCGATTGGTTAGGATTTTTTGGAGAAAGGTGGTGCTGCGCCACTCGTAGAGATTCGTGTCGCTGCCGAGATAGGGCTCGAGGAGCAGATGGAGCGACGCGCGACGGGCCATTTCGAGGAAAGAGACTAGCGGGGAATCGGCGTCGGCGATGCCGTTCCAGTCTTTCAGGCTTTCTATGAGCTTTTGGGCGCGAGGATCTTTTGGTTGCACCGTCTTTGACGCGGCCAAGAGTTGGTCTGCTAGGAAAACGTGGGGGTAACTGTACGCGTCGGTTTCGACTTTGAGCATGTCAATGGGACGGAGGCCGTTTTTACCGTGGAGCAGATCGTAGATGCGCGCAGTGCGATAGGGTTCTTCCCAGCGGTCGGTTAAGTAGGGCTTGTAATTGGGGCCGACGACGCGGGCGTTGGCGGTGACGATTAGGCCGCTATCCGGATTAAGAGCTTGGGGAAGCTGATCGAAGGGAATGTAGCCGGCCCACTCGTAGTCGTCGGTATCGCCGGGGACAGGAACTTCGCCGTGGCCTTTCTTTCGGATGGGGACGCGGGCGGCCATGATGTAGCCGATGTTGCCTTCGACGTCGGCGTAGACGGTATTTTGGCCGGGGCCCCAAACGTTCTTCATGACGGCCCGAAATTCATCCCAATTTTGAGCGCGGGAAAGCCAGTTGTACGTGTTCGCGAGGCCGCCGGGTTCGAGAGCGGTCCAGCGGAGGGCGTAGACTTTGTCGCCCTCGCGGCGGACGACAGGACCGTGGCGAGTGACGACTACTTTTAGGTGGTCGTCGGGCTGACCCTCGACGTGAATGACTTCGTCGAAAGTCTGGGCCCTGACCCAGGCGCCGTTGACGCGATATTCGTCGGGCGCGGCGGGATTGAAGGTTTCGATGTAAAGATCCTGGACATCGGCGCCGTTATTCGTAAAGCCCCAGGCGATGCGATCGTTGTGGCCGATGACGATGAGTGGAGCGCCGGGGAGAGTGACGCCTTCGGCGTTATAGCCGGGAGCGCTGAGATGAATCTCGTACCAGATGGGAGGGATGGAGAGTTCGAGATGGGGGTCGTTGGCGAGTAAAGGCTCGCCTGTGGCGGTGTGCTCGCCGCTGACGACCCAGTTGTTGCTGCCCAGGCCCTGGCGAATTTCTGATTGCGTTTGTTCGAGGTAGCCTTTGATGGAAGGCCAGAGCGCGGAGCCGAGATCGGCGTAAGTTTCTGGTGCTTCAACGTTGTCGATGCCAGTGCTCACAGCTGCCTTCAGCACGGGGTCGTCCGAATCGTCGTCGTCCTCGGGGCGGCGGGAGCGGATGCGGGAAGCCTTCGAGCCGTCGTTGGGGACGTGCGGGTCCCCGATGACGAAATGATCCATGGGTGAATCTTCGGCGAACAGAACTTTGGAACGCTCGGGGCCGACGCGGGCTTCGACTTTGGCGCGGTCGAGCTTGCGCTCCCAAGTGTCGGTCAGCGTCTGGTACATGTAGCCGGCGATGACGAGCGAGTCGGTGGGCTGCCAGGGCTGCGGTTTGTAATTGAGGAGAGAAAATTCGAGCGGTAGACTTTTTTGATGCTGGTCGATAAAGCGATTGACGCCGCGGGCGTAGGCCTCCAATAGCATGCGGGAATCCTGGTCCATGCCGGCAAAGTCGCGTTCCGCAGCGCGGGAAAAACCGAAGGTGCGAAATTGGCGGTCGGATTTCAGCGCGAGAGGGCCGACAATTTCCGAGAGCTGGCCGCGCGAGGCGCGGCGCATCAAATCGAGCTGCCACAGGCGGTCCTGAGCCGTGACGTAGCCCTGCGCTTCGACGGCATCTTCAAGCGAGGCGGCGCGGACGTATGGGACGCCCCAATTATCGCGGTCGACGGTGACTTCTTTGTGCAGACCGGGAAGAGAAATTGTACCGTCGAGCAGCGGAAGAGGACGGTAAATGAGCCACCATGCGGCCGTGCAGACGACAATAAGGACAACCGTAAGGATCCAGATGAGAACGCGAAAAATGGTCCGCAAGCAATCTCCCAGCAGCCGGAAAGGAAACTTGAGTTTAGTGGACGCGCTTGTGGCACGCAACCGGGCGGGTGGGCTTGGCGGCTGTGATAATCTAATCGGATACGACTATGAGCATTTATAAACCAGTGCCCCGAGTGCCGGATTTTCCTGCGATGGAACGCGAGATTTTGCGTTTCTGGGAGGAGAAACGGATTTTTCAGAAGCTGCGCCAACAGACGGCTGACGGGCCGCGCTGGTCGTTTCTCGATGGGCCGATCACGGCGAATAATCCGATGGGCGTACATCACGCGTGGGGGCGATCGCTGAAAGACATGTACCAGCGATATAACGCGATGTCCGGATGCGCGCTGCGTTATCAGAACGGATTCGATTGCCAGGGATTGTGGGTGGAAGTGGAAGTCGAGAAAAGTTTGGGACTGAAGACGAAGCGCGAGATTCGGGATTTCGGGATTGAGAATTTTGTGCGGGCTTGTAAGGAACGCGTGCTGACATATGCGGCGCGACAAACGGAGCAATCGATTCGGCTGGGGTATTGGTGCGATTGGGATGATCCGAATGTATTGATTGCTTTGCGCGACGCTTTGGCGGACGGAGATCGCGTGATTACGGTGAAATTGCCAAGCGGGCTTACACAGACTGCGCGGGCGAGCGAGATTGTGAGGAAGCTGGGCTCGGCTGAATACGGCGGCAGCTATTTTACCTTTTCGGACGAGAACAATTACACGATTTGGTCGTTTTTGAAGAAGTGCCACACGGAAGGATTTATTTATCGCGGACACGACGTGATGCCGTGGTGCGGGCGATGCGGGACGGGCCTTTCGCAGATGGAAGTGGCGGAGGGGCGGCGAATCACGACGCACACTTCCGTTTTTGTGCGGTTTCCGATCCGGGGCGCGGAGCGAACGGCGCTGTTGATTTGGACCACGACTCCTTGGACGCTGACTTCGAACGTCGCCGTGGCGGTGAATCCGGAGCTGACTTATCTCAAGGTCAAGCACGGAGATTGGTTTTATTACGTGGCGAAAGGAAACTTCGAACACGATCGCGTGCAGGATTTGCAAGTGGAAGGGAAGCATGAAACGCACAAGTTGCCGTCGATTCGAACGATTTTAAAGGGCAGCGGGGGTGTTGAGGTTGTGGAAGAGCTTCCTGGCAGAGATTTGATCGGGCTCACCTATCAGGGGCCGTTCGACGAGTTGCCCGCGCAGAAAATGCCCGGTGGTGTTTTTCCTTACGGTGAAACAGGTGGCGGGAAATGCGCGGCGGAAGCGCATCGCGTGATTGCATGGAAGGAGATCAGCGCAGCGGAAGGCACGGGGCTGGTGCACATTGCGCCCGGATGCGGCGCAGAAGACCAGCAGCTTGGCAAAGAGAACGGCATTCCGTTTATTGCGCCGCTAGACGATAGCTCCGTTTTTCTCGACGGATTTGGCCAGTTTACCAAGCGTAGCGCGAATGAAGTGGCGGACGACATCACCGCGGCGCTGAAGAGTTCTGGCTTCCTGGTTGCGCGCGAGAAGTATCCACACGTTTATCCGCACTGTTGGCGCTGCAAGGAAGAGCTCGTGTTCCGGCCCGTCGACGAATGGTTCATTCGAATGGATTGGCGCAATCGCATTCAGCGCGTGGTGCCGGGGATCAAGTGGATTCCGCCAGAGGGCGAGGCGCGCGAGCAAGACTGGCTGCGCAACATGAGCGACTGGATGATCTCCAAGAAACGCTTCTGGGGATTGGCGCTGCCGATTTGGGTGTGTGGGGATTGCAGCCATTTCGTGGTGATGGGGAGCAGGGAAGAGCTGCAGGAAAAGTCGGTCGAAGGCTGGGACGTGTTCGAGGGGAACTCGCCACACCGGCCCCACATCGATGCGGTGAAGATTCGCTGCGAAAAATGCGGCGGGCTTGCGATGCGCATCGAGGACGTGGGGAACCCGTGGCTGGACGCGGGGATCGTGCCGTTCAGTACCATGCGCTACTCCACGGACAAAGCGTATTGGGAGAAGTGGTTTCCAGCGGACTTGGTGCTCGAGAGTTTTCCTGGGCAGTTTCGCAACTGGTTCTATTCGATGCTGGCCATGAGCGCGATGATCGACGGGCGCGCGCCGTTCAAAGCGCTTTTGGGTCACGCGCTGGTTCGCGATGCGCGCGGCGAGGAAATGCATAAGTCCAAGGGCAACTCGATCGCATTCGACGAAGCGGCGGAGGCGCTGGGCGCGGAAGTGATGCGCTACATTTATACGGAGCAGAAGACCGCGCAAAATCTCAATTTCCCAGATTTGCATCCCGGTGCAGGTGCGGGCCAAACAATCGATGGAGACGCGCGGCGTAAACTGCTGACTTTCTGGAATTGCTACAGTTTTTTTGTGATGTATGCCGGCGCGGATGATTGGAAACCAGGCGGCGCTCCTGTTGCGGTGGCGAACGAGTTGGATCGCTGGGTTTTGAGCAAACTGCAGCGGCTTGTGGCGGAGGCAAATGCCGCGTTTCAGAATTATGAGCACTATAAGCTGATCGAAGCATTCCAAACTTTTGACGAAGAGTTTTCAAATTGGTATTTGCGGCGATCGCGGCGGCGCTTTTGGAAAAGTGAAGCGGACGCGTATCAAACGCTTTATGAAGTGCTGACAACTGTTACGCGCGTTATGGCGCCTGCGCTTCCGTTCTTGACCGAAGACATCTACCAGAACCTTGTGTGCTCGGTGGATGCCTCAGCGCCGGAGTCGGTGCACTTGACGCCGTATCCGCAGGTCAATGCGTCGCTAATTGACGAGGCGCTCGAACATAGTATTGAGGCAGTGATCCGGGTCAAGAATCTGGCACTCAGTCTTCGCACGCAGAGTAAAGTGAAGATTCGGCAGCCGTTGAGCACACTTTATGTGCGGCCAAAAGATGCGGCGGACCGGCGCGTCCTCGAGAATCCCGATTACGTGGCGCAGATTCTGGAAGAAACCAATTTGAAGCGTCTTGTTTTGATCGAGGACGAGAAGACGCTCGCGAAGATTCGTCTCAAGCCAGACGCGAAGAAGATTGGTCCTCGCGTTGGCCGATATTTAAAGGCGATTGGTGAGGCTTTGGAAAATGCCGATCCGGCGCAGGTTCTCAAAGGCGGGCCATATTCGCTTACGGTAGCGGATCAAGTGTTTGAGCTTGCTCCGGAAGAGATCTTGATTTCTTTCGAGGGGCCGGAGAATCTCAAGTGCAGCCTCGAACAAAATACATTCCTGGCGCTGGATACGAAATTGACGCCGGAGCTGCTGCAAGAAGGCCTGGCGCGAGACTTCAACCGCATGCTGCAGGATCAGCGTAAGGCGTTGAACCTCGACATTTCGGACCGGATTGTAGTGAGTTATTTTGCCTCGCCGCGCATCGCGGAGGCGGTCACCGCGCATGAAACGTTTCTGCGAAACGAATTGTTGGCGGAGCGGCTGGAACTCAGCCCGACGCCCAACGGTGGAATTAAGCTGGCGCTCAGCGGGGAAGACGTCTTCGTCACGATTGCGCGTGTGTAGAGAGGACACCCGCGCCGCGCGAGCCATGCGCACACTGCTACAATGCCGCTAGAGGATTCCTGAGAAACCATGTTTGCTGTGCGCCTGATCGGTGTGTTGGCGCTCATCGCGCTCAACGGCTTTTTCGCGGCCGCGGAGTATTCGCTCGTTGCTGTGCGGCTTTCCCGTGTACGCCAGCTTGTAATCAAAGGAGACCTCCGAGCTCGTGTTGTCGAGCGTTTGCTCGGCGATTTGCACCGCGTCGTATCGGGCGTGCAGGTCGGAATGACGCTGACGAGCTTGGCCATAGGGGCACTGGGCGAAACCACCCTGGCGAGCGCCTTGCAGCAAATCTGGCGTGGCAGCGGTAGCACGAGCACAATCTTTTTCGCGCACACTCTTGCATTGGGTTTGGCTTTCGCTTTACTAAGCGCGATGCACGTTGTGCTTGGTGAGTTGGTACCAAAGACAGTGAGTCTGGCCAAAGCAGAGCGCGTAGCGCTTCTTATAGCGATGCCTTTCGAGTGGTTTCTGCACACTTTCCGCTGGGCCATCGATTTGCTGGACGGGATGTCTGGCGTCATCGTGAAGGCTATGGGCGTTTCCTCGCCGCAGGGTTACGGCACGGCCCATTCGACGGAAGAATTGCAGATTCAGATTCAACAGGCGCGCGAACGCGGGCTGCTCGCTCCAGGCGAAGAAAAATTCATCGTTAGCGCGATCGAGCTGGGGCAGGTTCAGGTGCGCGAAATCATGGTGCCGCGACCGGATATGCACACGCTCCCCGTCGAAGCAAGCCTGGACGAAGTGATGCGGGTGTTCGCTACTTCGCAGCGCTCGCGAATACCGGTGTATCGCGGGTCGGGCGATCATATTCTCGGGTTCGTGCACATCAAGGACATGCTTTGGATTCTGCTCGACCGGGAGCGGCGGATGGAAGAGAATCTGCCACCACCACCCTTCGACCTGAGGCGCGTGCTGCGCGAAGTATTGATCGTGCCGGAAACGAAACCCGCGAGCGAGTTGCTGCAGGAACTTCGTTCGCGGCACATTGGCATGGCCATGGTGGTTGACGAATTCGGTAGCATTCTCGGTCTGGCGACGCTGGAAGACATCCTGGAGCAGGTCGTCGGCGAAATTCATGACGAGTTTGACGTCGTCGAGCGGCCTCTTACGCTCGCCGACGGCGCGGTGATTTTTGACGCGGCGCTGAATGTTCGTGATTTAGATGCGCAGTACAACATCACCCTGCCGGAAGATCCGGCGTATGCCACGGTCGGAGGATTTGTTCTGGACCAGCTGGGTTTTATACCGCGCGGCGGAGAAAGCTTCGAGTACGGTCAGTTTCGTTTCACAGTCGTCGAAATGGACGGCCGTCGCGTCGCGCGCGTAAAGATTCAGCGAGTCCGGCCCGCCCCTGAAGAGGACCAAGCGACGGAATCTAGCGCCAATACCGAGAATACGGCGAAGACTACGAAGGCCGCCGCAGCGGATTCCTAGAGCAACGAATCATGGCGCGCCATTTTTCCCAGCACGTCCTGATCCTCCGACGCTGCCTCTGGCATTTTTGGATGCTGATGGTCTTCGCCGCCGTCGCCATTCCTTCCGGGATGTTCCCGGCTTAGGAGCGTTGCTATCGGCACGATAGCTGACACTCGGTAGAGTGTCAGGATGGACAAGATTTCACGCATGAGCATTGAGGTTCGTGAGAGTCCCGTAGAAAATGAACGGGTGAATCCGCACAAGCACCGAATAGCCGATTACCTGCAGCCCAAAACGCTTTCCATGTTGTTGCTCGGGTTTTCTTCAGGCCTTCCCTTCTATTTGGTCGGCAATACGTTTGGCTACTGGCTGCGTGATGAACACACCTCCCTGACTGCAATCGGCTTTCTTTCTTGGGTGGGCATAGCCTATTCGCTGAAATTTCTCTGGGCGCCATTGATGGATCGCGTCGACTTGCCGCTGTTTAAGCGGCTTGGACACCGGCGCGGATGGATGATGTTCTCGCAGATCGTGGTTGGGCTAGCGCTCGTTTCCATGGGCGGAATCGGCACGAGAGCCGGGCTCGGCCGTCTCGGTGCATTTGCGCTCATCGTAGCTTTTGCGGCAGCGACACAAGACATTGTGGTTGATGCGTGGCGAATAGAATCGGCAGACGACGGAGAAGAACAAGGGCTCCTCGCGTCTGCCTATCAGTTCAGTTACCGACTGGCTCTCCTGGCTACGGATTCCCTCATCCTGATTGTGGCGGCGGCCGTGGGCTGGCGAGTTTCCTACGCTATCTACGGCGCTTGCATGGCCATCGGAATTATGGCCGTGTGGTATGCGAAAGAACCCGAGCGCGCGAAGGCGGTGATGAGTGAAAGAGAACGCGCAGGGCAACTCTGGACGCTGCGCGGCTTCTTCGACGCCATAGTTGGACCGTTCATCGCTTTTTTCCGAGCGCATGGCTGGCTTGCATTTGTAATGTTGGCGGCCATCAGCCTCTACCGGTTGCCGGACTTCATGATGGGGCCGATGGCGAATCCTTACTACCACGACCTCGGCCTGACGAAGCAGACGGTCGGAGCGGTGCGCGGCTCGATCGGGCTGATCGGTACCTTTGCCGGTATTGCAGCCGGCGGATACTGCTCGCTGAAGCTTGGCTACATGCGCGCCCTTATCATCGGGGGCATTTTGCAGGCAGCTGCGACTGCTTCCTTTGCGACTCTCGCTTACGCAGGCTTGAGTATTCGTCTCTTCGCGTGCGTCATGGCAGGTGACAATTTCAGCTTCAGCTTCGCCGGCGTTGCGCTGGTCGCTTACATGTCGAGTCTTACCAGTCTGGGATACACCGCCACGCAGTATGCGCTTCTGAGTTCGACGTATGCCTGGCTGGGGAAAATTTTGAAGGGCTTCTCCGGCGCCGCGGTCGAAAGCCTGAGCGCCACGCACGGCCTGATTCACGGTTATGGCATTTTCTTTATCGCTTGCGGACTGACTGGCTTGCCTGCCGTCCTTCTGTTCGCGGCATTAGGTTACTGGCAAAGACGAAAGCAACCGACCCCAGCCTCTACCTAAGGACTCTTCATCGGTGCGAGGCCGCTGTCCAGCCGGTGCGCGCAGCCATCTTTTTGACGCTCGACATCTCGTTATTTTTCCCTCGTTTGCAGTCATGACAGCCGTGCTCGCGTTCAATCTCTTAGGAGATGCGTGGCGCGGCTGGCTCGATCCGCGAACGCGTTCGCAGATGGCGGCTCTTGAGCACAGCCGCTGAAATAACTAGAACGGGCCGTTTCTGATGTTTTTCGATCTGCTTCTGAGATTGGCTCGCGATTTGGCAGAAGGGAATTACTTCTGAGCGAGAACCACCGCCGCCCCGCGGCCAACGCTCAATGTCTTGGAGGCATTGCCCTTGTTGAGTGCAATCTCTAGATAGCCGCTGGACCCGATATACGCGATCGGCTCGCCCGTTTTGCCGTGAGCGAATGTTTCTACAAGCCGGTTTACCGCGTGGGTGCCGACCTGCAATTTCAATCCGCTGCCGTTTTGTACTTCGCTGGGTAAATCCTCGGCGCGAAAATTCGTGACGAGATTGCCGAAAGGATCGATTCGGAGAACGACTCCCTTGGCGCCCCCGTCTACACTTTTTGGCTTAGGCAGCGCAAACCGCTTGTAGTCCGTAATTTCGTCACCCATGCTGGGCGTTTGCCAGCCCTTCGAGAGCCATGCCGCCACCGGAGCAAAAATGTCGCGCCCGTGGAAGGTCTTACTCACTGGCTGCAGGTAGTAATGTTCCGCGTTCGCATGCCGCACGACCATATTGTTTTGCTCGCGTTCATAGATTACGGAGAGCACTCCGTTGTCCGGCGCAATGAAATACTGGTTCTGAGCGCTCACGAGCAGCGGCCGCCGCTCCGTTCCCACACCTGGATCTACGATCACCATGTGAATTGTCTTCGGGGGAAAGTAGGAATAGGCCGCGCCGATTGATAGCGCACCATCGAGTAAATCGAAGGGCGTGACATGATGCGTGATGTCCACGAGAGTCACTTCGGGATTAATTTTGAGGATAACTCCCTTTAGCGTCCCGACCAAGTGGTCGTCGGTGCCAAAGTCTGTTGTCAGTGTGATGATGGCGTTGGCCACGAGGTTCTCCAGCCTTGGGTATTCGGCGCGCACGGCGTGCCGCGAAGTGGGGAGGCACTCCGTACTCTTTGACGCTATCGGAGCCTCGCGCACTCGTCAAGAAATCGCGCGTCGCCTGCTGTGCAATCGCCAACGGCGAGGTTATCACCGTACCCGCAAACGGTTTAACGGCCGTAGCACTTTGGTGGTACCCGTCTCCGCAAGCCTATACCGCATTAGCTCTTTTTAGCGCTGCGCCGTGCGGGCCCCGTGCTGCTCCTGATTATGAAGTCGGGTTCGATGATGATTTCTTTGGGATAGGGCTGCTTTGGCGGAGCGTTGAGGCGCTGCAAAACAGTCTCGGCGGCGAGCACGCCCATCCGACGGAGAGGCTGTTTAACGGTTGTAAGGCCGGGGTTCTGAAAGGCAGCGCTCTGAATGTCGTCGAAACCGACGACAGAAGTGTCCTCCGGGGTGCGCCGGCCTGCTTCGCGAAGAGCTTGAGTTGCACCGATCGCCGAGACATCGTTGAAGGCAAATAACGCGGTGAACGGTTCGCCAGAGGCGAGGAGTTTTTGAGTGACCAGATAGCCGAGTTCGGGAGAAGAGGATTCACCTTCGAGCTGTCCTACCAAGCGATTCTTGATTTGGATGCCCAGTTTTGCGGCGGCCTTGCGTACGGAATCCCAGCGAACGGCTGTGTCGGAACTGAATTCCTGCCCTTTGATGAAGGCGATCTGGCGGTGCCCGAGCTGGACAAGATGTTCCAGCGCAAGAGATGCTGCGCGTGCGTGATTAAGGACGATGTTTGTTATCCCGGGGATATCGCGATGACCGGAGACCGCCACGGCGGGGACCTGCACGCTTTCAGAGAGGGCGGTATCCACCACAATCAGGCCTTCGACGGCGCGTTGCTGCAGCAGAAGAGGATATTCTTCGATGAGCTCATTTCGATGGCGGTGGCTGACGACAAAATAGAAATAGCCCTCCTGGAGCAGATGATCTTCAATTCCGGACAATACCAGCGATGCGTAGCCTTCGCTGATCTCCGGCACGAGCACGCCGATCGTGAGGCTTCGCTGCTGGCGGAGAGATCTGGCGAGATGGTTCGGACGGTAATTGAGTTCTCGAGCCGCTGCGCGAATTAATTCCTGGGTGCGCAGAGGAATTGAGCTGGCCGCGGGGACTTTGTTGAGTACCAGGGAGACAGCAGTCTTCGACAATCCCAGATGTTCTGCGAGAACTCGCAGACTGACGGTATCTTTGGCAAGTTTTTGAACCTTAGAGGGATGCGTGGTCTTCGAACGCGGCATTGGTGAGTTCGGTGCGTAGTCTCGCACATCATACGGAATCAGGACAAGCCCTCGGACTGATCCATTTGAACGGTCAGTGGAAAGATCCACATGATTGACACAGTAGAGCTGCCTTCTTCTCCTACTTTCCGCTCCGCCGCGGCGGAACGGGCTCTGGGAAATCAATGTGCGCTCTCCTAGAGCGTACTAGGGGAGAGCTTGAAATTTTGCGCTCGGTTCTGGAGCAACATTGGGGCGGACAACCAACAAATCAAGGCCGCGGGCGACCAGAGCGGCAGTTGCAAAGCCGAGAAAGAGCCCGTGTTCCAGGATGCCTGGAATTTTTTCCAGCTTGTCCGCCAGATCCGATGGAGATTCGATGACTCCAAATTTGCAATCCAAGATGTAGTTCTGCTGATCGGTTAGGTATGGTTGTGTGGGTGAGGATGGAATCTTTCTGAGGACGGGATTGCCGCCGATTTTGCTGATCGCGTCCATCACCCACGGCAGCGTGAAAGGAACGACCTCGACAGGCAATGGAAAAGCTCCCAATTTCTGGACCAATTTGGAAGCGTCGGCAAGCACCAAGAAATATCGAGAGGCGTGAGCTACGACTTTCTCGCGGAACAAAGCACCGCCCCCTCCCTTAATCAAACTCAGGTCGGGAGCGATTTCGTCCGCCCCATCTACGTCCAAATCGAGGACCAGGCCGTGGCTCGGGGGTATAAGAGGAATGCCCGACTGACGAGCAAGTTCCTCACTGTCGCGAGACGTAGCGATGCCCTCCACGTTCAACTCACCACTGCGGACGCGCTCACCAAGAGCCTCGATGAAACAATGAGAGGTGGAACCGCTGCCTAACCCGAGGCGCATACCGCTGCGCACCCAGCGCAGGGCAGCTTCCGCAACGGCTCGCTTTTCGGTCGCGTGCAGATCTTTCATGATGGGCTCCTCCGCGAAATCGATACCCAAGTCTAAACCAGTTTTCGCTGAAGCCATTGAATTGAGCGGTAATAAGAATTCAGCGAAGCATGAGGGGAAAATGGCGTCACTCACCCAACCAATCCAGAGATTGTCGTTCTCGGAACTATCCGTCACCACGTGCCGTGGGGTGTGCGGCGACGATAGCGGCGGGGATAGACCGAAAGGATTGCGACGCAGACCAGGGCAGCGTAGCCGAGTGCAAGCCACCCAGGCAGATTGGGCCAGCCGATTGCATCGAGGAATCGGACGAGAAACGGGCCCCGGGCAGGTTCCAAATTGGCGCGAGCTTCGAGCCAATTGTCGGCTGGGGTGAGAGGGAAGGGAGGCCAGGGGACTGACTCGATGACCAGGGCGCAGACGAGCGAGGCGGCGAGCAGGGTGCGAAGAACGGGGTGGCGTCGCGTCGCGGTCCAGCGGAACAGGACCTATCGACACTGAAGTAGGTGCAGGAAGACGCTGGCTTTGATCAGAAGGGCGCGGCAGAAATAGGATGGCCACCTCACTAAAGCAAACACTGAGTTGTTGCCGAAATTGAAGCTGAGCTTGCAACTTTGCGTTAGTCACTATAATGTTGGGGCGACTATCGGAAAAGATGCCGCCCATCCGAAGCGGCGCACAAGCGAGGAGGAACAGCATTATGCGCCGAACCAAGATTGCGATGAGACGATCCCCCCCAAGAGCACAAGGAGACGTCAGCAATGGAGAAGCTTTCGGGGCCACGCACGTCCGCTCGAGTTCGGAGAAAGGGAAGGTGGGGGGACTTCGCGAGCGCAAAAAAGCGCGGCTTCGCCAGCAGATCGTCGAAACGGCTCTGCACCTGTTTCGACAGCGCGGCTACGAGAACACGCGCATCGACGACATCGTGCATACCTTGGAGATCAGTCAGCCCACGTTTTTTCGTTACTTCCCAAGCAAAGGCGCGGTATTGCGCGAAGTGGGGCGGCGCGCGTTTGCTCGGCAGGCCGAGAGTCTTAGGTCAGAGCTTTCCAGCAAAGCTACGACGGAACAACGTTTGCGCCGATTTTACGAAACTCTAGGAAATGTGACGGAGGTGGGGCGGCCGCTCTGGCAAGCTGTCATTCTGGCCGGCGCGATGGATCCCGTGCGGTCGCCGGAGCTGCGAGGGGCGGAGGCAGCTACAGTCAGCTTGCTGCGCGAGATCATTGCTGAAGGGCAAAAGAGCGACGAGATCACGCGTGATTTCCCGGTCGTGCATTTGGCTGAGTTTATGGAAGGGCTTTTCAATACTGTGGTCAGGCAGTGGGCCGTGGATCTTACCGGGCCGCATAAACTCACCGAACGGGTACGAAATGCGGTCGAGTTTTTTTTGCGCGGCGCCAAACCGTAGGGCGAGCAGTTCCAGTTATTGACGGACATACACGTGCTATCAACTCTCCGGACCGATATAAGTCCAGCGTTGCAGATTTGTTACCAGAGATGATATGAGAGCCGCCGTACTGCGAGAGTTCAAACAGCCACTGAGCATCGAAGACGTGGATCAGCCTCAACCCGGCGACCACGAAGTGTTGATCGAGGTGGAAGCGTGTGGGGTCTGCCATTCTGATTTGCACGTCGCCGATGGCGACTGGCCGCAGATTGTTTCTATCACCAAGAAGCCCTTGATTCTCGGGCACGAAATAGCGGGTCGAGTCGTGGAAAGAGGCGCATCCGTCCATGACTTACAAGTTGGCGACCGAGTTGGCGTTCCATGGGTTTACTGGACTTGCGGAAAGTGCGAGTTCTGTCTTGAAGGCAACGAGAATCTCTGTAGAGCACAAAAGATCACCGGAGTAACAGAAGACGGCGGATACGCGGAATTCGTGAAGGTCCCCGCTAGTCATGCCACGAGGATTCCGGATGGACTCTCCTCTGTGGAGGCGGCGCCACTTTTCTGCGCGGGCGTGACCGTGTACCGCGCTATAAAGCATGCGAAATTACAGCCAGGGCAGCGTTTGGCGGTGTTCGGAGTCGGCGGGTTGGGCCATTTGGCTGTACAAATAGGGCTGGGTCTGGGCGCGACCGTCACAGCCATAGATGTGTCTGACGAAAAACTTGCGGGCGCCAAAAGCCTGGGCGCATCGGCCACGTTGAACTCGGCGAAGCTGAATGCTGTGAAAGAATTGCGGCGTTCGGGGGGAGCTCACGTCGCGATGGTTACTTCCGCAGCCAGACAGGCCTACGACACAGCCTTTCCCTGCGTCCGGCCAACCGGCATTCTCCTCGTCGTCGGCCTGCCTTCCGAGTCCTTGTGCTTTCCGCCCATCCTGATGGCTGCGACTGAGATCCGCATCCAGGCGTCTTCGGTCGGAACGCGGGAAGACCTGCGGGAAGTCTTGGCACTGGCCGCCGCTCGACAAATCAAGTGCCAGACCTCGACGCGGCCTCTCTCGGAAGTCAACGAAGTCCTCGAACAGCTTCGAACCGCGCAAGTCTCTGGCCGGATAGTACTTGTGCCGCGCTGACCGCAAGATTGCCGTTGGAGTGGTTTTCGCGGGAGGGCCGCGAAGAGTCAGATAGAGTTTCGGATTGACAGAAGACAGCCAAGAAATCCCTGAAGACCCCCACCCAAGGGACAGAGTCATGCGCCCATCCCCAGAGCAAGACGATTCGTCTTGACGTTAGTCAATATAATGTGATACGGACAATCATAATTTTGCATGTGATGTCGAGGGGTGGAGTCCTGAAATTCCTGGGTGCTAAAAGGGGTTGAGCGCAATGACCCCATGAGGACAGGAGAGTCTGGCCCATGCTGGGAAACGGCCGAGTATATTCGGTCGGCCCCGGGTGGAGCCGAGAGGCGTGGTCGAGGACAGGCGTGCACGGGCCAATTCAGCGAAAGTTCGTTGACGTCTTCGTTGAGCGAGGAGAACTTATGAAGGCAACTTTACTTGCTGGCGCATTCCTATCCTTGGCTTTCTTTCTTCCGGCGAATAACTTTGCGCACGCTCAGGGTACTGGCACCTCGGGAGAAATCCGAGGAACAGTAACGGACCCGACGGGGGCGACCGTTCCGAAGGCCGCCATTACGGTCGAGGATTCCGACAAAGGAATCCGGCGGACCGCCGTGACGGAATCTGATGGCGAGTACCGTGTGACGGGGCTGCCCCCTGCGACCTATGGAGTAACAGTTGCAATTTCCGGCTTTCAAACGGAGATTCGTAAGGATGTCGTCGTCAACATCGGACAGATCGTGGTACTGGACTTTCATTTGCAGGTCGCGTCCACGACGGCGCACGTGGAAGTGACCGGGGAATTGCCGGTGGTGGATACAGAGAGAGGGAGTCAGGCGGATACACTCACGCAAGCGGATATCGCCAACCTACCCATCGACCGGCGCGACTATCTCACGTTCACCCTACTTGCTCCGGGCGTCTCGAATTCCACGCGGCTGGCCTCCGACCAGGACTATCGAGTCAAGCAGACACCGCAGAGCGGCCTTTCTTTCTATGGCAGCAACGGGCGGGGCAACAGCGTCACTGTGGATGGTGGAGAAGCCAATGACGATTCGGGCGGAGTGCGTCTCACTCTGAGCCAGGACGCCGTGCAGGAATTTCAAGTCAACCGCAGCAATTATTCCGCTGAACTCGGGGGAGCGAGTGGGGCCACGATTAATATCGTCTCCAAATCCGGCACGAACGAGCTACATGGCAGTCTATTCAGTTATTTCCGCAATAGTGCGATGGATGCCGCCGATCCGTTTGCCATCACTCAGGCGTTGCAGCCAGGACAGACCTTCGATCCAACCCAGCCCGATAGCATGGGTTACCCGACCAAAAATTCTTTGACGCGCTACCAGTACGGTGGCGCGGTGGGATTCCCGATCAAGAAGGACAAATCGTTCCTGTTCCTATCTTTCGAGGGATTGCAGCAAGACTCTCAAAATGCTGTCCCCATCCTGACGAACACAAATGTTCTGCGACCGAATCCCTCTCAACAGACGATTATCAATGGACTAACGGGCACGGGGATTGTGCCGTGCCTGAGCGGACCCGTGGGTGCCGCTGTGGCTGCCCAGCTGGGCTTGCCGGCCCCGAACCCGACGACGAACTTGCCTGCGAGCACCTGCGCGGCCGTCCTGAATGGCGCCTTGACTCTAAACCCGGCATCGAGTCCTTTACAGGCCTTCCTGTTGAATGAGTTGGAGACAAACGGAGGGCTCTTCGACTACTCCACCCGAGAGTATTTGGCTTCAGGCCGGTTCGATCACCGTTTCAGCGACTCGGACCAGGTGATGGTCTCCTACCGGTACGGGCATGATCTAGAGGAAAATCCTGACGTGCAATCGCTCACCGGCTTTTCGGCTGGCAGTTCGATTCGCGATTATGACAACAATGCTCTAGCAGCTTGGTACCACCAGTTCAGCGCCACGGCGCAGAACGAAGCGCTAGTTCAATTCGACTACACTAGCTTCAACGTCATTCCAAACGAACCTGGTCAAGTCGGACTCCAAATTCCCGGCGTTGTGAATAATCTGGGAACAAGCATCTTTATACCCAACTTCACGATCACTCGCAGATATGAATTTGGCGACAATTTCACTCTGATCCGCGGCCACCACACCATGAAAATGGGCGGCTCCGAGCTGCTCCGCGGCAATCATACCGAATCGCATACTTTCTTCCCCGGCCGATTCATCTTCGGCTCGCTCCCAGGCGGTCTTATAACGCCTCTGCTCCCCGCCATCGATCCGTTGCAAGCGGCATCTTTTGGCCTGCCACAGGTCTTCCAACAAGGCTTCGGCAATCCCACGTATCCCTACTGGACAAGGCCGTTCACGGCGGCATACTGGCAGGACTCTTGGAAGATCCTGTCTAATTTCACGCTGAACTATGGTCTTCGCTACGAACTTGACTCCCAGTTCGCTCCTTTGAGTACCTACAAAAAAGATTTCGGTCCCCGCGTATCCTTCGCCTGGGATCCTTTCAAAGATCACAAGACGGTGATTCGAGGCGGATATGGGATCTACTACGCCCCAGTCTACGCCCAGATTCCGGATGTTGATTACTCGTTGGGAGTCTTAAACGCGAATAAAAGCTCGGTAGCGAACTCGACGTCGGCTGGTCAGGTAAATAATCTGGATACAATCTGCGGAATGTCCGGCGCTTTCGGCTTGTACCCAGGTAACGGATCCAGTCCCTGCTACCGCGAAATCTCGATCTATATCATTCCTATCACCGGAGTGCCCGGCGGCAACCCAGCCCTGAATGCCCCGACAGTTTTCCAGACGCTTTTCGCACAAGGCGCCATCAGCTGTACGACGCCGCCGCCCGGAAGCTACGCTTGTATCACTCCGAATGGAGGGACGGGCGGGGCGGGCGGCCTCTCCCAGTTCGGGCTCAACGTGACCAATGGCGGTCCGCTTTCCCCGCTTCAGGTGATTTTCACCGACCAGCGCAACTTTAGATCCCCCTATTCTCAGCAGGCTGAATTCGGAATTGCTCGCGAAATTCTTCCCGGGTTCTCGATCTCCGCCAGCTACATTTACTCCCATACCATTGGTCTGCCCGTGGCTATCGACACCAATTTGCTTCCCGCTCCCATGAGCACCGTGACATTGGCCAATGGCAAGAACTTTTCCTACCGCAACTGGAATACGACCGCTGGTGGGGCCGATCCGCTCGGTGGCGCGGAAGGTTTGCCCTGCGATGCCAGCCAGGGCTTCGCGTGCTTTGTGAATCCGTTTATCGTCCAAAACAATCAGTACACTTCCGCAGGTTCCGCCGTTTACCAGGCTGGAATCCTAGAAGTCCAGAAACGTTTCAGCGATCATTTCACGATGTTTGGCAACTACACTTATAGCAAAGGTTTCGACAC
The DNA here is from genome assembly GCA_963767755.1 of uncultured Acidobacteriota bacterium. GTDB lineage: Bacteria > Acidobacteriota > Terriglobia > Acidiferrales > UBA7541 > Acidiferrum. The sequence goes on along the minus strand of CAVYFO010000011.1, from coordinate 25,920 downwards.
GACGACAGATTTTAACAGCGATTACGGGCCCCAAGATCCGACGAACCTGGGTGCCGATCGAGCGCTTTCCGAATTTGACCAGCGGAACAAGGTCGTGGTTGCGGGCGTTTTCGATAGCCCGTGGAAAAATCCCATTCTTGCCGGATTTCAGTTGGCACCCATTTTTACGTATAACAGCGGTCACCCCTTCAACCTGTTGGCCGGTGGCGAGGTGAACGGTGACAATCACACCACCAACGAACGCCCCATCGGCGCAGGTCGTGACACTGGAATCGGCCCGGATTTCGTCAATCTCGATATGCGCCTCACTTGGCAGCACAAGTTAGGCGAGAAGGCCAATTTGATACTTACGGCCGAGAGCTTCAACATCGCCAACCATACCAACTATGCTAGCGTGAACAATGAAGTCAGCCCACTATTTGGTCTGCCCACAAACCCTGCCAACAATACGGCGTGCCCTGCATGTCCCCCCGGGCTGGGGAATACCATATTCAACGTGCACGGCAGCGCTGCCCTCTCTCCCAGCCAGCCGTTGGGTTTCACTTCGGATTTCCCTAAGCGCGAAATCCAACTGGGTGTCCGCGTAGCATTCTAGTCGCCCTAAGGTCGACGCACAGCAACAGGCCGGTGCCGCAAACGGCACACCGCAAATGGTGGAGAAGGCGAACCGATTCTCGTAATCGGAGATGATGAAGTCTGGACACATTTTCGAGCTAAGCGGTCGCGTCGCTATCGTGACCGGCGGATCTGTGGGCCTTGGCCGGCAGATGGCCGAAGGCTTAGCAGAGATGGGAGCGAATCTGGTTCTCTGTGCACGGAAGAAAGAGCGCTGTGCGCAGACGGCCGGCGAGTTGGAGAAGCTTGGCGTGCAGGTTCTTGCTCTCGAATGCGACGTGAAGCAGCTCACCAGCATTCAGGCTGTCGTTGAAGCCGCCGTTAAACATTTTGGGCGCATCGATATTTTAATCAACAATGCCGGCACTTCCTGGGGCGCGCCTGTCGAAGCAATGACGCTGGAGCAGTGGAATAAAGTCGTCGAAACCAATCTGACCGGGACGTTTCTCTTCTCGCAGGCAGTAGGGAAGCGAATGATTGCCCAGCGCCACGGAAAAATTATCAATATCGCTTCCGTCGCCGGGCTGCGGGGCTCTCCTCCGCAATTTTCAGCTATCGGTTATAGCGCCAGCAAAGGCGGCGTGATTGCCTTTACGAGGGACCTGGCCTGCAAATGGGGCATGCATAACGTGCAGGTGAATGCAATTGCGCCTGGCTGGTTCCCCACCGATATGTCAGAAAAAGTAATCGAGCGGAATAAGGATCGGCTCTTGGCTGGCATACCCTTAGGCCGCTTTGGTGGGCCGCAGGATCTGAAGGGAGCCGCCATTTTTCTCGCCTCCGATGCTTCGGATTTTGTCACTGGGCATACACTTGTTGTTGATGGAGGCCAATCCGCCTGATCTGGGCGAGCCAAGCAAGCCATGAACATCCCCCTTACACCCTTGCGTTTTCTGCGGTACGCGGAAAAGCAATATCCGCGCAGAACTGCGGTGGTCTGTAACGACCAAAACTTTACATACGCAGAGTTTGCCGAGCGAGCCGGCCGTCTTGCAGGCGCTTTACGCCAGGCAGGCGTGCAGCCCGGTGATCGCGTGGCTTTCCTCAGCACAAACTGCCATCGTTTGCTCGAAGCCTATTACGGTGTGCTCGAAGCCGGCGCGGTTTTGCTGCCGCTGAACATCCGCCTTGCTCCCAGCGAACTGAGCTACGTGCTGAACGATTCCGGTGCCAATGTTCTCTTTCTCGAAGAGCAATTCCTCGGTTTGGTCGAGTCCTTTCGTGAAGACATTCCCAACGTAAAAATGTTCTGCCAGCTGGATGGAACACCAGAAGTGTCCTGGCTGTTTCCTCAAAACTATGACGCCCTGCTGGCCGCCGCGACGCGGTTTCGCGCAGACTTCGCATCTATCGATGAGAATTCGCTCGCCGAGCTTTTCTATACCAGCGGTACGAGCGCGAATCCAAAAGGCGTGATGCTCACACACAGAAATATTTATCTTCACGCACAAAACGTCTGCCTGGGATTCAATACAGAAAATGGCTCCGTTGAGCTGCACACCATTCCTCTCTTTCATGCCAACGGCTGGGGCGTCGCTCATTTCCTCACCTTGCTCGGAGGAAAGCACGTAATGGTCCACCGCTTCGATCCCAAGGAAGTTTTCCGCCTCATCGAAAAGGAAGGCGTCCATTCTTGCAGTCTCGTTCCCATCATGGCCACGGCATTGGTCAATTGCCCGGAGCGCACGAAATACAACTTGAGCACCCTGCGACGCATTGTTATCGGAGGCGCCGCGTCCTCGCCGACTCTGGTTCGCGAGGTCGAAGAAAAACTTGGCTGCGAGTGTTTTTCCGGTTATGGCTTAACGGAAACGTCGCCCTCGCTTTCGATTTCTCCTATGAAATCAGGGCTCGGCTGGACCGGCGAGCAGAAATATGTGGGCCAGGCAATGACGGGCTATGCGTTCCCTGGAACCGAGTTACGCGTAGTAGACGCCAACGATAATGACGTGCCAGCCGACGGACAAGCCATTGGCGAAATCGTTGCACGCGGCGATGGCGTGATGGAGGGTTACTGGCATCAGCCCGAAGCTTCTGCCGATGTCCTGCGTGGCGGCTGGTTCCACACGGGAGACATGGCCACCATCAACCAAGAAGGCTATTTGCTCATCGTCGACCGGAAAAAAGACATCATCGTCAGCGGCGGCGAAAATATTTCTTCGCTCGAGCTTGAAAAAGCCATTCTTGCGCACTCCGCAGTGCTCGAAGCCTGCGTGATTCCCGTGCCCGACGAAAAATGGGGCGAAGTACCTAAAGCTCTAGTGGTCTTAAAGCCGGAGACCGCGGCCATCACGGAGCCGGAGCTAATCGAGTTCTGCCGCTCGCGCTTGTCGCATTACAAATGTCCGCGCTCCATTGAATTCGTCGCTAACTTGCCCAAGACCGGCACTGGAAAGATTCTTAAAAAAGATCTGCGCAAGAAAATATTGGCAGGGCAAGGACACGATTCGGCCGGATTTCGCGGGGCCGAAAAGAAGCGTTTGAGCGGGCGAAGGCCGTGCAGACTATCTTGCGCCCTTGCCGGGGCTTCACCTTGTAGCTCGCTTCGAGCAAACTTAAGGAGCCTGATTCATGGATTTGAATTTAACACCCGAGGAATTAGCGTTTCGCGACGAGCTCCGCGCCTGGCTCGCCTCTAACGTGCCCAAAGACTGGGATCAGTGGCGTGAAAAACCCATCGAAGAATCTTTTCCCTACCTGCGCGCATGGCAGCGCACGCTCCAGGAAGGCCGCTGGGCAGCGGTTTCGTGGCCCAAAGAGTACGGAGGACGTAGCGCCACGCTCATGCAGCAAGCGATATTTTGGGAGGAAATGACGCGCGTCCAAGCGCCGCCCATGGCCAATTCGCTCGGTCTGGGTTTAATTGGACCTACCATCATCGCGTACGGAACGGAAGCGCAGAAAAAGCGCTACATCCCCAAAATTCTAAGTGCGGAAGAAATTTGGTGCCAGGGCTTTTCCGAGCCGAACGCCGGCTCCGACCTTGCTGGTCTGCAAACGGAAGCCCGCCTCGAAAGCGATCACTACATCGTGAACGGCCAGAAAGTCTGGACCAGTTACGGCTGGGTTGGCGATTGGTGTGAACTCGTCGTGCGCACCGACCCTATAGCCCCCAAACACAAAGGACTTACCGTTCTGCTCGTGGACATGAAATCTCCGGGAATAGAAGTCCGTCCTTTGCGTCAAATGACCGGAGAATCCGAATTCAACGAGCTCTTCTTTCGCGATGTTCGCGTGCCCGTTGTTAATGTCCTCGGCAAAGTGAACGATGGCTGGAACGTGGCGGTGAGCACCCTGATGTACGAGCGAGGTTCTTATGGCGCTCGGCTCCATCTCATCTTTAAACGCTACATTACTCGCCTGATCGAACTCTCTCGCACCATTCTCCGCAATGGCCGCCCCGCCGCCGAAGATCCCCTCATTCGTCAGAAGCTAGCGCAGTGCACCGCGGAGATCGAAATCATGCGCTTCAACCAGATGCGCGCCTTCAGCCGCATCACTGCGACTGGCGTGCCGGGCCCGGAAGGCTCGATCCAGAAGATTTTTTGGAGCGAGCTCAACCAACGCCTGCAGCAAGTCGCGCAAGAGATCCTGGGTTCCTACGGCCAACTTATGGCCGGCGAGCCGCACGCTATCGACAAAGGGCTCTGGTCCTACTCCTACCTGCGTTCACGCGGGAATACCATCGAAGCTGGCACCTCCGAAGTCCAGCGCAACATCATTGGGCATTTCGTTCTGGGTTTGCCCAGAAGCTACTGACCCGGAAACGGCAAAGAGGATACGTTATGCAATTCGGTTTGAGCGAAAGCCAGGAATTCCTGAAAGACGGCGCGCGGAAGTTTTTTGCGGGCGAATGTCCGAGCGCCGAAATGCGGCGGCTGATGGAAACGGACACCGCTTACGACGCCGCGCTCTGGGCAAAACTGGCCGATCAAGGTTATACCGGCATTATTTTTCCGGAGGCGTACGGCGGAGTCGGCCTCGGCAAAGTCGAACTCATGCTGCTGATGGAAGAGGCAGGGCGGGCACTCTTGCCCGGTCCGTTCTTCTCGACGGTCGTGCTTGCCGGTTCCATTGTGAATGCGGTCGGCATGCCAGAGCACAAGGAAAAATATCTCGCGCCTATCTGCCGGGGTGAACTACGCGCGACGGTTGCCATTTTGGAATCAAGCGCAAGCTGGAATCTTCGGGATATCCAACTGAGCGCAGCCAGCGGGAAACTAACCGGCGAAAAACTGTTTGTTTCAGACGCGGCTATCGCCGATTTTATCCTGGTCGTTGCGCGCAACGGACTTTTTGTCGTGGATTCGAATGCGCGGGGCCTGAAGATCTCTCCGATGTCTCTGATGGACCTGACGCGGAAGCTTTACGTCGTCGAATTCAACGATACGCCTGCCGAGAAGCTCGGTTCCACCGCGGATCTACCCCGAGCGTTGGACATTGCCACTGCCGCGCTTGCCGCGGAATTGGTCGGCGGAATGCAGCGAACTCTCGATCTCACCCTCGAATACGCCAAGACTCGCAAGCAATTTGGCAAGCCCATCGGAATGTTCCAAGCCGTGCAGCACCAGTGCGCGGACATGTATTTGGAAACCGAGAGCGCACGCTCGGCCGTCTACTACGCCGGCTGGGCGCTGGAAGAGAATTCGCCCGATGCGGCCACGGCCGTCTCCATCGCAAAGATGTACGCCAGCGATGCCGCTCGCACCGTTGGCAACCGGGGCATCCAGATTCATGGCGGCATGGGCTTCACGTGGGAAAACGATCTCCACTTGTACTACCGCCGGGCGAAGGCCTCAGAAACGGCATTTGGCGACGCCACGTTTCACCGCGAGCGCATCGCTTCCGCAGTGATCGACTCAGACAGTGTTTGCTCGAAGAGCGCTTGAACCTATTCTTCGCATCGCGTCTTGCGTTATAACGAATGCTGAAAGGGCATTGCCATAAATGGGTATTCTCTTTCTCGTCCGCCACGCGCAAGCTTCGTTTCTCGATCCGGACTACGACAAGCTATCGAAGCTTGGAGAGGTGCAGGCACGTTTGCTTGGCGAATTTTGGGCGCGACACAATTTCGTTTTCGACCGTGTCTGTACTGGCCCATGCTTGCGCCAGAAAGATACCCTCAAGCTCGTGACGGACGCGTACACGGACGCCGGCCTCAAATTTCCCGAATCGCAATCGCTCTCGGAATTCGATGAGTATCAAGGAGAGGCGGTGCTCAAAGGCAGTTTGCCCGAATTGCTTAAAAAAGATCAGCTCGTCCGCGACCACCATGCTGCGTTCCAAACCTCGGCGGACCCAGCCCGGCGTCATAAGGCGTTTCAGAAACTATTCGAGGTGATCATCGGCAAGTGGGTGGCCGGTGAAATCCGTCCGCAAGGTGTTGAGACTTGGCTGCAGTTCTGTTCGCGAGTGAATTCCGGATTGTCCAAGATTCTCTCCAGCGGCGGACGCGGTAAACGAATCGCGATTTTTACTTCCGGTGGTCCCATCGCGGTTGCCATGCAGCGCGCTTTGCAGCTCTCCGCGGAAAGCGCCCTACAGGTGAGCTGGATGTCGCGAAACTCTTCTTGGAGCGAATTTCTCTACAATGCGGAACGCTTTACGCTCAGCAGTTTTAATTCTCACGCGCACATCGCGGATCCCGCAATGCTCACGTATCGTTAGGGAGACTTCTTAATGAGCGAGTTGCTGGATCACCCGGCCGCCATCCGACCTGGCGAAGAGCTTGACTTAGCCAAGCTTGAACCCTACTTGCGCCTCCAGTTTCCGAATGTGCCTGGCATGCCCGATGTCCGCCAATACCCCAGCGGCCACTCCAATTTGACGTACTCGCTGCGTCTCGGCGCGAAGGAATTCGTGCTTCGGCGCCCTCCTTTCGGGAGCAAGGTTAGGTCCGCCCACGATATGAGCCGCGAATTTCGCGTGCTCTCAAAGCTGCACGCCGTCTACGACCCGGCTCCCGAAGTCCTCCACTACTGCGATGACCCTTCTGTTATCGGTGCGCCATTCTATTTGATGCGACCGATTCACGGCGTGATCCTCCGGAGAGATCCGCCGCCCGCTTTGGATTTTTCATCGGAAACAGCCCGGCGGCTTAGCGGGTCTTTTGTTGAAAATCTGGTGCGCCTGCACCGAGTGGATTACCTAGCCGCAGGACTTTCAGATCTTGGCAAACCGCAAGGATATCTGGAACGGCAAGTCCGCGGCTGGACCGAACGCTACTATGGTTCCAAAACGCACGATTATCCGGAGGTAGAGAAAATCTGCGCTTGGATGCAGCAGCACATGCCATCCACGAGTGCTGTCGCGCTCATCCATAACGACTACAAGTACGACAATGTAGTGCTCGATGCGAAAGAAATCACCAAAATTATGGGCGTCCTCGATTGGGAAATGTGCACCATCGGCGATCCATTTACTGACTTGGGCACCGCGTTAGCTTATTGGGTTGATGCCACGGATACCGTCGACCTTCAGCAAAATCGCTGGGGTCCCACAACCTTCCCAGGCAGCTTCACAAGAGAGGAATTTGTCCATTACTACGCGCAGAAAACAGGCTGCGATCCTTCTCAGATCGCTTTCTATCTTGTTTTCGCCCGTTTCAAACTTGCCATCATCGTCCAGCAAATTTACTTTCGCTATCACCAGGGTTTGACTCATGACGAACGATTCGCATCCATGCCGGGAAGAATCAAAATCCTGCTCCGCGCTTCTTTGCAATGCGCGCAAACTGGAAGAATCTAGCGTTTTTCTCGACCTTCAGATTTGGACATTCCAACGCCGCGGCTGCGCAACTATCAACGAATCAGGCGTAGTAACGAACGATCCACTCCGCAACGCAGGCCGGTTTCTCCGACTGCTCGATTTCGATCGTGACCGAGTACGTCGCATCAACCGAGTCTGGGAGCTCTTTCAAATCCAGCATCGAAACCCGCGCGCGAATTCTCGAACCGGCACGCACTGCAGCAGGGAAGCGCACGCGATTCAACCCGTAATTTACCGCGAGTCGAACGCTGCTCGGGAACTGAATCAACTTTCCCACGAAGTGGCTGATCAAGGAGAGCGTAAGAAACCCGTGAGCGATTGTCATGCCATAGGGAGATTCTTTCCCGGCTCGCTCGCGATCCAGGTGTATCCATTGGCGGTCTTCCGTGGCTTCCGCGAACTGTTCAATTCGCTCTTGCGAGATCAGAAACCACTCCGTTACGCCAATTTCCTGCCCCACAAATTCTCTCAGCGATTGCAGATCTTTGATGATCAACGGCGACATTAAATTCGTCCTTTGCCAGTCGCGTGATTTTGTCGCGCCTGTGTCCCAATCATCAGTGCGAACCTGGCGATCCTGCGGCTCTCTTGCCTTTGGCAAGTTCCCACTTCGCAATCGATTCAATATGCACTTCGTCCGGCCCATCGGCCAATCGCAGGGTCCGGGTTGCCGCCCACGCGCTTGCCAGAAACGTGTCTTGAGAAACTCCCGCGCCCCCGTGCGCCTGAATCGCCCGATCCATCACGCGCAGAGCTACGTTTGGCGCCACAACTTTGATCATCGCGATTTCAGTACGCGCGGCTTTGTTTCCCAGCGTGTCCATCATGTACGCGGCTTTCAGCGTCAGCAGTCGCGCCTGCTCGATCTCCATCCGCGAAGCGGCGATGTCCGCGCGAATCGTCCCTTGTTCCGCCAGTGCTTTTCCGAAGGCTACACGCGCTACTACACGATTGCACATCGTTTCCAATGCTCGCTCTGCCACTCCGATACACCGCATGCAGTGGTGGATGCGCCCCGGCCCCAGCCTCCCCTGCGCAATCTCGAACCCTCGCCCTTCCCCAAGCAGGATATTTGAAACCGGAACACGAACATTTTCAAATGTGATTTCGCCATGGCCATGCGGAGCATGGTCATACCCATATACCGTCAACATTCGCTCGATCTTCACGCCCGGCGCGTCCATCGGCACGAGAATCATCGACTGCTGTTTATGCGCAGGGGCCGATGGATCGGTCTTTCCCATAAAGATGGCGATCTTGCAGCGCGGATCGCCTGACCCGGAAATCCACCATTTTCGGCCATGAATCACGTACTCATCGCTTTCCCGCACAATTCTCGCCTCGATGTTCGTGGCATCGGAGGAAGCGACCGCGGGTTCCGTCATCGCGAAACACGATCTGATCTCGCCCGCAAGCAAGGGCGTCAACCAACGCTCCTTCTGTTCGGGCGTGCCGTACCGCGCGAGCACTTCCATGTTGCCCGTGTCAGGCGCGGAACAATTGAAGACCTCGGGCGCCATCGCGCTTCGGCCCATAATTTCGCAAAGGGGCGCATACTCTAAATTTGTCAGCCCCGCGCCACGCTCACTCTCGGGTAGAAACAAGTTCCAGAGACCAGCGGCGCGGACTTTCGGCTTTAGGTCTTCGATGATCCTCGTCGGCAGCCATCGATTTCGCTCGATCTCGTCGTGGAAGCGCTGCTCATTCGGATAAATGTGCTCATCCATGAAGGCCTGCAACCGGCGCTGCAGATCCTTCACTTTGTCACTGAAATTAAAATCCACAGGAGACCTCTAATCTGACGGTGAAGGCTCGGGTCCTTTTTTCTTCAAAGCGCGAACATCGCAGGATGGCCTCGCGTTTCATGACTGCTGGACGCTCATTCAACTTGTCGGGCCGCCCCAGAGCAATGGCAGCCACTCTGCCAGCGCATGGATAGCCGTCTGCAGACTTAGCACGCCAAGCCGGATTATATATAATGGCCGGAAGTTAGTAAGCATCATCTGTAACCGGCTCTCACTTTCCGGGATTATGCCTGCGTTGCTCAGAACGCTTCCCGTCAGTCCCGAGGGGATGCTTCATGTTCCTCGATGAGAATCAAGGCGCAGAAATATATTGGGCCGGACAAGACTCGCGCAAATTGCGCTAACCAGTTATGTATCTCATCCATCCGTCGCACAAATAGCTCGCTACTCGCTGGTGCCGCTTCAACTTCTCCCCTAGTTATGTATATTTATCACGCTAGAGCATCGAGCGGGCGGCGTACGATGGCAGTATCGAAGCTTCCCAAGCTTCCCGTAACGAACCCTAACACGCTGAGCTCGCGGCACTTATCTGAAACAATACTCCTGGTAAACGGAAAATGATGGAAAACGAGATCCCCCTAGCCTACCCGATTGAGTTTTTAAGCCCAGAAAACCTCGCGGGAATCAACTTGTCCATGGAGCCCAGGCGGTTCGAAAGAGGTCGTGAGCCGAACGCCCGTTGTTCTAACTTGCGAGTAGCTGGTACCGCGCCTGCCTTGTGGGCAGAGTTCTAGGTTCGCAAAAGGATGCGACGGTCTTGAAAGTCGTTAGACTCGCAAGGGTCCCGTGTGTTCGAATCCCCTCGTCTCCGCCATTTTTCCAACTGCCATGTGAGTGTCGTGGACGCTGCTCTTCGATTCGGGCAAAGAGACAGTTGCTTCTGAGACCGAGTCGCGAACCGTGATAGTCGGTTTCCTAAAATCCAGAGTCTTCCAGGGCGTACATTTTCCAGGGCGTACGAGTACTGTGCCGAGTCGCATGGTGGTAGGATGTCGGCGAGAATGATGCGTCGCTTTGCGTGGTTGTGCCTTCTCTACCTGCCGCTGGGTGTCCGATTGGATGCTGCATCTCTGCGCAATTTGCCGGATGGCTACACCCGGCGTGTTTGGCAAATTCAAGACGGACTTCCGGAAAATATGGTGCAGGCTTTTGCGCAAACACCTGACCATTACCTGTGGATCGGCACAACCGGCGGTCTGGTGCGATTTGACGGAGCAAAGTTCGTCGTTTTCGATCGCGAAAACACGCCTGAAATTCACGAGAACAGCATCTTCTGCCTCATGGTCGCGAACGACGGCAGTCTCTGGGCCGGCACGGATGGCGGCGGAGTGCTGCGTTACCAGAACGGCGTCTTTCGTTCGTATGCGGCTTCCGACGGCCTTGAAAACTTCTTTGTTCGCTCCGTTTACCAAGATCACAGTGGAACCATTTGGGCAGGGACCGATGACGGGCTCTATCGGTTCGCCGGCGATCGATTCGTCCGCGTGGACGGCGATGGAACCATACCGAACCTCGCGGTGCACGCCATTCGCGAGGACAGTGCCGGCCGACTGTGGGTTGGCGGCTCGCGATTAGTGATGATTCGTGGTGATCATTGCAAGGAATTCCGGCTCGAAGGCTATCCCAGCGCCACGCGGGTAAAATCCATTCTCGAGACCAGCGACGGCACGTTATGGATTGGAACTGTGTCCGGGCTTCAGCGGCGCCGCGCGTCAGCCGAGGACGCGCCATTCGAAAAAATCGCGGGGATCTCCAGTACCGTCCGCGTAATGCGGGAGGACACCAGCGGCATTTTGTGGATCGGAACCATAGGCGACGGTTTGCTGCGGCTCAAAAATGGCCAATTTACGCGGGTGAGAACGCCCGAAGATCCGCCGAGCAGCACGGTATTGGCTTTGTTCGAAGATAACGAGCACAACATCTGGACCGGAATGCAGACGGGGCTGCTGCGCCTCAGCAGGACTCCCATGAGCACGTTTCCGCTGCCGGATGCGCAGAATGCGGACTTTGAAACCATCTACCCGGATCGCGACGGCTCGTTGTGGGTGGCGAGCACGCAGCTTTATCGGATCAACGCCAGACGAGACAATTCCAAACTCATTCCCGCTCCCGAGCCGGGCGTTCGTGTACGCAACGTCATGCGCGACCGCTCCGGAGCGCTCTGGATCGGCACGGACGGCCACGGCGCATATCGCATTAAAGGCGCCCAGCAGTTGCATTACACGACTCGCAACGGATTGACGAACGATTTTGTGCGCGCGTTTCTGGAGAGCCGCGATGGGAGCATTTGGATTGGAGCCGATGAAGGGATCAATCGCTGGCAAAACGGCAAACTCACAAACTATCGAATGGCCGATGGCCTTTGCTATTTCAGTATCCGTGCCTTGCTCGAAGATAGTCATGGGGGACTATGGATTGGAACGGATCGCGGCGTGAGTCATTGGGAAAACGGAAAATTCATTCAAGACGATGTCACGCGGCGCCTGAGTTCGGAAAAAGTTTGGGCCATTCACGAAGATCGGGATGGCGGGTTGTGGTTCGGCACGCGGGGCGCAGGTCTATTTCGCTGGCGGGACGGCAGACTGGCTGCTTTCAGCACCGCTCAGGGCTTGGCGAGCAACAGCATTTACCAAATTCTTTCGGACCCGCATGATGTCTTTTGGATGAGCGGGCCCGATGGAATCTCCTCTGTTGCGCGCCGCGATTTGGACCGGCTCGCCGATCATCCGGATTTTCGTCCGGCTGTAACGCTGTACGGCCTTTCCGATGGCGTGGAAGCGACGCAGATGCACGGCGGAACGCAACCCGCCGGATGTCTGACTTCGCGCGGTGAGTTGTGGTTTCCCAGCAACCGCGGACCTGTGCGCATCTTGCCGGACCAGACGCGGGCAGGCGATCTGGCGCAAGTAGTCATCGAGCAAGTGCTGGTGGATGGACGCGAAGAACCTCTTTCTGGGCGTCTGGTTGTTCCGCCCGGGGAAGGGAAGTTGCAAATCGACTACAGCGCTATTCGCCTGCGATCGCAGGAGCGCATTCGCTTCCGTTATGAATTGGAAGGATTCGATCACGATTGGACCGAGCCGCTGAGCAGCCGCGTTGCTAACTACACCAATTTGCCAGCCGGAGTTTATCGATTCAGGGTGCAGGCCTTCGAGATGAACATGCCCGAAAAAGTGACCGAGGCTTCCTTGGCGATCGCATGGCGGCCGCACTTGTACCGGACCGGGTGGTTTATCGCTCTTTGCACGATGCTGGTGGCCGCTGGAATTTTCGCCGTGTACCGGTTGAGATTGCGCCAGGTGCACGATCGATATGAGGCCGTGCTTGAAGAACGCAATCGCATCGCCCGAGAGATGCACGACACAGTGATCCAGGGTTGCGTCAGCGCATCCGCGCTGCTTGAAGCCGTCGTGTCCATGAACCCCGACGGCTACGGTGAGCTCCGGGAGCTTTTGGATACCGCGCGCAATCAGGTTCGCGCGACCGTCGATGAAGCGCGGCGCGCGGTGTGGAACCTCCGGCAGAGAGAAACGGCATCGCCTGAAATCAGCCATCTGCTGGAGCAAATGGCGCATCAAGTGAGTCATGCATCGCGCGTGCCGATACGATTCATGGCTTCCGGCAGTCCCCCTCAGCTTGATCGCACGGTTGAATATGTTCTTCTCATGGTCGCTCGCGAAGCGGTTTCCAATGCGGTGCATCACGCACACCCCGCGGAGATTTGGATCAATATGAAGTTTGAAGGGGACACTATACGGATGCAGGTCTTGGACGACGGCAACGGATTCGACCTCGAAGAAATTCTGGCGATGCAGGGCGCGCATTTTGGGATAATTGGAATGCGCGAAAGAATTGAACACCTCGGCGGCCGTTTTGAGATAAATAGCTCTCCGGGGAAAGGCACGCAACTGTCGCTGGAAGTCCCCGCGCGGCTGAATAGCGTGAGAAAGACTAACGAAACTGTAAGAGCATGAACTCCGTGCAAAAAATGGGTGTTCTCGTGGTGGACGATCATCCCATCCTGCGGCTGGGCGTTGCGGCCATCATAAATGCTCAAGCAGATATGAAGGTTTGCGCGCAAGCAGGCTCTGGAGAAGAAGCGATACGCATTTACAAGAAGCATCGGCCCGATATTACGTTGATGGATCTGCGCCTTCCCGGTATGAGCGGACTGGACGCTTTGCGTGCCATTCGCCAGGAGGATTCCAGCGCCAAGTGCGTCGTGTTAACGACCTACGAAGGCGACGAAGATATTCACCAGGCGCTCGCAGCCGGGGCATTGGGGTACATCATTAAAGGGATGTCGCACGAAACGCTCGTAGACGCGTTGCGCAAAGCGCATGCCGGAACGCGTTTCCTGCCGCCGTCGGTGGCGCGGAGTTTGGCGGATCGCACGCCCAACTCGGACTTGAGCCCACGGGAGCGCGAGGTTCTATCGCTGATGGTTCACGGGCAGAGCAACAAGGAAATTGCTGCCAGTCTCGGCATCACAGAAGCTACTGTGAAGTGCCATGTCAGCGTAATCTTGATGCGACTGGATGCGAACGACCGCACGCAGGCGGTCATTGCCGCTCTACAACGCGGTCTGGAACATCTGTAAAGTTTCGCCCACCAGATTAATTCCCAGATGCAACATCGCAGAGCTGCCAATCGCGGTGCGCTCAAAGCGCGCCGCTTCGCATGCCCCGAGCCGATTTCGTAGTCCTGCGGAGTCGCGCCGACCAAGGAACGGAGCCGTGCGCATGTCGGTGGCGATGGAAGCAAAGGTTGCCTGCCTGCAGCTATAAGAAAAAGGAATGCCGCCAATCGATAATCCTACTTTAGGCGGATGTCCCTCCGTACAGGTAAGTCCTACAATCCGGCAAATCGCAGAAGCTGGATTTTCAGGGGCAAGGCTTGGGTGCAAAGCCTGCCGCATGTTTTCAGAACAATTGGTCGGGGCCCTGTAGAGGTGAATTGTTGGCGAGGCAAGAGCAGACCCCGTGGGGCGGTGATAACGGGCATCGTGTGCGCGCGGCCGTTCCATGTCTGGTGCGCGCAAATCGCGCTCTACGTCGAGGACGCGGGGCCGGGCCAGTGCCGCTTTGAATGAGTCTTGAGCGAGGATGAAACTTCCGCAGGCGATCGGTTCGGCAAGTTGCAACGGACGAGTCGGGATTTAGCTCCTAGGAGGATCGAGTGTTAAACGCTCACGTTCTTCGTAAGTATGGTTTCTTGTGCTTATTGCTGCTGGCAAATCTGATAGCTCCCCTGGCGAGAGGGCAGAACTCGAACACGGGGGAAATCAAAGGGACCGTAACGGATCCTTCCGGGGCAGTCGTTCCGGTAGTCACGGTCTCGATAAAAAATGTGCAAACCGGAGTGGTCACGCCGACGACGACGAACGGAGCCGGCTTGTACGATGTTCCCTTTTTGGCGCCAGGCAACTACACCATCACATTCTCGAAACAAGGCTTCCGCGATTTTGTCCGCTCAGGCGTTGTGCTGCAGATCCAAACTTTGGAAATTGACGCCGCTCTGCAACTCGGCGCGGCCACTCAGGAAGTCATCGTGAGCGGCGCGACTCCGCTCGTCGAAACGGAAACAACTGGGCAACACGTGGCCCTTAGTGCCGAGGCGGTTCGTGCTGCGCCTATCGTTGGCACCGACTGGCGCGCCCAGTTGACTCAGCTCATTCCTGGAGTGAATGCAGGTGGGGGAGCTGGCGAAGCCAACGGTCAAGCGATCGGCGTCAATGGGACGCAGTCCTACAACGTGAATTTTCTAGTGGACGGCTCGGCAGCCACTGCCCCTAGAGATTTCAACAGCAGCAATTTCTATATGCCGGTGGATTCTATTACTGAGGTAAGCATCAATTCGGGAAACGCCCCCGCGCAGTATGGCAATGGCCTCACTTCGATTAACGTGATCACGAAGAGCGGCACGAACCAATGGCACGGCAGCGCGTATGAATTCGTCCAAAACACGGCGTTCAACGCACGAGGTTTCTACAATCACACTGGGCCACAGGCTGTGGAGCACTGGAACAACTACGGCGGCAGCGTGGGCGGACCGATTCTCAAGAATAAGCTGTTTTTCTTTTTCAACTATCAGCGTAACCCTTCCTCTTCCCCAACGGGTGGCAACTACACTTACCCGACCGCTGCCATGGCGGCGGGGGATTTCTATGGCATCACCGGCTCGACTGGCTCGGCCTTTAGCCCCACGGGTATGCTGCTGGGTACGTATGATCCGGTGGCGTTGAAGCTACAGGGCTACTTCCCTGCGGCAACCGCGCCTGGATGGATTCCCGGATGCCCCGGCCCAGCGAATGTGGGACCAACTGTCGCGCAAACTTGCAACCCAACTACGCTCGGATACGACTATGTGTTCAGCGGCTCCAGTCCGAACACCTCAACCTGGTATACGGGCAAGGTAGACTACAATATTTCTTCAGCGCAGAAACTTTCGTTTAGCTTCAATTATTACCCGAACATGGTGTCGTACGTTCCTGCGGATCCGCTGTACCCCAACGACGCGACATCCTATTCCCTGGGAAACAACTACAACCTGACGGGCCAACTCACGGACGTCTACACGATTAACTCGACAATGCTGAACGAGTTTCGTCTGGGGGCAAGCCGCGAGCTCGATAAGTACGTACCGCCCTCCCTTGGCAAGAATGTTCCGACGACGATTGGGCTTCAACCGGCTTATGGGAGCAATTCTCCCGACAACGTGTTCCCCAAGATTACGATTGATAGCGGTGCAGGCGCGGGCTGCATGGCTCTAGGCGCAGGCTGCAACGAAAACGGCAACATCAACGCCGTTCTGGGCGAGGGAGTCTATAACGTTTCGGATGTTTTAACACTTATCCGCGGCAAACACTCCATCAAGGTGGGCGGCGAGTACGACAGGGTTTATCAAAACTATACAAACTGGGGCGATGCCAGCTCCGGGAATTTCGAATTCAACGGCGGCGTCACGGGGATTCCTTACGCCGACTTCCTCTCAGGCGACGTATACGGATGGTATGTCTACACGTACGACCCGACCAGCGCCCATACCCACAACACAGCGTTGTTTGCTAGCGACGACTACAAGGTTTCCTCGCATGTGACGCTCAATTTGGGGTTGCGCTGGCAGGCGCAGGCCGGCTGGGGAGTGAAGCACAATCTTTTCGGCAATTACGACCCCTTTCTGCCCAATTCCGCGGATGGCGGATTGTACAAGGGAGCAATCCTTTACGGGGGACAAAGTGATGTTGTTTATGGAGGCACGACATCTAACTATAATACAATTCAGAACGCCGACTACAAACAATTCGCGCCTCGAATCGGTGTCGCTTGGTCCCCCCGTGACAAGTGGTCCGTCCGGGCCAGCTACGGCATTTTTGACGCGCCACGCGACGCCGAAAATTATACCGATGGGGCGCTGGGCCTCGGCTTCAATCCTCATAACGAAGGAAATGGGGGCTACGTTAATGGAAGCTATGCCTTCAAATTGGCCACGGGGCCACCGCCCGGCACAGTCGTCTATCCGACGCTGCAAACACTTTCGCCGGAGATCGCCAACTATAGCGGCGTGCAGTACTACCCCCAAAACATGCCTACCGTTTACGTGCAGACCTTCTTGCTGAGTGTCCAGCACGAATTCACGGGTGGCATCTTACTCGATACAAGCTACGTTTATACGCGGGGCAGGAATCTGAACTTTCAAACGGATGTCAATCAGGCGCCTGTGACTGAGCTCGGCTGTACGGGCTACAATTGCGGGAATCCCAATCCCGTATTTAACTCGATTTCGGCTGCCATCTATGACGGATGGTCGAATTACAACGCGTTGCAGGTACGCCTCCAAAAGAGGATGTCCTACGGTTTGAACTTCCAAGTGAATTACGCCTTTTCGAAATCGCTTGATACCGGCACCGGCACCGGCCACGGATCGGGCGTCGACATTTACCAGAATGCGTACAATCCCGCGGCAAATTACGGTTTGTCGG
Organism: uncultured Acidobacteriota bacterium; assembly: GCA_963767755.1. Taxonomy (GTDB): domain Bacteria; phylum Acidobacteriota; class Terriglobia; order Acidiferrales; family UBA7541; genus Acidiferrum. The sequence goes on along the minus strand of CAVYFO010000011.1, from coordinate 8,751 downwards.
ACTTTAACTCGACGCACACCGTGGTGGGTCAGGTCACCTACGAATTGCCTTTCGGTAGCGGCCGTCAATTCGCGCTTCATGGGCCGCTCGACCAAATTGCAGGCGGGTGGCGCCTCTCGTCTCTTTTCCAGTGGCACTCGGGCGTTCCGTTTACCCCTGTGATCCAGAGCTCCGTTGCCAACGCTATTGATCCTGGGCTTGCTCCGTCCATCGCGGCCGGCTCACTCCTGTACCCGAACTTGGTCGGCACTCCTGGGGTCTCAAATCCTTCGCCTGGCCAGTGGTTTAACCCGGCAGCCTTCGCTAATCCGGCGAATGGGACCTTTGGCAATCTTGGACGCAACACTCTCGTTGGGCCGGGCTACTCAAATGTGAATTTGAGTATCGCGAAACAGTTCAACTTGCACTGGGAGGGGGTGAAGCTCGAGATCAGGGCTGACGCATACGACCTCTTCAACCATATTAACTACCACAACCCGGACGCAAATGTCGGCTACCTGTGCGAGCCATCGGGGCAACTGGCCCCGTGCCTGAGCACAGACACTGGGCTGGCATTGGTTGATGGTTCGGCTGGCAAGCTGACGGATTCCGCAGGCTATGCGGCTAACACGCGCGTGTTACAACTGGGTGCGCACATCACATTCTGAGCCTGATTCGGGCTGGACTCCCCCAACACCCCACTGCTGGAGGCGGAAGGAATGGTCCTTCCGCCTCCGGCGACTTTCGAGAGACATTGGCGCCTGGGCCTGTCCGGCCGCCATCTTTATGCGACCGCTGCGTCGACAGGGGCAATGGCTTGGCAGTTGACGGCGGGCTGGAACCGCCGATTTCTGCCAAGGCGGTTGCATACTTGCTAGACGGAATTTGCGGGGGTTGCGGCTGTCTTGGTGTGGTAGGGTGAGATGGCAGTGAGAACTGAGTGGGCGAGAAGTTCATTGCGACTCGTCCGAACGCTCTGCGGCAGGCTTTGTTCTTCCATGAAAGAATTCCAGTCCGAAACATTTTGCAAGACCGAAGTTCGTTCTCGCGATTTGATCGCCGTGTCTCTAAAGCGGCTTGAGTGTTTAAGGAGCTGCTGGGCAGCGGTTTTGGCTCTCTTGCTCCTGAGCAGCGTTGTTCCGGCTTCTGGTGCGCAATCTGGAACCCCGCGCGCGGCTGAGATTCGCGGGCATCTTCGGAAGGCCGCCGAAGATCTCAAGGCGAATGATGCGAACTCGGCAGTTGCAGAGTTTGATGCTGTACTGGCAATTGATCCTAGGAACGCTGAGGCTTACGCAAATTTGGGAGTCATTGCGTACTTCCAGCACGATTATCAGAAGGCGGTGGAAAATTTGCGCAAGGCTCTGGCGATTGATCCGTCATTGGTGAAAACGGAAGCACTTCTGGGAATTTGTGAATTGAGAATGGGCGTCCCCTCGGCGCAACAACTGCTAGAGAAAACATTTCCCACGCTGAAAGACAAAAATCTGAAAATCCAGACGGGGATGGAGTTGGCTGGTCTGTATTACCGGGAAGGTGACCTGGACCGCGCGGCTTCGGTTATGCAAGCGCTTGTGGATGTGGATTCGGATGATGTGGAAATTTTATACATGGCGCAGAAGGTGTATTCCGATTTGGCGGACGACACACTGAATAAACTGGCGATTCTTGCGCCGGGTTCGGCGCGGATGCAGGAAGTAATTGCGGAGCGATTGATCAACGAAGGAGATTTGAAGGGCGCGATCGAGCATTACAAAAAGGCGCTGCAGCTTGATCCGCGACTTCCCGGGGTGCATTACGAATTGGGCGAGGCCATTTTGCAGTCGGCGCAGACGGACCCGGCGACACAGGCGGAAGCGGAGACAGAGTTCAAGGCGGCTGCGCAGCTTGAAGGCGACAACGCGCAACTGGAATGCCAGTTTGGCAAACTCGCGTATTTGCAGGCGAACATGGATCAGGCGTTGGCGCACTACAAGCGAGCATTCGAGTTGAATCCGCAGGATGTGGACGCGCAGATGGGTTTGGGCCAGCTTCTTGCCGTGATGGGAAAGCCGGCAGAGGCGGTCAAATATTTGCGGATGGCGGTGGCGTCCGACCCGCTCAACTCCGAAGCGCACTACCGGCTGGCGACGAATTGCAGGAAGCTTGGGCTGACGGCGGAGGCAGAAAAGGAGTTGAAGCTGTTTCAAGAGATCAAGCAGGCCAAAGACCGGGTGACGTCGCTCTATAGACAGATGAATGTTGCGCCAAAAGGGCAGGACAACGAGTTGCCCGATGAAAAACCCTAAGTTTTCTCAGTTTTTGGCATTCTTGACGTTCTTGCCTGCCCGGAGTTTTCTTGGCTTCCGCTGCGAATCCAACCTTAGTCGGATTGCCTTTCCCCATTAGATAGATAGATTTGCTGCATCCATTTTGTTACTGGATGAGCGGAGTACGCTATCGAGAGTGCGTCATTGAGCGCGAAGGGCCGCGGGCCACTCTCCTGGAGCGACTGGAAAAGTGGAGATGCGATTGCGAGCTCGGGCGTACTGGACGGCTGTGATTCTGGGGATCTCGTGCGCCTGCGGGTGCGGGGGCGGCTCTTCTGGCAGCACACAACCGCCTCCCACGATCTTGGCACCCACGATTTCGAAGGCGTTCGGCGCGGCAGGGATTCAGATCAACGGCAGCACCTCGCTGACCTTTTCTTTGTCCAACCCTAACGGCAGTAATTCTCTGAGCGGAGTAGGCTTCACTGACACGATGCCGGCGGGATTGGTGATTTCCACGCCCAATGCGCTCTCGGGGAGTTGCGGCGGCGGAACGATTTCGGCGACGGCTGGCTCGAACAGCGTGGCGCTGACGGGCGCGACGCTTAGCGCAAACACAAGTTGCAACTTTTCGGTGAACGTCACGGGCACAGCCACGGGCACGCAGAACAACGTCACGAGCGCAGTCACTTCGACGGAAGGAGGAAACGGGAAGACGGCCACGGCGAGTATGAATGTTCTCGGGGCAAGCCAGCAGCCTGCCGAGCCTACCGACATCACGCCGATTAACGGCGAAGTTTATTACGCGCTGAACCAGCTCAGCGGATTACAGGCCGACCTCAACAATAATTCTACGACGGCGGGCGATCACATTCTCCAGGATGCGCGGAGTTTCACGAGTCTGGGCCAGCGCTGGGCGTTCACGAAGCTCTCCAGTGGAGCGTGGCGGATCAGCAATTTGTACAACCATTTTTGCCTGGATTCGGCGGCGAGCGGTGGCGTGACGTACGTGATGCAAAATTCTTGCGTCGCGGTGGCCACGCAGCAGTGGACGCTGACGGCGACCTCGAACGGCTATTACACCATCGCAAATATGAGCACAGGTCTGTTGATCGATGTTTCCCAGGAATCTTTATCGGCGGGCGCAACGCTGGTGCAAACGGCATTCAGCGGAAGCGCCACGCAGAGCCAGCAATGGTTGCTGCGTCCGGCTTTCTTCCGGGGAATCGACAACGCGCTGCTCGAAAAACAGGAAGTCGATCGAGCATCGACGGGACTTGCATGGTGGAACGACGCGGGATTGCAGCAGGATGTGTTGCAGCTGATGAAGGACCACGGGGTCAACATGGTTCGCTTGCGGCCCAGCTCTGTGCCGCCTTATATGAACATTTCGCAAACCGGCTGCACGGGTAACGCGTGTTATGGCGAGACGGACGCGCAGGATTTGGACCTTGCCAAGCGCGTGAAAAATCTCGGAATGAGTATCGAGTTGACTTTGCTGTTTGATGGCGGAGGCTCTTCGAGCGTTCCGTCTTCGTGGGCCAATCAGACGCTCGCGCAGTTGCAAACGGACGTCTACAACTACGTGAAAACCGAAGTGCTGGCGTATCGTCAGGCGGGCGTGATGCCGGACCTCATTTCAGTCGGGAATGAGGTCGATACGGGATTTCTTGGGTCGCTCGGGAGTCCCACGGGAGCGGATTTCGGCGGCTTTGCAAGTTTGGAAATTCAGGCCATGCAGGCGGTGGATGACGCAGCAGCTGATACGTCGATCGGCGCAGCGATTCCGCCACCGCTAACCTGCATCCACATCACGCCGGCCTGGGATTTGACGCAGTTTTTCATGTTGGCCAATCAAAATAACATTCCGTATGACGCAATCTGCCAGAGCTACTATCCCTTTTTTCACGGGCCGTTGACGGATGCGCAAGCGACGCAGGCAAATCCCTCGAATAAGCCGGTCGAGCAGGATGTTTTGGTTGCTGCGGCCAACAGCATTGGCAAGCCGATTTTCATCATCGAGGCTGGCGAGCACTACGAAAATGGTTTCGATGCGAACGATCCCTGGTACGCTCCGCCGAGCGTGGCGACGCAGCGGCAGTTTTTGATCGATCTCCAAAATGTGCAAAAGGCTTTGCCAAGTAATTTGGGAATGGGTGTCGAATATTGGGATCCCGCCGGCGTCAATGAATCGAACGCGAGCGGCAGCTTCATCAATGGAGACGGAATGTCGGACGGGATTTTTGCGTGGAACGGGCTGACTCTCTTCGACAACGCCGACACATCGGGAATAACAAACGTTCAAGCGGCAAACTATTCGGAGGCGCTGCCGGGACTGGATGCGCTGGGCGGGAAACTGGATCCGACCTTGAACTATAAATTTGTGAACCGCAGCAGCGGGATGTTGCTGTCAGTCTTTCAAGGTTCCACGGCTGCTGGCGCGAAGCTGGACGCCGAAGCGGACAGCGTGGCTCCTACGCTGAGCCAGCAATGGCAGATCATGAGCAACAATGACGGCTATTTCCAAATCGCAAGTGTAAATCCGGGTGCGGTGAATACGATCAACGTGCTGGATGATTCGGGCGGACTAACTTCGAGCGGCAATCTCATCATTCAATCACCATCGGGCGGCGGGCAAGAGGAGGAGTGGAACGTTGTATCGGCCGGCAACGGATATTCTGTGCTGCTGAATCGCGTGAGCGGATTGGTGCTGGATATGAACGGCGGAGCCGGCGCGCAGGCCGGGTTTGCCGTCCAGGAGCCACAAAGCACCAGCGCTTTGACGCAACAGTGGCAAATCGTTCCCGTTCATTGACGACTGGCTTCCGGGGTAGGGAGACAAACATGAAAAAATTGCTGTGCACCGTTTTCTTGCTCCTGCTGCTTTTTCCCGCTTGCAAGGCGAGCGTGGCCCAGTATGCGGTCGGAGCAGATGTGTCTTTCCTAAAGCAGGCGGAAGATAGCGGAAAAGTTTTCAAGGACAATGGCGTCGCCAAACCGGGATTGGTCATATTAAAAGACCACGGCTACAACTGGATAAGGCTGCGGCTATTCCACACGCCAACGGACCTTCCCAACAATCTCGAGTACACCATCGCGCTGGCCAAAGCCGCCAAGAAACTTGGCTATCACTTTCTGCTGGACTACCACTACTCGGATACTTGGGCCGATCCCGGCAAACAATTTACTCCCAAGGCTTGGGTTGGCATGACGCACCCGCAACTTGTGAAAGCGGTCTTCGAGTACACGAAGCAGACAACGGAAGCGTTTCGGGATGCAGGCGTTCTTCCGGACATGGTGCAAATCGGAAATGAAGTCATCAACGGAATGATGTGGCCCGACGGAAAGTTGCCGGGCAATTGGGATAATTTCGCCGATCTCGTGAAAGCTGGCATTGAAGGCGTCTACGCGGGCACGGGGGAAAATCCCCGGCCGCGCATCATGATTCACATCGACCGCGGCGCGGACAAGGTTCGCACCAAGGAATTTTTCGACAAACTCGATTCCTATCACGTGGATTACGACGTCATCGGCCAATCCTATTATCCGTGGTGGCATGGAAGCCTGAATCAGCTCCGCGACAACATGATTTTCATGGCCAAGGAATACAGGAAAGACATCATCGTCGTCGAAGCGGCTTACAACTGGACGCCGACCGAATATAAAACGCGGCCAGCGCCATTTCCGGAGTCGCCTGAAGGACAAAAGGAGTTCCTCGAAGAAGTGAATCGCGTTGTGCAGGAAACTCCCGGCGGACTCGGCGTGGGCGTCTTTTGGTGGGAGCCGGCGGTCACCGGGCCGCTCTTATCGCGCGGCTTTTTCGATGAGCAGGGGAACGCGCTGCCGGTGATCACCGTGTTCGACAAGTTCACACGCCATTAGAGGAGCATGCGATGACGAAGGAGAGCGCGTCGCAAGGCTCGCTAAGCAGACGTCAACTTTTGAAAGGGGCCGTAGGGGCCGCCGCGCTGGTTTCGGCGCTCCCGCCGGGCATTTCCGCTTATGACCGCGTCGCTCCGTCCGAAGCTTCCTCGCCCCGAATGCGCGAGTCGTTTGATTTCGGCTGGAAATTTTTCAAGGGCGATTCACCCGGAGCACAAATGCCCGGGTTCTCGGATTCGGGCTGGAGGGACATTGATCTTCCGCACGATTGGAGCATTGAGGGCCCATTTGACGAGAATGCACCTTCGAGCTATTGCGGCGCTTATCTCCCGACTGGCATCGGCTGGTACCGCAAACATTTCCATGTGGCCGAAGCGCTGAAGGAGAAACTGTTCACCATCGAATTTGGCGGTGTCTACCAGCTCAGCGAGGTGTGGATCAACGGGCACTATCTAGGCCAACGGCCGTACGGCTTCGTTCCATTTTATTATGACCTCACGCCGCATCTGCTGTTCGGCTGCGAGAACGTGATCGCCGTGCGCGTCGATAACTCACATCAGACGAATTGCCGCTGGTACTCCGGATCGGGCATTTACCGGCACACCTGGCTGCTCTCCACCAGTAAATTTCACGTCGCCCATTGGGGAACATTTGTCACCACACCGAAGATCGCCAAAGACGCGGCCACCGTGCAGGTCAAGACATTGGTCAGAAACGACGGGGAACACGCCGCTCCCTGCACCTTGACCACGACAATTCTGGATGACGGCGGAAAGCCAACAGAAAGCTCGACGCCCGCGCTCGAAGTTGCGCCCAACGCGGAATACGAGTTCACGCAACAATTTACACTCGATGCGCCGCGGCTCTGGTTTCCCGGCGATCCTCATCTTTACACTGTGAAAAGCGAAATTCGCCTCCAAGACCAGCTCGTCGACGAATACGAGACGCCTTTCGGCATTCGCGAAGCCGTCTTCGACGTGGACAAAGGCTTTTTGCTGAATGGCGAGCGCGTGAAGTTGAACGGCGTCTGTCTCCATCAGGAAGCCGGCTGCGTCGGATCCGCAGTTCCTGAACGCGTGTGGGAGCGCCGGCTGCAAATTCTTCTCGAGATGGGCTGCAATGCAATTCGCACCAGCCACAATCCTTATGCCGAAGAATTTCTGGATTTGTGCGACCGCAAGGGATTTCTGGTGATGAACGAGGCGTTTGACGAATGGAAAGTTCCGAAGGGGCAAATCGGCCCGAACGGCTACAGCAAGTATTTCGACGATTGGTACCGGCAAGACGTGCAGAATTTCGTCCGCCGCGACCGCAATCATCCGTGCGTCGTGCTCTGGAGCGCGGGAAATGAAGTAGGCGACCAGGAAGCGCCTCAGGGAGTTGAAACTCTTGGTGAACTGCTGCACGTTTTTCATACCGAAGATCCGACGCGCCTCGTAACGGTCGGCTGCGATCACATTGCTTCCGATCCTCCATCAAGCGTGGCGAAACCGGAGTTTCTCGCGCTGCTAGACGTTGTGGGCTACAACTATGTGGATCGCTGGCGCGACCGCCGCGAAAAATACTACAGCATCGACCGCCACGCTTTTCCTCAGAGGAAGTTCATCGGGACCGAGAGCGAAGCTATGGGCGGCGTCCGCGGCGATTATCGAGAACTGTTCGAAAGTGAAGCGCCCGCCACCTCACGAAGTCCTGTTCTTCCTTTGCTGCGAGGACGCGACATCGACGTCGAACAATTGTGGAAGTTTGTCAGCACATACGACTACGTTGCCGGCGACTTCATGTGGACCGGCATCGATTATTTGGGCGAAGCGCGATGGCCGATGAAGAGCGCTTCCGCTGGCGTCATTGATACTTGCGGTTTCAAGAAGGACGGATTTTATTTCTACCAGAGCCAGTGGACGGAAAAGCCCATGCTTCATCTCTTTCCGCACTGGAATTGGAAAGGCAAAGAAGGGCAGATCATTCCGGTTACTTGTTACACCAATTGCGACACGGTGGAACTGTTTCTCAACGAAAGATCTCTTGGAGTTAAGGGCTACGAATTTCCCCGCGTTGGCATGGAAGGGCACTACGGGAATTATCCCGCGCGCGCCAGAGTGCTGAGGACCACCGCCGATCTGCACTTGACCTGGGACGTGCCTTACGAGTCTGGCGTCTTGAAGGCGATCGGAACGAAGGATGGAAAAGCCACTTGCACCATCGAGGTTTCGACGACAGGAGAACCCGTGAGCATAAGCCTGATAGCGGATCGCACCTTGCTTTCAGCGGACCGCCGAGACGTTGCGCAAATTACTGTGCAAATCCTGGACGAAAAGGGCAGGCTGGTGCCGACCGCCGACAACGAAGTGACATTTGCCGTCGAGGGAGAGGCTTCGCTAATAGGTGTGGACAACGGGGATCCGCAGAGTCACGAAGACTATAAAGGGAGTCGGAGAAAAGCCTTCAAAGGGCTTTGCCTCGCCATTTTGCAGTCGACTGGCAAAGCGGGACAAGCTCGAATCACTGCGAATTCTCCCGGTCTCCAAGCTGCTGCTCTGAACCTTTCGACTCGGGATGGAGAGCTTTGATCGTCTGCGCTAATTCAGATTCGTCACCCAATTTTTCGAGGCGTCGACTAGCCGCACAAGTTTGAGTGAAC